>CAWAHC010000005.1:0-845243 GCA_963781765.1 uncultured Gemmatimonadaceae bacterium
ACAACAGGAACGGCGCGATCGCGAGGAGGGCTATGTCAACGAAAAGGAGGTACCGATTCCGCGTCAGGTTCATAGGGCCCTGGGAGCCCGACAGTTAGCAGGCATCTTTAGGTCACACCCGAGAATATCTCGCCGCACCTCTGGAGACAAGCACGAAATTCACTATGACGTAATCGTCATATCGTCCAGAATGAACCCCGGTACCATATGAGACTCATGAGTCTCGACGAAGATACCAGTCATAGGGAATTCCCTTCCATGTCGTGGGACGTCTGGCACCAGATCGTGTTAATCCTCTATCGAAGTGAGCGGGCCGAACTCTCGCACTCGCCTTGCGCGTGTTTCGATGCTGGCCGCCCCCGGCGTGATAGATCGATTTCCGGCCGGCGAGTTTATGAGGGGGTTCTACCACGTTTTCGCGGACACTTGGGTCAAGGCATGGGCCGCGTTCCGGCGGGCGTCGACCCGCCGCTACACAGGCGGTTGTGGAAGCGCTCGATGCAACTGAAGATGTCGGGCCGGGCCTCCGCGATCGTGCTGCTGGCCTTGCGACGCCACCGGCGCTTCCGTGGGATGCCCTGCAGGCCGGCGTTGGCCATGAGGCGGGCGATGCGGTTGAGGCTGGCGGCTTCGCCTTCATCCGTCAGGAACCCATGGATCCGGGGCGCGCCCATCATCTCCGTCACTCGTGCGGTGGTGCCTCCGAATCCGCCCCAGCAGACGCCGATTTTCCCGCGCCCGGTCGCTCGGCGGTCGCCGGACCCCGGCGTAGAACCCGCTTCGCGACACCCGCAGGCAGCGGAACACGTGGCTTGTGCTCACCTCGATGTCCTTTCTTGCCACTTGGGACACGCTCGTTTCTGGCTGACGGGGCAGCCGAACTGCCGCTCGCTTGAACTCGGCGCTGAATCTCCTTCGCATGGCCATGACACCACCTTTCGCCCAAGATAGGGCTTCGGTGGAGTGTCCACACTTCCGGGGTAGAACCCATCAGAGGCAGGCCGACCACATTGCGCAGGAAGGCGCGCTATCTTCGCTGGCGCCGAATAGCGTCGACGACCCGATGCAGATCGTCCTCCGTAAGGTTCGACCCGGACGGGAGACAAAGCCCGTTGGCGAAGATCTCCTCGGCGACGGTTCCGCCGACTACTTCGTGCTGTTTGAACACCGGCTGCAAATGCATCGGCTTCCAAACCGGGCGCGTCTCAACATTCTCTGCCTCGAGAGCGAGTCGGATTGTTTCCCGGTCGGCACCGAACGCCGATCGGTCGATCATCATGACAGTCAGCCAGCGGGTGTGCCGCCCCCAGGACGCTTCGGGCTGGAACGTGATTCCTGGTTCCCTGCCCAGAGCCTCGTAATAGAACTGGAAGTTTCGTCGCCGCGCCGTGACGCGGTCTTCGAGAACCGCCAGTTGAGCGCGCCCGATGGCGGCCAGAATGTTGCTGAGGCGGTAGTTGTAACCAATCTCGCTGTGTTGGTAGTGCGGCGCCGGGTCCCGCGCCTGCATTGCGAGGCTTCTCGCATGCGCGATCAACGTCGCATCGTTCGATACCAGCATTCCGCCGCCCGACGTCGTAATGATCTTGTTTCCGTTGAAAGAAAATGCTCCGGCGATTCCGAGTGTGCCGGGCGTCGCGCCTTTGTACGTGGCGCCCAGGGCTTCGGCCGCATCTTCGAGAACTGGAATGCCGAATTCCTGGCACGTTGTCAAAATGCCGCCGAGGTCGGCCGACTGCCCGTACAGATGAACGGGAATCACAGCTTTGGGGAGGCGCCCCTGCTTCGCCCGTCGCTTGATCGTCTCGACTACGAGGTCTGCATCAAGATTCCATGACTTTCGTTCGCTGTCCACGAACACCGGCTGCGCTTCGAGGTATCGGATGGGGTTGACTGTGGCGGAAAATGTCAGAGTGCTGACCAAGACGTCGTCGCCCCGGCCAACCCCGAGGTGTAAGAGCGCCAGATGAATCGCCGCCGTGCCGGACGACAGAGCGAGAGCGTGCTTCGCACCGACACAGGCTGCGAATTCCGCTTCGAAGGCCTCGACGTGTGGTCCAAGGGGAGCAATCCAGTTGCTACGAAAGGCGTCGGCCACATAAGCCAGTTCGTCGCCGCTCATGTGCGGAGGCGACAAGAAGATCCGCTTCATGGGCGTCTGCTGGATGCGAGACTCATTTCACCGCTCAGCACATCGACGAGTTCTGGTAGATCGTACAAGATCAGCCGGCGGATCGGCGCGAAGGCAAACAGACACATGCCCGAACCGACGGAGTCGAATGCTCGCTTCACACGCCGTCCGGCTTGGTGCTTTCGAAGATGCATTCCAGGTGCTCGCAGATCCTGTCGTATACGCTTCCTGACTCGAAGCACTCGGCGTAAACTCGCCGTGCCTGAACTCGCATGGTAGCAACCCGTCCGGGGTCTTTCGCTAATCGTCGCAAGGTGTCGAGCAGAGCTGCCGGTGAGTTATTGTGGTACCGCTCGCCGCACTGTTCCCGGCTGACGAGATCCCCCAACATCCCCTCGAGGCTCGTGATGATCGGCAGGCCAGCTGAAAGGTATTCGATGGCCTTGTTGGGGATGCTGACCACGAAACTCGGGCTGCTACGGTACGGAGCGAGTCCAACGTCAGCCATGGCCAGCAGTGCGGCCATCTGCGGCGCGTCCACCCATCCTGGCATGACCAAACGGTCATCGTTTTCAAGCACCACTCGGAGAGCCCGCTCGTGATCACCAGCGCCGCACATGACAATCTGTATCCGGTCACCTGCGGATCGTAGTCCACGGACTACTTCCCCGATTACATCCAATTCCAAATGCCGCGTCAACGTCCCCACGAAGGCCACGACGAAAAGGCCCCCTTCGCGACTTACGCCGCGGTCTTTCCACCATCGGGTTGCTGCGTCGACTGCGGTCTGATCGATCGCTTGGACAGCGTGAGCGAGAGGAAAGTCCTGATCCATCCAAGATCGAGTGCGTCGCCCCTTCGCCAGCCCCCATTCGACGAAAGCCGGGGTGTGTCCAAGGATTGCTGTCGCATCGTGGCAGGCCGTCCGTGTTTGCCGTTCCATCGGCCATAAGGCGCAACGGGCAATCCAGCGAAGGAGATTCGGCGCACGCTCGAGAAAGATGTCAGGCCACATGTCGCGGCAGTCCACCACCACTGGAACCCCCGTCTTCTTGCCGAACAGCGCACAGATTGATGCCAATTCGGGCAGCGGCAGGGCAACCAAGATCATGTCGGGGCGGGGCTCCAGCCGAATGATTCTGGAGAATTTCCTGGCCAGCCACCAGTGGTGTGCGAGCCGGCGTGCGGACATGTGACGCCGATACCCCGGGGAATAGATGGCCTTCACGTCAAGCCCCGGCATCAGCGTCAGGTGGGTTCCTTCCCGGAGCGTGTGCCGCTTCGAGCCATGCTCAAAGGTCGATGCCCACCAAGTGACCTCGTGGCCTCGCTTCGCAAGTGCAGACGCAACGTTCCCGCTCCGGGCCAACCTTGCCTGAGCGCCAACCCGAGGCAGGGGTTCGCCGGCCTTTACGATCCAGATCTTCACCGCCCTGTTTCCGTTCCGGGCCGGTCTACCGAAACACCACGCGGACAGCCTCGAAGGCTTCGGCGAAAGGACTGCCGACCTGAACGCCACGAACGGTGGCCAACGCTCGCATGAACTCTGCGGTTGCGTATGGCCGAAATTCCTGTGATTCGTACTCCTGCAAGGCTTGAATCTTCGTCTCCAGATGTCGCTCATTCAAGGCAACAAACGTGGAATTGTGAAACGAAATCAGATTTTGTGGTAGCTCATATCCGAGCACCGTTGACTGCTTGAAAGCGCGGAATCCTTCCTCGTATACGGTGTGGTGATCCTGGTGCATATCGTCAGAGGCAGGCAGGAGTACGATGTCCGGCTTGAATTCTCTTCCCACCTTGACTAGGTGCTCTAGTATTTCCTGCCTGACTCTCGGAAAGTGTCGGACTGGAAAGCGGAGCACTTCCGTGTTTTCCGGGGGAATGCCGAGCGCTCTGGTACATCGCCTGCATTCCTCTTCGAGAGTGTCCGGTGGGAGGCCAAGCGGCACCGACTCTTCGCACCGGCTCAATGCGATGTAGCGCACGGCGGCTCCCGCCTCCAACAATCGAGCGATGGTTCCGGCGCAACCAAACTCGTCATCTGTGTGCGGACACAGCACAAGGGCTCGGTCCAGACCGACCGCGAGGCGCTCATTCTCCATCGGGTTCCCTCGGCATCAATGGCTTGGCTGGATTTCCAACAACCGTCGCCCCCGGGGCGACGTCACGAATTACCACCGCGCCTAACCCTATGACGGCGCCGGCCCCGACGGTGAGCTGATTGAGGATGGCCGAGCTTGGGGCCACCCACGCGTCTGATCCGAGCTTCACACTTCCGGCTATCATGGCGTGCGCGATTACGAGGCTGCGTTCACCAATGACGACGTTATGCGCAATATGGACCAGGTTGTCGATCTTCGCACCGGCTTCAATGCGGGTGGCGCCCAACGCGCCCCGGTCGATGCACGTATTCGAGCCGATTTCAACCTGTTCGCCGATTTCCACGCGGCCGATGTGGGGGAATCGAATCCATTCGCCGGCGTTGGATTGTTCGAACCCGAAGCCGGGCAGCCCGATCGCGCAGTGTGCGCCGATCTTCGTTCCCGCTCCCACCGTTGTGTGCGCTATACAAGTATACGGCCCAATCTCCGCGTGAGGACCGATCTTCACACCGTCTCCGAGTACCACGCCACATGCAATCACGGCATCATCCGCAACCGAGGCCCCTGCGTGCCGCGTATTCCCGTCGGTGGGCCACGGGGATCGGAGCAGGTGCGGAAAGAATTCCTGAACGACGAGTGCAAACGCAACCTTGGGGTTGGGGCATCCGATCGCTACCCCGCTAGCCGTTTCCTGAACGCCGACGAGCGCCGGTGCCAAGAGAATCGCACCGCGGAACTGCCGAATCCGCTGTGGCGAACGCTTGAACCGGGCTGGCGACAGCCAACTGAGCGCGCCCTCCGTGGCCTCATCTTCGGCGGACACGCAATTCACGGTCAAGCGGTCGTGAGAAATGCGCAGGTCCTCTGGGGTACTCACCAGTCCTAGATCAGTTAGGAAGCGGAGTATCTCGCGAGAGGAGGTCATACCGTCTGCTGGGATGCCGGTATCGTACCCGTGAACCGTTGTCCCAACCAGACCGGGGCGATGGCTTCCGCAACTGCGGCCGGACTCGCAGGCGGCCTCTGGTTGGGGTAAGCCCTCGTTGGGTTGACACGCTCTCCGACCAGCTTGGCAACTTGGCCGCTCACCCTATTGAGCTTCTGGCGGATGTTCGCGCCGAGCCCCGAGGAGATCGCATATGAATGGTTCGCGTTGAATCCTCGGTTCGCTCGGCTACCGCTTACATACACGGATCGTCGGTCTCTCATCGCCTCTCGCAAGACCCACTTGCCATACCCCCCTCGAATCTTGATCGCTTCGGGAAGAGGGCTTCCCAGTTCAACGAGCCGACGGTCCATGCAGGGCAATCGGGTTTCGACGCTGTTCCCCATATCGTTTCTGTCCTCGAAACATAGCAACATCGGACGGCTATAATGATAGCGCATCGCGGGCCGGCCGTTTCAAAGCGGTGTCGCTGCATGGAGTTGCAGGCTCGACATCGAGGGAGCTGCGATTCGCATTAGGATACTCGGCGCACGCAGCCCGGGCACGTATCGTCCTATGTTGTGCACGATCGCTCTCCTACTGAGTCCGGAGCTGCTGATTGAGTGTAGCGCGTAGAGGCTCGATCGTAGCACCTCAACAAGTCTTCCCTTGGACACGAGCTCCCGAGCGCGGAACAGCCCGAATTTGTGGTATCCCATGAATGCTTCGTCGCCACCCTGCCCCCCGTGCAATACCTTGACGCCTGCCAGCCGAGTTCTCTCGCAGACTGCGAACTACGCTAAGATGCTGCACCCCGCAAACGGCGCATCCTGGGCTACAAGCACGGCGCCGAAGCGTTTTGCTCGTACGTGGTCCTGTACTCTTGCAACTTATCGCGCAGCAACGCCGATTGCGCTTCCCAACGCGGCGACCAAGGGAGGGTCACCGTGGCGTCGATCGGCGGGTCGTGGCCGGTAGAAGGCTGGTGCTTGTATCCCCACGTGAGGAGTCTCTCCATCACGGCGGGCGGGGACGGAGCGATGCGCGACCTGCAGGCGATCCGCACCGAGCTCCACGAGCTGAACGAGTCGGCGGGGGCGGGCTTGGACGAGGGCTTTGAGGAGACGCTCACCCTCCACCGGCCCGGCCTGTTTCCGCTGCTCGGTCGCTCGCTCAAGACGACCAGCGTCCTGGAGTCCGTGATCGCGCAGGCCGACCGGCGCTGCGGCCGGGTCGATCACTGGAAGAACTCCAACCAGAAGCAGCGGTGGATTGCCGCCGCCCTGCTCAACATCGAACGGCGGCTCCGGAAGCTGTTCGGCCATCGCCACCTACCTACGCTCCGGGCCGTAATTCAGCGGGAGCACTGCATCACTGCACCTGATCCCGACGTCCGTTCCACCGCTGCCTGAGGATAGAAGGCCACTCGAGTGTCGACTAGCTATGGGATTGCCTCGAACGAAGTGCAACCGACATATTACCATCGCGCGGACAACATTCGACTCGCGGAACGGAAGTCGTTCACCAGCGCGGAGTTCAGCGACGGTGCTCCCGCACGCGAGTAACCGCCGCGACCTTCCTCCCGTTGGGCATGCAATCTACCGCACTCTGTTCAATCGAAGGATCGACGATGACCGGACGCGAGTATGATGACATCGCAGTTGGCGACGTGGCCGCCGTTGCGAAGACTATCTCCGAGAGCGACGTGTACACGTACGCCGGCATCACCGGCGATCTGAATCCGGCGCACGTCAACGCCGAGTGGGCGCGTGGCACGCGGTTTCAGCGGCGGATTGCACACGGACTGCTCGTGGCGGGTTTGATCTCCCGGGCCATCGGAAATGAATTGCCGGGCAGCGGCACGATCTACGTGTCGCAGAGCCTGACATTCCTTGCCCCGGTCTTCTTCGGTGATACGATCGAGGCGAAGGTAGAAGTGATCGAAAAGCTGGAACGCCGTCGGATCAGGCTTCGGACGACATGTACGAACCAGGAGGGAACGATCGTCATTGAGGGGGAGGCCGTGGTATCTGCTCCCCGTGGCTAGTGTGCGAACACTGAGTGATTGATCAGGCATCAAAGGTGGCAGCTTGCCCGCAAATGCGCCGATAACGCGATCGATTGTGGCGGACGGATTCCGAACGCTTGGGGTTACCCGGGGAGATGCGGTTTACATCCGGGCCAGTCTCCGGGCGGTTGGGTCCATGGCGGGCAATGCGGTAGACGTGCTCCTAGGTGGGTTGTTCGATGTGATCGGGGACGAGGGGACACTCCTCGTCCCCGCGTTCGTTCCTCAATACAAGATCTGGCGGCGAGACATCCCGGTATCCGATCAGAGTACGCGACCCTATGTAGGGGCGATCAGCACGATCGTGCTGAGTCAGCCGGGAGCGCTTCGATCCCACCATCCGACCCACTCATTCGCAGCGCTCGGGCGGCGCGCAGAACAGCTTCTGGCAGGGCATGATGCGGACGCCGCGTGCTTCGAGCCGATGCGTGCGCTAATGGCCGCTCACGGGAAAATGCTCCTCATCGGCTGTCTGAAGGAAAGTCCTGGATTTTCCACTGTGCATTTGGCACAGTACGATTTGGGACTTTCGCAGCGCCATTACGCGAAGTGGTTCGTGCATGTGCGATTGCCGGGGCAGACCCGGACATTCTACCATCCCTTTGAGTCACCGGGATGCAGCGCAGGGTTTGACGTCTTCTACAGTGATTATGCGAACGACGCCAACCTGCGAACCGGATATATCGGGGACGCCTGGACGTTGTGTGTAGATGCCGAGAGGGCATTCGCAATCGAGCGCGCGATTCTCTCGAAGAATCCGAGGTACTGCCTCTGCGACGACCCAACGTGCGTAAGTTGTCGCATTCTGCGCGGGTACAATAAGCGTGCTGCGCCGATAGCCTTCCTGCGGCGAGCATGGCGGCGGCTGGGAGCGCGACGCGGAGTCTCGCGGCAGTGAAGATCCGCTCAAGGAGTCGATGAGGCGGGAATTCGGGGCCAAGATGCGCGAATGGTGCGACCTCTTGCTGGTCGTACCGCGCACACGCAACGCGCCGAGTCTCCACGATTAGGCGTGGGTGTAAAAGCCTCCATTGGACGTCGGTCGACTAGTTCGTTGCGAACCGCGCGAATGGGTGCCAGGTCAACCATTGCAGAGCAAGCTACGATTCGAGGTGAGCATGATGACAATGGCAGGCCTTGCATGGGTAGGCACTCTCGGATCGTTCAGTTCTGCCCTATGAACGTCACGCGCCCCGCCATTCTTGGTAAAGATGTAGGCGTCGGTGATGGGACAGTAGTAGTTGTCCGCACGGTTAGTAGTTGTCGCAACTGGATGGGATGAACTGTGAGGGGTTCGCGTGCCTGATTCTCTTGAAAGGACCGTCGATCTTGCGAGTAGACAAAGGCGCCGGGCGAGCTGGTTACGCGTCGTGCTGGAGAGTCGCCTCGGCATGCCCGTTACGCTGGATGTGACGCCACGTGCGTGGCGCTTGTCTTTTGAAGGCACCGAGAAATGCGTTTCAGTGGATGCTGACCTGGTGACTTTTGGTCGAGCCGACTCGGATTTGCCGTGCACGAGTTGGGACGCCGCAGACGAAGGCTGGGCGCCTATCCTCGGTAACCCCTTGCCCGCACCGGGCAGGGCATCGCTGCCTGCGCCTCTCATCGAAGAGACGACAGACGGGTACGCCATCCGTTACGACTTCCTCGGCCTTGCGTATTGGATGTTGACGCGCCAGGAGGAGGTTGGTCGAACCGACCTCGACGAACAGGGCCGTTTCGCGGCCAGCTCGTCGCACGCATTCAAACATGGGTATCTGGAACGCCCGGTCGTGGACGAATGGCTGGATATCCTTGGACAGGTCATCAGTCGCGTACTGCCGGGCTGGGCGCCGAAGCAGCACGCGTTCAGCGTCAAGGTTTCGCATGATGTGGATGCGCCGTCGCGCTACGGGTTTTGCTCTTGGCATACCCTACCGCGTCGAATGGCTGCTGACGTCTTGAAGTCTCATGACCCGCGCGCTCTGTTGGCCCCGTGGGTGCGTTTGCGTACGCGGCGCCGGCTGCATCCGGCGGACGTCTTCAACTCATTCGATTGGTTGATGGATGTTTCGGAGAAGCGTGGGCTGGTTAGCGCGTTCTACTTCATATGTGACCGGCGCGGCACTCCGCACGACAGCGACTACGCGGTAGAGCACCGCGCCATCCGCGATTTGATTCGGCGCATTCATACACGCGGGCATGAAGTTGGACTGCATCCGAGTTACAATACCTTTCTCGATCCCGCGCAGATCAAGCATGAGGCCGGTCGCCTACGCCGTGTGTGCGCCGAGGAAGGCGTTGAACAGTCGCAGTGGGGCGGGAGGATGCACTACCTGCAATGGCGCCAGCCAGTGACGCTGCGCGCGTGGAGCGACGCCGGCATGGACTACGACAGCAGCTTGACCTATGCCGATTGCGCTGGATTCCGTTGTGGTACCTGTTTCGAGTACCCGGCGTTCGATCCGGTAGCCCAAGAGCCGCTACCAATCAAAATTCGCCCGCTCGTTGTGATGGAACGCAGTGTCTTCGGCGCCAATTACATGAACTTGGGAGACCATGCAGCGGCCCGCGGCCGCATGCTGGCACTGAAACATCAATGCAAACGGGTGGGCGGCACGTTCACCCTCTTGTGGCACAACTCCACTTTCCCGACTAGAAGTCGGCGTGATTTATATCTTGAGGTGCTGGATGGTTGATGAGGGCACACACGTGCACGTTTGTATCGATGGCCGCTAGTGTCCCAACGTTGAGCGAGGATCAGATAATCAGTTCCTGAAACAGAAGCGGGGTGCGCGCCCAAGTCGCGCGCAACACCCTCGCCCATGCCAACGCCGCGCGCGACTGGCGCATCATTTCAAGTTCGCGCAGAGTCTGATTCGCCCGGCCCGCCGACTCTATGCGGTCGACCCGTTCGGCGTCGATCGGCCAGCACGATCTCCGCGATCGACGCCACGACGATCGATCTGTCCTTGTGCGTGTTCCTCTGGGCCCGTTTCGCACGACCAAAGCCGCGATTAAGCTGCACACGCTCCATGACCTGCGTCGCCGTCGCCATCCTCAAGAAACGCCTCGGGCTCCATGCCAGCCTCTACGAAGTTTTGCAGATTCTGAGCGTCACCGTGATCGAACAAACGCCGCTCTCTCAACTATATACCCTTTCCGAAACCGCGAGCACCGCCTCCAACTCTTCCATTCGCTTCGACTAACGCTGGGGCACTACCGGGACATCTCCTATGCGCATTCTTCACATCAGCGTGAACCCTTTCGCACATGCGAGCAGGGCCCTGCGTGCGATTGAGGCGGCGCGGATGGCCTTCCCCGATTCGCAGGTTCTCGTGGCCGCTATCCGGGAAGATCGCCTGCCTGGCGAGGAGCGACCATCCCCAGGTGTCGTGGTGCGACGGCTCCCCATCCGAACCCGGCCGCTGCCACGGGTCCTCCCCATCCAACTGATCAAATATTGCGAGTGGGCGGTGCGCGTCGTGGGCACCGCCCTTTCGTTCCGGCCGACCATCATCCAGGCGCATAGTCTTCCGGCATTGCCGATCGGAGTCGTGATCAAGACGTTCACACGCGCGCGCCTACTCTACGACGCGCACGAACTGGAAACAGAACGCAACCTCATGAGCGCGCGGAAACGACTCGTGTCCAAGTGGCTCGAACGGATGTTGATGCGCTTCGTGGACCACACGATCGTTGTCAACCAGACAATCAAGACATGGTACGAACACGCCTATCCCAGCCACGCATTCACAGTCGTCCGTAACGTTCTGTCCCTCTCGTCGCTCAAGGCTTCCGCGCCCTTCTCCCTTCGAGAAGTGTGTGGTTCCGCGCCGGGTGACATCGTATTCCTCTATCTCGGCGGCTTGGACCCTGGGCGTGGCATCCCGTACTTGATCGATGCTTTCTCCAAACTGGGCGCCGATCGAAAGATGGTGTTTATGGGCTCTGGGTCCCTGAAGCCGATGCTCGAGGCCGTCGTCAAGGAGGACAGCAACTGCTTTCTGCTGGATCCGGTCAAGCCCCACGAGGTAGTCGCCGTCGCGCAGGAAGCCGATGTCGGCATCTGTCTGCTGGACAGCGACGCGCTCAGCTATCGATATGCGCTACCCAACAAGCTCTTCGAATACCGGATGGCCGGTCTGCCGGCCGTCGTAAACGAGGATTTTCCCGAAATGGCGCGCTTTCTTGAGCGCGAATCGGCTGGCTGGCTCACGCCCTTGTCTGTGCCGCGGCTTACGGAGCTCCTTGCCTCGATCAATCGCGCGGTGGTGTCGGAAAAGAAAGCCGCGATCCGGGCGCTGTCAGCGACGCCAAGCTGGGAGGAAGAGCAGAAGATGCTCGTCGGCGTCTATCGATTCCTTGAAACGGGCCGCGGCGCCAGCTCAGCCTTCCCGGCCTGAGCACCGGGCCGGCACTTTCCGGGTGGACTGGCGATCGCGGCTAGTCCGATCCAACAAGGCCAGCGAAGAACGTCATTCTCCATAGCTGTTGGCTATCGGTTGGCGCCCTTCCGGCCTCACCAATGTCTGGGTAGTGCTTCCCCATGAATAGATTCGCCTTCGGATCATCGGTGTTGAGAAGCTGATACAGGCGCTCGCCGAGGGTACGTATGGTGCTGGTGTTGGCGCCCCACTGCAGATATCCCCCCGTGGCAAATGCTTCGCCCAGACTGTACGGTGCGTTCCCCGGCCGACAGCCACCGGTCCCGTTCTCGTAGCCAGCGCGATACCAACCGTTCTGGCCATCCCAGAAATTGGTGAATAGGGGCCACTGTGTGTCGCTATTCCAGATAACGTCCACAATCTGATTTGCAAAGGCGCGCTGCAGCGCCACTACGTCGAACATGTCGCTGTCGTAGGCAAACACCCGGGACAGGTTTTCTCTGTTGCGTGCAAATGTCGCCAGCGCTGGGACGAGTCGACGGGAGTGGCTGATATCCCATCCCATCGTGGGATCGATATATGAGGCAGCGGCGGGCACTCGAATGCGCTTGGTCAACCGGCCGAGCGAGTCCCTGTCGCATGCGACTGGACTTGAATCCGCAGCGTAACGCGCGTACCCCTCATCTGCGTACAGGCGCCAGTAGCCCTCGTCGAGCATGGCGTGCGCGCGCCCAAGCGTGTCCGTAAGCGTGACGCGTTTCAGAAACAACCTGAACATCAGCGCTATGAGATTGTGTTTGAGTTGCAGCTGTTTGAAGGCAGCGCGCGCCCTCGGGGTTGTGATGACACCGGCCTGATACAATTCGGATAGATCCGAAAGAGTAGTCATCATCCATAGGTCTTTATCCACGAAGAAGTACCGCGAACGACCGTCCCTGACGCTCTCAGACGTCATCGCCAAGCGTGCTGAGACGCCTGAGGAGTAGCGTGGCGAGAGCCATCGATTCACCTGCATCGCCATGGCGCTGGACGCGTTGGATAGGAACGTGTCTTCAGCTTGCGTTCGCTGTCCAGGCGAAACAGTCTCCACGATATCGGTAGCGACCGCGCCAAGTAAGCCGAGAAATTGGGCACTGCAAAGTTGGACTTCCTTGCCCAGTAATTTGTTCGCTGCCGTGCAGGTGCTGCCGCCCGTGCACACCCAACCCGTACTTGTCGAGTCATCGGGAAGTGGACGCAGCGATCTGAATGCGGCGTTTAGCAGGGTGGCGAGTTCGTCGATTTCCTTGGCACTCTTACAGCGCCGCGTCATCTCGACGAAGGACTGCAGTTGTTCCTGGATGTTATACAGAACGTAGACGTTGCCTTGCCTGTTTAAGCCGTCCTGGATCTGCCCGGCCAAATACGGCTGCGCGATGGTCTCCCAAATCTGAACAGCCCGGGCGTGCACGGGGCCACTGCAGGAAAGGTCAAGCCCGGGGCTACGTCTGGGATTGTGGTTCGCCTGCGCGAACACATTGGTTGCCGAAAGACCAAGAGCCAACCAGCGCAGCGTAATCATCGCGAAGAAGTCCATTGTCGTAGCTCTGGATTGGCCGGCGGCTCCGCCGGGCTCAGTCTTCCCGCGCGGCCCCGGCGCGGCGCGGAGTCAGCCTGCCGAGGGCCTCACGGCCGGCCCTGCGGACCTCGTCGTACAGCTCGGGGCGGGCCTCCCGCTGCCGCTGCACATAGTCCACCGTCAGGGCGAGCCCGACGGCAATGACGCACCCGACGAAAAAGCCCACCAGGAGCGCCATCTTGAGGCCTCGCCCCGCGGGCACGGCGGAGCCCTCGGGCGTTTCCACGACGGTGAGCACGGGCGTGTTCCGTACCTCCTCGATGCTGGCCTGCTCCAGCGACTGTGAGAGGGAGGTGACCACGTCCTGGTGCAGCTGGACCTGCCGCTGGAGGTGCTCGGCCTGGAACACAAGCTGAGGCGAGTTCTGGTAAAGGCGGTTCGCTTCGAGGAACTGCTGCAACTCCCGCTCGGACGCGGCGAGCGCCTGCTGGGCGTGGTCCAACCGCCCCTGGACGAAGCGTCGCTCCGCCGCCACCTGCGACTGGCGCTGCTCCACGTTGAACTGGTTCACGAGGTCCAGTAGCCGCCGGTTCAGCGCCTCCGCCATAGCCGGTGTCGGCCCGATCGTGGTGAGGGAGACGAGTCCGGAGTTCAGGTCCACGCGCACCTGGAGGTCGTTCGGGATCTGCCGCAACGCCGAGTACAGGGCGTCCGCCGGCGAGTCGCCCTTGATCCCGTACGCATCGAAGAACGTCACCTCCCCGCCACCGACCCGGTAGCTGGACTGCACGGCTTCCCTCAGTACGTCGCGGGAGGTCAGGAGCTGGGCGTAGAACGCCACCGACTCGCCACCGCTCCCGCCCGTGGGCAGCTGGATGCCGAGCTGGGCAGCGATGCTGGCGTAGCGGGGCATTGCCCCGCTCTGTCCGGTCTCGGGGAGGAAAGTGGACGTGGCCGCGTAGCGGTCGGGGGAGAAGAAGGCGATGAGGAGCGACAGCGCGACTACCGCGCCACCCACCACCACCATAAGCCAGAAGTGGCGCAGCAATGCTGCGGCGAGCCCGAGCAGCGAGGCCTCGTGTGGGTCGGCGTTCGCCGCTCGCGCATGTACTGCAGGCAGAACGACATCGTCGGTGGCGCGTGTGGCGTTCATTTGTTCGCGGCGAGGAAGTGGCGGTAGACCGCCGCCAGCGTGCGCTTCTTGTGGTCCCAATTGAGCTCGGTGAAGGCTCGTTCTGAGCCGCGCCGGTACCCGGCTAAAGCTTGCGGCGAGGGCAGCATCCGGTCAAGCGACGCGGCCAGCGCGACGGCATCCCCTGGAGGGAACACCTCCCCGATGCCGTACGCCCCCATTACCCTGGACATCTCCGGCAGGTCCGAGATTGCTAGCGGGAGCCCCGCGTGCAAGACCCCGGTCTGGTAAAGCAACACGCGCGTTTCCGGCCCCACCCCCAGCGCTTTGCGGAACTCCGCGGCGAGGCCCGGCTCCAAACGGTTCATGGGCCCGCCCGCCCCGTCAGTCCGTCGTACATGGCGATCAGCTTTTCCGCCTCCGCACCCCAGTTGTAGCGCGCCACGCACGCGGCCCGCCCTCGCCGTCCCATGGCCTCCGCTTCCTCGGTATGCTCCAGCAGCCACGCGGCCGCCTCTGCCATCTGATTGGCGTCCCGCGGATCCACCGTGAGTCCGGCGCCTGCCGTCGCTATGAACTCCTCCCACAGGGGGAAGTTCGACGCTATCACGGGCAGCCCCGCCGCCATATACTCGTACAGCTTGTTCGGCTGCGACTCCACATGGTTCGGCACCGGCTGAAACAGAACGAGTCCCACCCTCGACTCGGAGAACATCCGCACTACGCCCACGCGGTCCAGTCGACCCCGAAACTCGATGGCCGCCGCCCCCGGCGCGCTACGCGCCTCCGCTTCGAACGCAGCGTCCTGGAACGGCCCGCCCACAAGCAGGCGCGCCCCCATCCGCTCACCGAGCCGTTCCATGAGCGCGACCATCTCCCTGCCCCCGCGGATCTCGGTGAAAGCGCCCACGTAGGTGAGGTTCCGGGGCCGATCGGCGTAGGGCGTTCTGGCCACCCCATCAAACTCGCTCAGGACCGGGAAGTTTTGCACGAGAACGGTGTCCAGGCGCCCGAAACTGCGGCCGATGGCGGGCGTGGCCACCACCACGCGGTCGAAAAGGCGCAGTGCGATGGGCTGCAGCACGCGCGCCACCAACGCCGCGAGCGCGCGGAGTGGACGGGGGATCCACCCCTTGTTCGCGATCTGCGCCGGCAAGTCCTCGTGAGCGTCGTAGACCACCCTCTGCCCGCCAATCCGCAGCACCACGCCCAACGGAATGAGCTCGGGATCGTGAATGTGAAAAACGGCCGGGCCTTCGCGTTTCGCCGCGCGCCACGCCCGCCACGGAAGCCGCAGCATCCGGGACAGCCGGCCACCTGTGCTCGGAAGTGCTCGTACCCGCACGCCGTCTCGCTCCTCGTCCGCCGTGTGACAGGCGATCAGCGTCACCGGGTAGCCCGCCTCCGCCAGGGAGCGGCATTCCTTGTGAAAAATCCGTATGTCGAACGGAATATGCACTGTCGTGATATGCACGACGCGGAAATTCGCGCGGTCCGACATCAGACCACCTCCGCGGCCGCAACCGCGCTCGCTTCGGAGGACCGACGCCCATCGTCTTCCCCGCTCGGCCAGCTCGCCCATACCACGGGAAGGAGCAGGAACTGCCGAGAGACGAAGAACTCTTCGCCGCTGATGGTCACGGTCAGCATCCAGAGGAGGCTGGCCGTGATCAGGAGGTTGTGGCGCCATGGCGAGAGGTGATGCCCCGCCCGCAGCACGTGATACCACCACAACCCGATGAACGCGGCCAGCACCAGCGCCTTCACCAGCCCCCCCTCCAGAAACGCCGTCAGCAAGAAATTGTGCGGCTTGTCGGTGGATCCGTCCCAGTGGCGGAACTCCGGCGCGGCCATGTAGCTCCGCGTGCCTCGCCCCACCAGCAGCTCAACGATCGAATACTGCCGGAGGACTTCCACTGCTTCCGCCCACCGGTCCGTACGGGACGTCACGTCCGAGTGCTCCCCCGTGAAGAAGCCCACGCTCCGTTCCAGCCGCTGCTCCGTCGCGCGCTCCGCAGCCTCGGGCAGCACTCTCCGCCTGAGCGAAGCGCCGCCGGACAGGAGCCACCCAGCGCCACCGGCGACGATGAGTAGCACGCCGACGGCGCCGATCACCGCGCGAGGTGAGCGCCGTAACTCGAGCAGGAACAGCATCAACAAGCTCGTCGGGCCGTAGAGCAGGAGGCTCCGCCGCGACCCGCCCATGGCGCCTAATAGGACGGCGATCCCGACCATCAGCACGTAGCCGGTCACCTTCCAGCGCGAATCGTCTCTCCCGCCCGATTCCGCGAAGAGCAGAAGCACGCCGAACAGCAGCGACAGGGTGAACATGTTGTAGTCACCGTAGGCCGAAACCGAGAACGTACCGGCGTTGGCGAGTGTCGCGACCACCGCAACCCCAGTGACCACCGCCACCACAGACGCAGCCAGGAGCACCGCGAGTATGAGAGCGCCCGTCACCACCCACACGGTCCGTCGCTGGCCCGGAGTCAGGTGGTGCAAGATGACGAGGGAGATCCCTGCAATGGCACTGTACCAGAGGAACTGCGTCGTGGCAACAAGCCCGGTATCCAGCGCGGCCGGCGGCGTGAGCAGCACACCGAGCAGCGACACAGCCCAGTATAGAGCGTAGGTCGCGAACAGCCCGGGATGCTCCCGAAAGAACGGGATCGGAACCAGCCGCAGCCAACCCATGACCACCCCCCCGCAGAACATCACAAGCAGCGCGAGGCTGCAGGCCATGAACACAGACACCCCGAGCTGCTGCGCGAAGACCGAAAGGCCGTTCTCGAACACCGCGCTGCTCCAGACCAGGACCAGGACCGCCATCCAGAGCCACGCCAGCGGAACCGCGGCACGAGCGTCAGCGCGCGCCTTCACGGCTGCACTCCTCTGCCCCAGCCCACGGGAGCGTGGCACAGCGCCAGCCGCATCCACGCGGCGCTCCAACGCACCGTCTCGGTCCTGTTGTTCGCCTTGATCTGCACGCCGCGGATCCAGTACGGGTGCTCGTGGCCCCACAACCAGTCGCTGCGCAGTCGCGTGGCACGACGGCCCCGGTCGGTCCTTCCCATGCTGTCCCCGTATGCGACCGGCTGCGCCGGGATCCCAGGACGCTCCCCCGCGGTGATCATGTCCCCGCCGGGTCGGCCCCGGTCGCTCGGTCCGGGCGGAGCAGGTAGAGCAGCAGCGCGTGCTGGATGATGAAGCTGATCCCCACCGCCGCGCTGAAGCCCACCGCCGCGCCACGGACGCCTGCGATCTGGATTCCCCAGTACACACCGCCGGCCACAAGAGCGATCCGCACCACGGCCCACCCCAGATGATACGCCTGCTTCCGCAGGACCACGAAGAAATGCGAAAAGGGCGTGTAGACCCACTGGAGGAAGAGGCCGGGGGCCAGCAGGCGCGTCACCATACCGGCCTCTCTCCAGTCCGCGCCGAACGCGATGGAAAACGCCCACGGCGCAAGCGCCGCCATGACGACAAACGGCAGGAATCCGGCAGTCGCCAGGTGCCTCGTCCTTCTGCGGTATACCCGCGACAGTCGTGCCTTCGGAAGCTCCGAGACATCTTCGAAGTTCGCGTTGGCAACGCCCGTAGAAACCCACGTCATGGGGCCCTTCACGATGCGCTGAGCCAGAAAGAACTGGCCTGCGGCCGCCGGCGACAGGAGTGCGCCGATGAGAAGCACGGGCACCTGGGGTGCGAGGGCGTTGAGAAAGGAGGACGGAGTCACGTACAGCGGATATTCCGGGTTGCGCCTCGCCGCCACCCACGCCCGGGCCCAACCGGGCGCGTACTGGTGAAAGTTGACCCACCCACGCCGCACGGCGATCACCGACATGACCGCGAGACTGCACAACACCGTTACCACCGTCCCCAACACCAGCCCGCTGTCTGCCCCGGACAGGAGGATGCCGAGGCCCACTTGGAGTAGGGCCAGCAGGAACGCCTGGCCCATTCGTAGAATGGCCAGAAGCCGGTACGCCTGCTCTTTGACCGCAAGCAGCCGCATGGCCACCTGAATTCCGCTCATCGGGAGCGCGAGGGCGAGCAGCAACCGGTAGTCGTGGACCACGCGATCCGACGTGCCCGTCACGAGGCCGGCGGAATGCACCACCGTGGCGACAGCGAATGTGAGGATCCCAGACGCGAGCGCCACCCACAGCATGAGTGTGATGAGGCCGTGCCGTTCGGAACGGCTCTTCACCACTACTACGCCCTGCTCATATCGCAGTGTAGCCAGGGCGGACCCTATCCCGACGTAGGCCGTAAAGATGCCGTACACGCCCCAGGCCGTGGGCGTGTACAGCCGCGTCAGCACAGTCGAGGCCGCGATGCCTACCGCCTGGGCCCCGGCGATGCCCGTGATCAGGGTGAGGACCTTTCCCCGGAGTCCGGTTGTCTGCCGACGGAGGATGGCCCGAAGCCGGTTCTTGAACGTACCGCCGGGAACCGGTGCGTGGGCCGATGATCCAACGCGTCCTGCACCATCCACACCTGTTGAATCAGGGGTTCGCATAGAAGGCTTCCAGCGCGCCGATGATGGAAGCCGCCGCGTGACCCTCGCCGAAGGCCATGCGTGGCGCGTCCGGGCACCGGGTCTCGGCGATCAAGCCGCCGAGCCTTGAGCGGTCATCCCCGACCAGGCGGTTCCACCCGCCCTCAAGCGTCTCTACCCATTCCGTTTCCGGCCGCAGCGTTATGCACGGGACGCCCAGGAAGTAGGCCTCCTTCTGGACGCCGCCGGAATCCGTCAGGATGATACGAGCGTTCTTCTGGAGCTGAAGCATGGACAGGTAGCTCACCGGTTCCACCACCCTCAGATCGGACCGGGCCATCCGCTCTGCAAAATCCGGCCCCAGTGCCGCTATGCGTGCCCGCGTACGCGGGTGCACCGGGAAGACAACCGTTTCCCCAGCCGCCATCATCCCCTCCAGCAGTGTCCGCAGCACGGCGGCATCGTCCGTATTGTACGGCCGGTGGACCGTCGCCAGCAGGTATTCTCTGGCGTGCACGCCGAAACGGTCCAGCGTGTCCAGCGACTCGGCTCGATCCGTGTTCGCCAGCACGGAATCGAACATGAGGTCACCCGTCAGGACCACCCCGTCCGTGATCCCCTCGTTCGCCAGGTTGTTCACGGCCGTTTTCGTCGGGCAGAACAGGAGGGCCGAGCAGTGGTCCGTGAGCACGCGGTTGTGCTCCTCCGGCATCGAACGGTTGAACGACCGAAGCCCCGCCTCCACGTGCGCGACCGGGATATTCAGCTTCACTGCCGCGAGCGCGCCAGCCAGCGTGGAATTCGTGTCGCCGTATACCAGTAAGAAGTCCGGCTTCTCCCGTAGCAGCGCGTCCTCCACGCCCGCGAGCATGGCCGCGGTCTGGTGCCCGTGCGTTCCGGACCCCACACCCAGGTCTTCATCCGCCTCGGGAATGCCCAACTCCTCGAAGAACACGCCGGACATACCGTAGTCGTAGTGCTGCCCGGTGTGCAGCAGATATTCCTCGTAACCGCGTTCTCGAAGGGTCCGGCTGAGGGGCGCGGCCTTGATGAACTGCGGCCGCGCACCCACCACGGTGAGTAGCTTCACGTCGCCGCGGGGGCGCCCGTAATCGGTGGTACGAGCCTCTCCGGCCCGGATGCAACTCCGATGGCTGGCGAGACGCCGACACACTCCGCCCACAGCTTTCCCGAACGCCACGACTCCGGCCCCCAACGTGAAGGGTCATTCTGAATGGAAAGCTCCATCCATTCCCGGATTTCGTTCTCGGTAGAGTGCATCTGGCGCTTCAGACCTAACAGAGGAAAGGCCATGCGGCCCGGTTGTTGGCAGTCGAAAGGGTCTGGTGTCGGACGACGGAGTAATAAACACTTAGCCGCGAAGAAGGTCCAGTGAACCACGAGATGGAAACCGATTGGAACCCTACATCGGCAACAGCAGGGGAAGCCGCTGGAGTTCCCCTCCATGATCGTAGCGGTTTTTCGTCCTCGAATGTGACGGGCCGAAACTGTGCTTGGACCTCACCGGGATCACTCGCCAGCCGGACGACCTCCCGCCCGAATCCGCCCGTTTTGAAAATGAGGAGATCCATAATTCGGCCGAATTGTTGGTTGTTCCGCGGCTAGCCCCACCGATCAGTTCCTCACCAACACTCGAATCGCCACCAGACTCCCCAGGAGTCGATGTCGTCGTGTTCGCCGCCGGTCCCCCACTGAATCTTGTTCGCCGAATTTTCCACCGGAATGTGGATCGAGTCCCCTTGACTTTGGGGAACGCCTGAGTGAATGCGAGCAGCTTATCGAACGCATCCGCCGCGAGGGCGGGGGGAAGGTCAAAATGAGCGCCACAGGTCGTGAACGCGTGGCCGAGGTCATTTGCGACGTCCACCGTCTGGCTTGACATCGCAATTGCCGCATCCACGGACATTGCAGACCGTCGATAACCGCCGATAACTTGGCTTCATGGCCGGATATCGAGGAAAGCGCCTAGCTGATACTTGCGTCACAATTCTTTTCGCCCCGGTTTGGGTGCCGCTCTTGGTGTGCACTGCGGTTGCAGTGCGCCTTGTGCTCGGAAGCCCCGTGCTTTTCGTGCAGATGCGGCCCGGGTTGCAGACGAAGCCCTTCCGCATGCTGAAATTCCGGACGATGCGGGAGCTACGAGACGCTAGTGGTGACTTGCTGTCCGACGCCGATCGACTCACGCGCTTCGGCGCGGTCCTTCGCTCGACATCCCTCGATGAACTGCCGGAGCTAATCAATGTGCTCCGCGGAGAGATGAGCCTGGTGGGCCCGCGGCCACTCCTTACAGAGTACCTTCATCTCTACACTCCAAGGCAAGCCAGCCGCCATGCGGTTCGGCCGGGCATCACAGGCTGGGCGCAGGTCAATGGGCGCAATCTCAGTACATGGGCGGAACGTCTTGATCATGACGTTTGGTATGTTGAGCACCAATCCTTTGCCTTGGACCTGGCTATCTTGCTGCGCACCGTATGGAAGGTCCTCGGGAGGGACGGCATCTCGCACTCTGAGAGCGCGACAATGCCTCCCTTCACCGGCACACCCGACGCACGCTGAACATCGCGTGACCAATATTGGACCCGTCACGGCGCTAGCTTCATGCCACTCAAGTCTGTACTGATCTCTTCGAGCGGCCGTCGAGTAGAACTCTGGCGCCTATTCGAATCGGCAATTCGAGAATTGGGGTTGCCCTGGCGCGTTATTGGCGCTGACAACAATCCATCGTGTGCAACGGCGCTTGCGGCTGGGCCCGTCCATGAGGTTCCCCGCGTCGATCACGCCCACTATTCGCAGGCAATTCACCAGCTCATTGCCGATGAGCGCGTGGGGTTAATCGTGCCGACTATCGACACCGAGTTGGCCTATTACGCCCGTCTTCAAGTGCCCGGGGTCCTGGTAGCGGCATCCGGACCACACGCTGTTGCTCTGACCAGCGACAAACTCTCCACCTTTCAGTGGGCCGCAGACCAGGGCATCGCCACCGCTCCGACAAGTCCTCTCCACGACGCGGTCCCGGAGCTGTATCGGAGATGGGTCGTCAAACCGCGGCGAGGCAGTTCGTCGGTCGGGCTGCAAATTGGCCTGAAACCAACCCAGCTAGTAGCCTATCGAGAGAACCTGCCTGTGGAAGCTCACCAACACTGGATCGCCCAGCCCTGCTTAGAAGGCCCGGAATTCACGGTCAACTGTTTCGTTGAACCGAACGGTGTATGCTCGTACGCAGTGCCACACCTTCGTGTAGTTACCAGGGCCGGAGAGGTCAGTCACGCCGTTACCACGCATGATTCCGCCATTGAAGATCTCGTGCGACGCGCCATGGCTGCTCTTCCCGATGCTTCTGGCCCTCTGTGCGCACAGGTAATTCGCGACCGAGAACTCGGGCCCGTCTTGATCGAAATCAATGCGCGCTTCGGCGGCGGCTATCCGGTGGCGCATGAGGCCGGCGCGCGCGGCCCGCACCGGCTGCTCCGACAAGCTGCCGACCTTCCAATTGATCAGACGGCCGATGCTTGGGAGTCCGGGGTTGAGATGGTGCGGTTCGACCAATCCGTATTTCGCCGTCATGCTTCAAACCCTATCAACGCGAGCACTCTTCCGACGTCAGCGTGAATTCAGGCCGTTCTTCCTCCCGTCCGCTTGTCGCGTTCGACTTGGACGACACGCTCTATCCCGAATATGCCTATGCTGAAGCCGCCCTTCGCATCGGGGCTGAGTTTCTGGAGCGAAAGCTCAACACAACAGGCATCGCGTCGCTCGCCATCCGCCTCTTGCATGAGGAGCCGCGTGGAACTCGACCGCTACAGCGAGCCGCGTATGCCATAGCCGGCTCAGAAGCCGACCGCTGGATGACTGGCGCTGTGCGTGAATTGGCGGGCCGCGTGCCCCCGTTGGAACCTTTCCCCGATGTACAAGAGGTCCTTCGTGTCTTGGGGAGCCGCTGCACTCTCGCTGTCGTCACCGACGGGCGGTCGGACACTCAGCGAAAGAAGCTGCAAGCGCTCAGCCTTGAGATGCACTTTTCGCACATCATTGTGTCCCAGGACTTGCGCCCAGGATCGGACAAGATCACCGGTGCGCCATATCGCAAACTGCTCAGCATGAGCGTCGATCCACACCCCAGGTTCATGGTCGGGGACCAGTTTACGAAAGATGTTGCTGCTGCCGAGAACCTGGGCTTTGTAGGGTTCCTGGTTAGACGGCCTTCCGTGCGATACGTGCATCCGCCTCAAGCGGGTGTACGATCCTACGCGAATCTCATCGACGTCCTTCGAGAAATCGGGCGCTCCCTTCCCGATCAAGAGTGAGAAAGTCGCGGTACGGAATCCAGTAGAGTCGCCGAAGCGGCGACCATTCTACTTCTTCACAATCACCCAAATCGCCACCAAACTCCCAAGTATCGACGTCGTCGTACTCGCGATTTGCCCCCAATTGATCCGATCCGCCGGATTCTCTGTCGGCACGAACACCTTGCTTCCCGGCCCCGGCTTCGGCGTGGAATGGAAGAAGATGAAGTGCGAATTCCGGCTCTCCACCTGCCCGTTCGCCTGCGTCACGTACGCACGGCCCTCATCCGCCGTCGGTGACCCACCACCGGCCGCGCGGATGTAATAGTCCAGATTCTTCCCCGCCACGTACGCCAGCGCCGAAGGCGAGTTCACGGCGCCACGCACCACCACGATCCCCGAATACCTGGGCACGTTGATCGAATCTCCATCCACCAACGGCAGGTTGTCCCGACTCCCAGGATCCTTCAACGCATTCGGCAGATCCACCCCGATTCGCCCCACGCCGTTCCCCCGGATCAATTCCATACCGGCCGCGTAGGCCGCCGGCGTCAGGCCGCCGGCGCGCTTTACCAACTCCGCCAGCCGCTCATTCTTGTTCTGCAGCGCATAGACCCCGGGATATTGCACCTCGCCCGTCACCGACACCGTGCGCTGCAACTCCCACCCCGGCTGCTGCAGAATCAGCACGTTGTCGTACGGCCTCAGCGGCACGTCCGGTGCCTTCGCCGCCGGCGCCGGCACGCCCGGCGGGCCCAGATACCGCCCGTCCGGCGTGCGCTCGAACAGGTACGTGGAATCCAGCGGCACCCGCTCGGTTACCGCCGTCACCCCGTTGGCCCGGTTCTCCGGCAGGTGCGCAATCTCCGCCTCCGTCAGCAACGCCCCGTCCGTCAGTCCACCCGCCAATATCACCGCGTCGCGCAGCGTCATCCCGTCGTGATACGGGAACTGCCCGCCCTTCTGCACCGCCCCACCGATGCTGATGTACCGCTGCGGCCGGAACTCGGTGAGCGAGTACACGTGGATCGAATCGCCGTCCTGCAGCATGATGTCCTGCGCCGGTGTGCCCAGCGTATCGCGCAGCGCCGCCTCGATCATCCGGTGCGTGCTGTCCGGCTCCAGCCGCAGCACGCTCACCTTCCCCAGATAGCTGTCGGGGCGCACCCCGCCGGACTGTCGTAACGCCTGCGACAGCCGCATCCCGGGCACGAAGGCAATCCCACCCGGCTTCCAGACGTTGCCCGTTACCTCGATCCGGTTGGCCACCCGGTCCGCCACCTCTCCCACGCGGATCACATCCCCGGCCTGCAGCGGTTCCTGCGGACCCAACCCCGTGGCCAGCAGCGGCGAACTGACCTCGATCATCGTCCGATCGCTGCCCGAGGTAGTCCGCTCGCCCGGCGGCACCACGCGCTCGATCTGGATGGTCCGCCGGTCGGCCGTCGCCCGGAACCCGCCCGCCATCTTCAGCGCGTCGGGGAGCGTCTCCCCCGGCTTCAACTCGTAAGTCGCCGGGCGCATCACCCCCCCCGCCACGCGCACGCGCCCCCCACGCACCGGCACGAACACGATGTCCCCGCTCTGCAGCCGCAGATCCTTGGCCGTGCCGCCCGCCAGCAGATAGTCGTACACGTCCAGCGTGTCGATGGTCTTGCCGCCGCGCACCAGCTGCACGCTCCGCATGCTCCCGTTGTCGGTGGGCCCGCCCGCCGCGTACAACGCCGTGAGCATCGTCCCCATGTTCGACACCCGATACGCGCCCGGCTGCGCCACATCGCCCGTCACGTACACCTGCCGCGTCCCCAACCCCGCCACGCTGATCGTGAAGTGCGTCGTGGGATTGGTGCGGCGAATGCCCGAGTACGCCCTGGACAGCCGCGCGAACAACAGGTCGTTCACCTGTGTCATGGTCAGGTTGGCCACCGGGATCTGACCCACGTTGGGGATCACGATCCACCCCTCGCGCGTCACCGTGAGCGCGTACGCCTGCTGTACGTCACCCGTCATGGTGAGGACGAGCTGATCCCCGGGTCCCACCTGGTAGTCGGGGCTCACCGGTCCATTCAGATTGGCATCGAACTGCGACGTCTGCTGCAGAAAGAGATTCCGCCCGAACACGGTGAACCCGCTGTCCACCACCGCCGTGTCGGCTGCCCGTGCGGCAAGCAGCGCCCGCACCGAGTTCGCCGCCGCCGTGTCCAGCTTGATCGCCTTGCCGATGGAATCCAGCAGCGCCGAGTCGCTCTGCGTCTTCGTCTGCAGCCGCCGGAACCCCACCAGCCGCAGCGAGTCCAGCGCCGTCGAGTCCATCACGCCGAGCTGGCGCACCGCCGCGAAAACGTCCGGCGTCAGCGCGAAGGTGGAATCCCCCGCGCCGGCGGTGCCAAGCACCTGGTCGAGCATGCTCGACGGATACCCCATCGCCGTGAGGCGCTGGCGGATCTGGTCGGGCGTCATTCCGCTGTTCTGCAGTTGCTGCCGCAGCTTGGCCACGATGGCCGGATCGTTGAGCATCTGCTGCGCCTGCGACTGGGTCGGGAGTTGCTGCGCCCGCGCCACGGTGGGCATCGCCACGATTGCCGCCGCCATCACCACCAGCGCACGCATCAAGTGCTTCAGCTTCACGCCAACGTATCCCCGCCGGGCTGCGGCCCGGCCTTTAGCGTTCTGATAGATACCCCTTTCCTCGTCACCAAATTACCCCGCAGCGCCCCGGCGGGATAGCCTCGCGAGCCACTGGTTGACGCCCGCCCCTCACCGCCCGATTTTCAGCCCCAACGAGCACGCTCGAGATGCGGGCGCAGCCACCATATGGAGCGTCTCTGATGTCGAAGGACCGCTGGTATTCCGTTTTCCTTGCGTTCGCGCTCACCGGGTGCTCGCTCCCGGGTCTGCGCTACGACCCCAAGGTCGCGCCCTCCGAACGCGCCGAGCCCAACCCCCCGGAATACACGGTTCAACGCGTCACGCCGGCGCTGCTGCACACGCTCAACTCGGCGGCCGCCACCGCCGACACCCCGCGCGTCAACCCGAAGCTGCAACAAGCTGCAAATGGCTATGCCTACCGGGTCGGGCCGCACGACGTGCTCAACATCATCGTCTGGAACCATCCGGAGCTGACCATCTCGCAGGCGCAGGCCACCCCGCTCGGCTCCGCCACCGGGTCCTTCCTCGTCTCGCCCCCGTCTGCCGAGGGAAATGGCTTCGTCGTCAGCGGCGCCGGCACCATCTACTTCCCGTACGCCGGCACACTCAGGGTCGCGGGCCAGACGGTGGATGAGATCCGCGTCCAGCTCGCGCAGGCGCTCCACGACTACACCAAGGACGCGCAGATCGACGTACGCGTGGTGGGGTTCCGCAGCCAGACGTATCAGCTGGCCGGCGCGGTGATGAAGCCGGGCCTGTACGCCCTCACCAACGTGCCGCTGACCGTGTCCCAGGCCATTGCCAGCGCCGGCGGCGAGATCCGGTCGCTCCCCACCAGCGGGTCGGGCACGCTCACCGATCTCACCTCGCTCCCGCTCGCCGACCTCTCGCACGTCACCCTGATCAGCGAGGGGACGCGTGAAGTGCTCGACATGCGGAAGTTCTACCTGTCCGGCGACCAGACCCAGGACCGACTGGTGCACGCGGGCGACATCATCCAGGTACCCAACAGCACCAACGACCAGGTGCACGTGATCGGCGACGTGCTCAAGCAGGGCAACTACCCCCTGAGCAATGGCACGTTGAACCTCGCCCAGGCCCTCGGCGAGGCGGGTGGGCTCAACCTCACCACCTCCGATCCGGCCCGCATCTTCGTCTTCCGCGGCGGGTACGAGAAGCCCCAGGTGTTCTGGCTCGACGCCCGGACGGCCGACGCCATGCTCCTGGCCACGCAGTTCGAACTGAGGGCGCAGGACGTGGTCTACGTCGCCTCCACCGGCCTCTCCACCTGGAATCGCGTGATCTCGCAGATCCTCCCCACGGTGCAGACGCTCTACGAGACCAAGATCCTGGTGCACCCATGACCGCGCAGGCGGATCCCACCCTCCAGGCGATGGCGGAAGACGGCGGCTCCGACGAGATCTCCCTCGCCGAGCTGGCCGCCGTTCTGCTCGACGCCAAGTGGCTGGTGGGGGCCATTGCCGGCGCCATCTTCCTCGTCGTCCTGTCGTACGCGCTGTTCGCGGCGCCGGTCTACACCCCCTCGGCGCTGCTGCAGGTGAATCAGAAGGCGGGGGGACTCTCGGGGCTCGAGACCCTCTCCTCGATGCTCGAAGGCACGGCGCTTCCCGTGGCCGCCGAGATCCAGCTCGCGCAGTCGTCGAGCGTGCTCCGGGCGGCCGTCGAGGCGCAGCACGCCGACGTGCTCGTCCGGCCGCGCCGCTTCCCCCTGCTCGGCGGCCTGCTGGCGCGGCGCTACCGCGGGGCGGGTCCGGCCCAGGCTCGACTCGGGCTGTCCGGCTTCTCCTGGGGCAACGATCACGTCACCCTCTCCCGGTTCGACATCCCCCGCAGCCGGTACGACGAGGACTTCCGGCTCACCGTGACCGGCCCGGATGCCTACCGACTGCAGGATCCCGACGGCAACACCCTGCTCGAGGGTCGGGCCGGTGCGCTGGCACGGAGCGACAGCGCCTCGGCCGACGACTCGGTGGCCGTCCTCGTCGGCAGCATCGACGCGCGCCCCGGGGTCACCTTCACGCTGCGCCGGCTGGATCTGCAGGAGGCGGTAGCCCAGGTCGCGACCAACCTGCGGGTGGAAGAGCAGGGCACGCAGAGCGGCATCCTGCGGATGACGTTGTCCGGCGACGATCCGAGGACGGCTACCGCACTGCTGGGCGCGATCGTATCGGCCGACGTCGATCTCAACCGGAGCCTCCGATCGCAGCAGGCGGCGGCGCAGATCAACTTCCTGCAGGACCAGTTGCCTCGCATGCAGCTCCGGGTGGACTCGGCCCGGCGTCTGCTCGGCGAGTATCAATCCAAGCACAAGGTGCTGAACCTGAGCGACGAGTCCAAGGCGCTGCTCGACCGTCTCACGGCCATCGACCAGTCGATCACGACCACCGCCCTTCAGCGCGCCCAGCTCCAGCAGCAGTTCGGCGCCGCCAGTCCGGCCCTCCGGGCGGTGCAGGCGCAGCAGGACACCCTGCAGCGGCAGCGTGCGCTGTTGGAAGCGCAGGTGGCGCGCCTTCCCGGAGCGGCCCAGTCGGTGCTGCAGTTGCAGGAGAACCTCGCCGTGGCGTCGAACCTCTACTCGGGCCTCCTCACCAGCATCCAGCAGCTTCAGGTGGTGAAGGCCGGTACGGTGGGCGATCTGAGCGTGGTGGATCTTCCCATCCAGCCCGACCGGCCGAGCGGGCCCCCGCGTCTGACCATTTTGCTGGTGGGGCTCATCATCGGGCTGTTCGCCGGCGCGGTGACCGCCTTCGTGCGGCGGGCGTTTCTGCAGCGGGTGGAGGATCCGGCGCTCATCGAATCGCGGTTCCACCTGCCCGTGGTGGCCGTGCTGCCGTTCAGCGTGGACCAGTCGAAGCGTGAGAAGGCGCTTCCCGACCGGCGGAGCCGGGAGCCGTTGCTGGCCGAGGAGAGTCCGCACGATCCGGCGGTCGAGGCCCTTCGCGGCCTGCGCACCAGCCTCCATTTCCTGCTGCCCGATGCCGACCGCCCTATCGTGTGCGTCAGCGGACCGGTGAGCGGCGTGGGCAAGAGCTTCATCTGCGCCAACCTGGCGCGATTGGCCGCCGACGCCGGCACGCGCGTGCTGGTGTTGGACGCCGACATGCGTCGCGGTCATCTGAATCGCTATTTCGGGGTGCCCCGCGAACCCGGGCTCTCTGCACTCCTTGGCGGGACGGCGGAACCGGCCGACGTGATTCGCCAGACCAGCGTCGCGAATCTGCATGTGGTCGCCGCCGGCGTGTACCCGCCCAATCCGGCCGAGCTGCTGCTTCGCCCGGCGTTGGCCGCGTTCTTCGACTATGCGGCCCGGGAATTCGACCTCGTGCTCATCGATGCGCCGCCGGTGCTGCCGGTAACCGACGGGATCATCGTGGCGCGACAGGCGGCCATGAACATCATCGTCGCCAGGGCGGGGGAGCACACCGTCCGCCAGTTGGATGCGACGGTGGCTCGTTATCGACAGAACGGTGTGCGACCGGATGGGTTCGTGTTCAACTGTCTGCGGGCGAGGGTTGGGTACGGGTATGATTACGGGTATCGGTACCGGTACTCCCGCGAGACCGCCGCACCGCAGTAGGAACCCGCCTCCCCACTAGTCGCCGCGCCTGCAGTATTGCGCGCGCCGACGGTGCACTGACACAAGGGCTACATGGACAAGCACGTACTTCGCCGCTGGCGGAATGGATTTGGCGCACACATCTACGGCCAGGCCATCGTCGTGCTCATCCAGCTCGTCGGCGTACCGGTGCTGCTGCATTACTGGGGCACGCAGCTCTATGGCGAGTGGTTGATTCTGTCTGCGATCCCCACCTACCTGGCGATGACCGATCTGGGGTTCTCCCAGTCGGCGGCCAACGACATGACGCAGCGCGTGGCGCGGGGTGACGTCGACGGAGCGCTCGCGGTGTTCCAGAGTCTCGGCGCCATGGTGTTCAGCGTGGCATTCATCGGGCTGCTGGTGGTGTTGGCGCTGCTGATTGCGCTGCCGATCGGCCGGTGGATGCACTTCCAGGTCCTGTCATCCACGGACGTTCGCTGGGTACTGGCCCTGTTGGCGGCCGAGGTGCTGGTGCGACTCACGGAAGGTGTGAGTCACGCCGGTTTTCGCGCCCATGGAGACTACGCGCTGCACGTGGGCATCTACTACTCCACACTGTTCTGCCAATCGGCGTTCGTTTGGATCGTAGCGGCGGCAGGGTTCGGTCCCGTCGCCGCCGCAGCGGTCGTTGTCGCCGTGCGCGCACTGGAAACGCCGGTGGCAGCCCTGGTCCTGGTGCGACGCCACCCGGCGCTCGCATTCGGGCTCGTGCACGCGAAGCGCGAGCACCTTCGAGGCTTGATCAAACCGGCAATCGCGAACGTCACCATGCCGTTCGCTCAGGCGCTCAATCTGCAGGGAATGGTGCTCGCCATCGGTGGCACCCTCGGTCCGCTGGCGGTCGTCGTCTTCTCGACTCTCCGCACGATGGCGCGCCTGGCCGTCCAGGCCGTGCAGACGGTGAGTCAGGCCGCCGAACCGGAATTGGCCGCCGCGTACGGTTCGGGGGAGCGACTCCTCCTCGCGGAGCTGTTCGTGCACGCGTTGCGAGCCGGCATCTGGCTTTCCTGTGCCGCAGCAGTAGTTCTCTTGGTGGCCGGCGGCTCCATCCTCTCTTTCTGGACGCGCGGAAAGGTCGCCATGGATGTGGCGCTGTTTCGTTGGTTGTTGGTGAGCGCCGTGTTCGGCGCGCTCTGGTTCAGTTCCCTTACGGTGTTGAAGGCGGCGAATCGCCACGTGCGTGCCGCATCGTTGTACGCAGTCGTAACAGCAATCAGCGTGGTGCTCGCCACGTCGTTGCTTCACGTTACGGGGCGGCTGGCATCCGCCGGGATGGCGCTCGTGCTTGTCGACCTCGTCATGATCGGCTACGCCTTGCCGGCCGCCGCGCGCCTGTGCGGAAGTCGGTCGGTCGGGGTGGTGGTCGCCGCGCTCGATCCGGTGCCGCTCGTCAGACTGGTGAGGAAGGCCGCTCATGACACCTGACCCACGCGCGGAGTACCGCCGCCGCATCTACGCCGCGTACGTCACCGGACGCGAGCAACCGCTGGCGCCGGAGACCGTCGGCGGGCTGCGCCCGCGGCTTCCCTACTTCCGGGCGCTGGTACGGCGGCATTTCCCCGTCGACCGCAACACGAGAATTCTCGAACTCGGCTGTGGGCATGGAGCGCTCCTGCACGTACTGCAGATGGCCGGCTATCGCAATGCCACGGGTGTGGACGGTTCACCCGAGCAGGTCGCCGCGGCTCGGCGTCTGGGAATCGACGGTGTGGCTGAAGGCGATCTCGTGCAGACCCTCGCCGGTACCCCGGATGCGTCCCTGGACGTGGTGGTGGCGTTCGACGTCATTGAACACTTCAGCAAGGAGGAGTTGATCCCGATCGTCGACGCGGTGCATCGTGTGCTGCGCCCCGGTGGGATCTGGGTCATTCACGTGCCGAATTGCGAGGGTCCGTTCGGCGCGTACAGTCGACACAGCGACTTCACGCATGAGTTGGCATTCTCCCGCTTCTCGCTCTCCCAACTCCTGCGATCCAGCGGATTTGCGCCGGTTTCGTGCTTTGAGGACCGACCCGTTCCCCATGGGCTCATCAGTGCCGTCCGTGCCCTCGAGTGGATGATGATTCGGCTGGCGCTGTTGGTTTATGTTGCCGTCGAGACTGGCAGTTGGGATCGCGGAGCCGTGTTCACCCAGAACATGCTTGCGGTGGCTCGACGGCAATGAGTGGTCTGCGAATCGCGTATGTCGGTCCTGCGTCCGGTACATCCCTTCACCGGGCCAGCGCGTTGGAGCGACTCGGACACGCCGTCACGATCATCGACCCGTGGGCGTGGCTTGGCTCATCGCCGCTGGTTGCCCGGTGGCTCTGGCACACGGGGGGCGCTGGTGTCGGCCTGATGATCGATAGTCGTATCGTAAGAGAAGCGACGAGTGCTCGGCCCGATCTCATCTGGATCGACCAGGGTCCTTTTCTCGGCCGGCGCTTGCTGCGTGCGCTACGCGGGCTCGGCCGGCCGATCGTCAACTACACGATCGACAATCCCTTTGCGCGGCTGCACCATCGGCGATTCCGTCGGTATCGTGGTGCGCTTTCTGAACTCGATCTCTTGGCCGTCGTGCGCACGACCAATGTCCGGGAAGCCCAAGCGGCTGGCGCACGGAATGTACTGCGTATCTGGATGAGCGCCGACGAAGTCGCCCATCGTCCACGCCGCCTAACTTCCGATCAGCAGCGCGCGTACTCGAGCGATGTGGCATTCATCGGAACATGGATGCCAGAGCGGGGCCCATTCCTGGCGGCTCTCATCCGACGCGGCGTGCCGCTATCCATCTGGGGCGACCGCTGGCAGAGGGCCCCCGAATGGCCTCTGTTGCGAACCTATTGGCGTGGCCCCGGGCTGTTTGACGACGACGCCTACGCGGCCGCTATCCAGTCCGCCAAAGTGTGCTTGGGCCTCGTGAGCACGACCAATGGCGACCTTCACACGACCCGCACCATGGAGATTCCGGCACTCGGTGGGCTACTCTGTGCCGAACGGACGAGTGAGCACAAGTCGCTGTACGACGAAGGCCGCGAAGCCATCTTCTGGTCCGACGCTCAAGAATGCGGTACCGCCTGCCTTGAATTGCTCAAGGAACAATCGCGCCGCGACCAAATTGCAACTGCTGGATATCAACGAGCTCTGCAAAATGGGCACTTCAACGAAGCTATCCTAGGCTCCCTCGTCGAGGGTGCGCTATCGTCATTCGCCCAGCAAGGATGAAGGAGGAGCGGACCGTCAACGCCGGAGTCACGAGCCTGAATCTCAATTGGGCGAGTCTCTCCATGACATCACCCCACCGGTCCCGAGCTACGGATGCGAACACCGATACCGCTCACGCCCCGCCCCACCGCAGATGAACCGGCTTAGAAGCAACGTGAAGATGCCGCTCGTCGTCGGCGCCTTGTCCGGCTTGAGCTTCCTGACGACTGGCTTGGCATGGGGGTTCTTACTCCTCATGATCGTCGGAGCCGTACTCGCGGTCCGCGAGGTCGTTCAGATCCTGAAGCGCCCGTATGACCTGACCGCCTTTCGGGCACTCGCTATTGCTCTTTTTGCGGGGTACTTCCTCGGACCCAGTCTCTCGATTGTTGCATGGTACTTCGGCGCTGGGCCCGACCCCGTCCTCTTAGCCGGCCCCTTCGCGTACCACGGGTACTCGCTGTCTCTCAGTGTCGCGATGACGCTCGCGTACCTGGCGATCGCTGTACTACTCGTAGCAGATCATGCAGGGAGTCGGATCGTCGCATTGCATTTGGACCGTCTGGATTTCGCGCCGATGGAATCTGGCATTCCTCGTCGCGATGGCGGGGCTGGTTGTTGCGGCACTGCTAACCGGCGATCTCGGCTACATGGGTACTCAGGTTGACGCGAACGACACCGTTTCTCTGCTTGGGAGCCTCGGCGCCACGGTTCTACCGGCCCTGGTACCGATCTCCTTTGCGGCGGTCCTGCGTCGGCCGGCCAGCAAGGTCTGGCGCGCCGTATGTCTGATCGTATTGGTTTCCATGTGCACCATTCTGGTCATCCAAGGCCGCCGCGTGCTGATCTTTGCTGCGCTCACGGCGATGGTCTTCGTCCGCCTCTACAGACCAGGGCAGCGCGCACTGAACATGGTCCCGCGCTGGCGAGTCCGTCGCAGGTCGACTCTGCTTATCACCGTTGCGACCGTATTCGTACTCTCAGGACTTTACTATTTCTCGGCACTGCGCCTTGCGACGGAACGAAGAGGCCAGGACACCGCCCTCGATGTACGAACCGTGGTTGCAATGCAAATCCTCCGTCAAGATCAATACGGATTCCTCGGATTTGCTTCAGCCCAAGCAGGAGCCCGTTCGGGTACTCTCCCGGGATACTTGGCTGCTCTACTTCAGTCTCACGCTGGCGGGCGTTTGTTCGGCGAATGTCTCGCCTCCAACGCCATTACGGCTGTCCCTCGCGTGCTACTCGCGCAGAAGACGTACCTGACCTCCAAGTATTCGTGTACTGATGAGCACGTCAACGCAGCCTTCGGTCTTCCCCAAACCGATTCACCCACAACACTGCTCACACAGGGCTACGCCGATTTCGGTTGGCTTGGGGCAGTGTTATATCCACTCTTGATTGGGGCAATGATGCAACTGACGCTCCGCTTGGCTCGGGTGCCTAGCATTCTGAGCGTCAAAGCCTTCATCCTGTCAGCAGTCCTGTTTCAGAGTCTCTTCGTAGAACAGTCGCTGTCGTCGTACTTCGTGGCTGTTCGCAACCTTGGAATCATCGTAGCGCTCGGTTCCGTCTTCTGGATCATCAGAAGCGTTGGGATTCGAGTCAAGTCGACGCAACTCTAGCTGGCGCTACGCACCGCCTCGCGAGCCACGTCCACCACATCCAGTTCATCCAACCCGCCAGACTCATGAAAGCCGTCGACACTCCGCGGGATTCCAGGTTCGTTGGTCGTCCATGAGTCGTGTGATCAAACGGGTCCTCATCTTTCGCCTCGGATCGCTTGGTGACACGATCGTCGCGCTTCCGGCCTTTCGTTTGATCGCCAAGGCATATCCGGCTACGCAACGATGGGTGCTCACACAGACCAACGCGGACCCCAAGGCCGCGTCGCTTCCACAGATTCTGGGGGGCTCGGGGCTGGTGCACGGATTCATTCAGTATCCGCTCCGGACCCGGGCTCCGCGCGAATTCCTCCGGCTGCGCCGCGAGATTCGCCGCTTTCGTCCCGACGTACTCGTCTACCTCGCGGAACCACGCGGTTGGCTCAGAACGCAGCGCGACGCCCTGTTCTTTCGCTCGTGCGGCATCCGGCGTTTGATCGGTGTCCCATATTCCCGCGATCTGCGACACCGCCGACAACTCGAAACTGACCGATTCGAATTCGAGGGCGCTCGGTTGCTGCGATGCCTCCGGCCCCTCGGTAACGCGGCTATCGACGCCGACGGGTCGTTCGACCTCGGACTCACGGAACACGAGAAAACGGCGGCGCGCGCCGCGCTCCATCCGCTCCCGCCCTCACGCTCTGTACTGATGCTCAGCATCGGTGCGAAGGTGGACGTCAAGGACTGGGGCGACGAGAACTGGTCGGCGCTGCTCCGACGACTGGCCGGTCCGCTGTGTGAGTGGTCGCTCGTAGCGCTCGGCGCCGGCGTCGAGCGTGAGCGCAGCGCCCGGTTGCTCGCCGCTTGGCCGGGACAATCGTTGAACCTCTGCGGCGAATTATCGGTGCGCGAGTCTGCGGCGGTCCTGGAACGTGCTCGACTCTTCGTCGGCCACGACAGCGGCCCCATGCACCTCGCCTCGGCAGTCGGAACTACGTGCGTGGCGATATTCAGTTCCCGTGACTTGCCCGGTGAATGGTTTCCGCGCGGTCGCCAACACCGCGTTCTGTACACTGATGTCCCCTGCCGCGGGTGCAGGCTCGACACCTGCGTCCGATATGCCAAGATGTGCATCGCGTCCATTCGCGTGGAGGACGTGGCCCGGGAAGTGGAGAGCGCAATCCAGATCGTTTCCGGCGAACCGGCGCAGCCAGACGCGCAGGACGCCGCCGGAACCAAGCGGCGCTGATCGTGTGTGGAATCGCCGGCATTGCGAATGCGGACGGCAGGCCCGTAGACCCCGCAGCCCTTCTGGCAATGCGCGAATCCATGGTCAGCCGGGGCCCCGACGGTTCCGGAACCTGGCTCAGCGATCAGGCGGATGTCGGGCTGGCCCACCGGCGGCTGGCGATTCTCGATCTGAGCGAACGCGCCGCGCAACCCATGGCGTCGCGGGACGGCACGGTCCAGGTCGTGTTCAACGGAGAGATCTACAACCACCCGGAGCTTCGACGGTGGGCCGAGGCACGCGGCGCAGTCTATCGGACGACCAGCGACACCGAGACCCTGCTGCATCTATATGAACTGGCGGGGGACGACTTCGTCAGCCGGCTACGCGGCATGTTCGCGTTCGCGCTCTGGGACACGCGCCGGCACAAGTTGCTGCTGGCGCGCGATCCTTTCGGGATCAAGCCACTGTACTACTCCGGGAACGCTCAGAGTCTCCGATTCGCCTCACAGACCAGGACGCTGCTGGCCGGAGGCGTCGACGGCGCCAGGTCACCGGCCGGAGTCGCATCCTTCTTCCTGTGGGGCTATGTCACCGAGCCTCACACGTGGTACAGGCACATCCACTCGTTGCCGGCGGGGTCGCTCATGCGCTGGCACCCGGGTTCCGAACCGGAGATCGAGAACTATCGTGACCCATTGACCCCGCTGCGCGAACCGGAAGACGCAGCGCACGATGCGCCGAGCCTCCGGTCTGCGCTGCTCGAAAGCGTGGAGCATCATCTGCTCTCAGACGTGCCGGTGGGCGTCTTTCTTTCCGCAGGCGTCGACTCGGGGACGCTGCTCTCGCTGGCGGGAGAACGCGTTGACCGACGGAGCATCCGGGCCGTCACCCTCGCGTTTGACGAGTACGCCGGCACGCCGAGCGACGAGGCGCCCGTTGCGCGTGCGATTGCACAGCTCTACGAGGCGTCCCACCAGGTGGTCACCTACAGTCGAGGCGACTTCCTCCACGAGCGTGCGGCCCTGTTGTCGGCAATGGACCAGCCGACCATCGACGGCACGAATACGTACTTCGTCAGCCGCGCCACCGCCCAGGCCGGCTTGAAGGTGGCGTTGTCAGGGCTGGGCGGGGACGAGTTGTTCGGCGGCTACCCTTCCTTCCGCCAGGTGCCTGCCCTCACGCGCCGGCTCAATTGGGTTCCCGAGCGGTTGGGCCGGGCAACACGTCGGATACTGGAGCCCCTCGTTTCGCGCCTCACATCGCCCAAGTACGCGGGCCTGCTCGAATACGGCGCCGACATCAGCGGCGCATACCTGCTCCGCCGTGCACTGTTCATGCCGTGGGAATTGCCGGGCGTCATGGGCGAGGAAGCGGCCGCTGAAGGGCTGGGTGAGCTCGACGTGCTGTCGACTCTTGAAGCCGTCACGACCGGGATCGTTGCTCCACACGACCAGGTCATGGCACTCGAGCTGTCGGTCTACCTTCGCAACTGCCTGCTTCGCGACGCCGACTGGGCGGGGATGGCGCACAGTCTGGAAATCCGAACGCCGTTGGTGGACGTCGAATTGTTCGCTCAACTGGCAGCGCTTCGCCGCAAGATGGGTGGAGCAGCATGGAGCAAGCACGATCTTGCTTCGGCCCCGACCCAACCCTTGCCGGCTGAGATCATCGCGCGGCCGAAGACCGGATTCAATGTGCCGGTGCGGGAATGGCTCCTGTACGAGACCGACAATGATGGCGTCCAACGCTCTCCGGAGCGGGGCCGCCGTAGTTGGGCGCGGGCAGTGGCAACCGGCTTCGGGGCGTGACGCCAATGCCTACAGCGCCGAACGGCAAGTCTGTCGACTATGGGTGGAGTTCCCTCGATCCGCCGGACTCGTGCGCGTACCTGGAACCAGAAATCTTTGCCCTCGTCCGGCACCTTCAACCACAAAGAATCCTCGACGTCGGCTGTGGTAACGGCGCATTGATGGACGTTCTGTTGCGGAGCGGATTCGACGTTGCGGGCGTTGAGCCAGACGAGCGAGGCGTTGCCCTCGCCAGAGCTCGATGCCCAGGCGCTCGTCTTTACCAACTCTCGGTTGATGACGATCCGACCGTCATTTTTGAGGATGGACGGAGTGGGTTCGATCTGGTCATTTCGACAGAGGTGATCGAACACCTGCTCTACCCACGTCGACTTCTGCGATTCGCGCATCAAGTCCTGGGAAGCGGCGGCCATCTCATCGTCAGCACGCCGTACCACGGATATGTGAAGAATCTCGCGCTCTCTGTCTTCAACAAGTTCGACGACCATCATCACCCACTTCGTGATGGCGGCCATGTGAAATTCTTCAGCCCAACTACCATTCGGCGCCTGATGAACGAAGAAGGATTTCGAACGCAACGCATTTCCGGGGTTGGCCGATTGCCGCTATTGTGGAAGAGCATGGTGATCCTTGCTTCTCGAGACTGAGTTTCCCTGCCTGACTCGGCTTGGGCCTCTTTGCGTGAGCCCACAACGGTGCGTGCTACCGTGACTTCCCATCGTGCCCACGCGCCGACTTTGACCGTCGTAATTCTGACGTTCAACGAATCGCGCCACATCGAACGGTGTATTCGCAGTGCTCAACGCGTCGCCGACGATATCCTGATCGTCGACTCGTTTTCAACCGATGATACCGTCACGGTGGCACGCCGACTCGACGCTCGCATTCTGCAGAACTCCTGGACCAACTACTCCACCCAGATGAACTGGGCGTTGGCGAACGGTGCGATCCGGAGCGACTGGGTCATGCGGCTCGATGCGGACGAGTTCCTCGACGATCAGTTGGCCGCCGGCATCATACCGGCGATCGCCGGCGCCGACGACGACATCGGAGCGTTCGAATTCAACCGGCGCATTCGCTTCCTCGGACACCCGATCCAGCACGGCGGCATGGCACCGCTGTGGGTGACGCGGCTGTGGCGCAACGGCCAGGCTCGCTGTGAATCACGATGGATGGACGAGCACATGGTGCTGTCAGGAGGCGGGATTGCGCGGTTGCCGGGCCTGCTCATCGACGACAACCTCAATTCGCTTGCCTGGTGGACACACAAGCACAACGACTACTCGAGTCGCGAGGCGATCGACGTACTCGATCGGCGCCACCGGCTTGGCATGGCCGATGATGTGGATTCGGCGCTTAACCGTCAGGCCCGCACAAAGCGCTGGTTGAAGACGCGAGTATACGCACGGCTGCCGCTCGGCCTGCGCCCATGGCTCTACTTCTTCTACCGGATCATCGTGCGCTGCGGCTTCTGCGACGGGGCCCGAGGGATGGTCTTCCACACGTTGCAGGGGCTCTGGTACCGGTTGTTGGTCGACGCGAAGGTGCTGGAAGTCGAGGCCGCAATGGATCGCGAGGGATGGGACGTGAGAGAAGCGGTGAATCGGGTTCTCGGCATCGACATCGACCTACCGCACGCAGCGATGTCCGAACACGAGACCGGCTGACGCGCATGCGTGTGCTGCATGTAGTGTCCACCCTTGCACCCACTTCCGGCGGACCGACCGAGGTCCTGAAGCAGCTTCCCGTGGCGCAGACGCTCGCCGGCCATCGGGTGACCGTGTGCACCACCAATCGCGGCAATCCACCTCACGAGAAGTTGCCCGCTGCGTACTTCAACACACTCTACCCGGATGACGTGGCACTCCAGGTCTTCTCCGTAGGCTTTACCCCGCTGATGTTCTCGGTCGGTCTGGCGCGATGGCTCCGCCGGAACGCGCATGACTTCGACCTCGTCCACATCCACGGGCTCTATCGGTTCCCCCCGACGTATGCCGCGTTTCAGGCGCGCCGGCAGGCAATTCCTTACATCATCCGCCCCCACGGCTCCCTCGATCCCTACCTCTACGCACGTAGCTCCCGCAGCCTCCTCCTCAAGCGCGCCTACGAACGCTGGTTCGACTTTCCCAACCTCAATGCCGCCAGCGCCATTCATTACACCGCCGAAGAGGAACGTGACCGGGCCGCAAGCTTGAATTTGCAAGCGCCGTCGTTCGTGATCCCGAACGGCATCGACTGGGAGCGGTTCCGCACGCTGCCGCCGCGTGGAGCGCTCCGCGCACGGTGGGGCCTGCACGACGAACCACTGGTGCTCTTCCTCGGCCGCATCCACTTCAAGAAGGGACTCGACCTCCTCATCCCCGCCTTCGACTCGTTGCGACGCCGGTTGCCGGCGGCACAGCTCGTCATTGCCGGCCCCGAAAACGATGACTATGGACAGAAGGTCCGCGCCTGGGTGCGCGAACGCTCGCTCGACGCGTCGGTGCACTTCGTAGGACTTCTCAGTGGGCCAGATGTCGTACAGGCCTACGTGGACGCCGATGTCTTCGCACTTCCTTCCTATACGGAGAACTTCGGCATGACGGTGGCCGAATCGATGGCCTGCGCCCTCCCGGTCGTCATCTCCGATCAGGTGAACATCCACGCCGAGGTGGCCGGAGCCGGCGCCGGCCTCGTCACGCGCTGCGACTCGGATGAAATCGCCGAAGCCCTGCTCGCTCTGCTGGGCGATGACGATCGACGCCGCAACATGGGCCAGGCCGGCCGCCGCCTTGTCCAGGAGCGCTACACCTGGCCACCCATCGTCGAGGCGCTCACCCGCGAATACGAAGCCGCCATCGCCCGCACACGCGCCGCGCCCACGGGAGGACCCCGCCATTCCCAACCTGATCCGGAAGGCCCGCAAGCTCGTGCGCATCCTCGCCGCACCGGCACTGCGCCACGCCTACTTCCGCCACCACATGGCGGTGGGCATCGAACATCTACCGACGCTCCGGACGCTCGGAGAGGTTCGCACCGTCGTCGACATCGGCGCCAACCGTGGCCAGTTCGCCCTCGCCGCCCGGTACGTGTTCCCCCGCGCGCGCATCGTCTCCTTCGAGCCCCTGCCGGCGCCAGCCGCCGTCTATCGCTCCGTGTTCTCCGGCGATCAGCCGCGCCACACTCCACGAAACCGCCATCGGCCCCGAGACCGGCACCACCACCATCCACGTTTCCCGGATGAGACGACTCTTCCTCGCTCCTCCCCATCGCCGCCGCGCAGAACGAGGTCTTTCCGGGCACGGACGAAGTCGCCACCGCGACCGTCGCCGTCGGACCGCTGTCGGCATTTCTGCCCGCCAACGCCATCGAACCGCCCGCGCTGCTCAAGCTCGACGTGCAGGGATTCGAACTGTCGGCGCTCGCTGCCTGCGAAGACCGGCTCCCGCTGTTCCGGTGGGTCTACGCCGAATGCTCCTATCTGGAACTGTACCGCGGACAGGCGCTCGCCGACGACGTCGTCGCCTGGCTCGAGCAGAGGGGATTCGCGCAGCGCGGCGTCTACAACACAGCGCGCACGTCCGACGGCCGCCCGGTCCAGGCGGACTTCCTCTTCGAACGCGCTACCGCCTGACCCCGGCCTCCACCGCCGCTTGGTGCTCCAGGAACCACGTGTACGTGCTCCGGATGCCTTCCGCCAACTCGAGCGTCGGCTCCCACCCGAGCCGCCTGAAGCCGGCTCACCTCGAGCAGCTTGCGCGGGGTCCCGTCCGGCTTGGACGCATCGAACACGATCTTCCCCCGGTACCCCACCACTTCCGCGATCAACTGCGCGAGTTCGCCGATCGAGACGTCTTCCCCACATCCGATGTTCACGATCTCCGACCCGTCGTGCCGCTGCATCACGAAGATGCACGCATCGGCCATGTCGTCCACGTACAGAAACTCCCGCCGCGGTCGTCCCGACCCCCACACCACCACCTCGCCCTGCCCCTGCACCTTGGCATCGTGAAACCTGCGCAGCAGCGCCGGCAGCACGTGACTCGTCGAGAGATCGAAGTTGTCGCCCGGACCGTACAGATTGGTCGGCATCACACTCACGTAGTTCGTCCCGTACTGCCGGTTGTAACTCTGGCACAACTTGATGCCCGCGATCTTGGCAATGGCGTACGGCTCGTTGGTCGGCTCCAACTCGCCCGTCAACAGGTACTCCTCACGAATCGGCTGCGGCGCCATCCGCGGGTAGATGCACGAACTCCCCAGAAACAGCAGCTTCCGCACCCCGGTGCGATGCGCGCCGTCGATGGCGTTCACCTGAACGCCCAGATTCTCCCGGATGAAGTCGGCCGGATACTGGCTGTTCGCCATGATCCCGCCCACCTTGGCCGCCGCCAGAAACACGTACTCGGGACGCTCGCGCTCGAAGAACGCATTCACCGCCACGGCATCCAGCAGGTCCAGCTCCCGCCGCGACCGGAGCACCAGGTTGGTGAACCCCTGCGCGGTCAGCCGCCGCACCAGCGCCGAGCCCACCAGCCCCAGGTGGCCGGCAACGTAGATTTTCGCGTTCTTCTCCATCAGCGGAATCTGGTCGGAATTCTCAATCCCCGCGACATGTCCATGGAACGGCCGCCCACCACGACGCCGGACTTCACGCAGATACTCGGCATTCGGTTCTTCACCGGATCCGTAAAGCGGCTGCTCGCCCTCACCGACCAGGGCGGACTCTTCGTGTTCCCCTCCGGGCCCGGGCTGGCCGAGCTGGACCGCGATGCCCCGTACCGACAGGCCCTGGAAGCAAGCGATGTCGCCGTCACCGACAGCGGCGCCATGGTGCTGCTCTGGCGCCTGCGCACCGGCCAACGGATCAACCGCATTTCCGGGCTGCAATTCATCCGCGCCCTGCTCGCCTGTGCCGACGTCCGCCGGCCCCACGCGGTGTTCTGGGTCATGCCCTCGGAACGCGAGGCCACCGCCAACCTCACCTGGCTGAACGCACACGGCATCCCCACCACCCTCGATGACGTCTACCTGGCCCCGCACTACGACGCAGGTCCCATCGCCGACCCGCTGCTCGTGGACGCCATCCGTCGCCGCAACCCTCGCCCCGGCTTCGTCGTGCTCTGCATCGGCGGCGGCGCGCAGGAGCGGCTCGGGCTCGCGCTCCGCGACGCGCTGGACTACCGGCCGGCCATCCTCTGCACCGGCGCCGCGATCGCCTTCCTCACCGGCCGGCAGGCCTCCATCCCGGTGTGGGTCGACCGTCTGATGCTCGGATGGCTGGCGCGCTGCCTCTGGTCGCCCCGCCGGTTCGTGCCCCGATACCTCCGGAGCCTGCGTCTCGTGCCGCTGCTCCTGCGCTTCGGCCGGCAATCCGGTGCGGCGGCTGAGTCCGCTCAGTAGGCCTCGTCCACGCGCAGCACGGCGGGAATCGTCTGGAAGAGGATCGCGAAGTCCTTGAGGATGTTCCACTCGCGCATGTAGCCCTGCTCCACCAGCAGGACCTCGTCGAACTCGGTGATCCGATTCCGACCCCCCACCTGCCACGGCCCGGTGATGCCCGGCTTCATGGCGAACCGCGCGTAGTGGTGCTCCTCGTACAGCGCCACCTCCTCCGGCAGCGGAGGCCGCGGGCCCACCAGCGACATCTCGCCCAGCAGCACATTGATCAGCTGCGGCAGCTCATCCAGACTGGACCGCCGCAGGAACCGGCCCAGGCGCGTCACCCGGGGGTCGTTCTTCACCTTGAACAGCCGCCGGTCCCGGTACGCCGACAGGTCGAACAGGTCGGCCTTCTGAGCTTCGGCGTTCACGACCATGCTGCGGAACTTGAAAATGCAAAACTCGCGTCCGCCCATCCCCACTCGCGTCTGCCGGAACAGCACCGGCCCAGGCGACTCGAGCTCGATCAGCGCCCCGATCAGCAGGAACACCGGAAGGAACAGCAGCAGTCCGAGAACGGCCACGAGCACGTCCACCACCCGCTTGACCACGAGTTGCTGTCCGGTGAGTCCCGGATTGGTGAGCTGGACCAGCGGCACCCCCCGGTACGACACCAGTTCGGGCACGATCATGCCCACCGAGGTGGTCCCGGGCACCGACAGGATGCGGCATCCGGCGCTGGAGCCGATCTCCAGTACCGCCCGGTACTGGTCGGCCCCGAGCTCCCCGTTGATGATGATCGTTTCGATTCGGTTCCGGTTGATGGCATCGACGAGCTGATCGATGCCTCCGATGGCGTCCGGCGCCGGCGCGTCGTTCGCGTCGATGAACCCCACCACCGACAGCCCGAGTTCGCGCTTCACGGTGCCGAACCGGGCCGTCCGCCGAGCCGCCTCGGCCGGCCCCACCACCAGCGTCTGCTGCCGGTTTCCCGTGGAGCGCCGGACCATCCGCACGCCCCAATCCACCACCGACCGCTCGGCGATGAAGGCCACCGCCGCCACCGCGGCGCACAGGCCGTATGCCCCCAGCACCGACCAGGCGAATGCCGTCCAGATCGTGTTCCAGAAGATCGGCGCGACGGCGATGAACGACGCGAGCACGATGCGCCGCCCTCCGCGCCGCCGGTCGCCCGCGCCGTACGTGCCCAGCACCGTCAGCGTGAGGACGATGGCCAGGAGGAGCTGTGGCATCGGGACCGTACCGGCCGGAATCAGGTACGCGAGCCCCCGGGCGGCCCAGGATCCGAAAGCGCCGCCGTCGCGGGCCGCCCGCAGCAGCACCCGCATCGCCACCAGGGTCGACACGTCGGCCACCAGCAGCGTCGCCACCCGGCGGACGTCGCGGAGCATGTGCCGGCGCACCGCCGAGGCGGCCGTCTCCTGCAGCGCGATCGGCGTCGGCCGCGGCAGACCGGCGCGCGACGGCGTCTGGGCCTTCAGTGCCTGGTGGTGACTCACGACGCGCATGGGCGAACCGGTTGGCGTCCATTCGCGACGGCCGTTGCGGCCATCGGTCGTGTTGGGGCGGGTGGGCGGGCCAAATCTACCGGCTCCGGCCACCGGTGGATAGGCACCGATCGCGGCCGATAGGCCCCCCCACCTGTGAGCCCGGGGCGCGTGACCGGCGCCGTGCCCTCCGGGTCTCATGGATGGCAGCCGCTCGCTTACTGGCCTCGACCCCTCTATACTTCATTCTATGCGAAAATCCTATTTCATTCCGATTGCTCTGTTGGCAGCCGCCGTTCTCGCGGGCTGCCACAAGAAGCCCGTTGTCGCGCCCGCCCCGGCGCCCGCTCCCATTGACAGCACGGCGATCAAGCAGCACATCGCCGACTCGATCGCTGCCGCCAACGCGGCGCGCGAGGCCGCGGCCGCACAGGCCCGTGCCGACAGCATCGCCCGCGCCGACAGCATCGCGCGTGCCCAGGCTGCCGCGCAGGAGGCCATGCGGGCGTCGCTCACCGCCCCGATCCACTTCGACTTCGACAAGTCGGATCTGCGGCCGGAAGATCAGGCCCTTCTCGACCAGAAGATCCCGATTCTGAGCGCCAATCCGGACGTCACCATCCGGATCGAAGGCAACACGGATGAGCGCGGCTCCACGCAGTACAACCTGGCCCTCGGTCAGCGGCGTGCGGCGCAGGCTCAGCGCTACCTCACGGATCACGGCATCGCCGCTTCCCGCATCGAGATCACCAGCAATGGGGAAGAGCATCCCATCTGCACCGATCACGACGAGTCGTGCTGGTCGCAGAATCGCCGCGACGAGTTCTCCGTCACGGCGGGCGCTACCGGAATGCTGAAGCAGCCGTAGTTGGCATGAGGCGGTAGGACATCGAAGGCGGGGTGTGCAGCAGTCTGCACACCCCGCCTTTCGTTTGCCCGCCCGCCTGTCCGCCCGTCTCAGATCCCCTTTCTGATCGCCTCCACCATCCGATCGCCGAAGTAGTCGATCTCGTCGAGCGACGTGAACACGTTCGGCGCCACGCGCAGCGCCGCGAACTCGTCGGTCACCATCGGCGTCGTCACGATCCGGTGGTGCTGCTCCAACCACCCGCCGAGCTTGCCCATATCGAGCCCGTCCACGGCCACCACGCCGATCGCGCCTCCGCGCCCCCGTTCCATCGGCGTGATCATGTGCACCCGGTCGCTCTCCGCCAGCAGCCGCTTGGCCCACCGGTTCCGCAGATAGAGGAACCGCTCGTACTTCCGCTGCGCGCCGATGCTGCGGTGGAACGCCAGCGCCACCGAGATCGCGTTGTGGTTGGCCGCCGGATGCGTGCCGATCTCCTCGTACTTGCGGATATTGCCGTCCTCGCCCGGGTTGTCCGAGTACATCCCCCAGATGTGCGGGATCTTCTCCTTGCGCACGTACAGGAACCCCGTGCCGATGGGCGCCTGGCACCATTTGTGGAGACTGGTGCCGTAGTAGTCGCAATTCAGATCGTCGCGCGTGAACGGGAAGTGCGCGAAGGCGTGCGCGCCGTCCACCAGCACCTCCACGTTGTGCCGCCGGGCCATGTCCACGATCTTGCGCACCGGATAGATGAAGCCCGTCTGCCACCCCACGTGCATCACCTCGATCATCTTCGTGCGTGGCGTGATCGCCGCCTCGTACGCCGCCACCACCTCGTCGTCGCTCGGCGGCGGCGTGGACAACTTGATCTGCCGGAACACGATCTTGTTCCGCCGCTCCCGCTGCTTCCAGCCGTTCACCATGCGCGGGTAGTTCTGCGTGGTGCTGACCACCTCGTCACCCGGCTCCAGATCGAGGCCGAAGATGACGTTGAGGTTCGACTCGCTGGCGTTGCGCGTGACCGCCATCTCCTCGGCGTCGCACCCGAACTCGCGCGCCAGATCCAGCCGGACGCTCTCGATGCGCGGTTCGAGCACCCGCCACATGTGCTCCGGGGGCAGCTCGTTGCTGAACCGCAGGTCGCGGATCATCTGCTCGATCACGTGGGTGGGCGCCGGGCTGCACCCGGCGTTGTTGAGATCGATCAGCGTGTCGTCCAGGTCGAACGACCGCCGGATCTGCCCCCAGTAGTCTTCATCCTCGGCCACCGATGACGCCGGCCGCCGGCCGGCCACCAGCGCGGCGTTTTCCAGATGCCGGAAGGCGCGGGAGTTCATCACCGGAAGCGCGACCGCCGCATTCAGCATGCTGGTCACGAAGCGACGTCTGTTCTGCATGGGAAGGGAGTCCTGAGGTGGGATGCGGGATGATCTCTCCGTTTGCGCCCCCTGTCCAGCCCCTGCGCGGGGGGCGCGGCGCCCGCCCGCTCACCGTACGAGATGGAAGCCCGCGATGGTAAAGTGCCGGTCGAATGCGAAGGCCTCGGTCAACCGCTCGCGGACCATGAGTTCGAAACTCACGGCGTCGGTGAGCGAAAAGTCCTGATCGTGGAACCGCTCGATCCACGCGCTCACGGCAGAGGCCACAGTCGCCGCGGTCACGTCCAGCCACTCGATGGCCGGGTCGCTCAGTAGACGGGAGATCGCGGCACGCGCGGTGGCCGGGTCGCGCCGGTAGAGAATGGCACGATGCACTTCGTCCAACACCATGACGCTGGTGACCCACCGCCCGCCGCTCCGCCGGTGCGCGGCGGCCAGCGCCAGGGCACGCGCGTGGTACTGGTCGCGCGGCGAGGCGAGCGCGAGGAACGCGCTCGTGTCAATCCACGCGCGGGCGCCGGCGGTGCGCTTCATCGCCCTGGGCCAGATAGCGGTCGTGCTCACCCGCCAGATCGGTGGGGATGCTCTTGCCGCTCCCCAGCACGCCGATCAGGTACTCGAGCGGCTGCGCCGCCTCGTTGCCGCCCGCGAGCGTCGTGGCTGCGAGGCTCCGCAACCCGCGACGCAACACTTCGGCGCGCGCCAGCCCCGTGGTTCTGGCCACCTGTTCCAATAGCTCGCGGTCTTCTGCGTCCAGGTAGACCTGCACGGGCTCTCGAACACGCCGCGGGCGCGACGAGTCGCTGCTCCGGTAACGCTTGGTCATGGTGAATGTGAAGGTACTACATGTATAGCGTACATGTAAAGCATTGCACGACACGCCGCGGCGGTTCTGCATTGAAGCGGGGCGAGCAGCCGCGCCGCTCGCCCCGCTCCCCGGCTATCCGACCGTCCCACTGATTCACTTCCGGTCCTTGAACGCATCGTACAACTCGGAATGCTTCGTATTCAACGGCACCGGCCGCCCGTCGATGAACAGGTATTTCGTATCGGTGCGCGGCTCCAGCAGATCGCCCGTGGTCACCACCACGTTGGCCACCTTGCCCACCGCCAGCGAACCCACCCGATCGGCCACGCCGTAGATCTGCGCCGGCCAGAGCGTCACGCTCCGGAGCGCGTCTTCCTTGCTCAGCCCGAACCCGGCCGCTTCGCCCGCCACGTACGGCAGGTCGCGCATGTCCGGCGGCGACTCGCCCGAGCTGATCGCAAACTGCACCCCCGCCGCCGCCAGCTTGCCCGGCGTCGAGAAGTTCACGTCGTAGGGCTCGTCCTCGTTCTCCGGCAGCTCGCGCACGCCGGTGAGCACTACCGGCACCTGATGCGCCTTCAGGTAGTCGGTCATCTTGTAGCTCTCACGCCCGCCCACGATCACCGGCTTGAGCTCGTTCTTCTCGGCGAACTCCACGGCCTTCCGGATGTCCGCTTCGCCATCGGCGTTGAACATCACGAGCTGTTTGCCCTGCGACCATCGGGACCATCGACTCCAGCACCACGTCGTGATCGGGACGCGGCAGCGTCTTGTTCGCGTCGTAGGCGCTCCACGTCTTGATGTAGGCACGCGTGTTGGCAATCAGCGCTTCCAGCGAATCCAGCTGCTGCTTCTGTTGCTGCGCGGCGTTGCCGCCGCCCCCACGGCCGAATCCACCGAATCCGCGACGACCACCGCCGGAACCGGGCAGCGTCACCACCATCGCGATGTCCTGCACCATCGACAGCTCCGGCGCCGTCGATCCCTCCAGCCGGATCAGCGCCGCCTGACCCGACATCACCCCGCTGGTGGGGCGCGAGACGGCCTGCGTGATGCCCACGACGCGCGTGATGGCGATGAGCGCGCTGTGCGGGTTGATGCCGTAGAACGCCTGCGCGTTGGGATTGAAATCTCCCACCTCGGCGTTGTCCACCGTGGACGCTGCTCCCTGGCCGATCTCGGAGAGTCCGAGCATCGACGCACCGTCCATCATGCCGGGATAGACGCTCAGCCCGCTGGCGTCGATCACCTTGGCGCCGGCAGGCACCGGCACATTGGCCCCCACCGCGGCGATCTTGCCGCCGCTGATCACCAGCGTGCCCCTGGGAATCTCGGGGCCCGATACCGGAAAGATGTGCGCGTTGGTGATGGCGAAGGTGCCCTGTGGTCCGGCCGGCGGATTGACCACGCCGAATTGCGCGCGTGCCGCGGCCGGCGCGAGCGTCACTGCCGCCGCCATTGCGGCCATGCGAAGCATGCGTGGCATCAGCGGCTCCCTCCTGTGGTCGGCGGCACGATGCGCCCGCGTGCGCGCGGCGCCGGTGGCCGGTTCTCCGGCGCCTGTTCGAGTTGCGCCTTCAGCGTGGCCAGCGAATCGCGACGCGCGATGTCCTCCTGGCGGTCGAACAGCTTCTCGCCGTCCACGTACGTCTGCTCCACGTGTGCATACACGCTCAGGGGGTCGGTGTCCCAGATGGCGAGATCGGCATCCTTGCCCGCTTCCAGCGATCCCACCCGGTTCTGCACGCCCAGCTGCACGGCGCCGTTGTAGGTGATGGTCTTCAATGCCTCGGTCTCGGTGAGCCCGCCGTAGCGCATCTCCTTGGCGGCATCCACGTTCAGCCGGCGCGCCCGGCCGTCGTCGTCGGAGTTGATCGTCGTCATCACGCCGTGGCGCATCAGGATCGCCACGTTGTACGGAATGGCGTCCTCGGCTTCCACCTTGTAGCCCCAACTGTCCTCGAAGGTCGACAGCATGTCGCCGTCGGCCGCCAACTCGCTGGCAATCTTGTAGCCCTCCAGTCCGTGCTGGAACAGGATGTGGAATCCGAACTCCTTGCCCAGATTCGCCAGCATGAGCATCTCGTCGGAGCGGTAGGAGTGCGCGTTGACGATGCGCTTGTGCTCCAGGATCTCCACCAGCGGGTCGAGCGCCAGGTCCCGGCGCGGCGGCACGAGGTTCTTCGCCCCCTTTGCGACGGCGGCATTGTACGCGTCCCACGTGGCCTTGTAGTCCTGCGCCCGTGTGAATGCGTCGCGCAGCACTTCCTCCTGGCCCATCCGAGTGAACGGATAGCGCCGCGTCTGCCCCGGCTGCTGCGGTGAGTTCTTACGCGTCACGTTCTCGCCGAGCGCGAACTTGATGCCCGGCAGTGCGCCCGGAAAGATCATCGAATCGGCGGGATAGCCCCACCGCAGCTTCACCGTCACCGTCTGGCCGCCGATGGTGTTGGCCGAGCCGTGCAGCACGTTGATGGTCGTGACGCCCCCCGCCAGTTCGCGGTAGATGGCCGGCGAGGTCGGATCGAGCACGTCGATCATGTTCACCATCGACGTCATCGACAGCGTGCCTTCGTTCACGGCGTCGATCATCGAGTGCGAGTGCGGGTCGATGATGCCGGGCATCACGTACTTGCCCGCGGCGTCTACCACCGTGGCACCGGAGGGCGCCGACAGGTTCTTCCCGATCCTCGCGATTTTCCCGTTCTCGATGAGCAGGTCGCTGTTCTGCAGCGTGCCCTTGGTGACGGTCATGATCGTCGCGTTCTTGATGAGCACGGGGTTGTGATGGTGCGCCACGACACCCTGCGCGCCGGCGGATGTCGTTGCGAGCGCGAGGACCATGAACGCCCCGAAGAGTGTCCGCAGTCGGCAGTTCGCGGTATTCAGGAATCCGCTCTGTCCATTCGTTCCGTTTGTCATCGCGCACCTCCACGTCCGCCGCGCCCACTCCGTCCATTCGGCACCGGAGCCTCGGGGGTGATCATCCGGCCATCGATGAACAACGTCTCCACCTTCACCCCCGGTTCGAACAGCCCGCCGCGTGTGATCGTCAGGTTCGCGATCTTGCCCGTCTCGATGGAGCCGAGCTGCTGATCGACGCCGAAGATCTGCGCCGGCGCGCCGGTCAACGCCCGGACGGCCGCGTCGGCGTTCAACCCTTCCGACACCGCCTTCGACGCATTGCCAAGGAACTCCGACCAGTTCGTGATGCCGCCGCTCGAGAACGCGAACGTCACCCCGGCCGCGGCCAGCTTGCCCGCGACCTTTGGCGCGTTCACGCGCTGCTCCAGCGTCTGCAGCTGCTGCGGTCCCGTGTCGGTGGCCGCGCGCGTGGGGAAGTTGAGCGACAGCAGCACCGGAATGCCCGATGCCTTGAGTTCCGGGATGCACTGATCGGCTTCCTCGCCGCCTGCGATCACCGCCCTGAGCTTGAACTCCCGGGCCAGCTTGATCGCGCGATCGATCTCCCGCGCCGAGTTGGCTTCGAAGACGATCGGCATGCCGCCGTTCACCACCGGTTGCATGGCGTCGAGGCCGGCGTTCATCGTCGGCCGTGCGATGCCGCGCGGGTTCTTGGAATACATCGCCGTCCAGGTGCCGTAGCGCTGCGCATCCAGCACTTCCTGCCGGAACGCCGCGAAGATGCCCATGAGCGAGCTGGGGTAGCCGCCTCGGCCGAACCCGCCTCCCCCTCCACCGCGACCGCCGCGGCTGAACGCCATCGTCATCGCCGCCGGCGATTTCACCACGGCATCCGCCAGATCCTCGTCGGACAGGTCCACCAGCGCTGCGCGTCCGCGCAGGTAGCCGCTGCTGGGCGCCGACAGCGCGGTGGTGATGCCGGCGCTGCGCGGACCGTCGAAGGTGTGCTCGTCCACGCGCATCAGGTCCACGGCCAGCACTTCGGGCGTGATCCCCTGCGGGTGGTCGGCGTCGGCGCCCGGCTGCGGTCCGGAAGCGGACGGGCCGCCGGCCGCGGCTGCGCCGCCGCGCCCGCCGCCGCCATTCTGCGGCTCCGGTGCGGCGATGCCAAGGGTGCTGAAGGCGTCGACCAACCCGGGATAGACCGTGAGCCCAGAACCGTCCACGATGCGGGCGTCGGCCGGCGCACTGATGTTGGCGCCCACGGCGGCAATCAGTCCGTCGCGGACCACCACGGTGCCGCGCTCGATGGCCGCACCGCTGCCGGGCACGATGCGCGCGTTGGTGATGGCATACGTCTCGGGCACGCTGCGCGCGGACGCCTGCGCGGACAGTGGCCGGAGGGGAGCGGCGGTCGCGGCCAGCACGGCCGCCATCGCCCCCATGCGTAGGGAGGTGTGCATGCGGGAACAGCTCCTGTGGGACAGGTGGGAAGGGAGAACCTGTCGTCCGAACTCAGAATCCGCCAGTCGGCCCGAAGCGGTAGGTAAGCACCACGTTGAGCAGCGCCCAGTTGCGCGTGACGCCGTCCGTGAATCCGAACCGGTTCACATGCTCCACGCCGCCCTGCACGCGGATGCCCAGCCCATTGGTCAACTGCGGACCGTGCACGGTGAGCATGGCGCGCAGATGTCGTTCCTGCGGTAGGTACTGCGTGATGTGGACGAGCGATGTCTTCCCGGGGTCGTTCGACACGTACTGGTTGTCGCGATACGCCTCGTCCGCCAGTTCGAGCGTGGCACCCGCGCCGCTGTCCGCGTTCCAGTCGAAGTACGCGTAGCCGCCGTCCGCGTCCGGCCCCAGCGGCTCGCCGAGCAGGAAGCCGTCCACGGTCGGACCGTCGCGAAACTCCGCGTGACGATTGAATCGCGATCCGGTGTGATGGAACTCGAACGTCGCTGCGAACTGACCGTCGGCGCCCAGCCGCGGCAACGAGAGCCCGAACACGTGGGCTCCATCGTCCAGCCACACGGCGCTGCGCACACGGCTGAAGTCGAAGTCATCGAGATCCATTTCCCAGTAGAGCTGCGCGTCGGCCAGTGCTCGCAGCCGGTACTGCATCTCGAGGCCGGCCATGGTATTCGAGAACTGGTAGTGTCCCGTGTGCAGCGAGGGAAACAGGAGCGCGCTCGCCAGCCGCTTCAGAATGTTGGCCCTGGGCGCCCCCGCGCCGCCCATGAAGTTGAGTGCGCTCACCCCGAATTCGAAATCGGGATTCGGCTGAATGCTCCATTTGTATCCGATGAGCTTCGTATGCGGGAAGTAGGTCCGCGGGCCTAGATCGGCCAGGAAGATCGACGCCGAGTTGGAGCCGAGGCCGCGCAGGAAGCCCGGCAGGACCCACGCACGCGCATTGCTCAGCCGGATCATGTCGAGGCCCGGCGCGTTGGCCGACAGGAACAGCTTGGAGTGCCGGGAGATCCCCCACTCCAGATGCTGCCGCCCCACCGAAACCACGACGTTGGAAAGCTGCGTGCTGGCCGAGAGCTCCTGGAACGACAGCGTGTGCTCGCCGGCGAACGAGGAGTCGTTGGACAACCGGAATCGTGGATGCGCTTCGATCATCAGGTGCGACCCAATGGCGAAGTGGTGCCAGCTCTCCAGCGCAACCGTGGAACCCTGCATCACATCACGCCCGCCGGACTGCGCCTCGAGTGCCAACGGCGCGATGAAGGCGTGCGTTGCACCGCCGGCACCGTTGGCCGGCGGCACCCACCGCGGCTGCTCGTTGGTGCTCGTCCCCATGAGCGCGATGGCGTCGATGAACCGGCCCGGCGTCGGCACGGCGGATTCCGGCCCGGTCGGGCCGGGGGTGAACCGCGCCGCAAGGTCGTCGAGCACGTGGTGCAACGACGGATCGAGCTGTTCCTGCGACGCGCCGTCGACCTTGCGCAATGCCTGGTGCACGATGTCGGCGAACTCGGCGCGCGTGTACGGTCGCTGCCCCACCAGCATCGTGTCCACCAGCCCCGCCCCCGCCAGTCGATCCACGGCGCCGTAGGCCGGGTCTCCCATGGGCACGACGGTGGGCGCCTGGGCGCAGAGTACGCGCGCCGAAAGGCACAGCGCGCCGACGGAGCAGAGAAGTGATCGGGAAATCATGATGCGCTCAAAGCTAATGCGCCCATCGACCGATTCGGCAGAGGCACACTCGCAAAGAATGCCCGACGGTCCCCTCCGGATCCTCGATTACCGCGAGCCGCCCGCCGTCACCTGATGTGTTTGTACATCAGATCGATCAGCTCGTCGTACATCCCTTCGGCCTTCTCGTCGCTCTCCCTGATCGCCGTGGCCGCGCAGTGCCGCAGGTGGTTCCGCATCAACTCCCGCCCCACCGCCCGCAGCGCTTCCTGCACCGAGGACAGCTGGGTCAGGATATCCGCGCAGTACCGCTCCTCCTCCACCATCCGTTGCAGCCCGCGCACCTGCCCCTCGATGCGCTTGAGCCGCCGCAGGTTCCCGCCCTTGATCTCCGGATCCACCGCCACCGCGTGCCGGTCGCTCGCCGCCCCGGCGCCGCAGGCGCACGACACGGTCTCGGGGCTCTCCGCCTCCATCAACTCCTTCTGCGTCATTGTAGTCCGATCCTCACGCGGCGCAGCCGCAGGCTGTTGGTCACGACGCTCACCGAGCTGAACGCCATGGCGCCGCTCGCGATCACCGGACTCAATTGAATGCCGAACGCCGGGTACAACGCGCCGGCCGCGATCGGAATGCCGATCACGTTGTAGATGAACGCCCAGAACAGATTCTGCTTCATGGTGCCCATGGTCTTCCGCGCCAGCTCGATGGCCTGGGCCACGCTCCGCGGATCGCCCCGCATCAGCGTCACGTCTCCGGCCTCGATGGCCACGTCGGTGCCCGTGCCGATGGCGAAGCCGACGTCGGCCTGCACCAGCGCCGGTGCGTCGTTGATGCCGTCGCCCACCATGCCCACCACTCGGCCCTCCCGCTGGAGGTCGCGGATCGCGGCCACCTTGCCTTCCGGCAGCACGCCGGCGATGACGCGGGTGATGCCCGCCTGCTTCGCGATCGCCTCTGCCGTGCGTTGCGTGTCACCCGTGAGCAACACGGTGTCGATGCCCATGCGGGTGAGCGCCTTCACCGCATCCACGGTCGTTCCTTTGATCGGGTCGGCCACCGCGATCAACCCCGCCAGCGCCCCGTCGGCCGCCACGTAGGCCGGCGTCTTCCCCTCGCCGGCCAATCGCTCCGCCGCCTCCGCCAGCGGCGAGACGTCGATGGCGTACTGCCCCATGAGCGCCGCATTGCCCACGGCGAGCGCCGTGCCGTTCACCACCGCCGTGACGCCCTGACCGGCGACCGCCTGGAACCCTTCGGCGTCGGCGAGCGCCAGCCCCCGCGCCTTGGCGCCCTGCACGATCGCGTCGGCCAGCGGATGCTCGCTCTGCCGCTCGGCGCTGGCCACCAGCGCCAGCAGTGCGTCGTTCGCCGTTTCGTCGTTCGCCCTGTCGCCCATTGACCGTCCGACCGTCATCACATCCGTGACCGTCGGCCGCCCCTCCGTCACCGTGCCCGTCTTGTCGAGCACCACGACGTCGATGTCGTTGGCACGCTGCAGCGCTTCACCGCCTTTGAAGAGCACGCCGAGACTCGCGCCCTTGCCCGTTGCCACCATCATCGCCGTGGGAACAGCCAGCCCCATGGCGCACGGACAGGCGATGATCAGCACCGCCACGGCGGCTGTCACCGCATGCACCACCAGCATGCCGTTCTGTGTGCCCGGTGTGCTCCGTGGCAGGAACATCCAGAGCCCGAAGGTGATCACGGAAAGCGCGATCACCGTGGGTACGAAGATAGAACTCACCCGGTCGGCCAGGTTCTGAATCGGGGCCCGCGTGCCCTGTGCATCGCGCATCAGTTGGACGATGCGGGCGAGTGCGCTGTCGGCGCCGAGCATCGTCGCGGTGATTCGGATGGCGCCGGTGCGGTTCATCGTGCCCCCGAACACGCGGTCGCCGACCCCCTTGGCCACCGGCATCGATTCGCCGGTGAGCATCGACTCGTCCACCGCCGTGCCGCCGCTCGAGACGTCGCCGTCCACCGGCACCCGTTCGCCCGGCCGTATCAGCACCAGCTCGCCGTGCCGCACCTGCTCAACGGGTACGTCCACCTCCTGCCCGTCGCGGACCACCCGCGCGGTCTTGGGCTGCAGATCGGCCAGCGCGCGCAGCGCTTCGGACGTCCGCTGCTTGGCCCGGGCTTCGAACAGGTTGCCCAACAGGATCAGCGCGATGATCGCGTCCACCGCTTCGAAGTAGATGTGCGGCTGCACGCCGCGGGCCAGAAACGCTCCCGGGGCGATCGTGGCCGCCACCGAGAACAGATAGGCGGCGCCCGTACCCACCGAGATGAGCGTGTTCATGTCGGAGCCGCCGTGCTTGAGCGCGCTCCAGGCCCGCGTGTAGAAGAGGCGTCCCGCCCAGACCATGATGAACGTGGTGAGCAACAACAGCGCCCACCGGATCAGCGTGTTGCTCTCGCCCGCCGTCCACATGGAGAGCCCCATCGCGACCGCCGCGGCGGCCATTGCGACGATCACCTTGCGCGTGAGCGTCCGCACTTCGTGCACGTGGGCGCGCTCGGCCTCCTCCTGCTCTTCGAACGCACCCTTCGTATTCGCCGGCAGTTCGGCCCCGTATCCCGAGTCGCGAATCGCCTCCACCAGCTGCTCGGCGGAGATCGCGTCCGGGTCGAACGACACCGTGGCGTTGTTCAGCATCAGGTTCACCGTCGCCTCGGCTACCCCGGGCGTGCGCGCCAGATTGCGCTGCACCCGCGCCTGGCAGGCCGTGCAGGTCATCCCGGTGACGGGGATGACCAACCGTGTCCCAGCGGTCTTTTCGGTCGGAGCCGTGCTCGTCATTGCCTCACCTCGAACCAGCGGTTCAGATACCCCATGGGGGTATATTCACCGTTCGCTGCGGTGAAGTCAACTCGAGGGGGTGTGGTTGGTCTGCCGTCGCTCGCCGTGGGCCATCCACAATCGATGGCACAGAAAGATCGGGTACGCGTCAACGCGTACCCGATCAAATATGGAACGCTGGTTACTGAATCGACCTACCGCCCGAACAGCGCCGCCGCGGCCGCCAGGCCGGCCACCACCTTCACCCATCCCCTCGGCCCTATCCCACCGCGCAACCCCTTTGTAGGCGGTTTACAGGTTAGTGCATCGGCAAACTCGCCGGCCGTCTTCCACCGATCCTCACGTTCCTTGGCCAGGCACCGTTCCACTGCCTCTACCAGCGCCTCCGGCGAGTCGGGGGCGAGTTCGCGCAGCGGGGCGGGGGCCCGCACGATGTGCTGCGCCGCCAACGCCGTGAAGCTGCTGCCGTGGAAGGGGAGCCGGCCCGAAAGCATCAGGTAGCCAAGGACCCCCAGAGAGTAGACATCGCTGCGCCCGTCGAGATCGGCCTCGCCGGCCGCCTGCTCCGGCGACATGTAGTGCGGCGTGCCGAATGCGTGCGCGCGCTCCCATTCGTCGGGACTCGCGTCGCGCAATCTGGCGATGCCGAAATCGGTGAGCCGAGCGTGCCCTGTGCTCTGGTCGAGCAGAACGTTCTCGGCCTTCAGATCGCGATGCAGCATCCCTTCGCGGTGTGCGTAGTGCAGCGTCTCGGCCAGATCGTACAGCACCTGTGCCGCCTGGTCGGCGGGGAACTTCGTGCCGGTGCGTAGACGGTCGGCCAGCGACGAACCGTGCACGTACTGCATGACGATATACACCAACTCGTGGTGTTCCCCGAGGGTGTAGACCGGCACGATGCCCGGATGGTTGAGCCGTGCCGTGAGGCGCGCTTCGCGGCGGAACCGCTCGCGATGGTCTTCGGAATCCACGAACTCGTGCCTCAGCACCTTGATAGCCACCGTGCGGTGCAGCGCGATGTCGCGCGCCAGAAACACGATGCCCATCCCGCCACGTCCCAGCTCGCGGACCACCTGATACTGGCCGCTCACGCCCGCTTCCAACTGCCGCCGTTCCAGTTGGGAATCGGCGTCGGTCAGGATTTCAGGATGCACGGTCAGTTGGTCAGTCATATCAAAACTCGGTTGCTCTTTCCGTGAGACACCGCGGTGCCTCATTGGGTTTGCCCGGTGGACGGCGCATCCCCTGTGCTGTTAATACGAGAGCAATTGAGTTTTGGTTGCAGGACCCGGTTTCACGCCACGCCCGCGCGGAATCCGCAGACTGTGTGCGGACACGGCAGTACGAAGTTGGCGGCGGGCGGTGGGCAGTACGCAGCCTGCAGTACGCAGTTACCGGTCGACTGTCGACTGTCGACTGTGCACTCTCAGCTTGTAGTTCCTATCGCAGCCCCTTGATGGCCGCCATTGGCCTCCCCGCCACCACCTGCACCACCAGCGTCGCCGGCTTCAGCCCGTCCGCAATCATCGTGATCCGGAGCACACCCGGCACCGCGGCCCGCACGATGGCCAGCCCGCGGCCGTTGAAGGCCGCCCGATGATCCTCGTGGTACGGCTCGTGGTTCTCCAGATCGCCGTTGTCCAGCGCCACCACGGTTGCCCGCGCTCCCGAAACCGCGATGTGCACCACGTTGTCCGCCGTCGGCACCACCGTGCCGGCCGAATCCACGATCTCGAATCGCACGAGCGCCACGTCCCGCGGGTCGGAGGTGATCGTGTCGCGGTCGGCGGTCAGGCGAATGGCCGCCGGCGCGCCCGCCGTGCGGACCTCCGCGTGACACACCTCGTGGCCGTCGCGCTCGCCCACCGCCCGCAGCACGCCCGGGGCGTATGGCACGTCCCACTCGACGTGCAGATCGTTGGTCGTCATCGCGACATGCGGCCCCGCATACGAGTTCCACCCTCCCGACGTACCCGGCGCCGGAAACTGCAGGCGCTTCTCGCCCAGCGAACGGCCGTTGAGATACAACGTGACGCTCGTGCAGTTGGTGTACGCGAGCACCGGGATCACCTGGCCCTCGCGCCCCGGCCAGTTCCAGTGCGGGAACAGGTGCAACACGGGCCGGGTGGTCCACAGACTCTGGTACAGGTAGTACGAATCCTTGGGCCGGCCCGTGATGTCCAGTGTCCCCGAGCCGAATCCCTTGCTCGGCCACTGCGCCTCGCCCAGATAGTCGATGCCGGTCCACATGAAGTCGCCGGAGAAGTAGTCGTGCGTGGCGATCCACTTCTGCAGCCGCTCGGCGCGCAGCATCCCCGACGTGTAATTCGGCTGCACCACCGCCGTGTCGTCGCCCAGCGAGTAGCGGTCGTCGAATGCATTGCCGGCCGGCGCGCTCTCCGTGCCCACCATCTTCCAGTCGGGATGCGCGTGCCGGTCTTCCTCGGCGAACAGCTCGCGCCGCTCGTGCCACCGGTCCACGTAGTTGTAGCCCACCACGTCCTCGGCGTTCAGAAACGCCAGCAGGGCGGGGTGCCCATCGGCCGCGATCTGATCGTTGCCGGTGGTCACCGGCCGCGTCGGATCCCCGGCGTGGAATAGTCCGACCAGCTGCTTCAGGATCGTCACGCCCTCCGGCGTGCTCTGCTCGCCGATCTCGTTGCCCGCGCTCCACAGCACGATGGAAGGATGGTTCCGGTCGCGTTGGATGAAGTCGGTCACATCGCTGTCGGCCCAGGTGGCGAAGTAGCGATTGTAGCCGTACGGCACCTTCCCGTACGTCCATTCGTCGAACGCTTCGTCCATCACCAGAAAGCCCATCCGGTCGCACAGGTCGAGGAACTCGGGGGCGGGTGGGTTGTGCGACGTGCGAATGGCGTTCACGCCCATCGCCTTCAGCGAGTCCAGCCGCGCCTCCCAGATGCGCTCCGGCACCGCCGCGCCCACCGCGCCGCCATTCTGGTGCACGTTCACGCCGTGCAGCTTGACCGGCGTGCCGTTGAGCAGGAACCCCCGGTCCTTGTCGAACGCGATCGTGCGGATGCCGAACGTCGTCTCTGCCGTATCCACCGCGTGCGCGCCCTCCAACACGGTGGTGCGCAGCGTGTAGAGCGCCGGCGACTCCACCGACCACAGCCTCGGTGAATCGACATGCAGTCGCTGGTCGAGCTCCACGGATGCGCCCGCGGCGAGCGAGAACGCCGTATCGCCGTGCGCCACGGCGTGCCCCGCCCCATCCACCACGGTGGTGCGCAGCGTCCCGAGCCGCGTCGAGGGGTCGTCGTTCTGCACCCGCGTGCGTACCATCACCATCGCGCGCGCCGAATCCACCTGCGGCGTCGTGACATCGACGCCCCAGTGCGCCACGTGAAGCGGATTGGCGATTGTGAGCCAGGTGTGGCGGTAGATCCCGCTCCCGGTGTACCAGCGCGAGTTCGGTTGCAGCGAATTGTCCACACGCACGGCCACCACGTTGACGCCGGACACGAGGTGCTTCGTGATGTCGTATGAGACGCTGGTATACCCGTACGGACGATGCCCGACGTGCACGCCGTTGATCCACACGTCGCTGTTCATGTAGATGCCGTCGAATTGCAGCCATGCCTCGCGCCCGCGCCAACCGGCCGGAAGGCGAAACGCCTTGCGATACCACCCGATGCCGGTAGGCAGGTAGGCCCCGCGTCCGCCGGCCGGCGCGTCTTCGGTCGGTCGGCCCTCGATGCTCCAGTCGTGCGGCAGATCCACGCGGCGCCACGCATGGTCGTTGAAGGCCGGCCGTTCAGCACCCGCCGGGTCGCCCAGGGTGAACCGCCACCCCGGATCCATGGACAGGCGCTCCCGCTGCGCGGCGGCCGACGCCGGCGCGCCCCCGCCCCCGAGCAGCAGCGCCCCGGCGCCGAGCGTGAGCACGAGAAGGCGCGGCAGAGGGCGCATGACGGATCTCCTGGGTTAGTGCTTGCCGTTCAGAAAGTGCTGGGCGACGATGGCCGGCTGCTCCAACACACGCTTGGCGTCGGCGTCCACGGCCAGCCGCATGAACTCGCCCATGCTCCACACCAGCGGCGTGGCGCTCCCCGTGCCCTTGCCGAACACGAAGTGCACGCGCGTGGGGTTCGCCCGGTCCCACACCTGCTCGGGAATCATCCCGCCGTCGTTGGCAAAGTGGAGCATCGCCTGCAGGTACGGTGTGGGATCGCCGCCGGCCGCCACCTCGTACTCCCCGCGCTCCCCGGCGAAGATCGGCCACAGCCGCCCCTTGCCCTCGCCCAGCCACGGCCCGCCGAAGTACGTCTCGCCGTAACCATCGTGGTTGTAGCGGTAGAAGTCGGGACCGTTGGGCGTCTGCACCCGGATCGTCGAGTCGATGACCTTCAGCGAGTTGACGATCGTCGGGTCGTTGGCCGGACGGATGCCCAGTCGCACGAGTTCGGTGAAGCCCTGGTCCACCACGTCGCGCTCGTCGTGCACGCCGCTCCCGTTGCGCGTATCGAGCTGATAGCCGTCGTTGGGGTCTGTGTTGTTGTCGATGCGCATGTAGTAGCCCATCCCCGGCGCCCCGCCCTTCAGGTGGCCGGTGGTCGTCACCAGCCAACTCTCCACGTGCGCCGCCCAGTCGTCCGCCGTCGTCATATAGCGCGCGGCGTCGGCCGTGGCGCCATTCTGCTTGGCGATCTCCGACGCGCACACCAACCCCGCGATCTCGGCGGCAATGGTGGACGGCGAATAGCCCGGTACCTCCTCCCACCGCTCCTGCTGCGTGGCCGGCCCGTGCGCCAGCACGAACTCCGCCGCCGGACGGATGTGCTGCTCCCACGTCGTCTTGTCGGTGATGCCCAACTGCCAGGCGAGAACGATCGGATATGCCTGCTCGTCCATCTGGATGCCCGTCCAGTAGGGCTTGCCGTCCAGCCAGCTGTTCTGCGGGAACCGCCCGTCCTTCTCCTGCTGTACGTCGAACAGGTAACGCGCGGCACGTCGCGCCGTGGCCGAGTCGCCCGCCACCATCAGCGACGTGGCCGCTTCATAGAGATCGCGCGCCCACACCAGGTGATAGCCGCCCACCGTCGGCTTGTCGGCCGGCACCGCGTATCCCCACGGAATGCTCATCGACGCGATGATCGCCCCGGGATACGTCTTGTCCTCGTGCGCCCGCACCACCATGGCCGCGAGTTGGAACTCCTTCTCGTAGGTGGCGCCCACCTGTCGCAGTCCGGCCACGTACTGGTGCCATCCCTCGGCATAGCGGCGGGTCGCCGCCGCGAAGCCCGTGGCCAGACCGGCCTGCGCCTCGGCGCGCGCGCCTGCCGTCGTGCGGCCGAAGCCGAGCGCCAGCGTGAAGTGCGCCGGGTGCGCGATGCGTCCCACCTGCACCACGTGACCGTTCGCCGCGCTCGTGTAGTGCCAGGTGAGCCGGTGATGCAGCATCAGATCGGTGTAGGCGTCATTCACGCCCGCGTAGCCGTTGGACGTCTCGGCGAACCCTCCACTCACCTCGAGCGCCGAGGCCAGCGTGTCCTTGGACGTCACCAGCGCGCCCGACTGCGTGGCCGCGTTGTTCCCGTATCCGGCGTTGCCGAGCGCGGGCTGGTAGATGGCGTACAGCACGTCGCCCGGCGGACCAGAGAAGGTGACGTCGACGAGCAGCGTGTTGTGCGCCGGGTCGGTGGTGTACGTCTTGGTGATCGTGAACCGGCCCGCCGAATCGGTGCTCGTCTGGCGGAACAGCAGGGCCCGATCGTCCGTGCGCGTGATCGCATGCTTCATGTCGCGCGATTCGATCCACACGCGATGGCCGTCGCTCACCGCGAACTCCAGCCCGTGCACGTCGGCCATGTCGACCCGGGGGTAGTACACCTCGGTGAGGATGCCGCCCTGCAGCGTGAACCAGACCTTGGACGCCGCGGTCAGCGACGTCCCGATGCCGTCCTTGCCCGCGTCGGTCCAGACGGGCTGCTCGCCGGGGCCTCCCGGGGCGGCCTGGGCCCGGGCGGCGGCGGGCGTCAACAGAAGTCCGCACAGCGCCAGCAGCTCACACCAGTTGCGTCTCGTCATCCTTCCCCCTGGATCAGTCGCGCTCGTGCGCGCACGTGATGGTTCACTGGTTCCCGTTCGGTGTTCGGCGATCGAGCGCGAACACCAGCGTCTCATGTCCGCGCAGCGTCGCCGCTGGAACGTATCCTGCAATTTCCCCCTTCGGGCCCACGGTCAGCGCCGGCGCCGATCGACGCCCCAGTAGATCGTGCGCCCCGTACGCGCCGGCCGGCAATCCGACGCCGTCGCTTGCCAGCGACACCCCGGCGACCGTTGAATCGGACAGGTTCGCCACGACCAACACCGCATGTCCGTTCCACGTGCGTCGCACGTAGGACGCCACGTGGGGATCGCTGGCCTGCAGCAGCGTCAACCGCCCCGACGCGAGCGCATCGTTCCCGGCGCGCAGGTGGATCAGCCGCCGGTACAGGTTGAGCAGCGACCCGGGCTCGTGGTTCTCTCCCGCCACCGTGGCCGTCAGCGAGTCGGGCTGGGCGCTCTCCCATGGGTGCCCGGTGGTGAAGCCGTAGCCGGGCTTCGGCGCCCACTGCATCGGAGTGCGCAGCCGGGGATCGGGCTTGTCGCCCGTCATCCCGATCTCCTCGCCGTAGTAGACGTACGGCAGCCCCGGCAGCGTGAGCAGCAGCGTGGCCGCCTGCTTCGCAGCCGGCACACTGCCCCCGAGGATCGTCATGATCCGCGTGCCGTCGTGGTTGCTCAGCAGCGGTGACCAGCGATACGAGGGCTCGGCGCGCTCCAGCTTCACGTAGTCGGTGAACATGCCGCCCACCGTTCCGCGCTTCACCGCGGTCCGGAGCGAGTCCGCCAACTCGAAGGTGAAGTAGCCGGTGAGTTGGTGGGGATAGTAGGTGAGCAGCGTGTCCAGCGGATCCCAGACCTCGCCGATCGTGTAGGCCTGCGGATCGATGCTGTCGACGAACGCCTGATAGGACCCCAGGTAGTCGTGCGTCCCCTCGCAGTCCTTCAGGCACGTGCCCTGCTCGACCAGATACTGCACGGCGTCGAGCCGGAACCCGTCCACCCCCATCGTGCGCAGCCAGTAGGCGGCGATCTTCTTCCCCTCGGCGCGCACCGCCGGCGTGTCGTAGTTGAGATCCGGCATCTGCGCCGAGAAGATACCGTAGTAGTACTCGTCGCGAACGGGAGACTTGTGCCATGCCGGTACGCCCCATGGCCCGTTGCCGTGCGGCTCGGGCGAGAAGCGGTACCACGAGCGGTAGGGCGAGTTCGTGTCGCGCAGCGCCGCCTGGAAGTGCGGGTCGCGATTGGACGTGTGGTTCAACACCATGTCCACGATCACCTTGATGCCACGCTTGTGTGCCGCGGCTACGAACCGCTTGAAATCCGCGTTCGTGCCGTAGTCCGGGTTCACGCGGTAGTAGTTGGTGACGTCGTATCCGTGGTAGCTCGGCGACTCGGCGACGGGCATCAGCCAGATGCATCGTGCCCCGAGATCGGTCTTCGACTGCGGGTTCCCGTCGTTGATGTAGTCGAGCTTGCTGGTGAGCCCGTTCAGGTCACCGATCCCGTCGCCGTTGCTGTCCTTGAACGAGCGGATGAACACCTCATAGCACACGGCGCCGTGCGTCCACGCCGGCGCTGCATGGTCGACGAACGTCTGGGAAGCCGGCCGGACCGGCTGCTGCGCCGCGGCCCGCGGTGCCGCGGTCGAGACCGTCCCGACCGCGCCGAGCAGGGCGCCCATGATCTGCGCTGTTCGCATTGTGTTACTTCCGGCTTGCCGCATCGATCGCAATCGCCGAGTTGGCCGCCAGTTGAAGGTGAATCATGCTCGTCGAGTCCACGCCCACGCTGGTACCGGCACACGCCGTGCCGGCCAGCCCACCCGTGAGGAGATCACAGTAGTTCCCCGGCGCCATCCCGGTCGCCACGGTCGTGTCGACGGCCGTGCTCTCGCGGCTGATCGCCACGAATCCCTTGTCGCCGCGCGAGAAGGCGATTGCATTGGCGCCATCGTCCCACCAGTGGGTTACCGCCGTGCCGGCCACCAGGTGCCGGAAGCCGACCATCGCTTCGATTATCGGATCCCGGTGCTCGCACACCCACTCCCCAAGCTGTGCCGTCTCGAGACTCGACGCGCACGTCACCGGGTACGTGTTGCCGTTGGCATCGGAGGGCGGCCCCTTGGAATTCTCCAGCGGACGCGAGAACGCGTAGTTCGACAGGATCTTCGGATACCCGTACGGCTGCGCCAGCATCCACACGTTGGCCAGGCGGAAGGTCTGGCCGTCGCGGTAGCTGATGCGCCCCACGTCGTGTTGCGTGTCGTGATTCTCCAGGAACACCACCGCCTTGTCGGACGGCATCAGACCCCAGGCGGCGGCAGAGAACCGGCTCCCGGGCGGTCCGTTGGGGTCGAGTTGGGAAATGTGCTGTCCTCCCGTTCCCAGGAACTTGTCACCGACCCCCTGGAAGGTGAACTCGGTGATGTCCGCCGCCCCCCCGCTCGTATACGCCTCGCCGTAGAAGTCGCGGGGCGACAGCGCCTCTCCCGGCCCGCTGCTGATCTCGAGGAAGTAGTACGGAATCGACAGCCCCTCGGCCTTGACCGTGGAATCGACGATCGTGAGCATGTCGTCCAACTCCACCTGCTGGATGTGCTTGGCGGCGTCGACGCGAAATCCGGCCACGCCGAGCCGCACCAGCTTGATCAGGTAGTCGGCGATCGTCTGCTGCACGTACGGGAGGCTGGTGTTGAGGTCCGGCAGCCCGAGCAGTTCGCAATCCTGCACGTTCGCGGCGTTGGAATAGTCGGTGACGGTGCAGGGCGTGTGGAAATCGGCCGGCGCATACAGCCCCGGATAGCTGTACTTCGAATACGCCGTGCCGTTGCTCCCCACACCGGGACTCGGATAGTTCGTCATGTGGTTGATGACGGCATCCACGTAGATGTCCACGCCCGCACCCTTGCACCGCCGAACCATGTCCACGAACTGCGTGCTGTCGCCCGACCGGCTGCGCGCGATGCTGTAGCTCACCGGCTGGTACCGCTCGCTCCAGTCGTGGGTGGGCGTGATGCTGTGTTCTTCGGGCGGCGACACCTGGACGGCATGGTAGCCGACCGGTCCCAACACCTGTTCGCATTCGTTCGCGATATCCGTCCACGGCCACTCGAACAGCTGCACGAACACATCGCCGGCCGCCATGTGCCCACTGGGGCGATAGGTGGCCGCAAGCGTCGGGCGCTGGATCGTCGGCTGGCCCGTGGGCGGCGGCGCGGTGGAACTGCCGCCGCATGCCCCACCGGCCAGCACCACGAGGGCGCTGGCCGGCAGGTACATCGCAAACCACTTCTGCCGGACCCGGAGGCCGGCCAAACGGAAAGTCGGAAGGCGCGCGGCTCAGTACCCCGGGTTCTGCTTCAGATTGGGGTTCGCCACGAGCTCCGATTCGGGAATCGGATACAGATCGCGGAAGCCGTCGGTGGACGTTCCCGCCTGCACACCGCCCTTCCAGGCCCAGACATACGATCCGCCGGTGAACTCCCCGAACCGGATCAGATCCGTGCGGCGATGGGCCTCCCACAGCAGTTCACGCCCGCGCTCGGCGAGAATGAACGGCAGCGTGAGCTGCGCGGCCGTGATGTCGCCCGACGTTCCACCGTAGGCGCGCTCGCGGAGATCGTTGATGTAGGTCAGCGCCTGCGCGGCCGATCCGCCGCCTCCACGCAGTTCTGCCTCGGCGTAGATCAGGTAGGCCCCCGCCAGCCGGAACACCGGGAAGTCGGTGTCGACGAACGCCGGATTCGAGCCCGGCTGTCCCGCCGAGGTCATGTTCGTGAACTTCGGGGCCGCGACTCCGTTCTGGAAGTTGGAAATACTGTTCATCGACACCGTCTGACCGGTCGTATCGAAGTACGCCGCCCGGTGGTCGCCGGCACTGTAGAAATTGTACGCCTCGGGCTTCAGGCGAATGCCCCACCAGCAGCCGTCGATGCCGTAGGTGGAGTTGTTCATGCTCCCGCCGCACTCCGCGTGCACCAGGAAGTTCACGCCGCCATAGGTCTGCTCGTGCAGGCCGTCCTGCGGAATCGCGAAGACGATCTCCGGCGACGTGTTGTTGTCCGCCTCGAACATATGACGGTAATTGGGGTCGAGGCTGTAGGCGTTGGAGTTGATCACCGCTTCGGCCGACGTCAGTGCATCGGCGTAGTCCGGCGTCCCGGTGTAGACCCCTGCGTTCAGGTACAGGTTGGCCAGCAGCATGTCGTCGGCGGGGCCCGTCGCCCGGCCGTACGTGGCCGGTCCGGGTTGCGGCAGCGAATCGTGAATCGCCTTCAATTCGTTGACGATGAAGTTGTAGATATCCGCGCGCGTGCTCTGCATCGGCGGCGTCGAGCCCAACGAGTCCTTCTCGGTCACGAGTGGGATGTCGCCGAACATGTCGATGCCGTTCCAGTAGCTGAACGCCCGCAGAAAGCGGGCTTCGGCGCGGTACTGCTGGATCTGCGTCCGGAGCGCCGGCGTGACGTCGCGCGACGCCAGCGCGGCGTCGTCCGTCTCGCGCAGGAACTCGTTCGCCATGCCGATCTGGAAGTAGATGCGGTAGTACATGGCGACCACGAACGAGTTCGACGCCGCCCACAGCTGGGTGTTCATCTCGGGCAGGCCGACGTCGTTCCAGGCGATCGCTGCCTCATCGGTCGGCAGCTCCTCCGCCTCCCAGTACAGCCGCAGGTACTGGGAGAATCCCTCGTCGATACCCGAGATGTCGGGGTTCCCCGCCGGTCCCTGCTGCCCGCTCACCGCCAGGCCCGCATAGACTTTGGCCAGGAACGCCTGATACGAGTTCGGGTCGTTGAACACGTTGGCGCTCGTGATCGTACTCTTTGGCTCCACCACCGTGTTCGTGCAGCCGGCGGCGCCGACGAGCATCGCCACGGTAGCGAGAGCGATCAGCCTGTGATTGATCTTCATAGTGGTCCGTCCGTTGCCGAATCGTCGAATGAATGGTCCCACGCTCAGAACACCACGTTGAAGCCGGCGGTGAATATGCGAGAACGCGGATAGATGTTGTTGTCGATGCCGTTCAGTCCAGCCGTCGGATCGACGCCACTGTAGGGCGAGATCGTGAACACGTTCTGGACGGTGCCGAAGATTCGCACTGGCTGCCCGTGGTACCGCACCCGATACCCGACGGTGATGTTGTCCATGCGCAGGAACGACGCGCTCTGGACGTAATAATCGGACAGGTACTGGGGCGACGTGAACCCGGTCTGCAGCACGTTGGCGCTCAGGTTGTAGGGCGACGCACGCTGCAGCTCCTGGTAGCTGCCCAGGTTCGACTGCACGTTGTTGTACACGTAGTTGCCGAGGTACGCCCGCAACGTGAACGCGGCATCCCAGTTCCCGTAGGTCATGTTCGACGTATGACCGAAAATCCACTTCGGCGCGGGATCGTGGTACGCACGCCGGTCGGCTACGTTGATCACCGTGTCGCCGTTCATATCGACGTAGCTGCCCTCGACCGGCTTCCCGTTCGCATACTTCTGCTTGTAGACGAAGAACGAGTTGATCGGCTGCCCCGGCTCCAGCACCTGAATCAGCGTGCCCACGCCGCCGGCCACGCCGCCCGTGAGGATCCGCTGCTGGGTCGACCCGGAACCGCTGAGGATCGGATTGATGGACGTCAGCTTGTTCGCGTTGTGGGACGCCGTGAAATCGGTCGTCCACGAGAACCCGCTGTTGCCGCCCTGGATGACGTCGGCGCTCAGACTGAACTCCACGCCCGCATTCCGCATGCTGCCGATGTTGGTGGTCAGGTAGTTGGACAGGTTCGTGCCCGCCGCCACCGGCACCGTGAAGATGAGGTCCTTGGTGCTCTTGGTGTAGTAGTCGATCGCGCCGCTGATCCGCTGGTTGTAGAACCCATAGTCGAGCCCGAGGTCATACGAGCTCGTCGATTCCCATTTGATGTTCGGATCCACCGCGCTCGGCCGGATCGTGGTGACGAACCCATTGCCGAACAGCGCCTGGGACTGCGCGTCACCCACCACGAAGTTCGCATACTGCTGGTAGTTGGCGAACGCCTGGTTTCCGGTCTTGCCGTACGACGCCCGCAGCTTGAGGTCCGAGAGGTTCGTGAACCGCTTCATGAACCCTTCCTGCGAGATACGCCAGGCCAGCGCCACCGAGGGGAAGATGCCCCACGCGTTCGCGGGGCCGAACCGCGACGATCCGTCGCGGCGGATGCTGAAGGCCGCGAGGTACCGGTCGTTGTAGTTGTAGTTGGCCCGGCCAAAGAACGAGATCAGCCGGCTATCCTGCACGTTCGTGTTGCTCTGCAGAATCAGTGCCGTCGGAAAGCCGTAAATGCCGAGGAGGTTCGTGCTCAACCCGGTCGCCGTCGTATACGGGTACTGGGCGTTGGACTGCGAGTAGGAGTAGCCGCCCGTCAGATCGATCGTGCCGGGCACGAAGTTCAGCGGCGCGTTGTACTCCAGATACGTATCGAGCTGCGTGTTCGTCATCGACGGCGTGGTCTGGTAGAGCGTGCCGCCGGTTCCGGCCTTGAGTTGGGCATGCAGATCGCTGGGATTGAATGTCTGCCGTTCGGCCGACGTCGCGTCGTATCCGAGGTTCACGTGGGCCTTCAACCCCTCCACGTACGGGAGGCTGTAGTCGGCCTGGAACGTGCCGAGCGAGCGGTACGTGTGCCCGATGTCGGTGGCGAGCTTCAGCGCTTCCACCGGATTGTCCGGAGACTGCAGCGTGTTGCCCGGCCAGTTGAAGTAGCCCGTCGTGCTCGTCGGATCGAACACCGGCTGCGTCGGCCCCATCTGCGCGGCGTTCGACAGCACGCCGCCCGGGGTGTACTGGTTGTTCGTGCGCGAGCCGAGAATGTTCGTCCGGATGTTCAGCCGGTCATCGAGAAAGCGCTGGTTGAGGTTCAGGCCGATGGACATGCGCTCCGTGTTCGTTCCATCGATCACGCCGTTCTGGTTGAGATAGCCCAGCGACATCCGGTAGTTCGTCGCGGGCCCGGCGCCCGAGAACGCCAGATTGTGCTCCTGACCGATGCCGTTCCGATCCACCCGGTTGAACCAGTTCGTATTCGCCGAGCCGAGCTGGCCCACGCTCTGCGGCGCATACTGCGTGACCGCCGCCCGGAACTGCGAGGCGTTCAACATCTGCGGCAGCCGCTCGACCGTCGACGACGTGACATCGCCGGTGTACTCGACCTTCGCGGCGCCCTGCTGCCCCGACTTCGTCGTGATCAGCACGACGCCGTTGGCGGCGTTCGCGCCGTAGATCGCGGCGGCCGAGGCGCCCTTGAGGACCGTGATGGTCGCGATGTCGCTCGGATTGATGAAGTTCAGCGCATCACGCCCGTCGGAGAGTCCCGACCCCGCCCCGCTGGCCAGCGGCATCCCGTCCACCACATACAACGGCTCGCTGCTGGCGTTCACCGACGTCGCGCCGCGAATGCGGATCGAGATGCCACCGCCCGGCTCGTTGTTGTCCACCACCTGAACACCCGCCACCTTGCTCGTGATCAGGCTCTGAGGACTCACGATCCGGCCGGGATTGAACTCCGCCGGCGACAACTGCGTCACGGCACCGGTGATATCGCCGGCGCGCTGTTGGCCGTAGCCGGTGACGATGACCGTGGCCAGGTTGATGGCCTGCTGCGTCAGCTTGAGATCCACCACGACCGTCTGCCCGGCGTTCACCGTCACCGACTGGCTGGCGGGCGCATAACCGATCGTCCTCGCCTGCAGCGTGTACGTGCCCGCCGGAATCACCAGCGCGTACCGGCCGTCCGCCTGCGTGAGCGCCGTGCGCTTCCCGATCGTGACCGTCGCGCCGACGATGGGCTGCTGTGTGGCGTTGTCCGTGATCCGTCCTCGTACCGTGCCTTCGGATCCTTGCGCGCACAACGGCGCAGCGCTGACAAGGAGTACCGTAAGCCCGGCGGCCATCAAACGAAATGTCTTCATGCGCGTCTCCTGGCGCCCTGGGCGGGAATTCTGAAAGTCACACGCGTCCGGATATAGTCGCCAAGTCGTCTGACGACATTTCTGGAAATCATGCCGGTCCGAATCGAAGGAAACATCAGAGCCGACGTCTAAGAAGCCGAATAATGCACCGATCCGAGGGCCGCGCAAACTACAATAGCCGCAAAGTTTGTGTGGAATGCGGTTGCGGCGGCGCCCAGCTCGGCCTAGCTGTACCGATAATCAACGGCGATCATACATAAAGTCATTTTATGACTTATGCAAGATGGCGGCGCGCCTAACGCCGCAACCTCCGACTCTGCACTTTATCGGTTCCGTTCCTCCACCTCGCCTCTCGAGACCTCTCCGTGCCTCACATCCATCTCGGCGCGATCGACTACGCCATCCTCATCATCTACTTCGCCTTCGTACTCGGCATCGGCTGGGTGCTTCGACGCTTCGTCACGAGTAGCGAGGACTTCTTCCTGTCGGGACGGACCATTCCCGCGTGGGTCGCCGGGCTGGCGTTCGTATCCGCCAACCTCGGGGCCCAGGAAGTGATCGGGATGGGTGCCTCCGGCGCCAAGTACGGCATCATGACGAGCCACTTCTACTGGCTCGGCGCCATTCCCGCGATGGTGTTCGTGGGCGTGTTCATGATGCCCTTCTACTACGGCTCCCGCGCCCGGTCGGTACCCGAGTATCTCAAGCTGCGATTCGACGAGAAGACCCGGGCGTTCAACGCCCTCACCTTCGCCGTGATGACCGTCTTCTCGTCCGGCATCTCGATGTACGCGCTCGCCAAGCTGCTGGAACTGGTGCTGGGGTGGGATTTCAACATGAGCATCGTACTCTCGGCGCTCATCGTGCTCGTCTACATCTTCCTCGGTGGCCTGACCTCGGCCATCTATAACGAAGTCCTCCAGTTCTTCCTCATCGTGCTCGGCTTCCTCCCCCTCGTCCTCCTCGGACTCAAGGACGTCGGGGGCTGGGACGGCCTGGTCGCCAAGCTGCAGACCGTCTCGACCCACGCCGGGTTCGCTCCTGGCGCGTTCACGCACTCCTGGCGCTACCTCGGCTCCGCCAGCGCCAATCCGATGGGCGTCGAGTGGTACAGTATGGCCATGGGCCTGGGGTTCGTGCTGTCCTTCGGCTACTGGTGCACCGACTTCCTGGTCATCCAGCGTGCCATGGCGGCCGAGGACATGACCGCGGCCCGACGCACGCCGCTCATCGCCGCGATCCCCAAGATGCTCTTCCCGGCGTTGGTCATCCTCCCCGGCATGATTGCCATCGTGGTCACCACCAAGAGTGGACCGCTGATTCCCCTGGGCGCCGACGGCACGCCCAACTACAACCTCGCCGTGCCGATGATGCTCGCGCACTACCTGCCCACCGGACTCCTCGGTCTCGGACTTACAGCGCTCATGGCGTCCTTCATGTCCGGCATGGCCGGCAACGTGACCGCCTTCAACACCGTGTGGACATACGATCTGTACCAGAGCTACATCAGCCCGGGACGTTCCGATCGCCACTACCTCCGGGTGGGCCACGTCACGACCGTGGTTGGCATCCTGCTCAGCATGGCGGCGGCCTATGCGACCACGCGCTTCAACAACATCATGGACATGTTGCAGCTCGTGTTCGCCTTCGTGAACGCGCCGCTCTTCGCGACCTTCCTTCTGGGCATGTTCTGGCGCCGGACTACCGGCCATGGGGCGTTCTGGGGGCTGATTATCGGCACGGCGGCCGCGGCCATTCACGACGGTCTCGTGCTGCCGATGGGTGCCGTGGTCGGCATCAAGGGCGGATACCTGGGGGCAGTGCTGCACGTCTATCCCAGCGAGATGGCGCAGAATTTCTGGACCGCCATCATCGCCTGGACCGCGTGCTTCGTCGCCACCATCCTGATCTCGCTGGCGACGCAGCAGAAGAAGTCGGAGAGCGAGTTGGGCGGGCTGGTCTATTCGCTCACGCCTCGCATCGTCAACAATGACATGGCGTGGTACAAGCGGCCCGCAACTCTGGGTGTGGTCGTGCTCGGACTGACTGCCGTCCTCAACATCATCTTCTGGTAGGCATCCATGAATCTCGACATCCGACTGCCAATGGGACTGATGTTCTCGGTCCTCGGGCTGCTGCTCGTGGTGTATGGCATCTTCTCGCCCACGGCGGTCTACAGCCGTTCACTCGGAATCGACGTCAATCTCTGGTGGGGATTGGTCCTGCTCGCATTCGGCCTCTCGATGCTCGGTCTCGCCTACCGCGCCAAGCGCAGGAGCGCCGGGCACCCGAAAGCCCCATGACATGAACACCAATGCGAGCGGCCCACCGGAAACCATTCCGGTGGGCCGCTCGGGTATTTGAATGCTGGTGGTTCGCGGTCAGCCGTTAGCAGTTGTAGTTGTAGTTGTAGTTGTAGTTAGCCATTGGCAGTTGCAGTTGCGGTATCCGCGCCGTCCGGGTCCTCCGCGAAATTGTAGTCCCTCTTGTTGATGCCCGCCCCGGAGCCACGCCAGCCCGCTCAGTAGCCCCGTGCCCCGCCGGTCGACCGCGGCTCCACCATCCCCTCCCAGCCTCCCACCACGCGCATCACCGCGTTGGAGTTGGCGAGATGTCCCACCGGCGACAACTCGTACCCCATCGCCGTCAGTGAATCCGCCACCGCCGGGATCAACCCACCCTTCTCGTAGATCAGCTTGTCCGGCCACGCTTGCTGATGGATGCGTGGCGCCGACATCGCATCGGCCAGTGACATGTGGTGGTCGATGACGTTCAGAATCACCTGCGTCGTGGCCGTGATGATCGTCGGCCCGCCGGCGGCCCCCACCACCAACAGCACCTTGCCGGTGCTGTCCACCACGATCGTCGGCGTCATCGCGCTCAACATGCGCTTGCCCGGTGCGATGGCGTTCGCCTCGCCCTGCACAAGCCCGAATTGATTGGGGTGCCCCGGATCGGACGCAAAGTCGTCCATCTCGTTGTTCAGAAAGAACCCGGCGCCGCCCACGTAGTTGCCCGACCCGAACAGACTGTTCAGGGTCGTCGTGGTGGACACCGCGTCGCCCGCCGAATCCACCACCGAGTAGTGCGTCGTGTTCATCCCCTCGTGTGATACCTGCGCGAAGTTCGGCGTCTTCGACGCTTTGTCGGGCAGGATCGAGTCGCGCAGCGTGCGCGCGTATGCTTTGCTCGTCAATTGCTCCACGGGGTTCTTCACGAACGCCGGGTCGCCCAACTCCGTGTTGCGGTCAATGAACGCCCGGCGGAATGCTTCGGCCACGTCGTGGTCGTACATCGTGCTGCCGAAAGCGGGCAGGGCGGGGAAGGTCTCGAGAATGTTGAGAATTTCGACTTCGATGATGCCACCGCTCGACGACGGCGGCATCGAGTAGATCGTGTCGCCCCGGTACGTCCCCTTGATCGGATCGCGCCACACCGGCGTGTACTTCGCCAGATCGGCCTTGGTGACGATGCCGTGGTCCCGATGCATCTCGGCCACCAGGCTGTCGGCAATCCAGCCCTTGTAGAACACGTCGGGCCCCTTGTCGGCGATTGCCTCGAGCGTGCGCGCCAGTCGCGGCTGTTTGAGCAACGTTCCCGCCGCCACCGGCTGTCCACCGGGCAGGAATACCGAGGCGCCTTCGTATGGACCGATGAGCTTGGCTCCGGCGGCGATGGCCCGCGCCAGCGCGCTGTCCACCGTGAATCCGTCCTCGGCAAGCCGAATGGCCGGCTGCATGACGTCGTGCAGCGACATGGTGCCGTACTGCTTGAGCGCCGCGGCCATCCCCGCTACCGCCCCGGGCACGCCCACCGACAGCGCGCCCACCCGACTCTTGTCGGTGAGTTTGCCGTTGGCGTCGAGGTACATGTTCCGCGTCGCCGCCAACGGTGCCACCTCACGGTAGTCCATCGCCGCGTTGCGTCCGTCGGCCATGTGGATCACCATGAACCCTCCGCCGCCGATGTTGCCGGCCTGCGGATACGTCACCGCCATCGCGAATCCCGTCGCGACCGCAGCGTCCACGGCGTTGCCGCCCTTCTGCAGGATCTCCACTCCCGCCTGGCTCGCCAGGTCGCTGTTGCTGGCGATCATGGCGTGCGGCGCCTTCGTCGCCTGGTGGTGCAGGCCCACGTCCCAGTCCGCGGGGAACCCCGCCGGCCGGGTGGCCGCCGGGGTCCCCTTGGCGCAGCCGCTCGCGGCGGCTGCGCCCAGCACTACTGCCCAGAATGTCCGATTCACATGCCCACCGAGAATCTGAGGTAATAGAACGCGCCGTCGTACCCGAATGGTGACAACCCGCTGTACAGGAAGATGCCTCCGTTCGAGTTGGCCGCAATCGTGTGGTCCGGATAGACATTGAAGAGATTGTCGGCGCCCGCTGTGACCGACAGCAGTTCCGACAGGTGGTACGAGGCTGACAGGTCGGTGATCCACTTGGCGCTGTACGTCTGGTCGTTGGACGCGGTGGAGGCGATGCTGGTGACCGCCCCGTACCACGACTCACCAAGGTTCACCCCCACCTTCTTCCACTGCCAGTCGCCGTTCAGTCGCAAGTTGTCGTGCGGCTGCGCCACTTCGGTGAGCCCCCGCTGTGTGCGGTCGAACAACTGCGCCTGGAACGCCGCCAGCTGCGACGGCGTCGGGTCCACGTGCGTCACGTGCGTGTAGTTGTGGTTGTATCCGCCCGTGAACCGCAGCATGCCGCCGTAGCCGAGATCCTTCCCGGCCTGCACCACCACGTCCACACCTTCGGTGCGCGTGTTGATGGCGTTGGTGAAGAACCGGCCGCCCTGCACGCCCGGGAATCCGGCGTTCGTCAGCAGGGTCTGAATCGCCGACCCGATGAAGTTTCCGGACAGCACGATCCGGTGCCGGATGTCGATCTTGTAGTAGTCCGTGGTGAACGAGATGTTCGGCGTCGGCTGCATCGCGATGCCCAGCCCCAGATTGGTCGACAGCTCCGGACGCAGCGGCTTGGCGCCGAGCGCCTGTGCTTCGGCGCTCGTCACCGGGAAGGTCCGGATGTCGAACGGCGTCGCCACCCCGTTGACGGCGATGAAGTTCGTGGACGTCGTCGAGAAGTCCTCCTGACCCAGCGAAGGCGCCCGGAACCCGTTGCTCACCGACCCGCGCAACGCGTAGTGCGTAATCGGCTCCCAGCGCACGGCGAGCTTGCCCGTGGCCGTGCTGCCGAAGTCGGAGTAGTGCTCCGCGCGGCCCGCCAGGTCGAGCATCACCTGCTTCACCGGATTGCTGGCGAGGTCCACGTAGCCCGCCATGTTCGTGCGCGACACGTTCTGCGCATCACTCGGCCGGAATCCCGGGAACACCTGCGCACCGGCGGCGGCGGCATTGCCCGCGTTCGGTCCGTCGAGAATCGGCACGCCGCCATTCATCCACGACGCGTTGTCTCCCGCGCTGATGCCATAGTGGTCGCGCCGCGCCTCGGCGCCCCAGGCCACGCTCAACGGCTGCGCCCACCCGATATTGAACGAGCGCTGCACATCCAGTGTCGTCGTCCACTGATCGAACGACATCGTGCCGGCATTGAATGTGGTCGGGCTGCTCGTCCCCATCGAGACGTTGACGCTGTTGTCCACGTCGTACCGGAAGGTGTTCCGGCCGAAGACGCTGCCCAGATCCCAGTTCCAGTTGCTCAGCGTGCCGCGGAATCCGGCCGCTCCCGAATAGTCCCAGATGTGGCTGCCGATCAGCGGCAGGAATCCGTTCGGGTAGTAGTCGCGGACCGTCCGATTGTCCTGCGCCCGGCGGAAGAAGCCCGCGGCCAGTCCGCGCGAGTAGCTCACCCCGCCGAACGAATAGAAGTGCACGTCGTTGTTCATCGGGATATCCAGATTATAGAACCCCGCACCGCCGTTCATCTTCGGATCGCCCACCCAACTGTCGATGCGATTGTTCAGTACGGCGATGTTGTTGCGCGAATCGCCGGTGAAATACTGCTGCCGGGTATCGGGGCCGGTACGGTTCGTGCTGTCACGATTCCGCATCTCGCCGCTCAGGTTGAGATACCCGCCACGCGGCAGCGCCCAACTGTAGCTCCCATCGGTGACGACGCTCTGCCCATCGCCCGCATTCGTCTTGCCGGTCTGTACCGACAGTTCGCCCGGCGCATCGGACTTGAGAATGATGTTGATCACGCCGGCGATGGCGTCGGAGCCGTACTGGGCCGCCGCGCCGTCGCGCAGGATTTCGATGTGGTCGATGGCCGACGGCGGAATCGCATTCAGATCCACCGCCATCGAGCCGCGCCCCACACTGCCGTTGATGTTCACCAGCGAGCTGTTGTGCCGGCGCTTGCCGTTGATCAGCACCAGCAATTGGTCGGAGTTCAACCCGCGCAGCGTGGCCGGCCGGATGTGATCGGTGCCGTCCGTGACCGACGGCCGCGGGAAGTTGAACGACGGCGCCAACATCTCGATGATCTGCGAGGTCTCCGTGCGTCCGCTCTGACGAATCTCCTGCGCCGTGAATACATCCACCGGCGCCGGGGCGTCCACGGCGGTCCGGTTCGGCTGCCGCGTGCCCGTGACCACCACCGCATTCAGGGTGCCGATGGCTCGCGGCAGCGAGAAGTCATGGACCGTGGTCTGGCCGTCCTCCACGGTGATGCTGTCGACGCGCGCCACATGGCCCAGCAACCGCGCCCGAATCTGATACCGCCCCGGTGGCGCCGTGAACGAATAGTGCCCGTCCGATCCGGCGAGCGCACCGTAGCGCGTGCCCGTCAGCGAGACCGACGCCCCCTGCAGCGGCTCGTCGGTCGACGAGTCCGTGACCGTACCGCGGACCGTGCCCGAGGCTACGTGCGGCACCGGCGCCGGAGGCGGACGCTTCACCAACATCGCCTGACCCTCATCGGTGAACACCACATCGACGGACGTGCCGAGCAGCACCTCGGTGAGCGCCGCGGCCGTGGTGATGTCCTTGGCATTCAGCCGCACGCGCCGGTCCACCGGCACTTCCAGGCGGCTGTACGCGAACCGCAGCCCCGTCGAGTCGCCGATCGTCTCCAACGCTTGGGCCAGGGTCACGTCCTGCAGGTGCAGCGCAATCCGGCGATTGAGAATCGGCGTGTGCGCAACATCCACCGGCACGCGTGCCGACGCCGTATTCGTCAGAAACCGCGGGATGCTGGCCTGAAGGTCGGCCGATGGCCCCCCGGGAAGCTGTGGCGCTTCAGCGAGCAGGATCTGCGCGCTTGCAACGACCGTCGCCATCCCCACCAGTGCTCTCATCCAGTGACGCATGACTCGCTCCTTTCGAATGCCCCGTTCATGGCCTCGTCGCCTCACTGCTTCACCTTTCCCTTTCGATACAGCACCACCACATTCCCACGCCGCTCCGCACGCAACGGCAACACGGTCGTCAACGTCGCCACGGCCTGTCGCAAACTCTCCACGCCGAACGATGCGCTGAACGGCATCGTGGTCAGCGAGGAGTCGCCAAGCGCCACGCGCGTGGCGTACCAACGGCCCAACTCGATCACCACCGCCGATAGCGGCGTGTCGCGGAAGACCAGCCGCCCTTCCATCCACGCGGTGTAGGCCGACGGGTCCACGTGCCGTACCGACACCGTCGATCGGCCCGCCGACACCAGCCCCAACTGATTCTTGGTGAGCACGGCGTCGTGGCTCTCGGCCACGCCCCGTGCCCCCAATGCCACCGATCCTTCGGACACCACCACCTCGGTACTGCCATCGGTCAGATACGCCCGGACCACGAATCGCGTCCCCACATCGCGGGTCACCGCGTTCGCCGTGTGAACCGTGAATGGCTTCGTCGTGTCATGCACCACGTGGAAGTCGGCCGTGCCGTCCAGGTACACGTCGCGGGCCCCGGTTCCGAAGTCCGACGGGAACTCGAGCCGGCTCGCGACGCCGAGGGTGACCGCCGTGCCGTCGTCCAGTCGGATCTCCGCGCGCTGCCCACGCGTCGTCGCCACCCGGCGCATCGTGACGGCGGGCGCCGGACCAGGTTTGGCCGAGACGTCCACCATCCGCAGCCCGGCCGCCGCAACGAGCAGCGCGGCACCCACGGCTAGCGGAATGGCCCACTGCGCCGGCCGGGGGGCGAACCCCCCCACCAGAATCCGCGGGCCGCTCCCGCGATGCACGCTCACCCGGACCGCTGGGGCGTCCCAGGGAGCCGAGTACGGCACCTCGTCGCGGGTGACAGGGCGCTCGAGACCCGCCGCGATGCGCGTCCATGCCGTTGCCCGGCCTTCTGCGCCACCTTCCGGCACCCGGGCGCGCAGTTCGAGCATCGCATCCAGATAGCGCCGCCGTTCCGCCGTCTCAGCAGCCCACGCCGCTACGCGCCGGCGCTCGCCATCGGGGCTCAGCCCCAGGACATATCGGCGCAGAGCCGAGGGTTCCATCCCTTGGTATAGGGGGAAGCCCGCAAGCGGCGGGGTGGGGGATGGAGGAGGCTTTCGGCGATCGTCCGTCATGCCTCTCTGGAGACACCGGACCCCACGCTACCCTGAACGCGACTTTCGGTCGGGCCTGGCGGCGGCTACTGGTGCCCCTCGTCGTCGAGCCACCCGGTGAGTCGGCGGCGCATGAACTGCAGTGCTCGTCGCATGTGCGTCTCGACCGTCTTCACCGACACCCCCAGCCGATCCGCGATCTCCCGATTCGACAGCTCCTCGTCCCGACGCATGAGGAACACGTCACGTGCTCTTGGGGTCAGCGCTTTCGTAGCCCGATCGGCGGCCCAGGCCAACTCGTCCAACACGGCCTGGTCGGCGGGTGTCGGTCGCGGATCCGACAGCGATCCATCTCGCACCGCGGCGGCCTCGGTCAGCCGGGCCTCCATGGCCCCTCCGCGCGTTCGCGATGCCCGGGCGCGAACCGCCGTGTTCTGCACGGAACGGCGCAGGTAGCCACGCAAGGAACTCGTTATCCGCCATCGACTTCTAGCTCTCCAGATGGCCAGAAATACATCCTGCACGACCTCTTCTCCAACCTCGCGCGACCCGGCTACCCGCTGGGCCAGCGCCAGCATCTCATCCCCGTAAACCTGGAAGATGAGTTCGAGGGCCAGCGCGTCTCCTTCCCGAACGCGTGCCACCGCAACCTGATCCGCATGTCGTGCGGTCAGGTCCAGTTTCGGCTTCGATCGCGAAGGCTGTGAGCTCACTGGCGCCAGGTGGGATGGACTTGAACCCTACGTATATCCCAATCCGCTCCCGGGCGCCAATGCTCCGAACACTCATGTGTTTTCGGAGGCCTGGGAATGAACAAGGCCCCGGATCGCTGACCCGGGGCCAAGATTTCGGAGTGCCTGGTAGATGAAGGCCAACAGCCTTGGTGTAACGCAGTGGCCAGGGGCAGAATCGAACTGCCGACACGCGGATTTTCAGTCCGCTGCTCTACCAACTGAGCTACCTGGCCAATAAGCCAACAAGTCTAATCGCTGCCTCCCTTTGAGTTCAACCCGACCCCCAATTTCCCATTGATGCCGGGCCGTTACACACCCCCTCCGGTTTCGCTCGCCATCTGCCCACCCCCCCCATAAATTAGTGGTCCAACTGCAGGTATACATTTGGACTGCAGTTCCGAGGCAGCCTTGAACCTCACTAACAGGAACCTCTCATGACAATCCCCCGTTGGGCGCTCAGCGGTCTTGTCGCCGTCGCGTTCGCGTTTGCGATGCCGTTGACGCTGGCCGCGCAGGGTGTGACCACCGGTGCCATTTCCGGCACCGTGACCAATGCGCAGCATCAACCGGTCGAAGGCGTGCAGGTCCGGGTCATCAACCGGACCACCGGCTTCGCCAGCCAGGTGACCTCCAGGAGCGACGGCCGCTATACCGTACCGGGCCTCGAGGTCGGGAGCGACTACTCCGTGACCGTCCGCCGCCTCGGCTTCCAGCCGCAGACGCGCGAGAATATCGTCGTCGTCCTCAGCCAGGTGACGCGCGCCGATTTTGAACTCGTAATGCAGGCCACCCAGCTCCAGGCCGTCAACATCGTCGCCAACCAGGATCCCGTGATGTCGGCATCGCACACGGGGGTCACGACGACGATTTCCGATTCCGCGCTGCGCCGGCTGCCGACGTTGAACGGAAACTTCACCGACTTCGTCGTGCTCACGCCCCAGGTCTCCACCGCTGGCCCCGGTCTCTCCGGCGGCGGCACGAACAACCGGTACAACAACATCCAGATCGACGGGTCCACCGAAGCCGATCTGTTCGGCCTCGGCTCCACCGGCCAGCCCGGTGGCCAGGCCAACGGCAAGTCCATCGGCCTCGGCGCCGTAAAGGAGTACCAGGTGCTGCTGTCGCCCTTCGACGTTCGTCAGGGCAACTTCTCCGGCCTCCTGATCAACGCCGTCACCAAGAGCGGCACCAACGAATGGCACGGATCGATGTACGGCACCACGCGCAATCAGGGCTACACGCGCAGTCAGCCCTACATCACCAACTACAAGCAGTCCCAGGGTGGCTTCAACATCGGCGGCCCGCTTATCAAGGATAAGGCACTCTTCTTCGTCGACGCCGAGTGGCAGGCTCGGACTTCTCCGGCCAGCGGCCCCTACGTCGGCGGCTCCCTCCCGGGCCCCAACCAGACGACCGTCGATCAGGTCAACCAGGCCCTGGCCGCCTATGGCATGCCGACGGGATCTGGAGCACTGGTCAACAATGGAAATCCGTTGGCCAACGTGTTCGCCCGCTTCGATTTCAATCTCCCGGGCAACACCCAGCTCGTGATCCGCGACAACTACGGCCGTGCCGTGCAGGACATCTTCAGCCGCTCGGCATCCACGTTCCAGCTCGACAACAACGGCTACCACTTCTCGTCCAAGAAGAATGCCGCCGTCGCGCAACTGCGCACCCTGTTCGACAACAGCAGCTTCAACGAACTCCTGCTCAACTACGAGACCATTCGCGACCGGCGGAATCCCGGAGTGCTCGCCCCTCAGGTCACCGTGTACAACGGCGGTTACGGCATCGTCGATGGAGCCGAGCGTTATTCGCAGGGTAACCAGCTCGATCAGGATCTCATCGAGCTGACCGACAACTACACGATTCCCGTGGGCGCGGCACACCGCGTCACCTTCGGCGCCACCGGCCAGTGGTACAAGGTCCGCAACCTGTTCACCCAGGCATCCTACGGCGTGTGGACCTTCGGCACTCTCGACTCGCTCAATCAGGGTATCGCTCGCCAGTACGTCGTCGGCGTTCCGCTCTCCGGCGACGGGGCCGTGCGCTTCCGCGCCGGCAACTATGCGGCATACGTCGAAGACGAGTGGACCGTCTCCAATCGGCTCTCGGTCACCTACGGCCTGCGGATGGACGACCCGATCTTCTTCTCCAAGCCGCCGTTCAACCAGTCCGTGTTCGACTCCCTGGGCCGCAACACACAGGACGTGCCCTCGGGCAACGTTCAGTGGTCGCCCCGCGTCGGCTTCAACTGGGACGTGACCGGCGATCAGATGAACCAACTCCGCGGTGGCATCGGCCTGTTCACCGGCCGGCCGGCCTACGTCTGGCTCGGAAACGCCTTCCAGAACTCTGGCAGCGTCGGCGTCGGCGTGCTCACCTGCAATGGCGCGGCCGCTCCGGCGTTCAATTCGGCTGCCGTCACGGCCCCGCCCCAAGCCTGCGCAAACGGACTGACGCCCAAAGCCGGTGGTGAAATCGACCTCCTCAGCAAGAACCTCAAGTTCCCCCAGAACGCTCGTTTGACGCTGGGCTACGATCGTCAGCTGGCGGACCACTGGATCGGGACGCTCGAGGCCATGTACACCAAGGGGATCAACAACCCGTTCTACCAGAACATCGCCCTGGCTGGCCGGCAGGGTACCGACCCGCATGGCCGCGTGCTCTACGGCCTGACGCCGTTCAACCCGGTACTCAAGCACACCGATCGCAATACCGTGCTCGACGTATCCAACCAGTCGCACGACTACGCCTACAACCTCACGGCCGGCGTGCAGCGGCGGTTCTACAACCAGTTCGAGGGCTCGTTGTTCTACACCTACTCGCACGTCATGGACGCGCAGAGTCTTTCGAGCAGCACCGCGTATTCGCAGTACCGCTACGGCCGCGACTGGGCCGGCGATCAGTCCGATGCCACGGCCACGCGTTCGCTCTTCGAGCAGAAGCACCGGATTGTCGCCACCGGCACCTACAGCTTCCCCACCCGCACCGATCTCAGCGTGATCTACCAGGGTGGCTCCGGCTCGCCGATCGACTACGTGGTCAACGGTGACATCAACGGCGACGGGTTCACGCAGAACGACCCGATCTACGTACCGACCGACGCCACGGATCCGACGCAGATGCAGTTCGCGACCGCCACCTTCAACGGCCAAAGCGTGACGGCGGCCGAACAGGCGCAGGCGTTCAACAAGTTCATCAACGACAACCCGTGCCTGAACAGCCAGCGCGGTCACATCATGACCCGCAACAGCTGCACCACGCCGTGGACGAACCTCGTGAACCTCGCCGTGCGGCAGAGCTTCGGTGCCGGCCGGTTCCACAACATTTCCCTCGAATTGCAGGTGTTCAACTTCCTCAACCTGCTCAACAACAACTGGGGCCAGCAGCGGTACGTTACCTATGCCGGCGCGCAGACACTGCTCGGATATCGGACCCTCACCGGAGGCAACCTGGCCACGGGCACTCCGGTCTATACCTTCGATCCGAACTACAAGACCTGGAATGCGGACAACCTGTCCTCCAATTATCAGTTGCAGTTCCAGCTGAAGTACGCGTTCTAGCACCTGGAGCAGGTTGGAATGATGTGAGCACGTGAGCGTGCAAAGAGAACGGCGGGGCGTCAGTGCTGACGCCCCGCCGTTCTCTTTTCTCACCCGCACACGTTTTCAACCCGCCATTGCTCGCCGTGCTGTAATCACCGACTTGATCCCCCCGCGCACATTGAAATCTCCCACCACCTGCATTGAACGCGGCTGGCATGCGCTCGACAGATCGTCCAGAATCCGGTTCACGGCGCGCTCGTAGAAGATTCCGTCGTTGCGAAAGCTCCACAGATACAACTTCAGACTCTTCAGTTCGAGGCACGCGCTGTCGGGCACGTACGTGATGACGATCGTTCCGAAGTCGGGAGCGCCGCCTTCCAGCAGCTTCAGTTCCTCGGCATCGCTCTCCACGCCGCCCAGTGGACACAACGACGTGAATTCGGTGCACTCCATCCGGATCTCGTAGTCACGGTCGGCGAATGGATTCGGGAAGGTCTCCAGCAGTTCTGGCTTGGGCATGTTTGGTTCTGGCGCATTCCGCCGCGAGGTGATACGTTGGCCGGGAGCAGGTGAACTCTTCTCATCTGCCGTCGCCGCCGCGAGAACGGCGTGGCGGTCCCGCCCCCCGGCAAGTCCGGGGGGCTTTCTCGTTAGCGGCCCCTGAGCCGCCGAGACATCTCTTCCAGCAGAGTGCGATCCTGGGCGGTCAGGCTGTCCAGTCCCTGCTCCGAGATCTTGTCCAGCACGCGGTTCAGCGCTTCGCGCTTGGCGTCGCGTTTTGTGGAGGCCCGTGCCGTACGCGCCGGCCGTTCCGCCACCGCCGCCTTGCTCTGCGCTACAATCTCGTCGACCTCGTCACCGCGCCGCGAGCGCGGCAGCGTCCGCGGGATGGCGCGGGGCGTTTCGTCCGTGGGATCGGGCGCCGGTGCCATCCGATGCCGCAATTCGTCGATGCTGGCCGGATTGGGTCGCTTCAGGTAGAGCACGGCGAACGCAAAGCCGCTCAGGTGGGCGAGCGAGCCCCAGCCGCTGACGCCGCCGTCCGTCACACCAAGCGAGATCAGGAGCAACGCGGCCAGGGTGATCATCGTCCATACCCGCACCGGCATCACCCCGAACACGAACATCTCTGCCTTCGGCCACAGCCAGGCGTATGCCAACATCACGCCGAACAGGCCGGCAGCCGGACCCACCAGCGCCCCGCTGCGTGCGAACATGGCATGCGCCAGTGCCCCGCCGGCGACGCACCAGAGAAAGAAGACCGTGAACGTCTTCGTTCCCCACACTCGTTCCACGCGCGGTCCGAATACCAGCAGCGTGAACAGCGCCAGCATCAGCATCGCGGTTCCATCCGGCACGAAGGCGTAGCTCAGCGGCGTCCACCATGCGTGCGCCACGAGCAACGGCCGGAATGCCAGCCATCCAATCACGTCGGCTGGCGTCACGACGGTCGCCTGCAGCAACGCCACACCCAGCCACGTGATGGCAAGCCATCGCACGGCGGGGGTGATGTGCTGTTGCTCCGTGTGCTCCACGCTTGGAAAGGCCATTGGAACCCTGTGATGCTCGCCGTCGGTCGTTCAACCGCTCCCTACTATAGAGCTTGCCCCGTCAGACGCTCGCGCGCCAGTCCCTGGCTCACCCTAGCGCATTCCGGTGGGTCGCGAAAGACGTGGCAGCAGGCGGATGTCGTGGTGCAGCGCGGAGGCCTGCTCCATAAACGTCAGCCAGCGGCGGTTGTGCTCCGTTTCCTCCAGGGGGGGGTGCACTACGACCACCACCTCGGCGCTGGCCAGGTGGGCCTGCGACAATACGCGGAGGACCTGGCCGTCCGTGGTGTGCTGGTCCGGCACCAGCACCAGTGCATGGGGTCGCTTGGCAGCCGCGACCGTCCGTAGCGACGCAATGGCGCGTTCCACCACCGTCTCCGTCGGCCGGCCCTCCAGGGTCACCTGGTAGAGCGCCACGAATCGCGCCAGCGCTGGTACGGCCTCCGGCCGCTGTCCGTCGCAGTCCACCATCACTGGTAGCGTCGGCGCGCGCGCCTCGAACGCTGCCTCCAGAAACGCGACGTTCGCCATCGGATCCCGACCGCTCACGCTGATCGAGTGATAGGCCGAACGCCCCACTAACCGCTCGAGTTCATTGCTCAGGGCGTCTGGCGTGTACATCGTCGCCGTCTCGGCTTCCGCGGCGAACCGCACAAACAACTGCCGCCGACCGATCCAGTGACCGTTCGCCTGGACGCCCGCCGGAACGCCGGCCAGAGCCGCGGTTGGAGATACGCCCGCCATTAACTCCTCCCTCGTCCGGTCAGTGCCAGCATGGCAATGCGCTCACATAGTTCGGGAAATGTGATTCCGGCCGCCGCCGCGCCCTGTGGAATCAGGCTCAATTCGGTCATGCCCGGCAGGGTGTTCGCTTCGAGGCAGTATGACTCACCGGATTCCGTTAAGCGGAAGTCGATCCGCGCGTAGCCCGTCAGTTTCAACGCCCGGAACGCATCCACGGCCTGTTGCTGCAACGCCCGCGCTTGCGATGAGGAAATGTCCGCCGGGAACCGCTCGTCCGCCATGCCCGGGGTGTACTTGCACTCGTAGTCGTAAATCTCGTGCTTGGGAATGATTTCGCCAACCGGCAACGGGTCTTCGCCAAGAATGCCCACGGTCAGCTCTCGTCCCGGAATGTACTGCTCGATCATCACCTCGGTGTCGTAGCGTCGCGCCTCCGCGACAGCGTGTTCGAGCTCGCTCGGGGCCTTCACCAGCGTGAGGCCGACCGTCGACCCCTCACGGGACGGCTTGACGATCACTGGAAACCCGAGGCGGGCCGCCACCGCCTCGGCGGTGGCGGATGCCATCAGCCAGGCCGCGGTCTGCACTCCGGCCGCCCGGAACAGTCGCTTCGACAGGTCCTTGTCCATGGCCAGCGCACTCGCCAGATGGCCGCTTCCGGTGTACGGGAGCCCCACCATGTCGAGCAGGGCCTGCAGCGTGCCGTCTTCTCCGGTTCCACCGTGCAGCGCCACGAACACGACGTCGGCCTCGCCCGGTCCCGGCAGGAATCCCGCAAGCCGGCCCAGCACGTTCCGCCCCATCTCTTCCAGGGCCTCACGGGTTGGTGGCGCGGCTTTCAGCACCGGCCCCTGAATGAGGGCGCGTTCGTCGTCCACGCCCAGCGGTCCACGCGCAGTATCGACGGCCGTTACCTGATGGCCGCGCGACCGCAGTGCTTCCGCAATACGGAGCCCCGACGCGATGGAGACGTCGCGCTCCGATGAGGTGCCACCCAGCAGGACGGTGATGCGCACGAGTTGGCGATTCGAGAGAGTGGAAGTCGGCGCCCGCTATCGCGCCATCAGGTACGACAGCATGTCCGATCGGGTGACGATGCCGGTGAGAGCTCCGTTGGCGTGGACGAGCACCGCCGGGTTCGCTTTGGAGAGCAGGGCCGACACCGCGTCTACCGGTTGCGAGGCGTCCACCACTGGGAAGGGCGGGTCCATGACGTCACTGACCGCCACGTCGAGCACCTTGCTGTCCGCCAGCCCCTTGCCCGAGAGCGACCACTCGCTCACCGACCCCACGCAGTTCGCGCCATCCATCACCGGAAGTTGTGATACGTCGTGCAACGACATCAGTCGCAACGCCTGTCGGACGCTCGCGCCGGGAGCCACGCTCACAATTGGTTGGGCCGTGGTCGGCTTGCTCCCCACTACCTGGGCCAGCGTTGTCCGGTCGCCATCCAGCAGTTGGTTCTCTCGCATCCACTCGTCGTTGTACAGCTTCGACAGATAGCGCTCCCCCGTGTCACAGAGGAAGGTGACCACGAACGCGTCGGGGTCGTCGATGCGTTTCGCCACCTCCAGGGCCACGTGCGTAATCAGTCCTGCCGACCCGCCCACGAACAGCGCCTCCTCTCGGGTGAGACGTCGCGCCATGGCAAACGCATCCTTGTCGCTCACGGTGACGTAATCGTCGATCACCGACATGTCGAGCGTGCCGGGCAGTTTGTCCTGCCCGATCCCCTCCACCTTGTACGGAGTACCCTCCCCATGGCTCTTTCCCTTGCTGTGCCAGAGGTCGGCGAGAATCGAACCGACGGGATCGCCGGCGATGATCTGAATTTTCGGGTTCTGCTCTTTCAGGTAGCGGCCCACCCCGGACAACGTCCCTCCCGTGCCGGCCGCGGCTACGAAGTGCGTGATCCGCCCTTCGCTCTGTTCCCACAGCTCGGGACCGGTGGTGTCGTAGTGTGCCTGCGGATTCGCTTCGTTGTAGAACTGATTGGCAAGTATTGCGTTCGGGGTCTCCTTGGCGATTCGCTTGGCCATCATCACGTAATTGTCCGGATGATCCGGCGGTACGGCCGTCGGCGTGATGATGACTTCGGCACCGAATGCCTTGAGGAGCCGCACCTTCTCCTGCGACATCTTGTCGGGCAGGGTGAAGATGCAGCGATACCCCTTCAGCGCTGCGGCGATGGCCAACCCGACGCCGGTGTTGCCACTCGTGCCTTCGACGATCGTCCCGCCGGGCTTGAGCCCACCCTCCCGCTCCGCCCGCTCGATGATCGGCAGCCCGATGCGGTCCTTCACCGAGCCGCCCGGATTGAAGAACTCCGCCTTGCCGTACACCGGAGTCCGAATGCCACGCGTCACGCGGTGGAGGCGAATCAGCGGCGTCCAGCCGATGGTTTGCAGAACATCATCGTAGGGTTTGCGATTGCGAATCATCGTCATCGGAAATGCACGCCACGGATGAAGGGTTTGAGTTCTTTCCAACTTAGCGCGTCGCCCGGCTCCCGACCCAGCGCTACCGGATGCTGTCCGGGCTTCCACCACGAACCGGTGATCACGCGTCCTTGGCCTGGCGAGACAGGTCATTCAGGAGTGTCAGCGCTTCGAGCGGGGTGAGGTGATTGACGTCCAGGGCGCGCAACTGCTCCACCACACGATGCTCGTCCGCGCCGAACAGGCCAAGCTGTGGCGTGGAGGGCGCAACCGGGGCAGGCGACCCCGATCCATGATGCTGGAGGGCCGGCACCAGCTGCTCCCCTTCGAGCAATCGGAGCACTTCGCGTGCACGTGCGATCACGGCTTCTGGCAGGCCGGCCAGACGGCCCACCTCGATCCCGTAACTGCGGTCGGCACCACCCGGCTGCAGGCGGTGCAGGAACAGCACCTGATCTCCTACTTCCCGAACGCCGACATTATAGTTCCGAACCGCTACTAATTCATCGGCCAGTTGCGTGAGTTCATGGTAATGCGTGGCGAACACCGTCTTGCACCCGACCTGGTTGTGCAGGTGCTCGCTCACCGCCCAGGCAATCGAGACGCCGTCGTAGGTGGAGGTCCCGCGTCCAATCTCATCCAGCAACACCAGGCTCCGCGCCGTCGCACTGTGGAGAATGGCGCTCGTCTCCGCCATCTCCACCATGAAGGTCGACTGGCCACGCACGAGGTTGTCGCTCGCACCGACCCGCGTGAATACGCGGTCCGATACGCCGATCGCAGCCCGCGACGCCGGCACGAAGCTTCCCATCTGCGCCATCAGGACGATCAGTCCTACCTGCCGCAGGATCGTGGACTTCCCGGCCATGTTCGGACCCGTCAGAATGATCACACGCCCGTCTTCCGAAAGCATGACGTCGTTCGGAATGAACTTGTCGCGTGGCATCATGCGCTCCACGACCGGATGCCGGCCTCCGGTGATGGCCAGCTCAAAGCCATCGTGCAGGGTCGGCCGGACATAGTTCTCGCGCGCCGCGGTTTCGGCCAGTCCCGACAGGACATCCAGTGTCGCCACGACCTGTGACGCGCGCTGGAGGCGAGTGATCTCGGCGCCCACGCGGTTTCGCAGGACCTCGAACAGCGAGCGTTCGCGGGTCTCGATCTGCTCCGCCGCCGAAAGCACGCGCTCCTCGTACGTCTTGAGCGCCGGTGTCACGAACCGTTCGGCACCGGTGAGCGTTTGCCGACGCTGGTAGTCGTCGGGTACGAGATGCAGGTTGGCCTTCGTGACCTCGATGAAGTATCCAAACACGCGGTTGTAACCGACCTTGAGCGACCCGATTCCCGTGCGCTCCCGCTCGTCGGACTGGATGCGCGCGATAGCGTCCTTGCCCCCGTCGCGGAGTAGCCGCAGTTCGTCCAGTTCGGTGTCCACGCCAGGTGCAATCGTGGCGTCTTCGCCGATCACGACTGGCGGACGCTCCACGAGCGTGTCGTTGATTGCGGTGGCAAGTTCGCTGCACGAATCCCAGTCCGACAACACGTCCGTGAGCACTCCCACCCGGCCGAGTCGACTCACGGCGTCGTGGACATCCGGAAGTCGTGACAACGACAGCCCCAGACCCTTCAGGTCGCGAGGGCTGCTCCGACCCAGCGCGGCCTTCGTGCCCAGTCGTTCCACGTCGCGCACGCCGTCCAGCGCCGCGACCAGCGCCGATCGGGCGAGGGCCTCGTCGACGAGCGCTTCCACCGCATCCAGGCGCGCTTCGATGCGAATGCGGTCCGTCAACGGCGCCAACATCCACTGGCGAAGCAGCCGCGCGCCCATGGGAGTTTTCGTCTGGTCGAGCACGCCAGCCAGCGTGCCTTCGTGATCGCCGCCCCGCAACGACTCCACCAATTCCAGGTTGCGACGCGTCATCTCGTCCAGCGGCATGACACCGCCGGCGCGTTCGACGATCGGTCGGCCCAGGCGCACACCCGACGGTTGCAGTTCGCGCAGATAGCGCAGGAGCGCGCCGGCCGCGCGTACCGCGGTGGCGTCCTCGTCGCCGATTCCCAACCCCTCCAGCGATAGGACCCCGAACTGCTTCGCCAGGTCGTCGCGTGCCATCGCGGCGTCGAACTCCCACCCCTCGCGTTCGGTCACCAACGCGCCTTCGGCGCCCCAACTTCTCGCGGCATGGATCGCCGCGTCGCCACGCACGATCAGCATTTCCCGTGGAGCCAGCCGTGCCAACAGCGGCTCCAGGTCGGCGGCCGGGGTGACGATCAGGCGCAGTTCTCCGGTCGAAATGTCGGCCGCAGCCACACCAATCTCCTTGCCCGCCGCGTCAATGGCGCAGATGAAGTTGTTCCGCCCACCCTGCAGGAGGTCGTCCGCCAGCGCCGCGCCGGGAGAGATCGTCTCGATCACTTCGCGCCGCACGACGCCCTTGGCCAGTTTCGGATCTTCCACCTGTTCGCAGATCGCGACCCGATGCCCGCGCTCCACAAGCCGCCGGATGTAGTCGCTGGCGGCCTTGACTGGCACGCCGGCCAGCGGCACCTCTGCCGCCCCACCGTTGTTCCGCGCCGTCAGTGTCAGTCCGAGAATCCGGGCCGCCAACTCCGCGTCGTCGAAGAACATCTCGTAGAACTCGCCCATGCGGAAGAACACGATCGCGTTCTGGTGGCGCGCCTTGATCTCCTGGTACTGCTGCATCAGCGGAGTCTGCGCCATTGCGGCTAGCGCTCGTCGAGACTGGCGACGAATCCGTTGATGCCGGCCTTCTTGAGCCGCGCGAGCGCAGCGGTCGCGGCGCCGTGCGTCGCGTACTGCCCGACCCGAACGCGGAATGGCTTCCGCGTCCCGTCGACCCGCGCGTCGAGCCCGCGCGCCTTCAAGCGCGCCACCAATTTCTCCGCCTCGGCAACCGTCGCGAACGCGCCCACCTGTACCGAATAGCCACCAGCTCGCGGCGCCGAGCCCCGGGAGGGTGTCGTTTCCTGCTTCGTCGTTCCTTCCGCCCGCGCGCGGGCACGAGCACGGGCGCGCTGCTCGGCTTTGTGTACGGAGTCAGCCCGCGCTATGGAATCGGCCCGTGCGATCGAATCGGCGCGTGCTTGCGCCGCCGCAGCATTGCACCGGGGGGTGTAGAAGTTCATCTGGTTCCGCAGCTCCACATCGCTCGGCGCGACGGCGGTGCGCGTCTGGTCGAGAATTCCGCATGCTTTGATGTCGTCGTTCTGTTCGAACAGCAGTTGAGCGAGCCAGAGTCCCGTCTGTGCACGCTTGGGGTTGGCGGGATTCTCGCGCAGAAACCGCTCCAGGTGGCTGATGGCTGATGCGCGATCACCCTGGGACCGTTCGATCTGCGCCAGTTGGCGCAGAGCATCGCCGGCGTGTACGGATAGCGGATATTCCACCACGATTCGCCGGTAGTCCTGCGCGGCATCGGTCGCTGTCGGCGCCACCATCGCACGTCCGTACAGGGCATCACCGTACGCCGCCGTGCCCACTGGCGTGGCGGCAAAGATCGAGTCCACGATACTCCGGCCGGCTGCGGTCTGCCCGGAGATCACGAGCGCCCTTGCCCGCGCGAAGGCGGCATCCATCGCGGACACGGGTTGGTTCGTGGTCGTATCTGCGCTCTGAGCGCGTGCGGACGACGGGTTCCCCATCAAGAGGGCCGCGGCGCACGTGCCGTAGATCATCGTAGTCAGACGGTTCATCACGCGACGTTCTGTCGTACCGGTTTGCGGCACAGGGTCAGGATCAGAGTCGAGAGCAGCTGCTCATCCGTGGACAGCCGCGATTCCTTCAGTGCTTCGTCAGCACGCGCCAGTGCGGACAGTGCGTCGTCGAGATCCCGCTCGTTCCAGAGCCCCGACGACCTCGTCCATGCCGAGACGGCATCCCCCCACGCCCGCCCGGTATACAGCCCCCCAGCTTCCTTCAAAAGCGAGAAGTACTCCTTGGATAGACGGGCGGGATGAAGCCCGCGCGCCTGCCCCCAGGAAAGTGCAAGCATCTGCACCGTCAATGCCATTACGATCGTGACCGCCGACGTCTTGGGCTGCTGGAGCACCAGCGGTAGCGCCGCCAGCGCCGTGGACGCTTCTCGCTGCGCTATCATGTCCAGCAGGTGTCCGAGCGTCTCTTCGCGGCGGACACCCACAACCGCAGCAACCGCTTCTTCGGTAATTGGTCGGCCGCCGCAATAGCTCAGCAGCTTTTCAATCTCGAGGCCGAGCAGGGAAAGATCGGCTCCCACGACGTCCTGCAACAGCGAACTTGCTTCTTCGGTGATTGTGGCGCCGTCGCCTGCTTGCTCCACCTGGCGCGCGATCCATTTCGGCAACTGCGTGCCGGTCAGGGTCGCGTATTCTACCGGCGTCGCCTGTGCTGCGAGTTTCTTGTCCTGCTTTTCTCCACTCGTCGCCACGAGCACGAGCACCGTGTCCGGCGAGGGTGCATTGAGGTACCGGTCGAGTGCGATCCTCGCGTCTTTGCGGAGGGCCCCAACGTCCCGAATGACCACCACGCGGCGGTCGGCCATCATCGGGGGCGTTCCGAGAGTGACGCCGATCTCCTCGCCCTGGACCTCGCCCCCCTTCCGCTGATCCAGATTGAAGGCCTCGGTAGCCGGATCGACAGCCGCCGCCACCAGTTGGCGCACGGCGCTCTCTTTCAGAAAGTCGTCCTCGCCGTACAGGTAGTACGCGGGATCAAATTGTCGGCCTTTGAGTGCCGCCTTGAATGCTTGTCGGTCTGCCGCCTTCGCCATGCCGGGAATATACGCCTTCCGCGCCGGGTCGGCCCGGCGCAGCGTCTACGGCGAAAGACTGGCAGCGTGCGACGTGGCGTCCACGAGGGTCACACTCGCGGGATCGCTGGCCAGCACTCCGGGCAGCAACACCGGAACCATCGTCGCGAGTGCCTCGTTGAGGCTCCGATCATTCAGCCCACGTTCGCGTCCAGAACGGAGGGGATTGTCCTGCCCGGTCCGCGATTCTGCGACGCGTGGTGCGGCAGCTGGAGATGGCTGGCCGTGTACCGGATGCAGCGCGAAGATCACTCCGGCCGCCGCCGCGACAGCCAGACTAAGCTCGATGACGATACGTCCCGCTCGGGAGCGGGCACGGGCCGGCAATCGCGCTTCTGGAGCACGGAGCCTGGTATGCAACCGCGACATGAAATCCGGGGACGGCTGGATCTGGGGCAGGTTCCGGGCAACCAGCAGGCCGCGCCGCACTGCAGTATCGAGCCGGCCGCACTGACCACACGCATCCAGGTGCTCGTACATCTTTGCCGACCGCTTGTCGCCAAGCAGGCCGTCTACAAAGTCCACGTGCGATTTACGGAAGGTGCGACAGTTCATGGGTCCCGGTAGGCCGGAGGAGGCTCTGCCCGGCATACCCGCCAGTCCCGGGCCGGTTCCCAACCCCACAGGCGCGACGATGAGCGTCTCCGGCTCTCCGGAAACGCTCATCGCATATCTCCATTATCCTGTCAGGCCCTCGGTACAACCCCTATGCTGTGTTTTGCTGGTTACTTCTATCCGATCAACGGCTCAATGATGGCAGCGAATGCGTTCCGCGCGCGATTCAGTCGCGATTTGACCGTACCCAGGTTGCAGTCGGTGATGTCCGCGATCTCTTCGTATGACTTCCCTTCGATTTCACGAAGAACGAACACCTGCCGATGATGCTCCGGGAGCTGTTCAACCGTGTCCTCCACCAGTTGCCGAAGATGGCGCTTTTCAAACAGATCATCCGGCCGGCTGGTGTAGTCTTCGAACTGGAGCGGACGTTCGCCTTCTTCCCGATTGCTCGTGATCGTCTGGAACAGGATCAGTGGATTGCGCGAGCGATTCCGCAGTTCGTTCTTCGCCAGGTTCGAGGCGATCGTATAGATCCAGGTCGAGAACTTCTTCGACGTGTCGAACCGATGGATATGCCGGTATACACGGATGAAGACCTCTTGGACCAGGTCCTCGGCGCGTTCGCGGTCGCCAATGGTTCGATAGATGAAGTTCAGCAGACGGGTCTGGTAGCGCTCGACCAGCTCCTGGAACGCACGCTCATCGCCTGATAGGAATGCCCGCACTACGGCCGTGTCGTCGGCCTCGTGGAGGACTTCTCGGCTTGACGGCTTTCGAAGAGCTGGGTACTCGAGTGCGAGTTCGGGCATCGGTGTGCTCCTGTTCGTGCGTGGCCGCTGTGCTTTGGGAAGCCATCCGAGAACGGTCGGTCCTCCCGTGCTGCACATGACAGGAATGCACGTCGCATGCCGTCGATGGAACCCGCCGGGCACGCTGCTATCTTGCTGTTGTGTATGGTGTTACGAAAAACCCGCGCTGTCTGCGCGGGTCTCGGTGTGTCCTCACTTGTAGACACTATACTGGGAACTGACCCTTCCTGTATACAATCCCGAATCTGGCTCCAAGCACCGGCAATTTGCTATTTGCCGGTTTCTCCAGTCGAGGCAAGGCCAAACTGCGCCGCGTACAGGATCGCCAACGCAGTCTTCGCGTCGCTGATCTCCCCCGTGCGGATCAGTTCCATCGCCCGGGAAAGCGGCATCGGTTCGACGCTCATGAACTCGTCCGGCTCCCGAGCAGACGCCCCTTCGTGCAGATCCGTGGCTCGAAAGACATGGATGCACTCGTCGGTGAAGCCGGGGGTCGTGAACATCGTGTAGAGATGCTCGACCCGCGCTGCCCGATATCCGGTTTCCTCCACCAGCTCGCGTGCTGCGCAATCGGACGGCGTTTCTCCAGCGTCCAGCCGCCCGGCCGGGATCTCGTAAAGATACCCGCCAGCGGCATACCGGTACTGTCGGATCAACACGAGTTGTGGATCCGGTGCGTTCGGATCGCCGAGGATCGGTACGATCGCGCTCGCGCCGGGATGCCTGATCATCTCCAATTCCCCGAGACTGCCATCGGGAAACCGCACCGTGTCGAGGTCCAGATTGATCACGCGACCGGTGTAGACGCGGCGCGTGCCGGCCTTTCCTACATGTCCCGTCTCGGCTGGCCGTTCACTCATGCGCCTGGCTCCACGTCCTCTGCCTGCGCGACGGTCACCGTTCCCAGGTCGAGCTTCTCCAGCGGTCCCCGGATCACCTCGGGGTCGCCCACGGCGAGGACCAATAGTTCGCCCGGCAACAGGTGCTGCTGCGCTGCCTGCAGTACGTCGTCCGCCGTGACGCCTGCGATGTTGCGCCGGTACGCATCGAAGTAGTCGGCCGGATAATCGTAGGTCACCAGGTTTGCGAGCGCATTGGCGATCGCCATCGTCGTCTCGAACCGGATGGGAAACACACCCTCCAGAAAACTCGTCGCCAAGCTCAACTCTTCCGGTCGAATCGGCGCCTTCCGAATCGCTTCGATCTCGGCGATGACCTCCCGAGTTGCATCGGCACTCACCCCGCTCTCGACCGCCGTCGAGACCACGAACGGGCCGGTTCCCCTCCGCCAGTCGAACGCCGACCTGGCGCCGTACGCGTAGCCATGCCGTTCACGAAGGTTCAGGTTGATCCGCGAGGAGAACAGCCCCCCCAGCACTGCGTTCATCACCACCAGCTTGAAGTGGTCGGGGTGGTTGCGTGGCACACCAAGGTGCCCGATACGCAGCTCCGACTGCGGTGCGTCCGATTTGGCGACGATCTGGATCCGCCGCGCCCGGCTCGCCGGTTGCTCCGAGATGACCGGTGTCTCGCCCGGGGTTCCGGTCCATCCCGAGAATGCGTGGTCCACCATCGTCGCGGCCTCTTCCTGATCGATGTCCCCCACCATGATCAGCGTCAATCTCGCCGGCACGTACTGCGCTCGGTAGAACGACCGCACGTCTTCGCGACTCAGGCTGGCAATCGAGCGGGTACCGCCGGCGTCGCTTTGCGAGTACCGAGACGCCGACGCATACAGAAAGTGTTCGAACGACTCGTCGGCCAACTCGCGCGGTTCTGTCCGCATCTGCATCCGCGCGGCCTGTCGTTCCGCCTTCAGGCGCGCCACATCGCGCTCGTGGAAGGCCGGGTCACGCAGCACCTCACTCAGCAGATGCAGAGCGGCAGTTGCATTGCCGCGCAGCACCGAGAGTTGCACCGAGGCGCTGTCCCATCCGGCGCTCACGTCCACCGTGGCACCCAGTCGCTCGAAGGCGTCGACGAGCGCTGCACCGTCGTATTTCGCCGTCCCCTCGAGCAGCAGCTTCGCCGTCAACACGGCCAGCCCCTCGTGCCCGGCCGGGTCACGCGTCGCTCCTGCATCAAGGAGCGCCACGATCGATACCAGAGGCAGTTTTCGCACCGGCCCCGTGATCAACTCCACACCGCTGGCAAGTCGCTGTCGCTCGAAGACCGGAAAGTGGTAGGGCCGGGGAGTGCCGGCGGTGGGCCGGGAGGTCGTTTCCTTGGTCATCCCACGTCCTCGCTTTCGCCGTCTTCCTCATCCGCAAGTCGGTCTGTCCCGCGTGGCACGTACAGCAGACTTGCCCGGTTGTTCTCGCCCAGCCGCTCCTGAATGAACGCGTTTACCGCGTCCGGCGTCACCTGTTGATAGCGCGCCATCTGCTCGTTCAGCAGTTCCGGGCGCTCGAAATAGGTCGCAAACATCGAAAGGCGATCGGCTCGATCCCCGGCCGACTGAAGTGCACTGACGAGCTCCGTCTCGATCAGTGCCGCGGCACGTGAGACTTCGCCATCCGTCACGCCCTCGCGGCGCAGCGTATCCACCTCCACCGCCACGGCATCGTGGAGTTCATCCGATGAGATCCCGGGGCGCGCCGTCACGTCGAGCACGAGCAGGTCGCTGCCTTTCGGCAAGTCAAATGTGAAGGCATTCGCCTCGGCGGCAATTTCACGCTCCCGCACCAACCGCCGATACAGCCGGCTCCCGTTTCGCAATCCCAGCACGGCCCCACAAACGCTCGCGGGGTAATAGCTGTCGCTGGCGAACACTGGCGACCGGAATGCCAGGAAGAGTCGCGGCAGTGCTACGTCGTCGATCACTTCTTCGCGCAGCCAGCTGCCGAACGTCGGGGACACCTCCATTGATGGGCGATGGGCCGTTCCCGCCCCGCGTGGAATGTCCCCGAAGTAGCGCTGCACCCACGCGCGTACTGTCGACGGCTCGAAGTCTCCCGCAATCGAGAGCACCGCGTTGTCAGGCGTATAATAGGTCCGGAAGAACTCGGCGATGTCCTCCAGGCTCGCCTTCGACAGATCCTCCATCGACCCGATCAGGGAATGGTGAAACGGGTGCCCCGGCGGGAAGCACAGCGCCGGTAACCGCTCCCACCACGTGCCATATGGTTGATTGTCCACCGACCATCGTCGTTCGTTCTTCACCACGTCTCGTTGCGTGTCGAGCTTTTCCTGTGTCATCGCGGGCAGCAACTGCCCCATGCGATTCGCCTCCAGCCACATGACGAGTTCGGTCTGGTTGGAGGGCACGACCTCGAAGTAGTTCGTCCGATCCAACCACGTCGACCCGTTCAGTGTGCCGCCGGCGCGTTGAATGAGTTCGAAGTGCTCATTCGCACCCACATCCGCGGATCCCTGAAAGAGCATATGCTCGAATAGATGCGCGAACCCCGTGCGGCCGATGCGCTCGTTGGCCGAACCGACATGATACCAGAGATTCACGCCCACGATCGGCGCGGTATGGTCTTCGGAGAGCGTAACCAGCAGCCCATTTGCGAGCCGGAATGTCTCAATCGGAATTTGCATTTCTTGAAGTTGCACCGCTCTCCTCATCGCAGGAACCCTCCGCCGTTGCGACGCGATTCCAGTATCCGGAGAAATGAAATTGGTGTCACTGCGCTACTAATTGGCGCCGACCCGGGTAGTGAAGAATGCCAGCGGTGCCTTGATGGACTCGCTCATCCGATACTCCCACCGTTCTTTCCAACTCTCCGAGATTGGACTCGTGGGTGTCGGTGACAGGAGTGGGACGAGGCCAAATCGCCGCGCCAGAATCGTCAAGCGCAGCATGTGGAACGGGTCGCTCACGAGAATCACCGTGTCCGACCGCTGCGCCACCATCATCGCTGCCACGGCACGCAGCGACTCGCTCGTCGTGCGCCCCTTCGCCTCCAACAGGATCGCCGAGTCCGGTACGCCCTGTTGAACTACAAACCGCCGGCTCACGGCGGCTTCGCTCGTTGTATCCCCCTCACCGGTACCACCGGTGAGCACCATGCGCGGCGCGAGGCCGCGACGCCACAGCGCCACCGCATGCTCCAACCGCGCACGTAGAACGGGCGACGGATGCCCCACGTATTGGGCCGCCCCCATCACCACAATCGCCCCGGCAGGATGGGCGGTGTCGCGCCGACCCCACACCACGACCACGGCGAGCGAGACGAGCCACCCGATTCCGAGAGCGGTCAGCATCACGACGGCAAATCGCTTCCAGGGGGAGGGACGCCTCGGCTGCATGCGCGACAAGCTAGCGGCAGCCTCATGGCTCCGGGAAGTGACCGGGCTCCTTATCCGTCCACAGAGAGCAGGCCCAGCCAGACGGTCTCCACCATCCGGCGCAATCGTGCGACAGGTTCGATGGGCACCACAGCTGCGCCCTCGACCAACGTCATGAACAGATCGACCACCGACTCCGACGGGATCGATGGGGCCAGCTCCAAGACCCCGAACACTCGATCTACCTGGTGCTCGATCCCAGAACGAACAACCGTCAACACCGCCTCGGCGGCGTGCACCACAGACACGCTTCCAGACCCTCTCAACTGCAACGCAATGCAGAGGTCTCGCGCCGCGAGTTCCGACTCCATCCACTCGCCGAAGCCGTCCACGGGGTTCGTGTGAGCACTCGACGTGTCCTGCCGCACGACTCTGCCGACGACATTGTCGCGACACTGGGCGGCGACAGCGTTGAGGAGCGAGTCCTTGTCCTGGAAGTGGTAATGGATCAGCGCCTTGCTCACACCGGCCCGTCGTGCCACGCGGCCAGAGGTGGCCGCGGCCCAACCCTCCCGGATGATTTCCTCTCGAGCCATCTCGAGAATTCGCCCGCGCGCCTCGCCGGCCTCGCTCGACCACTGCGCCAACTGGCTCATGGTCAGATCTGAACGCTTTCGCCAGCCACGGGCACTGTGGTCTTGAACCCCAACCCACGAAGCGTTGTCGCGAACTCGTCCTGAGCCTCCGGCTCCCCATGAACCAGTGTTACCGCTGGCCGGTGACGCGCAGCGTTCGTTGTCGCCGTCAGCCATCGAATCATCTCGTCCCGATCGGCGTGTGCGCTGTACCCATTCAGGATCTGAACCTCTGCTCGGAGCGGCACCTCGTTTCCGAGAATTCGGAGTTGCGGCCGACGCTCGACGATCCGACGTCCCAGCGTATGCTCGGCCTGAAACCCGACGATGAGGATGGTGTTGCGCGGATCAGAAGCTCCGTACGCCAGATGGTGCAGAATACGTCCAGATTCGGCCATCCCCGATGCCGCAATGATCACGGCCGGTGTCGTCAGGGTGTTGAGTGCCTTCGATTCCTCCACGTCCCGGGTATACTGAACCAGTGGGAACTTGAACAGCTGCAGGCTTTCGTTCACCAGGGTTTCCGTACGATCAAACACCTCCCGGTGCATGGCGAACACGCCGGTCACATCAATTGCGAGCGGGCTATCAACGTAGATCGGGATCTCCGGGATCTGCCCTTCGCGCAGGAGAACGTGGAGATCGTAAATGATCTCCTGGGTCCGCCCGACGGCGAATGCCGGGATGAGCACGCGTCCGCCCCGGCCAGCCGTTGCTCGGACGATTGCGCCCAATTCCTTCCGCATGTCTTGGGTCTTCGGGTGAACACGATCGCCGTACGTGGATTCCATAATCACGTGATCCGCCAGCTCCGGAATCTGCGGGTCCCGGATGATGGACTGCCCGGTTCGCCCCAGATCCCCTGTGTACACGAGTCGGCGGCGTATCCGATCTTCCTTGCAGTCCAGCACGACGATCGCTGATCCGAGAATGTGACCCGCATCGACAAAGTGGCACTCCACTCCGGGCACGATCTCGAACGACCTTCCGTACGGAACGGTCTGCATCAACTCCAATAGCCGTGAAACGTCGTCTTGCCCATATAGTGGCTCTATAAAGCCGCGATGGTGCCGCTTGAGAAACTCCGCGTCCTTCTGTTGGATGTGTGCCGAATCGGCCAACATCAGCGCACAGAGATCTCGAGTGGCTGGAGTTGTCCACACCACCTTTGAGTACCCTTTTCGGACCAAGTATGGCAAGCGGCCGGAGTGATCGATGTGCGCGTGCGACAGTACCACGGCGTCGATCTGCTCGACGGGGATCGGCAGCTTTATGTTCTTCTGGTTTGTCTCGGCACGGTGTCCCTGAAAGAGCCCGCAGTCCAACGTTACCGTATGCCCGGCCACCTCCAGTAAGTGGCACGACCCCGTCACTTCCCGAGCCGCACCACGGAAGGTGACCCTCACGTCACGATTCCCGCTCGCTCGGTCGTTGGAAGACCACGGTCAGTCGTTCCCCGTCATGCGAAATCATCGCTGGCTCCCACCCCGAGCGACTGCGTTCGTTCAGCAGATCGGTCAGGGTGTCCTCGTCGTCTCTCACGTGCCGGGTCAGACGAACGATGACCGCCTGGTATTCTTTCATGCCGGCGAAGATAGTACTTTCCGCGCCATGCACACCACCCCCGACTTCCCGACGTTGCGCGTGGTGGATCACCCACTGGTCCAGCACAAGCTGACGCTCCTCCGCGATCGCGCTACGCCGACCAAGATCTTCAAGGAACTGGTGGACGAGATCGCCACGCTGATGGCGTACGAAGCAACCGCCGATTTGGCGCTCGAGCCGGCGGCTGTGGAAACACCGTTGGAAACCACCACCGGGCAGCGGGTTATGGGAAAGAAGTTGACACTGGTGCCGATTCTTCGCGCCGGACTCGGCATGGTGGAAGGTATCTGTCGGCTGGTGCCGTCGGCGCGTGTGGGACACATCGGCCTCTATCGCGATCACGACACGCTCAAGCCGGTGGACTACTACTTCAAGGTGCCGAGCGATGCCGCCGAGCGGGATTTCTTCCTGCTCGATCCGATGCTCGCCACCGGTGGCAGCGCTGTCGCAGCCGTTGCTTCTCTCAAGCAGGCGGGTGCCACGCGTGTTCGGTTCTTATGCCTTGTCGCCGCTCCCGAAGGAGTGCGCCGCCTGGCTGCCGCACACCCGGATGTGCTGGTGTTCTGCGCTTCGTTGGACCGCCAACTCAATGAGCACGGCTACATCCTTCCCGGGCTTGGCGACGCGGGCGATCGGCTCTTCGGCACAAAATAGCTCGCCAATGCAGCGCCGCCCGACGCGCCACTCTTGTTCACTTCTGGTCAGCTCTGTATGATTCCGCGTCCGCGATGTCCCCGCGACGCTCTCTCCAGACCAGCTGAATGCTCATCAACCTGCTGCCAGATTTTTTTGCAGTTCTCGACAGCACGGACCCGCTCGCGGCATATCAGCGTTATCTCTCGGCTCATCGCCGAATTCTTGACGGCTACTGGAACAACTACGTCATCCCGCCCGACGGTCCACACTTCATTGATATCCTGCGCGGGGTGATCGCTGCCGATCGCAGCGACTTGCGGTCCACGCTTGAGCGCACCGACGTTGTCACGCTCGCGCGCCAGGTTGAGGAGCGGTGCTCCCGAGCATTCCAGATCGACGTCGACTTCGACATCGTCCTCATGGTGGGAGTCGGCGGTGCTAATGCGGGCGAGCTGGTTGTAGACCACCGCGGCGTGGCGTTCGTCTGTCTCGAGCATTTCACCGGCGTCAACAACCCTGACACGTTCGGTCTCGGCCTCGATCCGGAGTTGCTCCCACTCTGGTTGGCGCATGAGGTGGCCCACGTGGTTCGTTACACGTCGCCGAGCAGCCATTCCGAGGTTCGTCCATTGGTCGAGGCGGCCGGCTACTACTCGTACTGGGAAACGGCCCGCACGGTATCGCTTCGCGAACTTGTGATCAATGAGGGGTTGGCGGTGCACGCCTCCCAGTTGGTGAGCCCCGGCCATGCCGCCTGGGAGTACTTCGGCTATGTCCGCCGCCAGTACGCGCGAATTCGCGAGATGGAGCCCGCGATTCAACGAGCCATTGAACCGGATCTCGACCAGGCCGCTCTGGGCCTTCGCCTGCGCTATCTCTCCGATGGCATGAGCGATGACGCCCGAATGGCCGGCCGCCAGATACTCCCCGAGCGCAGCGGCTACTACCTCGGTGCCCGCATGGTGGCGGGGGCCGTAGAGCGCCACGGTTTACCATGGGCGCTCCGTGCTTCGGCGGCTGAAATCCTGGCACTCTCCGGCGGAGCTGCGGCTACGGCGTCCTGATTTCCCTGCGTCACCTCATCGCGCTGTTCATGCCGCGCCCTACTTGCCGACGCAGAATGAACTGAACACACGCCCCAGCACCTCATCTACATCCAGCGTTCCAATCATCTCCTCCAGCAACCGTACACTCTCGCGTAAGTGTACGGCACTCACGGTGGCCGGGATTGCTCCATCCTTCCGCGCATCCCGAAACGCCACGAGTTCGCCCCGGGCTTCCGTCAACACGTGCCGATATCGCGCATGTGTAACCACCGGCGAGTCCGGGTCCGGCAATCCCACATTTCGTGAAACAAGGCTCGAGACGTGGGCCACCAGTGCATCGAGCCCCTCTCCTGTGAAGGCACTCACCCCGAAAGCCTCCGGCACCTCGCGTCCCTCTAGGTCTCGCTTTGTCTGCACCGGTATGACGAGACCGGCCGCGACTGCCTGCGCGTGTGCAAGCGCCTCCTCCAGAGTCTCCCCTGAATCACCGCAGACCAATATCGCCGTCGCCTTTTCCAGATACTCGCGGCTGATCGCCACGCCCAGTCGTTCCACCTCGTCGGTCGATTCTCGCAGCCCGGCAGTATCAACCAGTCGAAGCGGAACCGGGACCACGTCGAGCACTGCTTCCAGAGCATCCCGCGTCGTACCGGGGATGTCGGTCACCAGCGCACGTTTCCTCCCGAGTAGTGCATTGAACAGTGACGACTTTCCCACGTTTGGCGCGCCGACGATGGCAACGGTCGCACCTTGTCGGACCAATTCGCCCACTGGTGTCGTGTCCACCAGGTCATCGATCGAATCAAGCACCGCATTCGTCGCCGTGATGATTTGTCTTCCATCAACCGGACCGTCGTCCTCTTCGGGAAAGTCGATCTCATACGCCACCAGGGCCTCTACGCCCAGGATGTCCTCGCGCAGTTGCTGAATCCGTTTCGACAGCCCGCCGTCGAGTTGCCGTAGCGCCAAGCTTGCGCTCGCGGTGGACTCCGCTCGGATCAGATCATTCACCGCTTCGGCTTGCAGGAGATCGAGCTTTCCATTCAGAACCGCCCGCCGGGTAAACTCACCCGGCAACGCGGGGCGAGCTCCGGCATCTACCGCCGCGCGTGTGATTCGGGTCGCGGTGGCCCAGCCACCGTGACAGATGATCTCGACGGCATCCTCGCCTGTATACGAGTGCGGACCCCGATACTGGATGACGACGGCTTCGTCCAGGAGTTCGCCGCCCTCTGTCCTGAGTGTTCGGAGTCCGGCAACTCGAGCCGGGGCAAGCTCACCGGCAATGAGGCCCCCGATGATTGTCCGGGAATTGGGGCCCGATATCCGAACAATTGAGAGCGCGCCGACTCCTGCAGCGGTAGCCGTCGCCACGATGGTATCCTCGGCGCGCATCGGTTCACTCCCGGGTCTGGTTGCCAGCGACGTCAGCCCTTGCCTCGTCGCGCAACGCCTCCTCCTCCCGTTGCCGCCGCAGCGCTGGCCCGCTCACGGGCCAACAACCACTGCTGCGGAAGAGCTGCGAGATTCTGAACCGCGTAGTACAGGTTCAGCCCGGCAGCAAACCGGAAGAACATGAAAGTCAGCACCACGGGCATCATGTAGCTCATCATCCGCGTTTGCGCTGTCGGAGGGGTTCCGCGCATTCCGATCCAGGAGAGTGCAAACATCGACAATCCCATTACCAGCGGCGTGATGTAGTACGGATCCGCCGCCGAGATGTCGTGCATCCACAGGAAGGACACGCCACGGAACTCGATCGTGTTCAGGAACACGAAGTAGAGCGCAAATAGAATCGGCATCGGGAGCATCATCGGAAGACACCCCATCATCGGGCTGAACGGCGTCATTCCGTGCGCTTGGTACAACTTCACCAATGCCTCTTGCTGTTTCTTCGGGTCGCTCTTGTATTTCTTCTGAACCTCCGCTAACTCCGGCTGGATTCGCTGCATTCGGATGCTCGTCCGCATCGAACTCTGGTACAGCGGCCACAACAACACGCGAACCAGCACGCCGAAGATGATGATGACCCATCCATAGCCCAGACCTGATGTGTGCTTCATCCACAACAACACCCAGGTAACCATTGTCGCGAAGGGCTGAACGATGCTGTGGAACCAGCCCGCGTAAGGGTTCACCTGATCCAGACCGTGTCCCAGGGCCCGAAGCCGCTCGAACTCCTGCGGCCCTATGTAGATGTCAAAACTGGCACGCCCATTCCGCAGTGGGATGGAGACAGAGGCGTGAGCATCAGGTGCCAATTTCTCCAGCCGCGGGGCACCGCTGAACGTCGCGCTTGTAATCGCGCTGTCCGGCACAACGAGTGCGAGGAGGAAGTATTTGTTTCGGAGCGCTACCCACTCCAGCGGTCCGGCTACGGGCTTCACCACCCCGGAGTCCAGCTTGGAGAATGCGAGGCTCTTCACATCGCCACTAGCGGTTCGATAGCCATACGCCAGATGCCGAATGTCGTCCGCGGTATCCGTCTCCATCGAGGCGAGCGTCGACGGAAGAGCGATCGAGAGCCTGCTCTCTGGCCCTACCCCTTTGACCTCGACCTCGACGTGGACCAGGTACCGGCCGGAGTCTGCTCTCGGACTGGCGTACGTGAAGCTTGCGGCGTGGCCGGCCACAGTCCCGACGTATGCAACCACCGGATGCCCGTTCGCCGTCTGGCTCTTCCCAGACAACGTGCTCGCCGAGAGTTCAATCGTTGAGTCCCCCGTTTGGAGGCTGTATTCAATCAGCGGGTGGTCGCCTAGTGCGCGAAGAACGACCGGACCTTTTGCTCTCGCCGTGTCTCGCGACTGGTAGTCGCTCAGTACGACACGAAACAGAGCGGCGCCCTGGTTCGCGTACCAGACGGTCATATGCTGGCTCTTAACGGCGACGCTGTCCGATACCGAAACTGAACGCTGAGGAGGTGGAGGTGGCTGCACCGTAACGCCGGGGCTCGGGGCCTGTTTGGTCCCGTTCACTGTCGGCGCCGGCACGCTTTCCCTCGCCTGCCGAATTGCCGGGGTCGCCACCGCTGCCGAATCTACTTGCGTTGAATCCACACCGATTGGCCGGTTGGCCCCGGGGAATAGAAGCGGCGTTACCACGATCACGACTGCTGTCAGAATCACAGCAAGAAAAACGCGTCGGTCCATGACGTAATAATTGTATGTTAGGGAACGGGGTCAAACCCGCCCTTATGGAACGGGTGACAGCGGAGGATTCTCCGTATCGCCATCCACCCACCTCGAAAAGCGCCGTGCTTTTCCAATGCCTCCACTGCATACGCAGAGCAGGTGGGGTAGTACCGGCAAGAAGGGGGCAGTAATGGACCGATCCACATCTGGTATGCCCGGACTACCAGCACCAGTGTCCGTTTCATGATCCGTTCTGCCTGGTCCCGTTTTCCATCAGGGCTCTTTCCACATCAACCAACTGCTCTTTTAATTCTTCAAACGTCCGCTCGTAAGCACTTTGCTTACAGCGAATGACAACGTCCCTCGACGCCTGAAGAGGGAGCAGCAACGTTCTTACCAGCTCTCGTAGCCGTCGCTTGAGCAAGTTGCGGCGTACAGCCGAGTGCCCATGCCGCGGTACTATGATCCCAACCCGAACGCATTTCAAAGGGGAAGCGAGCACTCGCACGTCTAGGTCCAACGCGCGGACTCGCCTCCCCTTTTTCGAGATAGTACCAAACTCTGAGGTTCGAGTAATCCGCCGTGAACGCGGATACTCACTACTCATCTAGGCGCCAGCGTACTTGCTCGGAAGCTTCACCGTGAGACGCTTCCGTCCCTTTTTCCGGCGTTCACTCAGGACCTTTCGACCCCACTTCGTTTCCATTCGTGCTCGGAAACCATGCTTCTTAATCCGCCGCTTATTCCGCGGGCGATATGTTGGCTTGCCCATCTAGCACTCCAAAGAGTTCCAGTAAATGTCTTGCTCAGAAGATCCGTAAGACTAATGATGTCTTGCAGATAGGTCAAGTCAACTCGCGCTCTTCCAACAGGTTACCCCTACCTTTGTTCACTAGTTGCCTTCCTTCTCAAAGCAACATACTTTGGCCAGCCCACCAGTTATCCACATCATCATGGCGACTGAAGCAGAAGACATCTGGACACGGTTGCTCTCTCAGGCCAGGACTGCTGTGGGCGAAGACGTCATGCGGACATGGCTCGAGCCTATTGTTCCCATCTCCTGGGACGATCCTGATCTCATTCTGAGCCTTCCCGACCAATTTTCTAGGGATTGGACAGAGTCAAAGTACGGCGAGCTTCTCGGCTCTTTTGCCCCAATAGCCCTTGGTCACCCCGTCAGGCTTTCATTCATCGTAGACCAAGACCGGCAGGAGCGTCCTCAAATGGACTTCTTCGCCGTCCAGCAAGTATCAACACCAAAACAACAGACTAGAGACAGTAACGCGCCAATTCTTCACGATAGATATACTTTTGAGCATTTCGTTATTGGGAAGTCAAATGAGCTTGCAGCTGCTGCAGCACATGCCGTTGCGGAAGCGCCAGGCCGCGTTTACAACCCCTTCTTTATCTACGGCCGAACCGGGCTTGGAAAGACCCACCTCATGCACGCCATTGGACATGAGGTCTTGGCGCATCACCCAGAAATCCGCGTGACCTACCTCAGTACAGAGCAATTCACCAACGAGATGGTTGCGTCAATTCAAACCCGCAAGAATGCAGATTTTCGCCGTCGGTTTCGAGAAACCGATCTCCTTCTAATCGACGACATTCACTTCTTGAAAGGCAAGGAAGCCACCCAGGATGAGTTCTTCCACACATTCAATGCTCTTTACGAAGCCGGACGCCAGATTGTACTGACAAGTGATCGTCCACCAAGTGAAATTGGCGGTCTTGAATCACGCCTGGTCAGTCGCTTCCAGTGGGGAATGGTTGCCGACATTGAGCCTCCGGATGTCGAACACCGAATTGCTATTCTCCAACACAAAGCAGAACTTGATCACCTTCAGCTTACTTTTCCACACGACGTAATCCAATACGTAGCCGAGAACATCAACTCAAGTGTCCGAGAACTCGAAGGATCCATCATCAAGATTCTTGCTTACGCCTCACTTAAGCATCGCCAAATCGATCTCCTACTTGCTCAAGAAGCTCTTCAGGCTTCCCATCGAGTGTTTCCTCGGCCTGGTGCACCAGTAGCTCCTTTATCAATACTCCGCATCCAACAGGTTGTGGCTCAACTCTGGAACGTAACAGTTGAAGGCCTTTGCTCAAAAGCACGAGTCCAAACGCTCACCGTTCCTCGTCAACTCGCGATGTTTCTAGCTCGAACGCTTTTGAAGGTTCAGCTCACAGAAATTGGTTCTGCCTTTGGCGGTCGCGACCATTCTACTGTTATTCACAGTCTCACGAGAGCTCAGCAACTTCTTCAAGACTCTCCCGAAATAGCTAACAAATACAACACAGCGCGAGAACTCCTGGGCTTCTCCAACACAGAAGGGTCCATCTCTAACGTTGAGACTTCGCATTAAATGCACACCGCTTAACACACAATAAACAGCACTAACCACTGGTCCGGAAAAGACTTGCACTGTCTTATCCCCAAATGTTAAGACGCTACTGCTACTACAACCTCCTACAATTGCAAAAGACAGTCGTATCCGTTCCCAACACTCACCACTTAACTCGGTAGGCTTTACAGATGCGACTTACGATCTCTAGGGAGAAACTTCAGGAGGGCCTGGCTGCAGTTGGTGCTACGGTCCCCTCAAAGAGCACCTTACCGGTCCTGAGCAATCTGTTAGTGGAAGGAGGGGATAAGGGAGCACAGTTTTCCGCAACAGATCTTGATATTGCGGTAAGCACGGAAGTAGCAGCAGATGTTGAAGAACGAGGCGGAATCACCGTTCCTGCAAAGAAGCTCATTGATATTGCTCGAGAGTTACCGCCGGCGCCTGTACGTCTCAGCTCTTTGGGAGAACAGCGTCTTGTCCTTGATTGTGGGCGAGCGCACTTCAAAATTCTAGGGCTTCCAAAGGAGGAATTTCCGTCCTTCCCCGCAGTGAAATTTGATCAACATTGGAGAGTTCCGTCGGCAACGTTGCAACAGCTGATTGGTCATACAGCCTTCGCTGTCTCAACGGAAGAAAGTCGTCCAATTCTAAATGGGGTCTTATGGGAAGCGAAGGTGGACTCGATGGCTATGGTGGCAACGAATGGACATCGTCTTGCGCGAATGGAAGTTGGAATGAAAGTGCCAAAGAGTGTGGTTGGAGATCTCATTATTCCACCCAAGGCACTGGAACAGATTCGACGACTCTTTCCAGCCGATGAGGAACTGGAAGTTGGAAAGGGTGATAACCATTTAGCTTTCCGGTCTCCCTTTACAACGGTCTACACCCGTCTGATAGAAGGGCCGTATCCGCCATATGACCAGGTTATTCCAAGAGATAATGATAAGTGGGCGATTGTCGATAAGACTGCTCTAGCTAGTGCGTTGCGTCGGATGTCGGTGATTGCGTCGGACCAAACGCATCGAATTCGAATGACGTTCAATGCTGGAATTCTGCGGTTTAGTGTACAGACTCCTGACCTGGGCGAGGCTCAAGACGAATTGGCTGTCCGATATTCTGGAGATCCATTGGACATCGGATTCAATGCGAGCTACCTCCTCGAAATATTACGATATATGCCTACTGAGGAGGTAAAAATGACATTCAAAGCTCCGGAACGAGCTGCGACAGTTGAGCCGGAAAACTGGTCAGGGGAGGGCGACTATATGTGTCTTGTAATGCCACTCCGGTTGGTTGATTAGAGATATTGTTGGTGGGGATACTGCAAAGCAGGCAGCAGGCGAATTAACTTCGCCTGCTGCCTGCTTTGTGTTTCCAATCGATAAGCCGGATTCTGTCGATGATGGACTATCGGACGATCATTTCTCTTGGAGCACGATCACTCGAGCTCTCTAGCAGCCTACCCGCAGCGTTTGTAGCGAGCTGAGCGCTCTCGCTGCCTATTTGGCCTTGCACCAGCCGGGGCTTGCCCTGCCGAGTTTGTTGCCAAACCCGCGGTGGGCTCTTACCCCACCCTTTCACCCTTGCCTGTGTCTCTAGGAGACCATCGGCGGTCTATTCTCTGTGGCGCTATCCGTCGGATCAACGAGATCCGCCCAGGCGTTACCTGGCGACTTGCTCAGTGGTGTCCGGACTTTCCTCGGGAAGAACATCTCCCGCGATCGTCTGATTGGAAACAAACAGAAAACCTAGTGGACCCCGTAATGTAATGAGACTCTTGGGCTGGAGACAACGGGGAGGTGCTATGCTAGGTGCTTAGAACACTTGGTTTTACCGTGGCCGAAGACTGAAAAGTGACGACCGTGTGACGCGGATCATGATTGTTGCTCTACAGGACAAGCAACCCTCAGGTGGACACTTGTGTGGAGCAAAGGATCATGATCCCTCCCAAACAGATTGATGCACTCGCCAGAATATCTACCATTCTGACGCTGGATGAACAAATGCGGGTCGATGCTGCCGGTACGGGATTGTATAGGGCAAGGCATCGGAGAGAACCCATGGAGGTCCTGACTGATGTCAGAACACAAGTCAGCTCCTTGGTGTTGCTTTCGGTACAATACTGCGAGCAGAATCGGTGGGAACGGGTTTCACGGATGATTCGAGAAATTCCACGAATCCCCACTGTTGCAATTTTAAGTAGCGAAACCCCGCAGACGTTGGAAATGGTACTTCGCTTAGGACGAGAAGGAATCCGCAAGGTGGTGGACGTACGTTCTCCCCAGGGATGGAAACAGTTGCGCACAATTCTTGTTGATGAACGCGGAGACTGGATTGAGTGCGCGATTCTAGAACGCTTGCGTCAAGCAAGGCGCTCAATGACACAGGAGAGCTGGACGTTCTTTGAGATGCTAGTGCGGCAGTCCGCCAGAGTTGGATCTGTGCGCGAGCTCGCCGAGAAATTGGAAATACTCCCGAGTACGCTGATGAGCCGATTCTATCGAGCAGGGCTGCCGACGCCAAAGCGATACTTGGCGATTGCCAGATTAGTACGGGCGGCCTACTTGTGTGAGAACTCGGGGTTTTCCATCGCTAATGTAGCCAACCATTTGGAATACTCGTCTCCACAGAGCTTCGGCCGACACGTGAAGAGTATAATGGGTGTGACGGGTCTCCAGTTCCGTCAGGACTTCAGTGGCATCAGCATGCTTGATTTCTTTGAGCGCCAACTGGTTCGTCCATACCGTACGATCCTGGAATGGTTCAATCCACTCTCGGGCCGCGACTCAATGGCCTCGCGATGTGAGCTTCCAGCCACGCGCCGATAACCGCGAATGAAAAGCGTTGGTGAGATATGGAAGACTAGCGATCGGACCAGCGTATTCGTCATTTCGCTATTCATCCTGCTCGTGCTGCTACTGGCCGGGTTGGTTCTCGCTGACCGGTCGCTTCGAGAGAGCCTGGACCAGCAGGCGGCGCTGGATGCAGTAACGTCAGCCAAGATTGTTGCGCAGGAAGTAGAATTGGCCGGCGAGCACCTGTACGAACTTGGGTCGAGCACCGCTCGCGAGGAATCCGGCGGATCCCTTCAGCGGCGAATACTTGCAAAGGGACAACGGCACGCTATCAAGGCCGTCTGGGTCTTGGACACGCTGGGTCGGCTCGTCATCGACTCTGCTTGGTGGGGGGAGAGAAACGCAAGTTCGCAGGTTAACGACGTCGCAATACGGAGAGTTGCGACGCATGTTGCGGCAAGTCGTCACCTACAGTTGCGCGGAGTCAGCAGAAGAACGGGAGCAGAAAAGAACTCGACGGAACCAGGAGAAGCCCTGCTGGGCGAACCTGTGGTGGAGAACGGAAGGTTCACCGGAATTGCAGTGGCGCTTATTGATGAGGGAATGCTGTTGGCGCCGGCAGAGAGTGCTGTAGTACAAGGGCGCTCGTTTCTTGCTCTGTTGGTTGATGGGGACACGGTGGCCAAGACCATCCCGAAGGGAGACCGGGCGAGACAGAGCGCTCCGGTTCGCCTTCCCCTCCCTGGTGAGCCCTCGTGGTTCGTCGTTTCGGGCCAAAGCCCCCGTCAGAATGCAAGTCGTGTGGCAATTTGGACCGTTGGCGGCTTAGCGCTGCTTCTATTGCTCTTCGGACTGGTGCGAGAGCGTCGGCAAACGGCACGAATTGCGGAGCGGTCAGTAGAGCTCGAGCGATTGTCAGCGGAACTGTTGCGAGCCAACCGCATGAAAAGCGAATTCTTGGCGAATGTGTCTCATGAACTTCGAACGCCGTTGAATGCGATTGTTGGCTTCGTAGATTTGCTTCGCGACGGAGGCTACGGAGAGCTCTCGGCGAAGCAGAAATCTCCAGTGGACCGAGTTGCGATATCCGCGGCGCGATTGCGTACGCTTGTGGATCAAGTGCTGGACATTGCCAAGATTGCGGCGGGACGACTTGACGTTCGTATGGAAGGCGTGGCCTTGCGGGCGTTTCTCACGAATGTGGTAAGCGAGATCGAGCCGCTCCTCGCCGAGAAGCACCTGGCGGTGAAAATATCGACGGCGGGAAACGTTCCGAAGATTCGAACGGATCCGACACACCTACGGCAGGTGCTGATCAACCTGCTAGGGAATGCGGTGAAGTATACGGAGCGTGGAGGGATCGAATTGCGCGCTCACGTGGAGCGCACCGGACCTCCACCGCGGAGCCTTGCGGCGACAGGCCAGCATGCCGTGGCTCGGGCCGAGCAGGCAGAGACGTGGGTGGCCATCGACGTCGCCGATACCGGTATCGGAATTGCCGCCAGCGACCTGGAACGAATATTCGATGAATTCGAGCAAGTCCGAGTGCCAGGGTCGCCGGACGGACACAATCACGGTACCGGCCTTGGGCTCCCAATCTCGCGGCGCCTCGCAACGTTGCTTGGCGGAGACGTCACGGTAGAGAGTGCACCGGGTTCGGGATCCACGTTTACCGTGTGGCTCCCAATCCGGGATTCGTAGCGGGGCGAATTGAGTAGACTAGGGGCGCTTGTTGAAGGCCGACCTAAGGCGGTGGAAGAGCCCACCGGAGGGTTCGGGCATGGGCTCGTCAATTGCGTCACGCAACGCCTGAGCAAAGGCAATTGTGTCGGGGAATCGTTTTGTGGGATCGCGCTCGAGGCCCCGCATAACGGCGGCTTCGATGGCCGGAGGGAACCGAAGTCCTTGACGAGCCACGTTCAATGGTAACGGTGGCTGGGTGAGGAGTTGAGTGAACATCTCGCGCGGGGACTTCGCGCTGTACGGCAGGCATCCGGAGAGCAGAAAGTACGCGATGGTCGCCAGGCTGAATTGGTCGGCAGCAGACGTAACGACTTCACCTGAGAGGGCTTCGGGGGCAACGTACATAAGCGTTCCAACGAAAAAGCCGGCTCGAGTCAAGCGCTGCTCCGGCGCAATGTCGGCATCGGTCGCGATTCCAAAATCGAGTAGCTTGACCTGACCGCTCTCCGAGTCGTACATCACGTTCTCGGGCTTCAAGTCTCGGTGAATGATCCCGACCTGATGGGCAGCGGATACCGCCTCGGCAATTTGTGAGACAATGCTGGCGACCTCGCCCGGAGGCAGAGGACCCTTGCGTCGAGCATACTTCTCCAACAACTCGCCTTTCGCCCACTCGATGGCGAGAAAATGCAGGCCGGGCTCTGCTTCGCCGATCTCGATGGTGCGGACTACGTTTGGATGCTGAACGCGCTCGCCGTAGTGAGCTTCTCGAAGGAAGCGGGTAACGGCGGTCTTGTCGTTGCGGAGCTTTTCTCGGAGAATCTTTACGGCCACAGAACCGTGCTCAGGATGGTGCGCGCGGAAGACGGCGGAGGTCCCCCCTTCACCGACTTCACTTTCCAGGACATAGCCGGCGAGCGTTCGCCCTAGCATAGATTCTCGGGGCACGCGGCGAACCTAATGGTCTTGGAAGGGCTGGGCAAGCCACTCCTGGTAATTTGGCGTTTGTGCCGAAATCGGGGATCTGTTGATGACCACACTCTAGAGGGATTGACCTGTGCCCGATGCCACGTTGCCGTCGCCTGAACGGCGGCTGTTCCTCATCGATGGGTATGCGATCATCTACCGGGCCTTCTTCGCACTCATTTCACGCCCACTGACGACAAGTCGTGGCGAGAATACATCGGCGGCGTGGGGGGTGGCCAACTTTCTCCAGAGACTCCTCGGGAAGCACCAGCCCGAATATCTGGGGTGGGTCCATGACTCAGGCCTTTCCTTCAGGCATGAGCAGTACCCGGAGTACAAGGCCACGCGGGAGAAGCTGTCGGATGAACTTCAGGCTGACTTCGATCGGGGGATCGATCGCATCGAACAACTCCTGGCCGCGTACCACATCCCGGTGCTTCGCGTAGAGGGATACGAGGCAGACGACGTCATTGGAACGCTGGCTCGAAAAGGACGAGATGCAGGATTGAACGTCGTCATCGTGTCGGGGGACAAGGACTTTCATCAGCTGGTACGAGCAGGGGTCTGGCTCCTGAACCCGGGCCGCGGTGGGCCGGCAGCGGTAGATGAGCAATGGGTTGGGTTGGAGAATCAGGCCGACCGGCTTGGAGTATCGCCGGAGCACGTCACGGACTACCTGGCGCTGGTTGGCGATTCCTCAGACAATGTTCCCGGGGTGAAGGGCATTGGAGCAAAGACGGCTGTCGCGCTGATTGAGCAGTATGGATCCCTTGAAGAGATCTTGATGCATGCGGACGAGATCCAGAAGAAGCGACCACGCGAAGCCCTACGACAGTATGCGGACAACGCCCGATTGTCCAAGCAACTCGTGACGATCCATACAGATCTCGACGTGGACCTTGATCTGAAAGCGCTTCGCGTGACCGCACCAGACGCCGCGCGATTGCGGGAACTGTTCGTAGCACTGGAATTTCACTCCTTGGCCAAGGGCGCGGCCGACAGTGAAGTCCCAGACAAGGCGCGGTCGCCAATCGCGCAAGATGCGCGATACCTGGTCGTGCAGACCGGAGAAGAGGTACGGCAATTGGTGGAGCGCGTGAGGGCCAGAGGGCGCATGGCGCTTGACACCGAGACCGTGCTGGAGCCCGACGTGCCGTCGAACGTGGATCCCCTGCGATCGATACTCGTCGGCCTCACGATCGGGCTTAGGCCCGGGGAGGCGTACTACCTTCCGTTTAGACACCGCCGTGAGACGACTGGCCAGAGGGCGCTAGATCTGTTGGAGGCGGGTCCCCAATCTCCTCCGGAGGCTGACGGGCAGGCAGAGACACTCCGCGGCGTCCCTGCGCTGCAAAATCTGCCGGCGCCAACCAGTGCGGAGCTACAACCGATCCGCGAATTGTTGGCAGATGAACGCATTGCGAAGATCGCGCAGAACGGAAAGTACGACATGCTAGTGCTGGCGCGTGAAGGGCTTGCGGTTCAGGGCTTGCAGTTCGATACGATGGTCGCGAGCTATGTCCTTGATCCTGGACGGCGTTCGCACGGACTGGACATGCTTGCGCTGGAATTCCTCGGGTACCAGATGACATCGTACGCAGAGGTGTGTGGGAAGGGGAAGAACGCAATCGGGTTCGACGAAGTCCCGATCGCGGTTGCCGGTCAGTACTCCTGTGAAGATGCCGATCTCACCCTGCGGCTCTCGGAGCTGTTTGCGGAGCAGTTGGAGCAGTTAGGGTTGACGAAGTTGTTCCAGAATGTCGAGATGCCGTTGGTGCCCGTGCTTGCGGGCATGGAGGCGACGGGCATCACGATCGAGCTACACGCGTTCGAGCGGCTGAAGGTGCAGCTCGTGCAAGAACGCAGTCGTCTCGAGCAGGAGGTCTATGCGGCGGCAGGCGAAACGTTCAATATCAATTCGAACGCTCAACTGCGCCGGATACTGTTCGAGAAGCTGAACCTTCCAGTGCTGAAGAAGACAAGCTCTGGACCATCTACCGACGCGAGCGTTCTGGAACGACTGGCGGAGGAAGGACACCAACTCCCCGGCCTGATCATGGAATACCGGGAACTCACCAAGCTTCAAAATACCTACATCGAAGCACTCCCGGCTCTGGTGAATCCACACACGGGGCGGCTGCATACCTCGTTCAATCAGACAGTCGCCGCTACCGGGCGACTCTCGTCGAGTGATCCAAACCTTCAAAACATTCCCGTGCGGACCGAGCTGGGTCGCGAAATCCGGCAGGCATTCATCCCGCGGCAGGGGTGGACCATGATCAGTGCCGACTACTCGCAAATTGAACTGCGATTACTTGCGCACCTGTCAGGCGATCCTGCGTTTGTGGAGACGTTCAGGCAAGGTGGTGACATTCATCGGCAGACAGCGGCGGTGATCTTCGGCACCTCCCCCGAGGGGGTGACCGCAGAAATGCGCAGTCGGGCGAAGACGATCAACTTTGCCACGATCTACGGCCAGGGTGCGCACGCACTCTCGCAGCAACTGCGCATTTCTCATGAGGAAGCACGGGCGTTCATCGAGCAGTATTTCACACGGTTCACCGGAGTGCGCGCATACCTGGACAGCGCCGTGGAATCCGCAAGAACGAAAGGATATGCGGAAACGCTGTTCGGAAGGCGACGTTACATTCCTGAACTACGGGATAAGAATTTCAACATCCGGGCATTCGGGGAACGGACCGCGCAGAACACACCCATTCAGGGATCCGCCGCAGATCTGATCAAAGTTGCCATGATTCAAATCGCAGCCCGACTGCGCCGGCTCAACATGCAAAGCGCGATGCTCTTGCAGGTTCACGACGAACTGGTATTCGAAGCTCCGACGGCAGAAGTGGATTTGCTCCAACAACTCGTGAAGGAAGAAATGGAGGGAGCCGCGTCGTTGGAGGTCCCGCTGCTGGTGGAGGTTGGGCAGGGGAAGAACTGGCTGGAGAGCAAGCACTAAGATATCCTAGTGTGTCTCGCATTTTGCCAGAATTTGGGCAGATCGTGGACGAAAAGCGGGAATCGTTTGCGCATCAAATGTCAGTAAGACTATAGAGAGCAATTGGTTAGGCGTATCGACCGCCGTCGGCATCTGGCTTGCCACAGAGGGTGGTACGTTGATCCGAATCGCTGGTCTCTCTTCTTCTTCCATAAAGTGGGGCGTATGGGCTACCGACGCGGTGGGTTCACCCTGATCGAGTTGCTCATCGTCGTCGTGATCATCGGCGTTCTTGCTGCGATCGCGGTGCCGAAGTTCCAGAGCACGAAAGGGAAAGCGTACGTCGCTTCAATGAAGAGCGACCTCCGCAACCTCTCGGTTGCGGAGGAGGGGTACTATTACGAGCATCGGACATACACTACGGTGCTCGACTCGCTCCAATTCGTGCCATCGCACGGGGTGGTTCTCTCGATTTCTGAAGCGGATGCGAGCGGATGGGCGGCGACCTCCACGCACCCGCAAGCATGGCCGCAGATGTGCGCGATTTTTTACGGGTCCGTCACACCAATTCCCCCGGCGACGACCGAAGGTCAGGTCGCTTGTCAGTAATGCGGTGACGCGCAGATTCACGAACACCGTGGAGCCCCACTCGGTTGTGTATCGAGAATTCTCGTCGCGGCGGGAAGGGATGATTCACGCGATGGATGGGGGCCTCTGGCTCCACCGTCATGTGTGGCAGGGCCGGCCCATGGCTCATCTCGTCTCAACCGATCGGGAGAACCTCCTCGCATATGGAGCAACAGTGGGGTTGGCGCCGTCCCGCCTTCAGTTCAAGCCGCTACGAGATCCGCGAACCGGAGAACGGCGCGATGCCTGGCACTGGGACCTGGGTGGTCCCTACCTTCCCCCACGCCCTACGTCTTTGCGCTGATCGAGCGCGCAAGCAAGAGTCGTAGTCTCCTCGGTTTCTGGCGGAGGACACGGCCGGATGCCGGATAGCGAAGCCACCGAGTGGTGAGTTCGGCCACAACAGGCAATGCCCGGAGCTGCCAAGCCTAGCGCGCGAGCATGGCGGGGGCGGCACTTCGCGGCGAGAGAATCAGCGCCACCAGAGTCAAGGCATATGGCAACATGAGGACCAGCTCGTATCGCACCGGCCAACCGAGCGACTGGACCACGTATTGCATGGCTGTCGCCATGCCGAAGACCACGGCTGCCAGAGCAACTCCCACTGGCGTCCACCGCCCGAGTGCGACGATCGCGATAGCTATGAAGCCCCGGCCGGCGGACATGCCTTCGGCAAAGGTACCGGCCTGTGCCAGTACGAGGGTTGCCCCCGCCAGCCCCCCGAGCATGGCACCGAAAACGATGGCACTCGTTCTTACTCGACGAACCGGCACCCCTGCTGCCCGTGCCGACCACGGCGCTTCGCCAACGGCACGCAAGCCGAGTCCGGATTGCGTGCGATATAGGTACCACCAGAGTGCTGGAACGAGTAGGAGCGCAACGTATGTGATAGCAGGTTGATCGAAGACGGCGGTTCCAACCACCGGGAGCTCGCCGAGCCACGGAAGGCGAACCGGTGCGGACGTCGGGATTGAGAGCGCGACCCCACCGGCGCCGAACACTGCGTGATACAGGGCTCCGGTCGCTCCAAGCGCAAGCAGGGAGAGCGCCGTCCCAGTGATGATCTGGTCGGCGCCCAAGCCGACCACGAAGCCGGCCAGGAGAATGCCAACAACCGCTCCCGCAGCCAGGCCGCCCGCATAGCCGCCGGCAACGCCCATCGTTGAGGCGGCCACCGTTGCCGCGAAGGCTCCCGCAATCACGGCTCCTTCGAGCGCAATGTTGATGACGCCCGCACGCTCAGTGATAAGTTCCCCGAGTCCCGCGAGCAGGAGCGGCGTCGTGGTGCGAACCGTCGCCGCAAGAATTGACTCGAGACCGGTCATCGATCACACATCCGAGACTGGCTCCGCCAAGTCCCGGCGCTGACGGAGGGCGAGGGTGCCAACGACGACGAGTATCAGGCAAGCCTCCACGACCGAAGCCCAAGCAGCCGGCACCCCTGCATCGCGCTGCATGGCAGTGGCGCCGCTCTCGAGGCCAGCAAACAGCAACGCACTCGGCAGCACTCCCAGCGGGCGAAGGCCGGCTAGGATCGCGATGGCAATGGCCGTGAATCCGTAGCCCGGGGACAGGTTGTCGTACAGCGCATAGGTCACGGCCGTGACCTCGATAGCACCGGCCAGGCCGGCCAGCGCCCCGCTAACCAAGAAGGCTTCGGTGGTGACACGAGCGCCCGATATTCTCCCGGTCACCTGCGCGGCTTCCGGGTTGGCGCCGACAGCCCGTAGGCGAAATCCGACAGCGGTCTGCGACAGGCCCCAGGCGGCGAATGCGATAAGGACCACCGCAATCACCAACCCCCAATGCAAGCGGGTCGTCGAGGCAAAGTGGGGAAGTCTCGCGATCATCGGCAGCGTTGGCGACTGCGGGTAGATATGAAGGGGTTCCTGGAGCGGACCTCGCACGAGGTACGACACAGAATCGGCTGCAAGGAAATTGAGCATCAGGGTGCTGATCACTTCGAGCACGCCGAATCGTGTGCGCAACACCGCGGCAATCCCCGCCCAGGACGCACCAGCCAGGGTCCCGGTTGCCAGGGCAATCGGAAGTGTGAACACGGTGAGCGAAGAACTCCACCGGAGGCTGACGAACGTTGCCACGGCCGCACCAGCGAGAAGTTGGCCCTCAGCGCCGATGTTGAATACGCCCGCTCGGAACGCAATCGCAACACCGAGACCGGTGAGCATGAGGGGGATTGCTCGGACCAACGTGCCCGATGTGAACGCGTACCACGACCCGAAGGATCCCATCCAGAGCGCGCGGAGCGCACTGTTGCCGTAGCGGTGGTCAAGCATGACGATTCCGGCAATCGCCACGATCAGCAACCACGCTCCGGGGGAGCGTCCCCATCGGCGGGGCGCAAAGTGGGAAACCGAGGTTCGGGATCCGGCCACTACCAGTCACCGACCATTGCACGGGTGATGAGGTCGCGCGCCAGGGGCAGTTCGCGAACCGCTCCGCTGTGTACGACGAGCACACGGTCGGCGAGCTCCATGACCTCGTCGAGATCACCGGAATGCACGACGACGGCGGCTCCGTCGCGGGCAGCTCTCAGAAGGCGCGCGCGCACGGCAGCGGTCGCCATCAGATCGAGGCCGCGGGTCGGATTCTCGGCCACCACGAGCGGTGGACGTGACTCGAGTTCCCGGCCCAACACGAACCGCTGCTGATTACCCCCGGAAAGCGTGCGGGCCGGACGGAACTCGGAATCCGTTCGAACGTCGAACTGCTGAAGGACAGATCGCGTCCGCTGCCGAATGGCCAGCCAGCGCATGATACCACGAGCATCATGAGCGTGGCGGAGCGCGAAGTTCTCGTACAAGGGGAACTCGAGTACCAACGCGTCTCTGTGCCGATCAGCGGGGATGAACGACACATTCGGCGGGATAGTGAGGAACCCGCCGGAGGGAGGGGACAGGCCCGCGAGGGCGCGGAGTAGGCACTCACATCCAGCGCCCTCGACAGCTGCCACCCCCACAATCTGGCCAGCGAAGACTTCGAAGGTCGCATCGCGAATACCGGTTCGGCTCGTTTGTGCATCAACGGTGAGGTGACGTGCCGTAACCACGGGCGCGCCGGCCGATGGTACCACCCGAATCTCAGGTAAGCTCGGAGGCGACTCGGGGAACATCGCACGCGCAAGGGATGTCGCGGTGAAGGTGACAGCGTCTGCGGCAGCAACGCTGTGCCCAGCGCGGAGCACCGTGATGTCATCCGCCACGGCCAGCGCTTCACGGACTTTGTGCGTGACGAGCGCAACGCTGCCCCCTTCGTCCGCAAAGCCGCGCAACCACCGCAGAAGGTCGGCCGCCTCATTGGGCGAGAGCACCGCGGTCGGTTCATCGAGAATGAGCACCCGGGCGTCGTGAGCGAGTGCGCGAACGATTTCCAGTCGCTGTTGGGCGCCGATGGGTAGATCGTGTACTCGGGCGAGGGGGTCCAGATCGAGGCCAGCCGCTCGTGCGACAGACTCCACTCGTTGGGCCGCTCTGGTGGGATCAAACCTCCCCCGACCGCCAAGCGCCACGTTCTCGGTCACCGTCAACGCCGGCACGTGCGAAAAGTGTTGCTGCACCATGCCAATGCCTAGGCGAATTGCGTCTCGGGGGGAGCGAAGCGTCGTGTCGATGCCAGCAATGCGGATGGATCCCCCATCGGGCTGAACGAGCCCGAACAGTACGCCCATCAACGTCGACTTCCCCGCCCCGTTCTCACCGAGAAGCGCGTGAACGCGGCGTGGCTTAAGCACGAAGTCGACGTTGTCGAGAGCCGCAGTGGCGCCGAATCGCTTGGTGATACCAGTGAGGGCGACTTCCGCGGCGCGTGAGGTCACAGGCCAGTCGGCACGTGGACGAACGACCAGGGGAGGGCAAACACACGCTCCAACTCCGTTGCCAGCGCCTGGACGCCGAGTGTCTCAGTGGCGTAGTGGCCGGCGTAGATGACCACCAGGCCCATCTCCTGCGCCGCGACGGCCGTGTGGTGCGGCCCTTCGCCCACGATGAGTGTGTCGATGCCTCGGCTGGCCGCTTTGGCGAGGGAGTCGGTGGAAGCACCCGCGCCAGTCACGATTGCCCAGTGTCGGGTGCGCCGCTCCGCAGGGTGGGGAGTGCACACAACGGTGGCGCCCAGTGGCCGAGCGAAGGCTTGGACGCGAGCCAACAGGTCGTCGGTGGTCAGATCTGCGTGTCCTGAGACGCCGATGTCCACAGACCGGAACTGGCCGAAGCGACCCTCGGGATTCAAGGCCAACTGATGCGCCAGGAGAACGTTGTTTCCGAGCTGCGGATGCAGGTCCAGTGGGAGATGCGACGAATAGACGGCAAGATTGCTCGTCGTGGCGAGATGAAGTCGGTCGTAGCGTGAGGCCACAATCGGCTTGGGCTCGTCCCAGAACATGCCGTGGTGCACCACGAGAAGATCCGCTCCGGCCCGGATGGCCTGGCGTACGGACTCCTGAGAGAAGTCCACCGCCGCCACAACGCGGGATACGGTTCCCTGGTTGGCCAATTGCAGCCCGTTGAGTGCCTGATCGTAGTCGGGGATGTCAGGCGTTGCGAGGATCTCATCGAGATAGGCAACGCATTCGTGCAGCGATGGCATGGCTAATGGCTCCCGGGTCGCTGGGTTGCCGAAAAGGCGCCGCGATGCATCATCGCGCGTACGGAATCGACGCGAGCCAGATCGGACGCCGGGATACGGCTCAGCACGTTCGGGTTCATGACGAGTTCTACGACATCATTCTTCATTCCCAGCGAGATGACGTGCCCGCGAAAGTGTCCGGCCTTCACCTCACGCGCGACCGTGAGGAAGGCATGCGGGAGATCGATCACGACGCTACCGAGCATGACGGTGGGGGCGACGGAATTCTGATTGGAATTCGACCCGACGACCCAAACCCCTGGACTCTGTCGAACCGCCTGAATGACTCCTAGCCCTGCGGCATCGGCATTCTGAAAGATGACATCGGCACCCTGGGCGATCTGGGCCAACGCCTGTTCGCGTCCGGCGCTGACATCGTCCCAGTTACCGATGTAGGACGAGATGAGCCTGATGTGTGGGTTCACGCTTGCCGCACCCTGTGCAAACGCGGTGAAGCTCTCGCGGACGGGAGGAAGTTCGGTTCCGCCGATCACACCTATGACATTCGAGTGGGTAATGGTCCCGGCGAGGATCCCGGCGAGATAGGAGGGGTTCGCAAAGTCGAACTGAAGCGCGGCGAGGTTGGGCCCCTCGGTATTTCCGGACGTGGTTATGAAGACCGTTTCAGGATAATCTGGCGCGACCCGTCTGGCGGCGTCCTGAAACTCGAACCCGTGTCCGATAACAAGCGAGTAGTGCTGTGCGCCGTACTGGCGAAAGCTCTCTTCGAAGTCGGCGGGAGTTTTCGTCTCGATGTTGCTGATCGTTGCACCGAGTGAGTCGCGGATACGAAGTAGCCCGTTGTAAGCACCCGCATTCCACGATTGATCGGAGACCGGGCCTGGCGTGAGTAGAGCGACTCTGAATGCGGCGCCGGCGTCGTTCACAGCGTCCGTCTTGTGGGATGCACAAGCGACGAGAGCGACAGCAAGAACCGTGTTGAAATATGTGAGAAACCTTTGTCTCTCAATTGGCATAACAGACGCAAGTTATGTATTTACAGGAAGTTACTGATGTAGATAACTGTGTGCACAAATATGTCAAACCAGTATGTTTGTCAGTCACCGATTTGCGGTGTCCCGGTCAATAGCTCAATGAGTCGGTTCAGGTCGTCGGCGGAATAGAAGGAGATCTTGATTGCGCCCCTGTTGTTTGGGGCTATCTGGATATGCACATCGGTTTGAAGTCGCCGGCGCAGGGTGTCCTGGATGTGGCGTACGGCGGGCGGTGGGGCGGGTGAAGAAGATGGCGCTGGTGACGCAGTCCTGGCCGTCGGCGTGTCCTGAGGGCCGGGGGTTCCGGAGCGCGTTCGCACCCGACGCTCGGTTTCGCGGACGCTCAATCCGGCTGCGACGATTTCAGCCGCGAGTTGGCCGATTTCCCGATGGGTTGTCAGGGACAGAAGCGCCTTGGCATGCCCGATGGTGAGTTGCCCGTGTTCGAGGAGGGCTTGAACATCGTCTGGCAGTGTCAGCAGTCGAAGCAAGTTGGTCACCGTCGACCGATCCTTGCCGACGGCTTCTGAGATCTGGTGATGGGTGAGTTGAAATTCCTCTTGTAGCCGCTGATAGCCCCGCGCTTCCTCTACGGCGTTCAGGTCGGTACGCTGCAGGTTTTCAATCAGGGCGAGGGTGAGCATCGTGCGTTCGTCGGCCTCACGAACGAGGGCTGGAATTTCCTGCCAGCCGAGTTGTGATGCCGCTCTAAAGCGACGCTCTCCGGAGATCAACTCGAAGGCTTCTCCGGCTGGGCGCACCACTACCGGCTGAAGCATGCCGGAGGCCTTCAGGGACGCGCGCAATTCTGCGAGGTCGGCTTCAGCGAACTCGCGCCTTGGCTGGAACGGGTTCGGACGGATACGAGCGAGTGCGAGGCGCCGGAGCTCGTTCTGTTGGGCGGGTTGTGGAGCCAGGTCGGCACGAGTGCCGACGTTCCCACCGATGAGCGCTTCAAGACCTCGTCCGAGTCTCCGTGGCTTGTCGGGGGTCATCGCGAGTACCTGGTTAGAGAGCGGGGGAACGAGGGGGACGGCCTACGCAACGGCGACGGGCGTAGAGGTCAAGCGTTGCATGAGCTCGGCAGCGACCTTGAGATAAGCCTGGGCGCCTGCAGAGGAGACATCGTAGAGAATGATTGGCTGGCCGAAGCTAGGAGCCTCGGCTAAACGAATGTTTCTTGGCACGACTGTATCGAACACCTTGTCCCCGAAGTAATCACGAGCGTCAGTCGCGACCTGGCGAGACAAATTGATTCTGGAGTCGTACATGGTGAGCAGGACACCGTCGATGACCAGGGCCTCGTTGAGGTTCCGTTGGACGAGATGGAACGTGTTGAGCAGTTGAGAGAGCCCCTCGAGCGCGAAGTACTCGCACTGCAACGGTATCAGCAGGGAATCCGCGGCTACGAGCATGTTAAGCGTGATCAACCCGAGTGATGGCGGACAATCGATGAGAATGAAATCGTAGGCATCTCGAATGCTGTGTAGTGCCTTCCGCATTACACGCTCACGATTCACCTGTGTAGTTAGCTCAACCTCTGCCGCGGCAAGGTCTGGTGTGGCAGGGATGACGTCCAGGCGGTCGAACTGCACATGCTTTATGATTGCCTCCAGTGGCGTCGCATCTCCCAGGAGAATCTCGTACGTCGATGTCGTGACTTCCTTCGCGTTGATGCCGATGCCGCTCGTAGCGTTACCCTGCGGATCACCATCCACGAGGAGGGTTCTCTGTTCGGCTGCGGCCAGACTCGCGGCCAGGTTCACCGCTGTCGTCGTTTTCCCGACGCCGCCCTTCTGGTTTGCAACTGCAATTATTCTTGTCACTTGGGCATGAGTTGGAGAGAGAGGCAATATAAAGGGCGCCGGGCCATTTCGGCCAAGCGCCCTTCATCACTAAGGCGGACGCCATGTTCCACGTGGAACATGGCAGCGAACCAATCCAGCTATTGATTGGGTATGAAGACCCACTTCCCTGTAACAGAAGCCTCTACAACATCTTGACCAGGTAGTATGGGGGTCTCTGCAACCGCAAAGGCTGCCATTCTAACGTTACCTGCCAGAGGTGATGGCATCCGACCACCGTCAGAACTCAGCTCAACCAATACACCCAAACGCCCGCCTGCCGCTGTGGCCATGACTTGCGCCTGTGCCCGTGCATTGGCCACCGCCGCCGTCAGGGCGCTGCGATAGAGCTGATCGGCATTCGATTCAAAGAAGCTAATTGAGGAAACGCGATTCGCCCCGTGCGAAAGTGCCGAATCGATGATCTTGCCGACGAGAGAAAGGTCGGAAACCTCAATCCGAATAGAATTCGAAACGAGATAACTCACCACACGGGGAGCATGGTCACCGGTGTCATTCCTCGTCTCCGGATTGACGGAGTAACCCTGCGTTGAGATCTGTGAGTTGGTGAGACCCAACCCACGCAACGCCGCAACAACCGCGGTCTGCTTCGAAGCGTTGTCTGCCGAAGCGACCGTTGCCGCAGCGGCTCTGGTCTGCACGCTCAACAGGATGTACGCCCGGTCCGGGACTGCCTGGATCTCACCCCGAGCCGATACGGTGATGGCGGATGGCGCCAACGCCGATGGCGGCTGCTGAGCAGCCAGCGATGATGTGGCGACCAGCATGCTGGGAACCAACAGCCATCGCGTAGTGCGCTGCATCAATCCTCCTGTTCAATGAGAATGGTCAAACGCCATGGGCCGACGGATACAAAATGCTATTTAGTAACGCTGTGGTTATATTTAAGTCATTTAATGTCCCTACAATACTAATTCACGTGAGGTCCGCCAGTTTTCGCAGAGCCGCACTAGCTCGCACGAAAGCCCTGCTGGCGTCGCGTAGTCTCAATCACAAGGTTCTGGAGGTCTGTTGGACTGACGCCCGGAATGCGGGAGGCCTGGGCAACACTCATCGGTCGGTGCGTGGCCAGCTTCTGCCGGGCCTCGAGTGAAAGCGACGCCATTTCGTGGTAGGGCAAATTCGCATCCAGCACAAAGTCTGCCATACGCCGTAACTGCTGGGCCTGAATTCGCTCGCGCTCGAAATACCCTGAATACTTGAACTCCAACTCAACGGCAGTAACGGTTTCCTGATTTGAATCTGCTTCAACACCGGCGGCAGCCAACAAATCCCCCAGCGACACTCGCTGGCGCTTCACAACTTCCGCGATGCGCTGCGAGTGAGAAAGCGGTGCGCTGCCGGCAACAGAAAGTACCGGCAGGGCCTGCTCCGGCGAGATGCTGGTGGTTCGCGCGATATCGAAAATGCGATCTTCGGACGCCAAGCGGGTTGCGAGAAGCGTTGCCTCGGGTGACCGGAGCAGGCCCAGATCCTGCGCCATCGGTCCCAAGCGCCTGATGGCGTTGTCCTGCCGGACTGTCAAGCGAAACTCCGAGCGCGACGTGAACAACCGGTATGGCTCGTCGACGCCCCGGGTGACGAGGTCATCCACGAGCACCCCGATGTAGGATGTGTCACGCCCGAGAATCAGGGGAGGGCGATGCTGCACCGCGAGGCCCGCATTCAACCCGGCAACCAAGCCCTGGCCGGCCGCTTCCTCGTACCCGGTGGTGCCGTTGATCTGACCGGCGAGATACAGTCCCGAGACGGACCTGACGCGAAGGGTTGGATCCAGTTGAGTGGGGACGCAGTAGTCGTACTCGATCGCATACCCGGGTCGTGTCATCTGAACGCGCTCCAGGCCCGGAATGCTACGTAGCAAGGCAAGCTGCACGTCGGGAGGCAACGAGGTGGACAGCCCATTGACGTAGAGTTCCGCGGTGTCCAACCCCTCCGGTTCCAGAAATAGCTGATGGCGCGACGCACCTGGGAAGCGCACGATCTTGTCTTCGACGGATGGACAGTAGCGAGGTCCGCGACTCCCAATTGCTCCACCGTACATCGCCGACTTCTCGATGTTGTCCTGGACAATTCTGTGTGATTCCGGACCCGTGTACGTGATCCAACACGGTAGTTGCGGAGGATGTCGGGTACTGCCGCCGTCGCGCCTTGGCGAATCCCAGAAATGGGACCAGGAAAAGTCAAAGGCGTCGATCTCCGTCTCCTGTCGCGCCATGACGCCAAAATTCACCGTTCGTCCATCGATCCGCGGAGGAGTTCCGGTCTTGAACCGCCCTACTGAAAGCCCGAGGGCTTCAATTTGCTCGGCCAGCGAGACCGTCGCGCGCTCTCCCGCGCGGCCACCCGCGAAGTGGGTAGTCGTGCCGATATGAATCCGACCGCGCAAAAACGTACCGGTGGTGATCACGACCGCGGCGGCACCGAAGCGCCTTCCCTCGAGTGTCTCGACCCCGAGGACGGTCTGTATGGCATCGTCGAGTAGAAGACGAGCGACCGTGGCCTGAACGATGGACACTCCGCCATGCGCTTCCAACAGCGAACGCACCGCACGCCTGTAGAGGCCGCGATCGCACTGGGCACGTGGCGCCCAGACCGCCGGTCCCTTGCTGCGATTCAGCATGCGGAACTGCACGCCGGCCAAATCGGTTGCACGCGCCATGACCCCGCCGAGCGCGTCCACCTCTCGCACGACCGTCCCTTTGGCCACGCCGCCGATGGCGGGGTTGCAGGACATCTGGCCAATGGTCTCGATGGCCGTCGTAACGAGGGCGACCCGCACTCCAGTGCGAGCAGCGGCAACGGCAGCTTCAACGCCAGCATGCCCGCCTCCGATCACCACCACGTCGAAAACCGCTTCGAATGCGTTCATGATTCCGCGAAAATCACCGATGGGCACTTCAGGATGCGCGTTAGCTTCCGGACACCCTTCAATCTATGGAACGCCGATGCCACTGCCCATTACGAGCCAAGCCCCAACGCTTTGTATTCGCCGAGCCGCGTATGAACGAAGCGGGCTCGCGCGCACGGCCATCGACACCCGCCTGGGGTTGACCGCAGACGAATTTCGGGTCGAGGGCGACCTCGTCGCCATCGGTCCGATTTACGGGGAAGGGCTAACTGATTTCTTCCGTGAACTGGAGGCGGTCGGCCTTCGGTACTACGACGACTACTTCGAGTTGAGCGGAAACTGGCCCGATTGGCTCCGCCTGTATGCTGCCACGGTATAACTCATGACCGCTGGTGGTGTTGCCCAAGACGAAGAACCCGAAAAACACCAGTGCGAACCAGATCGCATAACGCATCCCGGCTACTCCCGGTGGGGACGCCGCTGACCTACAAGCGCTGTTCTACGGTCGTCCACAGCTCGACGGTCGCGAGATCGTCGTCGATGCGTTCGATGACTACTTCGACATTCTCGGGTATTGGTGTGCCGTCGATGGATTGCGCCGCAAGGTCGAACCGACGCCCATCGGCTTCAAAGACCAACCGTCCTGGATGCTCCCGTGTTATCGCTCGGGTGACCTGACCGACATGTCCCTGATACCGGTAATGCGGATCGTCCTCGGGATCTGCAGGAGGCGCGGTGAACGCCTTGACGACGAGCCAGCGTGCGCCCAATGCGGACAACACGGCCGCCCCGAGGATCAACACCGATCGGGTGCCAGGAGTCATGGTGGCGAAGGGCATCGTCAGATAGCCGATGATGCCGGCACCCGTGGAGAACGCCCCCAGCATCGGAAGACCAGTACGGGGGCGGCTCGCGGCGCCGGTTTCGGCCATGTGTTCGGAGTGCGGTACGCCGGCGACCATCAGGTAGACGAGCACCAGTAATCCCGCTGTCGTCGCGAGGGACCAGAAGATCACCATGGGTGGGGACGCATACTCAATTGTCGGCTGAGAGGGGGATGACGAGGAGAGTCGTCTTCATCGTAATACCTGCGGAGCTACGCCTCCAAGTGCGCCTGGAAAAATGCCATGCTGGCGTTCTCGGAAAAGTAGACAGGCCGACCGGGAACAACTCCGGAAACGAACCCGACGTGACCACCTCGAGCGGAGAAGCACGGGTGCAAGTTCGAATTCCTGGCGGCAAGCGCACCGATCTGACGCAGAACTTCTGGTGGGAGAAATGGGTCGTCGTAAGCGCTGATCAACATCGTCGGCACGCGAATTCCGGTGAGGAATCCAATGGCGCTGGAGCGCTGGTAGTAGTCGTGAGCGTTCGCGAACCCGTGAATGCGCGCCGTGACTGCCTCGTCGAAGGCCACCATGGTGTCTGCTGCCTCGAGTGCCGCCGCGTCCACGAGCCCTGGAAAGCGCTTGAGCTTGGCCACTGCCTTCTTCTTGAGCGTGCGCAGAAAGTGGCGCTCGTACACCCGTGAGAAGCCTCGATGGACATAACCGGCACCTGCCTCGAGCTCGTAGGGCACGGACACCGCGACGGCGGCGCGGACCTGTGGCGGGTGTACCGCCTCGCGATCCCCCAGCCACTTCAGTAGCACGTTCCCGCCAAGTGAGTATCCGACCAGGAACAGTGGGGCGTGCGGATGCTCGCGGGAGATGCGTTCCGCTACGAACGCCAGATCACCCGTCTCGCCCGAATGGTAGAACCGGGGCGCCCGATTCAGTTCGGCCCCACAGCCCCGGAAGATCAAGAGATCGGCTGCCCAGCCGGCTGCAGCTGCGCGCTGGAGTATCCCTCGGGCGTAGTGGGACCGAATCGTACCCTCGAGGCCATGGAGTATCAGGAGTCGAGGGGCGCCCACCGGAGCTGGAACACGGAAGACGTCGAGGAAGTCGTGATCGGCGGTATCCCAGCGCTCGAGATAACCAGCCGAGGGAAGCGAAATGCGCCGCGCAAACTTTCCCCAGAGAGTCTGTGCGTGCGCGCCCGGGACCCACCAGGCAGGTGTGAACGTCGTGGAGTCAGGTGGGGTGATTGCCATTCGGCGCTGGTTCGACTACTTCGTGGGCGTTGCCGATCCTGGAGGATGGCTGCGTGGACATACAGATCTTTGGTGTCAAAAAGAGCGCCGATACGAGGAAAGCGCTTCGTTTCTTCTCCGAGCGACGTATCAAAACCCACTTCGTCGACCTCAAGGAAAGGGCCGCGTCCGCTGGAGAGTTGACACGTTTCGTGCAGAAGTTCGGGGTGAAAGCGCTCGTGGACAGCGAATCCAGTCGGTACGGAGAGCTCGGCTTGCGCCAGGCGATGTACGGGGACCAGCGGTGGCTGGACCTGTTGGTGGAAGAGCCGTTGCTACTCCAGATGCCCTTGGTTCGGAATGGAAATCAACTGACTATCGGGCTGGCGGAAGAGCAGTGGGCAGTATGGCTGAAATCGTGACTTACAATCATAACAACGGCATTATAGCGCCACTATTAGCCGTCTTGCTCACATATAGTGGTATCAACCGTCGATCTGTCAGGCGGATCTGGGCCGGTCGATCGGTTGCCTAGAACTCCCCGACGAATCCGATCTCCGGGGTGAGATGAAGTCCGGACTGACGTTCAACGGCGCTCTGGGCCATGGAGATCAACTCTCGGACGTCCTGCGCCGTCGCAGAGCCGAGATTGACGATGATGTTGGCGTGGAGATGGGAAATCTGCGCACCGCCATGCCGGTGTCCCTTGAGTCCGGCGCCGTCGATCAGTCGCCCAGCTCCCTGCCCTTCGATCTTCTGGAAAATGGAGCCGGCACTGGGGTACCAATCCAACCAGGGATGACGCGCCCCGCGCCAGCTGAGATTTTCCTGCATTGTCCGGTGCATGTCGGCGGGGGCACCCGGGGTGAGCTGAAATGTGGCTGAGAGGGCAATCTCCCGCCCGTCATGCAAGCGGCTGGTGTCGTAGCCGAATCGCATGTCATCGTGGAGAAGCGTTTGACGCGTGCCGGTAAGCTCCAAGACCTCGACTGACCGAAAGATCTCGGCGATGAACACGGTGCGTTCACGTGCCGGCGCAGGTGACAGGAAGTGGAGATTCTGCCAAATGGCGCCACCGACCGTGCTGGGAATCCCCACGAAGTGCTCGAGGCCGCTCCACCCGCGGGCGACCATCTCGCGGATGAGATCGGCAATCACGGCGCCGGTTTCGGACCAGAGAAGCCCGTGATCGGAAACCGACCAGTGTCTCGCCACATTGCGAACCACCAGGCCGCGGATCCCGCGGTCACCGACTAGGATATTTGCACCGAGACCGAGCAGGAAGATCGGGACCTCGAACGCCCGAGCGGCACCGACGGCTTCAGCCACCTCATCGGCGCTCGCTGCTTCGAAGAAGAGATCTGCCGGTCCACCGATCTTGAAAGTGGTGAACGGCGCAAGTACGACATTCCGCTGGACGCGGTTGTGGCCGAGCCGAGCGACCAGAGCATCTAGTGCCGCAGACGTGGGAGTCATGGTGAACAGAAAAGAAACACCGGTCCACCGTGGGCCGCTACAGCCCGGGTGCATCCTCCGGCGGGTGATCGCGTTGCTGGCGATTGCGGCCGGTGTCGCCTGGGGGCAGCGAACGGAGCTGGAACGCAGCATCCGGCGCGCCGTGCTGCCCAATGGTCTCGAAGTGATCGTCGTGGAGAATCACGGTGTTCCCCTTGCCACCGTCGAGATCGACGTTCGCAACGGTTCGTTCACCCAGGATTCGGGATACGAAGGCCTTGCGCATATGTACGAGCACATGTTCTTCCGGGCCGATTCGGACTATCCAGAACCGGACGCGTTCCCACAGCGGGCGTCGTCGCTGGGAGCCGACTTCAATGGCTCTACGCAAGAGGAGCGGGTGAACTACTACCTCACGCTGCCGTCGGACAGTCTCGATGCCGGGATGCGGTTGATGGCGTCGGCCGTCATGAAACCGCTATTCCGCGAAGACGAGCTGGACCGCGAACGCGCCGTGGTGATCGGGGAATACGATCGCGACCAATCCGAACCCGGATTCACATTTCAACAAGCCATGGGGCAGGCCCTCTGGGGGACGTTCTGGCCGCGCAAGAACCCTCTGGGAGAGCGGGCCGCCATTCTGCGCACGACACCGGCGCAGATGCGGGAGATCCAGCATCGCTACTATGTGCCGAACAACTCGGCGCTCATCATCGCCGGGGATGTCGATCCGGCCCACGTCTTCGCGGCAGCCCGCCGGATATTTGGATCCTGGCCGCGAGGCGTCGATCCGTTCACCACGTGGCCGATTCCACCGGTGCCTCCATTGCCGCACGACACGGGCGTGCTGGTGGAGGAGCCGATCTCGACGGCCGTGGTGATGTTTCAGTGGCAGGGGCCGAGTGCCTCGAAGGACCCGGCGTCCACGTATGCCGCCGACGTGTTCTCGGACGTGCTGAACCAGCCGGATTCTCGGATCCACCACCGTCTGGTCGACAGCGGTCTGTTCGAATCGCTGGGGGTGAACTACTACACGCAGAACCATGTGGGTCCAATCACGATCAGTGGAGAAACTTCGCCCGCACATGTGCGGGAAGCGATCACGGCCCTGGAATCCGAGATCCGAGCGTTTGCCGATTCCGGATATTTCACGGCGGCGGAGCTGGAACCGATCAAGCGACAGCGCATAACCGGAACGATGTTCGGATTGGAACGGGCTTCGGGTTTCGCGCATCAACTCGGCTTCTGGTGGGCGGTGACCGGGCTCGACTACTATCTCGGGTACGTGGACGCCATGGCCCACGAAACGGTGCCCGATCTGCAGCGCTACGCCCGCAAGTACATCGTGGGCAAGCCACACGTGCGCGGGGTGCTGATTGACCGCCAGGCCAACCGGACGATCCGGCTCACGACCGAGGAGCTCACGCATTGGGGGGACAAGCGGTGATGCGCGCCATCGGAATCGCGCTGGCGAGTCTGGTGCTGGCCGTCCCGGCCGGGGCACAACAAGGACCCGTGGACACCAGCACGACCAGCTTCACGGTAAACCGCGTGCGGGTGATTCTCCGCCACAACGGAGCGAACGACGTCGTGGCCGCCAACGTGTATCTGCTTGGTGGTACGCGTCAGCTCACCGAGCAGACCGCCGGGATCGAGGCCCTGATGCTGAATGCATCGGATGGGGGAACACGCCGATTCCCGCGCGAGGCGCTGCGCGCGGTCACCGCCCGAACTGGCGCGACGATCGTGATCCAGCCATCGCTGGATTGGACGGCGTTCGGTCTCCGGACCTTGCGTCAGTCTTTCGATTCGAGTTGGGCGGTGTTTGCCGACCGGCTCGTGGAGCCGCGGTTGGACTCCAGCGACGTCGAGCGTAGCCGTCGGCAGATGATTACCGCGGCGCTCCAATCGGCGGCTGATCCGGATGTCGCGGTGGCACGGCTTGCGGACCGGCTGCTCTATGCGAATCATCCGTACCGACTGGACCCCAGCGGAACGCCGGCATCGCTGGCGGCGCTGACTCTGGCCGACGTACGTGCTTACCACGACCAACAGGTCGTCCAATCTCGTTTGTTGGTCGTCGTGGTGGGGAACATCGACCGACCGGAACTGGAACGTGCGATCCGCACCACGCTGAGCACGCTGCCGGTTGGCTCGTACACGTGGGAACCGCCCCCCAGGCTGACACCGGACTCGGCGCATGTGGCCGAACTCTCCCGACCGCTCGCCACGAATTACATACTCGGCTATTACCCGGGTCCTCGAGCGGGCACCCCGGATTACGCAGCGCTTCGGATCGCAACCGCGGTCCTAAGTGGTCGCATGTTCGCCGAAGTGCGCTCGCGTCAGCATCTGGCGTATGCCGTGGAAGCACCGTTTCTCGAGGGGGCCATCGGCGTGGGTGGTCTGTACGTCACGACGACCAATCCAGGAGCGGCGCTCAACGCCATGGCGTACGAGGTGCAGCGCCTGAAGACGACCCTGGTAGATCCGGAGGGGCTGACGACGCTCGTCGGCCAGTTCATTACCGACTACTTCCTCAAGAACGAGACCAATGCGGACCAGGCGTCATTCCTGGCGCGCGCCGAACTGTACGATGGGGACTATCGGCGGGCGGCGAGTTTCGTGGCGTCTCTCCGAACGGTCACGCCCGAGGACATCCGGCGTGTGGCCACCGAGTACATGCACGACATTCGATTCGGATTCGTGGGAGACACCACCAAGGTGCCCCCTTGGCTGGCGGTGCGATTCTAGCGGGCGGACCCAGCTCGAGCCTCGAGGATGGTGAGGATTCCGGCCAACCCCCCGCCCGCGGCATGCAGTGCCACGAGGCTGTGGTACCACAGATCGGCGGCCTCGTTCGTGGCGCGATCGAGATCGCAATCGGCACACGCGAGTACGAATTCCGCGGCTTCCTCGCCGATCTTCTTGAGGCGCAGGTTGCGGTCGTCGAGCAGCCGGCGGGTATAGCTCTCCGGGGCATCGGGCTGCGCGGAACGTTCGATGATCGTGCAGTCGAGCCGCGCGAGCGTGTCGGACGAAAACGAAGGCGCGTCGAAGCACGACGGACGGCCCGTGTGGCAGGCCGGGCCCATGGGTTCCACGAGCGCCAGTACCGCATCGCCGTCACAGTCGGCGGTCAGCGACACCACGCGTTGCCGGTTGCCGCTCGTCGCGCCCTTGTGCCACAACCCGCGCGTGCGCGATCGGTAGTGCATCTCTCCGGTCTGGAGGGTGCGCTCCAGTGCCTCCCGATCGGCGTAGGCCAGCATCAGCACGCATCCGGAGGCGGCGTCCTGCGCGACCACGGTGACCAGACCGCCACCCTTCTCGAAGTCAAGCTGATCGAGATCCAGCATTTGAAGCGTCTCCCTCGTGAGGTTGTGTCGGGACCTGGGGGCAACCGAGCGCCGTTCGGATTTCCGCCGCGAGTGCGCGGTTGGTCGCGATGGCGCTTCCGCCGCGGATGGTGGCCTGCCCGTTCCAGTCGGTGAACACGCCGCCGGCTTCGGCGATGATCGGCAAGAACGGCGCGGCATCCCAAGCTGAGAGTACGGGATCCACCATGGCCTCCGCCCGCCCGGTGGCGACCATCAGGTATCCAAAGCAGTCGCCCCAGCTTCGAGCGACGGCGACACGTGGGGCGAGCGCATGCCACCGGTCCCCCCACGCGGGGTGATCGAGAAAGCGTTCGTCCGTCGTGGTGATCGTCGCCGTCGCGAGCGCATTCACGCCGGACACGTGGCAACGCACGCCATTCCACCAGGCACCCTCGCCGACGGCGGCGACTACGAGCTCATCGATCGCCGGAAAGTAGGCGGCCCCTGCCATCACCCGGCCACCGTCGGTCACTGCCACCAACGACCCCCAGAGGGGAACGCCGCGAATGAACGACTTCGTGCCGTCGATGGGGTCGACGATCCACCGGCGCGGCGCGTTCGGTCGCTCCTCGCCGAACTCCTCGCCGAGGATCCCATCACCGGGAAACCGACGGGCGATCCACTCGCGCGCCGCCCGTTCGGCGTTGCGATCGGCAATCGTCACTGGCGATCCATCGGCCTTGGCCTCGGCGGCCAGCGTCGTGCGAAAGTATGGAAGCGCGGTGGCGCCGGCGAGACGGGCCACGTCGACCACCGCTTCGAGCAGCACCTGGGTGTTCGCCGCGGTCATGCCGCCCGCACCGGAAGGCCGGCGCCGATCATGCCGGCCTTGATATCGGCCACCGAACAACGGCCGTCATGGACGATGCCGGCCACGAGCGCCGCGTCTGCGGCGCCGTCACGCAGGACCTCCACCACGTCGGCGGCGCTCCCCGCACCGCCCGATGCCACGACGGGCACGGATACACGGTCGGCGACGCTCCGGGTCAGCTCGATATCATAGCCGGCGCCAGATCCATCACGATCGATGCTGGTCAGCAGGATCTCGCCGGCGCCGCGCCGGGCACACACTTCTGCCCATTCGAGTGCGTCGAGTTCGGTCGGACGAGATCCCCCGTGCGTGAATACGCGCCACGAGCCACCTTCGCGCTTGGCGTCGATGCTGGCGACCACGCACTGCGCTCCGAACCGGGCAGCCGCCTCGGTGAGGAGCTCCGGATTCGCCACCGCCGCACTGTTCATGCTGACTTTATCGGCGCCGGCCCGAAGTGCCGCGGCGATGTCGGCCACGCTTCCGATCCCGCCGCCCACCGTGAGCGGAATGAACAGCGCCTCGGCCGTACGACGGACGACATCGAGCAGCGTACGCCGGGCTTCCTGGCTCGCCGAGATGTCGAGGAAGACGATCTCATCGGCGCCCGCGTGCTCGTATCGCTGCGCCAGCTCCACGGGATCGCCGATGTCGCGGAGCGACTGGAATTCCACCCCTTTGACCACGCGGCCGCCCCGCACGTCGAGGCAAACCACCACCCGGCGGCTCAACACGACGCCTCCTCCCTCGAACCGCCGTCAATTCGACCCATCACGCATCCCTCGATTCAATCACCGCGGTGCCTTTGGTGCTGAACACCGCGCCGGTCTCACGCAACGCATCCCGGAGTGCGAGCCCCAGCGCCTTGAACGCCGCTTCCACCACGTGGTGGCGGTCGGTGCCGCGAATCACCCGAAGGTGGAGGGTGGCTCGCGCATTGTCGCTGAAGGATCGCATCCAATGGTCGTACAGACTGCTCGGAAGCGGTCCGCGGTAGTACGGCCGTCCGCCGAGATCGACCACGCACTGCACCAGCGCGTCATCCATGGGAATCGTGCGATCGCCATAGCGCGCGGCGGTGGCGGGCGCGTAGGACGCCAGAAACATCCCCATCGTGATCGCCACGTCTTCGATGAGATGATGTGGGAGATCGCCATGGGCTGTGATCGCGAGATCGAGGCCCGAATAACGGGTCAGCGTCCCGAGCATGTGATCGAGAAAGGGAATTGTGGTCTCGACGCGCGCCGACTCGCCGGGAGTGGCGAGCCGGACGGTGACGTCGGTTTCCCTGGTCGTTCGACGCAGCGGCTTCATTCCGAAAACTCCTCTGCAATGGCGTAGGGATCGAGCGCGCCGGTGTACAGCGCCATCCCGATGACAGCGGCCGAAACCCCACGATGCGCGAGGGCCTGGAGGTCGTCGCGGCTGGCAACGCCTCCCGAGGCGATGATCGGGAGATCGGAGGCTTCCGTGAGGTCGTCCATCAGCACGAGATCCGGTCCCATCATCTGACCCTCGCGATGCACGGCGGTTACCAGTACTCCACCCAGGGGAAGATCCTCCACGTCCGCAAGGAATTCGAGGATGTCCATGGTCTGCGCGCGGCTCCATCCGTGCGTGACCACCCGACGCTCGCGAACGTCCGCAGCGACAATCACCGCACCCGGGTGGGCGGCCGACAGATCGGCGAGCCAATCGGGGTCTTCCACGGCGCGGGTGCCTACGGTCACGTAGCGAGCGCCCGCGGCGAGCAACTCTTCGACGCGCGACGTCGTGCGAACGCCGCCGCCCACCCGCACGTCGATATCGGCGTCGTCGAGTATGGCCGTGATGACGGCGGCGTTGTCCCCGCGGCTTGTGGCGGCGTCCAGATCCACCAGGTGCAAATGTTGGAACCCACACTCTGCCCACCGGCGGGCGACGGCCACCGGTTTGTCGAGGCGGACACGCTCTTTGGCGTACGATCCGCCGACGAGTTGGACGCAGGCGCCGCCGCGCAGATCGATGGCGGGGATGGCGATCATCCGCGTGCCTCCTGCAGAAACTCGTGCAGCATCCGGACTCCCGGTTGTGAACTCTTTTCGGGATGGAATTGAACACCCAGCACCGCGCCGGCGCGAACCGCGGCGGGAAACCGGTCGTCGTCGTGGCGACTCCACGCCGTGATCACGCGCTCGTCGACGGGTGCGCAGACGAAGCTGTTGGCGTAGTACACGTCGCCGAGCGCACTCCGCTGAATGGCGGGCTCGGAAACGTCGACGAGCTGGTTCCAGCCGATCTGCGGAACGCGTCCGGCCTGCAACCGCCGGACGCGTCCCGGAAACACTCCCAATCCTCGACCGGGGCCCTCCTCGCTCTCGTCGAAGAGCAACTGCATGCCCAGGCAGATGCCGATGCACGACAGGCCGCGATCGAGTGCGTCGCGTACGGCAACCGCACCCGGCGCCAGGCGCTCGACCGCGCTCGCAAACGCTCCGACGCCGGGAAGGACCAGGACGTCCGTCTCCGCCGCCCTGGCCGGGTCCGATTGCACTTTCACGGTCCACGATGGCGCTTCGAGCGCCTTGATCAACGAATGCAGGTTACCGGCACCATAGTCGAACACCGTCACGCGCATGCTGCCGCCTCCGCGCGGATCGCCGAGACAAGGCGCTCCATGACGGGCCAGGGCCCGACGCCGATTCTCAGGGCCGCGCCACGGGACGCGGCAAGGGACGGGGTGATCGCCGGCAGTCCGCGCAGGAGACGGACGGCAACCCCCAGTGCCAGCAGCACCTCGGCGACTCGCGCGGCGTCCCGACACGGGACGCACAAGAAGTTGGCGTCCGAACGGAGTGGGGACAGCCCGAGGGATGCCAACTGGAGCGCGAGCCGCTCGCGAATCTCGATGGCTTCCCGGGCGTGCGCCCGTACCCAGGGCAGCCCATCGGTGAGCGACGCTACCGCCGCCGCCACCGCGGCTACGTTCAGCTTGTACGGTCCGCGAACGGTCTCCAGGGCGCGTGCCAGCGCCGGCGCGAGCACGGCGTACCCGATGCGAAGTCCGGCGAGCCCGAACGCCTTCGACAGCGTCCGGGTGACGACCAGTCGCTCCTGGTGCTTCACGAGCGCGAACCCGGGCGCGTCGCAGAACTCGCCGTATGCTTCATCGAGCAGCACGACACCCGGTGCTTCGCGCAGCACACGTTCGATGGTGGCGCGTGGAAGCGCGGCGCCGGTGGGGTTGTTGGGCGAGCAGAGATAAACGAGTTGGGGCTTCGGGGCCAACAGCGCATCGACATCGAGATCGAGGTCGACGGAGAATGGAATCGCGTGCGTGCGCAGGCCATTGATGGCCGCGAAGGTGGGGACCATGGAGAAGGTCGGGACTCCAACGGCAATGGTGTCACCGGGCTGGGCAAACGACCGCATCGCGCAGTCGATCAGGTCGTCCGATCCGCATCCGGCGACGACCATGTCTTCGCCGACGGCCGCGTACGAGGCCAGCGCGCGATTGAGCGTCGCCGGAGGCGTGGCGGGGTAGCGCGCCAGCGCCGCGGGATCCAGCGCACGCAGTGCGTCGGCTGCCGCCGGGGGCGGCCCCCAGAGGCTGGTATTGTCGCTGAGGTCCACCGCGTCGCCGGCTTCCGTTGCCGCGTAGGGGTGCAGGTCGCGGAGCAGGGCGCGTACGAGATTCGACATTCAGCGTTCTCCGTTCCACGCGCGTGCGGCGGCCGCATGGCCGGGAAGTCCCTCGGCCGCCGCAAACGCGTGGACGTCGAACGCGAGCCGCGCGGCTGCGGCAGCGTCGACGCGCTGGTAGGTGGTCCATCGGAAGAAATCGAGCGTGGACAAACCGGAATAGCAGCGCGCAAGCCCACCGGTGGGAAGCACGTGATTGGCCCCCGTCATGTAATCGCCAAAGGACACCGATGCCGCTTCGCCGAGGAAGACCGTGCCGGCATTCCGGAGGTCGGGGAGCCAGGCCTCCGGGTCGGCGGCGCACACCAGCAGATGCTCAGGGGCGTAGGCATTGTTCCACTCGACCGCCTCTCGCAGCGTGTCGACCCAGAGAATGGCACCCTGCCCTGCCAACGCCGCTTCGATGATCTCCCGTCGTTCCTGCGTCGGAAGCATGCTGTCGAGCATATCGCGTAACGCGGCCGCCATGGAGGCGCCCTCCACCACGGCCACGACACAGGCGCGTGGGTCGTGCTCGGCCTGGGCCAGCAACTCGCGGGCCACCGTCTCCACCGATGCTGCAGCGTCGGCGATGACGAGCAACTCGCTCGGTCCGGCCGGCGAATCGATGCTCACCACCCCCGAGACCTGCAACTTGGCCTCGGCAACGAACGCGTTGCCGGGGCCGACGATCCGGTCGACCCGCGAGACCGTCTCGGTGCCGAAGGCGAGAGCCGCAATGGCGCCGGCGCCGCCGAGCGCGAACACCCGATCGGCATCGGTCAACTCGGCGGCCGCCAGCACCACCGCGCTCGGCAGTCCGTCCGGGCCGGGCGGCGAGCAGACGATGATCTCGCGGACGCCGGCGACCCGAGCGGGAACGGCACCCATGAGCACGCTGCTTGGATACGCCGCGCGCCCACCGGGCGCATAGACTCCCACGCGGCCCAACGGATCGGGGCGACGTCCGATGACGATGCCCGGTTCGGGCGATGTCTCGGTAACGGTGGGGAGAAACGCTCGATGGACGGACGCGATATTCTCGACGCTTCGCTCCATGGCCCGCCGCAGGGCGTGTGGCGTGCCGTCGAGCGCGGTCTTCCATTGTTTGCGCGGGACCTCGAGGCTTCCGAGCGTCACACGATCGAACTGCACGGCCAGCTCACGGAGGGCCAGGTCGCCGCGAGATCGCACGTCGTCCAGGATCGCCGCCGTGGTCTCCCGCACATGGGAATCACGGGACGTCGTGCGATCGAGTAGGGTCGTTCGCGTAACGGCATCGAGGCCGTCGAGGGCCCCGAAGTAGCGGAGCACGGGCGCGGCACTCATGCCATGAGCCTCTCGATGCGGGTGATCAGGATGCCCTGTGCTCCGAGCGCCTTGAGTCGAGCTACGGTGCGGAACACGCCGGCCGATGGAACGACCGCGTGAACCGCCACCATGGTTCCGCCGTTCAGGATATCGATGACCGTCGGACCGTTCAGACCCGGGACGATATCCCGGACTTGCGGCATCTGGTCGCGCGGCACGTTGGCCATCAGATAGCGTTGGCCGCGGGCGCGCAGAACCGAGAGAAGCGCATCGGCCAGGTCCTCGACCGCCGCCTGCTGCGCCTGGTCGAGCCGGTCGGACCGCTCGGCGACGATCAACCGGGCGGTCGATTCCATCACCGTCTCCACTTCCCGGAGGCCGTTGACGCGGAGCGTCGACCCGGTCGAGACGAGATCGACGATTACGTCGGCGATCCCGATGTGCGGTGCGATTTCCGCCGCGCCGGAAATCGGAACGATCTCCACCTTGCAGCCCTTGTCGGCGAAGAAGCGCGCGGCAATTCGGGGGAACGTCGTCGCGACGCGGATCCCAGCGGGCAGATCCTCCACTTTGCGTGCGGGACTCTCCTCGCGCGCGGCCACCGCCAGCCGGCAGAAGCCGAACTCCAGGTCGGCCACCACGCGCACCGGACGCTCGGATTCGCGCACCAGATCCAGCCCGGTGACGCCGACGTCGGCCGCTCCGTCGGCTACGAATTCGGGAATGTCCTGGGCCCGGACGAAGAGCGCCTGGAATTCACCACCCAACGACGCGGTGAGTGCGCGATCGCTTCGCGTCCGAATTTCCAACCCTGCATCCCGAAACAGGTCGCGCGCCTCATCGGCGAGCCGTCCTTTGTTCGGAAGAGCGATTCTCAACATGCGAGTACCCGAGGGGAAAAAAGAAAAAGCCCGTCAATCAATGACGGGCCAGCAAGAACAAGCGAGGGATGATCCGAACGACTATCCGCGCACGCGTGCCTTGCCCCGGCCCGTGGAGCCGTGGTGGTGATGCGAGCGATGGTGCATGCGGAGGGTCGTCATGGTCCGCCTAAGCTAGTGGGCCCGGGAGCGGCGCGTCAACTGGTCGTGGGAGGGACGATTGGTGGGGCCGCGCGCTTCCGGTCGGGCGCCACGATACGCTAGGATCCGGTGTTCGCCAATCAAACGCCATCCACCCGCATGTTCGCCGACACCCTACTCCGCGCCGAGCAGATGCACCTGTTCCGCCTCCTGATCTGGGGGGGCGGCAGCGTGCTGATCGGAACCCTGGTATTCGCCGTCGTGGCGTGGCGCCGTCCCGCCACCACGATGCTGCGGCACTTTGCCGCGCAGATGATCCTCTGGGGCGTGCTCGAAATCGCCTACATGGCGGTGGCCTGGCAGGGGCTCGGCCTTCGCGACGTCTCAGGGGCCACGCGGCTGGACCGACTGCTCTGGCTCAATCTCGGCCTCGATCTGGGTGCCGTGGCCGTCGGCGTCGCGATTGCTCTGATCGGCTGGTTCGATGGGAGGCGGCTCGGCCTGTTGGGTTCTGGGGTCGGGATCATCGTGCAAGCGGTGGCCCTGTTTCTCATTAACGCACAACTGGCGGCGCTCATCTCCCGTTGATATGGCCGAAACGACCCTCGATCTGCGTGGCATTCCAAAGCCCGACGCGTACGCCACGCTCCGATTGCACCTCGACAGCATACTGGACGGCGTGAACGACGAGATCACGGCCATGGCGACCATGAGCGCCGTGATCCATCACGCCTTTGGGTTTCTCTGGACGGGCTTCTACCGGGTGGTCGACCCCGGGCAGACCCTTCGCGTCGGTCCGTATCAGGGCACACTGGGTTGTCTGGAGATTGCGTTCGGCCGCGGGGTTTGCGGTTCTGTGGCCGCCAGCGGGCGCCCGGCTCTGGTGCGGAACGTGGAGGACTTTCCGGATCACATTGTCTGCGATGCCCGGGCCAAGTCGGAAGTTGTGATTCCGGTATTTGACCTGCAGGGAGTGCTGCTGGCCGTGCTCGATGTCGACGCCGCGGTGGTCGACGGGTTCGATGCGGAGGACGTCGCGGGGCTGACACGAATCGTCGAGTGGTTCGCCATGCCTCGCCCGGAGCCCCGCCCCGCGCTAGGTTAGATGCCAGTTGGAAGACGTGTCCCTCGACCGAAGCCTTCACGATGCTCCACGGGTATTCCGACCGCATCAATCATGCGCTCGCCTTCGCGGCCAAGCACAACGACCGTGAGGTGCGGAAGAACATGCGGCTCCCGTATGGCACGCACGCAGCGAACGTCGCCATCATCCTGACGAAATACGAGCAGGATGAGCAGACGATCGTCGCCGGTATTCTTCAGGACGTGGTGGCCGACTCCATTCGAGACAAGCAGACTCGCGAGATGCTGGATCAGCGGATCGCCGACAAGTTTGGAGTCGCGGCACTGGAGACAGCGCTCGCCGTCACGGTCCGGCTCGCGGATGACGACGGTGTGGAACTCTCGCTGGACGAGCGGAAGGCCGACTTTCTCGATCGGCTGAAGCTGGCTCCGGAGCCGGCCCGCTGGGTCTGTGCGGCGGATGCGATCCACACGGCGAGCACGATCCTCGCCGACCTCAGCCGGACCATTGATCCTGAATCCGTCTGGGGACGGTTCCCGTGGGGGAAGGCCGGAACTATCCGGTGGTATCGTCGGCTGTACGAGCGCCTGCTCGAGCAGGGATTCACAGCGACGATCATGCAGGAGTTCGCGCACGTGGTGGAAGCGCTCGAACACCTCGAGCAGCCGCACGCTTCGACCAGTCGCATCTGAGGAGATAGCCCGGCGGCGCACACTCGGCCGGGACCCTACCCCCTTGCTTGGTCAGCCGACGCCGACCGGCGTTTCCGGATACGTGCGCTTCACGTAGTCGTCGAGCATGACCAGGAATTCCTGGACGATACGATCGCCGCGCAGCGTGCAGGCGAGCTCACCGTCCACGTAGACCGGGGCCTTCGGCTCCTCGAAAGTGCCCGGCAGGGAGATCCCGATGTTGGCGTGCTTCGATTCTCCGGGACCGTTCACCACACATCCCATCACCGCCACCTTCATCTCCTCGATGCCGGGATGCCGGATGCGCCACACGGGCATCTGCTCGCGCAGGTAGGTCTGGATGTCCTCCGCCATGTGCTGGAAGAAGGTCGACGTCGTGCGCCCGCATCCCGGACACGCCGTGACCTGAGGAGAAAAGCTCCGCAACTCGAGTGACTGCAGAATCTGCTGGGCGACGAGTACTTCCTCGGTGCGGTCGCCGTTGGGCTTGGGTGTCAGTGAAACACGGATCGTGTCACCGATTCCTTCAGAGAGAAGAATGGAGAGCCCGGCGGTACTGGCGACCACGCCCTTGAGTCCCATGCCGGCTTCGGTCAGGCCCAGGTGAAGCGGGTAGTCGCAACGCGCGGCCAGTAGGCGGTACACCGTGGCCAGGTCCTGCACGCCGGAGACCTTGGCCGAAATGATGATTCGATCGTGTCCCTGCCCGACATCTTCCGCCAGCTCGGCGGACCGGAGCGCACTGGCCAGCATCGCTTCGATGTATACCTGTTTGGCGTCCAGTGGGACGACTTCCCGGCCGTTGGCATCCATCATCTGTGTCAACAGGTCCTGGTCGAGCGAGCCCCAGTTGACCCCAATGCGCACCGGACGGTCGTTGTCCACGGCAATCTGGACAATGGTCCGGAAGTTCTCGTCGCGACGCTTGCCGCCGACATTTCCCGGATTGATGCGGTACTTGGCCAGGGTCGACGCACACACCGGGTACTTGGCGAGGAGCAGGTGGCCGTTGTAGTGGAAATCGCCAACAATGGGCACATCAATGCCTGCATCGCGCACACGCTGAGCCATTTCCGGAACGGCCTGTGCGGCACCCTCGTTGTTCACCGTCACGCGTACCAGCTGTGAACCCGCACGGGCCAGCGCCACCACCTGTTGCGCGGTAGCAATCGGGTCGGCCGTATCGGTGTTGGTCATCGACTGCACCACGATGGGGTATTCAGAACCCACCGGGACGTTTCCCACCCACGTTGTCACCGTCTGTCTGCGACTGCGAAAACTCACGAAGACTCCATCAAGAGGACGAACCCCAAGATACTCATGCTGGGCAGGGGGCCAGAAGTCGCGCGGACCGCGCCCCGCTGATGCGGCAAGGCCAACTCCAGGGTTTCGACCGCTCCGTCAGCGCCGGGAGATATGCGAAGAATTACCGGAAATGGCGACCATTAACCTGGTATTGACCCGATAAATCCGGAATACTACCTTTGCCCGCGCTGAGCCAAGGCCTCAGGGTCTTGGCTCGGCTCATATAGGCCCCGCGGCGCTCTGGCGATCTGCGGCTTCAGGAATTGTCGGGGTACGGCGCGTTCCGCTCCCTAGACAATGGGTACTTTCAGGAGTGGGACATGCGTACGACAGGCAAGGTGAAGTGGTTCAACGACGCGAAAGGCTTCGGCTTCATCACCCCGGACAGCGGCGAAAAGGACTGCTTCGTCCACTACAGCTCGATTCAGGGCAACGGCTTCAAGACCCTGGCCGAAGGGGAAGCTGTTGAGTTCGATGTCGTGCAGGGCGCCAAGGGCCCAGCGGCGGAGAACGTGTCCCGCCTGGCCGAGTAAGAAGGCGAGTCTGTAGCGTCGAAGAGCCGGGAGATCCATATCGGATCTCCCGGCTCTTCTGCTTAGGCAGGGTCAGAAGGCCGACGGCGGGTCTTGGTGTCTAGGGGGGCGCCCACGACGAATCCGCGGTACCGACTCCGCCGCTTCCAACAGCCGTTGCCGCACGTCACGCACGACCAGCTCCTGTTCTATGGAGAAGCTGGTTCCGCTCGGAAACTTCACCGATCCATCAGCGTTGCGGAGCGCCTGCTCGGCTATCTCGACGGCCCGTCGCACCGGAACCCCGAGTTCATCGATCATCGATCGAACCACGGCGAGCAACACCACAGCCTCAAACGACAATTCACGGCGGACCCCGCGCTTACGGGAATCCACGCCAGGAAGCATGTGGTGTGATGTGACGTTGTCCACCCACTTCTTGGGCGCTCTGACAACAAAAGCAGCAGTCCCGACGTCGTATGAAGGCATTAATTATCCTATCCGAAAAGGATAATTCATGCAATCAGCTACTTGGCGCTATTGTTCCTCTTCACAAAGGAACTATATGCACTGGCTGCCGTTGAGGTGCCTCTACCCTGCTTCGCTCGGATCGTCGCCTGCCGAAATCGGATCGCTTCTATGCGATCGCAGCCCGAGCTTCGGCGAGTTGAGCCTTCACAGCGGCGGCCCCAGTTCCACCGGCCACTTCGCGGTGTTCGACGGATCGCTCGGGAGAGAGGGCGTCGCGGGCATCAGGTCCGAATAGCCGATGGGCCGCGCCGAACGAGGCATCCGGCAGTGCATCGAGCTCGACGCCCAGCGATTCTGCCTCCCGAACCAGGTGGCCGACTGCCCCGTGGGCGTCGCGGAAGGTGGCGCCTTTTCGAACCAGATAGTCCGCCAGGTCGGTCGCCATCAGCCCGCTGGAGAGGGCGGCGCGCATTCGTTCGCGGCGGAACTGCACCTCGGCAAGGCTGCCGGCAAAAGCCGGGAGCACGAGCGCCATCGTATCGACGGCGTCAAACAGTGTGCGCTTGTCGTCCTGGAGGTCCTTGTTGTAGCTACTCGGCAAGCCCTTGAGGGTGGCCAGCAAGGCGGTCAGGTCGCCCAGAAGATGAGCGCCTGCGCCGCGGGCAATCTCCAGGGCATCCGGGTTCCGCTTCTGCGGCATCATGCTGGATCCCGATGAGAAGCGCTCGCCGAACTGCACGAACCCGAACTCGCTTGTGCCGTAGATGATCAGATCCTCGGCGAATCGGGAAAGGTGCGTCGCCATCAAGGTACAGGCAAAGAGAACTTCGGCCACGAAATCGCGGTCGCTCACGGCGTCCATGGAGTTCGGTGACAGCGCATCGAATCCCAGCGTTCCTTGTAGCAACGTGCGAGAGATGGGATACGCCGATCCGGCCACCGCTCCCGCGCCGAGGGGAAGGACGGCGGCGGTCCGTGCGGCAGCCCGTAGGCGGGTTCGATCCCGTTCCAGGGGCCAGAAATGGGCCAGCAGCCAATGCGCCGCCGAGACCGGCTGGGCCCGCTGCAGATGCGTATACGCGGGCATCAGCACCGACTCGACTTCGGTTGCACGCTCGATGACGACCGCCTGCAGGTCGCGAACCGACCGGTCAAGGCGACCGAGTGCGTCCATGGTCCACAGGCGGGTGGCCGTCGCGACCTGATCGTTGCGGCTCCGACCGGTGTGAAGCTTCGACGCCACTTCGCCCACTTCCTCGTGCAGGAGCCGGTCGATCATGGTATGGATGTCTTCGTCGGACGCCGCGGGTGCTTCACCTGCCTCGAAACGGCGGGCCACCGAATCGAGGCCCGACTCCATGGCCTTGCTCTCGTCCAGCGTAAGCACACCGGCGTTCCACAGCCCAACGGCCCAGGCCTTGGACAGCGCGATGTCGAAGGGCCAGAGTCGAAAATCGATCCCGATGGAATTGTTGAGCGCGTCGAACGCAGGGGCGGGGCCGCCGCCGAACCGCCCACCCCATAGCTTGTGTGCCTTGCCGGCCGCAGCCGGAGCCGGGCGACCGCTCACGCGATGGCCAGCGACGGCTTGGACGGAGCGCCGTTTTCGTCCTTGGCCTCGGCAGCCATTTCCTGATCCTTGAGCGCACGGACCCGACCGGGCAGCGCAAACAGACGGATGAAACCGCCCGCGTCGCTCTGCTGGTAGACGTCGTCCTCGCCGAAGGTGACGAACCGTTCGTCGTACAGGGCGTGCACGCTCTGACGGCCCACGACACTCAGCGAACCCTTGAACAGGCGCAGCGTGACGGTACCTGTAATACGCTGTTGCGTGACATTGACGAACGCATCGTACCCCTCGCGCTCCGTCGACCACCAACGGCCCTCGTACACCAAGTCGGCATATCGAGGCGCAACCATGTCCTTGGCGGCAAGCGTCCGGCGGTCGAGAACCAGCTGTTCGAGCTCGCTGTGTGCCGCGTACAGCAGCGTGCCGCCGGGGGTTTCGTAGACGCCGCGCGACTTCATGCCGACGAGCCGGTCTTCCACCAGGTCGATGCGTCCGACGCCGTGGCGGCCCGCAATCCTGTTGAGCGCCACCAGCAATTCCACCGGCGGAAGCACCATGCCGTTGACCGATACCGGCGTCCCGTGCTCGAATCCAATCACCACGTCCTCGGGCGCGTCCGGCGCTTCGGTGGGGTTGGTGGTGAGCATGAACAAGTCGTCCGGCGGCGCCGCATTCGGATCCTCGAGAATCCCGCCCTCGTGCGACAAGTGCCAGATGTTGGCGTCGCGCGAATAGATCTTCTCTTTCGTCGCAGCCACCGGAATACCCCGCGAGTGCGCATAGGCAATAGCGTCTTCGCGGCTCCGGATATCCCATTCGCGCCACGGAGCGATCACGGGAAGGTCGGGGGCGAAGCTGGCATAGGTGAGCTCAAAGCGCACCTGATCGTTGCCCTTTCCGGTGCAGCCGTGGGCAAGCGCCTCGGCGCCGACCTGCCGGGCAATCTCGACTTGGCGGCGGGCGATCAACGGCCGGGCCATGGACGTGCCCAGGAGGTACTTCCTATTGTAGATCGCGCCGGCGCGGAGCGTTGGGAAGATGAAATCTTCCACGAATTCCTGCCGAAGGTCCTCGACGAAGCACTCGGCGGCACCGGACGCGAGCGCCTTCTCGCGCACCCCGCGGAGTTCATCGGCGCCCTGGCCAATGTTTGCCGCAACGCATATGACGCGTGCGTCGTAGTGCTCGCGCAGCCAGGGAACGATGATCGAAGTGTCGAGTCCGCCGGAATAGGCGAGGGCGATGGTGCGAGGCATGACGGCTCCTGAGGGCAAACAGTTTATGCAGACAGTTTGCATATTTAATCATTCAAGCCGCTGCCGTCAATTGGGAGGCGTGTGGGTCGAGGCTACTCCCGATCGGGTCTCCCGGGCGTTCCTCAGGTCTTGCGGGCGAGTTCGGTGAGGCGGGTCACCACGGCCTGGCGCGCTGCTGCCGAACGGCAGACAACCAGGATCGTGTTCTCCCCGGCGATCGTCCCGAGAATCTCCGCCCACCCCTCGGCGTCGATCGCCTCCGATATCGGTTGCGCGCCCGACGAGACAGTGTGGAGGACGGCCAACTCGCCGACGCCAGAGACGCTGGCGAACAGCTGGGGGAGCAGCGCCTCGAGCGACGGCTTGGCCTCGTCCGCGAGCGCCTCCTGCCGAACGTAGCGGGCGCCCGTTTCCGTCGGAACGCGTACGAGCCCCAGTTCCCGGAGGTCACGAGAGAGCGTGGCCTGTGTGACGTGAACCCGACGACGGGCGAGTTGCTGACGGAGTTCTTCCTGACTGCCAACGGCGTGCGAGCCGGTAATCTCGAGAATGGCCGCGTGTCGCGAAGACTTGTTCGCCATGGGTACCTGGGAGGAGAAGGAAAACGAACCGAGCAGTTGACGTTCCCAATATGCATTATTATGCATTCCGTGTGAATAGGATCCCCGTCGGCGTGCTCGGGGCCAGCGGTTACGCTGGTCGCGAGCTTTGCGCACTCATCCATCGACATCCCGCGTTGGAACTGGCCTTCGCCACGGCCAATGAGCAACGCGGGCAGACCGTGCACGTGCGCGGTCGTCCCGTCACCTTCATCGCCACGGAGGATGCGGCGCTCGGAGCGGCCGCGCTGGTGTTCAGTTCGCTGCCGCACGGTGCGTCGGCAACCTGGGCGAACGCGGCAGCGGCGGCTGGAGCGCGGGTCATCGACCTCTCAGCGGATCTGCGGCCCGGCAACGGCCGTGACGACGTGCCGTACGGTCTCACCGAGCTGGCGCGGGGGGAAATCCAAACGGCGGCGATCGTCGCCAACCCGGGCTGCTACCCAACGTCGATTCTGCTTGCCGTCGCTCCTCTGATCGAGGCGGGGGTCATCGCACCGGGCGCGCCGATCATCGCCAATTCCGCGAGCGGCGTGACGGGTGCCGGGAACGCCGCCAAACGCGACCTCCTCTTCGGCGAGGTGGCGGACGACTATCGCGCGTATGGTATCGGCAACACGCACCGGCATCTGAACGAAATGCGCGCCATGCTCACGCGTCTGGAGAGCGGGTCCGATCTGGTCTTCACCCCGCACCTGCTTCCAATCACGCGTGGCATTCTGTCCACGATCACCCTCGAGTTGCGCGAGCCGCTGTCCAACTCGATGGAGGTCTGGCAGCGTCGGTACGCCGGGGAACCGTTCGTGGAACTGATGGAAGCACCGCCCAGGCTGCGCGATGTGGCCTATCGCAACGCCGTGCAGATCTTCGCGCAGCCGCTCGCCGGCACGGCCCGCCCGATGCTGCTGGTGTTTTCGGCAATCGACAATCTGATGAAAGGCGCCGCTGGCCAGGCCGTGCAGAACGCCAATCTCATGCTCGGGCTCGACGAAACCGCGGGGCTCCTGTAGTGACGCGAGTGGTGAAGGTGGGCGGGCGCGTGCAGAGCGACCCCGCCCTGGCCTCGAGGATTGCCGAGGTCTGGGATCCGGAGGCGCGTTCACTGGTCCTGGTGCACGGTGGTGGCGATGAGGTGACCGCGCTCCAGGACGCTTTCGGGCTGACCTCCTCATTTGTCGACGGACGGCGGGTGACCTCGGCGCGCGACATGGACATCGTGCGTATGGGGCTCTCCGGCAGCGCCAACAAGCGGCTCGTCTCGACGCTGGTGCATGAAGGGGTGCGGGCGATCGGGCTCTCGGGGGAGGACGCGTCGCTCATCGCCGCCATCCCCGTCGACCCGGAACGGTTGGGTCATGTGGGTGAGGCCCAACGCGTGAACGTGTCGTTGTTGCGGCACCTGCTTGATGGTGGGTACCTGCCGGTGATCTCGCCGGTGAGCCGGAATGTCGGCCTCGAACTCGGGCCGGCGCTCAACGTCAATGCGGATGACGCGGCCGCGGCCGTGGCTGCCGCGCTCGAAGCCACCGAGTTGCTGTTGGTCTCCGACGTTCCCGGAATTCGCGATGGCGACCAGGTGCTGTCTGAGCTGAGTGCCGATGCGGCGCGCGAATTGGTCCGACGAAAGACGGCGATTGGCGGCATGGCGGCCAAGGTGAATGCCGCGCTGATGGCACTGCGCGGCGGGGTACGGACGGTGCGTGTTGGCGACCTATCGATGCTGGCCGACGCAACGCGCGGCACGGCGATCACGACCACGGGGGAGGCGGTGTGAATTCCACCACGACGACGACTGCTGGACATGCGACACCCGGGAGTGAAGCTGCGCCGGCGCACGACCCGATCCTTGGCACCTACAAGCGTCCTCCCATAGAGCTCGTGCGCGGCGAGGGCGTGTATCTGTTCGATGGCGACGGGAAGCGGTATCTGGACTTCGTGAGTGGGATCGCGGTGAACGCGCTCGGGTATGGGGACCCCGGGCTCCGCTCAGCGCTCCATGCGGCCGCCGACGGGTTGGTGCACACCTCCAATCTGTATCGCACCGCCCCCGGCGAAACACTGGCACAACAGCTCGTGGACCAGTCCTTCGCGTCGCGCGTGTTCTTCTGCAATTCCGGGGGCGAAGCGAATGAGGCGGCGTTCAAGTTCGCGAGACGCTGGGCACGCACCATCAACGACGACAAGGCGGAGATCGTCGCGTTGCGCGGCGCATTCCACGGACGGCTGTTCGGTTCGTTGGCGGCCACCGACCGGCCGGCCTATCGGGTGCCGTTCCGTCCGCTCGCGGGCGGGATCTCGATCGTCGAGCGGGACCTGAACGACGTGGCGGCGGCGCTCGACGCGTCCACGGCCGCCGCCGTGATCGTGGAACCGGTTCAGGGAGAAGGCGGGGTGCGGGTGCTCGACCACGGGTTTCTCCGCGAGCTCCGGGCGCTGACCAAGGAGCGGAACGCGGCACTGATCCTGGACGAGATCCAGTGTGGCCTTGGGCGGACGGGTACGTTCTTCGCCTACGAACAGGCAGGCATCGAGCCCGACATGGTGACCATTGCCAAACCGCTCGCCGGCGGGCTGCCCATGGGCGCTGTCCTGATGACCGACGCCATTGCCGCGGCCATCAAACCGGGCGACCACGGCACGACGTTCGGCGGCGGGCCATTCGTGGCGTCTGTGGCGTCGTACGTGGTGGGTCGCTTGTCGGATCCCGCGTTGCTGTCGCACGTGCGCGAAACGGGTGCCTGGCTCGGTGGCCAGCTCCAGGAGATCGCCCAGCGGACCGGTCGGATCCGCGGCGTCCGGGGCGTGGGGTTCATGTGGGGGATGGATATCATGGGAACGGCGGCCCACGTCGTGAGCGAGGCCATGGCCGCCGGGTTGCTCGTCTGCACCGCCGGGGAGTACACCGTGCGTCTGCTCCCGCCGCTGGTAGCGACGCAGGACGAGTTGGCCGAAGGACTGGCGGTGCTGGAAAGCGTTCTCTGATGTCCGACAGCGTCACCGTTCGTCCGGCACGACCACACGAAGCGGAAGCCATCTCGCGGCTGAACAATCAATTCGCCGAGGAGATGCTCATGCTGCGCCGTACGCCCGGGATGGTGGCGCTGGCCATTGATGATTTTGTCGTGGCAGTGAACGGGGAGGGGACGCTGGTGGGATGCGGTGCGCTCAAGGAGTACTCGCCTTCGGTGGCCGAGGTCGCCGCGATTGCCGTGTCGCGGGATGCGCACGGCCAGGGGCTCGGGCGACTCATCGTCGGCGCGGTCGAGCAACTGGCGATGAAAAGGGACATCTACGACGTGTTCGCGCTCACGCTGCAGCCCAAATTCTTCGCGGCGTGTGGCTACACGCAGGTGGACCGGGCCCGGTATCCGGAGAAGATCCGGCGTGACTGTTTGGCCTGCGTGCGGCGGTTCGCGTGCGACGAGTACTGCTTTGCCAAGAACCTCCGCGTAGAGGCTCTGCATATCGCGGCGTAGGTTGTTGTCGGAACGATGGATACGACGGCCGGCCCCCGGGGGTCGGCCGTCTTGCGTTTGTCAGGGTGGGCCGAGCCCGGCCTTGACGAACCGGCGCGGCAGTCATACTGTGTCGCTACAACGATACACGTGTCTGGAGACCCATGTTCGAACGTCTCGACCCTCGTAGTCCTGTCCCGCTCTATGCCCAGATCGCCGACGATGTGCGGCTGGCGATTGCCTCGGGGGAACTCTCCCACGGCGACGCGCTGCCGTCGGTGCGGCAGCTGTCGGCGGAACTGCGCGTGAACCCGGCCACGGTCGTTCAGGCGTACCGCGAACTGGAGCGCGATGGTTTTGTCGCCACGCGCCATGGGGCGGGGACGTTCGTGCAGCGCGTGGCCACGGAACTACGGTCGCGAGAGCGCCGGAATGCAGCACGCCGAATGATTCGTGATCTGGTGCGCGACGCGCGGCGGTTGGGCGTTTCGGCGGAAGAGCTCCGCGACGCGCTGGCGCACGAGTTGAATGGAGGGGATCGATGACGTTCGCGGTGGAGACGGAGCAACTGCGTTATCGGGCGGGGAAGCATTTCGCCCTGTCGGACGTGGACCTCCACGTGCCGGCGGGATCGATCTACGGATTCCTGGGGCCGAACGGCGCGGGCAAGACGACCACGATCCGGTTGCTGCTGGGGCTGTTGAGGCCGGAGAGCGGCCGGATCACCGTGCTCGGCCAACCGATGCCGGCGTCGTATGTGGACGTCCTCGCACGGGTGGGTTACGTGCCCGACCGACCACACATCCACCCGTCGCTGACCGTGGCGGAGTCGATGGCACTGCACGCCGGATTTCATCGTCGGTGGAACGCCCGGTGGGCGGGCGAACTGCAACAGCAATTCCGACTGGGCGGCGACCAGCGCGTGGGTTCGCTGTCGAAGGGGGAAACCGGAAAGCTGATGATGCTTCTGGCGCTGGCCCAGGAGCCCGAGCTGCTGCTCCTCGACGAGCCGACGGACGGGCTGGATCCCGTGGTGCGGCGCGACGTGCTCGAAGCGCTGCTGGCCTACGTGTCCGATCATGCCGCCACGGTGCTGATCTCGAGTCATCTGGTACACGAGCTCGAGCGAATCTGCGATTGGGTCGGCGTGATGGATCGCGGCGGGCTCGTGGCCGAACTGCCCATGCGCGAATTCAAGGACGGCATCAAGCGCCTGCACGTGACCGGGGCGCCGGCACTCCTGAGCGACATGCCGTTCACGGTACTTAGTCGCGGAGCGGCGAACGGTGCTGTGGAACAGTGGCTGGTCCGCGGATGGGCCCCGGAAATGCGCGGACGCGTGGAATCGATCGGAGTGGCCATCACCGACGTGGTGGATCTGGATCTGGAAGACGGGTTCGTGGAACTGCTGCGGTCATTCCGCGAAACGCGATAGGGAGGACGGATCGATGTTCAGCGTAATGCTCAGGACGCAGTGGAAGTGGACGCGACTCGCCGTGCTGTTGGGCGTGCTGGCGGCGTTCGCCCTGCCGCTGATGTCGGTGAATTCGAATCACGACGAATCGTCGCCACGTGCGCTGATCGGCAACATGCAGATGTGGGGGGTCGGCTATGCGGTCCTGGCGGGAGCGGTAGGACTCCTGCTTGCGTGGCTTGCCTGGGCCTCCGACCATCGGGGCCACCACGTGTACGCACTCTCGCTACCCGTGGCGCGTTGGCGTTACGTACTGATGCGATTCGTCGCCGGTATGCTGTTCCTCATTCCGATCGTGGTTGCGCTGGCCATCGGGGCGACGCTGGCCACGAGCGCGAGTGGCGTGGTTCCGCAGGGGCTGCGCGCGTACCCTCTGGCGCTCACCCTGCGGTTCGGCTTCGCGGCCCTCGTGGCCTTTTCCATCTTCTTCGCGATCTCTGCGGCATCGGTGCGCGCGGCCGGCTACGTGCTCGGCGCGATCTGCGTCGTGTTGGTTTCCGAGTTCCTGACCGACGCCATGGGCCTGCACCTCAACATCGGGGCGCATGCGGTGGACTTCCTGATGGTGTATCCGGGAATTCTGTCGGTATTCAGCGGCCGTTGGACACTCATCGATGTGTAACGGACGGATGGGAGGGGTGGCCCAGCTGTGCGCGTCGCTGCTCCTTCTGGCCGCCGCGCATCCCCTGCGGGCCCAGACACAGGCGGAGTACCGCGACCGGGTGCGCGAACTCGTGCCGATCTGGCAATCCGTGACCGCGGCAGCACGCCGCGCCGATTCCCTGCAGGCCCGAGCGCTACCGCCCGACACCGTGCGGGTGGGGGTACTCACCATTCTGGCGGATACCGGATTGCGGGATCTGGCTGACCGCTCCGCGGCTCAAGCGGTCAGGGCGCTGCGGGAGCGATTCGGGAGCAGCACCGATGACCTGACACAGCACCTGTTCACGCTGCGCCGCTCGAAGCCGCCGACGCCCGATCACCCCATGGTGGACCTCGGGGAGGTGGGCGGCTCCGGGAAGATGGTGCGCCTGAACCAGACGCCGCCGACCGTCGAGGCCATTGGTGGATCATGGGCGATGCGCGGGTCGCAGGTGTTGACGGACCAGTTGGGCAGCGCGTTTGGTCGATGGCTGGGCAATGCAATCCCCGTGGAACCCGCGGACGCCACCCTGTGGGTGGGGGTTCGGATCGATCTGGTGACATCGCCGTTCCAAACGTCGCGGGAATGCTATGACGGCGACATCGACGCCTGCGAACGCGCCCTGGGCATTTCGGATACCCCCGATCCGTTTCTAGACTGGTTCAATGCATCGGAGCGGCGGGAGATCATCTACCGTGATCGGTATCAGATACGACGCGCCCAGCCCGGCGAGTTCGGGCAGTGCCTCGCGCACAATGATGATTCGGCGTGTCTGGCTCTGGGGGCCCTCATTCCGCCAAATCAGTTGGCCCCGCCGCTCGGCCCATCTTCGCGCCAGAGCGTGGCGCGGTTGGCAATGTCGATCGGGGGCCCGACCAGCTTCTCGCGGATGCGGTCGGCATCCCGGGGCGTCAACGCACAACTGCGCGCGGCGTCGGGAATCTCGACCGACTCGCTGGTGCGGCGCTGGCGAGCGGCGGTGCTGACGGCGGAAGCGCAGCACACGACCATGACGCCGGGGCTCGCCTTCATGTCGCTGTTCTGGGTTACGACCTGCGGCGCATTTGCGCTGGGGAGTTCACGATGGCGCTGACGCCAAGACGCTGGCTGGTGGTCGCGGTGCTGGCGTGCGCGGCGATTGCCGTATGGCAGCTACCCGCAGGACGTTCGGCGCCGTTTCCCGGGCCCGCGGTTGCGGGACGGTTCATCCCCTTCTACGGATACGTGCGACGGTACGGATGGCCCGATGCCACTGCGCGGCTGGGACAGGCAACGCTTCATCTGCGACTTCTCGAACTCCGCGACTCGGTCTTCACTCCCCGCGTGCTCGCCGAGCCCAATCCCGGATTGCAGGTGATCGTGGACCGTCAGTTCCCCGACTCGATCCGCCTCGCAATGACTCGCGTGCTCGAAGCCGCATGGGGCGCGTACCATCCCGGCAATCGGCATCCGACCATCGTGGCACTGATCCAAGATACGACGACGAAGTTCGAAGGGCTTCCGATGGGGAGGACGCATTACGTCGGTGCGGAGGTATTCCCTCCGGACACCACGACGTCGGCCTGCCGCGTCGTGGCGCGCGTTCGCGTGGCGCTGGGTCGCGCCCGCGCGAACGATGCGGTGAGCTATACGCGCAGCATGGTGATGCAGCAACTGGTGACGCCCTACACCGGGCGGACGATACTCGGACCCTGCGCCATGTACGCGACGTTCGGGCGACCGGGACCTGGCATCGCACACTGGCTGGTGCAGACCGGGTGGAACGCCGCTCAAGCTGTCGACTGGAACCGAGATTCCCCGGTTTGGCACGACGACTACTACGTCCGGTACGGGAGTCGACGGTCGCTGCTGGATCTTGTTGGATTGCAGAGCCCGGCCTGGGACATGCGGTCCCGGCTTTCCGACGACGGAATTGCGTGCGTGGGTGGGGATGATGCACGCTGCGTGTCCGGATTGATGCAACCGGCATTCGCCATGGCGCAGGACCGGAGCTGGCGCGCCAACGTGATCGACGTCGGGTGGTGGTACTCCGGACAGATGATGTCGATGCCGGGCCTCGGCCCCACCACGGGTTGGATTCTCTCCGACATGGTGCGGGACCTGGGGCGGCAGCGGTTCCACGTGTTCTGGACCTCCACCGGCACGCCCGCGGAGGCCTTCGCGCGGGCGACGGAGGAGCCGCTGGGGGTGTGGCTCCGGCGATGGGCTCAGCGCACGTACGGGTCCGACGTGCTCGGGCCCACCACCCCGGAGCGCGGGCGACTGGCCGGGCTAGTGGTGCTTGTGGGAGGGTTGATCGTGGCGATGGTCTTCGCCACCGAGCGCCGGGTGACCTGACGCGTACCGCGAGGCGACCTGCAGGGTAGCGCGACGACTCCGTGCGTGGCCATTGCCCGGCGACCGAGGACGGCTTAATTCGTGGGTACCATTTTCCGCGAGTTCTCCGTGACGATTCGGCGTTTGCTTGTCAGCTCCCTGCTCCTGTTCCCGCTCCCGGCCGCCGCGCAGCAAATGTCCGGTTACACAGCCGCGTCGGCCCAACGCGAACGCGCGCTCGAGGCGAGCGCCATTGGCGTCCCCTCGCCGGCGAGCGCCGAGGCCCACTCCAAGTACCTGTCACGTGAGATTCACGTATCGGGCACCCCGGCTCAGGCACAGACCCGCGACTACGTGATCGCGCAGATGAAGAAGTGGGGGCTCGACACGGAGACGCGGAGCTACACGGTCTGGATGCCGATCCCGACCGCGGTGCACCTGTGGCGCGTGGACCAAGGCGCCAAGGAGCTGCATCTGGCGGAGCCACCGGTGCCGGGCGACCCCACCTCGGCGCTGCCGCAGTATCCCACCGTGAACGGCTACAGCGGGGTCGGTGACGTGACCGGTGACGTCGTGTACGTGAACTACGGGCTGATCGAAGACTACGCGCATCTCGATTCGATCGGCGTGTCGGTGAAGGGGCGAATTGCCGTTGCGCGCTATGGGCGCAGCTTCCGTGGGATCAAGGCACGCGAGGCGGAGAAGCACGGAGCCATCGCGCTGATCATCTACAGCGATCCCCAGGACGACGGCTACGTGCGCGGCGACGTGTATCCGGACGGGCCGATGCGGGCATCGACGGGTGTGCAGCGGGGGAGCATCCTGAACGTCGATGGCGATCCGTCCACGCCCGGATATCCCAGCGTCGACGGCGCCAAGCGGCTGCCGCTCGACCAGATGGACGTGCCGCACATCCCGGTGATTCCGATCAGCTACGGCAACGCGGCGCTGCTGCTGCGCGACCTGCGAGGCGCGACCATACCGCAGCGGTCGTGGCAAGGTGGGCTACCGTTTCGCTACCATGTGGGACCGGGGCCCGTTCGTGCCCGCGTGGAGGTGCGCGACGACCGCGCGACCAAGGGCTACAAGAAGATCTACGATACCTTCGGGATCGTGCGCGGCAGCGAGTTCCCGGACGAGATGGTGATCATCGGCGGACATCGCGATGCGTGGGGGCCCGGAACCGCCGACAACGTGAGCGGAACGGTGAGCGTGCTGGAAGCCGCGAGGGCAGTGGCCGACGAAGTGAAGCGCGGACATCGTCCGCTGCGCACGATCGTCTTCGCCACCTGGGACGCCGAGGAATGGGGATTGATCGGATCGACCGAGTACGTCGAGGATGATTCGTTGCGCCTCCTCCACGGCGCGGTTGCCTATCTCAACCAGGACGTGGCGGCGCAGGGGGTGGCGTTCGGCGGGGGTGGATCGCCGTCGCTGCGCTCGACCCTGCGCGACGTGGCCCGCGAGGTGCCCGATCCAAACGGCAAGGGCAGCGTGTACGAACAGTGGCGGCGGGCGGCGGGTGTTGCGGATACCGCCGAGCCCGCGATGGGCGATCCGGGCGGCGGTTCGGACTTCGCGGGATTCTACAATCACCTGGGCATTCCGATTGCCGAATGGGGCTTCGGTGGCCCGGGCGGTGTGTATCACTCGCAATACGACGACTTCACCTGGATGTCGAAGTTCGGCGATCCGGGATTCAAGTATCACGCCGCCGCCGGCCGCATCGGCGCCGCCATGGTGCTGCGGCTCGCCGATGCGCCCATCGTTCCGTACGACTACGCGGAGTTCGCCCGAACGATGAAGACCTATCTGCCGGCGATCGACACGGCCCTGGCCGCGAAGCACTGGTCGTTCACGATGGCGCCCGTGGCGGCGTCGCTGGATCGGTTTGCCGAAGCGGCGGCGGCGTTCGACTCGGCGCGAGATGCGCTACTTGCCGGCGAGCCGACGCACGACGTGCTGACCAGCACCAACGGGGCGCTCCGGAACGTCGAACGCGCGCTCACGCGGCCGCAAGGGCTGAACAACCGGGCCTGGTTCCGAAACCTGATTTACGTAGCCGACGAGGACAACGGCTATGCGAACATGGTATTTCCGTCCGTGAACGAGGCCGTGCGGGCTGGGGACGCGGATCGAACGGCGCGCGAGATCACCGATCTTGCTGCGCATTTCGACGCGGCCACGGCCGCGTTGAACAACGCTCGTCAGGCTACGGGGCACTGAGCGGCTCCAGTTCTGCGTCCCATCTCGCCCGCGTCGCATGCTGCCCACGCTGATCGCAATCGCGGGATTGGCGAGCGTGGTGCTCGTCGTCCGCCGGACCGTGGCCCGACGGACGGAGGCGGCGGACGCCACGCGGCGGCGGGATGCAACGGGTGTGGTCGTGGGTGCGGAAGGGTTCCTGCTGGATCGACCGGGAGCGCCAGCGGTACTCCTGCTCCACGGAGCAGGAGATACGCCACAGACCCTGCGCGGGCTTGGCGAATTCCTCCACGCTCGCGGATTTGCGGTGTCGGCGCCCTTACTGCCGGGCCACGGGCGCGGCGTGCGGGACTTCCGGTACGTGACGTCGTTGGCCTGGCGGGTTACGGCGCTGGCGGCCTATGACGACCTCGCCGCGGGGCGCCCCTGGACAGGGCTGGTGGGCCTGTCCATGGGCGGCGCCCTGGCGACGCTCACCGCCGCGGCTCGGCCCAACGCGCAGGCGTTGGTGTTGATGGCTCCATACCTGGAACTGCCACCCGTGCTCCGCATCGTCGCGGTTCTATCTCGGGTGATCGGTGTCGCCCTGCCCTACTTCGGTTCGCAGGACGTGCGGTCGGTGCGAAACCCCGAGGCTGCCGCCCGCGGGTTGGCGTACGGCGTATTCACGCCGGCGGCGGTGCGGGCGTTGCGTGCCACGGCCGATGCGGCGACGGAAGCGCTGGGCGCCGTGGCGGCGCCGACGCTGATCATCCAATCACGCCGGGACAACCGGGTGGCTCCCGACGTCGCGACGCGAGCGCTGGCGCGGCTCGGCGCTGTAGAGAAGCGTCTGGAATGGGTATCCGAAGGAGGGCACGTGATCACGGTGGACTACGGCAAGGAGCGCGTGTTCGCCCTGACGTGCGACTGGCTGACCTCCCACGGGGCGGGCTCGTTGCTCCCGTCGTAGCCAGGGCGTACAATCCATGCAGCGCACCTTGCCCTGGAGATTCCATGAACCCGGTCGTCCCCCTCATTGTCGTCGGTATTCTGGCGGTTCTCATCGCGTCGAAGTCGTTCAAGATCATCGGCCAAGCGGAAGTCATGGTGGTCGAGCGACTGGGACGCTTCCATCGAATCGCCCGTTCCGGATTCAACATCCTGATCCCGTTCATCGAACGGCCGCGTGAAATCGACGTCCGATTTCTGGAATCCGATATGGGGGGGCAGCGCCGCATCGCGTCGCGCTCGGCGGCCCGGATCGATCTGCGCGAGCAGGTACTGAACTTCCCGAGCCAGCCGGTGATCACCAAGGACAACGTGACCATCGACATCGACGCGGTGTTGTACTACCGGGTAGCGGATCCGCAGAAAGCGACCTACGCGGTGCAGAACCTGCCCTACGCGCTCGAGACGCTCACCCGGACGACGTTGCGGAACATCGTTGGCGAGATGGAGCTCGATCAGACCCTGGCCAGCCGCGACCAGATCAACAAGCGGATGCGCGAGGTGATCGAGGAGGCGTCGATCGGCTGGGGCGTGGACGTTACCCGCGTGGAGCTGCAGGCCATCGAGCCGCCGCGCGACATCCAGCAGTCGATGGAACTGCAGATGCGGGCCGAGCGCGAACGCCGTGCGGCGGTCACCAACGCCGAGGCAAGCAAGCGGGCCCAGATTCTCGAGGCGGAGGGATCACGGGAATCGCAGGTCCGCAAGGCGGAGGGCGAGAAGGAGGCCGCGGTGCTCCGCGCCCAGGGGCTCGCCGAGGCCAGACTGGCGATGGCGGACGCAGAGGCGGAAGCTATCCGGCGCATCGCGGCGGCGCTCCCGGAGGGCCAGGCATCGACGTACCTGCTGGGGCTCAAGTACCTTGAGGCCCTGCCCAAGCTGAGCGAGGGCAAGGGCACGACGCTATTCCTTCCATCCGAGGCCTCGGGAGTGCTCAGCGCACTCGGCGGGCTCCGGCAGATGCTGCAGAAGCCACCGGCGGAGAAGTGAGTGGCGATAATCACGAAAGAGCGGGCGGAACGCATTGCACGGTCACACGCGTGCGAGGTGTGTGGCGAGTACAACTACAAGAAGCTTGCGGTGAAGCCGGCGGACGCCGATCTGCACGAGAACCTGAACGTTTCCTGGCTCGCCACGAAGACGTGTGGGGTGTGTGGCACCATCCACGAACTCGGCATCAGTGATGACGGCGATATCGTGTACGTCTCCTAGGCGGGAGAATGGTACGGCCCGGCTCCGGGCGCGCGCTAACTTGGTGGCATGCCCCCTCTCGATCTGACCCAACTCACCGTCGGCCAGCGCGTCCAACATGAGCTGATGGTCCTCGAGCGCACGGAACGGAAGCAGGCCAGCGGAGAACCGTTCGTCGTGCTCACATTCGGCAATGCGAGCGGCCGTCTCGAATCGGCGCCCATCTGGGCGGACAAGCTGCCGTGGGCCGAGGGGGCAGAGCGAGGCCGAGTCGTCCAGGTGATTGGCGACGTGAGCGCCTTCCGTGGCAAGCGGCAGATTCAGCTGACGAGTCCGCTGCGGCCGATTCCGCCTGGGGAGGTCCGGCTCGATGACTTCGTCGCGAGGATTTCCGAAGACCCGGAACGGCTGTGGGACTGGATTGATCGCACACGGGCGGAGCTGTCATCGCTCACGATCAGGCGGGTGGTGGACCTGTTCTTCCACGATGACACCTTCCGCGAACAGTTCGAACGCACGCCCGGGTCCGTGGTCGGTCACCATGCGCAGATCGGCGGGCTGCTCAAGCACATCGTCGAGGTGACCGTGATTGCCAAGTCGGCGGCGCGTGCACTGCAGGCCAACGTGGACCTGACCGTGGCCGGCGCGCTCCTCCACGACATCGGGAAGGTCGAGGCCTACACCATCGACCGGGGCGCGTTCGCTTACACGACGCGGGGCAACCTGCTCGGGCACGTGGTGCTCGGCTGTCTGATGCTCACCGACCGCGTGAACCAGTCGTCCCCCGCGGCGTGCAGCACCGAGCAGCTGGTCGAGTTGCAGCACATGGTCCTGTCGCACCACGGGGCGCTGGAGTTCGGGAGCCCGGTGCAGCCCATGACCGCCGAGGCTGAAATCGTGCACTGGGCGGATGAGGCGTCGGCCAAAGGGAATGACATGCTCGAATCCATTGCCGATGACGGGGAATTCGGTGCCGGCGATGAGTTCTCCGATCGCCGTCCATGGCGCGTCGGACACCGCGTCTGGCGCCGGCCACACGACTGGCTGTAGGAGGCGCGCGCCTCCCCCAGGGCCAGGAACCCTGCGAACGGGTGGCAGAGCGCGAATCGCGCGGCGGCTCGAAGCCGAGGACTTGGGTCAGGAATCCAAACATGAGGCTCGGCATGACGGAGTCAGCGATTGCGCACGTGGCTGCGTATGCCAAAAGGACCCGAATTCACAAGAACGGTTCTGTGGGGAGGTCGGTCATTCGGAATTTCGAAGCTGTTGGCTAACTTCGATCTGTTGCAATCAACGATCTCTCTTTCAGGCCGGGCGGGTTCATGCACTCGTTTCTGAGCCTTGCAGTGCCAACGGAGGATTCATGCGCAAGCCGAGACCGGCAACCTTCAACCCAGCGCAAGCCCTGCATTTGATCGCAAGTGACCGGAGTGGCGAACCCCTCAGCTGCCCGTCGTGCTCCGGAAAGATCGAACGTACTCCCAGCCCCAATCCCGCCCCTCCCCGCTCTCAAGTGACACTTCGCTGCCGCGATTGCGGTCGGATAGCACGCTACGTGGCGGGAATTGCGGTCGGAGCGGCGTGAAGCCAAAGACCCACCATGCTGTTCGCAAGACTAGTGTCGCGTCTCTCAAATGATGTTAATGGCGGACGGCTTTCTTGATGATGTCGGCGGGCGTCTTGGTCCAGACGAACGGGGTGGGATCGGCATTCCAATGGGCGAGGTAGTGCTCGATATGTCGCACCAGGGCGCGCACAGAACGGAACGAGCCCCGGCGCACGGATTGCCGGGTCAGAATCCCGAACCACGCCTCGACGAGATTGAGCCAGGAGGCGCCGGTCGGCGTGAAATGGAAGTGCACGCGCGGGTGCGTGGCGAGCCACGCCTTCACTGCGGGGGTCGCGTGCGTGGAGGAATTGTCGAGGATCACATGCAGGTCGACGGTGCGATAGGTGCGGGCGAGCCGCTTGAGAAAGCGCAGGAAGTCGGCGGCCGTATGCCGGGGCGAGCACTCGCCCGTCACGCGGCCGGTGCCGACTTCGAGCGCCGCGTACAGGCTGGTGAGCCCGTGCCGTTCATAATCATGGGTCTGTCGCGCCGGGAGGCCGGGGCGGAGCGGCAACAGCGGCTGGGTCCGCTCCAGCGCTTGGATCTGCGTCTTCTCATCGACGCTCAGCACGACGGCATTGGTCGGCGGCGCGAGGTAGAGCCCGACGACGTCCTCGATCTTCGCTTCGGCCGCGGGATCGGTCGTCCCCTTGAACGTCTGCCAGCGATGGGGCTGCAGCGCGTGTGCCTTCCAGAGGCGCTGCACCGTGCTCGGCGAGACGTCGACCCGCTTGGCCAGCTCCCGCGTACTCCACTGCGTCAGCCCGGCGGGGGGCGGCTTGAGCGTCAGCGCCAGAATGCGGGCGCGCTTGGCCGCGGTCAGCTCCGGCGGGCGCCCCGAGCGTGGCCGTTCGCCGAGCCCGAGCACCCCTTCCGCCGCGTAGCGCGCGCGCACGCGACTGATCTGGACCGGCGTGTACCCCGTGCGCTCCGCGATGACCGTCCCGGCCAGGCCGTCGGCCATGAGCAACACCGCGCGGGCGCGGCGACTGAGGCCGGCCGGTGTCGTTTGCGCGCGCACCAACTCTTCCAAGACGGCGCGCTCTGCCGGGGACACCGTGATCGCCCGTTGATGATTCGCCATCCACGCCTCTCGTCCAGGGACGAGAGGAATATATTATCATGACTTCTGAAGCGCTACACTAGAGCGCAAGGGATGACACTTCGCTGCCGCGATTGCGGTCGGATAGCACGCTATGTGGCGGGAATTGCGGTCGGAGCGGCGTGAAGCCAAAGACCCACCATGCTGTTCGCAAGACTAGAGCGCCCCGGCGATAGCCGGGGCGCTCTGCCGTTCTGGTCAGCAGCTCGCGGCGAGATCCGCGGTTTGGGGGTGGGGTGCAGCGTACTCGAGCGGGGCGCTCTTGACTTGGAGATGCCCCGGTGATGCCAGTAGCTGCAGTGTCTGGTAGTAGAAATGGAGCGTCCGGGTCGGCGCGAGCCGACCGAGCCTGCCGCCCCGGGCAATGGCGGCGGCCTCCGAACGGACCGATGGGGGCAGCGCGCGGGCGAGCGGGTGCCTCAGCTGGCGACGGATGCCCAACTGATCGCGGGCGACGAGCGCCCGGCAGAAGGAGTCGAGGAAATCGAGCATCGTGACATTCGACCTTAAGTACAACTTGCTACTAATAATCGCCGCAGTCAAGCCACGGTTTCGATCGTGGGAGCGAGAGATCAGCCCTTGAGCAGGTCGAAGCGCACGCCGCGCCGATTGTCGCGCCGCTTCTTGGGGGCGTATCGGAAGAGTTGGGCGGGTCGGCCGCGGCCTTCGCTGCGCCACTCGTCGGTGGGCTCTACCAGGTAGGCCGCCTGCAGGGCTCGGCGGAAGCTTGCCTTGTGAAGGCGCCGTCCGAGTAGCCGTTCGTAGATGGACTGGAGTTCGCTGAGGGTGAACGTTGGCGGTAGCAACCGGAACGCCACCGGCGACTGATCGATTCGGCTGCGAACCATGTCGAACGCTGCATCGACAATGCCGCGATGCCGAGGCGCCAGCGTCGGCAGCTGGTCGACACCAAACCACTCCAGGCCGGGTTCGGCAACGGCATGCCCATTGACGGGCACGAATGCCACGAATCCGATGGAAACGTCGGCATCACCCGGGTGACGCCGGGTGTCCCCGAAGGCGCGGATCTGCTCGATGGCCGCGGGCGCGGCGCCGAGCGTCGCGCGCGAAATACGCATGGCCGCGTCGGCCAGCGACTCCTCGCCACGGGGGCCGTCCCACGGCAGGATCCAGCGCTCGCGGGAACGGGAGTCCGGAGACTTGGCGAGGAGCACGGCAAGACTCTTGGCCTGTGGGCTGATGACCACGATGTCGACGGACAGCGTGGTCTGGCGCGCGGAGGAATGGGAGTCTGACGAGGGGCGGTCGCGCATCACGCGCGAATTAGTAGCAACGCGACACTAAAGTCAAGGGCCCCGCAATCGCGGGGCCCTTCGTGCAGCAATCGTGCGCGCAGATAAGTAAGCGTGCGTGCATCCGACCGTCAATCAGTGGGCACGCCGGTTAAGAGATCACCAGGAAATCGATCCCTTCTGGCTGGTGTCGACGTCTTCTTCCTGGCCGGCCTTGAACAGGAACGCTTCCAGGTTCTTGGTGAGGAAGCTGCGCGCCTGCGGATCCATGACGTTCAACCCGTAGTGGTTGATGAGCATGGTCTGCTGCTTGAGCCACAGTCCCCAGCAATCCTGGCAGATCTGGGCGACGATGCGTGCTCCGATGGCCCCCGGGAATGGCGCGCGCTCAAAGGCGGGCTTGGTCTGGCCGCAACGGGTGCAGGTGATGTCTGCCATGACGGAAAGCTAACCAGTATGGACGGACGTTACTGACCGCGGGCGTATTCGACCTTGGCCAGCCCCACGAGCTGCAGGAGGCGGATGTACATCCAGCCGATGTCGAACTCGTACCACTTCGCCTTGAACTTCGCGGACTTGGGATCGGCGTGGTGGTTGTTGTGCAGTTCCTCGCCGCCGAGCCAGATGGCGATCGGCGCGATGTTCCGGCTCTCGTCCTTGACGTTGAAGTTTCGGTAGCCCAGGGCGTGCCCGACCCCGTTGATCACGCCGGCTGCCCAGAAGGGGATCCACATCATCTGGACCGCCCACACCAGTGGGCCGACGATGAAACTGAACAGGTAGATATCGATGCCCAGCATGACCAGAATGCCGACCCAGTTGAGGCGCGAGAGCAGGTGGCGCTCGATCCAGTCGTTGGGCGTTCCCTTGCCGTACTTGTCGAGCATGCCCGGTTGGCGGACCGCCTTCCGATAGTAGAAGGCGCCCTTGAGCACGATGTTCCGAAGGCCTTCCATGAGCGGACTGTGCGGATCGCCCTCACGGTCGGCGAAGGCATGGTGCTTCCGGTGGCAGGCCACCCATTCCTTGGTGACGATGGCGGTGGTGAGCCACAGCCAGAGGCGCATGGGGAGTGCGGCCAGATAGTGCAGGCGGACGCCACGGTGAGTCTGGGCGCGGTGCAGGAACAACGTCACGCAGACATTCGTGATGTGCCCGGCGACGACGATAAACAGCAGCGGGATCCACCAGCGGCCGGCCAAAATGCCGAAACCTGGCATGCAACGCTCCGAAGTTTTCTGACTCAGGAACCGCCCGTAACGCGCGCGGGCGGGGGGGGCGTGGGCCGGCCGGAAGCCTGTCCCACGCAACCCCGCAATCTAATCCCGGAAACTGACGTCGGCTATCAACCGGACGTCACAGCCTGGAGCCGATGGGGGAAGCCAAGCCACCACCAGTGGACGGCATATCGGCATCCACCGCGGGGGCATTGCCCCACTGATCGTTGCCGGGATTCCAGTCGGGTACGTTGGGGTCGGGCCACAGGTGCACACCGACCACGCGTCCGCGAGCAAGAATCGTCGCGATGTAGTGGTTCCCGATATTCCAGACCTGTACCGGGAATCGGAAGTCTTCGGTGGAGCCGTCGGCGTATTTCACCCGGAACGCCACCGGAAAGGGAACGCTGGTGTGTTTGGTGAGGGCGATTGCGGCAAGCTGCTGTCCGCCCACGGTGCGCATATCCACGCTGTCCACGCCGATGTCGAGCACGTCGGTGGTGTACCAGAATGCGTGCCAGAACCAGCTCAGGTCCTCACCCGACACGTTCTCGACGGTGCGGAAGAAGTCCCCGGGGGTCGGATGCTTGAAAGCCCAGCGGTGGACGTATTCGCGCATCGCCCGGTCCATGGTTTCGCGACCAATGACGTTGTCCCGGAGGGCGAGGAGCACGGCGCCTGGCTTACGGTAGCCGATAGCGCCGAGAGCTCCGGCGTCGATCCGATCGGGCGGGGTGAGCAGCGGCACGTCAATTCCCCGGGCGACTACCTGCCGCCAGTTCTGCATGTATCCCCGGAAGGCGCTGGTGCCGGGATAACGCCGTTCATTGGAGAAAGCGTTCTGGTAGGTGTTGAATCCCTCGTCCTGCCACGCGTATCGGCGTTCGTTGGAGCCGACGACCATCGGGAACCACTCGTGGCCGTGTTCGTGATCGATCGTGCCGAAGGTGGACTTGGGGTCGGCGCTTCCGTAGTGGACCATTACGAACATCGGATATTCCATACCGCCCACGGGACCGGCTACGGAAGTGGCGCGCGGGTACGGAAAGCGGTACCAGATTTGGGAATATGTCTTGATGGTCCACTGCGTCTGCTCGGCCGCCGTTTCCCACGCCTTGCCGGCTTTCGGGAACTGGTAGAACGCCTGAATTAGCACACCGTTCCAGCTCGTGGCATCCCAACGGAAATCGGGGGCCGCCGCCCATGCGACATCGCGAACGTTATCGGCGTGAAAACGCCAGGTGCGCGTACCGGGCGTCAGGCGCGCGTGGGCTTCGGCCTGAGTGATGATGGCCACCTGGTGCTCGGTATGGAGGGCCTGTTGCAGTCGGTCGCGCTCCGCGGGCGTGAGCACCTCGCCCTCGTTCTGGAGCACCCCGCTGCCGGCCACGGTATAGCCGGCCGGTACCGTGACGGCATAGTCGATGGTGCCGTACTCGAGATAGAACTCGCCCTGCCCCAGGTACGGGTCGGTGTTCCAACCCCGAACGTCATCGTACACCACCATCCGAGGGTACCACTGGGCGATCTCGTACAACGTGCTGTCTCGCCCCATGCGGTCGGAGCCGTGGTCCGGCACGCGGAACCAGTAATCCATGGCGATATCGGTGGTGCCGCCGTGCGGCGGCAGCGGCCGGTCGAGATCGATGCGCATCATCGTGTCGTCGACGTGTCCCCTGGCCGGTGTGCCGTCCACCTGGAGACCGGAGATCACATCGCCGCCCTGGAATCCCCGCACGCCCCAGCGTGAATCTGGGGTGAAGAGTGCCGACCCCTTGCTGCCGGGGCGGTACAGATTCTGATCGAGTTGCAGCCAGACGAAGCGCAGCGTATCCGGTGAACTGTTGGTGTAATGGATGGCGACATGTCCGCGCACGGTGCGGGCGGTGGTGTCGAGCGCGGCCTGGATATGGTAGTCGGCCCGCTGCTGCCAGTAATCGGGGCCAGGACGTCCGTCGGCGCCGCGGTACCGATTGGGACCGGGAAGCCACATGCGATCGATGCGCGTGAACGGATCGTTGGCCACGCTGCGGGCGGTGGGCATACTGGGTGCGGCGACGGGGGCGACTCGCACCGGCGACATCATCTGGGGCTGCGGTGAGGCACAGGCTGCCAGCACCAGCGCGAAGAGGGGGGCGCGTTTCACAGGAGAGGACCTGGCTGAGAGGGTGAACGGACAACGTGGCGACGCGACTATTGGGAATGGAAGGGCCGGGGCGACGGGATATGTTTCGCCAATGACCCCGCCGCACCACCGCCCAGAGGGTGGATTCCGCAATCCATGGCCCGGCGAACGACCCCACCAGTTTCGCGAATTCCTGCGTTGGCGTCGCGAGCGCCGCGCCCGGACGGTTGCGCCGCCACAACCCGGCCCCTGGTCGGTGTTGAGTTCCAGCGCGTTCGACGCGCCGCGCACGACCGACGGGAGTCTGACCGCGACGTGGGTGGGGCACGCGACGGTACTCCTGCAATTGGGCGGCCTCAACGTGCTCACCGACCCGATGTGGAGTCAGCGGGCCAGCCCCGTGTCCTGGGCGGGACCTTCGCGTTTGGTGCCGACGCCCTTTCCCCTCTCGGCGCTGCCCCCGATCGACGTAGTACTGATCTCGCACAACCACTACGACCATCTCGACCAGCACACGGTTCGCGCGCTGACGGCGGCGCATCCAGCGGCACAGTGGTTCGCCCCTCTGGGCGTGGCGAGTCTGGTGCGCCAATGGGGGGTGCGCGCCGTGCAGGAACTCGATTGGTGGGAGAACGGCCAACACGGGACGGCGCTCGTGTCGTGCGTTCCGGCCCGCCACTTCAGCGGACGCACCCCCTGGGATCGGGCGCGCACGCTCTGGGCGGGGTGGACGATCGCCGCCAACGACTGGCGCGTATTCTTCGCCGGCGACACCGCCTATCACCCGGAGTTCACCCGGATCGCCGAGCGTCACGGACCCTTCGATCTGGTGCTGCTGCCGGTGGGCGCCTACGAACCGCGCTGGTTCATGGGAAGCGTCCACATGGACCCCGAGGATGCCTTGCAGGCGTATCGGGATCTGTGCGCGGCCCATCCCGGCACCGCCACGCCGTCCATGCTGCCCATCCACTGGGGCACGTTCCGCCTGACCGACGAGCCCGTGGAAGAGCCGCCCAAGCGGACGCGACGCCTGTGGACGGAGGCCGGCCTGCCGGCCACCGACCTGTGGCTCGGGGCCCACGGGGCAACACGGCGTCGCGAGAGAGACGGATGACGTGCTATACTGGGGCAACAATTCCTCGATCCCGATCGCACATGTCTCGATCGTCTCGTCTGCTCGCCATGCTGGTGGGCCTCGCCATGACCGCACCGGTGGTGCGGGCACAGAATCCCGCTCCGGAGCCGCATGCCGTCACCGACGTCATTCTGCGCCCCGGCGATCTCCTGCGCATCAAGTTCTGGCCGGAACAACAGTACTCCGGCGACTATCAGGTCGAGACGTCGGGGGTCGTCGCGATTCCACTGCTCGGCGAGTTGAACGTATCGGGCAAGGCCCTGAGCGAGGTCCGGAACGAAATCCGCGATCACTATCGGGCGCTGACGACCAACGGAGTGGCGATCGTGTCGCTCCAGTTCCGGGTCAGCGTGCTCGGCCAGGTCGCCCGGCCGGGTCTCTATCCCGTAGACGCGACGCAGTCCGTGTTCGATGCGCTGAGCCAGGCGGGCGGCCCGACGAACAACGCGGACCTGTCGCACATCCGACTGCTGCGCAGCGACCACGTGGTGGTGATGAACGCGGCGCAGGCCATCGCAACGGGCGCACCGACCCTCGGGATTCTGCTGGAGTCCGGCGACCGGATCGTCGTGCCGGCCAGGCAGTTCACCTGGTTCAGCTGGCAGAATGCGCTCACGGCACTGCAGACGGTGGGCCTTATCGTGGCGCTGGTGCGGACCCACCCGTAGCCACGCCGCTTCCGACTCGACAGCGGCGCGGGGAGGGGGGAGACTACCGAGCGGTCAATTGTGCGAGAACGCCCCGAATGGTGATCAGTTCGGGGGGTGGTGACGACAGGAACTGCTCGGTGCTCGCGTCGACGAACGCGTTGTACGCGGCGACGGCGTTTGCCAGTTGTGTGGCGGTCAGGGAATTGAAGAATCGCGGATCCATGGCGATTCCCTTGGCCAGCAGACCGCGGAACGATTCGACGAATGCTTCGGCGTCCGCCACGGCGGCCGGCGCATTGTTGTTCCGAGTGAGAATGCCGAGGAGCTGCGTGGCGGCCTGCGCACTCGAACCTCCACCCGACGTGACCTCGTAGATGAGATTCTGCGTGACGGGACCCGTGCGAACACCGCCGCTGTCCGTGAACGACTGGCTGCTCAACTCCGCATTCACACGAGCCGCCGACTGCTGGTAGGACTGCGCTATCTGCGGCGTGATGAACGTGATCACGCGGACGGCCCCGCCAAGGGAGACGCCGAACACCGGGCTCACAACGCTGCTGCTGGTGATCGGGATGCCGCTCACATCTGATTGATTGCCAACCTGGGCGCTGGCCGTAGCCAGTGCGATGGGGAGCATCGCACCGGCACCGAGCACGGCCCGCATCCAGCTACGGCGTCTTGAAGACAGCATTGAGGTCCTCCGGAGAGAGGCGTCGGTTGTCGCGGTGCGCATTGAACCCGTAGCCCACGCTCATGATGAAGCGCGGACCATTTCCGGCCGTGCGGGTCAGGTCGGCGTATCCGATCGACGCGACGACCCCGCGATTGCGAAAGGGCGTCAGCGTGAAGCCGGCGTCGAGGTCCTGACCCGTCCAATCGGCGGCGATGGCCAGCGCCGGGATGATCCGCAGTCCAGCGCCACCGAAGATGCCGATGGTCCGACGGTGCGTGAGCACCGCATTCTGCGTACGGAAGCGACCGGTGCCGATGCCCAGCGACGTGGTGAGCACGCCGAACGAGGCGTTCTCGTCGGGACGCAGTACGAAGACCCGGCCCGCCGTGGCGTAGATACTGGTTCCGCCGTCGGTAAGCCCCCACGGAATGGCGTTCTCGACACCGAGGGCATACAACAGCATGCGCTGAGCATCACGATGGTGGAGTTTGAAGCTGAGTCCGCCGATGGACGCGAACGAGTGGCGGATGGACGAATACGAAGAAACGGCCACCTCGAGCGCGAGACCCGCTGCCGGGTCGCCGAATCCGGTACCGACCCCGACGCCGCCATCGGCGCGCGAGGTGAATCGGGTACGCTCCTGATAGCCGGCACCCGCGAAATAGTCGCCACTCCCGACGCCTGACGGCGACGGGGAGCCGAGACTGCTGCCAGGCGCGCTGAGGAAGCTGGCGACGATGATTGGCTGGACGGGCGCCGGCGCCACGCGATACTGCTTCCGGAGCGAGTCCAGGTGCGCAGTCTGGGTTGGCCGCGACACCGGACGCTGAGCCTGCGCGGGCGCCGGCGCCCCCAGGTAAGCTGCGAGGCAGATTGCCAACCAGGGCAGACGAACGGAACGAAAAGTCGAGTTGAATGCAGTCATGTAGGCCATCTGCCGCAAGATAAGTGGGCTGCCGGGGGCCCGGAACGTTCGTCCCTGTATTGGCTCTGGACGGTAGCGGGCATTATATCTCACTCCTCCGCCCGGCTGATGACGACGTTTGACCGGGGCAGTTTGCAACCGGCGGCTTGCGTCCAGAAACGTTTGTTTGACCGCGAATGCCCGACGTTCCTGGCCAGTCGCCGACCCTCGCAGTCAGCGGACCGAGGCATGTGCGGATCGTCTATCTCAGTGGAAGTGGCCAACTCGGTGGAGCGGAGCGGTGCCTGCTGGACGTCCTGCAGAGCGTGCGTCGCCTCGAGCCCACCTGGGATCTCACCCTTCTCTCATCACGGCCCGGTCCATTCGTAGAGGCTGCCCGGGCACTCGGCATTGCGGTGGAAGTTGTGGCGATGCCGGAATCCGTGGCCCGACTGGGTGATTCCGTGGCAACGGATCGGGTGGGTCGCCTGTTGGGGCTCGGCGTACGGGCGCTGGCGGCGTTGGGTGGCATCGTGAAGTACCGCCGGCAACTGCGGGAAGCACTGAAACGTCGTGCGCCCGACATCGTCCACACCAACGGGTTCAAGATGCACATTATGGGAGTGTGGAGCCGGCCGTCCGGCGCCGCACTCATCTGGCATCTGCACGACTACGTCTCCTCCCGCCCCTTGATGGCACACGCGATCAGACATCTCTCACGGCGCTGCGACGCGGCCATTGCCGTGTCGACCAGCGTGGCGCGAGACGCGGCACCGATGTGGCGTGGACGCACGCCGGTGCAGGTCGTACTCAACGGTGTGGATCTGGATGTGTTCAGCCCGGCTGGCCCGTGTGCCGATCTCGACGCGTTGGCCGGGATGCCGGCCGCACCGGAGGGCACGGTCCGCGTGGGATTGGTGGCGACGATGGGTCGTTTCAAAGGGCACGACGTGTTCCTGCAGGCGATCGCCCGACTGGCCCGAGCGTTACCGATGCGTGCCTACGTGGTGGGCGGCGCCCTCTACGAAACGCGGGGAAGCGAATTCTCGGTGGAGGGCCTTCGCGAGTTGGCTGCGCAGATCGGGGTGGGCGGGAAGGTCGGCTTCACGGGCTTCGTCCGGGACCCGGCGACTGCCATGCGGGCGCTCGACGTGGTGGTCCATGCCACGGTCGTGCCCGAGCCGTTCGGACTGGTGGTGGCTGAGGGAATGGCGTGCGGCCGCGCGGTAATCGTCGCGGCCGCAGGTGGGGCGGGAGAGATCGTGAGGGCGGGCGAGGATGCGCTGGTCCATGAACCCGGAGACATCGCTGGGTTGGCGGAGGCTATCCGCCGGTTGGTGGAAGACCCCGGATTGCGCCGCCGGCTCGGCGCGGCCGGGCGGCAGAGCGCAGAGCGCCGCTTCGACCGTCAACGCCTTGGCGAGGAGGTGGCGGTGGTGTATCGGTCCATGATGGCGCAACGGACCCGAGAACGGGCCTCGGCATGAAGCTCCTCCACGTCTACAGCGGCAACCTGTACGGCGGCGTCGAATCGACGCTGGTCGTGCTCGCGCGGGAGCGGGCGACGTTCGCCGAACTCGTGCCGGAGTTCGCGCTCTGCTTTGACGCGCGTCTGGCGCGGGAGCTCCGTGCGAGCGGAACGCCGGTGCACCTGCTGGGCGGGGTACGGGCGAGCCGGCCGCAGACGGTGTTGCGGGCGCGTCGCGCGCTCCGGGCGTTGCTCAAAGAGCAGAAGCCCGATTTCGTGATGTGCCATTCCGCGTGGTCGTACTCTCTGTTTGGGGCGACGGCACGGCGGGCCGGCTACCCGGTCGGGTTCTGGCTGCACGACGCAGTTCGGGGCACGCACTGGACGGAGCGTTGGGCCCGGCTTCGCCCGCCGGACCTCGTCATCTACAACAGTGAATTCACCGGCATGACGGTGCGACGGGTCTTTCCGCGCGCCCGTGCGGAGTTATTGCACTGCCCGGTTTCGCCTCCAGTGGTCAGTGCGACGCGCGAGGCCGTTCGTCGCGAATTCGGCGTGCCGCCGGAAACCGCGGTCATCGTGCAGGTCGGCCGGCTGGAACGTTGGAAGGGTCACGCGTTGTTGCTCCATGCGCTTGGTTTTCTGGGTGACCTGCCGGGCTGGGAGTGCTGGATCGTCGGGGGCGCGCAGCGGGCCTCGGAAAAGACGTATGAGGCGCAACTCAAGAACCTCGTGGTCTCGCGCGGCGTGCGCACGCGCGTGCGGTTTCTTGGAGAGCGCGACGATGTCGGCAACGTGCTGACCGGTGCGGACATCTTCTGTCAGCCGAACGCGCAACCCGAGCCATTCGGCGTTGCCATCATCGAAGCGCTGTATGCGGGAGTGCCCGTGGTGGCCACGGCGATGGGGGGGCCAACCGAGATCATCACGGGGCATGGGTGCGGGATCCTCGTACCGCCGCGCCGGCCCGACGAGTTCGCCAACGCACTCCGATCGTTGATCGAGAATCCGACGCGTCGCCGGGCCATGGGGGCAGCCGGTCCGGCGCGCGCCCGCGAGCTGTGCGACCCCGGCGCGCGCCTGCATCAGCTGTACGACGTGCTGTCGCCGGCGATTGCGGGGCGGACTGGTCGGTGACGCCGAAGCCGCCCGATCTCGAATCGCGTGCCCGCCAGTCGCGGGGGACGAGCGGCGAGGCGATCTATGCGCTGGTCGGTGCGTTGGTGGCGGAGCGGCATCGCGGGGGCGGCGTGCTCGCCGACGTTGGATGCGGCACTGGCGCATTGTGCCGCCGGCTTCAGCCCCGATTCGCCCGCTGCCTCGGCGTCGACACGGTTCGTTACGAGGGACTCGACGGGTCCGTCGACTTCGTGATGCACGACCTGGACCGCACGAATATTCCGCTGCCCGACGGCTGCGCGAACATCGTGGCCGCAGTGGAGACCATCGAGCACCTCGAGAATCCCTGGGCCTTCGGGCGCGAACTCGCGCGGCTGGTGGCGCCCGGCGGTTGGGTACTGGTGACGACACCAAATCAACTGAGCGTGTTGAGCAAGACGACCTTGGTGCTGAAGAACGCATTCAATGCGTTCCAGGCCCCGTCGTATCCGGCGCACCGTACGGCATTGCTCGAGATCGACCTTCGGCGGATCATGGCCGAGGCCGGGCTGGTGGATGCCGAGGTGCGATACACCGGACAGGGCCGGGTTCCGTTCACCGGTGGACACTACCCGCGGGTCTTCGGGCGCCTGGCGCCACGGGCGTGCTCGGATAACGTCGCCATCGTGGCGCGCAAGCCCGGGCCCAGCACGTGACGACGCTGGCGCCGGACGCCCCCGGAGGCGCGATCACGAACCTGTTCGCGGCGGAAGAGCGCGAGGCGGATTTCTGGATCCGCTGGTTCATGATCATCGAAGTCGCATCGCAGCTCGCGATCATCAGTCCGCTCGGCAGCGCGCGGACGCTGATCCGCATGGCCGCGTTCGGGAGCAGTCTGGCATTCTTCGTGCTGGTGCGGGGGAAGGCGGGGTTCCACCCGGCGCGGGCGGCCGCGATCGTCGTCGTCATCATCCTCGCCCTGTCGGTGCTCAATCCGACGGCGGCGGTCCTGCCGGCGGCCCTGGCGCAACTCGGCCTCTACGTCGCGATCATGGCCCCGCTCTTCTGGGTTCCCCGGTTGCGGGTCACGACGAAGACGCTCCGCACCCTGCTGATGATCATGTGGGTGTTCCATACCGTGGGCTCGGTGGTGGGGGTGCTGCAGGTGTACTTTCCGGGGCATCTCCAGCCGAATGTGTCGCCGGTGATCCTCGGGTTGGGACGGGGGTATGCGGAAAGTCTAAAGATCGTCACTACGGGGGGCGTGCGGGTGTTCCGTCCTATGGGGCTCACCGACGTGCCGGGTGGTGCCGCCAGCTCCGGCCTCTATGCCGTGGTACTGGGGATCGGGGTGTATCTGACGACCGAGCGCCGGTGGCTCTCGGCAAGCGCCATCGCCAGCGTACTTCTGGGGTTGATGTGTCTGTATCTGTCCCAGATCCGCGCGCTGATGGTCGTGACGGGGATCAGCCTCGTCGGCGTCACGGTGGTGTTGGTGCTCCGGCGGGACTACAAGCGCCTCACCGGGTTCGGCATTGTGCTGGCGGCGGTGCTCATCGTGAGCTTCCGGGGCGCGGTCTCGATGGCCAATCAGAGTGTGGAACACCGGGTGCAGAGCCTCACCAAGGCGACGCCGCAGCAGATCTACGCCCAGAACCGCGGGGGCTTCCTCAAACAGGCATTCGAAGAGATGCTGCCCGAATATCCCCTCGGCGCGGGCATCGGCCGCTGGGGGATGATGCAGTCCTATTTCGGTGACAAGTCGAACCCCGACGAGGCGCTCTGGGCGGAGATTCAGTGGAGCGGATGGATCCTGGATGGCGGCGCGCCGCTGACGATCGCGTACGTGTGGATCGTGGGGGTCACGCTCCTGACCACGCTTGGTATCGCGCGATGGCGATTGCGAGGCGATCCGGGTTTGTCGCTCTGGGCCACGGTCATTCTCGGATACTCGCTCGGAACCTGTGCGTTCACGTTCTCGTATCCGGTGTTTCTGTCCCAGACGGGCATGGAGTTCTGGCTGCTGAACGCGACCCTGTTCGCCGCCGCGCGCAACCAGGCGCGGCATGACGCGTGGCAGCAACCGGCGAGCGCGTGAGGCCGTTTGCGATCGTGACGGGCGACTTCGTCCGAACCGGCGGCATGGATGTCGCCAACTTCCACCTGGCGCGGTACCTGGCCGGTGCCGGGGGGGAGGTCCACCTCGTGGCCCATCGGGTGGACGACGAACTGCTGTCCATGCCGGGCGTGCGGTGGCACCGCGTGGGCAAACCGCTCGACTCGTACCTGCTGGGCGCCCGGGCGCTGGCCCGTGCCGGAGGGCGGTGGGGCCGGAGGATGGCGGCCCGAGACGGCCATACGGTCGTGAACGGGGGCAACTGCGTGAGCCGGGACACCAACTGGGTGCATTACGTGCACGCGGGCAATCGTCCTGACATCACGACCTCGGCCGTTCGTCGAATGCTGGGCCAGTGGAAGCACCGCCGGTACGTGGCGGGAGAACGAAAGGCGCTGCATGCGGCGCGCCTGGTGATTGCCAACTCAGATGCAACGGCGCGCGAACTGGTGGCGCGCGTGGGTCTGCAGCCGGAGCGTGTGCACACGGTGTATTACGGCACCGATGCGGCGTACCACCGGCCGCCCACGGCGGCGGAGCGAGCGGCGGCACGGGAGGCGCTGGGGTGGCGGGACGGGCGGCCAGGTGTCGCATTCGTCGGTGCGCTTGGTGATCGCCGGAAGGGGTTCGATCTCCTCTTTGCCGCGTGGCGCACGTTATGCGCCGATCGCGCATGGGACGCGAGGCTGACCGTGGCCGGCGCCGGCCACGAGCTGGCCGCCTGGCGGCGTGCCGCTGAGTCGACGGGACTGGGGGACCGGATCCAGTTCCTCGGATTCACGCGCGACGTGCGTCGCATGCTCTGGGCCTGCGACGCGATCGTGGCACCGGCGCGATACGAAGCCTACGGGCTCGCGGTGCACGAGGCGGTCTGTTGCGGCCTGCCGGCGATCGTGAATCCCGACGCCGGCGTCGCCGAGCGATTGGGAGCGCTCGGGGGCCTGCAGCCTGATCGCCGCGAAGCGCCCGACGCACTGGCCACGGCGCTCCGCCGCTGGTGGGAGGCCCGCGACCGGTGGGCCACCACCGCGCAGCACGTGTCCGCCGAGCTGCGCGCCTGGAGTTGGGACGACATGGCAGCGCGCATCGTCCACCTCGTGGAGGATGTTGAATGACGGCGAACATGTTCACACCGATCCCGGCCTGTTGGATCTGCGGCGGCACGGACCTCGAAGCCGTGCACGAAGCGGTGTTCGAATTCTCGATCTATGCCGACCAGGACCCGGAACTCGCGCAGTACACGGATCAGCACGTGATGCTCGTGCGGTGCGCCGCCTGCGGGTTCACACAGCCCCGGGCGCTCCCGACGCTCGATCGGTACTTCGCGCGCATGTACGACCAGCGTTGGTCGGAGGAATGGATGGCGCGGGAGTACGAGAGTGGCTACAAGGACCTGATCTTTCGCACGGTGTTGGCACGTCTGGCCCGGGCGCTCCCGCCGTCGCGGCGCAGCCTCCTCGATCTGGGCGCCCATGTCGGACGGTTCCTCCGGATGGCCCGCGCCGCCGGGTGGACGACCGAGGGCGTGGAGTTGAACCCACAGACGGCCGCGTTCGCCGCCGCGGCTACCGGCCTTCCGGTACACCGGGCCGATGCCGCGACGCTGGCCGATGCCGGACATCGCTATGATGCCGTCACCTTCATCGACGTACTCGAACACATTCCCGATCCTGTGTCCGTGCTCTCCGGCATCCGGCGCGTGATCGCGCCGGGCGGGTGGCTGGCGGTGAAGGTCCCGAACGGCCCCGTACAGTTGCAGAAGGAGCTGTGGCGCGCGCGGATCGTTCCGAGCTATCGCGCGACGGTTGCGGACAACCTGGTGCACGTGAACCATTTTACGCCGAGCACCCTGGCCCGGGCGATGACGAAGGCCGGCTTCGTGAACGCGCACGTCGAAGCGGCGGCGCCGGAACTCGTCCAGGCCGGCGACGCGCGCCCCCTGCGGCGGCACGGGATGAACGGCACTCGGCGCGTAGCCTACGCGCTTGCCCGCGCGCTGCCCGGAGGAACGCGCACCCCGCTAGCGCTCCACCTGCAGGCATACGCACAGGTGCCGTGATGGCCGACGCGCCGCGCCCCCGCCTCTCCGTGGTGATCGCGACCCACGACAATCTTCCGGTGCTGACGCGGTGTCTGGACGCGTGGCGTCACTACGCGTCGGACCAGCCGGTGGAGCTGCTGGTGGTCGAGGACGGCTGCACGGACGGAACGCCGGCCTATCTGGAGACCGTCGCTGCCGAAGCGTGGGGCGCGATGACGTTCCGGGCCCTGCATGAGGACAACGTGCATGAGCTGATGTGTACGAATCGCGGATTTCGCGAAGCCCGCGCGCCGCTCATCCTGAGTTGGCACGACGACATGTTCGTTCAGGCCTCCTGGTTCGTGCCGGAGTTGCTGGCGACGTTCGATGTCCATTCCGACGTCGGGCTGTTGAGCCTGAGCCGCGGCCTTCTCTGCCGTCCGCTGGACGAGCCGATCCGGACGTTCGACGACTCGGTCGACTGGCGGCGGCTGCAGAGCACGATCGGACGGGGGCCTTTCAACTGGTTGCAGTTGGCGGAGGTGGATGCGGTGATGCGGCCGTGGGCGGTGCGGCGCGCGTGCATCGATCGTGTGGGCCCGTTGGACGAAGTGTTCCGGCCCACCGAGTGGGACGAGGCCGACTTCTGCTTTCGCATTCGGGCGGCGGGTTGGAAGGTGGCGACGCACGGGTTCGAACGCGACGGCGCGTACGAGCATCTTCTGAGCACCACGTATGGCCGCACTCCGTCGGAGCGCCGTCAGTCGGCAGCGCTCCGCAACGCGATGGTGTTCCATGAACGTTGGGATTCGACGATTGTGGAACACCATGCACGACGCCTGAAGACCTGGCGCCGCCGGATGAGCGTCGCCGGAATGGCCGGAACGCTGAAGGCGGCCGTCCGCACCGTCACGGGGTCTGCCGATCGCGGGCGGCGGGAGCGCGCCTGAGCGATGCGCATTCTTCTCGTCAACGACGGCGTGGGTGACGCGGGTGGGGTGCAGACCTACTTGACCGCCATTGCGCGCCGGTTGCGCGGGCGGGGCCACGAGCTGGCGCTCCTGCACGTCGATCGGCTGCGCGCGCCTTCGGACTCCCCGGTTGGCGTCACCGCGCCCCACTTCTGCGTGGACGAGTCCGGCGCGACCGCCGCCGTCCGAGCTGCTGCGGCGTGGCGCCCGGACATCGCGTTCTCGCACAACATGCGCGCCCTATCCGTGGACAAACAGCTTCTGGATCGCATGCCGGTGGCCAAGATGGTGCACGGATACATCGGGACGTGCATCGGCGGCTTCAAGATGCATGCCTTTCCCCATGCGGCGGTCTGCGATCGGCGTTTCGGGATCAGCTGCGTTGCACTGTACCTGCCGCGGCACTGCTGCCAGTGGAGTGTGGGGGCGCTGACGAAGCAGTATGCGTGGGCGCGTTCGCAGCACGCGCTCCTGAACCGGTACGCCGCAATCGTGGCGCCGAGCGAACACATGCAGCGGGAGTATGTCCGCAATGGCGTTCCCGCGTCCCGCGTGGTGGCGAATCCGCTGTTCGCGGCCGACATGCCGGTACGACCGGCGCCGCTCCCGAATGAGTTCCGGGCACTGTTCGTGGGACGGATGACCTCGCTGAAGGGAGGCGACGTGCTGATCCGCGCGGCCGCGCAGGCGACCGCGCAACTCGGCGTGAAGATTCCGCTCACGCTGGCCGGCGATGGACCGGCGCGTGAGCAGTGGGCGTTACTCGCCGAATCCTTGGAGGTCCCGGCCGAATTTCCGGGATGGGTGGACGGCGCGCGCCGCACGGAGTTGTTCCGCGCGGCTTCGGTCGTCGTCGTCCCCAGCGTGTGGCCCGAGCCGTTCGGCCTCACGGGGCTCGAGGGCGGCGCGTATGGCGCGGCGGCCATCGGATTCAACGTGGGCGGAATCGGCAGTTGGCTGCACGACGGCGAGAACGGGTGGCTCGTGAACGCGAACGATGGCATGGCCGGATTAGCGCGTGCTCTCGCCGAGGCGCAAGCGCACGACGCCACGCTGCGGGCGCTGCGAGTCGGCGCGCGGCGCGTGGCCGAGCGCCTGAGCCTGTCCCGGCACGTGGATGTGCTGGAACGCGTACTCTCGGATTCGCGGGCGTCGGGGCCCGGATGATGGGCAATCAATGGCATCTCATCACGGGGGAATATCCGCCGCAGCCCGGCGGCGTGAGCGATTACACGGCGGTGCTGGCACATGCGCTCTCGGCGGCGGGTTGCGACGTGCACGTCTGGGCGCCGGCGACGGAGGGCGCGGACACCGAGGGTTCGGCCGTTCAGGTCCACCGGCTCTCCGGCGGATTCGGCGAGGCGGGGTTGCACGCCTTGACCGCGGAACTGGAGGCGTTCGCCGGACCGCGCACGATCCTCGTGCAGTACGTCGCCCAGGCCTTCGGGGCACGGGGGATGAATGTTGGGTTCTGCCGTTGGATCCAGCACCGGGCACGCGAGCACCGCGACGACGTGCGCGTGATGTTTCACGAACCGTACTACCCGTTCACGCTCTGGCCCCTGCACCGCAACGTGCTCGCGGTGGTGAACCGAATGATGGCGGTACTGCTGCTGTCGGACATCCGGGTAGCGTACGTGTCCACGGAGGCGTGGCAGCGGCGCCTGCGGCGCTACGCGCCCCGCGCCAGACGGTTCGTCTGGATGCCGATCGCGTCGTCCGTGCCGAGAGTGGTCGATGAAACGAGGATCGCCGACTGGCGGGCGTGGCTCGCCCCGACGCCTGAAACGCGCGTGGTCGGGCACTTCGGGACGTACGGCGCGCTGGTCACGCGGTTGCTCGCGCCTGCGTTGGCCCATGTGCTCGCGCAGCGTCGTGACGCGCGGGTCTGTCTCATCGGCGCCGGCGGTGATGCATTCGCCAATCGTCTGTGCGCCGACAACGCCGAGTGGCGGGGGCGCGTGACGGTGACCGAGCGTCTCTCCGCCGACGAAGTGGCGGCGTGTCTGCGTGCATGCGACGTGGTACTACAGCCGTACGCGGACGGGGCGAGCGGCCGACGCACGACGCTCATGGCGGCGCTCGTGAACGGAGTGCCGGCGGTGACCACGCGGGGTTCGGCCACCGAGGGCGAGTGGGAGGGGACCGAGGCGGTGGTGTTCGCCGAACGCCCGGTGCCGGAGTCCCTGGGCAACGCCGTCTCGCAGCTGTTGGACGACCCGGCCCGCCGCCAGCGCGTCGGGGCGGCGGGCGCCGCACTCTACGCGCGTCGGTTCGACATCGCGCGCAGCGTGGACGTGCTGCTGTCGACTCGCAGCCGGTCCCAGGCGCCGTGACCGATCCGATGCGCATTCTCCTGCTCGGCGACTATGCGGCCGATCCGCGTCTGGGATCGAGCAAGGTATACTACAAGTTGCAGGAGGAGCTGCAGCACCTGGGGCATGAGTGCGATGTGATGCTCAGTCCGCAACTCGGCACGCGGCCGCGGCACGCGAAGATCCGGTGGGCAGTTGCGCCCCTGCTCGCCGCCCGGGCGGTGGCCCGTGCCGGCCGGCCCTACGATGTGGTCGACGTGGCGAGCGCCGAGGGTAGTATGCTGGGGCTCCAGCGCGCGCTGACGCCATCGTCCCGCGTGGCGCTGGTGAGCCGTTCACACGGTCTCGAGCATCGCAACTATCAACGGCTGCTGGACGACGACGCGGCGGGACTGACGCGGAAGCCGTGGTATCGCCGGTGGTGGTATCCCACGGCGCGCCTGTCGCAGGTCGCGATGGCAGCGTGGCTGGCCGACCGGATGATCGTCCTCAACGCAGGCGACGCGAAGTTCGTCGCCGCGCGTGGGTGGAAGCGCCCCGACGCCATCGATGTAGTGCCGCACGGCGTGTCGGCGCGATTCCTCGTCGATGCGCCTCCGGCAGGCGCCGCGCGCGGCCGGGGTGTTCTGTTCTGCGGCACATGGGACGACGTGAAGGGGGTTCGCTATCTGGCGGCTGCGTTCTCCGACGTGGCCGCCGCCGTGCCGGATGCCCGCTTCACGATCGTCGGAGCCGCGATGCCCGAGGGCGTCGTGCTGGCGCAATTCGCGCCGCACGCGCGCCACGCCGTGACGGTGCTTCAGCGGGTGAGCGAGGAGGAGGTCATGCGACAGTATCGCGCGCATGATTTGCTGGTGATGTCGTCGACGTACGAAGGATTCGGCATGGTGATCGTCGAGGCGATGAGTCAGCGCCTGCCGGTCATCTCGACGCCGGTCGGATGCGCGCCCGCCCTGATTCGCGACGGCGAAACCGGCCTGCTGGTGGCGCCGCGTTCGTCGCACGACCTGGCGGTCGCCATGCGCCGGCTGCTCGGCGATCCCGCGCTGCGAGCCCGGCTTGCCGAAGCGGCATATCCGCTCGCCGCCGCGCACAGCTGGGCGCGGACCGCCGAGCGCACGCTCGATTCGTACCGCGCGGCGATCGCCGCGCGGCGAGGCGTGACATGAGCGACGCCAGTCGGGTGTCAGTTGGCATCGCGAGTCACGGACGCCCGGCGTCGCTGGTGCGGTGCATCGCGTCGCTGGCCACAATCGACGATGTGCTGGACGAGATCATCGTTGTCGACGACGGCTCGCCGGAACCCCTGGAGCCGCTCGTGCGGAAGGCGCTGAGTCCGCGCGAACAGGCGAAGCTGCGGGTGCTACGATTCGATCCGGGGAAGGGACTCGCAGCGGCTCGGTCTCACGCGGTCTTCGAGGCCCGCTCGCCGCTGGTGCTCAATCTCGACGATGATGCGGTGGTGCTTTCCGCCGATGCGGTACACCGTGCCCGGCAGACGATGTCCGAGGATCCGGCGATCCTGGCTGTTGCCTTCGCGCAGGCGCAGGCTGACGGAAACCCATGGCCGGCCGGCGCGCAGCCGGCACCGGTGGATTATCCCTGTTACGTGGCGTCGTTCATCGGGTTCGCCCACCTCGTACGCCGGGAGTCCTTCGTCGCCCTCGGTGGCTTCCGGCGACAGCTGAACCTCAACGGCGAGGAACGGGAGCTATGTCTGCGGGGGCTGGATGCCGGGATGCACGTCGTGTATCTGCCCGATGCGCGGATCGCGCACCTGGCCGATCCGGCGGGCCGCGACGTGCGCCGCTACCTGCACCTCACCGTGCGGAACGGTGTGCTGTCTTCCGTCTACAACGATCCGTGGCCGCTGCTTGCCGTCCGGGTGCCGATGCGGCTGCGCGCGTACTTCCGAATGCGACGGGGCTGGAAGGTGCGCGACCCGGGGGGGTTCCGGGCGATCCTCCGGTGGATCGGGCGCGACCTGCGCGAAGCGCTGGCGCAGCGGCGCGCTGTCCATTGGTCGACGATTCGCGAGTGGCGGCGGCTGACGCAGCAGCCACCGCGGTATCGGGGACCGGCGTGAGCGCGCCGCGCCGTCTGTTGACGATCGGCCATTCGTATTGCGTGCGTCGCAATCGGGAACTGGCGGAGGCCCTCGCGCGGGAAGGCGAGGGACGATGGGAGGTGACGGTGGCGGCGCCGGCACGATTTCCGGGCGACCTGGCGCCGATCGTCACCACCCACGATCCCGAGGAGCGGTGCGAACTCCGGACGCTGCCGGTCCGGCTCGCGTCGCACGTGCATGTGATGACGTACGGCGGGCTGCGTCGCGTATTCGAGGAACCGTGGGACCTGGTGCACTGCTGGGAAGAACCGTACGTGCTGTCGGCCGCACAGGTGGCGCGAGCGACGCGGCGTAATTCAGCTCTGGTGTACGCCACCTTCCAGAACATCGCCAAGCGATATCCGCCGCCGTTCGGCGCCATCGAGCGCTTCTGCGTGCGTCGCGCCCAGGGCTGGATCGCCTTCGGCGCGTCGATCGAAGCGACGCTGGAGCACCGTTCTTTGTATGCCGAGCGCCCACACGCCGTGATTCCATTCGGTGTCGACTTGACCCGGTTCGCACCGGATCCCACCGCCCGGACGGGGCTGCTGGCCCGGTTCATGTGGGACCCCGATGGCCCTCCTGTCGTCGGATACTTGGGGCGGTTCACCGAGAGCAAGGGGCTGCCGATGTTGCTGGATGTGCTGGATGCACTGCACCGCCGCGGCGTCGCATGGCGGGCGCTGTTCGTGGGCGGAGGATCGTGGGAAGGTCGGCTCCGCGAGTTCGCGGCGCGTCACGACGACCGGGTGCAGGTTGCCACGGGCGTTTCGCACGACGACGTGCCGCGGTATCTGCAGGCGATGGACGTGCTGGCCGCGCCCAGCCAGACCACGCCGGGGTGGCGCGAGCAGTTCGGGCGCATGATCGTGGAGGCCCTCGCCTGCGCGGTGCCGGTGGTGGGGAGTGACAGCGGCGAGATTCCACACGTGATCGGCGACGCGGGACTGGTGGTCGGGGAGCGGGACCGCGACGGCTGGATCCGGGCGCTGGAGGGGCTGCTGGGCGATGCCGGGGCTCGCCGCGAACTGAGCGGCCGCGGCCGCGCGCGCGCCGAGCGTGAATTTGCCTGGTCCGTTGTTGCACGGCGGCACCTGACGTTCTTCCATCAACTGGTCGCATCCTGATGCGTTCCGACGATCAACAACTCGCGGCGGGCACCTACGCCCGGAAGCAGCTGTTCGGTGGGTGCTCGATTCTGTCGTGGAGTCACCGGCGGCGGTTCGAGACGGCGCTCGCGCTCGTGGCACCCGGTGCCGGCCGGCCACTCCTGGACTATGGGTGCGGCGACGGGACCTTTCTGGCCCTGGCGTACGAGCAGTTTCCCCAGTCGGTGGGACTGGAAGTGGATCCCGGACTCGTCCGCGTGTGCGCGGAACGGTTTGGACATCTCGGCGACCTCCGGTTCATGATGGCCCAGGACGGCGACGCCCTTCCGGCGGGGAGTTTCGGTGTGGTGTTGTGCACCGAGGTGCTGGAGCACTGCCCGGTCGACGCCGTGGATGTCGCGTTGGCCCGCATGCGTCGCCTCGTCGCCGCCGACGGACGTGTGATCATCAGTGTTCCGGTGGAAACGGGGCTCCCGTTGATCGTGAAGCAGGCGGCGCGCGCCGTAGCGGCGCGCCGCGTGTCGAGCGACTATCGGCATCGCGAGACCTATAGCGCGCGGGAGTTCGCACGCATGCTCGCGCCAGGCGACCGCGTCGTGGTGGACCGGCCGGTGTACGAGACCGAATTCGAGACCGGCATCCCGAACCGATATCACGGACACAAGGGGTTCAACTGGCGGGCCATGCGAAAGCGGGTGAGCGAGGTCTTTCGTGTGGTCGATACCCGCTTCTCCCCGGTGACCTGGCTCGGTCCGCAGTTCGCCAGCCAGGCGTGGTTCGTCTGCCTTCCCCGATGACCTCCGGCACGCCGCTGCGCGTGGGGATCGTCTGTGATCTGCTCGAGGAGCACTGGCCGAGTATGGATCTGGTTGCCGACGAATTACTGCGCACGCTGCCGGCGGTGCCGTCGCCGGCGATCGCCCCGGTGCGGATCCGGCCCACGATACCGCCGTGGTCGGCCGCGCTGGCTCGGATGACGCACCTGCGCGCGGCGGTGAATGCCAATCGGTATCTTGACCGGCACCACCGGTATCCGCGATGGTTGCGCCGGCATGCCGGCGAACACGACGCGTATCACGTCGTGGACCATACCTACGCGCACCTCGTGCACGAGCTGCCGGCGGCGCGGACGGTCGTCACCTGCCATGACGTCGATGCCTTCCGCTCGCTGTTCGATCCCGCCGTCGAACCCCGGACGGCCATGTTTCGCCGTATGACGCAGCGGGTCCTCGACGGACTGCGCCGCGCAGCCGTCGTCGCGTGTGACAGCGTGGCGACGCGCGACGCACTGGTGGAACACGGGCTGCGGACAACGCGGCTCGAGGTGGTGCCGCTCGGGGTCCATCCGGCGTTCCGGGCGACCGCGGACGGCGCCATGCCTGCCGGGCAGGGCGCACCGACCCTGCTGCACGTGGGCAGCACGATTCCGCGCAAACGCATCGACGTTCTGCTCCACGTCTTTGCGCGCGTCCGCGATCAGGTGCCGGACGCGCACCTGATCCGCATCGGGGGCGCGTTCACGGCGGCGCAGGAAGGGCTGGCCGAACGGTTGGGCGTGGGCGGAGCGATCACGGTGATGCCGCGGGTCGAGCGCGAAGCACTGGCGGAGGCGTATCGCCGGGCGGCGCTGGTGCTGCTGCCGTCGGAAGCCGAGGGGTTCGGCCTGCCCGTGGTGGAGGCGATGGCGTGCGGAACCCCGGTGGTCGTCAGCGACCTGCCGGTGCTCCGGGAGGTGGGAGGGACGGCCGCGATCTACGCGCCGGTTGCGGACGTCGACGGCTGGGCCGCAGCGGTCGGGGCGCTGCTGGCCGAGCGGGCGACGGCTCCTGACCGCTGGGCGCGACGCCGCCGGATGGCGCTGGCCCAGGCGACACGGTTCACCTGGGAGGGGTGCGCGGAGCGCCTGGCCGAGTTGTACGCCGAGGTGGCCCATGGCTGAATTGCGGGTTCTGCAGGTGGGGAAGTTCTATCCACCCGAGGAAGGCGGAATGGAGACCCATCTCGAGGGCCTCTGTCAGCATCTGCGTGATCGGGTGGATGTGGAGGTGTTGGTGGCCGCGCGATCGCGCCGGACGGTGCATGAAGTGGTCGAAGGCGTGTCGGTGACGCGGGTCGGCACCTGGGCCACGATCCGGAGCGCCCCACTGTGCCCGGACCTCCGGCGGCTGATCCGCGAGAGTCCGGCGGATGTGCTGCACCTGCACCACCCGAATCCCTCGGCGTTTCTGAGCTATCTCGCCAGTGGCCATCGGGGGCGGTTGGTCGTCACATATCACAGTGACGTGGTGCAGCAACGGCTGCTCAACATCGTGTTCGACCCCATCGTGCGCGCCGTGCTCCGGCGCGCCGATGCCATCATCGTCAGTTCTCAGGAATACCTGGATACCTCGACCATGCTCGAACGATACCGCGACCGGTGCGTGGTCATTCCGATGGCCATCGATCCGGATGGATACGCCGCTGCTGATCCGGCCGCCGTGGCGGCAATTCGCGATCGCTACGGCGACCGCCTCGTTCTCGCGGTTGGGCGGCTGGTGTACTACAAGGGGTTGGAATTCCTGATCCGCGCGATGCCGCGGATCCGGGGCCATGCGCTCATCGTCGGTCAGGGGCCGGAGCGGGATGCGCTCGCCGCAGAAGCGGTAGCCCTCGGCGTCGCCGATCGTGTGACGCTGCTGGGGCACGTGCCGGACACGCGACCGTATTATCGGGCGGCGCGTGTGTTTGCTATGCCCTCGCACCTGCGCAGCGAGGCGTTCGGCATCGTGCAGCTCGAAGCGATGGCTGCCGGGCTGCCGGTGGTGAATACGCAGATTCCCTCCGGGGTGCCGGGGGTGTCGGTGGATGGGATCACCGGGGTGACCGTTGCGCCCGGCGATCCGGCGGCGCTGGCCGACGCCGTGAATCGCCTGCTCGACGACCCGGCGCTCGCGGCGCGGCTCGGTGCCGCCGGACGGCGGCGTGTGGCGGAGCGGTATACTTTGGATGGCATGACCGAGCGCACCCTCGCGGTGTATGCCAACGTGGTGGCATCCGGAGATCGGCGCACTCGAGGGAGGGTTCGTGTCGGAGCGTAAAACACCGGTGGAGGCAAATCAGCAGATCCGAAGCGGACTGCTGCCGGCCATCCCGTATCCTCAGGGGGGAGGGTTCGCCCCCGGGTTCGGCCCCGAGGCCGCCGTCGGTGATCACAATCCACTCCGGCAGTATCTGTCGATGCTCCAGCGTTACTGGTGGATCATCGTACTCACGACGGCGTTGGGGATCGCCTACCAGGGGTACGCGACGCGTAACGACCTCGCCATGTTCCGGGCATCGAGTGCGGTACGACTTACGGACCAGGGCGCCACGATGAGCGGGAACCTGGTGCAGGACTACGGCAGCGGATTCGGCGGGTACACGGATCCGATCCTGACGCAGGTACAGGTGATCAAGAGTCGGATCGTCGCCGACCAGGTCGTCGACTCGCTCGGCCTTGAGCTACAGAGCCAGACCCCCGGCTTCTACCGGGGGTTCTTCACCAAGGTGCAGGTGGCCGCGACGGCCGTTCCGGAGAGGCTGGCGTTCCATTTCTCACCCTCGCACTTCACCGTCTACGGGATTCGCGATTCGATCATCGGGGCGTATGGCGAGCCGGTGACGATCGGCGGCGTGACCTTCACGATGCCGCATTCGCCGGGATTCGCGGTGGCGACGCTGGGCGTGATGGCGCGCGACCAGGCGGTGGATCAGGTGCTCGGTGGGCTCGTCGTGAAGCCGCGCGACATGACCTCGGTTATCGATATCTCGTATACATCGTTCGACCCGTACATCGCACAGGACGTGGCGAGCGAAGTGGCCAGGATGTTCAAGGCGCAGAATGCCGCATCGGCGCGACAGGAGTCCCACCGGCGCCGCGTGTTTATCGAGAGTCAGTTGACGGCGACAGATTCGGCGCTGGCCGTCGCGCAGGCGAAGATCGCGGCCTATCGCAAGAACACGCTGGCGTTCAGCGCGCAGGACAAGTATGCCGCTGCACAGGCCGACTTGACGAGTCTCAACAAGCGGGCGGAAACGCTGCGGGACACGCGGGGAACGTACCAGTCGCTGATCGCATCGCTGACGCGATACGAACACGGCGATACCTCGGTACTCCGGACGCTGGCCTTCGTGGTCGATCCGTCGGCCAACGCGTCGATCAACATGCTGTTCAGTGAACTGACCCGTTATGCCCAGGCGCGCGACTCGCTCACGACCGGCACCTTCGCGCACACCGCGGAACATCCTGCGGTGGAGCGGGTGGACGCGATGATCGCCAGCACGGAGCCGCAACTCCGCTCGGCCGTGCAGAACCAGATCGCCATGCTCAACGGGCAGATCGCGGCCCTGGACAATCTCCGCGAACAGCGGATGCGGGAGATCGCGGCCATACCGGGCGCGGAAGAGACCGAACAGCGGTTACAGCGGGATGCCGACAACATTCTCAAGATGTCGGACAAGCTCAACGACGAACTCCAGCTGGCCAAGATCGCGGAAGCCGTGGAAGCGGGAGATGTGGAGATCGTCGACCTGGCCCGATATCCCGATGGCTCGATCGGTGCGGGGCGCAAGCGGAAGGTCATCTACGGGGCGTTCCTCGGACTGCTGTTCGGCATCGGTCTCACCGTGCTGACCGACCGGCTGAACAACAGCGTTCGCCGCTGGGAGGATCTGGAGACCGTCATGCACGTGCCGGGATTGGCCCTGATCCCGCAGATCGCCGGCGATGGTGGTGATGGATGGCAGGCGCGGGTACGCGGCACGGCGCATCGCCTGTTGCCAAGCCTGGTGCCGCAGCGCGGGCTCATCGCCGACGACGTGGGCAGCGAGCTGGTCATGGTGAACGATGTGCGCTCGCCCAGCGCCGAGTCGTATCGCAAGCTGATGACGAACCTGATGTACTCGGCATCGCGGCCTGGGCTCCGCGTCGTCGTCATCACCAGTGCATCGGCGGGCGAAGGCAAGACCACGACGGCCGCCAACCTGGCCGTCGCGTTCGCGCAGCAGGGGCGGCGGGTGGCGCTGGTGGATGCCGACCTGCGGCGAGCCCGCGTGCACGACGTGTTCGGCCTGGGACTCGAGCCGGGACTCACCGATCTCCTGGTCGGCAACGCGACGATCGAGCAGGCCATTCGGCCATCGGGCATCGCCGGGTTGAGCATCATTCCCGCCGGCACGCTGCCGCCGAATCCGTTGGAGTTCCTGGGTGGCGAACGCATGCACGATCTGCTGGGTACGCTGCGCGAGCGGTTCGACGTGGTCCTCATCGACACGCCGCCGGTGCTCGTGACGGCCGACGCCGCGCTGATGGGCGTCCAGGCCGACGGCGTGGTACTCGTCGTGCGGGCCGGGAAGTCGGAGCGCGTCGCAGCCCGGCACGCCGTGCAGCAGATCGTGCACCTGGGCGGGCGGATACTCGGCGCCGTGCTCAACGACCCCGATGCCCGGACCCCGCGGTATGGGCGCTACGGCGACTACTACTACGGCTACGGCAATTCCGCATCCGAGAGCTGACGGCGGATCGTCCCCCCGCTGAGTCGGTAGACGATCTCGGCCCGTCGGAGTGGGGCCTCGCGGTGGCTCACCAGGATCGTCGTGATCGATCCGCGGAGCGCCTGGATTGCGTCCAGAATGCGCGCTTCGCTCTCGGCGTCCACAGCGCTGGTCGCCTCGTCCAGCACGAGGAGCGCGGGCCGTCGCAACAGGGCGCGGGCCAGCGCCAGCCGCTGACGTTCTCCGCCGGACAGGCGAACGCCACGATCGCCGACCACGGTGTCGAGTCCTGCCGGCAGCCGGCGTACGAACTCGTCGGCCGCCGCGGCGCGCAGCGCCTCCCAGACGTTCGTGATCGTCGCCTGCGGATTGGCCCACTGCAGGTTGGCGAGGATCGTGTCGTGAAAGAGCAGCGACTCCTGCGGGACGTACGCGACCGCAGCGCGCCATGACGCGAGGCGCTCGGCGTTCAACGGTTCACCATCGACGCGTATGACGCCCGCGGTGGGGGTCACCAATCCCAGCACCAGATCGACGAGGGTCGTCTTGCCGGAGCCCGACGGGCCGGCGAACGCCGTGATACGTCCGGCCGGAATCACGCACGACGCGTCGCGGAGCACGGGCGTCGTGTCGTACGCGAACGATACCTGGTCGAACGCGATCCCGACGTGGATCGTCGTCGGCGCCGCGGCGGATCCGGATGCTCCGACCTCCCGCGCTGCCGCCGAAGCGTCGAGCAGTCGGAGCACGACTTCGAAGCCCGGCAGTTCGTGTATGGCGAACCGAAGGCTCTGCTGCACGTCCATCAGTCGCGGCACGAGCCGCCAGAACAGGAACGCGAGCACCAACGTCGTGGCGGCGTCGAGGCGCAGGGTTTCGATCGCCACGAAAAGGATCACGCCGAGCAGCGTGGCCGAACCGGCGATCGTGACTACGTGCGCACGGGCGTGCGCCCGCGTGGCATCCACCGCGGACCCGGCCGACCGCGCGGCCACCTCCTGGAACGCCTCGAACGTCCGTGCTTCGGCTCCGTAGCTCTTGACGAGCTTGATCGCGTCCACGTGCTGCGTGACGAGTGCCAGCGCATCGGTGGAAGTGGCGCTCAAGGCCTCCCCCGTCGCGTGGGCGCTGCGCATTGCGGGCCGGAGCAGGAGCGCGAGCACGAGCCCCCCGGCGAGCGCGATGCCGGACGCCGCCGGCGAGATGGCGATTGCGAGCACGCCGTAGATGACCACGCTCGCGGACTGCGCCACACCTCTGAGCAGATACCCAATCGCCGCACCGGCCCGGTCGGTATCGCGCGTAACGGCGTGGGTGAGGTCGGAGCCGCGGCGTTCGGTGAAGAACCGCCAGCGTGCGGCCAGCAACTGGCGGTACAACGTCTCCCGGAGTTCGCGCACGAGCCCCTGCTCGAGGCGTGTGGTCTCGACGAGTTCCAGGTGTTCGAGCATGGCCTGCGCCCACGCGACGGCGATGAAGAGCGCCAGCACCGCGGGCAGGGTCGGCGATAGCCCCACGCCCTGAAAGGCCGATTGGACGCCGCGATCGATCGCCCCCACCACACCGGCTCCCGTGGGCACGCCCGCCACGCGCAGCAACGGAACGAGGAGCGCCACGGATGCCCCCTGCGCCGCCATGTTCACGCAGGTGAGCAGCAGGACCCCCGCCGTGCGCGTGCCCTGCACGCGTGTCAGGCGGCGCCCCAGCGTCCGGAGATCGTGGATGAGCCTGTCAGACATGGCGCGGTCGGCTCTCGTGATGGGGAATCCGTCGTGCGTATCGCCAGAGCAATCGGAACGGCCGCGTCAGGCGGTACACCAAGAACATGGCGGCTGGAAGCTGGAGTCGCTCCCAGTCTTCCGGGGATGGCCAGAAGACCCAGCGATACAGGAACCGGGCCCGTGCGACCAGTCCGCGTTGCAGCCGGAAGTTGAACCATAGCTTTGCGGCGGTGTCGTCAGGGCCGTCGTCGTTCCGGCGCGCATCGTCGAACAGACGCCGGACGGCATCGTCGGCGAGTCGCGCAATCGCGCGATCTCCAGCAATTCGCGCGGCGGTCTCGTCGTCCACCGGCGCGCCCAGGAGTTCACTGGCGAGCCGACAGCCCAGCAGGACGGCGCGCACATTGGGATACCGGCCGCGGCACAGCGCCGAAACGTCACCGCCACGGGTTCGGAGCAGGGCGGCGGTGGCGGCGACCCACTCCAGTCGCTCCCAGCGGTGCTTGCCCCCGTGGACAACCTGCAGGTACAGGACGTCGTCCGTGCCGGGTAGAGCGACCCGTTGGCCCGCGACCGTCAGCACGCGGCGCCTGGCGAGGAGATCCGATGTGGTCGGATCGGGCCCGAAGCGCCGCGACATGGCCCGAACGTGAAGCTCGACCAGACCGCCCGTGTCTCGATGCTCGAACGGATAGTCGCCGTCGATGCGGCGAAACCATCGGGCCGGCGCCGACGCGAAGTGATACCCCGGGCGGTAACCGAGTCGATCGAGGACGGCGGTCGCAGCTTCCAGGTCGCCGGGTCGTATGAGCAGGTCGAGGTCCACCGACGGGCGCGCGCCAAGGTCACCGTATGCCTCCCAGCCCAGGAGCGGTCCCTTGTAGGGCAGGGTATCGACGCCGGCTTCGGCACAGTGCTTCAGGATCCGGAACAATTCGGCGGACAGGGCAAGCGCCGCCGCGCGCGCGGCCATCGCGCCGGCGTGGATCTCCCGCCAGACAGACTCGGGCATGCGGTCGCGCATGTCGGTCAGGTGCGCGGCGGCCAGGGCCTGCAGCCCGTGGCGCACGAGGAGCGCGGGGAATGCCGGCCAATCGACGGATGCCCACGATACCGTTGCGAAAAGGTGCGGAACGGCTGCGTCATCGGCGCGGTGCGCGCAGGCGCAGAGCACGCGCTGCGTGGGTGAAAGGTCCACCATGCGGCCGGCGGTCTCGACGAGAGCGGTTCTCACACGCGCTCGAGTCCCGAAGCCGGGGGCGGTGGCGTCGTCACGCCGGTCCCGGGCCGAATTCCGTGGACGGTCCGGCCGCCTCGATGCGCGCGCAGAATGCTTCGAGGCCGCGGGACTTGTCGGGAACCCGCACGCGCCACACCGGCACGTCTCGAACCAGCGTCGAGAGCACGGCGAACTCGGTCCGCCGCAGCGAAGCCGTCAGCAGCACGTTCGCGTACGTATTCGCCACGAGCGCCAGCAGCGCGTCGCGGCCTCGCAGCCTCTCCGCCGCCGGCTCGCCGGCCGGCCCAGGCTGCGAGAGCACGTAGATGGCGCCGAGGCGAACGGCGATGTCGGACCGAAACCCGGCCGGCGACGTCCGGAGATCCAGTAGACGCTTCTCCCATCCCGGGGCGAGGAGCGGCAATGCATCGGTGCGGCCGAGGAGCGTCTCCACCATGTCGTCCCACAGGCGCACGCCGGGAATCGACGGGTGCACCACCCAGTGGTCGGCGCGGGAGTGGACCACAGCGATATCATCGCCGATCACGCGATGTCCCCGCAGCGCGAGCGCGGCTGCGGTCGACGACTTGCCGATGCCGGCTGGCCCAAGCATGAGGATCGCCCGGTCGGCCATCACGACACTGCTGGCGTGGAAGCAGGTCAACCCACGCAGGCGGAGCGTGAATCCGATGACGGGTCCGAGCAGGTAGGTCGCCGTCGATGCGGCGGAGGCCGTGGCGGGCCAGGTGGCCCAGATCTCGGTGCCGGCGTGCCGAATCACGAATCGTGTGCCGTCGGCGTACGACAGCACCAGCCATTCGCCATCACGCGTGGCGTGCAGCGCTACGGCGTCGGCGTCGTCGTCCGGGTTGGGTTCCGAATGCCAGACCTCCCGGGTCGACGGGTCCTCCGAATCGAACGCATCGGGCCGCGAGCCCATGCGGATTCGGAGCTCGGCCGGTGCTCCGGCCGCCGCCTCCGGCAGCCCTTCGATAGGGGCATCGGATTCGATGCATAGCCCGAACGCGCGAAAATGGTAGGACGCCATGGTGATGGGCGGACGATACGCTGCTCGCCCGTCCCCCGACAGGGCGGTGTGGCGGCCAACGAACACGCGGGAGGGTCCGGGACTTGAGCTAGAAGCCGGTCCTCGAGTGCTTGACTGCCTTGTCGTGCTTCCCGAAGCGACCCCCCGAAGCGGTGAGATCCCGGACCACTCCGTACACGAGCAGGCGCGGGGGCGCATAGGCGTCCGCAGGCGGAGGACCGCCAGACGGCGATGCCGCGGGGGGGCTACCGGTGGCTCGCTTGCTCCGTCGCCGCTCGCGCGGCGCGTTCGGCTGTTCCGTCGAATCGCGCGAACTGAATTTCATGGCAAGCCTCTTCAGGGGGCGCGAGAGGTCTCGTACCGACAACCGGCTTCCGCCCCGTACATGTGCATCATATTTGCCTCATGCGCCCCAGGAGCGCAATGCGCTGCGTCACGTGCCGCGCGGATCAATCAGGGCGCGTCCAGTTGCGCCGTGGCGTCGACGCGCGGAAGCCCGCGTCCCGTCGTTCGCCGCGACAGCCAGAGCGAAAGACTGTAGGCGCGGGTCCAATCCCATGCGTCCGAAGCGCCCATCTCGGCGGTCACCGTAAACAGGAGATCCGGGTCAATGTACTCGAGCGCTTCCTCACAGAAGTCTTTCCGCGACGGGCGCACCCGGCCAGCGGCGGTGAACGCCGTGTCGTAGCCATCGCCGGCGAGGGGTGTCTTCTCGCGCAGTCGCACGCGATCGGGAAGGCGCCCGCGCATCGCGGCCACGAGAATTCCTTTGTCGTTGGCCCACTGCGCCGGCGGCAACGAGAGCAGGAACTCGACCACGCGTTCGTCGAAGAACGGATGGCGGGCGGTCAGCGGGATTCCGGTTGCCCCGGGATGCTCCCCCTCGAATCCGCGCGGCCAGAATCCGGACCGGAGTCTGGTGTAGGCCTCCGGCCGCAGCGTTCCGGGATCCGGAACGCGACTCTCCTCGCGCTCAAGCAGAGCCCATCGATCGTGGAGTCCGGCGCCCTCGATCAACTCGTGACGCAACCACGGCGGTGTGGGAGGATACACCGAAGGCGCCCCCCGCTGGCGGGCCCGCAACCGCCGGAACCCGGGTCGTGGCAGACGGTGGTGCCAGCGCACGTAGGTCAACGATTCCGCGCCGGCCCGAATCCACTGACCCGACAGAAGCAGGTGGGCAAGGTGCGATTCACGCTCGCGAAGCACCGCGTCGCCGCCCTCACCAGTCAGCGCCACACGGGCGCGCGTCGCGGCAAACGCCGAGAAGTCCGTCTCGGCGGCCAGCAGTGGAGCTTCCACCGGCTCTGGACGCCAGAGGTCGTCGCGCTCCCATTCCTCGAACCATCGGTATTCGTCCTGCGCCACGAATTCCACCGGAATGGCGAGCGCGCTGGCGGCCAGGGCGGCGTAGTCGCGCTCCTGATCCGGGAACGCATAATCGAACACCGCCGTCACGGCATGTAGCTCGGGAGACCGGGACCGCACGATCGATCGCGCGGCGGCGGCAACCGCGGTCGAGTCGCGACCGCCGCTCATGAACAGCACGGCGGTGTCGAGTCCGCGGAGGCGGTCGTCCACGGCGTCCTGGAGCACGGCGAAGAAGTGCTCGGCGTACTCCTCCACGTGTGTGTACGGGAGGGCCGCGCCGGTTGGCAGTTCCCAGTAGCGGGTCAGTCGCGTGCCGGTGTCGGTGACGACGAGTACGTGAGCCGGCGGCACGCAGCGAACGGCTGTGAAGACGGTCGTTGCGAGATCGGTGTTGGAGCCCATCCGCAGGAAGTCAGCAATCGCGGCCCGGTCCAACTCGGACGACACGAGCGGATGCGCACGCACGACGTCGAGCGAGTTGGAGAAGACGAGGACGCCGCCGGCGTTGGCATAATAGAGTGGCGCGACGCCGAACCGGTCGCGGCCGAGCACGAGACGGTGGCGGACCTCGTCCCACAGGGCGAACGAGAAGTCGCCGTGCAGGTGTTCGACGCACCGGGTTCCCCAGGCGCGATAGGCGGCGAGCAGCAGTTGGGCTTCGGTGGCGTCGGTGTCGAGGCGCACGCCCACGGCCCCGAGTTCGCGCACCAGCCGCTCGCGCTCCGTGAAGCTTGCATCGGCCACGACCCACGTGCCGCGATCGTCGGTGGCCGGCATCGAGACCGGCGGAGGGCGGCGGGTCGACTGTGGGAGCGCCAGGCGGCTCTCGGCGAAGCCGAGGCCGATCCGCCCACTCGTGCGCGCCGCGGTTCCGTCGGGCGCGAAGTACGACAGGCTGTCGGTGAGCCGGTGCAGCAGGAGCGGATCGACGGCGTCGCCCTCGCCGGCCAGGAGTCCGACGAATCCGCTCACGGCATGCTCACCGTGAAACCGGCGGCATCACGTCTCGTCGGCCGAGGCGACCACCACCAGGCCGCGCGTGCTGAGGTCTCCGAGAAATGTGAGTACGTCATCCTCGCACCGAACCCGGTCCACGTGATATTGCGCGACGACGTCGTCCACGACTGCGCTCACGGTACGGGGCTGGTCGAGCATTTGCCAGATGTACGCCCCCACCGCATCCAGACCGTAGTATACCCCGTCCGCGAGGTTCAGCAGCACCATTTCGCCGGCGAGTTCGCTGGCCATCAGGTCGGGCGCTGCGGCGACTCGCGAGGCGAGCGTGAGCGGGATCACGCTCGACGCCCCCGGTGCGCGGGACTACGCCTTGGCGAGCTGGCGACGCCCTCGCGGGAGCGTCGGACCCTCGTGGGACGGTTGCCTGGGCGAATCCATCGCCCATGCCGGCGCACCCACGAGGCCGAACTCCCGCAGCCACAGGCCGCAGGCGCCGGCCAGCACGTCGGCAACGCGCTGTACGAGATCGGGTCGTGGGGAATCATATTCGCCATGCCAGACGCGAAGGATCCACGGGTCGGTGCCGCTGGAATCGGAAGCACCCACCGGAACATCGAGGTACTCCCCACGCCACGATCGGCGAGGTCGCGGACGTTGCCGTGAAATCTCGATGCGATCGAGCCCGAACGCCAGCGCACAGCGATCGAGGCCGGTACGCAACTCGTTCAAGTCGCGCGCCGTTGCCAGTTCCCGTTCGGCATCCCGCATGCGGATTTCCTCGCGTACGAACCGGCGCCAGGACTCCGGCCGACGGCGCCACGCTACGCGCACGGCTCGGAACTCGTAGTAGTCCAGCTGCCGGAGGCCGAACACGGCGATGCCGGCAGTCACCAGGGTCGCGAGCAGGACCATCGTCGCAAACAGCACCGGTGCTGCAAACGAAGTCACCAGGCCAGCCACCGCAAACACGGCGGCCGCCATGGCCAGCACGCCGACGGTCTGCCGCTTGGTCAGCCCGAGGGCCTGCACGCGGTGGTGAATGTGACGGTGGTCGCCCTTCCAGACCGGCATGTGGCGCAACCACCGGCGGACGATGGCCACGGTGGTGTCGAGCAGCGGCAGCGCGAGCGCGAACAGCGGGACGTACACGAGCACCGCGCCCGTGCCCGAGGTCGCTCCTACCAGTGAGAGCGTGGCGAGCAGGTAGCCAATGAGCAGGCTGCCGCAGTCACCCAGGTAGATCCGGGCCGGCGCGACGTTGTAACGCAGGAACCCGAGGAGGGCGCCGATGAGTACCATGCTGAGTATCACCACGTCCGCCCGCCCGAGGATCGCTGCGGCGACGAGCGTCGCGCCGAATCCCACGACCCCGATGCTGGCCGCAAGGCCGTCGATTCCGTCGATGAAGTTGAAGGCGTTGGTGACGGCGATGATCCAGAACAGCGTGAGCGGAACGCCTATCCACCCGAGCGTGACCGTCGTACGCGGGCCGAGTTGAACGAATGGCAGTGTGAGGCCGCCGGAGATCGCAAACATCGCGGCCATCCCCTGCGCGAGCAGCTTGATGGCCGGGGACAGGTCGAGGAAGTCGTCGGCGAGGCCAACGGCGAGCAGCAAGGTGACGCCGCCGAAGATTCCGCCGTACAGGTGCGGCTGCAGGAGCAGCGCGTCGGTTCCGGCAACGCCAGCGGCAGCAGCAATCCCAACGGCCACGAGCACGGCCACGAATACCGCCACGCCGCCCACCCGGGGAACCGGGGGCGCAGAACCGGGGCGATACGTGATCGGGACGACACTCGGTTCGCGCTGACTTGGCGCAATGCGCGCAAGCCAACGTGTGGCAAGCAGTGCCACGAGCGCCGCGACGATGCTGATGCCGAGGACCATCGATACCGGACTCATGTGAGAAGGCTCGGCACCGCGTCGCGCCGAGCGAGCCGTCGACTGGGAAACCCGTCGAGCGGCAGCCAACAAGGTGACGCCTGTCCAGTTTATAGGCAACGTTCAGGAACGAGACACGCGGTCCCATTCGGTCCGTGCGCGGCGACCCCTTCGGCGCGACCGACACGCGCCGGGTCGGGATCGTCACACTCCCGGCGCGTGTCGACGGCAGCTTCGCGCAGACGCCCGATCAGGGCGTCCAGTCGGCGACGAAGATGTCAGTCTCGCCGAGCGTCTCGCCGTGTCGGTCCGAGGCCCAGACGAGTTGTTTGCCGTCGGGGCTGAACATCGGAAACCCGTCGAACTCCGGATGCGTCGTGACCTGCTCGAGGCCCGAGCCATCGAGATTCACGAGATATAGATCGAAGTTGCGACTGTGCGGATTCTTGTAATTGGACGCGAAAATGATCTGCTTGCCATCCGGCGTGAAATAGGGCGCGAAGTTGGCACCGCCCAGCGAGGTGATCTGGTGCTGGTCGCTGCCGTCGGCGTTCATCACCCAGATCTCCATCCGGTTGGGTCGCACGAGGCCGTCGTGGAGCAGCGCCCGGTAGTTCGTGAGCGCCGTGTCCACCGGATGCCACGCTCGGTAGACGATCTTGGTGCCGTCGGGCGAATAGAAGGGGCCGCCGTCGTAGCCAGGGGCGTCGGTCAGCCGCTTCACGTCGCTACCGTCGATCTTCATGGTGTAGATGTCCAGATCGCCGTCCTTGAGCGAGGTGAACACGATCGACTGCCCATCGGGCGAGAGTGTTCCCTCGGCCGTATACACGCCGTAACTCGTGAGGCGCTTGAGGTCGCTACCGTCGGCGTTCGCCGTGTAGATGTCGAACGGGTCGAGCCGCCAGACGTATCCCTTGGATGGATCGGGGCGCGGAGGACAGGTCGTGTCAACCGCGTGCGTGGACGCGAAGAAGATCTTCTGGTCGCCCCCGAAGAAATAGCCGCACGTGGTCTTGCCGGTGCCCGTGGACACCCGATGGACATCGGAACCATCGATGTTCATGACGAACTGCTGATCGCAGGTCCGGCCGTCGCGTGTGGACTGAAAGATCAGGCGCTGCCCGTCGCTGCTGAAATACGCTTCGGCGTTCTCGCCGCCGAACGTGAGTTGGCGGATGTTGGTCAGGTGGCGCTCGCCGGGAAAGGGCGCGACGGTGACGGCGGACTTCTGGTGGGCGCAAGCAAGGGCCGCCGTCGCGAACGCGACGGCGGCAATCCGGGACGGCCGCATGAGAGACCTCAGGGGTTCTTGGGGGGCGCCGCCGGCGGCAACACGTCGGCGACTCTGAACAGATCCTGCTGGTTCCGGGCCTTCTCCATCAACTGCATGGCGCGTTCGAGCGGCGCGTCGTACGACAACTCGCGTCGCTTCGCCGTGGAATCGCCTTCCACGAATCGCGACAGGCGATCTTCGATCAATCGGTCCAGATACCGCGGAGCGGCGGCATACAGCTTGGGGTCGATGTCGACACCTTTGTCCGTCAACTGTTTGATGAAATCGGTGCGCCACTTCGGCTGGTACGTGAAACCGCGCGCCAGATGATGCGACAGGTCGAGCGAGAACGCGTACAGCGTGATGTAGACATCCTGCGACTTCGGCGCCAACGCCCGGGCCAGCTTCTGCTCCGGCGTGGAGAGCGTATCGTCGGGAACGATGACGTCGGGCGTGATGCCACCGCCGCCGTAGACGGTACGGCCGTCGTCCGACTTGAAGGCCGGGCGCTTCTTCTTGGACTGGTCGCTCTCCGCCGAGTCCGGCGGGGTCGCGACGAAGTGTCCGTCCACGAACTTCCGTTCGCGCTGGATGGAACGGCCGCTCGGCGTGTACCACTTGCCGGTGGTCAGCTTGAGTGCATAGCCGTCGTCGAGCGGATAGACCGACTGGACAAGCCCCTTGCCGAACGAGGTCTGGCCGACGATCAGTGCCCGGTCGTGATCCTGGAGGGCGCCGGCGACGATCTCCGCGGCCGAGGCCGTGGACCCATCAGTGAGTACGATCAGCGGCACGGATCCGAACTCGGCGGCGTGCTCCGTGGAGTCGACTTGTGGAGGACCGGTGCGCGTGCGCACGGAGAGGATCTCCTCGCCCGCGTTCAAGAACAGCCCGCTCAATTGCAGACTCTGGTCCACATAACCGCCGGGATTGCCGCGCTCGTCGAGAATGATGCCGCGCGCGCCCTGCTTCTGAAGCGCGCGCGCCGCTTCGGCGACGTCGCGGGCCGCGGTCTCGTTGAACTGCTGGAGCGGGATGTACCCGATCTTGCCGGCCAGCATGAGCGAGTACGGTACGGCCGGCACGTGAATCACCGCGCGTGTGAACTCGACCGTGATGGGTTGCGAGACGCCGGGTCGCCCGAACCGGACCTTCACCTTGGTGCCCGGGGTGCCCGTGAGGTAGTCCGACGTGCGTGTGATCGACCAGCCTCGGGTTGAGACCGTGTCGACGCCCAGGATCTGATCGCCTTCGATGACGCCGGCGGCCTCCGCCGGGGTGTTGGGGAAGACCTTGCTGACGGTCACGACCCCGTTCTGGCTCTCGATCTGCATGCCAATACCGCCGTAGTGGCCGCTGGTATTGGTCGTGAAGTTCTTCATCTCCTCGGGCGTGAAGAGCTGACTGTAGGGATCGTTCAGCTCGCGCACGAGGCCGGTGGCCGCCTTCTCGTAGACGTTCCCGGGGGGAAGCGAATCGACGTAGCGGTCCGACACCAGAGACAGCACCTGGTCGAGTAGGAGCGCCCCGCTGCCCTTGGCATGGGACTCCAGGACGAAGCCCCCGGCGAGGGTCGGGATGAGGAGGGCTGCGGCGACGGCGAATTTTCGGGAACGGCTCATGAACGACGAATCCGTGAAGAAAGCTCCCGAAAACTATATCGCCGAAGTGCCTCCCGGCACAGTCGAATCCGCCGGCTGCGATCCGTCGCTCTCTTCCAGTCCCTCCTCGCGCCAGAGTGCCTCCCAGCTCAACTGGCGTCCGGAGCGGAAGCGTTTGCGGGATAACCGCAAGCCCTGCGGCGAGATGACGATGGTGAACGGTTCGTCGCCAATGGTGATTTCGCGGCGGATCTCGTGGGTGAGTTTGGTAGCCATACCCTGTTGTACTCCAATTTCGCGCCGGCGTTCATTTTGCCTGGTCCGGCTCCCCCGGCCGCTGGGCCGGTATCCGACTCCCCAGTACGTACCCCACATACCACCGGCGGTGTTCCTGCTGAACGGTGGCGCTCCGGAGCACCCCGGACTCGAGGAGCAGGTCGTGGGCCGGCTGCAGCACCCGCTGCAGGTGCGACGGGTAGCGTTGGACGAGGGGCAGCAACTCCTTGAGGCGCTCCAGCGAAACCCGCCAGGCCAGGTGGCCTTCCGACCGGGCCAGTTCCAACAGGCGGTACAGACGGCGGGCCACCGGGGAGGTCAGGGCCAGGTATCGAGTGAGCGACAGCGTCACCGTATGGCGAGCGGCGAGATTCTCCCGGATGCCGGTCGCGACCACCGCCCTGGCCTCGCCCGGCTCCGGCCCCATCATGGTGTCGAAGAGGGCCAACTGGCTGCGGTCGACGGCTCTTCGCCGTTCGATGGAGACCGAACTCAGGATCGTGAACTGTCCGTCGAGCATCGAGCCGCGTGCGGCCAGCCGGTAGGCGGCGCTGGACTCAAGGACCGTCCGTTCGAGACGAATGAGCGCCGAGCGAAGCTGCTCGTAGGTGCGGCCATCCACCTGCCGCCCCATGGAGTGGAGAAACGCATGAAGGGTGAAGCCAATGGCCCCGTCGGCAGGGCTTCCGGCTTCCTGGTAGCGACGCATGATCTCGATGTAGACGTCCTGATCGAACGTCCCGGGCAACCGGTCCCCAGGATTGGGGAGTACACGCCACCGTCCGCCCGTCTGGGTGGTGAACACCACCGGTGCGTCGTCGGGGGTGTCGCTGAGGCGGAAGAGGGGAACCTCTTCGAGCGACCGGTCCAGCGTCACCTTGCGGGGGGCGATACGGCGACGCGGGTGGGAGGTCACGTCACGAAACGACGCCGGTGAGTCGCGCCCGGCAGGCATCGGCGGTCAGGCAAGTCGAAGCACCTGTCCGGTCACGGCCCGGGCGGCGTCGGAGCAAAGGAACCAGACGACGTTCGCGACATCCTCGCGCTCCACATAGCGCGTCGAATCTCCCATGCTCTCCAGGTTGGATGCCGTGCGAATGGCAGTGGGCGCGACGGCGTTGGCCCGAACGCCAGCCTTCTGCTCCTCGCGCGCCAGAGCCCGCATGAGCGTGACCACGGCAGTCTTGGCGGCGGCGTAGGCCCATACGCCCGAAACCGAGGCACCGGGAAGCACCGCTTCGGAGGCGAAGAATACGACGGATCCGCGACCCTGGCGCAGGAGCGGTAGAAACGCACGCGTGGTGGTATATGCGGTGAGGAGATTGATCCGGCTGAGCCGGTCCCAGGTCTCGGGTGTGCTGTCGGCGATTGGACCGGAGCTGGCGAAGCCTCCCGCGAGATTCACGAGGGCGTCGAGCCCGGGGCCATGTTCCGCCACCACGCGTTCGACGAGCGCACCCACCTGTGGGGCGTCGGCCAGGTCACACGCGTATGGAGTTGCCGAGAAACCTTCAGCGCGAATTGCCTCGGCCCGGGCTGCGACTTCGTCGGCGTTCCGGCTGACCAGCAACACGTGGTGCCCGCGGGCGGCGAAGGTGCGGGCGACGACCTCTCCGACTTGTCCCGCGCGACCGACACCGGTAATCAGCGTCAGGCCTTTGGGCATGCTACCGGAATTCCTCGCGTCCCAGGGCGGCTCGGACCGCTTCGCGCATCGCGACCAGGGCGTCGGCGTCGGCGGCCGGCGAGTCGCCACGTACGTGGAGTTCGATGCCGTCGCCGACCACGACGCGGTGCCATGCCGCGGCGGGCGCATCGTCGTGTGTCCGCGCGACCGTGTCGGCTCCGACGGCGAGTGCCGGCGCCAACGACGCGGCCACCCGTCGCTCGAGTGCGTCCCCGGTGACGTCCTGCATCTCCTGCTTGATCATTTCGAGCGTCGCTCCCTCGCGCTGCCGGATCTTGATCGCCAGGAGTTGCAACAGATGACGATAGCCGTAGGTGGCAGCGGTGCCGGCCCCTTGCGGATGATCGAGCAGGCCGCTTGCGACGTAGAAACGAATCGCGCGAGCACTCGGCGCCGCCCGCGCCGACGCGTTGGTGGGTCGCATCCCCGCCGCGTCGACCAGGGACGTCGCGTGCGCAGCCAGCCCACGCGCGTTCCATGGCGCATGCCGCGCGTGCGCGCGCAGCAAATCCACCGGCGAGTCAGACACGGTACTTGTTGCAGGGGCGGCGGGTCGTGAGCATGTGACAACAATAACGAGCGCCGAACAGGCCGGTGAGGGGTGCCGTTATCCTGGGCGGCGGCCCACCGACACGTGCACCGCCGAGCCGCGGATTGGAAACAGCGGAGCAGCAGGAACCACGTCAGTTCCTGCTGCTCTGTCGTAGAGGAGGGGCGGGCGATGCCCGTTCAGCGACGGCGCTTCTTGGCCGGTTTCCGCACCGCCTTCTTCGCCGGCTTTCGCGTGGCCTTTTTCGCCGGCTTGCGAGCCGGCTTCTTCGCCGCCTTCTTGACGGCCTTCTTCTTTGGTGCCTTCCGCGTCGGCTTGCGGACGGCCTTCTTCTTCATCGCCTTCTTCGCGGACTTCTTTGCCGGCTTCTTCTTCATCGCCTTTCTTACGGCGCCTTTCGCCGGCTTCTTCTTGACCGCTTTCTTGGCCTGCTTACTCTTCGCGGCCTTCTTCGCGGGCGCCTTCTTCACGGCAGGCTTCGCCTTCGCAGCCTTCTTCGCGGGCGCCTGCTTCACGGCAGGCTTCGCCTTCGCAGCCTTCTTCGCGGGCGCCTGCTTCACGGCAGGCTTCACCTTCGCAGCCGGCTTTGATGGCGCCTTGGCCGGTGCCGCGACGGAGGCGGACGGTTTGGCCGGAGTTTCGGTCGCCGCGGGCTTGCTCGCTGGTGCAGACGCAGACGCAGGACGGGCGCCGAAGGAGTCTTCCTCCTCTTCCCCGGATTCAGCGAAGACCTCGGCCTCCTCCTCCTCTTCCTCGGCGTCTTCGGCGCTGTCCCACAGATCGTCGCTGTCGTCCTTGTGGGTCGTCCAGCCGCCGTCTTCCTCATCGTCGTCGTCGTACGACGCCCCCCCGCCATAGCCCAGGTCTTCCGAATCGTCGTCGCGGTCGGAAAACCCGAACCCGTCGTGCAGCTGGTCACCCCGCGGCATTGCCTGCCTCCTCATGTTGGTCTAGAGATGTCCTGCGCATTCGCAGTGTTGTCAGTTTGATTCGGTAGACGGCTGGGCGATTGCACACCGACGTCCGCACCGAGTCGCTCGGCACCCGCCTGTGCGACAACTCCCTAGTACAATCCGGAAGTCGTTCCGTCAAGCGGCCGCAAGCGACGTTCTTCAAACCTGAACGGACCGAAGTGTTCCGGCGTTGAAGACGCCCACGAATCGGAGACTCGACTGCTACCAGGATCAGTGGCACGCCGCGCGCTGGTTCGGCCACCGAGCCGAGTAGTTCCCGCCGGCCGCTAGTCGGCGATGAACTCGACGTTCACACGATGCGGAATCACCCCGGCGTCGGCACCCCGCTCGAGCAGAAGCCGAACTGCCTCCCGGCCCCGATCGCCGTAGTCGAGAGTCCAGTCGTTCACGTACATCCCGACAAACGCATCGGCTTTGGAGCGATCAAGGCCGCGGGCGTATTTCATCGCGTGGTCCAGGGCACCGGTGCGATGCTCAAGCGCATATGCTATACTGGCGCGAAGATGTCGCGATACTTTGGCTATAAGGTCTTCTCCGAGGTCCTTTCTAACGACGTTTCCGCCGAGCGGCAGTGGCAGTCCTGTTTCCTGGAACCACCACTCACCGAGGTCCTGAATAAGATGAAGGCCACGGTCGCCGAACGTGAGCTGGCCCTCGTGAATCAGCAGCCCGACATCGGCTTTGCCTTCCACCACGACGTCCTCGATCTGATCGAACGGGGTTGGCACCGGCTCGAACTCGGGCTGAAAGAGCCGCAGGGCGAGGTAGGCCGTGGTCTTGTAGCCCGGGATGGCAATGCGCTTTCCGCGCAGGTCGTCGCGGGTCATCGGCTGTCGGGCCACGAGCCGCGGGCCATAGCGGTCGCCGATGGACGCGCCATGGGGAAGCAGGGCGTACCGGTCGGCGAGATAGGCGTAGGCGTGGATCGAAACTGCCGTGACTTCGAGTTCGGCGCGTAGCGCGCGCTGGTTCAGCGACTCGATGTCCTGGAGTTCATGGACGTAGGTCAGCCCTTCCGTGTCGATCTTGCCTTCGGCCAGCGCGTAGAACATGAACGCGTCGTCCGAGTCGGGGCTGTGGGCAACGTGAATGGTACGGGTCATCAGCCTTGAATGAAGCGGCCGCGAATCAGCGCTGTTTTGCCTGCGCGAGTGCAGCCTTGATGTCGTTTTCGTGTTGCTGGTACTCGGGGCGCTTCTTGGCCTGTTCCGCCGGCGCTGCCTTGACCAGTCGATCGAGATACTTCTTTTCCGCGGCTGGCTGATTCAGTGAGTGCGCGGCCTGAGCGGCGAGGATGAGTCCGAGCAGGTGGTTGGGATTCTTCTGGAGAATGGTGTCGGCTTCGGCTTCGGCGAGGGGAGAGGCCCCAGAGATCTCGGCGACGCGGCCCAGGTCGTACCGTTCGTCGAGCGTCATCTGTCCGAGATTCTGATAGGCGCCAACGGCCATAGGCGCGAACATCTGGACGGTATCCATGTGTCCGGCTTCATATGCGCTCATGATGCGGTCGTAGAGCCGGCTCGCCTGTTCCTGGGGGGTCATCTGACTGATGTCGGGGGCTGGCCCCATGGGACTCATTCCGGCACCTGCAAGAGGGGTGGCGCTCGTGTTACCACCCGTATTCGAGCCGGCGCGCGCGAAGCGCTGGCCAGCGAACATGGCGATCAGCGCCAGAAACGCGATGGCCGCCACCGCCCATGGCAGGGCGTCGCCGCCACTCTTGCCGGGGGCGGCACCGGCCGGTGCTCCGGCGCTGGGTGGCGGCGTTCCCGCGGCCACCGAGGCGGCCCCCGGAAGCGCGACGGGCGTGGCGCACTTGTGACAGAACTTGGCGCCCGGGGCGAGTTCGGCGCCGCAGGCCCCGCAGGCCATGGCGCCGAGTGGCGTGCCGCAACTGGAGCAGAATCGACCGCTGGCCGGCTCGCCGCAGTTCGGACAGGGTTTGGTCTTTGCCGAAGAAGGTTCGTTCATGGGGGGGAAAGTTAGCGACTCGGGAAGCCGAGGGGAGGGCTGTATTGCGAACGAAGCCTTTGACAATCCAGGGTGAGCAACGGAGCTTGAACCGCATACGATACGCCGGGCGTGGGCCCGGCGTCGGCCCCGGACCCTCACCGCCGCACATGTCTTCTTCCCGCTCGCTGATTCCCGATCTGACAGGTGCTACGGCGAAGCACGTGCTCGAGCTGGCCGAGAAGCTCAACGTGCGGTTCATGCGCCTGCAGTTCACCGACATTCTGGGCGTGAACAAGAACGTCGAGATCCCGTCGTCGCAGTTCGAGAAGGCCCTGGCGGGCGACATCATGTTCGACGGCTCCTCGATCGAAGGGTTCGTGCGGATCGAGGAATCGGACATGCTGCTGGCGCCCGACCTGTCCACGTTCGTGGTCTTTCCCTGGACCGACAGCGAGAGCCGCGTCTGCCGAGTGATCTGCGACATCAACCGTCCCGACGGGTCTCCCTTTCCCGGTGATCCGCGGGGGGTGCTCAAGCGACAGCTGGCACGGGCGGCCGATCTGGGCCTGTCGATGAACGCCGGGATGGAGGCGGAATTCTTCATGTTCAAACGCGGTCCCGACGGGGAGGCGACGACCCGCACGCACGACGTGGGCGGCTACTTCGACCTGGCACCGGTCGATCTGGGCGAAGATGCGCGCCGTGCCATCGTCGATACGCTCGAACGCATGGGGTTCGAGGTCGAGGCGGCACATCACGAGGTGGCGCACGGCCAGCACGAGATCGACTTTCGATATGCCGACGCGCTTACGACGGCGGACAACATCGCCACGTTTCGATTCGTGGTGAAATACGTGGCCCAGCAGTTCGGACTGTTCGCGTCCTTCATGCCGAAGCCGATCTTTGGCCAGAATGGCAGCGGGATGCACACGCATCAATCGCTGTTTCGGGGCACGGAGAACGCGTTCTGGGATCGGAAGGCCAAGTGGGAACTGTCAAAGACGGCGCTCCATTACATCGGCGGGCTGCTGAAACACGCACGCGCGTACTGCGCCATCACCAATCCGCTCGTGAATTCCTACAAGCGTCTGGTGCCGGGGTATGAAGCGCCCGTGAACGTGGCCTGGTCCATGCGCAACCGCTCCCCGATGCTACGCATTCCGGAGCGTCGTGGGTTGGGAACCCGCGTGGAGCATCGTGTGCCCGATCCGTCGGCGAATCCCTACCTGGCGCTGGCCGCGATGCTCGCCGCCGGGCTGGACGGCATTGAGAGTCAGGCCGACTGGCGCGAGCCGGTGAACGAGAACATCTGGGAGATGTCACATCGCGAGAAGCGACGTCTGCGGATCGACGACCTGCCGCACGATCTCAACGAGGCGTGCAACGAACTCGAGAAGAACCAGGTGATCCGCGACGCTCTCGGAGAGCATGTTACGCAACACTTCCTGGCGGCCAAGCGGCTGGAATGGCGGCACTACATTTCGCAGGTGAGTCGCTGGGAAGTGGACGAGTATCTGGGCAAGTACTAGCGCGCGATCGCGGGAATCCGATCCGCGCGGCGTCCGCGTCGGTCCGCACCAGCCATCCGGGTTTGGCGGGCGGCGCTCCACAACCGGGGCGGTCAGAACAGCCGGCCCGTTCCGACGCCGGCGGACGCGGAGGCCAACCGGTCACACGAACAGTTGGTCGATGGATGGCGCCTGCGCCGTGAAGAACTTGGGGCCGTCTGCCGTGATGTGGAGGCAGTCCTCCAGCCGGATCCCGAATTCGCCGTAGATCGCAATCGTCGGTTCGTCGCTGAAGCACATGCCGGGCTGGATCGGCGTCTTGTTGCCCTTCACGAAGTAGGTCCACTCGTGCCCGTCGAGGCCGATGCCGTGGCCCGTGCGATGCGGTAGTCCGGGCACCTGGTAGCCGGGCCCGAAACCGGCGTCGGTGATCACCTTCCGGGCGGCGGCGTCCACGTCTTCGCATGGCACGCCGACCTGCGCCGCCTTGAATCCCGCGTCCTGAGCGCGTCGTTCGAGATCCCAGATGTCGCGCTGTCGCTGCGTGGGTTTGCCGAACACCCCCGTGCGGGTGATGTCCGAGGTGTAGCCCTCGACTTTCACCCCGTCATCGATCATCACGACGTCGCCTTCCTTCAGATGCTGTGGCGTCGCGCTGCCGTGTGGAAACGCCGTGTACTTGCCGAACTGCACGCTCACGTCGCCATTCGCGCCAAGCTTGTTGAACGCCATCGTGATGTTTCGGGCCAATTCGTCCTGCGACATCCCCTCGCGCAGCGTCTGCCAGGCGGCCTTGTACGCGGTGATGGTGATGTCGTTGGCATGCTGCATGAGCGCGATCTCGGCTGGCGACTTGATCATCCGGCAACCGGCCGTCACCGGGGTGGCACTGGCCACCTGCAGGTGCGGCGCCTCGAGGTGAATCCCATCGGCAACGAAGAAGCGGACGCGCTCCTCCATGCCGACACGTCCGGTTGCCACGCCGCGGTCACGCAGAATGCCGGCCACCAGCGCAAAGGGACTCTCGTCCTCCTGCCAGGTGCGGATGTCGGTGCCGAACTCGATGAGCTCCTTGGCGCGTGCTTCCTCGAACGCGGGCGTGACCCAGGCGATCTCGCCCTTGCGCGGAATGACGATGCCGAAGGTGCGCTCGCTCAACCCCCAGCGGAGGCCGGTGTAGTAGAACAGACTGGTGCCGCCCTCCATGAAGATCGCGTCGAGATGGTTTGTGGCCATGAGCTGCCGCGCCTTCTCGATACGCGCCTCACGTTCGGCCTTCGGAATCGGGACCGGCGCGGGTCCCAGCGGCTGGAGATCCCGGATCGCCGGCGGCACCGGCGCCATCGTCTCACCGCCGTCGTCCTGCGACAGCGCGGCGGCCCCGGTGGGGGCGCACCCGAGGGCGAGCGCGCCCACGGCGCCGGCGGAGGTGGCAATGAAATGGCGGCGTTTCATCGGAACTCCTGTGCGGGAAGTCGGAGCATGGACGGTCGGGCGGGTAGGAATGAAAACGGGAGGCACACAAGAATGTGCCTCCCGTTCCGTGTCCGCCAGCGGTGAGCCGTCAGACGGGGAAGAGCATTTCGCGGTACTTGGGCAGCGGCCAACTCTGGTCGCCCACGGCGAGTTCCAACGCGTCGGAAGCCGCGCGCACCGCTGCCATGGCCTCGGCCACGGTGGTCGTGCAGAAGGTGGCCTGCGGTTCGATCGCGTCGTGCATGCCTTCGGCCTTGTCGATGGCCTTGGACAGCGCATTGCCCTTGCGGGCCACCGTGGCGATCAGCTTCGAGAGCGCGTTGCCGGCCTGCACCAGGGCGACCGCCGAGATACCGGCCGCCTTGGCGTCGGCTGCGGCCCTGGCCAGCACGCCCGAGTAGGCGTAGCCCGCGGGCAGCACCATCGTATCCACCAACTCGCGCGTCGTGTGCGCCTCGATGAGGATGTCTTTCACGTAACGCTCGAGCCGCACGTGGAATCGCGAATCGAGCTCCTCCTTGGTAAACACGCCGAGCGAGGTGAGCAGCTTCCGCGACTTGGCAGTCATGAGCTGGGCCAGCGCTTCGGGTGTGCGACGGATGTTCGGCAGCCCGCGCTTCTCGGCTTCCTTCACCCAGGCCTCGGCGTAGTTGTTGCCCTCGAAGCGGATGTTCTTGGTGGCGCGGAACACCGGACGCACCACCTTGAGCACCGCGTCGTCCACCTTCTTGGTCTTCTTCAACTCCGCACGCAGCGCCACCGTGAGCTCGCCCAGCGCTTCGGCAACTGCGGCGTTGAGCAGGCACACCGGGAAGGCGATTGACGCCGACGAACCGACAGCGCGAAACTCGAACTTGTTTCCCGTGAACGCGAAGGGCGACGTGCGGTTGCGGTCGGTGTTGTCCTTCTCGATGTCCGGCAGTTTGGCCACGCCCAGCTTGATCATGGCCTGCTCGGCGCTGCCCACTGTCTTGCCGCCGGCGATGCGCTCGATCACTTGGGTGAGTGTGCGGCCCATGAAGACGCTGATGATGGCCGGCGGCGCCTCGTTGGCGCCGAGCCGATGCTCGTTGCCCGACGACGCGATGCCGGCCCGCAGCAGTCCGGCGTGCCGGTGCACGCCCTGCAGTACGGCGGCCAGAAAGAGCAGGAAGCGTACGTTCTGGTGCGGCGTGTTTCCCGGCTTGAGCAGGTTGAAGCTGTCCAGCTCCGGGCGGTCCGAGGTGATCGACATCGACCAGTTGCAGTGCTTGCCCGAGCCGTTGATGCCGGCGAAGGGCTTCTCGTTGAGCAGCGCGTGCAGGCCGTGGCGGAGCGCGACCTTCCGCAGCGTGGCCATGACCAGCTGGTTGTGATCCACCGCAATGTCCGTCTCCTCGAACATCGGCGCCATCTCGTACTGCGAGGGCGCGACCTCGTTGTGTCGCGTGACGATCGGCACGCCGAGCTTGTAGAGCTCGTGCTCCACCTCGGCGATGCAGGCCTGGATGCGCTCCGGAATGCCGGCGAAGTAGTGATCCTCGAGCTGCTGTCCGCGCGGCGGCGCGGCGCCGAGCAGTGTGCGGCCCGACATCACGAGATCGGGCCGCAGCGCGTAGAAGCTGCGATCGATCAGGAAGTATTCCTGCTCGGCTCCGAGGGTCGTGTACACGCGCTGCACGCCCTTGTCACCAAGCAGCGATAGCAACTCGATGGCCTTCTCGGAGAGCACGTCGGAGCTGCGCAGCAGCGGGGTCATCTCGTCGAGTGCTTCACCGTTGTAGCCGATGAACACCGACGGGATGCACAGGGTGCGCACCCCGCCCGACTCGACGATGAACACCGGACTGGCCGGGTTCCACGCGGTGTACCCGCGTGCTTCCCACGTGGCGCGAAGCCCGCCGGACGGGAAGCTCGAGGCGTCCGGCTCGCTCTGGATGAGTTGGGCGCCGCTGAACTTCTCCATCGGCTGCCGGTGCTCATCGAACGTCAGGAAGGCGTCGTGCTTCTCGGCCGTAAGCCCGGTTTGGGGCTGGAACCAATGAGTGAAGTGGGTCACGCCGTGCGAAATCGCCCAATCCTTGATCACCTGCGCCACCGTTGGGGCGATTTCGAGATCGAGCTTGTTCCCGAGGCGAACGGATGCGACGAGCTTTTCGTACACCGCCTTCGGCAGCTTCTCGCGCATCTGACGCGCGCCGAAAGTGTTGACCCCGAAATACGTGGAGGTTGGCGCGGTATACGGCGATTTGGGGAGCAGCGGAGTGCGGCCCACGACATCGCGGAGTGCAGCGGCGCGGCCTGACGAAGCGGAGGAGCTGGACATGGACGGGCGACTCTGGGATCCGGAGGATTGACTGATGCTTCGCGAATTGTGCAAGAAAAGCAGAGATGCATGAACACTACGGCAAATTTGGACAGGAAAATCTACTCATCGCACTGCCAATTGTGCAATAGACGCAAAAACCGTGTACGGTGGTCGGCTTGTCGTGATTCCAGCCGACTATCCCTGCACCGGGCCGGTGACCAGTGGGAGGGCGACGGTTTCCTTGGTACTTCGCAGCACGATCGTGGTGCGAGTCCGCACCACTCCGGGGATCGCCCTGATCTCATCGTCGATCAACCGCTCGAGATCGGACGTGCCGCGGCAGCGGACCTTCAGCAGGTAGTCGTCGTCGCCTGAAACGTGATGGCACTCTTGGACTTCGGAAAGCGAGGACATGCGCTCGAGAAACGGTTCGCGGTGCTTCGGGCGCTCCAGGCTGACGGCTACGAACGCCGCGACGTGGAGGCCCACCGAGTCGGGGTCGATGAGCGCCGCGTAGCCGTTCACCACGCCCTGTTTCTCGAGTCGGTGGATTCGGTCGGCGGCGGCCTGCGCAGTGATTCCCAGAAGCTCCCCGAGATGCTTCCAACTATCGCGACCGAACTGCTGAAGTCTCAGTAATGCTTTGTAATCGAGTGCATCCATGGCCATTTATCTGTGAAATCCACATCAAAAGTGGCCGAAGTGCCTGGTAATAGCAATCGAGTGCAGGATTCTTGCCCTTGTTCGAAGGCCCCACTTGGCGTCACTTCCGGCTACTCCAGCCGCTTCAGGTCCCGAAGTTGAGGCACGGTCTTCGCCACCACGCCGACCACTCCGAGCGAGGCCAGCCCGCCCAGAATGACGGCCGTCACGGTACCGAGCAGCCGAGCGGTGACGCCGGACTCGAAGGCGCCAAGCTCGTTGGATGATCCGATGAAGATGGCATTCACGGCCGATATCCGGCCGAGCATCTCCCGGGGAGACATCAGCTGGATCAGGGTGGAGCGGACGACGACGCTGACGTTGTCCGCCATGCCACTCACCGCGAGCAGGGCGAACGACAGCATCACGCTGCGCGATAGACCGAACCCGACGATGGCGATGGCGAACGTCGCCACGGCGACCAACATCGCCCGCCCGGCTCGCTCCATGGGGCGCCGGTGCGCGAGGTAGACGGACATCAGCACGGCGCCGACCGCCGGAGCGGCGCGGAGGATGCCCAGGCCTTCCGGCCCCACGTGGAGGATGTCCGACGCGAATACGGGCAGGAGCGCTTCGGCTCCCCCGAGGAGAACGGAGAAGAGGTCGAGCGTGAGCGCGCCGAGAATCACCGGCGTGTGAAACACGAAGCGGATGCCAGTCCGGAGACTCTGGGCCAGCGGCTCACGGCTGGTGGCGGCAGCGGACGGCGTGTACCGGATGGCCGCGAAGCAGACGAACGCCACGAGCATGAACATCGTGTCGGCCTCATAGGCCACGGTTGCGGTCGAGAAGCCGTACAGCAGTCCTCCGATGGCCGGGCCGGCGACGGAGGCCGTCTGCCAGGCCGAACTCCGCCAGGCCGCGGCGTTGACGTATGAGGAGCGCGGGATGATCTCGGCGAGCAGCGCCGAGCGGGCCGGGTTCAGAAACGCGCGTGCGATGCCGCTCACGAAGATCACGGCGTAGAAGGGCCAGGCGCCGGGGAGCGCGAGAAGCCGCGGGTTGAGGCTGAAGACGAGGAAGCTCACCGAACAGGCGAGCATCGCGGCGAGCGAGAGGAGCGTGATGGTCCGCCGGTTCAGGCGGTCGGCCGTATGCCCGGCGGGCAGGGAGATGCTCAGGAAGGGCAGCGCCTCGGCAAGTCCGATCAGGCCGAGCGACAGCGGGTCGTGCGTGATGGCGTAGATCTGCCATCCGACGACGATGCCCTGGATCTGCGTGGCCATCGTCATCGTGAACACGCTCACGACGAACCAACGGAAGTTGGGTACGCGGAGTGACGCGTACGGATCGTGGGCCCCAGGCGGCGCAGACGGGGGCGGGGGCGGGGGCGGGGGCGGAGCTGTCGAAGGGGTTGTTGCGGGCATGGCCGGGCGGAGATTAACAGAACCTGAGGATCAGCGACAACAATCCGGCATCTGGATGCTATGTGCCCGGTGGGCGGATCGTGCTTGAGGGGGTGCGGGGCGGCCGCTAGGTTCCAGTGCCTGTGGCGCGGTAGCCAAGTGGTAAGGCGGCGGTCTGCAAAACCGCTATACGCGGGTTCGATTCCCGCCCGCGCCTCTATTCCCACCGTCCGCGAGACCATCCTCCCGCCGACACCGACGCCCCATCGCAATCGTGGGGCGTCGTTCCTTTCATTGCGGCGCCTCCTTCTCCCGCCCGGAGCCGACTGTGAACGAATCCATCGCGCGCAACGCCACGCCGCGTCGTGCCTTTCTGGGACAACTCGCCACCGTGGCCGCAGGTGTCGCGGCAACAGCGTGCGCGAGCCGGGGAACCGCGATGGGCATCGGGGCGCCCGCGCCGGCCCCGGCGCCGGCCGCGGACATCCCCAAGCTGCCGCCGGCGCCCCCGATGCCCGCGCTCGAGTTCGACGATGCGTGGGCGTCGCGGCTCACGGGTCGATACCGGGCCGTGTTCGATTCTCCGTCCATCGAAGATGGTACGGCCGTGTTCAATGCCTACACGTACATGCAGGGCTTCAAGGAGATGTACAAGCTGCAGGACTCCGACGTGAACGCGGTGATCGTCATGCGCCACATGGCGATTCCGATGGTATTCGACGACGTGATCTGGGCGCACTACCGCCTCGGCGAATACGCGAAGGTCAAGGAACCGGGCTCGGAGAACTGGACGACGCGAAATCCGTTCTGGAAGGCCGCCCCCGGCGACACGGAGGGCGCCGACTTCACGCTCGACGCGCTGCATAAGCGTGGGGTGGTATTCCTGGGGTGCGCACTCGCCGCACGCGGGTTCGCCGGCATTCTGGCCAAGCAGACGCACGACAGTGCCGATGCGGTATTCAACGAGCTGCGCCGTCACCTGATTCCCGGTCTGCAACTCCAGCCATCGGGGATCTTCGCGGTGTTGCGCGCCCAGGACGCGGGGTGCCACTACATGCGATCGACCTGATACCTCCAATCCGGTTGAACGGGGACGAGCGTCCCCGCGGCACGGCCGCCTCGCAAGACGGGGCGGCCGTGTTTCGTTATGGGGGCCGACGCGCGCCATGCCGCTCCCCTTGACGTTCTACAAGGCGGCCTCTATGCTTTCCCTGTCGAACGTCTAGGAGAAGCGCGACATGGCAACGTCAAACGCCGACGTCCTGCAAGGGACGCTCGATCTGTTGATTCTCAAGGCCCTCTCGGTCGAGCCGATGCACGGCTGGGGCGTGGCCCAGCGCATTCAGCAGATCTCGCGCGACGTGTTGCAGGTGAATCAGGGCTCCCTGTACCCGGCCCTGCACCGTCTGGAGTATCGCGGCTGGATTGCCGCGTCGTGGGGCGCCAGCGAAAACAATCGCCGCGCCAAGTTCTATCGCCTCACGGCTACCGGACGGAAGCAACTACGGACCGAACTCGCTACGTGGCGGCGCTTCTCCTCCGCCATCGAGTTGGTGCTGGCCATTCAGTAGCCGGAGGGAGCGATGGACAGAATACGCGGAATGTGGGCGCGACTGCGCGCGCTCTGGCGGCGGGGCAGGACGGAGCAGGAACTCGCCGAGGAGCTGCGCTTTCATGTCGACATGGAAGCGGCGGCGGGCACCGCTCGCGGGCTGAGCGCCGAAGAAGCCCGGCGCCGCGCGCTGGTCCGATTTGGCGGCGTCGAACGGTTTCGCGAAGCGACACGCGACGAACGCCGGATCAACTGGTGGGATGAAGTGCGCGGAGACCTGCGCCACGGTTGGCGCCTGCTGGCGTCGCATCCGGTGTTCGCGGGTGCCGCGATCCTCACCCTGGCCCTTGGCACCGGCGCCAACACGGCAATCTTCAGCGTCGTGAACACGGTGCTGTTGCAGCCGTCGCCGTTCAACGATCCCGACCATCTGGTGATGGTGTGGGAGACCGATCGCGGGAGCGGCACGCGCCACGAACCCGCGTCATGGCCCGACGTGGCCGACTTCCGGTCGCGCAGCCGAACGCTGTCGTCGATCGGGAGTGTGATGGGCGCCGACGTGACGATCACCGGGGACGGCGATCCGCTGCGCGTCGCCGGCCTCGACGTCACGCCGAACCTGTTGTCGATGCTGGGCATCACCCCGGTGGCCGGGCGGCTGTTCCGTCAGGACGAGGGAGGAGCGGGCGACGCACCGGTGGCGATCCTGGGCGAAGGGTTCTGGCATTCGCATTACAACGCCGACCGCGGCGTGATCGGGCGCACGATCCTTGTGGACGGCAAACCGATAACCATCGTCGGCGTCGTCCCGACGGCGGCAGACCTCGGTATCCGGCAGGTGCACGAAGAGGCCGACTACGCAGCGCAGTTCAGCGGTGAGCATGTCGAACTCTGGATTGCGATGCAGCCGTCGCCGGCTGCGTTCGGCCGGCAAACGCACCCCTTTCTCACGCTCGGCCGTCTGGCACCGGGAGCGACGCTGGCCGCGGCGCAGAAGGAGATGGCCTCGATCAGCGCCGATCTCGAGCATCAGTACCAGGTAAACGCCAATCGCGGCGTGAACCTTGAGCGTTACAGCGACGTGGTGTTCGGCGGCATTCGCCCGGCACTGCTGATGCTGCTGGGCGCGGTCACGCTCGTGCTGCTGGTGACCTGCGCCAACGTGGCCAATCTCCTGCTTGCCCGCACCGCGACGCGCGCCCGCGAGGTGGCGCTGCGGCGGGCCCTCGGTGCCGGACCGGGCCGGCTGCATCGTCAGTTTCTGGCCGAGTCGCTGTTGCTGGTGCTGCTCGGAAGCGTGGCAGGCGTGGCGCTCGCGGTGGTGGGGCTGCGCTCGCTGGTCGCGCTGGCGCCGGCCGACATTCCCCGGCTGGACAGCGTGACGGTGAACGGGACCGTGTTGGCGTACGCAGTGGGTGTCGCGGCGCTCGTGGCGGTGGTGTTCGGCATGCTGCCGGCGTTGCAGACGCGGCGCATCGACATCCAGCAGACACTCAAGGCACACGGAGCGGGCCGGGTATCGGGAAGCCGGGGCACACGCCGCTTTCGTGCCGCGTTGGTGGTGAGCGAAGTGGCGGCGGCGGTGCTACTCGTGGTGGGCGCCGGGCTATTGGTGCGGAGTCTGTGGAGCTTGCAGGCGGTGAACCCCGGCTTTGATGCGTCACGGGTGCTCAAGGTGCAGTATCAGTTGCCGGCCACGCGATACCCGATCGACTATCGAAAGTATCCCGACGCGCCGGAGATTTTGGCATTCAACACGCGACTGCTTGCCGCCGTTCGGGAAATTCCTGGTGTGCAGTCGGCGGCCATGGCCGGCGGGTCGCCGCTGGATCCCGGGTTCACCAACTCATGGCAGATCATCGGCCGCGAGGCCGAGTCGGCCAAGTTTCCGGAGATCAGGACCAGGTTTCTGAGTCCGGGATACCTGAAGACGCTCGATGTCCCGTTGCTCGAGGGGCGTGGCATCGAGGCGTCGGACGATGTGCACGCCGCACCGGTCGTGGTGATCAATCGCGCGGCGGCACAACGCTATTTCCCGCACGGGGCGGTGGGACAGGAAGTGCGGTGGTGGGGCCTCGCGCGGCGTATCGTGGGGGTGATTGGCGACGAGAAGTTTCGCGGCATCGACGCGCCCAGCGATCCGGCCGCGTATGCGCCGATTGCCCAGGCCCCGCTGCAATCGGTGACGTTGCTGGCGCGGACCGTGGGTTCCGATCCCACGGTTGTCGCGGGCGCCATTCGCAAGGCCGTACGCGCCATCGATCCGCAGATTGCGGTGTACGGCGTGGAGCCGCTGCAGCACACCGAGTCGGCCAGCATTGCCAGGCCGCGGTTCAACGCGATGTTGCTGGCGGTATTCGCGGGGCTGGCGATCGTGCTCGCCGTGGTGGGCGTGCATGGCGTGTTGAGCTACGCCGTGACCGAGCGCGCACCGGAGATGGGAATACGGATGGCGCTGGGCGCGAGCCGGCAGCACGTGATGCGCGCCGTCGTCGGTGAGGGCATGGTGCTGGCGGGCGTGGGCGTAGCGGCCGGACTTGCAGCGGCATTCGTGGGATCGCGCGTGCTGTCGTCGCTGTTGTTCGGCGTAACGACCACCGACCCGGTGACGTTTGTCGTCGTGCCGCTGATCGTGCTCCTCACGGCTGCTGCCGCGAGTCTGCTGCCGGCGCTACGAGCCACGCGAGTGGATCCGATGCAGGTGTTGCGGGCAGAGTGATCCGGGCCTCGGCATGCGACGCGCATTCAAGCGCCCGGGCGACTCGACCGAGGGGGTCAGTCCTCGGCCGATTGCACGCGCCGCGACATGCCGATGATGTAGGAGTACAGGGAGCGAATGTCTTCCTCGGGAGCTCCCTCGTCGCGCGCCAGTTCGCTCACCCGGCGGATCACGGCTGACTCGCGTCCCGGGTCGAGCGCCGGGAGGCCAGCCTTGTGCTTCACCGCGCCAACACGGCGCGCGAGTCCCACGCGCTGCGCGATGAGCCGGATCATCGCGCGATCCACCTGTTCGATTTCGGCACGCAGGCGCGCGAGCTCCTCGAGTGCCTGCTTCGAAGCATCAGCGGGCGGTGGCATGCTCATGCGGCGGCCTCCAGGTCGACGACGGGACCTGCGATAATGCGATTAGTCACATTAGCCCAAGGGGCGCCACGGCGCATCGGGTCGCAGAACAAGGGGAGGGGAGGGTGCGGAAACGAGAAGTATTCGTGTATGCCATCGGGTTGGTGGAAATACCGCGTGGTGATGGAAAGCGCCCGACGTTCCAGGTGAGGCCAGCATACAGGGCCGGCGGCTGGCCGCCGCCAACGTGGGTGATCGCGCCGGCGCACACGAAGACGATGGCGAGGGACAGACCCATCGCAACGCAACGGTATTCTCTCATCTAGAGTCACATGGCTACTTAAACATGTTCTTGGGAATCATCACGTGCACGCCGAGCGTGCCGTCCACGAGTTCGGTGATGTCGACATCGGACGAAACGCTGACCAGCATGTATGCGTCGTCGCGCGAGAGTCCCTTCTGCGTGACGAGGAAGTCGATGGCCTGCCGGATCGCGTTCTTGGTGGCGGTCACCAGGTTGCTGTCGATGCCCATCGTGATGTAGTGGGTGGGCGTTTCGGCGCGCGGCCAGTCGAGATGCAGGTCCTTGCGTACGATGATCTGGAAGCGCCCGAGCAGCGAGGTTTCGAGGGCGGTGATGTCCACCTCGCCGTTGCCCTGGCCGGCATGGCCGTCCCCGATCTCGAGGAGGGCGCCTTTGGTCCACACGGGGATATAGAGGGTGGTCCCGGCGACGAGTTCCTTGTTGTCGAGGTTGCCGGCAAAGATTCCCGGCGGCGCGCTGCTGACCCGGCCCATGGCCGCAGGGGGGGCGTCCCCGATGCTTCCGAAAAAGGGATGCAGCGGAATGTCGATGCCGGGCGCGAAGTGGGCGACCATCCGCTGTTTGTCCAGCGGAATGATCTTCATGCGCGAGTAGTGAAAGTCCTCCGGCAGGTACCCGCTCCGCGGACCGAAGGCGTTGTAGGCGTAGGGAATGGAGAGGTCGATCTTCTCGATTCGTACCTCGAGCACGTCTCCAGAGTCGGCACCTTCCACGTAGATGGGGCCGGTGAGGATATGTCCGCCGGGCCCGCGGTCCTTCACGCTGTCGACGACGTCGCGCAGCGATTGCTGGACGTCGGCCGGCGCGACACCGGCACCTTCCAGCCGCCGTGGCGTGGAGGTGATGAGTGTGCCGACCTCCACCTCGTCACCCGACTTGATACGCAACACCGGCTTGGCCTGCGCCCAGTAATACCCGTAGGCGACGGTGCCGGGCGTGGGCATGAGATGGTGCAGGTTCCCCGTGCCGGTCTGAGCGGAAGCGGGCAGGGCGGCGCAGGCGGCGGCGCCGCATGCCAGGGCAATCCGGAGGTGGCGAGGCATCACGACAGACTCCTAGGGGAAGCGTGGATGGACATACCAGGGACCGCGGTGGGCGGGAGGAGGCGTTCCGGGCGCGGATCGCGTCCTGCGTGGAGGCCACGTATCTTGCATGCACAGACCAACACGGGCCAGAGCAATGGGGAATGGATCGGAGTGGACGAAGCTGGTGACGTTCGGATCGGCATTGGAAGCGGACGTTGCCGTGTCACGGCTCGAAGCGGCCGAGATCCCTGCGATCTCGCGGGGCAACGACATCGTCGGGATCTTCGGGCCGGGCTTCCAGGGGGCCACAGCCAAGGGGGTGGACGTGCTGGTGCCCGCGGCGGCGGTGGAGGATGCACGGGAACTGCTGGAACTCGACAACGAAGAGTAGCCGGTTCCTCCCCCGGAACCGAAACCGCCGGACGCAAACGCGCCCGGCGGTTCTTTTGTTCGATACCGAGGCCGCGGGCTACCTGGGAGGAAGCAGGGCGTGGTTCGGCTCGTTCATTCCGCGATGGCAGGTGACGCACTCGATGTGGGGCCATGTGCCCCGACGGTTCTTGAGTTGCGGCAGAAACGGGGGTGCGTTGTTGATCGAGTCTTCCATGGCGATCATGATGCGCGTGGTGGCCTTCTCCTTACGCTCGTCGCTGGCAAAATCATTCCGCACGTGACAGAAGTCGCAGCTCCGGCCGATGGCCTTGCTAAAGTCGGTATTCATCTGCTCGATGAACTTCCCGGCGGGCATGTCCTTGAGCAGCTTGACGTTCTTGAAGACCTTGCCCGCCGGTTGGTTTTCCCGGCCGGCGATCGTCGCCATCAACGAGTCGGAGAGGCGCTGACGATCGGCGTTGATCGAATCGCGTCGCGCGGCACGCTGCTCGGGCGTGAGGGGAACGCGACGACGAAACCCACCGGGAAACGCGCCGCGGCCGCCGGGAGGTCCTTCCTCACCTTGTCGGGCGGCGGTGCCGGCACCGGGGGCGGTCGGGGTTGGGGTGGGGGCCGGGCTCGGGGTGGGCGTCGACGAGCGACACGAGAGTCCGGCCAGTAACAGGCACGGAATGGCGAGACGAACAGCTCGATGCATGACACTCCTCGGAAGCTGGGTTTGATGCACCATCCGCGGTCCGCCCCGGCGGTCGCACCACGATGGAGCGCTCGGATGGTAGGGGCAAAGCTCGTGCTGATCGGCAGGTTGGGAAGAGCCCGCCGGTACGGATCGTACCGGCGGGCTCTTGGTCACACCCGGTGATGCGAACTACTGCTTGTCGTGCTCGTTGTTGCCGGCGCCGAACCCTCCTTCGGATTCGGGCGCGGTCGCGGTCCGCTCAACTCGCAGGACCTGGTGCTGCGACTGCCCGTCGACGGTGATCGACACCATATAGTCGCCGGCGCCGACCGTCTGGCCACCACCGCGACCGAAGCCGAAGCCACGGCGCGAGATGCCGAAGACCTCCGCGATCTGCCGGAACCCGCCCGGGAAGGCCTCCATGACGTTGGGCGGGGCAGCGCCACGTCCCCCGCGCCCGCCCCGCGCGTTGCCGCCGGGTACCGGACCTTCGGCGGGGCGAGCCACGAATCCCGCCTCGGCACCGCCGCGACCCCCGCGGCCGCCACGTCCACCCCGGCCGAAGAGCGAGGCAATGTCGCCCGTCTTCGCCACGCGCCGCAGTTGCGCGATGACCGCCGTGTCCATGCCCGCCTTCGACAGCGAATCAATGACGTGCTCGGTCTTCCGAGCCTGTAAAATGCTGTCACGCAGTTGCGACGGTGAGAGCTTGGGAGTGTCGGCCTGCTCGCTGGACTGGTAGTTCCAGGTCACGGTGTGGATGCCGGCGGCGCCCGGACCGCTGAGGTTACCTATCGTATCACCCGACACGTTGGTGATGATCACGTGGACTTGCCCACGGACGCTGCTCGCCAGGCGGTAGCTGATGTTGGCCCCGTAGGCCGGGCTCGGGGCTTCGAAGACCTTCTGGGCCTGGCCGTTGGCCGAGGCACCGATGGCCGGCCCCTGTCCGTACTGGTAGGCCGTGACCGGCTTGAACAGGTGTACGTTCGCCGCCAGCACCTTGGCGTCGAGCTGCTCGAGCGGCGCGATGCTGGCAATCCAGACACCGCGACCGAAGGTCGCCGCGATGAGATCGTGATCGCGCGGCTGGATCTTGAGGTCGTAGACCGGCACCGTGGGAAGGCCGGCCATGAACCGCGACCAGTGGGCGCCGCGGTCGATGGATGCGTACGCGGCGTGCGACGTACCGACGAACAGCAGGTCCTTGTTGTACGGATCTTCGCGAATCACGTGCACGAAGTCCGACCCGCCGGTGGGCAGATCGCTCGCGATCGAATGGAAGGTCTTGCCACCGTCGTTCGTGGCGTAGACGTACACGCCGAAATCGTTGTTGCGGTGATTGTCGAACGACACGTAGAAGGTGTTCGTGTCGAAATGCGATGGTTCGATGCGGCTGACGTACGTGCCGCCCGGTACGCCGGGGAAGCGGCCGTTCAGCTTCTCCCACGTGGCGCCGTCGTTGTGCGTCATCCAGACGTTGCCGTCGTCGGTGCCGGCGTAGAGCCAGCCCGGCCGCAGGTACGACTCGGCGAGCGAGACGATCGTGCAGTAGTTCTCGGCGCCGGTGGCATCGTTGGTGATCCCGCCCGTGGTGACGAGACTCACGTGGATCTTGGCCGTGTCGGCCGTCGACAGGTCCGGCGAGATCGGATAGAGATCGTCCCCGCGGTTCATCGACTTGAGCACGCGATTGCCCGCCATGTAGAACACTTGCGGGTTGAAGTTGGAGATGAAGAACGGCGTCTCCCAGTTGTAGCGCATGTCGAGGGCGATGGAATCGGTCTTCTGCGCGACACGCAGCGCGGCAATCTCGCGCTTCTGCGCCGACGTTTCGGCCTTCGTGGTGTCGCCGCGGACGGTGAGGATGGAATCCTCGTACATGCGGTAGGACTCTTGCCACGTGGGCTTGTTCATGCGTCCGGTTTCGCCGGTCTTCAGGTTGCGGCGTACGACGCCGCCTTCCTGCGACTCACCCCAGACGATGTCGGGGTCGGTGGGATCCTGGGCGGTGTAGAAGCCGTCGCCGCCGGAGATGGTGAACCAGTAGGCGTTGGTCACCGGGCCCTGCTTGCGCGCGCTCGGCCCGCACCAGCCACCGTTGTCCTGCGCACCCGCGCAGACGTTGTACGGCGTGGCGAAATCGTAACTCACGTCGTAGAACTGGGCGAGGGGCAGCACGTTCAGATAGTCGAAGTTGCCGCCGCGATCCCAGGTCTGGGCCACGCCGCCGTCGTTGCCGATCAACCAATGCTGGCCGTCGTTGGGGTCGATCCAGATGGCGTGATCGTCCACGTGCACGTCGCCGGTCGCGGTGCGGGTCGTCTTGCCGCCATCGTCCGAGAACAGAAAGGGCGTCGAGGAGAAGTAGACGCGATCGGGGTTCGCCGGATCGACGTCGACGCGGGAATAGTAGAACGGCCGCGTGTCCTGGTCGCTCATCCAGCGCCAGGTCTTGCCGCCGTTGTCGGAGCGATAGAGGCCGCTCAGCAGCCGCTGGGCCTCCGGCTTCTTCGGCTCGGGGCCGATGGAGTCGCTGGCCGGCGCGAGCACCGCGTGGCTCTTGCCTCGCAGCGAGTCGGCTTCCACGAGCGCGTACACGATGTTGGGATTGCTGCGCGAGAAGGCGGTCGTGATGCGTCCCTTCTCGGTGGACGGGAAGCCGCCGCCCTTTACCTCGGTCCAGGTGGCGCCGGCATCAGTGCTGCGCCACAGTCCCGATCCAGGCCCGCCGGACTTGAGGAAGTAGGGCCCGCGAATGCGTTGCCAGCTCGAGGCGAAGATGTTGTTGGGATTCGACGGATCGATCTTCACATCCACGAACCCGGCTTGGTCGCTGATGTACTTGATGCGCTTCCACGTATTGCCGCCGTCCGTGGTCTTGTACAGACCGCGTTCGCCCTTCGTGTCCCATGCATGGCCGAGTTCGGCCACGTAGACGACGTTCGCATTGGTCGGGTCGATGGCGATGTTGCCGATCATCTGCCCGTCCTTCAGCCCCATGAGCTTCCAGGTGAGGCCACCGTCGGTCGACTTGTAGACGCCGTCGCCCGGCTCGATGGTGTTGCGGCTGTTCGGATCACCGGTGCCGACCCAGACCACGTTCGTGTCCGACGCCGCGACCGCGAGAGCACCGATCGACGCCACGGGCTCGCTGGTGAACAGGGGCCGGAAGGTGGTGCCGGCGTTGGTGGTCTTCCAGACGCCGCCGCCGGCCGCGCCGACGTAGAACGTCTTGGAAGGAAACGGAATGCCGGCAATGGCATTCACGCGGCCATCGAAGTTGGCCGGTCCGAGATTGCGCCAGCGCAGGCCGGCAGTGACTGAGGAGTCCAGACTCTGTGCCGCCAGGGTCGGCGCGGCGGCGATCAGGGCTCCGGCGAGGAAGGGGAGGAGCCGGTAGCGATGCATGGGAATTCCCGTGAAGGTGCGAGGATCTGCTCGGACACACCGAGCCGCGCCGGCCCGGAGGGAGCCAGCGCCTGACACGACAATACCATATACGGCATGGGCTTCGCGAATGTTGAGGGGCGTCTCCCGCCGCTGCCGGGTGGCGCCACCCACGATTCGGTGCCCTCTATATAGTTGTGTTCGTCATGACAACGGGCCTGGTGCTGGCCCCTTGTGGTTCCTTTATCGTGGGGCGGCTGGCCGGCCACCCCCAAGCCATTCCCCCTGCTGGAGGCTCCGCCATGTCCCTCGGCGACTTCATCAAGAAGCAGTTCATCGACGTCATCCAGTGGACGGAGGACGGCGACGGGACGCTCGCCTATCGCTATCCGATGCGCGACATGGAGATCCAGTACGGCGCCCAGCTCACCGTGCGCGAATCGGAGATGGCGCTGTTCGTGAACGAGGGCAAAGCGGCGGACACGTTCGCGCCGGGCCTCTACAAACTCGAGACCCGGACGCTGCCGGTGCTCACGAACCTCATGAACTGGGACAAGCTGTTCAAGTCTCCGTTCAAGTCGGACGTGTACTTCTTCTCGACACGCGTGCAGACCAACCAGAAGTGGGGGACGCAGCAGCCGATCACTATTCGTGACAAGGACTTCGGGATGGTGCGTCTGCGCGGCTTCGGGATCTACACGTACCATCTGACCGAGCCGCTCAAGTTCCATCAGAAAGTGAGCGGCACGCGCGAACTGTACACTGTGAGCGATCTGGAAGGGCAACTGAGGAATACCATTCTGGCACGGTTCGCGGATGCATTCGCTACCAGCGGCGTTCCGTTCCTCGACATGGCCGCCAACCAGGGCGAGCTGGCCACCAAGCTCCAGCAGACGTTGGCCCCGGCGTTCGCCGATTTCGGGCTCACGCTCGATTCGTTCGTCGTGGAGAGCCTCTCGCTGCCCGACGAGTTGCAGAAGAAACTCGACGAGCGAATCGGCATGAACATGGTCGGCAACATGCAGCAGTACACGCAGTATGAGATCGCGCGGTCAATGCCGATTGCCGCGGCCAACGAAGGGGGAGGGGGAGCAGGCATGGGGGCCGGACTCGGCGCCGGCATGGCGATGGGGAAGGCGATGGCCGACGCCGTTGTTGGCGGGGCGGCCCCGGCACCAACTCCTCCCGCGCCGGCGGCCGGCGCGGCGTCGGCCGGCACAACGGCCGGCACCAAGTTCTGCATTGCATGCGGCAAGCCGATTCCGAAGAACTCGAAGTTCTGCCCGGAATGCGGGGGCGCACAGAGCTGACCCCGGTTCGCCACGACACGATGAGCCTGATCGTCCGATGACGGAGCCAACCGCGGCCTGCCCGAACTGCGGCGGCGCCATCCGCTTCGACTGGTCGCACGCCGTGCAGACCAGTTGTCCGTTCTGTCATTCCGTGATCGTTCGCGGCGACGTGGATTTGAAAACGGTGGGGTCCGTCGGCGACTTTCCAGCCACGAGCTCGCCGCTTCAGATCGGTACCACCGGCAGCTTCGAGCATCGCCGGTTTGCGGTGGTCGGACGGGTGGTCTACGAGTACGACCGCGGTTCGTGGAACAACTGGCACGTGCGCCTGGACGATGGGGCGAGCGGCTGGATCAGCGACGCACGCGGGGAGTACGCCTTCTCGCTGGAAACCGGCAGCGGCAGCATTCCGCCGCTCGACCAACTGCACATCGGCGGCAACTTCGTGTGGGAGCGGCGCATCTACAAGATGATGGGCGTGACCCGCGTGCGATATCGCGCCGCCGAGGGCGAATTGCCGTTCACCACGTGGGACCGGGGCGCCGGGACGCTGGCGGATCTGGACGCGACCGACGGACACATCGCGACGATCGACTATCGCGATCAGCCCCCGGCGCTGTATCTGGGTGCATGGACGCGATTCGACGACCTGCACCTTACGCGGCTTCGGGAGATCGACGGATGGCCGCTCCCCGAGTAAGCGGGCTGGCATGCCCGAGCTGCGGGGCCGCGATCACCATTCGCGCCGTGCAGCAGACCCAGACGGTCGTGTGCCCGTCGTGCCACGCGGTGCTCGACTCGCGGGACCAGGAGTTGAGCGTCCTGCAGCAATACCAGGCAAAGATGACGTTCGAGCCGGACATCCCGCTGGGCACTCGCGGCGTGATGCGTGGGGATCCGTACGAGGTGAGCGGATTCCAGGTCCGGAGCGTCCAGCAGAACGACGTCGAGTACTTCTGGCGGGAATACACGCTCTGGAATCCGTACAAGGGCTACCGGTATCTCGCGGAGTACGACGGCCACTGGTGCGACTTCGACATCACGCGCATCGCGCCCTCGGAACTGGTGACGGGTCGGCAGCCGTTCGTCCGATACGCCGGTACCATGTTTCGCCATTTCCGGACGACCACGGTCACCACGGTGTTCATCCTCGGCGAGTTTCCCTGGCAACTCCGCAGCGGCGATCGGATGACGTCGCGCGACTTCATCGCCCCCCCGCGCCAGCTCTCGGAACAGGTGTCGGCCGACAACACGGTGTGGGCGCTGGGGACGTACGTGCCGAGCAGTGTGGTCTGGCACGCGTTCGCGCGCCCTGGCGCGCCGCCGCCGGGCAAGCGTGTGTTCGCCGCGCAGCCCAACCCGTACACACAACGTGCACGGCGGCGCGTGCGGTACGCGGTGGGTCCCGCGTTCTTCATTGCCGCCGCGTGGGTTCTGCGGCACGCGGTCGCCCCGCACAACCGATGGCTCGGTGCGTCGTGGCCGTATGTGTTGCTGCTCGTGGCAACGGCATTTCCGGCCGCCATCGAGGCGGCGCGCGCGTCTCGATTCGAGCGCGCTCGGTGGTCGACGAGCGACTACGCGCCGAACGAGATGTAGAAGAACATCTTGTGTTCCAGCGACGAAACCACAATTGTTCTATGCACGTAGTGCGGATGTCGCGTTTCGGCGCGCATCTGAACGCACAGCATCATGGGCTCGTCACGCTACCGGGAGCGTGACGCGGAGTCGAATCGGCTGCGGGGGCCGGCTCGTACTTTGCGAGATTCGCAAGCAGCCCCGCTAACGCCACACCGCTTGCGGATCTCGACCCGGGTGCATTCGCACCGTGAATCGCGCGCGCCCTACCGCCGCGGATTCCCCTGGACCAATGCCTCGAGTGCGTGCTTCACCCGCGGGTCCGACGTGCGCCCCAACGCCGAGATGGCGCGCCGACGCGCCGTGAGACTCTCGTCGTCGCCCGCGATCCGCAGCAGCTTGTCGATGGCGGCGCGATCGCCGATCTGGCTCAATGCGGAAATGATGGCCGTCTTCGTCTCGGGATCGGTCGTGCGGTCGTACAGCGCCACCAGGTCGCCGGTGCCGGCCCCGGCGCGCGTGGCGGACTCGAGCGCACGGCGGCGGATGCTCGCCGTGGTGCCCATGTCGCGGGCCAGGGAGAGGAGCCACGCGGCACTGGCGGCCCCGCCGAACTGCGCGACCGCCGAAATCGCCGCGCTCCGCGTGCGATCACCGGTGAGCCGGGGCCACGTGTCGCGAATCGTCGCGATGTCGGCGGCGGTGGCGTACTGCTGTCCGAAGCTCCGCACGGCGACCGCGAGCGCCTCATCCGGAAGCGCCGCCTTGCGCACGACGCCGCGCAGATAGTCGCGGGCCCGCGGATCGCCCGACTGCGAGATGGCGGACAGCGCCGTACGCGCCACCCATCCGCCATCCGGATCGTCGGCCAGCCGCGTGAGCGACGGGATGCCAGCGCCGCCGTCGAGGTGGGCGAGCGTGTTCAGGGCCTGCTGCCGCACCGATCGGTTGTCGGTGTCATCGGTGGCGATCGAGACGAGCGCGTTCGGGAGCGAGGGATCGGCGACCAGCCCGCGCCCGATCCACGAGATCGCAGCACGCCGGGTGTCGTGCGACCGGGACTGATCGCGCGCGAGGGCGACGAGCGCCGAACGGTTGTCGACGCTGTCGGCGATCATCGCGGGCATGATCGCGTTGCGGGCCACGGCCCCCTGGGCGGTGGCCGCAAGGTGCAGCAGGTAGTCCGAGGCCTCGTGTGTGCGCACGACGCCGAGATCGGTAGCGTCGTCGTTGGCCGGCGGCCCCACGAAGACGCGGAGCGCCACGACCTGGCCAGCCGCGCGGTCAAGGACGATGCGCGCGGGTCCGGCCACACAGGGCTGCGCGCCGAAATCGCCAAACGACCCGTAGAACGATGTCCCGTTGTCCGAGCCCACGTGCACGTACGTCTGTCCGTCCCCACACACCCCGGCGCGGGTCGCGAAGGTGAACTGCACCGGACCCGCGGGGGCGCGGGCGATGCGGTCGGCGAGCGATTGGGCTGAGGCCGGGAGCGTGGCCACACCTCCGAGCGTGACCAGGGCCGCGGCCGCGGCCAGCAGGCGCGCGCTCATCGTCCGACCAGGTCGAGGAGAAACTTCGTGACGCGCGGATCATCCTGCTTGCGCGACAGGACGCTGATGGCGGCCCGCCGCGTGTTCGGGTCGGTGCCGTTCTTCGCAATATCCATCAGCTTGTCGGCTGCCGCCGGCTCGCCGCGGCGCCCGAGTACCCCGATGATCTGCTCGCGCAGATTCCGTGATTCCGACGCGTCGTAGAGCTTCGACAGATCGTCCACGGACACGGTGGACAACCGTCCCGCATAGCTGATCGCCGTCCCGCGCACGGCACTCGATTCGGCCGGATTCCTGGCCACGCCGAGGAGGAACTGGTCATTGGCCGGTCCACCGATACGAGCCAGTCCCCGGAGAATGGTCTGCTTCAGACGCTCGCTCGGCATCCTGGCGTACGCGCCGCGCAGGTAGGCGGCATCGTCAGTGGTCGCATCGCGCGCCGCGAGGGCGTTGATCGCCTCGCCGCGCAGGGATTCGGACACGTCACTGCGCTCGATGAGCGCCCGCACGCCCTCCCGAGCGCCGGGCGCATCGTTCTGGGCAAGCGCGCGCACGGCTGCCCGTTGGATGCGATCGTCGGTGCTGGATTTCACCAGGTTCTGAATGGTGGTCAACGGCACGCTGCCCGGCGTCCGGCCCAGGTACGAGATGGCGTCGGCGCGCAGATTCGTGTCCTCGTCCTTGTTGGTCGCCACGGCCACCAGTGCGTCGGTGGCCACGGTATCGCCGCGCCGCACGAGCATGAACAGCGCCGAGCGCCGAAGCTGCAGCGAACAGGTGTCCGTACGCGCCAGCACGCGGCGCAACAGGGGCACGGCCGACGCCGGGTCCATCTGTCCGAGGGCATTGAGCGCCTCGGCCCGCACGCTCATCTCCTCGCGGTCGCAGCCGCCGGACTTCTCGGCAGTCTGGGCGATCTGCGCGGCGGCCTCCTTGTCGCCGCGCGCGGCGAGCGCACCCCGCACCCGCGCCGCCAGCCCGGCTACATCGGCGCGCATGGAGTTGCGCGAGGTCTGGGCCTTCTGATCCGACAGCAGGGTCAGCGCCTTGTGCAGTTCTTCCGTGGTCCCGATGCGATAGCGCGAGAACGCCTCGTAGTACGCGCAATCAGCGACATACGCCGAGCCGGGGTACTTCTCCACGACGCCGTGGAAGAGATCGGAGGCCTGCCGCCAGTCGCCGCGATTGAACGCCTCGCGGGCCAATCGGTACAGCGAGTCGGCGGGGTCGTCGTGTGCCCACGGGGCACGCGGAGCATGCGCGAAATGTTCGTCGCCGCCCCAACTGCGTAGTGTCGAGAGGTCGACTTCGGCGAGGGCCTGCTGCGTCTCGTCCTGCACGCGCGCCCAGTCCACGTTCGCCATGGCCTGCTGGGCGGCCTCTCGGGCCTGGTCGCGGATCTGCTGGACGTCGACGTTCTGCATCGCCTCCCGGGCCTGTTCCCGGGCCTGATCGGCGAGTTCGCGCGACTGCAGTTGCAGCTCGACCGCGACGTCGGGGTCGATGTCGAAGCTCGAATTGAGATCGAAGTCCGGAAACGGCACCGGCGCAACGAGTGGGGCGGGCAGCGGCCGGGGAACGGCCAACGGTCGGACCGGGCGGGTAGGTGGCGTCGGCGGCGTCTTCTGGGCGCCGAGCGAGGCCGCGAGGACGAGCAGGGACAACGAAGCAAGGAATTTCATGTGGGGGATCCTCAGTCGGCAGAAATGTCGGCCGCCGCAGTACGCAGGCGCGGCAGAACGTCGCGCTGCTCGAGGGCCTGGTTGATGAGATCGAGATCGGCGGTGTCACGCTCCGACTGCAGGCGTACGACCTGGGCGAGCACTACCTCGAGATCGTCGAGCAGCCCGCGGAGCTTGGCGTCCTGTGCGGCCGGCGAATCGAGCAGCAGTCGGGTGGTGAGTAGGAGGTTCTGCGCGCGGTCGATGAACGGGCGGTCGGCCCGCCCCCCGTGAACTTCCGACGACAGGGCGCCGAGCAGCGCGGCGGTCTGGCCGAGGTACTGCGACGTGGTCGGTTCGTAGATGGCCGGCACCGGGAGCGTGACCGGTGCGGCGGCGACCGTGGGGGTGGGCGCCGGGGCGACCGGCGCCGGATGCAGCACGCGGTCGAGTGGTGTGAACCGCCCAAGGCCGATGCCGACCACGATGGCGGCGGCGAGGCCGATCCACGTGGGGATCCGGTACGGGCGGCGGGGCGCGAAATGGCGCGCCTCGATGTCGGCCCACATCGACGCACGCGTTGCCGCGTCGAGGTCGGGCGGTTCGTGGTACCGGCGGGCGGCGTCCTGGAAGCGTTGGTCGAAGCGATTGTCCTGCATCTGCTACTCCTTCATGAACGGCGCGAGCACCTTGCGAAGCATCCCGCGCGCGATGAACAGCCGGCTCTTGCACGTGCCTTCCGCGACGCCCAGCACGGCGGCGATCTCGGGGTGCGTGTACCCTTCGACATCATGCATCACGAAAGTCGTTCGATAGATCTCTGGAAGCCCGTCGATCGCCGCCGCCATCCCCTCCCGAAGGTCGGGATCCGCGTCAGGCGGTCCGTCGACGGCGAGCTGCGCCGCCGATGACAGGTCGATCTCGCGATCGAGCCGGCGGTGCTTGCGGCGCGAGTTCGACGCCACCGACACCGTGACCCGGTAGAGCCAGGTGGCGAGCGCGGCCTCCCCGCGGAAGCGGTGGAGCTGGCCGAACGCGCGGATGAACGTGTCCTGCGTAAGTTCCCGGGCCTGCTCGTCGTCGCCCGTCAATCGATAGGCAAGCCGGAACACCCGGTCCACATGCGCGTCGTACAGCTCGCGGGCGGCGGACCGGTCCCCGCGGAGCACCCGGTCGATGAGCATGTGCTCGTCCGGCCGGCTGGTCGTGGGGGGGCGGGGGGTCGGGGCGGGGTGGGTCGTCTTCGGCAAGGTCACGTGACGCTACAGGAGTAGACACGCGAAACGGCAAAACCGTTCGACGGAGTCCGCCCCTGCCCGCAACGCGGCGTCGGGTGCATGTTTGGGCGCACCAGCGCCGACCCCCCGCGCTGGCCACCCGGCATAGGCTCCTCCCTCACCGTACCGGTATGTCCACCAAACCCGGCCCCCAGGAACTCGCACGTCGGCTCGGCGTGTTCGACGCCACGATGATCGTCATGGGCGGCATCATCGGAGCGGGCATCTTCATCAACCCGTATGTCGTGGCTCGGCAGGTGCACACACCGGCGCTGATTCTCGGCGCATGGGCGGCGGGTGGTCTCATCGCCCTGGCCGGGGCGTTCGTCTATTCCGAACTTGCACAACTGCGGCCACAGGTCGGCGGCCAGTACGCCTACCTGCGCGACGCCTTTCATCCGATGGTCGCCTTTCTCTACGGCTGGGGACTGCTGCTGGTGACGCAGACCGGTGGCATGGCCGCGGTGGCGGTAGCATTCGCGCATTATTTTCGCGAATTGACGGGCACCACGACGTCTCCGGCCGTGCTGGCCGTGGTGGCCCTGGCGGTGCTCACGCTCGTGAACTGTTTCGGCGTGCGATGGGGGAGCAACGTCCAGAGCGGCCTGATGGTCACGAAGATCGCGGCTGTTCTGGCGCTGGTCCTTTTCGGTTGGAAGGCGGCCCGGACGCCCGCGACTCCACTCGCGTGGTTGGGCGCGACTCCCGACAAGCCCATCCCAATCGCGTTTGCCGCCGCCATGGTCCCCGTGTTGTTCGCGTATGGTGGGTGGCAGACGTCGAGCTTCGTGAGCGGCGAGATGAAGAACCCAACACGCGATCTGCCGCGCGGATTGTTGATTGGCGTGGCGGGGGTGATCCTCCTCTACCTCGGCGTGAACGTCGTGTACCTGCACGCGCTGGGGCCAGCCGGGCTCGCGCGCACGACCACGCCGGCGTCAGCCGTGATGCAACTGGCGCTGGGGTCGACCGGCGCCCGGCTGATCGCCGCGGGGATCGCCGTCTCCACGATCGGATTCCTGAGTCAGGGCATGCTCACCGCGCCGCGCGTGTACTACGCGATGGCGCGCGACGGCGTCTTCTTCCGCGCGGTCGGATGGCTGGACCCGCGCTCGCGGGTTCCCACCGTGGCCATTGCGCTGCAGGGTGTTTGGGCCGCGGTGATCGCGCTGTCCGGGCGCTACGATCAGATCCTGAACTATGTGGTCTCCATGGACGCGGTGTTCTTCGGGCTCACCGGCGCCGCGCTGTTGGTGCTGCGCCGGCGCGAGCACACGATCGGTGCGGGTCAGGCCGGGATGGGTGCCGTGACCATGCGCATGCCGGGCCATCCGTGGACCACGTTGGCGTTCGTGATCGCGTTCTGGTCGCTCGCGGTGAGCACGATCCTTCAGTTCCCGCGCGACTCGGGAGTGGGACTGCTCATCATGCTCGCCGGTGTGCCCGTATACTGGATATGGGCGCGTCAGCAGCACGCCCACTGAGCGTGCAGGCCCATCAGGGCGGCACGGGGGCGCCGCGCGCCGGGCGCAGCCTGAGGTTCAACATTTCGACGGCCACAGAGAAGGCCATCGCGAAGTACGTGTAGCCCTTGGGAATGTGCTGTCCGAGCCCCTCGGCCACGAGGTTCGTGCCGATCAGCACGAGGAAGGACAGCGCCAGCATCCGCACGGTGGGGTGGCGCTCCACGAAATCGCCGATCGGGCCCGAGGCGTAGAGCATGAACCCGAGCGCGATCACGATGGCGGCGATCATGATGACGAGGCTGTCCACCATGCCGACGGCCGTGATCACGGAGTCGAGCGAGAACACGATATCCAGCACCATGATCTGTAGCACGACGGCCATCAGGGGACGCGCGAGGCGAGCCACCGGTTCCGGGCTCGCGGCCTCCTCCAGTTTGTCGTGGATCTCGTAGGTGGCCTTCCCGATCAGGAAGAGTCCACCGACGATGAGGATCAGGCTCCGTCCGCTGATCGCGATGCCGAAAACGGAGAAGAACGGGTTCGTGAGCCGCACGATCCAGACGATGCTGACGAGAAGCAGCAGCCGCGTGAAGAACGCGCCCAGGAGGCCGAGGCGCCGGGCCCGGGCCCGGTGGTCGGGCTCCACCTGGCCGGCGAGGATCGTGATGAACACGATGTTGTCGATGCCGAGGACGATCTCGAGCGCTGTGAGGGTAAGCAGTCCGATCCAGGCACTGGCGTCGAAGAGAAAGGACATGTCTCGGGGGGGAGAGGGTTCGCGACGGCCGACCGGTCAGGAAATCTGCATCAAAACGCGCCGTGCCGCGCTGAAACGGGACGGAACCCGAGGACGGGCGACGTAGCTTTCCGGCCATGAAACGATGGCTCGGACTCACCCTGCTGGGCGGCATGGTCGGCGCATGCCGGCCCTCTGCGCCCAGCCTCGGCGACACGCTCGCGGCGCACAATCCGAACGGGGTGGTCGTGCGCGTGCTGGACGTGGGGCAGGGCGATGCCATCTACATCACCAACGGCGGCAGCCGCGTGTTCATCGACGGTGGTCCGGACGAGCGGCGGTTCGGGCATCTCCTCGACTCGCTCGGCGTCCACGACGACACCGTGGACGCGGTCGTGCTGTCCCACCAGCACTACGATCACTACAGTGGACTGCGCGAGCTCTTCCGCACGTCGCGGCACATCACGGTCCGGTACTTCTTCGAGAACGAGGACCCGTCCACGGCGACGTCGCTGCGGGAACTCCGCGACTCGATCGCGTCCCGCGTGGCACGGGGATCGCTGATCTATCGCGACACCGATGATCCGTGCGGCGACGGGCGGCCCGTGTGCACGCTCACCATGCGTGGGGGGGCGACGCTCGATCTGATGCGTCCCTTCCCGGGGCGGCTCACGGTGAACGATCGCTCGGCGGCGGTGAAGCTCGTGGGCGCCGACTCTGCGTCGTTCACGATGTGGATGGCGGGCGACGCCGAACACGCCGCCACCGACTGGTTTCTGGAGGATGCAGGCTACGCGATCGATCCGGGAATGCACGTGAACATTCTCAAGGGCGATCACCACGGGAGCTGCAACGGGGTGGACGGCGCGTACCTGCAGGCGCTACGGCCGGATACTGCGGTCCTGTCCCTCGGCGCGCGCAACGACTACGGGCACATGCACACGCAGGCGAAAGTGGTGTACAAGACGGCCGGCGTGCCCTGGTACCGCACCGATCAGAATGGGACGATCACCATCTACTCGCCGGGGCGGCCCGGCGGCGGCTATCGGATCGCGGTGCAGCGGTCGGGCACCGACCTCGACGGTCCGTCGGACCGCGAAGCGTCGGCGCGCGGATGCGCGGACAACTAGAGCGAGATGTTGCCGCCCGGATCCCGGTGGCCCGACGCCTTGCGGATCGCGTCCACCTGAGCCCGCGAGGCACGGAGCGCTGTCTCGGTGGCGGCCCGATCGATCTCGATGCGCAACACCGAGTGCTGACCGGCGGCGTCGAGGTCGTGCTGCACCGATAGCACCTGGCCCTCCGCCGCGGCGCGGGGGAGCACCCAGCGCGGCAGGTGCACCGTCTGTTCGCCGTCCACCTCGATCGCCGCCACCTGGTCGGCGATCGAATCGATGATCCAACGGTGCGCCTGACGCGACATGGCGGCCTCCGACTAGTACCGGTAGTGGTCCGGCTTGTACGGACCCTGGGGCTTCACGCCGATATACGACGCCTGGTTCGGCGTGAGCTCGGTGAGCTGTACGCCGAGCTTGTCGAGATGCAGCCGCGCCACCTTCTCGTCGAGGTGCTTGGGCAGCACGTAGACCTTCTTCTCGTAGCTCGCGTTGTTGGTGTGCAGCTCGATCTGCGCCATCACCTGATTGGTGAAGCTGGCCGACATCACGAAGCTCGGGTGGCCGGTGGCGCAGCCGAGATTGAGCAGGCGCCCCTCGGCCAGGATCATCACGCTGTGGCCGTCGGGGAAGCGATACTCGTCGTACTGCGGCTTGATGTTGATCCGCTCAAGACCCTTGATCTTCTTGAGGCCGGCCATGTCGATCTCGTTGTCGAAGTGGCCGATGTTGCCGACGATCGCCTTGTCCTTCATACGCGCCATGTGCGCGGCGGTGAGGATGTCGCGATTGCCGGTGGCAGTGATGAACACGTCGGCCGTGCCCACCATGTTCTCTACCGTGTTGACCTCGAATCCTTCCATTGACGCCTGCAGCGCACAGATCGGATCGATCTCGGTGATGACCACCCGCGCGCCCTGGCCGCGCAGTGCCTGCGCGCAGCCCTTGCCCACCTCACCGTAGCCACAGACCACGGCGACCTTGCCGGCGAGCATGACGTCGGTGGCGCGGTTGAGCCCGTCGATCACCGAGTGCCGGCACCCGTAGATGTTGTCGAACTTCGACTTGGTGACGGAGTCGTTGACGTTGATGGCGGGGAAGAGCAGCGTGCCGTCGCGCATCATCTCGTACAGGCGGTGCACGCCGGTGGTCGTCTCCTCCGATACCCCGCGGATGGCAGCGGCCATCCGCGTCCAGCGCCCGGGATGCTTCTGCTGTTCGACGCGCAGGAGGTCGAGAATCACGCCCCATTCTTCGGGGTCGTTCTCGGCGTCGAAGGCGGGAACCGCGCCCGCCTTCTCGAATTCCGCGCCCTTGTGCACGAGCAGGGTGGCGTCGCCGCCGTCGTCGAGGATCAGGTTGGGACCGGCGCCGTCGGGCCACATCAGCGCCTGGTCGGTGCACCACCAGTACTCCTCGAGCGTCTCGCCCTTCCAGGCGAACACCGGCGTGCCCTTCGGAGCCTCGAGAGTGCCATCGCGGCCCACGGCCACCGCGGCTGCGGCGTGGTCCTGCGTGGAGAAGATGTTGCACGACACCCAGCGCACGTCAGCGCCGAGGTCAACGAGCGTCTCGATGAGCACGGCGGTCTGCACCGTCATGTGCAGCGAGCCCATGATCCGCGCGCCCTTGAGCGGGTGCTTGCCCTTGTACTCGTCGCGGAGCGACATCAGGCCGGGCATTTCCTGCTCGGCCAGGCGGATCTCCTTGCGGCCGAATTCGGCCAGCGAGAGCTCGGCCACCTTGAACGGGGGCCGGGCCTCGGCGGCGGTCGCGGACTTGTCAGCTTTCACAGCGGTGCTCATGGTGTTGGCCTCTGAAGGGTCAGGATTGGACAGTAGCTATCTTCGCCCACGTTGGGCGAGTGCCGAAAACAGCGTCGGCCCCTTGGCTGCGGGATCGGCGCTGAGGTGCCGGTACCGGATGTCGGGGAATCCGGCGTCGTGGAGCCAGGTGCGCAGTTGGGACTCGTCGAATCCCTGCCACACGTGCCCCATCTCTACGGTGTAGTGTTCGCGCTCGTGCGGGGTGAAATCGACGATCAACAATCGGCCGTTCGGCTTCAGTACACGCCGGACTTCCGAAAATGCGCGCGGCGGTTCGACCACGAAGTGCAGGACGAGACACATCACCGCCACGTCGAGCTCCCCCCGGGCCAGCGGAAGCGACTCCAGCGTGCCAGTGCGCACGTCCACGTTCTCGCTGTGCGCGAAGCGGCGGCGTGCGGCGCTGAGCATCGCGCCCGACTCGTCGACGGCCACGACCTGCTTCACGCAGGGCGCCAGTGCTTCGGTGATCTGGCCGGTGCCGCACCCGAGGTCGCCTACGACGAGCGCGGGGTCGAGCAGATCGAGCAGGGCGAGCAGGTCCGTGCGCGCGCCGATGAGATCCGACCGGACGCGATTCCAGTCACTGGCCGAGGCGGTGAAGTAGCTCTTGGAGCGGTCGCGCCGGTCGCGTAGAACGCTCTCCAGCCGGCGCGCATCCTGCCGGAGGGCCGTGCTCTCCTCCACCTGCCCTCGCACGACGCTCCACAGCCGGTGCGGAAACGGGTCCTGCCGGGTGGACGCCATCCGATAGAACCGACTGGTACCGGCGCCGCGCACCCTCACCCACCCCTCGTCGCTCAGCACCTTGAGATGCCGACTCACGGTGGACTGTGGCAGTTGCACCACGGCGCACAACTCGCTCACCGTCAGCTCGTGATCCTCGAGGAGGGCGAGCAGACGCGAACGTGTGGGATCGGCGATGGCCGAAAGGCGGTCGAAGACGGCGGTAGATGACATCCCTATATCCGGATTAACGGATTGAATCTGGCGGATCGCCGGCATTCGGACAAGGGGCGGGCCGATAGAGACTGAAAGCAGTGTAGGGGCGGTAGTTACGTGCGCGCTGCGCATTGCCACCGGCCCCGGGTTCCTGCATCGTTCTGCCATGCGATTCTCAATCCTTCCAGTGTTGCTCGCGGCCACGGTCGCGTCTGCTGGCGCCCAGACCGCCGCCCCCTCGTTGGCGCTCATTCCCCAGCCCCGCCACGTCACCCGGCTGCACGACGTCACGCTCCGGAGCGGAGTGTCGATCGTGCTCCCGGCGAATTCGCAGGATCGGTTCGCGGCGCGCGATCTCGGCGACGAACTCAAGGCGCGTCATGTCCGCGTGGTGTACGGCGGCGCGGCGTCGGCCAGGATCGAACTCGTGCGCACGGGAACCGCGCGGGCCCGAACGCTCCTGGCCGAAGTCAAGATCACGTGGACGCCGGCGATGGACGCGGAAGGCTATGCCATCGTGTCCGGCGATTCTCACCTGAACGTGGTGGCGCACAGCGCGGCGGGCATCTTCTACGGTGCACAGACCGTGAAGCAACTCCTGGATGGTGAAGGCTCGACGGCGAAGCTGCACCTCGTGAACATCAGCGACTGGCCGGCCATGCGATATCGCGGATTCCACGACGATCTCTCTCGCGGGCCAATGCCGACGTTGGAATTCCAGAAGTACCAGATCCGCACCCTCGCTGCGTACAAGGTGAACGTGTATTCGCCCTACTTCGAGAACACGCTCTCCTACGACGCCAACCCGGTGCCCGCCCCCCCGGGGGGCGCGATGACGCACGTCCAGGTGAAGGAACTCGTGGCCTATGCGGCCCGGTACCACATCGACGTGATCCCCGAGCAAGAAGCCTTCGGTCATCTGCACCACATCCTGAAGTACGATCTCTATTCCGACCTGGCCGAGACGCCGCATGGCCACGTGCTGGCGCCGGGACAGCCCGGCTCGATGGCGCTGATCAAGCAGATGTTCTGGGAGATCGACTCCCTGTTCCCCAGCAAGTTCATGCACCTGGGCGCCGACGAGACGGTGGAACTCGGCAAGGGACAGACGCGCCAGCGGGTGACGGACGATGGCCTCGGCCCGGTGTACCTGGGCTTCCTCAAGTCCATCGACTCCACGCTCAAGCCGCTCCACAAACGCTTGCTGTTCTGGGGCGATATCGCGAGCGGCAGTCCCGAATTGGTGAAGACCCTGCCCAGGGACATGATCGCGGTCGCCTGGGGATACGGCCCGTCGAAGAGCTTCGACCGGGCCATCACTCCGTTCCGGCAGGCGGGCATGGAAACCTGGGTGGCGCCGGGCGTGAGCAACTGGAGCCGCGTGTATCCCGACAACGACGTCGCGCTGCGCAACATTCAGGGCTTCGTGCGCGACGGCCAGCGATTGGGCGCGACCGGCGTGCTCAACACGAGTTGGGACGACGACGGCGAAGCGATCTTCAACCAGACGTGGTACGGCGTGTTGTTCGGTGCGGCGGCCGGCTGGCAGCCCGGCGAGTCGAGCATCCCGGCCTTCGAGCATGCGTACGGCCGGGTGTTCCACGGCGACACGACGGGCAAGATCGACGAGGCGCAGATCAAGCTGGCGCAGGCGCACGCGCTGCTGGACAGTGCCGGGCTGGGGGACGCCAACGACAATCTCTTCTGGGTCGATCCCTGGTCGTCGGAAGGACAGATCACCGCGCAGCACATCCGGCCCGTCGTCCACCAGCTTCGGATTCTGGCCGAGTCATCCCTCGTGCTGATCGCCCAGGCGCGGCCGCACATTCATCGCAACCTCGACGCGATCGATGCCATGGAACTGGGCGCTCGTAAGATCGATTTCATCGGCATGAAGTTCGAATTTGCCGACGAGATGGTGCAGATGTATGCGGACGCGGCCGACACCACCACGCCGCCGGATCAGCGCGTCAACTCACCCGCCCAGGACCTGATCAACATCGCGAGCACCAACGGCCGCGCGCAGGATCTGCGGGACGGATATTCGCTGATCCGCGACATGTACGAAGCGGCGTGGCTCCGCGAGAACCGGCCGTACTGGCTGCACAACGTGCTGGCGCGCTACGACATGGCGACGCAGCTCTGGATACGCCGGGCGGAGAAGGTATCGGCGGCACGCGCCGAACTGGGGCGCACCCACCATCTGCCGCCGGCGGATTCACTGGGAATTCCCACGAGTATGCCAGGGTTGGCGGTGGGACGGTGAAGATGTAAGCCAGTGAAGCGGTGAGGCAGTTCACCACCTCACCGCCTCACCGCCTCTGCACCATTCGACCGTCTACCAGATCTTGGGTCGCAGGCTGTCGGGGCGTACCATCGCGTCGGTGTCCTTGCACCCCCAGGCCGCCTTGAACTCGGGCATGTTGCTGAGCGGTCCGTTCACGCGCCATTTCGCGGGCGAGTGCGGGTCGGCGCTGATGAGCATGCGCGCATAGGCCGGGCGGTCCAGTTCGCGCCAGACCTGCGCCCAGGCGAGGAAGAACCGCTGCTCGGGCGTGAAGCCGTCGATCTTCTCGCGCGGCCCGTTGCCGAGCGCTTTCTCCATCGCCGCGTAGGCGACGGTGAGCCCCCCGAAGTCCGCGATGTTCTCGCCAAGCGTGAGCTCCCCGTTCACGTGCGTCGACGAATCGATGACCGTGTAGCCGTCGAACTGCTTGGCGACCTTGGCGGCCTCCACGTTGTACTTGGCGGCATCCTGCTTGGTCCACCAGTCCTCGAGGTTGCCGTTCTTGTCGTACTGCCGGCCCTCGTCGTCGAAGCCGTGCGTCATCTCGTGCCCGATCACCGCGCCCATCGCGCCGTAGTTCACGGCGTCGTCCGCCGACGGGTTGTAGAACGGCGGCTGGAGAATACCGGCCGGAAACACGATCTCGTTCATCTGCGGGTTGTAGTACGCGTTGACCGTCGGCGGCGTCATGCCCCACTCGGTGCGATCCACCGGCTTGCCGATCTTGTTCCAGTCGTAGGCGGCGTTGAACTGATCGCCGGCGCGGACGTTGGAGAGGTATTCACCCGGTTTCACCTGCAGGGCCGTGTAGTCGCGCCACTTGTCGGGGTAGCCGATCTTCTTGGTGTAGGCGTCGAGCTTCGCGAGCGCCTGTGCTTTGGTGGTGTCGCTCATCCAGCCGAGCTGCTGGATGCGATCGTGCAGCGCCGAGACGAGATTGTTCACGATCTTCACGGCGCGGTCCTTCGCTTCGGGCGGGAATGCCTCCTTCACGTATTCCTGTCCGAGCAGTTCTCCCAGGCGCGTGTCGGTCGAATTGATGCAGCGCTTCCATCGCGGCAGGTTCTCCTTGGCGCCGCTGAACAGCTGGCTGAACTTGAAGTTCTCGTCGACGAACGCGGTGGGAAGCGCGAACGCAGCACTGTGCACCGCGCGCCAGCGGAGGTAGGTCCTCCAGTCGGCCACCGGCACCGAGGCAACCATCCCGTCGATCGCCTTGAAGAATGCGGGCTGGCGGACGTCGATCGCTGGCACCTTCATCGCGCCCTGCGCGGCGAAGTACGGTCCCCAATGGAAATGGGGGGTCAGCCCGTCCAACTCCATCAGCGACATCTTGTGGTAGTTGGCATTGGGGTCGCGCAGCTCGACCGGCGCCTTGGATGCTTTGGCCAGCCGTGTCTCGATGGACATCACCGTGTTCGCCTCGGCCGCCGCGACCTTCGCGGAGTCGCCCATCAACTGGAACATGCGCGTCACGTGGGCTACGAACTCATCGCGAATCTTCTGCGAAGCGGCGTCGGTCTTGGTGTAGTAGTCCTTGTTCGGCAGGGTGAGCCCGCCCTGGCCGAGAACCCCGATTTCCTGCGTGGCGTCTTTGGAATCCTGCCCGGCCCCGTTGGACCATGGCGCGATCCCGGCCACGTGTTCGAGCATGCCGATCCCGGTCCGGATGTCGCTTGGTTTCTGGATGGCGTCGATGACGCTGAGCACCGACTGCAGCGGCGCGAGTCCCTGCTTGTCGATCGCCACCGTATCCATGCAACTGGCGTAGTACGTCCCGACCTTCCACGCCCCGGACCCGGCGGTGAGCTTGCCATCGGCCGCATCCTTCGCGTCGCGATCGAGAATCTGGTGCAGCACATCCCAGTTGTGATCCTGCACGGCGAAGAATGCGCCGTACGAAGGGTAGGCCGACGGAATGGTATCCCGCTTGAGCCAGCCGCCGTTGGCGTACTCGTAGAAGTCCGTGCACGGCGCGCAGGTCGTGTCGAGATTCGCCCGGCTGAGGGCCGGCATCTGCTGTGAACTATTGGGGGCGGCGCAGCCGGCGGCGAGAAGCGCGACGAACGCCGAGAAGAGGAGGACGGGGCGTGACAGGCGGTCCATGAGTCGGTCTGGGTGGCGGGGGACGATTGGAGGGCGAGGTGGGTTCAGGGTATTCGTGCAATCGCGTGTTCATTTACCATCGGGAACTTGGTGTGGTGGAATACGCGGCGCCATGGTTGGTGCTGATGGCCGGGACTGTGGAAATACGACGTGAGATCGGGGCATCTCATCCGCCGCGCTCGTGGTGTCGCCATGGGATCGTGGAGTCGTAAGCAGAATCCCCAGTTACCGCGGATGGCGGGCGCCGTCAGAGGCATCCCCCCGGTGTGTTGAAACGGTCGGGCTACCGGGGCAAGGTGAAGTGCAGCGTCGTGCCCTGCCCCTCGACGCTCTCGGCCCAGATGCGGCCCGCGTGCGCTTCGATGATAGCCTTGGCAATCGGTAACCCGAGGCCCGCGCCACGGTTGCGGCGGCTCAGCTGCCAGTAGCGATCGAACACGTGCAGCAGATGTTCCGCCGGAATGCCGGGCCCGGTGTCGGTGACGGAGACGAGCACCGCCGCCGGACGTTCTTCGGCCGCCACGCGAATCTCACCGCCTGCCGGGGTGAACTTGATGGCATTGCCGACGATGTTCGAGATCACCTGCGTGATGCGTTCCGGGTCCACTTGTACTTCGGGCAGCGGCTCCTGCCATGCGGTCACGATCGCCACACCCTTGTCCTCGGCCAGTGGACCGAGCGTGCGAAGGGCGTCGCGCAACAGCGCGCCGGTGGGAAGGGGTTGCAGGTCGACGGCGAACCGTCCGCCTTCGGCGCGGCTCATGTCGAGGAGATCCTGAATCAACGTGTCCATCTGCTGTGCCGCGCTCTGAATCACCCGCACCTGATCGGCCACGGCGGCCGGCAGGGGCTCGGCGGAACTCGGCCGCAGGACGGCACCGGCCAACATCTTGACGGCGTTCACCGGATTGCGGAGGTCGTGCGACACCACGCTCAGGGTATCGTCGCGGGCCCGCAGCGCCCACTGGACCTCATCATGGAGGCGGGCGTTCTCCACCGCCATTGAGGCGTGCCGCGCCAGATCGTCGATGAGGGTGAGGTCGCCGCTGAGTAGCGAGGGCTGACGGCAGTTGAATGCGAGGACGCGGCCGAAGATCTCACCGCCGCGGACGAGCGACGCCGAAACAGCGATGCAGGCGCCGAGCTGCGTCGCTTCCTGCCGGTAGCAGAGGGGGATCGCCTCGAGCGCCGCATCCACCGACACGACCGTCACCGGTCGCGCCGCAGACTGTTCCACGCCTGCCACGTCTGGCAGCCGCGTACCGGCCGTGACCGTGATCGGGGATTCGTCGAGGCCGCCATCGAGCTGCCGCGCGGCTCGCAGGTGGTACGACTCGCCCCGGTGGGTCACCTCGACGACGGTGAATTCGGCGAGCGACGGGATCCAGAGGCGGGCCAGCAACCCCAGAGTCTCTCTGAGTTCCAGCGACGAGGCGAGCAACTCCGACACCTCGACCAGGAACTGTTGGCGGCGCTCGGCGCGTTTGCGCTCGGTGACATCGCGCAACACGACCGAGGCAAAGACTTCGTTGCCGGACCGCAGTTTGGCGATGGCGGCCTCTGCCGGGAACTCCTCCCCGTTCTTCCGCAGTCCGGAAATCTCCTGCCGCTCCCCCATCCGGCGGGCCGTGATGGGCGACGCCACGAACTGCTCGATGTGGCGGCGGTGTCCGGCGCGAGCGTCAGCCGGCAACAACAGTTCCAGCGACTGGCCTATCACCTCGTCGGCCGCATACCCGAAAATTCGTACCGCACCTTCGTTGAAAAACATGATGCGGTGGTCACTTCCGATACAGATGATCGCATCGGAGGAGATGCCGATGATTTCTGCCAGAAGGGAGCCGGGAAGGGACGCGGTCATCGAAGAGTGCTATGAGGGTACCGGAATCATAATTCATGACGCCACCCCAAAGGGGCCCTGGTGTCAGGTATTGCCCTACAATGTTCCTGAAAACCCCTGAGAGCAAGCCCGTTCATTCCCGACAGTGTGAGGGGACTTCGACCGGTATGTTCTGCGGCGACGCCACCACTGGTAGGTCCACCCGATGCCAAATCAGGGCATTTCCAGCACGAGTCCAAAACTGCGAGCGCGGCTAGTGAGCGTCCCAACCGGACGCTCACTTCGGTTTGCGCACGTGTGTGTCCGATGACCGTGACTGAAGCCGAACCTGGTCTGGTGCCGTCCAGTCGCATGCAGGATGCTGCCGGGGCCGAGCCGAACCGGATGCCCGCGTGGCGGCATCACATTCTGCGCATGCCGCTCATTGGCAAGTTGTTGGGTGCCAACACGTTAATTGCCCTCGCGGCGCTCTCGGTTTCGGCCGTTTTTGGCCATCCCGGCCTGTTCGCGCTGGTGTGTCTGGCGCTCGGAATCAGCTTCGTGGCCAACGCGCTGCTGGTGCGGTTGGCGTTGCTTCCGCTGGACGGATTGCAGGAGGTGGCCCAGCAGGTTTCCGAGGGCGACTTCTCCGCGCGGGTGCCTGCATCTCCGATCGCCGACCGGCAGATCGGGGCGTTGGGCGAGTCGTTCAACCGCCTGCTGAGCCGGGTCGAGAGCGATCGGGCGCGGATTCGGCACCTGGTACGGCAGAGTCTCCGTGTTCGCGAGGCAGAGCGTGCGGGAATTGCGGACGAACTCCGCGAGGCGACGGCCCAGCAGCTATCGGCGCTGACGATGCACCTGTCGGCAGCCGTCCGGGAGTGCGGGAACCCGGCGCAGGCCCCCAACCTTGCGGCAGCGCGCGACATCGCCGCACACATGGTGGAGGAAGTCCAGGGTGTGGCGGAGTCGGTCTATCCGGGATTGCTGGAAGAATTTGGACTGGCAGCGGCACTCGAGGCACTGGGCCGACGGGTGTCGCGACGCACGAATCTCGACGTCAGCGTGACAACGGACGGCAACGATTCTCCATTGCCGCTGGCGCTGGTGACGGCCCTGTACCGGGTCGCCGAGGAATCGATGCGGAATGTGGAACGTCACGCTCACGCGGGCTCGGTCTGGCTCAGTCTGTCGCGTGACGGCCGCGGGCTACGCCTGCAGATCGAGGATGACGGCCTTGGCTTCGACGTGGAAACGGCGGACCGGATGTCGAGTGGCATCGGGATCTTCCGGGCGCGGGAATTGCTCGCGCACGCCGGGGGCGAGATGCGCATTTCGAGCGCGCCGGGGAGTGGAACCAGTGTGGTCGCGACGGCCACCGTTCACGAGGGATTGAACCAGTGACCAACGATATCATTCGCGTCGTACTTGCAGACGACCACACCGTAGTCCGCGCCGGCCTGAAGGCGGTGCTCGGCGGAGCGAAGGACATCCAGGTGATCGGCGAGGTGGCGAACGGCGCCGATGCCGTCGCGATGACGGAGAAGATGGACCCCGACGTGCTGGTCATGGATCTGTCGATGCCGCAGATGGACGGTGCCGAAGCGACCAAGACGCTGTCCGCGGCCGGAACGCGGACCAAGATTCTGATTCTGACCATGCACTCCCCTGACGAAGCGCTCGTCCCGCTGCTGGAGAGCGGCGCGAGCGGGTTCCTCCAGAAGAGCGCGGCCGACCGCGAGCTGGTGGACGCGGTGCGGGCGGTGGCGCACGGCGACACCTATCTGCAGCCCTCGGCGGCGCGCGTGTTGGCGGGTGGACTGCGCAAGAAGGCCGAACACATTGACGAGCGGACCAAGTACGAGCGTCTCACGCAGCGCGAACGTGACGTGCTCCGGCTGGTGGCCCAGGGGTATTCGGCCCCGGAGATCGGCGAGCGGCTGTTCATCAGTCCCAAGACCGTCGACACGTACAAGCAGCGCATCCAGGAGAAGCTCGGGCTGCAGCACCGTTCGGAGTACGTCCAGTTTGCGCTGCATCTAGGGCTGTTGACCGAGGACTAGCCGGCGGGCCGGATCCTGGCATCCTCGTCGGGTCCCACCGCGGGGGGCGGTTCGTGCGGAACCGCTTGGCGGACATTAGTATACAGGTCCATCCGGACATGCCGTCCGTGATGTAGCTCCCGTGGCATCCATGACTGCGAATCGCAACCTCGAGCCGGCACCGCGGAATGGCGCGACCGGCGCCGGACATGGCTCCCGCCCCGTGTTGGTCACTGCCGATCGGTCGGGGCCGCAGGCTTCCCGTCTGGAACGGAACCTGGGCACTCCGCTCGACCTCGACGTCGTCCGGGCGATCCGCGTGAACCGGAGCGCGGTGGAGCGGCGGGCGGCGACCATTCCCACCCGCCGCACCGTGAAGAAGGAGTGGCAGGCGGCCTGGCTACTCCGTGCCGTTACGCTCATCGACCTGACGACGCTTTCGGGCGACGACACGCCGGGCAACGTGCGCCGGCTATGTGCCAAGGCGCAGCGACCGCTGCGCGACGATGTCACGACGGGGCTCGGAGTCGAGAAGCTCCGGATCACCGTAGGGGCGGTGTGTGTGTACCACGCCCTGGTGAAGACGGCGGTGGAGGCCCTGCGCGATACCCGCATCCCGGTGGCGGCGGTGTCGACGGGATTTCCTGCCGGATTGAACCCGTTCCAGCAGCGCATTGAGGAGATCCACGCCTCGGTTGCGGCCGGGGCCCGCGAAATCGACATCGTCATCACCCGTGCCCACGTACTTACGGGCAACTACGAAGCGCTCTACGATGAGGTGAAGGCCTTCCGTGCCGCCTGCGGCGATGCGCACATGAAGGCCATTCTCGCCACCGGCGAACTGGCGACGCTCGGCAACGTGGCCCGTGCGAGCATGGTGGCCATGCAAGCGGGGGCGGACTTCATCAAGACCTCCACCGGCAAGGAGGGCGTGAACGCGACCCTCCCGTTCGCGCTCGTGATGACGCGGATGATCCGCCAGTACCACGAGCAGACCGGCTATGCGGTCGGGTTCAAACCTGCGGGCGGCATCCGCACGGCAAAACAGGCGCTCGAATTCATGTACCTGATGAAGGAAGAACTGGGTAGCCGGTGGCTGCACGCCGACCACTTCCGGTTTGGCGCCAGCTCGTTGCTCACCGATATCGAACGGCAGCTGGAGATGTTCCTGACTGGACGGTATGCCGCTGCGCACCGCCAACCGATGGGGTGACGCGAAGGATGGGACAGTCGGACAGTCAGCTAGCAGGGCGTTGAACAGTAGTCGGATGATCCCAACACGAGTCCCCAATGACAAGCGTTCCCGCGATCTTCGAAACGATGGAGTACGGCCCGGCGCCGGAGAGCAAAGTCGAGGCGCTGCAGTGGCTCGAACGGCACGGCAAGTCGTTCGGGCATTTCGTCGGTGGCCGGTGGACGAAGCCGGCCAAGAGTTTCGACGTGGTCGATCCGGGAACTGCCACCGTCCTGGCGCGGGTGGCACAGGGGGCCAGGCGTGAGGTGGACGCAGCCGTGCGGGCGGCGCGCGAGGCTCTGCCGGCCTGGAAGGGGGTGGGCGGACATGCCCGCGCCCGCTTCCTGTACGCGCTGGCCCGCGAGGTGCAGAAGCATGCACGGTTGTTCGCCGTGCTGGAGAGCATGAACAACGGCAAGTCGATCCGCGAGACCCGCGACATCGACATCCCGCTCGTCGTCCGGCACTTCTACCATCACGCGGGCTGGGCGCAGCTGCTGGACACCGAATTTCCGGGCTACACCGCGGTGGGCGTCGTTGGCCAGATCATCCCGTGGAACTTCCCGCTCCTGATGCTCGCCTGGAAGATCGCGCCAGCCCTCGCAGCCGGGAATACGGTGGTGCTCAAGCCTGCGGAGTTCACGCCGCTCACGGCGCTGCTGTTTGCGGAGGTGGCGGAGCGCGCCGGGATCCCGGCCGGCGTCGTCAACGTGGTGACGGGGGACGGCGACACGGGCCGGTTGATCGTCGAACACGACGACGTGGACAAGATCGCGTTCACCGGATCTACCGAAGTCGGACGCATCATTCGCCGGGCCACGGCCGGCAGCGGCAAGAAGCTGAGTCTCGAACTGGGTGGCAAGAGTCCCTTCATCGTGTACGAGGACGCGGATCTCGACAGCGTGGTCGAGGGTGTGGTGGACGCTATCTGGTTCAATCAGGGCCAGGTGTGCTGCGCCGGCTCGCGACTGCTCGTGCAGGAAGGGGTGGCCGACGGATTGATTGCCAAGTTGCGCGCGCGCATGGAGACGCTGCGGATCGGATCGCCGCTCGACAAGGCTGTGGACATGGGGGCGATCGTGGCACCGGTGCAACTCACGCGCATCCGGCAACTCGTGGACCAGGGCGTGACCGAAGGTTCCACCATGTGGCAGCCATCGTGGGCGTGCCCGACGGACGGGTACTTCTATCCGCCCACGCTGTTCACCGACGTCGAACCGGCATCGACGATCGCGCAGGTGGAGATCTTCGGCCCAGTGCTCGTGGAGATGACCTTCCGCACGCCGGCCGAGAGCGTGGCGCTCGCCAACAACACGCCGTACGGCCTAGCGGCGAGCGTGTGGACGGAGAACATCAACCTGGCCCTGGACATCGCCCCGAAGATCAAAGCTGGGGTGGTATGGATCAACTCCACCAACATGTTCGATGCGTCGGCCGGATTCGGCGGATACCGCGAAAGCGGGTTCGGGCGCGAGGGTGGGCGTGAAGGGATGTGGGAGTACCTCGAGGCCGACTGGGCGCACGAAGCGCCGGAGCGCGCCCGTGCCCATGCGGCGTCGGCACCCGCGGACGCCGTGGCCAAGCGGCGGGACCCGCCGGCCATCAATCGGACGCCGAAGCTCTTCATCGGCGGCAAGCAGGCGCGGCCCGACGGGGGGTACTCGCGCGTTGTCGTCGGAGCGAACGGCCGGATGCTCGGCGAAGTAGGCGAGGGCAACCGCAAGGACATTCGGAACGCGGTGGAGGCGGCACACAAGGCGTGGCCGGGTTGGGCCAGCGCCAGCGGTCACCTACGCGCCCAGATCCTGTACTACATCGCCGAAAACCTCTCGGCCCGGGAGAAGGAGTTTGCCGCGCGCATCGACGCGCAAACCGGGGTCGGCCGGCGAGCGGCCACCCACGAAGTCGAGGCTTCGATCTCCCGCCTGTTCACGTACGCGGCGTGGGCGGACAAGTACGACGGTGCCGTGCACGACGTGCCGATTCGCGGTGTCGCTCTGGCCATGCACGAACCGATCGGAGTGGTCGGCATTGCATGCCCGGACGAACATCCGCTGCTCGGTTTCGTCTCGCTGATGGCGCCGGCTATCGGGAGCGGCAACACCGTGGTCATGGTCCCTTCGGAGGCGCACCCGCTATCGGCCACGGACTTCTACGGGGTCCTGGATACCTCCGACGTGCCCGCGGGCGTTGTGAACATCGTGACCGGCGGGACGTCTGCACTGGCCAAGGTGCTGGGCGAACACGACGACGTGGAGGCGATGTGGTATTTCGGTTCCCGCGACGGCGTGCGCATGGTGGAACAGGCGTCAGCCTCCAACATGAAGCGCACCTGGTGTTCGTGGCGCCAGCGGGACTGGTGGGACGGCATCCAGGGGGAGGGCCGTGAGTTCCTCCGGGCAGCGACGCAGGTGAAGAATATCTGGATTCCGTATGGGGAATGAGGCCGCGCGGTCGTGAAGCCACGCCGCGGGAAGGGGGCGCGACATTGCGATCTCAGGGCCCCTGGCTCAGCAACCGTCCCATCTCGATGGCGTTGGTCGTGCCGTAGTTGGCGTAGCAGTTATTGAATACCAGGTGGATCTCCTCTGCGCGTTCGGCGAGCTGGGCAATCCTGGGTATCCACTCGCGCAACTGGGCGTCGTCATACAAGTAGCGGAAACGCTCGCTGACCTTCGCCACCGGGCCTTCCCAGAATTCGGTACGCCGTCCGTGGAAGCGCACCACGGACAATCGAGGGTCGGTGATCACCGCTTCCGGCGGCACGCTGCTCTCCAATCCCTGCGGCTCATCCACGCACACATACGCGAAGCCGTTGCGCTGGAGCAGCGCGAGCGTACGGTCGCGCACTCCGTTGGCCATCCAGTCGCGATGACGGAATTCCACGGCGGCCGTCCGGTCGCCCAACCGACGCCTGGCGTCGTCGATGATCGCGGTGGAGGCACGAGACGGTCGCACCCAGCGTGGGTACTGCAGCAGAATGGCCCCCAGCTTTCCCGTGGCGCGCAACGGCTCGAGCGCGTCGAGGAACAGCGACCAGGCTTCGTCGAGCAGGTCGGGCGGAAGATCCCGGGCGTAGATCCGCCGCTTGTCGCGCGTCGCTTTCGGGAGCGCGTCCCGGAGTGTCTTCGGCAGCCGCGCGGTTTCCGTTGGCTGGCCCGTCATCAGGGCGTGCGCCTTCACGTCGAAGCTGAAGTGCGCCGGCGTCCGCTCGGCCCAGATCACGCCCATGCGCCGGGCGGGGATGGCGTAGTAGGTGGAGTCGACCTCCACCAGCGGAAAGCGCGACGCGTAGTAGCGGAGCCGGGCTTCGGGGCTGGCCACGCCGTCCGGATAGAACACGCCCGGCGCGATCATGGTGGGGTCCGTCCAACTGGCGGTGCCGATCCGGATCCGACATCCCGAGGGCGTGGTGAAGACGGGGAGTTGGGTCTCGCCTGCCCGCTCGCTGCGCCGGCGGGCGTCGGCGACGCCGGGATCGTGGACGGCGTCACTCACGGCATCGGTGCTTCCAGTTCGCTCGCCAGTCCGGCCAGCGGTTCGGTGAACTCGGGGGCCTGCCCCCGCAGCGCGAAGGCCGGCAGGAGCGTGTTCACCACCGTGTAGATGACCAGCGCGCCCACCAGCCAATTCGGCGCGCCGAAGTCGAGTTGGAGAATGCTGCTCAGGACCAGCGTGAACACGAGCGTCGGCACCAACGCGATACCGATCCGCCGGCTCTGCGCAAAGGTCTCGCGTAGGGCGGCCCGGCGATGCAGGGCAACGGAGAAGATGCGCAACGGCGTGACCACGATGAGAAGGCCCGCGGCCACGGCGGCGGCGAACCACCCCAACTGCCCCTGTTCGACGTGGGTACCGGCCGCGAAGAAGTAGAACGGAATGAACACCGATCCGAACGCCTCCAGCGCATCCACCATCTTCTCCGACGACATTGCCGGCAGTTGCATGCGGAAGCGTTGCGCCGCCACGCCCACCAGGAACGCGCCCACGAGGTAGTAGACGCCCAGGGCACGCGTGGCGTACGCGCACACCACGGCCACCATCAACAGGAACGCGAACTCGGAACGGGGAGCGAAGGGCGCAATGCGCGTCGCAAACACACGGAATGCGAACGGGATGAATGCGACGATCAACACCATGGCGACGGTCGCGACGGCAAAACGCTCCCACGACGTCGTCTGAAGAATGACGAACAGGCCAGCCAGGGCGATCAGTTCCGAGCCGACGGCCTTCGTCTTCACGGCGAACTGTTCCGGGGGGGTCAGTCCGGAGGCGCGCAGCGACGAAAGAATGAACCCCGTGGACGGCGTGACCAGCGCCAGCGAGGTCAGGCCGGCGGCGCGCCACTGTAGATGCAGAAACTGGGCGGCCAGAGCGCCGACGACGAGCACCAGGGCCGACCAGACCGTCACATGCTGCACCAGCGTCTTCACGTCACGCCGGAGTTCGCGCGCGTCGATTTCGAGACCGGCGAACAGGAACAGGGCGGTGATGCCGAACGTGGACAGCAGCTCCACCGTCTGATTCCCGCGCTCCAACCCCAACGCTGCCGCCCCGAACCCGAGCACCAGGCAGGTCACGGCGTCGGGAATCCGGTATCGCTGCAGCGCCTTCGGCACCACGAACAAGGCGAACAGCAGTCCGACGTATGTCAGATCAGCCGGAATCGAGAACTGGCCTTCGGGGAGGGGAGCCACCATCCGCGCATCTTAACCCTGACGCCCGACCGGCAACCAGAGGGGTGTTGCCGCTCAGTTTGCCTTGCGCCGCTCGATCGTCCGCATCGTGCCCGACCAGGTGAAGGGGTCGGCGGTCCGGGCCCAGGCGGAGGCAAGGGATCAGCGTTCCCGTCCGGCGTCGGCGTTTTCGCGTTGCAGCAACAGCTGCTTCCGCTCCTCGCCCCAGCGATAGCCGCCCGACGCCCCGTCGCTCCGTACTACCCGGTGGCACGGTACGACAAGCGCCACGGGATTCCTCGCGCACGCGTTGGCCACGGCACGCACGGCCCGTGGTCGTCCAATGGCTCGGGCCACCTGCGCGTACGATCGCGTGTGTCCACGAGGAATGCGCTGGAGTGTCTTCCAGACCTGCCACTGGAACGCCGTGCCCCGCACGTCGAGGGGAACGGCGGCCGAGGACGGGCGTCCCTGCGCCTGCTTGGCGATGTCCTGCACCCAGGCATTGGCGCGGCCGGGCGCACGGGCGATGACGGCGTTCGCGAAATCGGCGCGCAGCGTGCGTTCGAGCACGGCGTCGTCGTCGCCGAGTTCTACGGCGCACACGCCGTCGTCGGTGAACGCGACCAGCAGGCGCCCGAGGGGCACGGCGACCGTCGTGAAGTGGATCTGCGTGCCAGCCGCCCGGCGGCGGTAGACGGCGGGCGTCAGGCCGGCCCGGACTTCACGACGGCCGTAGACGCGACTGCTCGATCCATAGCCTGCTTCGTAGGTGGCGCGACTCACGGTATCTCCGGCGCGGAGCCGCTGGACGAAGCGGCGTTGGCGCAGCGCATCCTGGTATTCCCGTGGCGAGACGCCCACGGCTCGCCTGAAGGTGCGCTGCAGGTGGTAGGGGCTGAGACCGACCTCGGCCGCGAGTGTGGCGAGGGTGACGCGTTCGCCCGCGTGGGCGCGCAGATACTCCGTGGCGCGTGCGACGGCAGTCTGGATGCGCGACGGGGCGTCCGACATCGGGCGGCACCGCTTGCACGGGCGGAAGCCCGCCTTGTGTGCGGTTCCGGGATCGGCGAAAACGCGGACGCGGTCGCGGCGCGGACGCCGCGACGGACATGAGGGTCGGCAGAAGATTCCCGTGGACGTGACGGCGTACACGAAGCGACCGTCGTAGCGGGCGTCGCGCGTGACGATCGCGCGCCAGGCGGTTGCCGCCGATGGCGTCTTCGAGTGGCGGGCGAGTGCGGGGGGACGGTCCGACATACGGGGGAAGCTAGGCGCCCCGTGCGCGCTCGCTATCCGGCGATTGCGATCAATGCGAGCCCGGCGCCAGGCTCGCTTACACCATCAGACGCGGGGCTCCTCGCCGAATGCGCTGAACACCGCGCTGGCCAGGGATCGCGTCATCGTCCGTTGCAGCACGATGGCGCTGATCCATCCCGTTCCGGCGACGAGCACGCCGGCCATGATCAGTACGCCGCTGGTGACGGCATACCCGGCCGCGCACGCCGCGAGCCCCGCCGTGCCATTGAGCACCGTGACCACCGCCGGCGCCTCCGCATTGCGGACGGGCACCAGGAGCATGATCCCGAACAGGAATGCCAGCGCCAGCATCGTGTCGAACACCCACGGGGTGGGCGGATAGAGCGCTAGGTAGGCCAGCATTCCGAGGATGAAGGCGGCGGCGGATGCGTTGACGACCATCTGGCCGTGGTACGTGACCGGGGGCGGCGCTGGCGTGCGCGGACGCTTCATCGCGGCCGCCAGCGTGCCGGCCACCGTCACGGTTCCCACCAGCACCGCGAAGCCAACGACGGCCATCTGGCCGCGGGAAATGAATTGCCCCGCCGCGATGGCACCGTGATACCCGGCAATCTCGAAGAGCGTGGTGGCGAGCGTGCCCAGCGTGAGCCAGAACGAGTTTCGCTGCGACAGGTCCGTCATTGGTCCCCATGAGGATGCGTGCGAGAAAGGTACCCGACGGCAGGTCCCCACGTTGCATACTCGGCAGGTCTGGTGGGGCACGCCAGATCCGCACCGGGGCGGGCTTCGGGAGAATGCCGGGCGGGATGGCCGGCGGGAATCCGACAGAATCAGTCGTGTTCGTACTGGCCATTTCACCGTGCGGTCGGGCGGGCGCCGAACGGAAGGCGTGGGTCGGTCGCGAACTCCCTATTCGTCGTCGCATCATGTTATAGTTCGTGCGCCTGCCCGTCCGACCGCCAGGTTCTCCCGGCGGTACGCTAAAGATGGCGGGCGCGGGTTGCCGGCTGCGGCCGGCGCTGCCCGGAGCCGATCACGGTCCGGGGCCCAACCGACGGGTGTTGGCAGTCGGGGTCTTCCAGTCTTACAGGCGCAGAAGATGAGGCGAGCGACGCGGCCAGCGAAGGGCCGGTTGTGCCCATCAGCACCGGATTGACGGAGCGTTTGATGTCACTGAAAGTCGCGGTACTGAAAGAGACGCGGACCGGTGAACGGCGCGTGGCGATGGTGCCGGCCGTGGTCGATAAATTGGTGAAACTTGGCGCGGAAGTTCGGTTGCAGGCGGGAGCCGGCGAGGCGGTGAGCCTTCCGGACAGCGCCTACCGGAACGTCACGATCGCCACCGATGTGCCGGCGCTGGTCGGCGATGCGGACCTCGTGCTGGCGGTGCAACCGCCGTCGCTCGAGGTGGTACGGGCGATGAAGGAAGGCGCCGTTCTCATTTCGTTCGTGTACGCGCATCGCGAGCCGGAGTTGGTGAAGCTCCTGCGCGACCGACGCATCACGTGCTTTGCCATGGAACTGGTGCCGCGCATCACGCGGGCCCAGGCCATGGATGCGCTGTCCAGTCAGGCGGCGCTTGCCGGGTATTACGCGGTGTTGCTGGCCGGCACCGAGCTTCCGCGCATTCTGCCGCGCATGACGACGGCGACCGGTGCGCTGCGGCCGGCGACCGTGCTCGTGATCGGCCTCGGGGTGGCGGGGCTGCAGGCCATCGCCACGGCGCGGCGGTTGGGCGCGGTGGTCGAGGGCTACGACGTGCGCCCCGAGACACGCGAGGAAGCGGCGTCGCTGGGCGCGAAGTTCGTCGATACGGGGGTCGATGCGCGCGGCGAGGGCGGCTACGCCCGCGAGCTGACCGCGGAAGAGAAGCAGAAGGTTGCGGCGGCGTTGACGCGGCACATTCAGCAGGCCGATGTGGTGATCACCACCGCGGCCGTGCCGGGCCGGCCCGCGCCAAAGCTCATCAGCAAGGTGCAGGTGGACGGCATGAAGAACGGTGCCGTGATCGTCGACCTGGCAGCCGAGGGCGGCGGCAATTGCGAATACACCAGGCCCGGCGAGACCATCCGGGTGGGCCAGGTGACCGTCGTCGCGCCGCTGAACGTGCCGTCGCTGCTCGGCGAACATGCAAGTGAACTCTACGCCAAGAACGTGCTGAACCTCCTCGAGTTGCTGGTCAAGGACCAGGAGCTCGCGCTCGACTGGGAGGACGAGGTCGTCACCAAGACCGCGCTCACGCACGCCGGCGAGATCAAAAACGACGCGGCCCGCACGGCCGTGGAATCGGCTTAGCGCACGGGAGAGGTTCATGACCGTAGAAACGGGAATCGTCGGATTCGTCGCGCTGTACATCTTCATGCTCGCGGCGTTCACCGGCTATGAAGTGATTGGGCGTGTGCCGGCCATTCTGCACACGCCGTTGATGTCGGGCTCCAACTTCGTGCACGGCATCGTCGTCGTGGGTGCGATGTATGCCCTGCTCAATGCCAGTACGACGCCCGAGCAGGTGGTCGGATTCGTCGGCGTGTTCCTGGGCGCGGCCAACGTGGCCGGGGGCTACGTGGTGACCGAGCGGATGCTGGACATGTTCAAGTCCAGCCGCCCCACGAAAGCCAAGGAGTGAGGACACGACGATGAGCACAACGTGGATCATTCAGGCCACCGATTTCGTGGCCGCCTTCTTGTTCATTTACGGGCTCAAGCGGATGTCGTCGCCGGTCACGGCGCGGTCAGGCATTCGCGTAGCGGGCTATGGCATGTTGCTGGCGATCCTGGCCGGATTTCTCTACGTGTTCGGCATCGCTCCCGAAGCCGCTGCCCACCTGTCGGTGAATCTCGGGCTGGCACTGGTGGCGCTGCTGCTCGGTGTCGGCTGGGCATGGCGCGGCGGAAAGCGGGTCGCGCTGACGGACATGCCACAGATGGTGGCGTTGTACAACGGCATGGGCGGCGGTGCCGCCGGCGCCATTGCCGCCGTCGAGCTGCTGGGCGGCAAGGCCGACAACGCCACCCACCTGGCGGTGACGCTCGTCGGTGCGGTGATCGGATCAGTGTCGTTCTCGGGTTCGCTGGTCGCGTGGGCGAAGCTCGATGGGCGGGTCAACAAACCGTGGCGCCTGCCCGGCCAGCACATCTACAATGCCCTCGTTCTGCTCATCACCCTCGCCATCGGCGTCGGGGTGGCGGTGGGCGTGCCCAACGTGCCGCCGCAGGTTCTGATCGCCGTATTCTTCGGAATAGCGTTGATCTACGGCGTGATGGCGACGATGCCGATCGGGGGCGCCGACATGCCGGTGGTGATCTCGTTGTACAACGCCCTCACAGGCCTTGCCGTGGCCCTGGACGGATTCGTACTCCAGAACCCGGCGTTGATGATCGCCGGCATGGTGGTCGGCTCGGCGGGTACGCTGCTGACACTGCTCATGGCGAAGGCCATGAACCGCTCCGTGGCCAATGTGCTGTTCAGCAACTTCGGCGACGTGAGCATCGAGCCGGAGGGCGAGATCGCGGGCTCGATGAAGCCGGTGGAAGCGAGCGATGCCGCAATCACGATGCGCTACGCCGGCAAGGTGATCATCGTGCCGGGCTACGGGCTGGCCGCCGCGCAGGCGCAGCAGAAGTTGTACGAGTTCGTGAAGGCACTACAGGCGGCCGGCGTCGAGGTGAAGTTCGCGATTCACCCGGTGGCGGGGCGCATGCCCGGTCACATGGACGTGCTGCTGGCCGAGGCGGGCGTGCCCTATGACATGATCGCCGAACTGGACGAGGTGAACGACGAATTCAAGGGCACCGACGTGGCCCTGGTGATCGGCGCCAATGACGTCGTCAATCCGGCGGCACGTACCGACAAGTCTTCGCCGATCTACGGCATGCCGATTCTGAACGTCGACTACGCCAACCAGGTCTACGTGCTCAAGCGCGGAAAGGGCAAGGGCTACGCGGGAGTCGAGAACGCGCTCTTCTATGCCGACAACACGGGCATGGTGTACGGCGACGCCCGCGAGACGTTGGTCAAGATGATCCAGGCCGTGAAGGACCTCGGCGGAGATGACGCGGTGTCCGCCGCCTAGCGCTCCGGCACACGCGGTTGTTCGTGGGGCCCCAGCGGCCGCGTTCGCGCGGCTGCTGGGGCCCCGACTGCAGGCGACACGGTGGGAGGCACGCCGCTCATCCCCATCCCATGCGGTCGCGCAGCGCCGTGACGTGGGCCACATGGTGGCGGCCGTGCCAGGCGTAGAGCGCCAGCATCACGTCGAGGGTCATCGGGGCGCCCGACCGTTCGGGGTGTACGAGCGTGCGCGCGAAATCGCCGGCGCTCATGGCGCGCAGCATGTACACCCAGCGGGCGTGCAGCGCGTCGAGCAGGGTGAGCGAATCGGCCACGAGCGGGCTCCGGCCATCAGGCAACTCGGCCCAGGCCGCCTCGTCGTACGGCCGGATGGTGGGCTCGACCTCGGTGAGCGCGAGCTTGAACCGCACGTAGGCGTTGAGGTGGCTGTCCGGGAGGTGATGGACCACCTGCCGCACCGTCCACCCGTCGGGCCGATACGGCGTGTCGAGTTGCGCATCGTCCAGGCCTCGAACCGCTTCGCGGAGCGCGGCGGGCGCGCCGGCCACCGCTTCGATGTACTGGGCGCGTTCGGCGGTGCCGACGTCCACAGGGCGGGTGAACCGGCCGACCGGATACCGGAGATCCATCTGGCGACGGGGTGAGAGAAGGGGTGGCGGTGCTGGGCGTACGAGAAAAATAGCGGCGCGACGCAGGAGCGCCGCGCCGCCGGTGGGGCAGGACCCATTGCCGGGTCAGTTCATCATAAGCGGCGCTTCGAGCGACAGCACGAGCGAGGCGCCCTCGGGGAGGCAAGTCTGATAGTTCTTCTGCACGTGTGCCACGGCGGCACCTGTGGCCGCGCCGGCCGCCGCGCCAATCACCGTAGACTTGGTGCTGTGCCCGAAAATCTGGCCGAGGATGGCGCCCACGACGGCGCCGCCCGCCACCTTCTCCTTGTCGGACGGGCCGGTGCCCGGCACCTCGGTGCGCTGCAACGCCGTGGTGGAGGCGATGGTGCCGGAAATGGGATACGACATGCCGTCGACGTATATCGTCATGGGGCGCAAGACGATGCTGCTGTCGGTCGTGGCGTTGCCCGGCGTGACCCGGGCGACCTCGAGCACGAGGCGCGAGCCCGCGGGGATGACGGCGCCGCCTTCGCCCTGAACCGGACTGGTGACCGTCGCCACGAGCTTGTCGCCCACCTTGTTGGTGTTCGTGCATACACTCATGCCCGAACTGAGCGCGACCCCGGTACCAGCGCCGATGAGCTTCTGTTCGGGTGCGGGCAGAGGTGCCGCGGCCATGGCGCTCGAGCCGGGCTGCTGGATCACGGGCGTCGTGGCGGGTTGGTACACGGGCGTCGTGGCGGCGCGAGTGGGCTGCGGCACCGACTCGCGCCGCGGGCTCTGCGACTCGGGGCGCGGAGCTGGCGTCGGCGGCTGCTGACGCTGCGGTTCCGGCGTTGGCGCCACGGCCGTGTCCTTGAGCGCCGGCGGCGCGCTGATCTGGTTGGCGAGGGCGAGATCGTGCGAGAGATCAGAATCGGCGCGCTCGGCCGTACGGCGTTCCGTGCAGGCGGATAGTGCCGCGAGGGAAGCCGCGAGGACAAGCGCGCGGACGAAACCGGATGACGAAGCGAACATGACGAATTCCTCGAACGGTCGGTCGGGGGTATTCCAATGATACACGGCGATCTCGGGGACGTTCGTCCCGCCCCTCCTACCCGGTCCGCTCCCCCCGCACCGGTCGATGCGTCAGGACGCGCGCCGGTTGGATGGGTGAGGGGCCGGGGGCCAGAGTTCGGTCTGGGGGAGCTCGTCGCCCACGGCTGTCCGCACACGGGCCGCCACGTCCTCGATCGCATCGGGGTCGGCCATGAGATCGAACCGGCGAATGTCGAGACGGAGCACGGGGCAGTGCGTGAACCCGGGAATCCAGCGCTCGTAACGTTGGTGCAATTCGCGCCAGTACTCAGGATCGGTATCGCGTTCCTTCGGGCGGCCGCGAGTGCCGATGCGCTCGAGAATCGTCTCGATCGGGCCGTGGAGATAGATGAGCAGCCGCGGGGGACGGGCGGCGGGGGCGTGCAGCAACTCGCCGTACAACTGCTGGTAGAGCGTCCAGTCGTCGGAACTCATGTATCCCTGCTCGAACAAACCGCGGGCAAACACCTCGGCGTCCTCGTACCAGGTACGATCGAGCACCCAGCTTCCCCCGGTGCCGAGCATGCGGCGCATCGCCGCGAAGCGGGTGGCCAGGAAATGGAGCTGAAGGTGGAGGCCGAAGGAGCGCATGCCCTGGGGGCCGTCGTAGAACCGCTCCAGCCAGGGGTTGTCCTCACCCACGCTCTCAAGTGCGAGCTGCAGCCCGAATCGGGCGGCAAGCGCTCGGGAGAGCGTGGTCTTTCCTGAACCCACCATGCCAGCGACGCCGAGCAGCATGGAGGTAAGCTAGCGCCGGCGGATCACGGACGGAGAGGTCGGGCGCGGGGCGCGCCGGGCCCACGCCTCACAGCTTGAGGAACGCCGCCTTCCAGAGATCCGGATCGTCGTCCTCGCGGTAGAGCTTGTCCAGATCCACAGACACGTTGTTCCCGTTCCGCGTGACGGCAAACCGGTCCATGCTGCGCGTGGCACGACCGTCGATGAACACGCCTTCGGGCGTGTAGATCGAGTGGTGCTTGGGACACCGGAATTCCTGATCCTCGGGCTCCCAGCGCAGCGCCGTGTTCTGGTGCGGGCAGGCGAGGGAGAATGCGAACAACTCGCCCTTCCAGCGGGTGATGATCACCGACTCGTCCTGGTCGATGTTCACGCCGTCGGTGGCGGGGATCGGATAGTTCTTGAGTTCGTCGGGTGTCCGCAGCGCGCGCACGAAGCGGGGCTCGAGTGCGGCTGCCGAGACCGGTCCCGCTGAGAGAGCCGCGAGTGTGCCGGCCACCATCAGTGCCGCATCGCGGAGAAACCGCCGCCGGCCGGCGTCGGCAATCGCGCATCCGGTGCATTGATCTGTGGCGGGAGTCCCGCGGGTATTGCGCTTTCTATCCATCACGCCTTCTCCATGCACCAGGTTACATGTTCACGAGAATGATGCCGGCGAGCGAAATCGTGAACCAGAGCACGATACTCACCATGGACGTGCGGCGCAGCGTCCGCCATCGGGAGGCCGCTTCCCCCGCGCTGCTGCGCAGACTGCGCTCGGTGCGCATCATCACGTAGCCGTTGACCAGCAGCATGCCGATGAGTCCCATCTTGATCCAGAAGACCCACGAACCGAAGAACGTCTCGACGTCGGCGGCGAACAGAAGCAGCCCCGAGAGGATGGACACCACCAGGCCGCCCACCACCCAGGCGTGCACGCTGCTGAGGTCTTCGAGATGCTGCATGCGCCTGACTTCGCCGGCGGTCACCGAGCGGAAGGTGTCCCGATCGGTGGACAGCGCGAATCCGCCGGCCAGGATCAGCGCACCGACGTGCAGGAAGGTGACCACCGTCGGGGCCACTTTGGAGTGACTGTAGAACTCCTCCCACGGCTTCATCGCGTGAATCAGAACGTCGGGTGCACTCAGCATCAGCATCGTTGGTTCAGGTTGCGGATCAAGGCGAACCGCCGGGTGGTCGGCCCATGAATGTTGTTAACGCACCAGCGCCGCCGAGCGTTCGATGGCGCCCCGTCGGCCGCGGTCCGGTCGAACCCTACGGCGACGCGATCGGTATTGCCACCCGTCGAGGGATCGCTGTTGGGCGTGTGCCGCCGGCTAGCCGATGGTCAGGGTGTCTGTTGCCGCGTCGTACGACGTGGCGTACTGCCCGAGCGCACGCGCCGCCGGACCACGAATGACCTGACCCGACGCATTGAACTCCGCCCCATGGCAGGGGCAGAAGAACATGTTCGACGAGAGTTGCGTGAGGCACCCCTGATGGGTGCACACCATGGAGTACGCGGCGAACGTCGTCGCCCCGGTTCGCTTCACGGCCTGAAAGCTGTTCACCTGGACCAGCGTTCCGACATTGGCGAGCGGCGGAAAGTTGCCGACCTTGATCGTGTTACCGTTGGACGAAGAACCGGTACTCGGCGGCTTGTAGGCCGTTGGTCCAATCTGCCCGTTGCCGCAGCCCGCGGCGACGGCCACCGCAGCCGCGGCCATGGCCGACTTCGCAAGAAACTGGCGCCGACTCAGACAATCCTCACACCCCATGTCTTCTCCCGGTGTCATGTGCACCCGCCCGCCACGCGGCCGTGGGGCATCGTCGTTTGGGCTCATCGGTTGTAAAAGGTCATGATCAGCGAACTCAGGGCCGTGACGCCCATCGCTGAGATCGTGATGGTGCGATGGAGGCGTCGCTTGGACAGGCTGTTCTGGGCCTGTGTGGCCAACGTGCTGCCGGCGTACGTGAACGCGCCGTCGGCGGCCAGCATGGTCAGCGCATGCACGGTTCGCAGAACGCGGTGGTCGGGGTCGTGTCGCGAGTCCCAGAGGTTCCAGAGTCCGGTGACCGTGTTGGCGGCGAACACGCCTACGAGCGCCGTGGCGAACACCCGGTGGCCGGTCTTCGCCCACGTCGGGGCGTCGCGGCTCTTCTTCCACAGCTGCTCGCCGAAGATGTACTGCCCTACGTACAGCGGATAGATGGCGTAGCTGAGATCACGATGGATCTCGAGACGCGTGTAGTAGCTGTCGGAGTACTCGATGGCACGCGGCCGTGGGCGCCGATGCACCGTGTCGGCGGGCATCTGGACGGCGAACGGAATCGGCGATACCGAGTCTACCGGAACGGGATGCACCGACGGCGGTGTCGTGTCCGGCGGCGCGCCGGCGGCAGCGAAGACGACGGCAAGTAGTGCGCTGACGAGCATTCGTGAATCCGGGCGGTGGAAGGCGAGCGCGCTGAGGCTCGAGTCGCTAGAGCAACGAAGGGCGGCGGTCCGAACGGGTACCCCCCGCGGAATTAATTGATCCATCATGCAATTCGTTCCGGAACCATCGGGATTCCGCCGCCGCGCGCGATGGCTCAGTATCCAGCATGAACATCGCACTCTCTGGGGCTTCGGGATTCTTGGGCGGGGTCGTGACCCAGCGGTTGACCGCCGCGGGATTTTCCGTGCGCCCCATGGTACGTGCACGCGGGGGAGGAGTCCCCGATGCGGCGATTACCTGGGATCCGTCGGCCGGCACGTTGGACCCCGACGCGTTTGCGGACGTGGACGCGGTGGTCCATCTGGCGGGCGAGCCGATTGGCCGCCGCTGGACCCCGGAACGCAAACGACGCATACGCGAGAGCCGTGTTCGGGGTACGGAGACCATCGCGCGTGCCATGGTGGCGGCCCGCAAGCCCTCTCTCGTGCTGCTCTCGGCGTCGGCGGTGGGAGTTTACGGTGACCGCGGCGACGAAGTGTTGGATGAGCGCAGTGGCGTGGGGAAGGACTTCCTGGCCGCCGTGGCGACGGAATGGGAGCGGGCCGCCGATCCGGCCCGCGACGCCGGAATGCGGGTGGCGCTCATGCGCACCGGGCTGGTGCTGGCCAGCGGAGGGGGGGCCCTCGAGCGGATGCTGCCGCCGTTCAGGCTCGGCGCCGGCGGGCCGTTGGGTTCCGGCGGCCAGTGGATGAGTTGGATCGCGCTCGAGGATTACGGGCGCGCCGTGCAATTCCTACTCGGGAACTCCGATGCCTCGGGCCCGGTGAATCTGGTAGCGCCGAATCCGGTTCGGAACGCGGACTTCACCCGCACCCTCGGGGCGGCGCTGCATCGGCCGGCGGTGCTGCCCGTTCCCGCGTTCGCGCTGAAGCTGGCGTTCGGCGAGATGGCCAAGGCGACCTTGCTCGCGAGCCAGCGCGTGATGCCACGCCGGCTCGGCGAGCTCGGATTTCAGTTTCGGTTCTCGTCGCTCGCCGAGGGCCTGGCGTTCGAACTTCGCCGCGCCGGCTAGCCGATCAGTGCATTGAGGCGGCCGCTGAAGACCCGGCTGGCCGAGAGCCGCGTGCCGTCGTCGAGGATCACGACGTATTCGCCGTGTAGCCAGGGCTGCAACTCCCGAATGCGATCGGCGTTCACGATGGCGGACCGGTGGATGCGGACGAACACGTCGGGGTCGAGCCGCGCCTCCATGTTCTTCATGCTCTGGCGCAGCACGTGCGCCGTGCCGCGCACGTGGAGCCGCACGTAGTTGCCGGCGGCTTCGACCCAGTCGATCTCCTCCTGCCGCAGAAAGAGCAGCCGACGTTCGGAGCGCACGACGATGCGAGCGCGCTGCCGCTCCGCGCGCAGCAGCTCGACCACCGCCTGCGCCACGGCATCCACCCGCGTGGATTGCTGGTCGGGCGAGGCGATCGTGGCCGGCTCGGTGAACGGCGCTTCGGGGCGTTCGTCGTCGTCGGCAGTGAGGGTTAGCGCTCGATTGGATTCGATCATGGCACACGTCCCCGAGGTCGAGGGAGAAGTTCCGCGGACTGCGATTCGTGGAATTAGACACCCTCACCTACGGATTGGTGTGCTCGTTGGTGTCCGCGAGATGTAAACACCGTGTGAACACGCGGGATGGGGCTCACCCCAAGCCAGAACGCCCGCCGCGGGAAGGCGGCGGGCGTTCTGGATGGTGGATGGCGACGGGGGGTCAGCTGCCCGGCGTGAGGCTCTGGAAGAGCGAGACGACGTTGAACCCGACCGGATCCAGTTCGAAGTACCGGTTGTCCTGGAACCGGCCCGTGGTGGGGAAGTACGGGGGCGGCTTCACGGCGGCGCAGCGATCGTAGGTGTATTGCTTGACGTACCCCCACCCGTTGCTCATACCCACCGGGCCGCGGTCTTCCTGGATCAGCCCCCCGGTCACGTAGAGGCAGCCGCGTCCGTCCCAGCTTCCGGCGCAATTCAGCGCGTTGGTTGGACCGCTCCCGTAGTCCTGGACGGTGAACGAGGTATTGAGTGCCATGATCACGGCCTGGATGTACATGTCCTGCGAGTCGTCGAACGACTTGTACGACGAGCCGCCGGTGAACTGTTGCGGCGTGTTGATCGCATTGTCGGCCACGACGATGTTGTTGTCGGCGAGCAGCCCCAGAATGTCGGCGCAGGTGCCGAGCGACGGATCGTAGGCGTCGCGCTGGTCGTCGAGGAGCACGATTGTTCCGTTCTTGGCATACAGGGTCTCGCGTCCACGGAGCGTACCGCTCACGCCGATGGTCCCGTCAAAGGTCACGACGCCCCTGACGTTGCTGTTGTAGCCGCGATAGAGCGGAAAGAGATAATTGGCGTCGTTCGGACGCGCTGTGGCGACCGCGGAGACCGGGGAGTTGGAGTACAGGGACCAGGAGCCGTACTGATCGACGGGGGTGAACGTGGTGTCGCTGCCCCCCTTGTTGATGGCGGCGGTCGTGTAGTGCGATCCCGTGGCCGGGTCGGTGATCGACGTCGTGCGGGCGACGGCGACGAGGTGCGGGTCACCGCCGAGGAAACAGCGGGCCCCGGCGTGATTCATCACGGTCGTCGCCGAGGCTTTGTATTCCGAGTTGGCGGCGGAATTGCCCATCCCGCCGTTTATGAGGTCGGTCTTGAACCAGGTGTTGGCGCTGTTGTGGACGGCGATCGGGAAGAAGAGCAGCGGACCACCCGGCGTCACCTGGTGCCAGTCACCGCAGTTGGTGCTCTTGGCGCTCGCATCGCCGCGCAACCAGGCGGTCTGTCCGGACTTTGCGGTGTAGACGCGGAAGAATCCGTCTTCGATGGCCAACGAATCGCCGGTACCGGTGATGTCGGTGGCCACGAACTCGATGCGCTGGCGGACGGTGGTTTCGTTGCCCGATGTCGGCGGGGTGAAGTCATAGCCGGCGAGACCCGCGTATCCGACCAGCTTGGCCAGATTGGACGTGGACGGCATGGTGATCGGGGTGGCGTGCTGCGTGTACCCCTGGAGGAAGGTCCCGTAGCCAATGCCGCTGATCGTCTTCGCGGTGCTGACGTTGCTGTGGAAGGTGGCGCCGCCGTTCAGGATGTGGATGATGTCGTTGGAGTACACGGGGCCCCAGAGTTCGTCCCCGTTGTTGAAGTAGATCGTGAGGCCACCGCAGCAGGTCTCGGAATTCGTGAAATACGCGAATTTGGCGAAGCTCTCCTGATCCAGTTCCAACCGCCGCACGAAGCCTGAGCCGCGATTGTCCACGGCCTGCGCGACGACGCTGGCGAAGCGGCCGAACTGACCGGTGGTCGAGCCCGTGGGTCCGATCCAGACGTTGACGGTCACGTTGGGCAGCGTGGTGCCGTCGGCAGCGTACACCGGCTGGTTGCTGACGATCTGCGTCTCGCCGCTATCGGGCAGTGACGCGGGATCGTAGTTGAGGCGGCTCTTCCCGATCTGCAACGCCGCTTCGGCGGCATACTTCATCTCCGACTGCCGGTCCGTGGCCTTGGCGATGAGTGTGGCGTTGGACGAGAGCACGATCGCCGAGGTCGCGAGGGCCCCGATGGCCAGCGTGAACAGGAGCGCTATGCCGAGCGCGAAGCCGGCGCGATTCCGGGCGCGGCGGGTGCCGGCGCGCGCCGATCGGCGGTGCGCGATCGAGACCGAACGAGGTGAACGCATTGGATTCCGTCCTTTCATGGTACGATGACGACGCCAGTGGCGCCGATCGGCGAACTGGACGGCGTGCAATCCTGTGCCGACACGCCGTAGATCAAGTGGTCGCCCGTGGTCACGCTGTTGTCGGTCCACGAGTACGTGGTATCGCCGGCCGGCACGTTCGCCAAAGGTTGGTTGAACGTCGCGACGGTGTCGGGGCGCCGGTAAATGGCGTAGTTCTCCACGTCCTTTTCGCCGGAGCCATCGTCGGTCGACCGCGGCCACATGATGGTGACGAAGGGAGAGGTGGACCCGACCGGCGACGTACTGTCGGTGACCGCGACGGCGATTGGCGGATTCCCACAGGTGGTGGCGTTGACGAGCCCCGTGTTCTTGACGACCAGCGTGCTGCGGATGGTCCGCGTCGCGGTGGAGCCTGGCTCGTGGGGGTCGTGATAGACGGCGACGAGCTTGATCTTGACTGATCGGATGCTGTCCACGAGCGCGAACTTGCCCGTATCGGCAATGGAGCCGTGGATCGTTGCCTTGTGGTAGAGGGGCAGCGAGGCCATGGGGATGGGGGTCAGGTTGCCCACGGTGTCGGTCTTGAAATACTGAAAGACCGTGTCACCGGGCGTGTACTGGATGCCGCGAGCGATGACCTGCGGCGTGGTCGCGTTGACGCGCCGGTACAGGTTGTACTGGTTGGCGTAGCTGGACGACGAGTCCCTGGCGATGTAATAGGCGATCGTCTCGGCACCGCTCACCGTTCCGCCCGACTGGACGTACGTGGAGTTGGGATAGTACGTGGTCATGCCCGGCAGCAGGAGCTTGTTGACCGACTTCATGGCCGACACAGCGTTGGAATCGGCGCTCGTGTCCACGTATACCGAGCCCACGTCGCCGAGGACGCGGGAGATGAGGTCGACGTTGAACACGAGGGCGGTCGTATCGGCCTCGACGAGGATCGGCTGGCCGGCCACCACGCCCACGCCCGCTACCCGGAGATCGCGGTCGATGGAATTGACCGCGAATCGCGCATTCTGCTGGGCTTCGAGGCGCCCGCCCTGGGCGCCCAACAAGACGGAACTCTTGCGGAAGGTCTGGATGGTGGTGGCCATGATGACCATCAGCAGGATCGTGGCCACCAGCAGCTCGATCATCGTGAATCCGCGGCGTGCGCTCAGTCTTGTCATGTCAGGCTCACTAGAAGGCCGCGATGGCGGTGGTTTTCTTGACTGGCGACGCCATGACCGGGTTGCTCACGACCACGGTGACGATGCGGTAGTCCACGGAATCTGCTACGCCCCCACCGATGTGCGTGATCATCGTCTGGCGCGTGAACCCCTTGTACGTCGTCGAACCCGGAATGGACGTTTCGGTCTTGACGCAGCTGTCGATCGAGTCGTAGTTCGTGATCGCCTTGATCGCTTCGATGCGGTTGGTGACGAGTTCGTCGGCGGTTCCGAGCAGGCGCGAATCCGACGTCGCGTGCGCCATGCGGGACACAAAGAGGGCCAGACCGAGCAGCGCCGCGGTCAGGATGGTGAGGGCGACGATGACCTCAGCCAGCGAGAAGCCGGGACGAGTCCGGAGTCGACGTCGCGGGATCATTTCAACCCTCCCAGCACCCACTTGTGGGCCTGACTGTTGTAGAGGTACCAGTCGGTGCGCCCGGTGCCCAGCGTGAGCTGGACGGCCCGGTAGGTGACGTCGGGCTGTGCGGGGCCGGCGATGTACATCTCCAGATCCGTGGTCGCGGCACCGTCGCGGTGAAAGGTCACCGTGGGGAGCCCGTTGAGCGTGCCCAGGTGCGCGCCGACGATGGACGACGACACAGCGCCGTCGATTCCGGTGGGCGGCACGGCGAACTTCACGCCGTCATTGAGCGGATACGCCCGTCTGTGCTCCGATGTCTGAATCGTGCCGTCGTTGTTGGCGTCTTCCGACCACTCGAGCGTATTGTGCGCCGTGTCGATACTGATCACGACGTTGTACTGGCGGACGAGGGCGGTACGCTGCGCCTGCATGAGCACGCTGCGAAGTCCCTGGACCGCCGCGTCGGTGCGGTAGCGCTGGATGTCCAGATGCGGGATTGCCAGCGCCGTGATCACGCCCATCATGATCAGGACGATCACGATCTCGAAGAGCGTGAATCCCGATGCCGGCGTCGGCGATTCGTGATTGCGCATGGCCATGGGGTGAAGACAGAGAGAACAGAATGGTGACGGCCACGAAGTGGGTCGTCTTCTTACTGGAGCAACGAAGATCTGCTATCGACGGTAACCGGTCCCGTGACGGGAAGCGTCACGGTGCGGGCAAAAACCATCACATTGTGTGACATTCATCCTTGCCTGTGATGATCACGAACGTCTACAGTAGGAGACTGGCGGGCCGGCCACCCCGAGCCCTGCCACCCTTCACCCCTCATTTCCCGGCCGACGGATGGGCGTAATCGCTACGCTGTTGCCGCAGCCCGGGCACCTGCAACGCCTGCGCGCCGCGATTCGCGACCGGCACGAGTTGGTGCCATGCACGACGTGGGAAGCCCTGGCGGAGGCATGCGAGATGTATCCGGTGCGTATTGCCGTGGTGGACCTGTATGCCACGGGGGATGCCAACTTTGAGCGGGTGCGCCAGCTGAAGCAGCGTTGGCCGGGATTGTCGTTGCTCAGTTATTCGACGATTACTATGGATCGTGTGCGCGACGTGTTCGATGCCGGGCGCATTGGCATGGACGCGTTGATCGTGGCCGATCAGGACGACACGCCCCGCCAGCTCCTCGCGCGGATCGAGCACGCCGAGTCGCGGAGCCTGGGCAGCGAGGTCCGGCTGGCATTGGGCGAGGTGGACCCGAGCGTGCGGGATGCGGTGTTGCTGGTGATCACCCGGGCGCACGAGCGATTGTCGCCAAGCGGGCTGGCGCGGTTGCTGGCCCTGCCCCGGCGGACGGTGAGTCAGCGGCTCTCCGTGGCCGGATATCCGCCGCCCCGGCGACTGCTTACGTGGGGGCGGTTGATCGTCGCCGCGCGGATGCTGGAAGACTCCCATCGAACGGCCGACCGGGTGGCGGCGAGCCTCGGATTTCCATCGGGGAGTGCGTTCCGGAACGTGTGCCAGCGTTACCTGCACTCCACCCCCAGCGACATCCGTCGCCGCGGCGGAGCTGCGTTCGTGGTCAGGGCGCTGCTCCGTCAGGTCCGCCAGGCCAATACCGGAGCCGTGGGGTCCCGCGCGGGCCGCCGCAACCCGACACTCGCCCTCTGAACTTCGAGCATCACGTGACTTCTTCTGACAAGCTGGAGAACCATTCCATGAGACGCACCAAGTCGATTCTGAGTCTGTTCCTGGCGGGCGCAACGGCGGCGGCCGTGTTTGGCTGTCGCGATACGGCGCCGCCGGCTACGATCGCCGGCCCGATGGCGAACGTCGCCGGGCCGCGCTTCGATCGCGGCGACCACGCCCAAGAGCAAGAGCGCGACGACGACGGTACCTCCCACCTGCTCGTGTGCAGTGCGCATGACTCGGCGTCGGTCAGCGTGTGGGTCGGGACGTCGGGTGCCAGCATCCAGGTGGGGAACGATCGTCTGATCATCCCCGGGGGCGCGCTCTCGGACTCGGTCCTGATCACGGCTACGGTTCCGGCTGACACGCTCGCCGACATCCACTTCGAGCCCCACGGCCTGCAGTTCAGCAAGGCCGTCGTCCTCGTCCTGAGTGCCAGCGGGTGCGATCTCGGGGAACAGACGCCGGGGCACGTGGACTACCTCGACAATGACGGCCACGTACTCGAAACGCTCGATGGGACGTTCAACGGGGGCAGCCATACCGTCACGACCAAAATCCACCACTTCTCGTCGTACGCGATCGCGCTCTGATACGCGGACGATGAAGAACCGAGGACTGAGATGCCGATGATGGCATTCGACCACACTCCGAATTCCGGCTCCGTGCTGGCCGACGGCGAGGCCGCTGAGCAGCGAGGCGACTACGTGCAGGCGTCGGCGGCGTATGCGCGTGTCGCCGAGTCGGAGGATCACGCCGCCGCAGGCGAAGGGCTCTTCCGTCTCGGGCGCGTGGAATGGCGCCAGGGGCGGTACGATAGCGCCCTGGATTGGTACGAGCGGGCTCGCGCGATGGCCCGCGAAGGCCGCCTGGCCGATCTCGAGGCCCGCGCGGAGAACGGGGTCGGTGCCGTGCACTATTCCCGCGGCGAGTACGCGCAGGCGCGCGCGTCGTACCAGCTGGCCATGGAGCGCACCGGCGACCCGGTGCTCATTGGCCAGTTGATGCTGAACCTCGGTGTGATTGACAACATCGAAGGCAAGCTCGAAAACGCGCTCTGGCACTACCTGCGGGCGCGGGCGCTGTTCCGCGACAACGGCGACCGGAGCCGCGAGGCGCTGGCGCTCCACAACCTGGGCATGGTGTACGCCGACTCCGCTGAATGGGAGGCCGCGGGCGACGCCTACGAACAGTGCCTGGGCCTCTGCGAGTTCCTGGGCAACCGGCCGATGATCGCCAAGGTGCTGCTCAACCAGGCGGAAGTGCTCGTGGCTCAGCAAGCCTTCGACAGGGCTGTGCGCAACTGCGAAATCTCGATGTCGATCTCGATCGAGGTCGGTGACGAGGTAGAGCGAGGCGAGGCGTACCGCTGGTTGGGATATACGCATCGCATGGCCGGCCATGCGGTGGAAGCGGAGCGCGCGCTGGTGGAAGCGGCACGTGTTGCCCAGCGGTTCCGCGTGAAGCTGCTGGAGGCCGAGGCGAGTCGCGAGTTGTGGGAGCTGAAGAAGACCACGGGCGATGGCGAGGCGCCACGGTGGCGCGACCGGGCGTTGGGACTGTTTCGCGAACTCGGGGCGCAGCGCGAGATCGACGCCATTGAGGGATCGGATCTCGATGGTGCGTGAGCGGCGCCGGGATCACCGGGTGATGTCGGCGAACAACGCGGTCACGTTGAAGCCCACCGGATTGATCTCGAAGTAGCGGTTGTCGGTGAACCGGCCGGTGGATGGGAAATAGGGCGGTGGGTCGCTGGCCGCGCACCGGTCGTAGCTGTACTGCTTGGAGTAGCCCTGGCCGCTGCCCAGCCCGACCGGACCGCGCGACTGCTGAATGATGCCGCCGGTGAGGTACAGGCACCCGCGTCCCACCCAGCGCCCCTGGCAGTTGATCGCGCTCGACGGGCCGGACCCGTAGTTTTGCACGCGGAACGAGGTGTTCAGGGCCATGAGGACGGCCTGGATATTCAGGCCCTGACTGTCGTCGAGGGACTGGTACGCCGATCCGGTGTACTGCGGCGTGTTGATGGAGTTGTCCGCCACTACGACATCGTTGTCGCTGATGAGCCCCAGGGCGTCGGCACACTCGCCCAGCGTGGGATCGTCGGCATAGCGGAGGTCGTCGAGCAGCACCAGATCGCCACCGTGGACGTATGCCGTTACGTGGCCACGCACGGTGCCGCTCACCCCAACGGTTCCATTGAAGTACACCACGCCCTTGTTCTGCGGGTTGAACCCACGGTAGAGCGGGAACAGGTAGCGGGCGTCAGAGCGGACAGCGGAAACGGCGGCGTTGGGCGTTGCCGTGTACTGAAGCCACGAGCCGTACGCCCCCACCGGTGTGAACGTCGTGTCGTCGCCGCCCTTGTGCCGGTCGGCGTCGTTGGGATAGAGGGTGGAGGTGCGCGAGACGGCCACCAGGTGCGGGTCGCCCCCCAGATAGCAGCGGGCTCCGGGGTGCTGCATGATCGTGGCAAGCGACGCCGACTGCTCGGCGTCCGCGGACGGGTCGGACATGCCCGCCGCTACCATCAGCTGCTGGAACCAGCCGGTTGGGTGTACCGACGCGGGGAAGAATTTGAGATCCGACGATCCCGGCACTGCGTGCCAGTCGCCGCAGTTCGTGTAGGCGCTCACCGAACTGCCGCCCGGCCAGTCGCCCCGCAGCCATGCCTGCTGCCCCGCGTTGGCCTGGTAGACGCGGAAGAACCCCTCGTTGTCGTCGGTCGAGTCTCCATCGCCGTTGAGGTCGGTGGCCACGAACTCAACGCGCATGAGCACCGTCGTCTCATCGCCGTTGGTGGGCGGCGTGAAGCTGTATCCCGAGGTCGCGGCATAGCTGGCGAGTGGCGACAGGGTGCTGGCTGACGGGAGCGTCATCGGCCGTTGGTTCTGCGAATAGCCGCGGAGAAAGGTGCCGTACGACACTCCGCTGATGGTCTGTGCCGTGCCGACCCGATCGTGGAAGGTGGCGCCCGTGCTGCCGATGTGGATGACATCGTTGGACCACACCGGCCCCCACAACTGGTCGCCGTTCTGGAAATAGATCGTGGTCCCCGACATCGATTCGGAGTTCGACCAGTACGCATACTTGGCGAAGCTCTCGTCGGTCATTTCCAGCCGCCGGACGAACCCGGCGCCGCGCGGTCCGGCGGCCTGGGCGACGATGCTCACGAAATTGCCGAACTGGCCGGTGGTCGAACCCGACGGCCCCACCCACGCATTCACCCTGATGCCGGGTACCGGCCGGTCGTCGGCCGCGTAGATCTGCTCGTTGGTCATGATCTGGCGAACGCCGCTATCGGGGACGAGGGCGGCGTTCGCCGTGATCCGACTCTTGGCGATCTGCAGGGCGGCTTCGGCGCCGTACTTCATGTCCCGTTGCCGATCCACCGCCTTGGCCATCATCGTCGCATTGGACGAGAGAATGATCGCCGTGGTGGCGAGCGCTCCGATGGCGATCGTGAACACGAGGGCCAGTCCCAATGCGAACCCCGCCCGATTGGGCGGGCCGGCGCCACGGGCGCGCGCGGCACCAGTCGGCTTCGGTGGACGGTGGCTCATGGCATCGATGCCGGTCAGGGGACGAGGATGGCGCCCGTGGAAGCCACGGACGAGCGGCTGGGCGTGCAATCCGTCGCCGCGACGCCGTAGATCCAACGATCGCCCGGTTTCACGTCGCTGTCGATGTAGGTGTAGCTCGCGGCACCGGCGGGCACGCTGGCGTACGGCTGGATGAACGTCGCCGCAGTATCCGGGCGTCGGAAGATCGCATACCGGTCCACGTCGTTCTCGCCCGCGCCGTCATCGAGCGACGGCCCCCACATGAGCTTCACGAACGGCGACGAGGCGCCGGCCATCGATGTCGTGGCCGTGACGGCGACGCCGAGCGGCGGCTGGCCGCAGGTGGTGCGGTTGACGAGGCCTGCGTTGAGCAGCCGGATGGTCGCCTGGATGGGGCGCAGCACGTCGCCCCGCCGGGGGTCGTGGTAGACGGCCGTGAGCTTCACGCGCACGCTGCGGATGCTGTCGATGAGGGCGGCGCTCCCCGTATCGGCCAGCGATCCGTGCACCGGTACGGGGTGATAGAGCGGCAGACTCGACTGCGGAATGAGCGACACGGCGCCCGTGTCGTTGGCCCGGTAGTACTGGAAGACGGTGTCCGTGGGATTGAACTGAATGCCCCGGGCGACGACGCGGGGCGCCGCGGCGTTCACGCGGCGCCAGAGGATGTACTCGTTGCTCAGCGATGTCGTGGAATCCTTGGCGAGGTAGTACGAGATCGTCTCGGCCGGGCTGAGCAGCCCGGCCGCCGTGTAGTACGTGCTGTCGGGGTAGGTTCTGGCGGAGCCCGGCAGCGTGACCTTGGTGGTGGTGCGCATGGCCGAGGTCGTGTTGCTGTCGGCCTTGGGGTCGATGTACACCGCCGAGGGGTCGGTAGAATCGCGCGAAACGAGATCGACGTTGAAGGTGATGGCGGTGTTCGAGGCCTGGACGATCATCGGCTGTGTGGACGCCACGCCCACGCCGGCCACTCGGAGGTCGCGGTCGAGGGTGGTGACGGCAAACCGCGCGTTCTGCTGTGTCTCGAGCATCCCCGCTTGCGAGGCGAGCAGGACGGAGCTTCGGCGGAACGTCTGCACGGCGACGGTCATCATGACCATCATCAGGATCATCGCGACGAGCAGCTCCACGAGCGTGAATCCGCGGCGAGAGGCGTCGATGGGCATGCGGCGGCGTCAGAAGGAAGCGATTACGGTGGTCTTGCGGACGGTGTCGCTGATCGCCGGATCGGAGACGAGGACCGTTACCACCGTGTAATCGACCGAATCCGTCGGGCTGCCTCCCACGTGCTTGATGATCGTCCGGCGCGTGAATCCGGCGTAGTCACCCCCGGGAATGGAAGTCTCGGTGCCCTGGAAATCGGCGCCCAACGTCGCGTAGCTGGTGGAGGTCTTGATGGTCTCGATGCGGTCGGCGGCGAGCTCATTGGCCGTCCCGATTAGTCGGGAGTCGGTGGCCGAATGGGCCATCCCCGACACGAACAACGCCATGCCCAGCAAGGCGCTCCCGAGGATGAGCATGGCGACGACGACTTCCACCAGGGTGAACCCGGCGCGTCCGCGGTGAGGGCCGCGATGCGGCATCACCGCAGCCCTCCCAGGGTCCAGATGTTGGCGGTGGCGTTGTACAGGTACCAGTCGCTGCGGCCCGTACTCTGGACGAGGCGCAACGCGCGATAGATGCGACCCGGTTTGGGCGGGGTGGCAATGTACAGTTGCAGATCGCTCGTGGCCGCCCCGTCCCGCCGGAAGGTGATCGTGGGAAGCCCGCCGACGCTGCCGAGTTGCGACCCCACGACCGGAACGGAGACCACGCTGTCCAGCCCGATCGGCGGGACGATGAAGGTCACGCCGTCGGTCAGGGGGTAGCTCAGCGAGTGCTCGTCCGACTCGATGACGCCGTCGTTGTTGGCGTCCTCCGAGACCTTCAGCGTCTGGTGGACCGTATCGATGATCACGATGACGTCGTACTGGTTGATCAGGGCGGTGCGCTGCGCCTGTGTGAGGGCATTTCGAAACATCTGAATTGCCCCATCGGCTCGGTAGCGGGGCGCATTGAGCCTGGGGCGTGCGATGGCGACCAGTGTCGCGATCATGACCATGACGATCAGGACCTCGAGCAGGGTATACCCTGTAGTGCACAGAGGCCGGCGGCCGGTCGCGGTGCTCATGACGGCACCTAATCCAGGAAGTCGCGGGAGAGTGTTGCTGCCAAGCCAACGACGCCGTGGGCGACCGAAGCGGCACAACTGGGCGCACTGGCAGCAAGATACGGTTGGATTCTATCACATTCCGCGGCATACCCGCTCCTGAGGATCGACCGGCAATTCCGCGGCGCCGCCCCGCCCGGCCGGAGCCGGCGGGCGGGCCGCATTACATTTCCCGAAGAACCGGTTCCACTCATTCTCACTCCGCCACGATGCCTCAGGTCAACTTCTCGTCACTTCCCGCCGATGCGCGTGTCTGGGTCTTCGCCGGAGATCGCGAGCCGGACGCCGATCAGGCACAGTCGCTGCTCGCCCGGGTGGACGGCTATCTCGCCCAATGGAATGCACATGGCATGCCACTCCGGTGCGCCCGCGAGTGGCGCCACGGCCGGTTCCTGGCCATCGGCATCGATCCGACCGCCGAGCAGGCATCGGGCTGCTCGATTGACGACCTGTTCCGCCACCTGCGCGAGATCGGCAGTTCCGTCGGGACCCAGATGCTCGGGGGCGGCCGCGTGTTCTACCGCGACGCCGAAGGGCGTACGCAGTCGGTCAGTCGGGCCCAATTTTCGGCGCTGGCGGCAAGCGGGGATGTGAGCTCCGACACGACGATCTTTGACACCAGCGTCATTTTGGCCAGTGACTGGCGGGATCGGTTCGAGCGCCGCGCGGGCGAGGCATGGACCGGGGAACTGATCGCCGCTAGCTGAGCCAGCGGTCGAGGTGCTCGCGCACGTAATCGTCGTCGGTCAGCTCGGGGGACGCGGCGCGCAGGCGCCCGATGGCCTGCCGCTGGCCGGGTGAGAGCGTCTCCCGGGGGTCGAGGCACCAGACGCCCCGCATCAGCCCCTGCGTCCGGAGCACCTCGTGGATACCCGGAATGCAGCCGGCAAATCCGTTGGCGACATCGAAGACCACCCCGTTGGCCATCGTGACCGCCGACCCCGTGCGGAGCAATGTCGTGGGCACCGCGCCCGCCTCGCGGGCGGCCTTGGCCGCCGCGAGCAGATCCACGGCGCGGCGCGTCCACACGGCCCACTGGCCAAGCAGTCCGCCGTTCATGTACCGCTCGCGCGCGGCGCCTCCCACGCGCAGGCGCACGGGGGTCACGAGATCGGCGACGATGTTGTCGTCGTTGCCGGTATACAGGGCCACGTCGTCTCGCCCAGACTCCATGACGGCCCGGACCACGTCGGTGGTGGCGTAGCGATTGAACGGGGCAATCTTGATGGCCCACAGGCTCGGGAGTTCGCACAGCTCGCGCCAGAACGCATGCGACAACACGCGTCCACCCACCGCGGGCTGCAGATAGAATCCGAACAACGGCAGTACCTCGGCCACGGCCCGACAGTGCCGCACGAGCGCGCGGTCGTCCAACTGGTCGAGCCCACCAAGGCTGAGCAGGGCTACCTGGTAGCCCAGGGCCCGCGCCACGGCGGCTTCGCCGCACGCCTGCTTGGTGGAGCCACAGACGCCGGCGACGAGCGCGAATTCTCGTCCAGCGGTGAGAGCGCCACGCGCCGTGGCGGCGGCGAGTTCGAGCACGGGGCGGTACAGGCCCTGCTCGCGAATGGCGAACTGCGTGGTGTGCACCCCGACGGCGATGCCGCCGGCACCGGCATCCACATAGTACCGGGTGAGGGCGCGCTGATGTCGCTCGTCGAGTGTCCGGCGCGGGGTGAGTGCCAGCGGATGCGCCGGGATCACCACTCCTTCTTGCAGGTGCGCGCGCAGACCCGTCATCAGAAGGTGCCGTCGCGCACGTCGAAGTGCGTCGGCTTGTCGAGTAGCGGCCGGCCGGCGCGGACCCATTCCGCTACCCAATCGAGCATCGTCGCGGTGTCCATGGCCGGCGGCGCGAGTGTCTGCGCCATCCGGTCGGTGTTGCTCAGCAGTGCGTCCGGCGCCTCCATGCCGACGAAACGCGGCTCACGTGCCAGGCGCCGGCCCAGCTGGTTGGCGACGCCGCGCACCGAGAGTGCCTCGCGTCCCGTCACGTTGAGCACGAACGGCGGCGATCCGGCGTGCGGGAGCAGCTCGAGGGCGGCGCGGTTCGCGTCACCCTGCCAGATCACGTTCACCTGCCCCATGTCCAGCGACACCGGGTCGCCATGCAGAATCCGCCGGGCGAGGTCGGTGAGCACCCCGTATCGAAGGTCGATCGCGTAGTTGAGGCGCATCAGCGCCACCCGGGCGCCGGCCGCGACGGCGTGTTCGAACACGCGTTCGCGCCCCAGACACGACCATGCGTATTCCCCCACCGGCGCCGGGGCATCGGTTTCTCGAGCGCCACCCGATCCGACGGGCGTGAGCGGGTACACGTTGCCGGTGGAGAAGGCGACGATGCGAGATGCCGCGAAGCGTTCGGCGCAGATCGCGGGCACGACGACGTTCATCATCCAGGTACGCGACGGCGTGTCGTGGGTGCCGAACTTCTGGCCGGCCATGAAGATCACGTTCGCCGCGTCGGGGAGCGCCGCGACGGCGGCGCGGTCGAGCAGGTCACAGCGAATCGTATGCACGCCGGCCTCGCGCAGCGCGCGTTCGCTGCGCGACGAGGAGAACCGGGACACGGCGATCACGCGCCGGGGGTGCCCGGCGTCGGCGCGGTGGGCGGCGGCGAGGGCCATGCGCGCGAGCGTGGGTCCCATCTTGCCGCCCGCGCCGAGGACCAGCAGGTCTCCCGGACAGCGGGCGAGCGCGGCGACCGTTTCGGGTCGCGGATCGGCAAGGCGCGCGTCGAGGTCGGCTTCGTCGCGCGGGCAGGAGGCGGCCACGGCTATGCTGCCGGCTGTTGCACGGCGTCGGGCGGACCCTTGGAGCGGGTGGTGTTCGCGTGTGCCACGGGGCCCTCAGGCGCGGACGACGTCGGGTCGCCAGTCTCTGACCTGGCGTTTCACGTCGTCGGCCGTGGCGAGTTCGCCGGCAATGCATCGGCGGACGAGGTCGACCATTTCGCCGTCGCTGGCGAACCGCAGACCGATGATCTGGCGAAGGGTCAGGTCGCCGATGTGGGGGCGAAGATCGCTGGGCAGGATGGCGGTGAGGCGCAGGCGCATCTCGAGTCCCACGAGCCGGTTCTGCACGATCAGCGCCGACGCCCGGGCGGTCAGCAGTCCCGCGACGAGGGCCAGGGACACGAGCACCCACCAGCCGGCATGCCACGACGGGGCGTCGAGCAGATCGGCAATGGCGATGGCGACGTTCAGGGCCAGAATCGGCAGCGCGAACAGGTGGTAGAGGGGAAAGATGCGCCGGTGATTCGCGTACGACTGCGGTTTGGTGGGCATGCAGCCCTCCGGAGGCGGTTGAACGGCGACTACGAGGTCGGCGTGAGCGCGCGGCGCGCGTGGGCCTGGAGGCGGGCGACCATCGCCGAGAGCCCGACTTCTCGGCCGGCGAGCCCGATGCCATCCATCATGCGGCGGACGAAGTCGGCGGGAATGGCGAGCGTGGTTTCCGGCGGCTGATCGTTCACGGCCGAGAACAGAATGGCGAGGAAGGCGGCCACCGTGGGGGACTGGCGGACATTGACGTCGGCGTAGAAGTGGACCTTGCCGTCGTGCACCTCCGGAAAGAGGTCCACGCGCGTCTGACATTCGGGCACCGTGAAGTTGCTGCGATCGAGCGACGCGAATCGATCGGGCAGCGGCTCGAGCTTCTTGGAATAGTGCAGCAGCGTCTGCATCTTCTCTTCCCGTCCGAGCGCCGCGAACTGGCGCAGCAGGCGGTCGATCGAGGGCGGAAGCTGGGGCGTCGGTGCGTTCTGGACCATGCCGGAGATAAAACCGAGCGCCGAGAAGGAGTCAAGCACTGGCGGCCCGGCGGGCGGGGCCCCCATTTACCTACGTGCTCCCCGTTGCCGGTCTGCCGGCGCGTGCGATCGCCGTTCATCGATCTCACCTCTCACCGTCCACCTCCCACCTTCCACGTCATGTCCAACTCACCTGGGTCCGTCACCTTCTATCGCTGGGACGAGATGCCCCGCGAGACCGTCTCGGCGATGATCGACCGCCGCCTGATCACCGGCGAGCGAATGATGCTGGCGCACGTGTACCTCAAAGAGGGGTGCGTCGTGCCCAAGCATCAGCACGACAACGAGCAGCTCACGTACATCCTCGAGGGCGCGCTGCGCTTCTGGATCGGCGAGGACGAGAAGGAGGAGGTCGTGGTGCGGGCCGGCGAGGTGCTGCACATCCCGTCCAACGTGTGGCACAAGGCCGAGGCACTGCAGGACACGCTCGACGTGGACATCTTCAGCCCGCCGCGCGCCGACTGGCTGAACAAGACCGACGCCTACCTGCGGCGCTGACCGTGGACCTGGGCCTGAAGAACCGAACCGCGATTGTCTGCGCGGCGAGCCGTGGGCTGGGCTACGCGGCGGCGCGGGAGCTAGCCGCCGAGGGCGCGCGCGTGGTGATCTGCGCCCGCGGCGACGAGCGGCTCCAGTCGGCGCGCCAGGCGATCATCGCGGAGACGAAGGCGGATGTTCGCGCCGTGGCGGCGGACCTCGCCACGGTCGAGGGTATCGACGCGGTGGCCCGAGCCGCGGAGCAAGCATTCGGGCAGGTGGACATTCTGGTGAACAACACGGGCGGCCCGCCGTCGGCGCCGTTCGAGAAGCTGCCGTGGGAGCTGTGGCAGCAGCACGTGAACAATCTGCTCCGGGGCACCGTGGAGCTCACGCGCCGCGTGTTGCCGGGCATGCGCGAGCGGAAGTGGGGACGCGTGCTCAACGTCACGTCGATCACCGTGAAGCAGCCGGTGGACGGGCTGATGCTGTCGAACAGCCTGCGGGCGGCGGTCACCGGATTCGCGCGCACGCTCGCCACCGAAGTGGCGAAGGACGGCGTCACGGTGAACTGCATCCTGCCGGGATTCACGAAGACGGAACGCGTGGAGCAGCTCGCCAAGGCGAACGCCGAGCGTGACGGGGTGTCGATCGAGCAAGTGAATGCGCGGACGGAGGCGCAGATTCCCATGGGGCGCATCGGCGAGCCGCGGGAATTCGGCGCGCTGGCGGCGTTCCTGGCGTCGGAACGCGCCAGCTACATCACCGGGCAGTCGGTGGCGGTGGATGGCGGGTGGATCCGGAGCCTGTTTTGATCACGCGGTCGTCTTCCGGAACTTCCGCGTGGCCGCAGTGATCACGAGCATGCCCATCGCCGCCAGCACTAGTGCCTGCGGCCACAGGATCCGCCATCCCGCCCCGCGCAGGAACACGCCGCGCACGATTTCCAGGAAGTAGCGCAGCGGATCGAGATAGGTCAGGTACTGCAGCGCCTGCGGCATGTTGGCGACCGGGAACATGAATCCCGAGAGCATGATGGCCGGCATGAAGAGGAAGAACATCGACATGAAGGCTTCCTGCTGGGTGTTCGACACTGTCGAGATGTAGAGGCCGAGCCCGAGGCCGGTGAGGATGTAGAACACGCTCGCGACGAACAGGAAGAGCACGCTGCCCCGGAACGGGATGTGGAACCAGAGCAGCGACACGGCGGTGATGAGCGTGAGGTCGACGAACGCCACGAACACCGACGGCAGGGTTTTGCCGATGATGAGTTCCAGCGGCCGCAGTGGGCTGACCATCAGTTGCTCGAGCGTGCCGATCTCGCGTTCACGCACCACGGCGAGCGAGGTCAGCAGCAGTGTCATGAGCAGCACGATGGTGCCGATCACGGCGGGCACGTTGTACACGCGGCTTTCCAGATTCTCGTTGTACCAGGCGCGGACGCGGAAGTCGACGCCCGGGCGGGCGCTGGTGCGCACCAACGCGGCGGACGTTCCGCCGTGTTCCAGCCCCCATTGCGAGACGATCTGCGTGGCGTAGCCGAGCGCCACGTTCGCAGTGTTCGCCGAACTGCCGTCCACGAGCAGCTGCACATCGGCCTCGCGACCGGCGGCGAGATCCTTGGAGAAGCCCTGCGGGACCTCCAGGCCGACGAGCACGTCGCCGTGGTCGAGCGCGTTCACCAGGTCGCGCGGTTGCTGACTGCGTCCGACCACGCGGAAATACCCGGAGGACGTCAACGCCGACACGAGGGCGCGCGACTCGTACGTCTGGTCGTGATCCACCACCATCGTCGCGGCGTTGCGCACGTCGGTGTTCACAGCGTACCCGAACACGATGAGCTGCATGATCGGGGCGGCGAACAGCACGCGCTTGGCGCGCGGGTCTCGCAGCATCTGCCGGAACTCCTTCCGCAGCATCTGGCTCACGCGCGACCAGTTCAGCAGCGACGCGCTCACGAGGCGATCTCCTTGCGGAAGGCGTGGATGGCGAGCCCGAGACCGACCACCGCGTACACGATCATGGCGACGCCCTGCTGCCAGAGGACCTCCGCGCCCACGCCCTTGAGGAAGATGCTGCGCAACACCACCACGAAGTACCGCGCCGGCACGGCCAGCGAAACGAGGCGCAGCGGCAGCGGCATGCTGGCGATGTCGAAGATCAGGCCCGAGAGCAGGAGCGACGGAATAAAGGTCACGAGCATCGCCAGCTGTGTGGCCAGCAACTGGGACTTGAGAGCGGCGCTGATGAAGATGCCGAGTCCCAGCGAGCCGAGGAGGAACATCGTGGCCATCACGGCGAGCAGCAGCGGGCTGCCCCGGAAGGGCACGTGGAACAGGAACACGCCGATGAGCACGGCGGCGGTCACGTCCACGAGGCCGATGACCAGATAGGGCAGCAGCTTTCCGCAGATGACTTCGAGGCGGTGCACCGGCGTCGCGGCCAGCTGCTCCATGGTCCCGCGTTCCCATTCACGGGCGATGGTGAGCGCCGTGAGCATGGCGGCGATGATCATCATGATCACCGCTACGAGGCCGGGCACGATCATGTTGGCGCTCTCGAGGGCCTCGTTGTACCAGACACGACTCTGCACCGTGACGGTCGCCGGTCGTGCCACGCGGTTGAGGAGGGCCTTCGACGAGAACGCCCTGACGATCGCCTCGGCGTAGTTCATCGAGATCGACGCCGTATTGGCGTCGGCGCCGTCGACGATGGCCTGCACGGGGGCCGGCTTCCCCGCCAGCAGGTTCTGCTCGAAATCCGGTGGGATGATGAGGGCCATGCGCACGGCGCCGCGATTCATGAGGGGATCGATCTGGTCGGGGCGCGCCAGGCGGCCCACGACCTCGAAGCGGCCGGCGGCCTCGAACGCCGACACCAGCGCCCGGCTCTGGGTCGAGTGATCCTGGTCGAGCACCGCGATGCGGATGTCGCGCACGTCGAAGCTGATGATGTACCCGAAGACGATGATCATGGCCGCCGGCACCAGGAACGCCATCGCCAGACTGCGGGGATCGCGCCGGAGTTGGAGGGCTTCCTTGCGCGCCACCGCGAGCAGTCGCTGCAGGCTGAGCTGCACGGTCAGCCCTCCACCGCGCCGCCCTCGTGGCGGACGAGCGATACGAATACGTCTTCCAACGACGGCTGGACGGTAGTGATGCGGTCGCAGGTGCGGCCGTGCGCCGACAGAAAGTCGGGCAGCGCCGCCCGGGCAGCGGCCTCATCCTGCACGACCACGTGGACGGCACGGCCGAACATCGCCGCTTCGATCACGCCGGGCGCATGTTGCAGCTCCTGCACGGCGGCCGGCCCGTCGTCGGTGGCGAGTTCGAGAATGGGGTCCGACATCCGGTGGCGCAGTGCCGCCGGTTGATCGAGCGCGATCAACCGGCCCCGATTCATCAACGCCAGCCGGTTGCAGTACTCCGCCTCCTCCATGTAGTGCGTACTCACGAAGATCGTGGTGCCGCGATCGGCCAGCGTGTAGATGAGTTCCCAGAAGCTGCGGCGCGACACCGGGTCGACGCCCGACGTCGGCTCGTCGAGAAAGAGGATGGAGGGCTCGTGCAGCACGGCGCAGCCGAGGGCCAGGCGCTGCTTCCATCCCAGGGGCAGGTCGGCCGTCATCTGGTGGCGGTGCTCGGTGAGCCCGGCCATGCGCAACACCCAATTCCGGCGCTCTTCCAGGCGCGCGCCGGTCACATCGTACAGGCCGGCAAAGAAGGCGATGTTCTCCTCGACGGTGAGATCGCCGTACAACGAGAACAGCTGCGACATGTACCCGATGCGCTCCTTGATACGTTCGGCATCCGTGCGCACGTCGAATCCTGCCACGCGCCCGGTGCCCGACGTGGGCGCCAGCAGCCCGGTGAGCATCTTGATGGTCGTCGTCTTGCCCGCCCCGTTGGGGCCCAGGAAGCCGAAGATCTCGCCCTCGGGCACCTGGAAGCTCACGTGGTCGACGGCCGTGAAGTCGCCGAACTTGCGCGTCAGCTCGTGCACCTCGACGGCGTACGTCACGCCGGCACCGGGGTCTCGACCGCCGTTTCGGAGACGCGCTGAATGAACACGTCCTCCAACGACGGATCGACGTCGTGCGCGTCGATCACGCTGATGCCGGCGGCGGTCAGGGCGGCCTCCACCAGCGGCCAGTCGTGTGCCTTCGAGGCCAGCGCCAGATGGATGGTGTCTCCGAACAGCGCGGCATGGTGCGCGGCCGGGGTCTGCGCGAGCACCGCCAGCGCCTGGCGCGGCTGGGAGGCGCGAAGCGACACCATGTGCCCGGCCAGTGTCTGCTGGAGGGCCACCGGCGTATCCAGCGCGATGATACGGCCATGATCGAGCAGGGCCACGTGATCGCACCGCTCCGCCTCGTCCATGTACGCCGTGGTCACGAGCACCGTGACGCCCTGCGCCACCATCTCGTGCAGGATGAGCCACAGGTCGCGGCGCGAGATGGGATCGACCCCGAAGGTCGGCTCGTCGAGCAGCAGAATCTCGGGCTGGTGGATCAGCGCGCAGCACAGGCCGAGTTTCTGCTTCATCCCGCCGGATAGCTGTCCGGCGAGTCGGTGTTCGAATTGGCCCAGATTGGAGAAATGATACAACCGCTCCAGGCGCGCCGGCCGCTCGCGGCGCGGTACGCGGTACAGGTCGGCGTAGAAGTCGATGTTCTCGCGCACCGTGAGGTCGGTGTACAGCCCGAACCGCTGCGACATGTATGCGATGTGGTGCTTCACCTGCTCCGGATCGCCGGCCACGCTCACGCCACGGATCACCGCGTCGCCGCCCGTGGGCGGCAGGACGCCGGCCAGCATCCGCAGGGTGGTGGTCTTGCCGGCGCCGTCGGGACCGACGAGCCCGAACAGCTCGCCACGGGCGACGTCGAACGACAGCCCGTCCACCGCCACGACGTCGCCGAACGTGCGGCGCAGGTTCCGCAGCGAAATTGCCGGCCCCGTGTGTTCCACCGGGGTCACCGCGGGGTAGCTCCCAACTGCACGTCGGCCGGCATGCCGGGCTTGAGATCGTAGGTGGTGGTGTCGCCGGTGATGCGGACCTTCACTGCGTACACCAGCTTCACGCGCTCCTCGGTGGTCTGCACGTTGCGCGGCGTGAACTCGGCCTGGCTCGAGATGAACGACACCGCGCCCGGATATGTCTTGCCGGCATACGTGTCGGTACTGATCGTGGCCGACTCGCCGAGGCGCACCGCGGCGATGCGGTCCTCCCGCACGTAGATCCGCACCCAGCGGTCGCGCAGGTTCATGACCGTGAGCACCGGCGCACCCGCCCCGACCGTCTCGCCGGGCTCCCGGTCGCGGACCGTCACCACCCCATCGAACGGCGCACGGATGACCCCGTTGTCCATGGCGGCATCGGTCTGGCGCACGGCGGCCTCGGCCTGCTGCACCATCGCGCGCTGCGCCGCGATGCGCTCGGGGCGCGGGCCGCTTGCCACGAGCTTCAACTGTTGGTCCGCCTGCGCCTTGGCGCTCCGCGCCACGTCAAGCGCGAGGCTCGCCTTGTCGAACGATTCGCGAGGCACCGCCCCACCCTGGAACAGCCGCTGCGCGCGGTCGAAATCGCGCTGCGCATCGGCCAGGCGCGCCGTGGCGGTGCTGTCGGCTTCGCGGGCCTGTGCGAGCTCCTCGCTCCGGGCCCCGCGTTCCATCTCCAACAGTCCCGCGCGGGCCGCGGCGAGGCCGGCGCGCGCCTGGGCCCGACGGGCGGCCAGGTCGGTGCGGTCCAGCATGGCCAACGTGTCCCCGGCCTTCACGCGATCGCCTTCGTGGGGACCGACGGTGGCGATGCGCCCGGGAAGTTGGAATCCGAGATCGGCCTCCGTGGCCTCGACCGTCCCGGATGCGGCGGGTTCGGCGGCGCTCGCCCGATTGCGGAACACGGTGAGATAGACGACCGCGGCGACGATGAGAAGTCCCACGACGGCGAGCACGATGCGTTTGCGGTTCATGGCAGGGACTCCACGTTGCGGGCGAGCCAGGTGCGCGACAACTCGCCGAGGATGCGGGCCAGGTCGACGCGGGCGGCGATCTCGGCGTGGCGGGCCTGGATCAGGCCGGCCTGCGCGGAGAAGAGCTTCGCTTCGGCGTCGAGGTAGTCGGTCTGAACAACGGTGCCCACGTCGAGCGCGAGCTTCTCGATGCGTTCCACTTCCTGCGACTGCGCGACCGCACTCTCCAGCGCGGCCACGCGGGCATGGGCCTCACGGAGCGCGGCCATGGTCTGGTCCACACCGCTCTCGACGTCGAGTTGCGCCACGCGCACCTGTTCGGCGGCCGCACGCGCATTGGCGTCGGCGCGCTGCACCGCGCTGGCACGGCTGCCGCCCGTGAACACCGGATACGACATCGCGACGCCCACCTGCCACTCGGCGGAGTAGTTGCCCGCCCAGCGGCCGCGGTCGATATAGGCGCCCTGCATCTGCACGGTGGGCAACCAGGTGGCGCGTGCCGCGGACACGCCGGCCCGCGCGGCCAGCGATTGCGCTTCCATCTGCCGGACGTCGCTACTCGTGTGCTGCGCCTGGGCGACGAACCGGGTACGAACGGCGACGGAAGTGTCGGCGGCCGCGGAGGTATCGACAAGGGTGAGCGGGGCGAGTTCGGCGCCATGGACGGCGTCGAACGAGACGTCGGCAAGCTGCGCGAGCTGGTGCTCGGCGACCTCCAGCCGCGACGCGACGCTGATCCGGTCGGCGCGGACTCGCTGCACTTCGGCGTTCATGCGCAGCACGTCCACGTGCGCGGCCTTGCCCTCTGCCTCGAGCTGCACCGTGCGGGACTGTGCCGCCGCGAGTGCCGCGACCAGCCGGTCCTGAGCGGCCAGCAGTTGGCGGGCGTCGAGCGCGGCGAGGTAGGCGTGCACGGTGGACGTCATCAACCGCTGTTCCGTGGACGTGAGGGCGTCTCCGGCGGCGTTGCGCAGGGCGCGCTGTGCGCTGATCCGCGCCGAGCGCTTGCCGAAGTCGAGCACGGTCCAGTTGAGGGACAGGCCCGCCTGGTACGGGGTGCGATCGAACAGGGGCGGATTGCGCAGGTCGAACCCGTGCAACGGGGCCACGACCATCGGCTTCTGAAACCGGGTGAGCGCCCCATCGAAACTCAGGTCGGGCAGCAGGCGCGATCGGGCGTCGTTGACGTCGGCGATGGACCGGTCCTGCACGGCCTGGGCGGCGGCGACGGCCGGATGGGTGCGCAGGGCGCGGTCCACCACGTGCTGCAGCGTGAGCCGCGTGGTGTCCTGTGCCTGCATCGCGAACGCGAGGAGCAAGGCAGTGATCATGACGAGACCTGCGGTGTGTTGGCGATGGAGTGGCGAACGCTTTTCACCACGTGTTCGGTGATGCGGGCCTGTTGATCGGCCGCGCCGGGATCGACGCCGATGGCGACGCTGACGACGCGGCGCGCGGCCCGAACGAAGAACGGCTGCGACATCACGGTGACGGCGAGCAATGCGGGGTCGCCGGCGCGGATGGTGCCGTCCTGCTGTCCCTCGGCGATGATGGCCGAGACGGCCCCGATGTTGCGTCGCATGAGCGAGGCGATCGGTGGCGGGAGCGGGCGGTCGCTGGCGAGTTCGCGGAGCAGCACGATAGGCGGCCCCGGGTTGTCGAGCAGATGCGCGAGGGCGCCGCGGATGATGTGCTCGACGCGATCGAGGGGGGCGCCGGGTTCGGCCGCGAGTTCTGCGATGCGGGCGGCGAACGGATCGGCCATCGACTCGAGGGCGGCATGGTACAGCGCCTTCTTGGAGCCGAAATGGTAGGTGACGGCCCCGAGATTGACCTTGGCTGCGGAGATGATGTCGCGAATGGAGACGGCGTCGAAGCCGCGGGCAGTGAACAGGTCGCGGGAGACGGCGAGGATGCGGTCGCGTGTCGATGTCGTATCAGTCATACGTTCGTATGATATGATACGGTCGTATCAATGTCAAGCGGATCGGTTGCGGCTCGAGTTGGGGACCGGGTGCGCGGTGCATCCACGAGGCCGGGGTGCTTTCCGCGGCGGTACAGGTCTTTCCGTCAGAAATACGAGGTCGCCGCGCCGGGACTCTCCCGGCGCGGCGATGATCGAAGCTGGTACGACGGATCCGATCAGCCGATCGGCGTCGTCGCCTTGATCTCGATCTTCCGCGGCTGTGCTACCTGCGCCTTGGGGATCGTGATCTCGAGCAATCCGTTTGCCGACTGGGCGGTGATGTTGTCGCCGTCCACGAACTCGGGCAGCCGGATGGACCGCTCGAACATTCCCGACACGCGCTCGTTGGCGTACACGCGCATCTCGTGGTCGCCGGCGGCAAGCGTCGAGGCCTTGGTGCCGCGCACGGTGAGCACGTTCTGTTCGAAGCTGATGTCCACGTTTTTGGGGTCGACACCCGGCAATTCGACGGTCACGAGGTATGCGTCCTTGCGCTCGGTCACGTCGAGGGCCGGCACCCACAGGTGCCCATCATACGCCTGACGCTGGCCGGTGAACGCGCCGTCGAGCGCGCGGTTGAGCGAGAGCATCCGGTCCAACGTGGATGAGAGAGAACGCGTGGCAATCATGAGAATCCTCCTGAAGGGTGCAATGGATAGGGCGTCAGGGCGACGCCGACCGGCGGCCCGCGCCTCACCCGCGCATTGGGGCATGGGGCGTGCCACCCTCGCGCGGCCAAACTGGCAAACGGCGGGCGGGCGGTCTCGTTCGGGATGACAGAACGGGATGTAAAGGTCTGCCAAAACCGGGAACCGTCCGAATCCGAAATCGGTATGTTTGCTGGACGCGACGCCATTACCCGCGAGGAGCGACGATGCTGATCAAGAAGCCAAACGACATCCCCTCTTCCGAGATCACGCCCGAGCGCGATTACCTGAACCGCCGGTCGTTCCTGAAGCTGGCGGGCGGGGTGGGGGCGATCGCGGCGGGCAGCACCCTCGCGCCCGGGTTGCTGCGCGGCGCCCTCGTGACCGAGCAGTCCCCCGAGGACAAGCTCAACAGCTGGGATCAGATCACCTCGTACAACAACTATTACGAGTTCGGCACCCAGAAGTCCGATCCCAAGGCCAACGCCCAGCAGCTCCACACCCAACCGTGGTCCATCGAAGTCGCCGGCCTGTGCAAGAAGCCGGGGCACTACCACTACGAGGACCTGTTCAAGCCGGCCAACCGCGTCGATCGCGTGTACCGGCTGCGGTGCGTGGAAGCGTGGTCGATGGTGATCCCGTGGAACGGCTACGTGCTGGCCGATGTGCTGAAGCGCTTCGAGCCGGATCCGGGCGCCAAGTACGTGAAGTTCACCACGCTGTACGATCCGGATCAGATGCCGGGGCAGCGGCGTGCGGTGTTGCAGTGGCCGTACGTGGAGGGCCTGCGGATGGACGAGGCGATGCATCCGCTCACGCTCCTCGTCACCGGGCTCTATGGCAAAACGTTGCCGAACCAGGACGGCGCGCCTGTGCGGCTCGTGGTCCCGTGGAAGTACGGATTCAAGGGGATCAAGGCGATCGTGAAAATCGAGTTCGTGGAGCAGCAGCCGATGAGCGCCTGGATGTTGGCCGCGCCCGACGAATACGGCTTCTACGCCAACGTGAACCCGCACGTCGATCATCCGCGTTGGACGCAATCGGTGGAGCGGCGCATCGGCGAATTCCGTCGTCGTCCCACGCTCATGTTCAACGGGTACGAGGACCAGGTGGCGTCGATGTACGCCGGCATGGATCTGAGGAAGTACTTCTGACGCTGTCGCAGACCCTGGCCCGCCAGCGCTGGCTCAAGCCGGCCGTGTTCGCGGTGTGCCTGCTTCCCGCCGCCGACCTCACCTGGCGGGCGCTGCATCCCGATGGGCTGGGCGTGAATCCGATCGAGGAAGCGGAGATCTTCACGGGGCTCTGGACGCTCCGCTTTCTCGCCATCACGCTTGCCGTGACCCCGGCGCGGGAGCTGCTGCATCTCGGCGTGCTGGCGAGGTACCGTCGGATGTTCGGGTTGTTCACGTTCTTCTATGCGTTCGTCCATCTCTCGATGTGGGTGGGAGTGGACTGGTTCTTCGCGTGGGGCCTGATGGGCGGCGAGATCGTGAAGCACCGGTACATCCTGGTGGGCATGGCGAGCTTCGTCTTGTTGATCCCGCTGGCGCTGACCTCCACCAACGGCTGGGTGCGCCGGATCGGGGGCCGACGCTGGCGTCGTCTGCATCAGCTCATCTATCTGATCGCGATCGGAGGAACGGTCCACTACCTTTGGGCGGTCAAGAAGGACACGCTGTTTCCCCTCGTGTACCTCGGGGTCTTCGTCGTGCTGCTCACGTACCGGGTGGTCGGCCAGTGGAGATCGCGAGGTCGCCAACCCGCCAGGGCCCGCTCCGGTGTCACGAACGCCGCCACCTTCCAACGCACCGACTAGCCCTTTCGAGTGCTTCGCGATCGCGGCGCCGGGGTTGGCGCCGCTGGTGGCGAGCGAGCTCGCGGCGCTCGGTGAGGCGCCACAGATCGAAGCGGGCGGGGGAGGCGTCGCCTGGCAGGGGGGGGCCGAATCGCTGTGCCGGGCCAACCTCTGGCTCCGTACCGCCAGCCGGATCGTGGTCCGCACGGCCCGCTTTCGGGCCCGCGCGTTCTATGAACTGGAGCGACACGCGCGGCGCATTCCGTGGGAGCGGTTCGTTGCACCTGGAGGCGCGGTGCGATTTCGCGTCACGTGCCGGAAGTCACGCCTCTACCATTCGGACGCCGTGGCGGAACGCATGGCGGCCGCGATCGAGCACCGTCTCGGCGCGGCCAGCGCGTTCACGGCTCCGGGTAGCGCCGATGACGACGAGACGGCGGACACCGAACGCGAGCAACTGTTCATCGTGCGGATCGCACACGACGAGTGCACGGTGAGCGCCGACAGCTCGGGCGCCCTGTTGCACCTGCGTGGATACCGGCAGGCGGTGGCCAAGGCGCCGTTGCGGGAGACGTTGGCCGCGACGCTGCTGCTGGCGGCCGACTGGCGTGGCGAGACGCCGCTGGTGGACCCGCTCTGCGGCTCGGGCACGATTCCCATCGAAGCCGCGATGATTGCGCGGCGCATCGCGCCCGGTCTCCGGCGCCAGTTTGCGTGCGTCGAGTGGCCCGATTTTCCGCGGGAGACGTTCGCCCGGCTGCTCGACGAGGCCGAAGCGCAGATCCTGCCCCGATGCCCCGTGCCGATCCACGGATCCGACCGCGATTCGGGGGCCATCGACGCCGCCCGCGCGAATGCCGAGCGCGCGGGGGTGGCGGAGGACGTCGAGTGGTCAGTGAACTCCGTGTCCGCCATCGCGCCACCGCCGGGCCCCGGGCTGGTGGCGGCCAACCCGCCGTATGGCGTGCGGGTTGGCGACCGCCACGAGATCCGGAATCTCTATGCGCAGCTCGGGCACGTCCTGCGGCGGCGCTGCGGCGGCTGGCGGCTGGCGCTGCTGAGCCCCGATGCGAAGCTGACGTCGCAGCTGGGCTTCGCCATGCAGGCCGCGCTCAGCACGAGCAACGGCGGGATTCCGGTGCGCATGGAGGTGGGGGAGATCCCGACCCGGGTCGAACCGACGAGGGTCTACTTCTGATGGCGCGTGGCGTGGTGGTCTCGGTGAACGTTTCGGACGGGGGGGTTCCGAAGCGGCCTGTCGAACGGGCGTTGGTGACCGTCGATGGGGTGGTGGGCGATCGGCAGCGGGATCTCGAACACCACGGGGGTGTGCACCGTGCGCTCTGTGTCTATTCCGCCGACCTCCTCGACGCGTTGCGTGCGGAAGGGCATGGGGTTGCCCCCGGGGCGACGGGAGAGAATCTCACCGTTCGCGGCATCGCCTGGGAGGCGATGATCGTGGGCACGCGGTTCCGCGCCGGCGAGGTGGAGGCCGAGGTGACGGCGTTTGCGAATCCCTGCCACAACCTCCGCCCGTACTTCGTGGACGGCCGCATCGGCCGCATCGCGCAGCAGACGCACCCCGGCTGGAGTCGGGTGTACGCGCGGGTCGTGCTGGGCGGCGAGATCGCAGTCGGCGCGCCGTTCGAATTGGTCGCGCCGTAGCACCGCATATCGTGGCGCCGCCCGATGCGGTAACTTAGCCACGCCAATGCGGAATTCGCTTCGAAAACTCCGAAACGCAGCTCGCGGTTTGGCGAAGCTGCGCCCGTTCATTCCGCTGACTCCGGCGTCGGTGCTCATCGTCGTGGTCACGACCGCCGTGACGATGGTGATGGAGGTGGCGGCGGTTGGTCTGATGGCGCAGCTGCTCAACCTCGTGCTCGGCACGGCCACCGGCACCACGCGCCTGCTGGCCTTCGCCACGCGGCTGGCGCCGAATGCATCGACGGTGACGCTGGCGGGCGGGTTCGGCGCTGCCGTGATCCTGGCCATCGGCCTCAAGAACGGATCGGTGTACATCAATACCAGCGTCCTGGCGCGCATCCAGCGGACGGCGATGGAGCGCATCCGGAGCGTGCTCTTCACCCGCCTGCAGGCGGCGCCGCTGGACGTGTTCGACCATCATTCGTCGGCGGAACTCTCCAGCCTGTTCGTCGAGGAAGCCCGGCGCGCACTGGAGTGTCTGCCGGTGGGCGTCGGGTTGATCCAGACCGTCGGGACGGGAGTGCTCTACATCGGCGCGCTGATCTGGATCTCTCCGCTCCTCGGCGGGGGAACGATCGTGGCCGGCGTGATCGGAGCCGCGCTCATCGGCCGGCTCTACCGGCACTTCGGCCGGCTCGGTCGCGAGATGACGAGCGGCAACATGGAACTGGCCCGCCGGACGGCCGAAGCGTTCAACGGCGTGCGGGTGATCCGAGCCGCGAACGCGCAGCAACTGGAGGCCGACCGATTCAACCGGACCAACACCGCGCAGGCGTCGGTCAACGAGCGCTATCAACGGGCCGCGGCCGTGCTGCAGCCCATCGTCGAGACCGGGTCGCTGGTTGCCGCCATCTCGCTGCTGGTCGGCGCGTACGCCTTCGTCGTCGAACCGGGCGCCATGTCGTCGGCCAAACTGACGGCGTTCGGACTGGTGCTCCTGCGGCTCGTGCCGCTGGTGAATCGCTTCTTCGGCGTCCAGGCGCACCTGCTGTTCCTCTCGAGCAGCATTCGCGAGATCACGCAGTGGCTCGACACGCCGCAGTTCCCGGTGCGGGCGTTCGGCACGACGACGTTCGAAGACGTGCGCGAGCGGGTCTCGGTGCGCGGGGTGACGTTCCGGTACCGTCCCGACCGCGCGGCGCTCGAGGAGGTGTCGTTCGACGTGCCCGCGGGCACGACGGTGGCGCTCGTGGGACAATCGGGAAGCGGCAAGTCGACGCTGGCCATGCTCTTCCTGCGCCTGCGGGAACCGACCGGGGGGACCGTGCTCGTGGACGGAGTGGACTACTGGTCGTTCTCTCCCGAGAGTTGGCACCGGCACGTGGCGCTGGTGGAACAGGATCCGTTTCTATTCAACGACACGCTCGGGGCCAACGTCGCGTTCGGGTGCGAATGGGCGACCGAGGAGGACATCGAGTTTGCCCTCCACTCGGCGTATCTCGACGACCTGCTGGCCTCGCTTCCCGACCGGTTGGACACGCCCATCGGAGAGCGCGGGATCATGCTCTCGGGTGGGCAGCGGCAGCGGTTGTCGATTGCGCGGGCCATCGTTCGCAATCCGCGGCTGCTGATCCTGGATGAGGCGACGTCGCATCTCGACACGGTGTCCGAGGAATTCGTCCAGGCGGCGCTGGAGGCCGCAACACGGGGGCGTACCACCCTGGTGATCGCTCACCGATTGTCGACGGTGCGACAGGCCGACCGCATCGTGGTCGTCGAAGCCGGACGCGTGGTGGAGATCGGGACGTGGGACGAATTGGCGGTGGCGAACGGCGCGTTCGCCGCACTCCTGCGCGGCGGGTTCGGCAAGGAAACGGACGAGACGGCGTCGGAGGGGCACCGCCGGCCGCGGGCCCCGCTGTAGGCCGACCGCGTCGGGAGGCCCCCGCCGACGCTATTCGCTGCGCAGGGCCACCAGCGGATCCACGCGCGTGGCGCGCCGCGCCGGCACGAGGCACGCGACCAGGCCGGTGACGGCGAGCAGTGCCGCCACGCTTCCGAACACTACCGGGTCGCGCGGGCGGACCTCGAACAGCACCACGCTCATGAACCGTGCGACCGTCGCCGCGAACGTCAGTCCGACCACCAGCCCCACGACCACCTGCAGCACGCCCTGGCGGAAGATCATCCGCACGACGTCTCCCCCGCGCGCACCGAGCGCCATGCGAATGCCGACTTCGCGGGTGCGGCGGCTGACCGAGAACGACATCACGGCGTAGAGGCCGATGGACGCCAGGAAGAGCGCGATGACGCCGAAGATCATGAACATTGTGCCGAATACGCGGATGAACCAGAGCGGCCGCGCGAGGGCCTCGTCCATGGAATAGGGCCAGTAGATCGGGATGTCGGGGTTGAGCGACGCCACGGTCGCCCGCACCTGCGCGGTGATCGCCATCGGCGGTCCGGCGGTGCGCACCGCCATGCTGGCGAACTGCAGAGTGTGCTGCGACAGCGGAACGTAGTAGGCGGGGGGGCGCGGTTCATCCTGGTTCCCGGAGAAGTTGGTGGGCACCACTCCGACGATCGTCATCCAGGGCAGCGTGGCGGTGTGCGCCCCCTGGCGGAACCTCCGACCGATCGGATTCTCGCCGGGAAAGTACTTGTCGGCAAATGCACGATTGACGACCGCGACCGGAGCGGCATCCGCGCGGTCCGCGGTCGTGATACCGCGTCCCTGGACGATCGGGATCTCGAACGTGTTGAAGTATCCGGGCGACACGGTGTACCAGTTGGACCGCGGGTAGTCGCGGTCGCTGGGATATGCCTGTCCCTCCACCTGAAAGTTGCCGCCGTCGGCCCCCACGCCGGGGAGAGACGACACGACCGCCGCCGAGCGCACGCCGGGAATGGCGACCAGTCGTTCGCGCAGTCGTTCGAAGAACTGCTGCCGCATGGTCGTGTCGGTGTACCCGGTGGGAAATCCGACGCGGGCCGTGAAGACGTTCGCCGTGCGGAAGCCCGGATCCATCGTGCGCAGGTTGGTGACGCTCTTGATCGTGAGGCCGGCAGCGACGAGCAGGCCGCACGACAGCGCGATCTCGAACACGACGAGGCCGCGGCTCATGCGGCCGATGCGCAGGCTCGACGAGCCCCGCGTCTCGTCCTTGAGCACCTCGTTGATGTCGGTGCGCGATGACTGGATCGCGGGAATGAGTCCTGAGAAGAGCGTCGCCAGCATCGTCACGCCGATCACGAACAGCAGTACCGGCGCGTTCACCCGCACGTCGATGAAGAACGGCACTTCGGTGGACGCGGTCATGACGCGATTGAACAGATTGATGGCGCCATAGGCGAACGCCGTACCCAGGACGGCGCCGGCCAGTGCCAGCACCATGGCTTCGGTGAGGAACTGGCGCACGACCGCCGCGCGGCTGGCGCCCAGCGCCGTCCGGATGCCGACCTCCTTGGTCTTGTGGGCCGCCCGGTCGAGCAGAAGGTTGGCGACGTTGGCGCAGGCGATGAGCAGCACGAAGAACACGGCGCCGAGCATCGTGTAGAGCAACCGCTTGGGTTCGGGGCCGAGTTCCGCGTCGACGAATCCGCGCGCCTGCGCATCGATGCCCTCGTTCGCGTCCTTGAATTCGTGCTGGAGCTGGGTCGCGATGCCGTCGAAGTCGGCGTTCGCCTGTTGAAGGGTCACGTCAGGCTTGAGCATCCCGACCACGGTGAGCGACTGGCCGTCGCCGCGCGGCAGCGCCAGCGGATCCATCTGCAGCGGCAGCCAGATTCTGGCGTTGTCGGGGAAGGCGTAGCCCCGGGGCATCACGCCCACGATCGTGAACGGCTGGCCGTTGGCGCGGAGCACCTGTCCGACGATGCTCGAGTCGCCGCCGAACCTGGTCTGCCACATGGCGTAGCTGATGACGGCGACGCGGGGGCCGCTCGGCGTGTCCTCGCCCCGTCGGAAGGCGCGCCCGAGTGCCGGCGCCACGTGTGCCACGTCGAAGGTGCTGGCCGTCACCCAGGCTCCGCTGTATCGCTCGGCCTGCGCGCCCCCACTCACATTCACGGTGCCGCTGTAGTAGGCGGCGATCGAGGTCAGGCTCCGCTGGCGGGCCTTGTAGTCCTCGAAGTCGGCGATCGGGACGCCCATCTGCCGGAGGCCGCGCGACGGCATCGTGCGGTAGATCTCGACGATGCGGTCGCCCCCCGGATAGGGGAGCCCCTTCATGATGGCACCGTAGACCATGCTGAACATGGTGGCCGTGAGGCCGATGCCGAGGGTGAGGGCGAGTGTGGCCACGACGGCCAGGCCGGGGCTCTTGATCAGCGTGCGCACGCCGTAGCGGATGTCGCGGAGCAAGGCCTGCATGGGCTCCTCGGGGGCGGAGACCCGTCGTCGTACGCGGTCCCGCCGCCGCCAGTTTCAGGCACGCGCTTGACTGGACGATCCCGCCCTGGGCAGTGTTCTGCCGTGAGCCGTTCCGGAGACTACCTGGATACGCCTGCCGGCGCCGCCGACCCGGGCTTGCGTCCCCCGGATGACCCGGTGGACGCCCGCGCCGTGATGGACGCCCTGGGGGACGGTGTCGCCGTGCTCGACGCCGAGTGGCGCGTCCGCTATATGAACGCGTCGTGGGAGCGCATTATGGGCCTGTCGCGCGACGAAGCACTCGGCCGCGATTTCTGGTCGGCATACGCCGGATTCCTCGTCGAGCCGGGCGCCACGATGATCCGGAGTTCGGCCGCCGACGGCGTGACGCGACATTTCGATCTCGAGCACAACGTGGGCGGCGAGTTGCGTGCGTACGGCGTACGGGTGGCCCGCGATCGTTCCGGTGGATTGGTGGTGGGCGTGTCGCGCGCGTTCGCGATGCTGCGCACCACACGCGACAAGGCGCTCGAGGAACGGATCGAGGAGAACGAGTCGCTTCGGGCCCTCGCCCGCCAGATGTCCGAGGTTGCCGACTCCGCGGAGCTGCTGGCCCTGCTGTGCGACGCCGCGGCCAGCCTCTGCCGTGGGCACGGAGCGGCGGTGCTCCGCACCACCGACACCGAGGCCGAAATCGTGGCGGCGGTGGGTATCGCCCGGAAGGTGGACGGACTCAAGTTCTCCCTGGCGGGATCCCTGGCGCAGGAAGCCATCGCGCGGCATGAAGTGGCGGCGGTGGAGGACTTCGGACGCTCGAGCCGGCCGCGCGCGAATCTGCTGGGTGAGGCGCAGATCGGCCCGATGCTCATGGCGCCGCTGATCGCCCACGACCGGGTACTCGGCACGCTGGCCGTCATGCGCGATGCGCTGTCCATTCCATTCACCGGCCGCGAAGCGCAGCTCCTCAGCGTCATCGCCGATCACGCCGCGCTGGCGCTCTGGAAGGAGCAGTTGTACGAGCAGGCCCAGGCGGGGGACGCCGCCAAGGGCCGGTTCCTGGCCACGATCTCCCACGAACTGCGCACCCCACTCACCGCGCTCACCGGGTATCTGGAGCTGCTCAGCGATCAGGTCATCGGTCCGCTCTCCGACACGCAGCTCGACGTGCTCGCCCGCATGCGGGCCGTGACGGATCATCTGGCGTCGATGATCGAGGAAGTGCTCGCCTACACGAGTCTCGAAGCCGGGCGCGAGACCGTTCGCCCAACGGATTTCCTGGCCGGCGACCTCGTCGTGGCGACCGCGGCCGTGGTCGAACCGGCGGCGCGACGCAAGCAGATCGCCGTGATCTGCGAGTCGTCGGTGGAGCCCATTCGCATGACGAGCGACATCGACAAGGCGCGACAGGTGCTGGTGAATCTCGCCGGGAACGCCGTGAAGTTCACGGAGCGCGGCGAGGTGCGGGTGTCGGTGGCGCGGGACCTGGACGAGGTGCGGTTCTCCATTCGCGACACCGGCATCGGCATCACCGACGAGGATCTGCGCCGGCTCTTTCAGCCGTTCGCGCAGGTGGAGACCGGACTCACGCGGCGATACGGAGGCACGGGGCTTGGGCTCTACATCTCCCGCCGACTGGCGGGCATGCTGGGGGGCCGTATCGAGGTCGAGTCCGCCCCGAGTGTCGGCTCGACGTTCACGCTGGTGCTGCCCAGAGAAGCGCCTGCGTGGACGGGCTGATCGCCTCACGGTCCGGCATCGGCGCTGATTAGATTCATGCCCATGAGCGGGCTCCCGATTTCCAGCGCTTTCAACGACGGCTACATCGCCGAGCAGTATGAGGCGTATCGCCGCGATCCGGCGTCGGTGGACGAGTCGTGGCGCCAGTTCTTTCGCTTCGCGGAATCCCTGAGTGGCACGGGAGCGCCGACGGCGGGCCTCCACGACGCCGCGGTGCTGCGCAAGGCGGCAGGGGCCGGTGCGCTGGTGGCGGCGATCCGCCGCTACGGCCATTTCGCGGTGCCCATCGATCCGCTCGGGTCGCCGCCCATCGGCGCGGCCGAACTGACGCCCGAGTACCACGGCATCACCGAGGCCGATCTCCGCGACGTTCCGGCGACGGCGCTGCGCGAGACGGAGGGCACGGCGGCCGATGTGGTCGCCAAGCGGCGTGCCTGGTATCAGGGCGGTCTTGCGTACGAGTTCGTACATGTGAGCGACGAGCACGAACGGCTGTGGATCCGCCATCAGATCGAGACCGGCAGTTTCATGGCGCCGCTGTCGGTGGACGTGAAGAAAGGACTCCTGCGCCGGCTCTCCGAGGTGGAGGGCTTCGAGCGGTTCCTCGGACTGGCGTTCGTGAATGCCAAGCGGTTCTCGATCGAGGGCGTGGATGCGCTCGTGCCGATGGTCGACGAAGCGATCGCCCGCGCGGCGCGGAGCGGCGCGCGCACGGTGGTGCTCGGCATGGCGCATCGCGGTCGGCTCAACGTGCTGCGGCACGTCATGGACAAGCCGGCGATCGATCTGTTCGCTGAATTCGCGGGCGAACGGGTGTCACCCGACCCCAACCGGTCGGGCGACGTGAAATACCACCTCGGATACCGGTCCGAGCGCCGGGTGGACGACGCCGTGCTCGACCTCGAGTTGGTGCCGAATCCCAGCCACCTGGAACTCGTCAATCCGGTCATGATGGGGGCCGCACGCGCGCTGGAGCGCAGCCCCGAGAATCCGCACGAGCGCGACGAGCGGCTGGTGCTCCCGATCTGCGTCCACGGCGACGCGGCCTTCCCGGGCGAGGGCGTGGTGGCCGAGACCTTCAACCTGGCGCTCCTGCGCGGGTATCGGGTGGGCGGTACGCTCCACATCATCACCAACAACCAAGTCGGATTCACCACCGACCCCATCGACGCGCGCTCCACGCACTACGCGAGCGATCTGGCCAAGGGATTCGAAGTACCGATCGTGCATGTGAACGCCGACGACATCGAAGCCTGCATCCAGGCGGTGCGCCTGGCGCTCATGTACCGCGACCAGTTCCACAAGGATTTCCTGATCGATCTCGTGGGCTACCGGCGGCACGGGCACAACGAGGCCGATCAGCCGGCGTTCACGCAGCCGACGATGTACGACGTCATCAAGACGCACCCGACGGCGCGCGCGGTGTGGGGGGCGCGCCTGGTGCGTGAACGGGTCCTCACGGACGCCGACGTGGACGCGATGGCTGCGACCGTGGCCGATGAACTCGGCGAGATCTTCAAGAAGGTCAAGGCCAAGAAGGAAGAGGATGTCGGGACGCCCGTCGAGGCGCATCCGCCGCGCCTCGAGCATCCGGAGACGCAGGTGGCCGGGGAGCGGCTCGTCACGCTCAACACCGCGATGCTCACCTGGCCGGACGGCTTCACGCTCCATCCGACGCTCCAGCGCACCCTGGCCCGGCGGCGCGATGGTCTGCAAGGGCGCGCCATCGATTGGGGACACGGCGAGGCGCTGGCGTTCGCCTCGCTGCTCGAGGACGGCATCGGGGTGCGATTGAGCGGCCAGGACGCGGAGCGCGGCACCTTCTCGCACCGTCAGGCGGTGCTGCACGACGTGAATACCGGCAAGACCTACACGCCGCTGGCGCATCTGACGCGCGGCCAGGCACCGTTCAGGGTCTACAACAGCCCGCTCTCCGAACTGGCCGTGCTGGGCTTCGAGTTCGGATTCAGCACGGCGGCGGTGGGCGACCTGGTGCTATGGGAAGCGCAGTACGGCGATTTCGCCAACGTCGCGCAACCGATCGTGGACCAGTTCCTCTCGGCGAGCCACTCCAAGTGGGGCCAGGATTCGGGTCTCGTGCTGCTGCTGCCGCACGGGTACGAAGGGCAGGGCCCCGAACACTCGAGCGCCCGGCTGGAGCGCTACCTGCAGCTCACGGCCGAGGAGAATATGTCGGTGGGGTATCTGTCGACGCCGGCGCAGTACTTCCACGCGCTGCGACGACAGGCGATGCGCCGCGTGCGACGTCCGCTGGTGCTGATGCAGCCCAAGTCGCTGCTGCGCCTTCCGGCGGCGATGTCGTCGTTGGACGAGTTGAGTGCGGGGCAGTTTCGGCCGGTGCTGGACGACGCCGCGGCGGCCGATCGCCGCGATCGGGTGCGGCGGATCGTGTTCTGCACCGGCAAGATCTACTACGATATGCTCGACGCCCGGGACAAGGCGGGCGACGAATCCGGCGTGGCGCTGGTGCGCGTTGAGGAATTGGCGCCCTGGCCGCACGAAGCGATTGCCGGCATCGTCGATGCGTACCCCAACACCGAAGACGTCATGTGGGTGCAGGAAGAGCCGCGCAACATGGGCGCCTGGACGTACGTGTCGCCGCGGTTGCGGGCGTCCACGGGCACGCAGCTGCCGGTGCGGTACGTGGGACGTCCGGAACGCGCCAGCCCCGCCGAGGGTTATGCATCGGTGCATGCGGAGGAACAGGCGCGCATTGTGAGCGACGCGCTCACGCTCGCCCCCGCCGGTTCCTCCCGCCGCAGAACAGCGAAGGTCTAGCCGTAGGGTCGCCCCGCGCGGCCCGAGTGAACGTTCCCACCACCCGGTGAGTGTCGCGTGCGAACTCGTTTCATCGCTCTCGTCGCAGCTCTTGTCGTCGCGCCGAACCTTCTCAGGGCCCAGGGCCGCGGCGCTGCCGCGCTGGGCGAGGCCGTGGAAGGACTCGGCGTATCGGTGCGCGTCCTGATGATCGGCGCGCATCCCGACGACGAAGACACCCAGTTGATCACCTACCTGGCCAAGGGCCGGCACATCGAGACGGCCTACCTCTCGCTCACGCGGGGAGACGGCGGCCAGAACCTCATCGGGAACGAACTCGGCCCACTGCTCGGCATGATCCGCACCGAGGAGTTGCTGGCCGCCCGCCGCGTGGACGGCGGCCGGCAGTATTTCACGCGCGCCTACGACTTCGGGTTCTCGAAGACGGCCGCCGAGACCTTCAAGCACTGGCCGCGCGATTCGATCCTCCGCGACATGATCAGCGTGATCCGGGCGTACCGCCCGCAGGTGATCATCTCGGTCTGGTCGGGCACGCCGCGCGACGGACACGGCCACCACCAGGTCTCGGGGATCCTGTCGCGCATCGCGTTCGACGATGCCGCCGACACGGTGCACTTCCCGCGTTCCACGACCAATGGCCTGGGGGCGTGGCAGCCGCTCGTCTTCTACCGCTCGGCTCGGCGCTTCCGCGGCCCCAGCGGGCCGATGCCCGGCGCGGTCCCGTTCGACGTCGGCGGCTACGACGTGCTCGAAGGGCGCACCTACACGGCCATCGCCGCCGAGAGCCGGTCGCAGCATCGTTCGCAGGGACAGGGCAACGCCGCCCCGCTGGGGCCGCGGATGGACCATGTGCGGCTCGAGGTCGCGGTGCCGCCCGCCGACAGCGGCAATCCGACGACACTCTTTCCGGGAATGGACACGAGCGTCGCGCGATTCCATGCACTCCCGCTGCCCGCGGCCGCCCGTGCCGCCGTCGATTCGCTCGACCTCGTGCGGGCCGACATCGCCCGGCACATGAGCCTCGTACAGCCCTGGGATATGGTGGCTCCCATCGCCCACTACCTGGCGCTCGTGCAACGCGCGCAGACGGGTGCGGCGCGGTGTGAGACGCCGGCACTCCCGGTGCCGGTGTGCGCGGGCGCCATGGGCGACTTTGCCACGACCATGAACGAACAGGCCCGGCGCGCGAAGCGGGCGCTGCTGCTCGCCTCCGGGGTGGAGGTATTGGCTACCGCGCCGCGCGATCTGATCGCGATCGGCGACCGCGCCCCGGTGACGATCACCGTCGTGAACCACGGACGCGCGCCGATCACCTTCTCCGGCCGAAACAGCGCCGCGGTCCCGCGCACCGTTCCACCCGGCGAGTTGACCGACGAGTCGTACGAACTGTCGCCCACCGGCGAGCCGACGCAGGCCTGGTGGCTCCGCTATCCGCTGGAGCACGACATGTTCCGGTTGCGGCCGCCCGCCGATACCACCGGCACGCCGGTGCCGCAGCTGCTCGAGGGCGCCGACCGCGTGGAGGGCTCTGGGGTGAAGGTCGGGCTCGAGATCGCCGGCACCCGGTTCACCGATGACGTTTCGCCGATCGTGCACCGGTATGCCGATCCGGCCAGCGGCGCGGTGGACAAGCCGATCGCGTTCGTGCCGCCGGTGAGCCTGCTGCTCGACCGGCCGGTGGAGTACGCGCGTGCCAACGCGCCGCTCGACCGCGTGGAACGCGTGCATGTCCGGGCCGACGCGTCGTCGCCGCGGACGGTGGTGGTGCGGCTGTCGCTGCCCCCGGGCCTTACCGCCGAAAGCGCCTCGCGCACGGTCACGCTCAACACGGGCGAGGAAGCGGAGGTCGGCTTCCGCATTCACGGCACCCTGACGGCCGGCGCGCACACCATCTCGGCGTCGGCGACGAGCGACGGGCAGACCTTCACCACCGGCTTCGTGACGGTGGATTATCCGCACATCCGCACGCGGCGCGAGTACCGCGCGGCGTCGCTCACCGTGCAGGCGGTGAACGTCGACTATGCGCCGGGCATGCGCATCGCGTATATCCCCGGCGTGGGTGACAATGTGGAACCGATGCTCCAGCAGCTCGGGCTCTCGGTCACCACAGTCACGCCGGAACAGCTCGCCCAGGCTGACCTCGCGAAGTACTCGGCAGTTGTGGTGGGACCGCGGGCGTTCGACGCCAGCGAGGCGTTGCGCGCCAACAACGGCCGGCTGCTGGACTATGCCCGGGCCGGCGGCACGTTGGTGGAGCAGTACGGCCAGTACGGCATGGCTCAGGAGGGGCTGCTGCCCTATCCGATCACGCTGTCGCGCCCGGCCAATCGCGTGACCGAGGAGGACGCGGAGGTCACGATCCTCGATCCGTCGTCGCCCATTCTCAACACCCCGAACAAGATCACGCAGGCCGACTTCTCGAACTGGGTGCAGGAGCGGTCGACGTACATGCCGCACACGTTCGACGACCACTATCACGCCATTCTGTCGATGCACGACACGGGCGAGCCGCCCAACGACGCCGGCATCCTGGTCGCGCCGCTGGGCAGGGGCACTTTCGAGTACGTGACGTTGGCCTTCTTCCGCCAACTCCCGGCGGGTAATCCTGGCGCGGCGCGGCTGTTCATGAACATCCTTTCGGCCAAGCAGAACGCGGCGTCCTCGGACGCCGGCCATCCGGTGCCCTGATGCGTGTGTCCTCCTGGAACCTTCGCCGGTTGGGCGCCGCCATACTCGCGGTGGCACTCGCCGCCTGCGCGCGCGATTCACGCACGCCGCTCGTGGTCTACTCGCCGCACGGCAAGGATCTCCTGCAGTTCTACGAGAAGGGGTTCGAGGCGGCGCATCCCGACGTCGATGTGCAGTGGGTGGATATGGGTTCGCAGGACGTGCTCGACCGCCTGCGATCGGAGAAGGCCAACCCGCAGGCGGACGTCTGGTTCGGCGCCCCGTCGGAGACGTTCGCCCGGGCGGCGAGCGAGGGGCTGCTGGAGCCGTACAAGCCCACCTGGGCCGCCGACGTACCGGCGGATGCGCACGATCCGCACGACCTGTGGTACGGCACGTATCTGACGCCGGAAGTCATCACCTACAATTCGCAGGTCGTCTCGGCGGCCGACGCGCCCCAGGACTGGGATGACGTGCTCGACCCGAAATGGAAGGGCAAGGTCATCATTCGCGATCCGATCGCGTCGGGGTCGATGCGCGCGATCTTCAGCTCCATCGTCGCCCGCTCCATCGCCCAGACGGGATCGGAACAGGCCGGATGGGACTGGCTGCGGAAGCTCGATGGCCAGACGAGCGAGTACGCGCTGAACCCGACGCTGCTTTACCAGAAGCTGGGTCGCCAGGAAGGGCTGATCAGCCTCTGGGACATGCCCGACATCGCGATGCTGAAGGAGCACTCGGAATTCCCGCTCGCGTACGTCATTCCGAAGAGCGGCACGCCGATGCTCGTCGATGCGATCGCGATCGTGAAGGGCGCCAAGCACCCGACGCCGGCGCGCGAATTCTACGAATTCGTGACCACGCAGTCCGCGCTCCTCGACGCCGCGCGTCGGTTCGTGCGGATCCCGGTGCGCACCGACATTCCCGCCGATTCGCTACCCGGTTGGATTCGCGAGGCGCGCGAGAAGCTAAAGCCGATGCAGATCGACCGGCAGATGTTGGAGGACAGCACCGACACGTGGATGAAGTACTGGGACGCCAACATCCGGAACAGCGAGCGCGGCAAGTGAACGAACCGAGCGGGCTTCGCCTGATCGGGGTGTCGCGCCGCTACGAAGGATCGGGTCGCGGCGTCGAGGAGCTCTCGCTCGACGTGCGGCCGGGAGAGCTGATGGCGCTCATCGGTGCGTCGGGTTCCGGCAAGACCACCACGCTCCGGATGATCGCCGGCTACGAACCCCCCGACGGCGGGCGCATGGCGCTCGTCAGCGCTGACGGGACGGAGCGCGACATCACGCGCGAGCCGCCGCAGCGCCGGGGCTTCGGCATGGTGTTCCAGCACTACGCGCTCTTCCCGCACATGTCGGTGCAGGAGAACGTGGCGTTCGGACTCGAAGCCCGTCGCGTGCCCAAGGCCGAACGGTTGGCGCGCGCGGCCGAGGCCCTGGCCGGCGTTGGACTCGCCGGCTACGGGCTGCGCGCCGTGCAGGCGCTCTCCGGCGGTGAGCAGCAGCGCGTGGCCCTCGCCCGCGCCCTCGTCATCGAGCCGCACGTGCTGCTGCTCGACGAGCCGCTCTCGAATCTCGATCCGACGCTCCGCCAGACAACGCGTGACGAGTTGCGGGAGATGCTGCACCGGCTCCATGTGACGGTGATGTTCGTGACCCATGATCAGGAAGACGCATTTGCCGTCGCCGACCGTGTGGCCATGCTCTGTGCGGGACGGCTGGAACAGGTGGGCAGCCCGGAGGAATTGTATCAGGCGCCGGCCTCGCACGTCGTGGCCAAGTTCGTCGGGCGAGGCGCGTTCGCGCCGGCCATCGTGGACGGCGAGGCGGCAGTAGTGACGCTCGGCGACGTGAGCCAACGCGCTCCGCTCGGGTCGGCGCATGGCGTGGGACCGATGTGGGCCGTGTTGCGTCCCGAGACACTCACGGTGGCGGATGCCGGCGACGCCGGCGTCTGGCGCGGCACCGTGCAGACGCGACGGTTCGCCGGTGACCACTTCGTCTACCGCGTGGGCGAGATTGCCGGCGCGCGGGAGCCGCTCGAGGTGATGTGCGACCACGGGCGTCACACCGAAGGTGAATCCGTGGGTGTGCGGCTGCGGGCCCGTCCGATCGCCCTGGTCTCGGCCCACCGGGAGTCATGAGGAAGCGGTTCTCCCTCCTCGCCGTCGCCGTCCTGGCGCTGCTCGCCTGGACGGTCGTGTATCCGAACGTGTCGGTGGTGGCTGGCAGCTTTGCCCGTGGGCTCGCCGATTGGCGGACGTTCTTCACGAGCCGCGCCGACCACGAAGCGCTCCTCAACACGATCATCATCTCGGTGGCCTCGGTCGTGGCATCGGTGGCCATCGGCATTCCGCTGGCGTTCCTGCTTACGCGCTTCGAATTCCGGGGCCGCCGGTTCATGAGTGCGGTGGCCACGCTGCCGGCGGCGCTGCCGCCCCTGGTGGGCGTGATCGCGTTCATGTTCCTGTACGGCGAGAGCGGCGTGGTCACGCGGGGCGTGCAGAATTTGCTCGGGCTCTCCCGAGCGCCGTGGACGTTCAGCGGGGTGTGGGCCATCGTGTTCGTCCACGCGTACACCATGTACGTCTACGTTTTCCTGTTCGTCTCGGCGGGGCTGGAGCGGTACGACTCGTCGCTCGACGAAGCCGCCGAGGGACTGGGGGCGTCGCGAACGCTGCGTCTGGCGCGCGTCACCCTGCCGCTCCTCACGCCGTCCATCATCGGGTCGATGCTGCTGGTGTTCATGAGCGCCCTGGGCTCGTTCTCGGCGCCCTACATCTTCGGCGGCGGTGCCCGCGTGCTCAGCACGCAGATCCTCGTCTCGAAGTTGAACGGCTCCATGGGGCTCGCCTACGTGGAAACGTCGATGCTCGTGATCACCGCGGTCGTGGCGCTGGCCATCCTGCGCTGGATCGAGCGGCGGCGCGAGTACGCAATGGCCGGCAAAGGCCGGGCCACCCGTGCCGTAGTGCGCTCCCGCTTCTGGCGGCGCGCGGCGCCGGCCATTGCCGCGGTGGCCGTGGTGTTCCTGATCCTGCCGCATGCGATGGTGATCCTCGTATCGTTCGCCCGTGACGGCACCTGGACCACGCAGGTGCTACCGCCGCAATACACCCTCGACAACTTCCGCCATCTGGCCACCGATCCCGACCTCCTGCAGCCCATCACCAACAGCGTGAGCATGGCCGCCATCGCGACGGCGGCGAATCTCGTGGTGGGCTTGCTGGCGGCGTACCTCCTGGTACTCACCCGCGCGCCCGGGAAGAAGCTGCTCGGCCTCCTGGTGGCGCTGCCGTGGGCGATCCCGGCCACGGCCATCGCGCTCGGGCTGGCGGCGACGTTCGACCGCAACTCGATCGCCACGGCCCGGATGCTGCTCGTGGGCACCTTCTGGATCCTTCCGCTCGCCTATTTCATCCGCAACATTCCGGTGGTGACCAACGCCATCGAAGGATCGCTGAGGCAGATGGATCCGACCACCGAGGACGCGGCCCGCGGGCTCGGCGCCTCGTGGGGCTTGGCCATGCGGCGCGTCGTGCTGCCGGCGGCCCGGCCGGGACTCGTGGCCGGGGGCATGCTGGCAGCGGTGGCCGCGGTGGGCGAGTTCGTGGCCAGCATCGTGTTGTACTCGCACAACAACCGGCCGATCTCGATGGAGATCCTGTCGCAGCTCCGTGGCCTGTCGTTCGGCACGGCGGCCGCCTACAGCGTCCTGCTCATCGTGCTCGTGCTGGCCATCACGACCGGTGCCCGCTGGGCCGAGTCGAGAATGGCGTGACGCTGGACCGGCCACGCGTACTGATCGTCGGCGGCGGGTTCGGCGGGCTCTACGCCGCGCGCGCGTTCGCGCACTCCGCGGTACGCGTCACGTTGGTCGACCGGACGAACCACCACCTGTTCCAGCCGCTGCTCTATCAGGCGGCCACGGCGACGCTGGCGCCCACCGACATCACGGCGCCGATCCGTTGGCTGCTGCGGAAGCAGACCAACACCGAAGTCCTGATGGCCGAGGTGGACCGCATCGATGTCACACGTCGCGTGGCGATCGCCGATGGCGGCGCGCTGACGCTTCCGTACGACTATCTGATCCTGGCCGCGGGCGCTCGCCACTCGTATTTCGGGCACTCGGAGTGGGAAACCGCGGCGCCGGGTCTCAAGAGCATCGAGGATGCGATTCGCATCCGGCAGCGCGTGCTGCTGGCGTTCGAGCGCGCCGAGAAGACCGACGACGCCGACGAGCGCCGGCGACTGTTGACGTTCGTGATCGTCGGTGGCGGCCCCACCGGGGTCGAGATGGCCGGGATGCTCCCCACGATCGCGCGACATACGCTGCCCGGGGACTTCCGCCGCATCGACACCCGGCAGGCGCGGGTGATTCTCGTGGAGGGCGGCCGGCACATTCTCGCCACCTACCCCGAAGATCTGTCGGCGGCGGCCCGGAAACAGCTCGAACAGCTCGGCGTCGATGTGCGCACCAGTACCCGCGTCACGCACGTGGGACGCGGCGTCGTGGATGCCGGCGACGAGCGCATCGAGGCGGCGACGATCATCTGGGCCGCCGGCAATGAGGCATCGTCTCTGGGCAGGTCGCTGGGGGTCGAACAGGATCGGGTCGGCCGGGTGGTGGTGCAGCCGGACCTCTCGATTCCCGGCCACCCCGAGGTGTTCGTGGTGGGAGACCAGGCCGAGATGACATCGAACGGCAAGCCGGTGCCCGGCGTGGCGCCCGCCGCCATCCAGAGTGGACCGGCCGCCGCGGCCAACATCAAGCGGCTCATCGCGGGGAAGCCCACCCGGCCCTTCCACTATCTCGAGAAGGGCGACCTGGCGACCATTGGGCGATACCGGGCCGTCGCGCGGTTCGGGCGCCTGCACGTATCGGGGCCGCTCGCGTGGTGGCTCTGGTTGTTCATCCACATCATGTATCTGGCGGGGTTCCGCAATCGCGCAAGCGTCCTCGTGGAATGGGGCTACGCGTTCTTCACGTATCAGCGCGGCTCACGGCTGATCGGCACTCGGGAGAAGCCGATCCCCGCGACCGGCAACTAGTTGCACTGCTCCGGCGACCCGGAGCACGCAGCTGGGGGCATTGAACATCCGGGCAAATTGTCCGTCAATCCTGGTCCAATGCCCGGATTTCATTGACTTTGGCGCCCGGCGCGCGTCAGTCTTGAAATGAAACCGGCGCGCCGCAACGGGTTTGCGTGCGTCACCCTGATCCCGCCCCCCACCGATGGGGAAGGTCCCGCCTGTGAAATCGGAGTCCAAAGCCGGTCACCGCAACAGCATGCCGACGGCCCGTTTCGAACCGTTGTTCGAAGCGATCGCGCATGCGATTGCCGTATTCGACTCGAAACTGGAGTTGATGAGCGCCAATCCGCGCTATTACGACCTGATTGATTCGTCGGTGCAGGCGGCGCAGGGCCATTCGGTGTACGACGCGTTCCCGAACGCCCAGGCCGACCTCACCGACCAGATCGACTCGGCGGTGCACGGGACTCCCGTGATCGCCCACCCCGTGACGTTCCAGCACCGGAACGGGCCCCGGCTGATCGAAGCGACCTTCATGCCCATCACGACGGAGTCGGGCGGGCGCGGCTTGATCTTCGCCGGCAACGATCTCACCGAACGCGAAGAACTGCGTCAGGATCTGGCCCGCAGCATCGCGCAGCTCGAGTCGATCTTCGACGTTATTCCCGATTCCGTGCGAGTGGTGGATGGGGACGGCAACACGCTCCGCACGAACACGCAGGCGCAGCTGGATCATGCGCCGAACACACCCAACACGCTGCGGGAACTGTGGCAGCTCGACCGTCCGCGCACCCTCGACGGCACCAGCCTGTTCGTGCACGAGCATCCAACGGCGCGGGCTCTGCGGGGCGAGCGCGTGCGGGGCGAGCGGCTGGAGGTGAGGCGCGGCCCGGACGCGTCGATGATCATCGACGTGAACGCGAACCCGCTCTACGACGAGCAGGGACGCATCCGGGGCGCGGTCACGGTGGAGCGTGACGTCACCTTCCGGACGCAGCTGCAACAGCAGCTCGAGGAGGAGGCGCGCCGGACTGCCGAGTTGTACGAGCGGGTGTCGACCGAAGCCGAGCGTCTGGAGCGCATGGTCCAGGAACGCACCCAGGAACTGCTGGCGCTGCAGGAGGCGCGATCGCGCGAACGGCGGCTGGCGGCGGTGGGGCAGCTCGCCGCCGGCGTCATGCACGACGTGAACAACGCCCTCAATCCGATCATGGCGGCGGCGTACCTGCTCGAGACCAACGCGGAGAATCCGGAGGCGGTCCGGGACTACGCCGTGCGCATCGCCAAGGCGGCGGAGACCGGCGCCGCCACCGCTTCCCGCGTGGGGCGGTTCATCCGCCAGGAGCCCATGAAGGGGGTGCGCGAGGAACTGATCGACCTGACCTCGGTCTGCGACGAGGTCGTGGCCATGACCCGCCCGCTGTGGGCGGAGCGGGCTCGAGGCGGCCAGATCCAGTTGGAGCGCGTGCTGGCCCCGGGATCGATGATTCGCGGCATCCCGGGCGAGATCCGCGAGGCCCTGCTGAACCTGGTGCAGAATGCGCTCGACGCGATGCACGGAGGCGGCACATTGGGCATCGTCACGCGCATTATCGGAGACGAGGTGGCGCTCGAGGTGCGGGATACCGGAACCGGGATGTCCGAGGAGGTCCGCGAACGGGCCTTCGAGCCCTTCTTCACCACCAAGGGGCAGGCGGGTACCGGACTTGGCCTGGCGGAGGTGTACGGCATCGCCAAGCGCCACCGCGGGCGGGCGGAGATCGACTCGGAGCCGGGAAAGGGCACGACCATCCGGATGGTGTTCCCGATCGCCGTCGAGGGGGTCACCACGCCGGTGATCGACCTCCTGGCCCGGCGCACCCCCCGTCGGGTGCTCCTGGTGGAGGACCATGCCGACAGCCGAGAGTTCATGCAGGCGCTGCTCGAGAGCGATGGCCACACGGTAGAGGCCGTCACCTGCATCGAGGACGCCAAGGTCCGGCTGGGCGAGGGGGAGGCGCCCCCGTACGAGGTGCTCGTGACCGACATTGGCCTCCCCGATGGCAGCGGGTGGGACCTGGTCACCCACGCCCGGTCCCGGTGGCCGAAGCTTCGAATCGGCGTTGTTACCGGATGGGAACCTCGGGGTAATACTTCAGCGACCGATTTCCTCCTGCGGAAGCCGGTCAGAACGTCCGACCTGCTGGCGCAGGTTTCGGCTTCCACGAACATCGTGCTGGCGTAGTACGATGTTGTCCCCCTAATTTTGTGGCAATGACTGAAGGAACCCCTCAGATCCGCATCTTGGTTGCCGAAGACGACGCCAATGCGCGCTCTCTACTCGTTGAACTGCTCTCGGCACTCGGCCACATTGTCGTCGCCGAAGTTGGCTCGGGGCGCGAGGCGCAGGAGCGTGCTGCCGAACTCGTACCGGACATCGTGCTGCTCGACGTGCACATGCCAGACGGATCCGGCATCGAGGCCGCCGAAGTGATCACGCAGACGACGCCGGGCATTGCGGTGGTGCTCTTCAGCGGCGATCAGGCGCTCACGCTTTCCGATCACGATGTGGCGGCCACGGCGGCCATCGCATTCCTGCCCAAACCGGCACCGCCGCGAGTGCTCGATTCCACGATTCGGCTGGCCGCCAACCGCGCCAAGGAACTCGCCTCGGCACGCAAGGACGCCGAAGGGGCGCGCCAGGCCTTGGAGAATCGGAAGACCATCGAGCGAGCAAAGGGAATTCTGATGCGGCGCACCGGATCGTCGGAGCAGGAAGCGTACCGTATCCTGCAGCGCACTAGCCAGGACCGCTCGGTCCCGATGGTGGAGATCGCCAAGGCCGTGCTCGCCAGCGAGCCGGGAGCCGACAAGACCAGCTGACGTTCGGGGGACGTGAGCGGTCAGCCGTTCGCGATCTTCCGTGCCAACGCCCGGTGTGGCGTCACGTGCGCCTGCAGTCCGAACCCCAGAAAGATCGTGGACATCACGAGCCCTGCCGATACGAGGAAGGGGAGCGCGATCAGGTGATCGAACATCCAGCCGGCGAGGATGGGGAAGATCACACGCGCCATGCCGCCGAAGGTCTGTTGTACGCCCATGTAGAGCCCGCGTTCGTGGCTCGGCGTGACCTGTGACAGCATCGCGGTGACGCAGGGGAACGTGAACGCGGTGCCCAATGGTACGAGCGCGATGGCGATGGAGAGCGGCACGTACGGTGCGAGTGTCGCCACCCACGCCGGCGTCGCACCTCCGAAAATCGTGGCCAGCGCGTGCGGGTCGATGGCCGGGTGCGTGAACGGGATGATGACTAGTCCCGCGGCCAACAGGGTGGCGCCGAGGCGCGACAGGCGGAGTTCGCCGAACCGGTCGACGGCGGGCCCCAGGATCACGGCGCGGGTGAGCATCGAGATCGCCCCGATGTACATGAAGAAGTAGCCGATCGTCTTGGTGGTCACACCGAACCTCGCCGCGAGGAACAGCGCGAGGATCGCCGTCATTCCCTGAAAGGCCCCCATGGCCAGGGAGTAGATCCAGACGAGGCGCGACGCGGGCTCGCGCGAATGCGTGATCACACGGACGAGCGCTTCGCGCGAGCGGCCCTTGGCCACGGGGCGCGATTCTGCCTCCACCATGTCGCGCGATTCGGTGAGATAGCGCATGGCGAACAGAATGTTGACCAGGCAGAGCGCCGCGGCGGCGAGGCCCGGCGCGTGCACGCCTGCCCCCATGCTGAACGACCCGAGGGCGGGCCCGATTACGACGCCGGCATTGGTGGCAGCGGAGAGCCAGCCCAGGCTCTTGGCGCGGTCCTCGGGCGCGGTGGCGTCGGCGACGTATGCCTGGATCACGCTCACCGTTCCCCCGCCCGCGCCCTGCACGATGCGCGACAGGAAGAGCAGCCAGAGCGAACTGGCGTAGCCGAAGATCACGTACGCGATGGCCGACGCCGTGAGCCCGACCAGAAGGGCGGGGCGGCGGCCGTGCCGATCGGAGAGCCGCCCCCAGTACGGGGCGCTGATGAGCTGCGCCACGGCGTACGACGACACCAGCAACCCGACCATGAGGCCGTTGCCGCCGAGCGTCTCGGCGTAGAACGGCAGCAACGGCACGATCATCAACAGGCCAACCATGTCGATGAACGCCGTCACCATCAGCACAGCGAGCTTGCCGAACGGCGTGCCGTTCGGCGGAGCGGACGACTTCGGGGATGCGGGCACGGAGGTCAAGCGGGCAAAATGTGAACTCGAAATCAAGCGCCATCCGAGCGTGAGGACAAACCGTCCGGATGTCAGGGTTTCTTCAGGAGGAGTCGGCTACTCGTCCGTCTTGCCGAGTGCGGCGGGGGGAACCGCCCGTCCCACGACGCCGGCGAGGGCCACGATCGTGAGCACATAGGGTATCATTTCCACGAATTGCGTGGGCACGAACGCCACCCCCTGGAGACGGATCTGGAAGGTCTCCGCCGCGGCGAACAGCAAGCACGCCAGGCCCACACGCGGCGGATCCCAGCGACCGAAGATGATGGCCGCCAGCGCGATGAAGCCGCGGCCCGCCGTCATCTGGTCGGTGAATTGGTGCTGATCGAGGGCCAGATACGCTCCTCCCATTCCGGCAATGGCGCCCGAGAGGAGCACGGCTGCCCACTTCACGCGGGCCACCGGCACACCGACCGAGAGGGCGGCGCCCGGATGCTCACCCACCGCACGAACGCGCAGCCCGAAGGGCGTCCGGTACAGCACCCACGTTACCACGGGGATGGCGAAGGCACCCAACCAGATCAGCGGGTTGTGGGTGAGCGCGAGGAATCCGCTGCCGGTCTCCGCCACCGAGAACCCGGGCACCCGCGGCGAGTTGGACGAGCTGCCGAAGGTGAAGCGAAGGAAGAACCGCGTCATCCCCACGGCGAGCAGGTTGATGGCGACGCCAACCACCACCTGGTCGGCCTTGTAGCGGATGGAGCAGAGGCCGTACAGCGCCGCGAACGCGCCGCCGCCCGCGATGCCCGCGAGCACGCCCACCCATGGATTGTGCGAGTAGTAGCCCCCCAGAGCCGCGCAGAACGCCCCCGAAAGCATGTAGCCCTCGAGCCCGAGGGCGATGAGCCCCACCCGCTCCGAGAGCACGCCACCCGCCGAAGCGAACAGGTAGGGCATCGCGATGCGGATGGTCTGCGAGAGGAAGGCCAGCAGCATCATGCGTCCGGCCCTCCGTGACTGCGGGCACTGCGCAGCAGGCGGCGGACTTCGGGCACCGACGTGGCCACGGCGACGATGACCACGGCCTGCAGCACTTCAACCATCTGCTTGGGCACCAACGCGTTGACCGCCAGCCCGCCCTGCGACAGCGTACCGAACAGCAGGGCCGCCAGCACCACACCCACCGGGTTGTTGCGACCCACCAGGGCGACGGCGATGCCGAGGAAGCCGGCGCCCGTGCTGAAGCCGTCCTCGTAGTAGTGCTTGTAGCCCAGCACGAAGTTGAGGCCGCCGATGCCGGCCACGGCCCCCGAGATGAGCATGGCCTTCCACCAGATCGTCGCCACGTGCACGCCGCCGTACTCGGCGGCGCCCGGTTGGAGCCCCGCCGCCCGCAGTTCATAGCCCGCCCGCGACCGAAACAGGTACCACCACGCGACAGCCGTCGCGGCCAGCGCCAGCAGCAGCACCAGGTTCGCCGCCGATCCGTGGAACGCGGGCAGCACGGCCGACAACCGGGCAATGGCCCCGCTCCGGATGTCGGCCGTGTGCAGCGTGTCGAACACCTTGAAGTGCGCCACCGTGAGGTAGTTCAACAGCGCCAGCACGATGAAGTTGAGCATGATCGTGGTGATCACCTCGTGCGCGCCCCACTTCGACTTGAGCACGCCCGCCGCGCCGCCCACGAGTCCGCCGCCGACGGCTGCCGCCAGAATGAACAGGGGGAGCACGACGAGCGTCGGAATGCCCGTGGGCAGCAGCGTTCCGACAACCGCCGCCAGGAAGCCGCCGGCCGCGAGCTGGCTCTCGGCCCCGATGTTGAACAGCCCGGCGCGCAGACCGATGGCCACCGACAATCCCGTGAAGGTGAGCGTCGTGGCCTTGTAGAGCACCTGCCCCAATCCGTACGCATTGCCCCATGTGCCTTCGATGAGCAGCCGGTACACCGCGCCCGGTGACTGTCCGTAGGTAATGATCAGCACGTCGCCGACGAGCGCCGCGATGAGCAGTGCCACGATGGCCGGCAGCACCGCTTCTTCGAATTGGACGCGCAGACGTTGGGCGCGCGACGGCGCCCCGCTCGCTTTGGGTGCCGTCATGCCGCGCGCCCCGACGCGCCGGTCATGTAGGCACCCAGCACTTCCTCGTTCGCGTCTGATCGAGGCAGGAGCGCGGCAAAGCGCCCGCCGTACATCACCGCGATGCGGTCGGAGAGGGCCAACACTTCGGTGAGGTCGGCCGACACCAGCAGCACGGCCTTGCCTCCGGCGCGGGCGTTGCGCAGCTGCGTGTGGATGAATTCGATGGCGCCCACGTCCACGCCGCGCGTGGGCTGGGCGGCGAGCAGCACGCTGAAATCGCGACCCATCTCGCGGGCGATGACGATCTTCTGCTGGTTCCCGCCGGAGAGCGCTCGCGCGGGCGCCGTGGCATCGGCGGGGCGGATGTCGAACCGGTCGATCTGCCGGCGCGCGTTGTCGGCGATTCGCGCTTCGTCCAGCGCCCCGTGGCGCGAGAACCGGTGCTGCTGGCCGAGGACGAGGTTCTCGGCGATCGAATAGTCGAGCACCAGGCCGCGTTGCTGCCGGTCCTCGGGAATGTGGGACAGGCCGGCGTCGCCGCGCTCCCGCACGCTCTGCCGCGTCATGTCACGGCCGTCCAGCAGCACCGCGCCCGACGCCGCCTCGCGCAGGCCAGCGATCGCCTCGATCAGTTCCGTCTGTCCGTTCCCCTCGACACCGGCGATGCCGAGAATCTCGCCCGGCGCAATGGAGAAGCTCACGCCGTCCACGGCGTGTGCCTTGCGTGGGTCGGCCACCGTGAGTTCCCGCACCTCGAGCGCCGCCCGTTGGGTGCCGGCACTCACGATGCGGTCGGGCACCGGCCCGCCCTCGCCGGCCAGCACCACGTCACGTCCCACCATCAACCGGGCCAGCTCGGCCGGTGAGGTGTCGCGCGTCGCCACGCGTCCCACCGTCTGCCCGTGCCGCATCACCGTGACCGTGGTCGAGATCTCCATCACCTCGTCGAGCTTGTGGGTGATGAGAATGATGGTGTCGCCCGAGTCGCGCATGCGCGCCAGCACACGCCAGAGTTCCTCGACTTCCGGTGGCGAGAGCACGGCGGTGGGTTCGTCCAGAATCAGGATCGTCGCACCGCGATAGAGCGTCTTGAGAATCTCCACCCGCTGTGCCTCGCCCACCGACAGGTCGCTGACCTTGCGGTTGGGCGCCACCACGAGGCCGGTGCGCTCGCACAGATCGGCGACCGCGCGCTCGGCGGCATGCCGGTCGAGCTGCCCCACCCGCGTGATCTCTCGTCCGAGCACGATGTTCTCGGCCACGGTGAGCGTGGGCACGAGCATGAAATGCTGGTGCACCATGCCGACGCCGGCGGCGATGGCCCTGGCCGTGGTCCATCCGGTCACGTCGTGGCCGTCGACGACCATCGTGCCGGCGCTCGGCGTGTACATGCCGCTGAGCACGCGCATCAGCGTCGACTTTCCCGCTCCATTCTCACCCACCAGCGCGTGGATCTCGCCGCGCGCCACTTCCAGCGAGGCGCCGCGATTGGCCCGTACCGGTCCGAACGACTTGTCGATGCCGCGCATGGACACCGCCACGGCGCGTGCGCCCGTCGCGTCCGGCGTGGCGCCGGACGCTCGAGAGGGGGTCGTCATGGGGTCGTGGGCACCTTGATCTTGCCGGCGATGATGTCTGCCCTGAGCTGCTCCAGTTGCGCGTGGACGCTGTCGGGGATGAGCGCCTTGTTGTGTTCATCATAGACGTAGCGCACACCGTTCTGGGCCAGCCCGAACGAGTAGATGCCGCCCTTGAACGTGCCGTCCTTCACGCGTTGGATGACGTCGAACACGGCGGCGTCCACGCCTTTGACCATGGACGTGAGCACGTGGCCCGGCGCTTCCGAGTACTGATCGGCATCCACGCCGATGGCCAGCTTGTTCGTCTGCCGGGCGGCCTCGAAGACGCCCAGACCTGTGGATCCGGAGGCGTGGAAGATCACGTTCACCCCGTCCTGGTACTGCGAGAGCGCCAGCTCCTTGCCCTTGCCCGGATTCCGGAATGCTTCAGGCGTGACGCCGGCGTACTGTGCGACCACCTGGCAGTCCGGGCACACGTAGTGAACGCCCGCCGCATAGCCGGCCTGGAACTTCTGAATGAGCGGCGAGTTCATGCCGCCGATGAATCCCACCTTCTTCGAGTGGCCCACCAGCGCCGCCATCGCGCCGACCAGGAACGAGCCTTCCTGCTCCCGGAACTTGAGCGCTGCCAGATTGGGCGGCGGCGGAATCGGATGGCCGGCACTGTCGGTGGCCACCGAGAAGTCGACGCCCGCGAAGTCGGTGTTCGGGTATTCCTTGGCGAGCTGGACGAGGTCGTCGGTGAAGATGAACCCGATGCCGATCACCAGCTTCATGCCCTCGGCGGCGAGAATGCGGAGCCCGGCTTCGCGGTCCGACCCGTCGCCGGGCTCGATGAACCGAACGTGGACCCCGAGTTCCTTCTCGGCCCGCTCGCCGCCAATATACGCCGCGTCGTTGAACGACTTGTCCCCCCGGCCGCCGACGTCGAACACGATGCCGATATTGACTGCGTTGGGGTCGATGACGGGAGACACCGCGCCGGCCGGGTGCACGAAAAGCAACACCACATGGGCGGCGAGCAGCACGCCCACGAGGATGAGCAGCTTTCGCATGGCGTGAACAATCGTGTGCGTACGCGGGGTACCGCAAGGCTCGCATGGTCAATTGATTCCGATCCATGATCGAGCGGCTCAGGACGCGGTTTCTCGTGGTGGGCAGCGGTGTGGCCGGCCTGCACACCGCCCTGCGCGCGTCGGAGCACGGGGAGGTGCTGCTGCTCACCAAGCGGTCGTTGTTCGACAGCGCTACCGCGTACGCGCAGGGCGGCATTGCCGCCGCCCTGGGCGCTGGCGATTCGCCGCAACTCCACCGCCGAGACACGCTGGCCGCCGGCGCGGCACTGTGCGACGCGGCGGCGGTGCGCGTGCTGGTGGAAGAGGGGCCCGACCGCGTGCGCGAATTGCAGACGGCCGGCGCCGAGTTCGATCTCGGCCCGGGTGGCCAGCTGATCCTCGGACGCGAGGCCGCGCACTCGGCGTCGCGCATCGTCCACGCCCACGGTGATCAGACCGGTGCCGAGGTGGCCCGGACGCTCATCGAACGGGTGCGCGCGAACCGGAAGATCCGCGTGCTCGAGAAGGCGCGCGTGCTCGACCTCATCGTGTCGCGCCGCACGGTGTACGGGGTGCGGGCGAGCGTAAAGGGACACCCCACGGAAATCATCGCCGACGCGACCGTGCTCGCCACGGGGGGGTGTGGGCAGGTGTACCGCCATACCACGAATCCCGTGGTCGCCACCGGTGATGGGTTCGCCATCGCGCACCGCGCCGGTGCGATACTGGCCGACATGGAATTCGTCCAGTTCCATCCCACCGCACTCGATACGCCGGAGAACCCGCTCCAGCTCATCTCCGAGGCCGTGCGCGGCGAAGGCGCCAAGCTGGTGAACGACCGTGGAGTGCGGTTCATGGTCAAGAAGCATCCGGAGGCGGAGCTGGCGCCGCGCGACATCGTGGCGCGCGCCATCTTCCGCGAGCAGCGCGCGGGTCACCGGGTATTCCTGGATGCGCGCAAGATCGGGCGCGTGTTCGCCCGGCGCTTTCCCGGCATCGACGCCATCTGCAAGGCGCGCGGTATCGACCCGCACCGGGACCTGATTCCGGTGACACCGGCGGCGCACTACATGATGGGCGGCGTGGCCACCGATCTGTACGGACGCGCGAGTCTCCGGCGACTGTTCGCCGTCGGTGAGCTGTCGCGCACCGGCGTGCACGGCGCCAACCGGCTGGCCTCGAATTCGCTGCTCGAAGGATTGGTGTTTGCCGAGCGCGTGGCCGCCCGGCTGCGCGAGACCCCGGAACTCACGCGGCTACCGCGCAAGAGTCGGTGGAGTGTGCCCGTGCTCCACGATCGCGGCGCCGCGCAGGTCGCGGCCGACCTCGTGCGCATGATCATGTGGCAGTACGCCGGCATCATTCGCAGTGCCGCAGGGCTCAAGAGTGCCCTGGCCACGCTCGGCGACATCGAGCGCCGGCTGCCCGAGGGGGCCACCGAAGAGCTCAATCTGATCCAGACGGCCAGCCTGATTGCCCGGTCGGCGCTCCGGCGCCGCGAATCGCGCGGGGGCCACTACCGGAGCGACTTCCCGCGGGCCAAAGGGGAATGGCGTGGGCGGCACATCGAGCTCTAAACGCGCGTTTGACCGGTTGGAACATCGGCCGGGCTTCCGCTGCTAATATCAAGCATATGTCTTCTACCCCTGAAGCGCCTCGCGATCGTTCGGCCGGCAAGCTGCACGATGAGATCCGCGCCCTCGCCGCCACGCGGAATGCCGTGATTCTGGCGCACAACTACGAGCGCCCCGAAGTGCAGGACGTGGCCGACTACGTGGGTGACTCGCTCGGGCTGTCGCGCGAAGCGGCGAAGACCGAGGCCAGTGTGATCGTCTTCTGCGGCGTGCATTTCATGGCCGAAACGGCGGCAATTCTCTCGCCCGGCAAGACCGTGCTGCTTCCCGACATGGCGGCCGGCTGCTCGCTGGCCGCGACGATCGATGCCCCGCAGCTCCGCGAGTGGAAGGCCGAGCATCCGGGGGCCGTCGTCGTGTCGTACGTGAATACGACGGCCGAGGTGAAGGCGGAGAGCGACTACTGCTGCACGTCGGGGAACGCCGTGGACGTGGTGAACGCGATCCCGGCCGAGAAGGAGATTCTCTTTCTCCCCGACATGTTTCTCGGCGCGCACGTGCGGCGCATGACCGGACGCGACAACATTCACGTGTGGATGGGGGAGTGTCACGTACATGCGGGCATCGATCCCGCGCACATGAATGCGCAGCGCGCGGCGCACCCGAAGGCGGAGTTTCTGGTCCATCCGGAGTGCGGGTGCTCGACGTCGGTGCTCGAGGCGCTCTCGGCGGGCGACGTCGATGGAGATGGTGTGGAGATCCTGTCCACGGAGGGGATGATCCGCCGTCCCGCGCAGTCTCCAGCCGACGAATTCATCGTGGCCACGGAAGTCGGCATCCTGCACCGTCTGCGTCGCGAGAATCCGACCAAGACGTTCTACGCCGCAAACGACCGCGCCGTCTGCGCGTACATGAAGGTCACGACGCTGCCCAAGGTGCTTGGCGCGCTGAAGCGCAACGAGCACCACATCACCGTCCCACCCGACATCGCGCGCCGCGCGCGCCGAGCCATCGAACGTATGGTCTCCATCGGCGGCACCAGCGCCCTTGCCCCGGTGGGTGATCCCGGGGAATAGGCCAATGCCGCAGCCCCAGTCCGATCGCCCCGGTGTGCCGCGCATGATCACGCCGTTGTCCACGCCGTCCATTCCGGAGATGTCGCGAACCGGGCTGCTCTTCCCGCTCGCGCCGGGAGCGCTCGATACCCTCGTGCGTTCGGCTCTGGAGGAGGACGGCGCCTTCAACGACATCACGACCATCGCCACCGTGGTCACCGAGCGTCGCGCGCGGGCATCCCTCACGGCCAGACAGGCGGGTGTCGTGGCCGGCGTGCCGCTGGTGGTCGAGTCGTTCCGTCTGCTCGACCCCAAGGTGTCGATCCGCATCGATGCTGAGGACGGCACGCATGTGGAGGCGGGCGACTCGGTGCTGTTCATCACGGGACATGCACGCTCCATACTCGCCGCCGAGCGCGTGGGCCTGAACTTCATGCAGCGGCTCTCCGGCATCGCGTCGCTCACGGCGCGCTACGTCGAGGCCGTGCGGGGCACGAAGGCCCGGATCCTCGACACGCGGAAGACGACCCCCGGGTGGCGGATGCTGGAGAAGTACGCGGTGCGGGCGGGTGGGGGCACCAACCATCGCTTCGACCTGGCATCGGCCGTGCTGATCAAGGACAACCACCTGGCGGCGCTCCAGGGCGACATCGCCCTGGCGGTACGTCGGGCGCGGGAGACGGCGCCCGAGGGCACGCGCGTGGAGGTGGAGTGCGAGGGGCGCGAGCAGGTAGAGGCCGCCGTCCGGGCCGGCGCCGACATCGTGATGCTCGACAACATGTCCCCCGCCGAGATGCGCGAGTGTGTGGCCCTCGTGGCCGGACGGGCCACGGTCGAAGCGAGCGGCGGCGTGACGCTGCATTCCGTGCGGGAAATCGCCGAATGCGGCGTGGACTGGATCTCCGTGGGGGCGCTCACGCACTCGGCGCCCGCCATGGATCTGGCGCTGGACTTCGAGTGACGTTCGCGGCCGGCCGCTGATGGTCGGTTCGTCGGGGCTACAGGTCCGCGCAACTCTTGTTGATCTGCCGGCAGTTCCGGCAGATCAACTTGCATTTGACCCATTGCAACTCGGTGCTGCCGCAGTAATCACACGTCTCCGGCGGCGATTCGTCGCGGGACGGTGGCGTCGCATCCTGCACGCGGGTCTTGGGACTACCGGCTGCCGACATTGCCCCAATCATGCCCGGCCGGGCAGATTCACACAACCGGCCTTCACCTCCATCGGAGCACGCGTATCTCGAACCACGGCCCGCACGACCCGAACCATGCGCCGAAGCACGGCGTGCCCGGCACTTTCGATCTCGACGCTGCCGCCCGACGCATCGCGGCGAAGTACGGGTTCGAGCCGGCGTATCCCGGCGACGCGCAACGGCAGCTCGACGCGCTCACGGCCCCGGCCCCCATTCCCGCGGGCGCGCGCGACCTCCGCCAACTGCTCTGGTCGTCCATCGACAACGATTCGTCCCTCGATCTGGACCAGGCCGAAGCCGCGGAGCAGCTGCCCGGCGACTGTATCCGGCTCCTCGTCGCTATTGCCGACGTCGATGCGCTGGTGCCCAAGGACTCGCCGCTCGACCTGCATGCCCGCACCAATTCCACGTCGGTGTATACGGGCGTCGAGATGTTCCCGATGCTCCCCGAAAAGCTGTCCACGGGCCTGACCTCCCTGAACCAGAACGAAGACCGGCTCGCCCTGGTCATCGAGACCGTCGTGGACCCGCACGGCGCGGTGACGACGCAGGACGTGTATCGCGCCGTGATCCGCAATCAGGCCAAACTCGCCTACGACGATGTGGGCGCGTGGCTGGAGGGCGGGACGCCGCCGGCCAATGTGGCGGCGAACGCCGCGCTCCAGCAACAGCTACGGCTGCAGTCCGAAGCCGCACAACGGCTCAAGTCGCAGCGCCTGCGAAACGGCGCCCTGGAACTGGACACCATCGAAGCCACGCCGGTGGCGAAGGACGGCCGGGTGGTGGACCTCGCCCTCACCCGGAAGAGCAAGGCGCGCGATCTCATCGAGGACTTCATGATCGCGTCGAACATCGCCATCGCGGTCTTTCTCGAATCCAAGGGGCGCTCCGGCATCCGCCGCGTGGTGCGGGAGCCGGAACGGTGGAGTCGGATCGTCGACCTCGCGAAGCAGTATGACATCGCGCTCCCGACGAAGCCCGATTCGCTGGCGCTGGCGCACTTTCTGAGCACGCGCCGGGCGGCGGACCCGCTGCGGTTTCCCGATCTGTCCCTCACCGTGGTCAAACTCATGGGCCCGGGCGAGTACGCCCTCGACATGCCGGGCAAGGATCCCGGCATCCATTTCGGCCTCGCGGTGCACGACTATTCGCACGCGACCGCGCCCAATCGGCGGTATGCGGACCTCGTGACGCAGCGTCTGGCCAAGGCCGCCATTGCCGGCACCGACGCCCCGTATTCCAACGACGAACTCTCGGCGATCGCCGCGCACTGCACCGAACGTGAAGATGCCGCAAACAAGGTGGAGCGGACGATGCGCAAGGTCGCCGCGGCCCTGCTGTTGGCCCACCGGATCGGCGACGTGTTCGATGGGATCGTGACCGGCGCCTCCGATCATGGGACCTTCGCTCGACTCTTCCATCCGCCCGCCGAGGGCATGGTCGTGCACGGCCAGCACGGATTGGATGTCGGCGACCGGGTCAAGTTGCGGCTGGTGCACACCGATCCCCGCCAGGGATACATCGACTTCGACGCCCTCCGCTGAGTGGCGGCGTCGGTGCAAGCAAGCCGGCAACGTGAGGCGTCCCGCGGGCCGGCGGACCTTCGGACGGTCCGGCCGGGTACCACGTCGGGCCTACCCCGGTCGGGGTGGGCTCGGTCCGAGCGATTTCTGATGCCCTGGTCATGTTGATCCAACCCATGCGACGTTCCGCGGTCCTCCTCGTCTTCGCTGTGAGCACGGCCATTCTCGGCTGCTCGCATCGATCTCCGTTGCTCGAACCGACGCCCGAAGAACTGATGACGCCGGCGCCGGACAGCTTCCGCGTGGAATTCCAGACGACGCGCGGCCCGTTCTTGGTGATGGCGCACCGCGACTGGGCGCCGTTCGGCGTCGACCGGTTCTACTTCCTGGTTTCCAACGGCTACTACGACAACACCTACTTCTTCCGTGTCGTGAAGGGGTCCCTGGCGCAGTGGGGCATCTCGGGCAACCCCGCGGTGAACGCGGAGTGGCGGAACCGGCGCATCGCCGACGATCCCATGATGCGCAGCAACCAGCGCGGCATGATCGCGTTCGCGCGCAGCGGGCCGCAGTCGCGAACGGTGCAGCTGTACGTCAACGAGCGCGACAATGCCCGGCTGGACACACTGGGCGGGATCGGATTCCCGCCCATCGCGCAGGTGATCAAGGGAATGGACGTGGTCGATTCGCTCTACAGCGGTTACGGCCAGGGGCCGCCACGTGGCACGGGGCCGGCCCAGGATTCGATCGAGCGGGAGGGGAACGCGTACGTCAAGCGGACGTATCCGCTCCTCGATCGCATTGTCACGGCGCGTGTCACCGAATCGTGGGGTGACACGCTGAGCGCCAGCATGATGCTCCGCCGCGGCTATGGTCCCCCGCGCCGCCGACCCGGTGGGGGAGACCGCGACCACGACGGCGGCGGGCGCTGAGCCCCCGCCAGTCACGCCGGGGGGTCAGTCGTCGGCCGGCTCCGGCTCGCGCCACGAAAATCCGTTCTGCGCGATGAGTTGATTGGCCGCGGCCGGCCCCCACGTGCCGGCCTCGTAGGTGTCCATGCGGGTCGGTGGATGCGCGTCCCAGTAGTCGAGGATCGGGTCCACCACGCGCCACGCGGCTTCCACCTCGTCACTGCGCGTGAAGAGCGTCGCATCGCCGAGCATCACGTCGAGCAGCAGCGTCTCGTAGGCCGGCGGATTCACGTCGCCGAAGGCATCGCGGTAGGCGAAGTCCATCGCCACCGGCGCCACCTCCATCTGCTTGGCCAGCTGGTACGCGGCGCCCGGCGTCTTCACCTGAAACGACAGCGAGACGCCCTCGTCCGGCTGGATGCGCATGACGAGGGTGTTCGGGGCCAGCAGCTTGCGCGTCTCATGGCCGAACATCAGGTGCGGCGGATCGCGAAACTGCACCGACACCTCCGACACCCGGTCAGGCATGCGCTTGCCCGACCGCAGGAAGAATGGCACGCCCTTCCATCGCCAGTTGTCGAGGTACAGTCGCATGGCAGCAAACGTCGGCGTCACCGAATCCGGTGCGATCATCGGCTCGTGGCGATAGCCCGGAACCTCGACGCCGCCCTGAGATCCGGCCCGGTACTGGGCTCGCACCACCGAGTTATCGACGTCGGCGGGGCCCATCCACCGCACCGATCGCAACACCTTCACCTTCTCGTCGCGGACCGCATCGGCGCTCATCGTGACCGGCGGTTCCATGCCGGTGAGCGCGAGGAGCTGCATGAGGTGGTTCTGAAACATGTCGCGGACCACGCCCGCTTCCTCGTAGTACCCGCCGCGCTGCTCCACCCCCACCGTCTCGGCCACCGTGATCTGGACGTGGGCGATGGACTGCCGGTTCCAGAGCGGCTCGAAGATCGCATTGGCAAAGCGGAACACGAGAATGCTCTGGACGGTCTCCTTGCCCAAGTAGTGATCGATGCGGAATAGCTGGCACTCGTCGAACAGCTCCAGCACCAAGTGGTTGAGTTCCTGCGCGGTGGCGAGATCGTGGCCGAACGGCTTCTCGATTACGACCCGGCGCCAGGGCCGCTCGTCGGCACCGCCCGCCTTCGGCGCGAGGCCACTCGCGGACAGGTGACGCACGATGTCCTCGAACACGCTCGGCGGTACGGCCAGGTAGAACAGCCGATTGCGCGCCTCGGCCGGACGAGGCTCCTCGATGGCCGCCAGGCGCTCCTGGATGGCGGTGTAGGTGGCAGCCTGCGCGAAGTCACCCGACACGTAGTGAATCTGCGCGCTGAGCCGCTTCCAGACGGCGTCGTCCACGCCCTCGATCTCGTCGGACTTGGCCAGTTCCGCGCGCATCAACTTGCGAAAGGCCGCGTCGTCGTAGGAATCGCGGCCTACGCCGAGCAGTTGGAACGGCTCGGGCAGCAGTTCGTCCTTCGCCATCTGGTACAGCGCCGGCATGAGCTTGCGCCGCGACAGGTCGCCGGATGCGCCGAGGACCACCATCGTGCATGGATCCGCGTTCCGTTGTTCCGCACCGTTCCCCCGCCGGGCTCGCTTGGGCCGCGCCGCGACGCGCTTGGGATCCGCCGTCATTCCGCCTTCACCGCGTGACCGCCGAACTCGTTGCGCAACGCGGCGATGACCTTGGCCGAGAAGCTGTCCTCCTGGCGGGAGCGGAAGCGGGTGAGCAGCGACAGCGTGATCACGGGCGCCGGGACGTCGAGATCGATGGCCTCGTTCACGGTCCACCGGCCCTCACCCGAATCGGCCACCCAGCCCTTGATTGCGCCGAGCGACGCATCCTTGGAGAAGGCGCGCATGGCCAGCTCGTTGAGCCACGAGCGTACGACGCTCGCGTGTTGCCACACCGAGGCGATCTGTTCGAGGTCGAGTCCGGGGAAGGTCTTGGACGCGTGGAGCACCTCGTATCCTTCGGCGTACGCCTGGAGCAGCCCGTACTCGATGCCGTTGTGCACCATCTTCACGTAGTGGCCCGCGCCCGCCGGCCCCACGTGGGCGAAGCCGTCGGGAGGCGCCAACGTCTTGAATATCGGTTCGCAGTAGGTCACCGCGCGGCGCGAGCCGCCCACCATCAGGCAGTAGCCGTTCTCGAGGCCCCAGATTCCGCCGCTCGTTCCGGCGTCGACGAACTCGATCTTCCGTTCCGCCAGCGCCGCCGCACGGCGCATGGAATCCTTGAAGTTGGAGTTGCCGCCGTCGATGACGACGTCGCCCTCGGTGAGGTGCGCGCTCAGCGCATCGATCGTCTCGTCTACGGGGGCGCCGGCCGGCACCATGATCCAGACCACGCGCGGCGCTTTGAGCTGCGCGCACAGATCTGCCAGGTCGCGGGCCGGCGTGGCACCGAGCGTGACGGCCTTCTGCACCGCATCGGCGCTCCGGTCGTACACCACCACGCCGTGGCGCTCGCGCATCAGGCGCTCCACCATGTTGCCGCCCATGCGGCCAAGACCAATCATCGCCAATTGCATCGTTTCGTGTACCGGAAAGAGAAAGGAAGAAGGAAGCCGAACGCTCAGGAGCTGAGCAGCACGGCGCGCGCGGGCGCGCCATCGAGTCCGGTGAGCCGGAGGGGCAGGCACCGAAGCTCGTAGACCCCCGGGGGCGGCTCGCTCAGATCGAGGCCCTCGATGATCACCACACCGTGTTCGAGCAGCGTGCGGTGCGTGCGGTGGTGCCCCGAGTGAAACTGCTCCACCGACAGGTAGTCCACCCCGACCAGCTTCACCCCCTGTTCCACCAGGTACGCCGCGCCGTCCGGCGCCAGGTAGGTGAAGTTGTTCCGGAAGTCGTGCTCCCGGATGAATCCGGAATTGCGGGTCCGGATGAGGAGGCGCGTCACGTGGGTGAGGTCGTGGGCGCGCAACTGCTCCGCCGAAACCGCCATCAGGTCGGGCTCCACCGCGATCACCAGGGCCGGGCCCATCAGGACATCCAGCGGGAGCGTGTCGGCGCCGGCCCCGTCGTCGAAAAAGTGCCGGGGTGCGTCCACGTGCGTACCGGTGTGCGATCCGAAGTCGATGTGGGACACGTTGGACGACGCGCCCTCTGCGATCGCCTGCTGCAGCTCGATCCGGATCTCCGGATTGCCCGGGTACACGAGCCCTCCGGATTCCACCGGCATCGAGATGTCGAAAATGCGTCGCATGTCACTCCATCCGTTGAGGCCAATCCAGCAGCGCGTCGGGGACGGCGTATCCGCCCTCGTCTCGTATGGACCTCGCGATCGCGCGTCGCGTCTCATCCTGGATCGATTGCAGGGTGTCGCGTGCGGCCCCGAACCGGCGACCGGCATCGGCGACGAACAGGTCGCAGAGGTCCACCTCGTGCATGCACGCCGCGATTCCGCGATCGGCGATCAGCCGCTGTGTGCGTGCCAGCACGGTCGCCGTCGCGAACAACTCCACGGCCATGTCGGCCAGCCGTTCCAGCTCCTGCTGCCGTTCCGCGATCTCCTCCCGATACGTCTCGAGCAGGTGCCGGGTGCCCTCGCTCAACTCCCGCACGTGCTTCTCGAAGTAGCGCTTGTGTCCTTCGAGGCGCGGATGCAGCGCGGTGTCCAGGGTTCCCGTCGCCCCCAGGCGGCTGCGCAGCCGCGACGCGGCGAACCCGCTGATCAGTCCCAGATGGCGCAGCGGATGCTTCAGCGCGGCGGCGATCTCCCGCAGCGCTCCGGCCGGTCCCTGGATGCCGTTGAGTGCGATGAACAATCGCAGGATCTCGTTGGTGCCCTCGAAGATCCGATTGATCCGTGCGTCGCGCAGCGTCCGTTCGTAGGGGTACGGTTTCACGTACCCGCGCCCGCCGGCCACCTGCACCATCTCGTCAGCGGCCCGCCAGAGCAGTTCGCTGGCGAACACCTTGCAACAGGCCGCCTCGAGCGCCGAGTCGCTGGCCGGGTCCGCGGCCATCGCCGTCAGCACCCCGAGCATCGCGTCCGCGGCGTACGTGTCCGACGCCAGGCGGGCCAGTTTGCGTTGCGTGATCTCGAAGTCGGCGATCGGCCGGCCGAATTGCACCCGCTCCTCGGCGAACGTCGTCATCTGCCCGAGAATCCGCTTCGTGGCGGCCGTGCACCCCGCGGCCAGGGAGAGGCGGCCACCGTTGAGCACGTGCACCGCGACCGCGAACCCCTTGCCCACCGTCCCCAGCACATGATCGTCGGGGACCATCAGGTTCTCATACACCAGTTCGGCCTGCGTCGATCCCCGAATGCCGAGTTTGCGTACGGTGCTCATCACCTTGAAGCCGGCCATGTCGGAGCGGATGACGAACGCCGTGGGTCGGTGCGTGCGCCGGCCACGACGTTCGACTTCGGTCTGCGCGAAGGTGACGATGACGCCGGCCCGGTGGCCGTTGCCGATCCACTGCTTGTGCCCGTTCAGAATCCAGGACGCGCCGTCGGCGCCGCGCGCGGCACGCGTGTGGATGTGCTGGGCGTCGGAGCCGGTCTCGGGTTCGGTGAGCGCATAGGCCGCCAGCGTCTCGCCGCGGGCCAGCATGGGCAGGTAGCGCGCCTTCTGGTCCGGGGTGCCGTACAACACGATGGCGCGTGCGCCCAAGCCGCAGTGCACACCCACCAGCACGGCCACGCTCGCGTCGATGCGCGACAACTCGCCGATGACCCGGGCGTATCCCGCCGGCGACAGTCCGGCGCCCCCGTACTCCACGGGTATCGTCAATCCGAGCAGCCCGCCATCGGCGAGCGCCCGAACGATCGGCTCCGGCACCGTCTCGTGTTCGTCGATGGCTTCCGAGTCTACGAGATCACGTTCGATCCGGCGCAGGCAGTCGATGAGCGCGCCTACGCGCTCGGCCTCGTCGGGGTCGCGACGCTCCAGCGAATCGGGGTACGGGAAGAGCAGGGCGTCGTGGACGGCCCCGCTGAACATGCCCCGAACGAAAGACGGCATCGCGGTGGTCATGCGTGGAGTTTGCTGCATTGGTTTCTACAGTCAAGCCGAGTGCGTCCGTCGCCGCGGGTGGCGTCGGCCGCTGTAAGCCTTTGGTAAGACGCCACGGCCACTCTGGCTGGCCTCCGGCCGGAGGGTTTCATTTCGACCTATCATGACCCCCTCGCGCCCCTCCCGGCTCATCGGCACCGTGGTGGTTCTCGGGCTCGCGCTCGTGATCACCGCGATGCTCGTGTACGAGGCCCAGGTGGCGGCGCGCGGCCACCGCCTCACCGCCGAGCGGACGCTGCGCGACTACGCATCGTTCGCCGACTGGCAGTTCGGGCAGCAGATCAAGAACGAGCTGCTCACGAACATGATTCCGTCGCTCGGCCAGGCTGCCATGCGCGTGAATCCGGAACGCCTGCCGGAGTCGTTGCTCTCCCCCGAGGGGGTCGCCGCGCTGGCACACGACTACGCCGGCTGGTGCAAGTGTCTGGACAGCGTGCGGTATTACTTCAGAATCGACTGGCCCGACGGACCGCTCCTGACGACGCCGACGAACGCGTCCTCCGGCGAACTGCGCTGGGCGCGGGACACGATCCTGGGGTACGTGAAACGGATGCCGCCGCTCAAGGAGATGCTCCCCAAGGCCTACGGTTCCTCGGAGATCGCGGCGCGGCCGCAGGCAACGATGCGGGTGATCGTCACCAACGATTCGTACGTGATGATCCTGGGGCACGTCGAGCTGCGCCCCCGCCTGCTCGTATTCCTCGTCTCGCGCAACATGGACGGACGCCCCGTGGTCATCTACGGGTACGAGACCCCCCCGCTGCCGTTCCTCACCCCGGCATTTCGGGCCGTGTATCGTCGCAGCGCCTTGCTGCCGCCGTCGCTGGTGGGGAACATGCCGCTCGATTCCGTGCTCTCGATGGTCGTGGAGGATGGAGCCGGCAATCCGTTGTTCGGATCGCCGGGGCAGTACGACCTGAACTACAACGCCACGGATACGCTCGAATCGAACTTCGGACGCCTCGTGCTGCGCATCGCGTTGCGCCCGGACGTGGCGGACCGCCTGATCGTCGGCGGGCTCCCCCCGTCGCGGCTCCCGATGCTGCTCGCGCTGCTCCTGCTGATGGCGTTGCTGCTCGCCATCGCGCTCGTGCAGTTGCGCCGCGAACAGGAGTTGGCGCGCCTGCGCACCGAGTTCGTGTCCGGCGTGTCGCACGAACTGCGCACGCCGCTCGCCCAGATCCGCTGGTTTTCCGAACTGCTGCACATGGGGAAGCTGCGCACCGAGGAAGAACGGATCCGGTCGGCCGGCATCATCGATCAGGAGGCCCGGCGGCTGACGTACCTGGTGGAGAACGTGCTCAACTTCGCGCGCGCCGAACGCCGGCAGAACCGCATTGCGCCGGTGCCCACCGACGTCGCGAAGGAACTGCGCGACGCCCTCGAACTCTTCGCGCCGCTGGCGCGCTCGCGGAAGATGAAGCTTCGCGCCGAAATCGAGATCGGGCTCGTGGCCCTCGTCGACCGCAATGCGCTCCGCCAGATCCTGCTCAACCTGCTGGACAACGCCGCGAAGTACGGTCCCGAAGGCCAGACGATCACCGTCGGCAGCGCGCGCACGCGGGAGTGGGTGCGGATCTGGATCGACGACGAGGGGCCGGGCGTGTCGAAGGTCGATCGTCCCCGCGTCTGGGAGCCGTACGTGCGATTGGGTCGCAATGCCGAGCGCGGTACGGGAGGCAGCGGCATCGGTCTGTCGGTGGTCCGGGAACTGGTGCAGATGCACGGTGGGCATTGCAGCATGGAAACATCGCCCGGCGGCGGCGTGCGTGTCATCTTCACCTTGCAGGCCAGTGAAGCCACCGTGCCCGAGGAATCCCCCGCATGAATCGCATTCTCATCATCGAAGACAACCCCGACCTCGCATACGGGCTGCGCACTGGCCTCGAGATCGAAGGGTACGAGGCCGACGTGGCCGGCGACGGCGAGACCGGTCTCGCCCGGGCCCGCGACTGGCGACCGCACCTCGTCATTCTCGATCTCATGCTGCCCGGCATGGACGGCTACCGCGTCCTGCGCGCGCTGCGCGACGAAGGCCTGCAGATGCCCGTCCTCATTCTCACGGCGCGCGGCGAGGAGACCGACAAGGTCCTCGGCTTCCGCCTGGGCGCCGACGACTACGTCACCAAGCCGTGCGGCGTGCTGGAGCTGCTGGCACGTGTCGCGGCGCTGCTCCGCCGGGCGCGTCAGGCCGAAGGCGGGATGGGCCTCGAAGCGGTCGAGCGGTTCGGCGCCGTGGAGATCAACCCGGCATCGCGCACCGTCACCCGCGGCGACCAACCGGTGGCGCTGAGCCCCAAAGAGTTCGACCTCCTGCTGATGCTCGTGCGACGTCGGGGGGCCGTGGTCTCGCGGCTCGAACTCCTGAAGGAAGTCTGGGGCTACAGCGCCGACGTCATGACGCGCACGGTGGACATCCACATCGCCGAGTTGCGTCGCAAGCTCGAAGACGACCCCTCCAAGCCCCGCCACATCCTGACGGTCTGGAAAGCGGGGTACCGGCTCGAGGCCTGAAACGGGCAATCTCCCCGACCCTCCGGCCACGTCACTCATCTCGTAGTTTTCAGGCAGTCCGGCATTCGCCGCCATCCACGTTCCCGCGCCGAGCCGGCCTCTCGTTCGCCATCATCAATCGGAGCCTTCCATGCGCCGACTGCTCTCCCTGGCCATGCTCGCGGTCCCCACGCTGCTCGGCGCCCAGGGGCCCGCGCCCACCGACGGCCATCAGGTCCTGGCCGCCATGCACGACCGCTACGCGGACACCTGGTATCCGACGCTCACTTTCGTCCAGAAGAGCATCTGGTACAAACCCGACGGATCGCAGGCGCGCGTCCAGACCTGGCACGAAGCCCTGTCCGCACCCGGCCGCCTGCGCATCGACATGGGAGAGGCGGCCAAGCGGGACGGCGCCATCTTCCGGAACGACAGCACCTACAGCTTCGCGGGCGGCAAGCTCACCCGGGCCACCGCGGCGCGGAACCTGCTGCTCATCCTCGGATTCGACGTGTACAAGCAGCCCGTTGCCCGCACGGCGACGGCGTTGCGGGACGAAGGCGTCGATCTGACCCGATTCCATCGTGACACCTTCCAGGGGCGGCCGGTGTACGTGGTGGGCGCGAACGCGGGCGACACCACCTCGACACAATTCTGGGTGGACGCCGACCGGCTGCTGTTCGTGCGGCTCATTCAGGCCAATGCGGCGGGCACGTCGTGGCAGGACGTCCGCTTCAACCAGTACGTGCCCAAGCCCGGCGGATGGTTGGCCGAGCAGGTCCAGGTACTCGCAGCGGGGAAGTTGGTGTACGAGGAGGACTATTCAGACGTGCGGGTGAACGTGAAGCTGGATCCCGAACTCTTCAACCCCGAATCGTGGGCGACGGTACGGCTGTGGTGGGAGTAGCACGGCGGACCGGCGCATTCCTGCTGGTCGCGGCCGGCGCGCTGTTCGCGCGCCCGGTGTCCGCACAGCGTGTCGCGCTGGTGCCGCGGCCGGCCTGCGCGTCGCAGGAGTTCGTGCCGCCACTCGCTCCCGACACGATTCCCGAGAACGTCCTCGACTCGCTGGGAACGATCACGACGTCCGCGCGTCCGGGCATGCGCTACGTCCGCAACCTGCTGGCCGCGCACTTCGACTCCGCCGCGTCGCAGGCTCAGCGGCAGGCCGCGGTCGATCGGGTGTGCGGGGTGGTGGTGGGGGGCGATCACAGCGACGGCGGCGTGGACGGCTACTACCTGGTGCGGTTGCGTGATGCCGGCTCGGTGAGCGCGCTCGACGCGGCCGCCGACGCGCTCCGACACATGCCCGGTGTCGCCAGCGCGCAGACGCTCGCCTTGCGGCGGGCCGACGCGCCCGCCGTTCGCGACGCCAAGGGCGCCTGTGCCGGGACCGTGGACGGCGGCGAATTGCGCATCGCCGCCCTCAAGGAGATGGTCGCCTCCCACGCCGCCGACGAGGTGAGTTTGATGAACGGCCTCGGGCTCAGCGGGCTCGATTCGAGCGCCGTACACGTCGTGACCGACGCCGCGGTGTGTGGCCGGGTCGCGGCCGCCATCGAATCCGCCGCGCACTTCGCACCCGCCGGACTCCCCTTGCTCGTGCTCCGCGCCGGCCCGCGCTATGTGGCGTTCGACCCCAGCGGCATCAACCGCTCCTTCTTCCTCGTCGATACGTCGTTCGTCTTCCGCACCGTACTGCGGTAGCGCGACGCCGCGCGGGGTCAGCGCGCGCCGGCCGCGTCCAACTGCGCCCTGAGGGTTGTGGGGTCCGCGGCCGGTGCTTCACACACATAGTGGTGACACAGGTATGCCGCGGTCGCGCCCGTATGCGTCGCCCGGTCGGCGAGCAGTGGGATGTCGGCGTTCTGGTCGGCGCGGCCGCCCGCTTGCACGAGTGCGGGGATGAAGCGATGGGCCGCCACCGCCGCGAACGCCTGGAACTCCTCAGTTGCCGGATCGCCGACGATCGCCAGTTCGGTGGCCCCGCGGACCGCGAGGTCCGCCGCCTCGAGCAGGTGCCCGAACGCCAGTGGCATCTGGCCCATGCCGTCGGCGAGTGCCGCCAGCACACGCCCGGCGCGTCCACGATGCGCGTCGTCGTCGAACAACGCCGCCAGCCGCAGCGACAGCTCGACGGCGAGCGACGTGCCCGACGGCGTCGCGTTGTCGGTCACGTCGCGCGGTCGCGTGATCAACGGCTCGTGGTCGGTCGCCGTGTCGAAGAACGCGCCCACGGTGTCGTCCCAGTACCAGGCGACCATCGCATCGCCGAGCGCCCGCGCGCGGTCGAGCCACCGGCGCTCGAACGTCAGGTCGTAGAGCGCCAGCGCGCCGAGCGCGACGGCCGCCTGATCCTCGAGGTAGCCGGCGATGCGGGTCCGTCCATCCTTGTGCGAGCGCAGCACGCGGTGGTCCCGCACCATCTCGCGGAACAGGAACTCACCGTTGGCGACGGCCAGCTCGCGATAGCGACGGGAGCCGAATGCGCGGCCGCCCTCGGCCACCGCGCGGAGCATCAATCCGTTCCATGACGCCAGGATCTTCTCGTCGCGGGCCGGCCACACTCGCTTCGCGCGCGCGTCGTAGAGCACCGGCCGGGCCCGCGCGACCGCGTCGCGGAGCCGATCGGCACTCACGCCGGCCGCGGCGGCCGCGGCATCCGGATCCTGCGGCACGTGGAGAATGGACTGTCCTTCGAAGTTGCCGCCGGGTACGACCCCGTAGTACGTACGAACGATGGGCCCGTCGGCGCCGAGCAGCGCGTCGATCTCCTCGGCGGTCCACACGTAGAACTTCCCCTCCTCGCCTTCGCTGTCGGCGTCGAGCGAGGAATAGAAGCCGCCCGCCGGCGACGTCATCTCGCGCGCCACCCAGTCGAACGTCTCCTCGCACACGCGACGCACGTCCGCGTCGCCGGTCGCCTGCCAGAGATGGACGCCAAGTCGCGCCAGGAGCGCGTTGTCGTAGAGCATCTTCTCGAAGTGCGGCACCAGCCAGACGGCGTCGGTGGCGTAGCGCGCGAACCCGCCGCCGAGCTGATCGTAAATCCCCCCGCGTGTCATGGCCAGGAACGAGCGCGAGACCAGCTCCAGGGGGAACGCGTCGCCCGTGCGGGCCCAACTGACGAGCACCGATTCCAGCGTCATCGCCTGGGGGAACTTCGGAGCGCCGCGGAACCCGCCGTGGCGCACGTCGTACTCGGCCGCCGTCAACCGGTAGGCACGGTCGAGGAGCGCCGGCGAGAGCGCCTCCTCCGGCTCGGCCACGGCCGACGCTGCGGCATACACCTGGCGCAGCATCTCCGTGGTCCGGTCCACGTCGGTCCGCCGGTTCGCATAGGCATCGGCCACTGCCTCGAGCACACGAGGGAATCCGGGCAACCCGTGACGATCCGCGGGCGGATAGTACGTGCCGCCGTAGAACGGCTCGCCGTCCGGCGTCAGGAAGACCGTCATCGGCCACCCGCCCTGGCCGGTGAGCGCCTGCACCGCTTGCATGTAAATGCCGTCGAGATCGGGGCGCTCCTCCCGGTCCACCTTGATGCACACGAACCGCTCGTTCATCAGCCGGGCGGTGTCGACGTTCTCGAACGACTCCCGTTCCATGACATGGCACCAGTGACACGCCGCGTACCCGATGCTCACCAGAATCGGCCGGTCTTCACGGCGCGCGCGATCGAGCGCCTCGGCTCCCCACGGGTACCAGTCCACGGGGTTGTCGGCGTGTTGCAGCAGGTACGGACTGGTTTCCGTGGCAAGTCGATTGGGCATTCGTGCGCTCTGCGAAAAGTGTCACTAGCTTATCGTCTTCGGTCGTCGTCCGTCCGGCAACTTCTGGCCATTCAACCCGATTCGCTGTGGCTGCTGCGTCCCGCTCCCGTCGATCCCGCAAATCCGGCCGCGTCGGTCCCGACTCAGCGCCGGTGACCGTCCGATTCGCCTGGTTTCGGCACGTGTCGTGGTCGGCGGTCGTGCTCACGCTCGTCGTGATCTTCTCGACTCCGTTCGCCGTCAACCCGCTTCGCGACGCGAGCACCTTCGAGCCGATCCCCTTCGTGCACCTGGTCCTGTCGTCCGGGTATCTGCTCCTGGCGCCCGTATGTAACGTATTCGATACGCTGTCGCTCATGAGTCTCCGGCAGCATCTGGCGATCCTCGTGTCGTACGGAGTGCTCTTCGCCGCCTGGCGTGTCTGGCGTGGTGCGCGCCGGGGCACCACCCGGTGGCGCGAAGCCGGCGCCGTCGGCCTCGCCCTGGTCGCGCTCCTGCTGGTCTACGCCGCGGGTGTACTCGTGCCACGGCCGATGGCGTCGCTGGCCGTGGATACGCCGCTCAATGACGTCGTGCTCGTGGCCGACTTCCACTCGCACACGAGTTACTCGCACGACGGCGCGCCCTGGTTCAGCCCCGAGGCCAACCGGCGCTGGCACCAGCGGGCAGGCTACGACGTGGCGTATATCACCGACCACCGCACCGTGCGCGGGGCCGAAGAGGGCATCGCGGGGAATCCCGACGAGGCCGGGCAGTCGACGATGCTCCTGCAGGGGCTGGAGGTCGTCTGGGACGGCGCGCACGTGAACGTGCTCGGCGCGCAGCGCACGTATCGCGGGCTCACGGATCCCAATCTTCGCGATCTCGACGACACCTCGCTCGCGATGGCCAGCCTGCTGCCCAATCACGAGCCGGTGGTCGTCTTCACCTTTCCCGGCCAACTGCAGCATCTGCATCCCGCGGCCGGCCCGGGCACGCCCGGCGTCCGTGCAATGGAGATCATCGACGGATCGCCGCGCGGCCTCAGTGAGACACGTCGCGAGCGGACCGTGATCAGCACCGTCGCCGACAGCCTCAACCTGGCACTCGTCGCGGGCACCGACAATCACGGCTGGGGATACACGGCGCCGGCGTGGACGCTGATCCAGCTGCCGGGGTGGCGCGGCATGGGCACCGATTCGCTCGCCGAATCCATCGACCGCGTCATCCGGACGCGAGGGTTCGAGGCGACGCGCGTGGTGGAGCGACGCCAGGCGAATACGGGAATCTCGCCCTGGCGATTGGCGGCCACGCTCCCGCTCGTCGCGACGCGCATGTTCACCATGCTCTCCGAAAACGAACGGGTGTCGTGGCTCATGTGGATCTGGGGCCTCGTGTTGATGCGCTTCGTGTGGCGCCGGCGCCGGTCGTCACGCACCGCACGCGGCGCATGACGTCCTCGGCCGTGCGAGACGGCGGCCGGGGCGCCCGGAACGTCTGGAACCTCGCGCTGAGCGTCCTCGTTGCGGCGGCGCTGATCCGGCTGGTGTTCGCAGCGCTCATCCCCCTGTTCCCAGACGAGACGTACTACTGGGAGTGGTCGCGGCACCTGGCCACCGGCTACTTCGACCATCCGTGGGGCATTGCGGCGCTCATCCGCGGTGGCACCTGGTTGGCAGCGGCCGTGGGCCTCTCCCGGTCACCCCTCGCCGTTCGTCTCCTCGTGATCGTGGCCGGATTCCTGGCGTCGTTGTTCGGGGCTGCGATTGCACGGCGGGTGGGCGGCGACCGGTCCGGGCTCGTGGCGGCCATCGTGTTCGCGGTGATGCCGCTGGCGGCGTCGGGGATGATCCTGGCCACGCCGGACGTTCCGCTGCTGATGACCGCCGCGGCCGGTCTGTACTGCGTGGTTCGCGCGCTCGACCATCCGCCGCGTTCGACGGCCGCGCTGTGGTGGTGGATCGCCGCGGGTGTGTCGCTCGGGCTTGCCTTCTCTTCCAAGTACACGTCCATCCTGCTGCCGGTGGGCGTCACGATCGCGGTGCTCACGCGCCGCGGGCTCCGGGTCCGGTTGGCGGAACCGGGCCCGTATGCCGCATGCCTCGCCGCGCTGGTCGTATTCGTGCCGGTGCTCGTGTGGAATTCGCACCATGGGTGGATCTCGTTCGGATTCCAGATTCACCATGGGCTGGGCGCGCCCACGGGCTCCCCACTCAAGCGCGAACTGAACCTGATTGGCGGGCAAGCGGGTCTCGCGTCGCCCATCATTCTCGTGATGCTCGCCATGGCGGTGTGGCGCGCCTTTCGGCGCCCCGTCTCCGACGCGCACTACCTGTTGGCCGTCGTCGCGCTCACCAGCGTGGGGCTGTTCGTGTTCAGCGCCCTGCGCCGCCCAGTCGAAGCCAACTGGCCCGCAATCGCGTACGTGCCGGCCGTGCCACTTCTGGCGCTCGCCGACTGGGGCGCCCTCGCGCGCCGGTGGCTCCGGTGGGGCGTGGGCCTCGCCGCGCTCGTGTCGTCGGTGATCTACGTGCAGTCCGTGATCCCGATCCTCCCGCTCCCGGCCCGGCGTGATCCGGTGGCCCGGTCGGCGGGATGGCAGCAGCTGGCCGACAGCGTAGCGGCGGCCGGCCACCGCATTGTCGGCGACAGCGTCCATGTGTGGGTGGCGGCGGACAAGTATCAGGACGCATCGGAACTCGCCTTTCACATGCCCGACCAGGCGATCACGTTCTCCATGAATCTGTCCGGCCGGCCGAATCAGTATGATCTGTGGCCCGGATTCCGGCAGTTCGCGCACGAGGGCGACGATCTGCTCCTCGTGCTTGACGAGGTCGCCTGGCCCCACCATACCGCCGTGGTACTTGGTCCGCAGTTTCGCTCGATCGAGAAGGGATCACTCGTGCCCCTCGATCGCCGTGACGGCGACGCGGCGACCTATCGACGGATCTGGGTGCTGCGCGGGTGGAAGGGCACGTGGCCTGACAGCGGGCAGGCGGTGACGCGGTGAGTGGCGGCGTGCCGGCTCAGTCGCGGGTGGCGTCGTCCTTCCGCACCGTATCGAGCAATCGCACCAACTCCCGCTTCTCGGCGGCCGTCAGCATGTCGACCGCCTCGTCATCGTAGGCACTGATCGGACCGTCGAGCCGGGACAGCAGCGAGAGGCCGGCCGCGGTGATGCGGCAGAGCACCTGCCGGCGGTCGGGTGCCGAGCGCTCGCGCTGCGCGTAGCCCGCCCGCTCCAGGCGATCCACCAGACGGGTGACGCCGGGCGAAGCGTCGATCATGCGGTCACGGATGGCGAGGGTCGGGATGCCGGCCTCGCCAGCGCCGCGCAGGATGCGCAGGACGTTGTACTGTGGCTGGGTGATCCCCTCGCGCGAGACGATCCCATTGAGGCGGCGTTGAATGAGCGCCGACGTCCGCATGATGCTGATGATTGCTTCGGCGCCGATCGAATGGAATGGGCGCGTCTGCTGAAGCTCGCGTTGGATCGCGCTTTCGGGGGGCATATTCTTGGCTGACATTGCGAATCAGTATACCTCCAGGTCACGCGCCGGCACCACCCGGCCGCTGAACTTGGTCTTCACCTGACGGACCAGGTCGGCGTCGGTGCCTCCCCAGTACGGCTGGTGGACGAGCGAAAGGTCGCATGCCCTCGCGTCGTTTCGGTCTTGCGCGGTTTCGGTCCGCGGTCGTTTCTTTACCGTCATGCCTCTACCTCCCGATCTCGACGCATTCTTCGTCGCCAACGAACCGCGCATTCGCAACGAGCTCTTCGACCTGCTCCGCATCCCCAGTGTCAGCGCCCGCGCCGAACACAACGCCGATACCGCAAAGGCTGCCCAGTGGGTATCCGACAATCTGGCCAGCGCCGGCCTGCGAACCACCATTCATCCGACCGCCGGGCATCCGATCGTCCTCGGCGAGTGGCGAGGTGCTGGGCCCGACGCCCCGACGGTGCTGGTCTACGGGCACTACGACGTGCAGCCGGCCGAGCCGCTCGAGCTGTGGGACAGCCCTGCGTTCGAACCGGCGATTCGTGATGGCAAGTTGTTCGCCCGCGGGTCGGTGGATGACAAGGGGCAACTCTTCATCCACATGAAGGCGCTCGAGGCGCACCTGAAGGTGCGTGGCTCACTTCCGATCAACGTCATCGTGCTCGCCGAGGGCGAGGAGGAAGTCGGAAGCGACCATCTCGCCGAGTTCATCGAGACCCACAAGGCAGAACTGGCGTGCAGTGGGGTCGTGATCTCCGACTCCTCGATGTTCGCTCCGGGGCTTCCGTCCATTCTGTCGTCGCTCCGCGGGCTGACCTATTTCCAGATCGATGTCACCGGCCCCACGACCGATCTCCACTCGGGTAGCTACGGCGGCGCCGTGGTCAATCCCGCGATGGCCCTGGCACGCATTCTCGCCACCATGCACGACGCCGACGGCCATGTGGCCATTCCCGGCTTCTACGACAAGGTGCGTGATTGGGGCGAGAAGGCACGGCGCGACATCAAGGGCCTGCCCTTCGACGAGGAGCAGTTCCGCGCCGAGACCGGTGCGCCGGTCCTCGGCGGCGAGAAGGGGTACACCACCCTCGAACGTGTCTGGATGCGTCCGACGTGCGAAGTCAATGGGCTGCTGAGCGGGTACACCGGTGAAGGCGCCAAGACCGTCCTGCCCTCGAAGGCGATGGCCAAGGTCAGCTGTCGATTGGTGCCCGACCAGGATCCGCGCGAGATCGAGCACTTGATGCAAGCGCATGTGAATCGCGTCGCACCGGATGGCGTCATCGTGCAGGTCACGCCGCTGCACGGCGGCAAGCCCTGGCGAGCCGAGTTGGACGGCCCGCTCTACGAGGCGGGCCGCCGTGCGCTCTCGGCGGCGTTCGACAAGGCGCCGGTGATCACCGGCGAGGGCGGCTCGATCCCGGTGGTGGATGATTTCGAGCGCATTCTCGGCGCTCCCGTGCTGCTCATGGGCTTCGGGCTGCCCGGCGAGAATGCCCACGCGCCCAACGAGTGGCTGAGCATGGACAATTTCACGCGGGGACTGCGGGCGGTGGCGGTCCTGTATGAGGAGCTCGGTGCCCAGCGATGAGGCAGTGAGGCGGTCCGCCGGATGACGTTCCGCTTCACCGCTTCACCGCTTCACCGCTTACAACCCTTCCAGCAACGCGTCGTTGTTCGGCGTGGCCGCAATGCGCTTGATCAGCCATTCCATGGCGGCTTGCGGCGGCATCTGCGCCAGTCCGCGTCGCAGCGTGTACACGTTGTCCAGTTGCTCCGGCCGGAACAGCTTCTCCTCGCGTCGTGTTCCGCTGGTGGCGATGTCGATCGCCGGATAGATCCGCTTCTCGGCCAGTGGGCGGTCGAGCTTGATCTCGCAGTTGCCCGTGCCCTTGAACTCCTCGAAGATCACGTCGTCCATGCGCGAACCGGTCTCGACGAGCGCAGTGGCAATGATCGTGAGCGAGCCGCCACCGGCGGTCGGGAGTACCGCTCGGGCCGAGCCGAAAAATGCCTTCGGCTTGGCCATCGCGGTGGCATCGAGGCCGCCCGATAGCGTCCGACCCGTGCCGCGCTCGGCCGTGTTGTGCGCCCGGGCCATGCGGGTGAGCGAGTCGAGCACGATGACGACGTCGCGGCCGAGTTCTACGTGGCGTCGCGCGTGTTCGAGGACCATCTCGGTGACGTCCACATGGCGTTGCGCCGGCTGGTCGAAGCTCGACGCTATAACCTCGCCCACGCCCCACGAGATCGCTTCGCTCACTTCCTCGGGGCGCTCGTCCACGAGGAGGATCAGGAGTACGACATTGGGGTGGTTGATCGCCACACCCTCGGTGATGGCGTGGAGCAGGGTGGTCTTTCCGGCGCGGGACGGCGCGACAATGAGCGCGCGCTGTCCGAAGCCGATCGGCGCGATGAGGTCGATGGCGCGGCGGGTGAGCTCCGGGCCGCCCTTGGCGGGCCGGCCAGTCTCGAGAAAGAGCTTGCGTTCGGGGTAGGCCGCCGTGAGCGATTGAAAGTCGGCGCGTTTGACACTCGCGGCGGGATCCTCGCCGTTCACGGTGCGGATCTCCATGACCGTCAGGCGTCCGCGCTGGTCGCGGCCGAGCGCGCAATCGAGCGTGTCGCTTTTGCGGAGGCCGAACTGTCGCACCAGTTGCGGTGGGATGAAGGCGTCTCCCGGCTCAGCCAGATAGCTGGCCTCGCCTCGGCGCAGGAACCCACCATCCCGTTGCGGATCGAACCAGCCTGTCTGCTCACCCGCGGGCGTGAGAACCACGGGCGCCTGGCTCTGCGGTTCGCGGGTCTCCCCCCGGGGGTCGCGGTTGTCACGACTGCGGCCGCGGCCGCGATTCCGCCGGTGGCGGCGCCCATTCCGTTCGTGTCGGGAGTTCTGTTGGTCCTGGCGCGACGCGGAGGAATCACCGCTGCCGTTGGCCGAGACGCCGTCAGGACTCGTCGAGACAGCCGCGGTGGCTGGCGCCTCATCGTTCGTCGGGGCGGGGCCTTCGTCCGGCTCGGCGGTAGGAGCGGTGGCGGGAGCGGGGGCCTGCGTCTCGGCAGCCTCGCCTTCGGAAGGCATGTCCATGGAAGCGTCCCGGTACGGGTTGGGCTCGCCCGCGGCCTCGCCATTGGGGCGGGGCGGACGAGAGCCACGGCCACGACGAGGTGGGCGGCGACGTTCGGTCATTCGGCTAATGGTTTGGGAATTGAAATGTTCAATGATCGGAACACCCACGTTCAGCCGTGGATCGGCTCTGCTGCGCACGTACGGGCCCCTGCGCTCCATTGCGCATGCACTCGATGTAACCCGGGCGAAGGAATTCGCAGCGCGGTCGAGCGCGAACTGTGGGGACGTGGTGCGACGCTACTCTGGCGTTGACTTGTCTCGCTCGCGGCGCGGGTATCTCACGCGTCAGCGGGCGGGGTCCTGCGGGGCGCGGCCTGCTCGCCATCATCCACTCGCACGTGAGGGACGGGCGGTCGCGCGATCGGCCGGACGGACAGTACTGATCGTGCCGGCGGACGCATGGAGTATCGGCAGTCGAGGCCGTTCGCGCAACCCTGAACCCGTTCGGTTCACATTCGCCCCCGCCGGCCGGTAGGCGGGCGGGCTGCGGGTCCGTAGTTTTCACACATGATTTCTCCCAGCATCGATGCGGGGGCCGAATTGCGCGCCGCCCTGCAGGACTATGAGCGCACGGACAACGTGGGCGTGTTGTTCGATCGCGTGCGGGCATTGGCGGCGGCCGTGCCGCCCGAGCAACTCAAGGACGCGTGCGCCCCATTTCGAGACCGGCCCGAAGTGATCATACCCGCCTACGAACGAATCGTGTCGCAGGTTCCGAACGACGCGCAGGCGATCGTGGTGCTGGCCAACGCGTACTGGCTCACCGGCCGTGGCCCCGACGTCGTGGGCGAGTTGGCGTCGCGCGCCATCGCCGTCGACGGGAACAATCGAGGCGCCTGGCACCTGTGGGCGCTGGCCGAGTCGAACGTTCGGGAGCGCGTGGCCCGTTGGCAACAGGTGGCGCAACGCTTTCCCGACGATCCGATCGCCCGCGCCGCGCTTGCCGACAACGCGACCAGCCTGGCGAGCGCCGAGCACGACCCGCTGGCGCTCGCGCTGGCCATCCGCACGTATGAGGGACTGCTCGCGGAGTCCACGCAGCCGGCCCAGCGGTCGGCCCTGGAGTCGGCCCTGAAGACCCTGCGGGAGTGGAAGCTGTGAGTGGTGAGGCGCATGAACACGGGCAGTCGCTGGCCGAGTTCCGGGCCTATCGGGAGCGGATGAACGCCGAGATTCTCGGAGAGAACAATCTCGTCATGAACCGCTTCTTTGCGCTCGACGGCCGGGCATACGAAGGTGGGGCGCTCGACGTGAGGACCAAGGAACTTCTGGGGCTGGTGGCCTCGCTGGTGCTGCGGTGCGACGACTGCGTGACCTACCACCTGGTCCGCTGTGCCGAGGAGGGGGTCACGCGGGCGCAGGTGTTCGAGTCCCTGTCGATCGGACTCATCGTGGGCGGGTCGATCGTGATCCCGCACCTGCGGCGGGCGATCGACCGATGGAGCGGGTTGGAACGCGCCTCAGGCTGAGGAGGCGTTGTGGGCCCGCGGGGCCATCGACACCACGATGTTGATCAGGTCGCGTAGTTCGAACGGCTTGCGCAGCAGTGGGCACTTGCACGCAGCGATGATGTTGTCGGCCCGCTCGGAGATGTCACCGGTCACGAACAGCGTACGGCGCGTGAGTTCCGGTCGCTCCGCCTTGGCCAACTCGAAAATCACGTCGCCGCGCATGTCCTGCACGCGGAGATCGAGCACGAGAACGTCGAAGGGCTCGTCCTTGAGGATTCGGATGCCTTCGTCTCCCGACAGTGCGGTGCGCACGAAAAACCCCGTGCGCGAGAGCGCAATGGTCAGGGCTTTGCAGATGGCGGGCTCATCGTCGATGATGAGCACCCGAGTCTGGGTTCCTCCCGGCACAGCGATTACCTCCGTCGTCGGCGAGCGGCCGGTCCAGGCCCCCCCTCCTCGTTACTGCTGCTCGGTGCAGACTCGTATTGTGAGCAGCGTGACAAACTCTTCCGGGGAGAGCGCCCGGCGAACCTCGCTCGGCACCTGTCCCGTGTACTCGCGCATCTGCTTCGTCAGCAACCACGGGCGGCTGTACCCCACCCGCGCGGCCACTTCTTTCACCGAGCGCCCGGGGTCCTTGAGGTACCCGTACGCCCGCACCAACCGCGCCGAGACTACCAGCGCCTTCACCGACGGCATCCCCGCAGCTGCCATGTGACGGTACAGCCCGCGAGGCGTAACCCCACTCGCCTCCGCCAACTCCCGGGCGCCGTGAAACCGGTCCGGGGATCTGTAAAGTTGTTCGATGGCTCGGCCGATCGTCACGGGGAGCTTGGCGATGGGCTCGCGGAGTTCATCGAGCATCCGATCGCCGATGGCGTGTCCTGGCACCGCCTCGATGAGTTCGAGAAAGCGCTTCGGCTCATCGTCGAAACGGGCGAGCACGACGTGCTCGATGCCGTATCGCGCAAGCTGGATCACCCCCTGCATCGCCGTCGCGCTGAGCGTCGTGTACAGGATGATGGGAAGCGAGGGATACAACTCCCGCAGATCCATCAGGTCCTGCGTGTGGACGCTCCCGTCGACTGCGGGATCCGCAATGACGGCGTCGACGATGCGGCTCTGTACCGTGGCGCGCAGCGCACTCCAGTCTGCGGAGGCCGACAGAGTATGCGCGGAGCCGAGTACCTGGGTCAGATGGTCAAGTAGCTGCCGGGGCAGTAGGGCGACGACGTCCACGCCTTATTGGGATTCGGTGTCATAAAACCGCAATCTATTGTCACAAAATGCGAGTTTACGCACCAAACGGCGACCCTAGCTTGACTGGCAACAGTTCCCCATCACGGAAATCACTGCCTTTCAACTTGGAGTACGCCTCATGTCGCGTCGCAAGAAGCTGACCTACCTCGTCCTGGCTATCGCCTCCGTTGTTGTGGCCGCTTGCGCGAGTCCGACCGCGCCGCAGCATGATGGTTGCATCGGTGGTTACGTTGGCAGCAACAGCATTACCTGCCCCACCTGACGCTTCCTGCAGAATTGACTTCTTGACTGTGGGCCCACCGCCGCCAGCGGGGGCCCACAGTCTCTTGTGCACCCTATGTCGCAACCGCTGCGACCCGCATGTGCCGGACGGCCTCGGCCACGCCCGCCACTCGGGGCGGAACGATTTCCTCCTCGGTCGGCTGCGGCGGCCGGTTTCTCTCTGCGGACCTTCAGCGCTTCCTCCGCCTCGAAGAGGAGCGCGTATAGCCCATAATGTTCGGAGAGTTCGACGGCTTTTCCCAGGGCAATCTGTCCCTGATCGTCCTGCCCGAGCCTGCGGCTCCCGCGGCCCAAACGGAGGTAATACTCAATTTCCAGTTCTGGGGGCAACTCGCTAGCACGTAGCTGGCGACGGAGCTGATCGAATGCCGGCTCCAGTCCGTCTTCGGCGGCGATCCCCATGAGCGATAGCGTCGCGACCCAGCGGATGTACTGTTCCTGAGCCGTGGCCGACAGTACCAGAAACGCATCGCGAGCCACGCTCCGGAGTCCGAGCATGTGGAACGCCGTCCCGATATCGTTGAGGATGCGGTCGCGGTTGGCCTGTTGGGCGGTTTCCCGGAGCGCGTCGTATGCGAGTTCGATGGCCAGGTCGTGATGGCCGCGCATACCGGCAACCATCGCGCGATCCTGCAGGGCCTTGGAATGGATGTCGGCAATGCCGAGCGTTGACGCACGGGCGATGGTGTCGTCGAGTACCTGTTCGGCCTGCGGCAGGTTACCGCGTGCAACCGCGATCTTCGCGTCGCCAAGTCGCGCCTGCAGGACACCGATCATGTCGCCCGAAGTCGCTGCAATGCGGCTGGCGGTCCGGTAGGCGTCCTGAGCCGAATCCAATCGGCCGAGCGTACGCAGGCAGTAGCCCCGCCGGATATGGGCCGCCGCCGCCGCGTCGCTCTCCTCGAGGGGGTGGGTGTGGGCAACGATCGTGTCGTAGACATCAAGTGCCAGCATCCACTCGGCTTCATACTCGAGGGCCCGGCCGTACGCTGCCAGTCGCGGAATCACATCGTGGACGTTGGTGGTGCCCCCGGATTCCTGCACGGCCCCCACGATGCTCCGCAGAATCGACGGAAGGGTCGACCCTTCGTCCATCGCGTCGATCGCCTTGAGCACGGCGCGCACATTCCAGGAATCGGGGGCCACGACCTCCGGCCCCTCCTCAATCCAAGCATCGATCAGGCGCAACGTGACGAGGCCGGCCGTGGCCGCCCGCCATTCCGCCTGATGCTCCTCGTGAGCCGCGACCGCTTCGAAAAATGCAAGGTGTCGCAGCGAGTCACCGTTACCGAACACCGGATAATCCTCCGTCCTGCGGGGCGTCACTTCTCGCCCGTCAAGATCGACTCCTGCGGTGGCCGGTACAAGTGCTGTTTTGTGTCGCAACTATCACTTTTTGTGACAGCCGGCCCCGAAGATGTGATGTAGTTCACACTTTAGCCCGATTTGACGAATATTGACACCGAAGCGAATCTTCCATCCCAGCGACCGGATAGCTCGAAGGTCGCGCCGGCCGGTGTCTTGCGCCGGGCCCTCCCTACCCGAAAGAGGCCGCCATGGATTCCCAGAGCACGATGCCGCCGCAATCGCCGGTCGCCCAGCCCGAAAAGGCGTCTGTGTGGGAAGATTTTCTCGACATCTTCTACGCCCCGGCCCAGGTCTTCCGGCGTCGAGAGAACGGCAATCTCTGGATTCCGCTCCTCGTCGTCACGGTCCTCATGGCGGTCCTCGCATACGCGAACCGGAACATCATGGAGCCGATCTTCAGCACCGAGTTCGCACGCAACGTGCCGCAGATGATGAAGGCCAACCCGCAGTTGACGCCCGAGATAATCGAACGCACCAAGCGCATTGGCTTCCTCGTCGCTCTGTACGGGAGCGTCGTCTATGTCCCGATTCTGGCGCTCCTGCTGGGCTTCGTAACGTGGCTGCTGGCCAAGGCGTTTGGCACCAAGGTCTCCTGGAACGCCGCGATGATCGTGGCGTCGTTCGGCCTGATCCCGAGGGTGGTGCAGCAGGTGGCCCTGTCCGTGCAGGGTCTGCTGATCGATCCGGCGAATCTGACGTCCCGGTTCAGTATCGAATTCGGTCCGGCACGGTTCATGGATCCCGCGACCATACAGCCACTCATGGGAGCCCTGCTCGATCACGTGGAACTGTTCGCGCTCTGGTCAGTCGTCCTGATCACGATTGGGGTGACCGTGATCGGCAAGCTCCCCAGGGCCAAGGCGTGGGCGTTCGGACTTTCCTTCTGGATCGTCACCATGCTGCCGGCGCTGTGGGGGGCCTGGAGGGCGACGTGAGCGACGCGCAGGGCTAACCGGCGCCGCTCCAGACTCGCCCGCCCGATCTCATCGGACAGGCGCTCGAAGCCGCGGAACTAGCGATGTCCTGATGCCCGTGCTGTGGCTCCCCCCGCCACATACCGCGTCTTGGTACGGTCGAGCATGTCGAGCATCCGCTCCAACTCCCCGTCATTCACCTGTACCCGGTGCAGGCGCAAGGGGTTGAACTGCGGATCGTCCGGACCGCGGTTCGCCCCGCCCGACACCTCGAGAATCGCGTCGAAGTGGTACCGATACACCTGGCCGGTCTTGGGGTCCTTCCAGGCTCCCTGCTGAGCCAGCGTCCGGTTCCTCGGCCAGACACCCAGCGGAAGCGCAAACGTTCGCACGCGATACCCAGGGACGGCGGAATCTATGGCCATCTCGCCGCGTGCGATCTGCTCCTGCACCACCTCGTCGTCGTACTTCGCCAGATCGGCGTGCCAGAGCGTATGATCGCACAATTCGAATCCCTGGTCGGCGAGAAACTTCACCTTCTTCATCCGCCAGGCTGTCTTCTGTCCCTGAATCCCCTTCTCGCCGAAAAACGCGTGTCCGGCAGCCGCCGCCGGGAGCAGGCAGAAGGTCGCCCGATTACCCCAGTCTGGATGCTCGGCGTGAAACGCCAGCCAGACGCCGACCGCGCTCGTGGAGTCGATGGCCAGTGTGTCGCCGTGCTCCACGTACCGGAACTGGCTGGGTGAGGCATCGTCGAAGGTGATTACGACCGGGGAGGTTCCGACCGGAATGTCGAAACTCCGATCCACGAGTTGCGACACGGTCACGGGCCGGTAGCCCCGACGGTAGAGCAACTCCAGATCCTGCCGGAAGTGGCGCCAACTGCGTCCCCACCGTGAGTCGGTGTCTGCGATCAGGTGGTACTCGAGAATGGGCACCCGTCCGTCCGGATTCGGACGCAGGCGCTCGGACGGCCGCGGACCGTGATGCGCAGCCGAAGCCGCCGAAATCGGAGGCCGGTTGGGAACCCCTGGGTGGGCTTCGGTTGTCGAAACACGGGAGGTCGCGGCCTGCGCGCCGGCCGACTGGAACGCGATCGCGACCGTCGCAACCCCGCAAACGAAGCACTTGAACTTCCGGGAGCACATTGGAGTGAAGCCTGATCAGAACGTGAGACCTGCGCCGACGCCGCATCAACGCGGGCCCGACGGAAACCTGCGGTGCGTACTGGCGTACGATTTCCCGGAGCCATTCACCACACCATCCGCATGAACGTCACACGACCCCGCCGTCGATCGATCGCCATCCTGACACTTGGCCTGCTCCTTTCCGGGCTCGTGACGTTCGATGCCTGGTTGGGAACCTGCGGCTTTGCGGGGTGTCCGTCGCGTGCCGAGGTCCGCGCGTACCGCCCCGATGAGGGTGGCCGGATCCTCGATCAGACGGGCCGGGTGATCGGTCATCTTGCCTTCGTCCGTCGTGTAAACGTGACCGTCGATCGAGTTCCCAAGTACGTGCAGGATGCGTTCATCGCCACGGAAGACCGTCGTTTCTACCAACATCACGGACTTGACTGGTGGGGTGTGGCTCGCGCAACGCTTCGTAATGCCACCGCCATGAGCGTGCGGGAGGGGTTCAGCACGATCGACATGCAGGTGGCCCGGAACACGTTTCTGGCCAACCGCTACGAGGGACGGTCGTTGCGTCGCAAGCTGTTGGAGATCCGCTACGCGAAGATCCTCGAGCACGACCTGAGCAAAGACCAGATACTCGACCTTTACCTCAATGCCATCTATCTGGGTGACGGGGTCTATGGCGTCGAGGCGGCGAGTCGCGACCTGTTCGGCAAACACGTCTGGCAGATCACGCTGGCCGAGGGAGCCATGCTCGCCGCGCTTCCCAAGGGGCCGACGACCTACACGCCCCGCAACGATCCGACCCGCGCGATGCAGCGGCGAAATCTCGTGCTCGACCTCATGGCCGCGCAGGGCTACATCTCGCGCCGCCAGGCCAATGCCGCCCGATCGGAATCTCTGGATCTGGCCGACGGTGGTTGGCGACCGGATCGACGCGATGCTTCGACGGTGATCGATGCCGTGCGCTCGGTGGTCGATTCGGTGATTCCGGCAGCCGGTCGGCCGGGTAACCTGACGGTGCGCACCACCATCGACTGGGCGCTGCAGCGGGCGGCTGATCGGGTGATCGTCCGGCAGGCTTCCACCATTCAGCGGGAAACCAGGGCCGAATACGGGTCGGTTCCGGGACCGGCGGAAGGCGCGTTCGTCGCCCTCGATGCCGCCACGGGCGACATCCGGGCCATGGTCGGCGGAACCAGGATCGTGAGCCGGGGCTTCAACCGCGCCACGGATGCGCGTCGCCAGCCGGGCTCAGCGTTCAAGCCATTCGTGTACACGGCCGCGCTCCGGGCCGGGCTCTCGCCTGCCGCGATGGTGCAGGACGAGCCGGTGGACGTCGATCTCGGCGGGCGGATCTGGAGCCCCGCCAACTACGGGAACGAGTACACCGGTCCGGTCACCCTGCGCCGTGCCCTCATGATCTCGTCAAATGCGGCGGCGGTGCGGGTGAGCCACGGGGTCGGCGAACGGCGCGTGATCGCGGCGGCCCGAAGCAACGGCATCTCGAGTCCTCTGCAGCCGGTGCCGGCCATCGCACTCGGCGCGTTCGAGGTGACACCGTTGGAGCTGGTGACGGCCTACGCGCCCTTTGCCAATGGTGGTGAGCGTGTCACCCCGCGGCTGGTCACGGAGATCGATGCTCCTGGAGGCCACGTGTTATGGAAGAACGGCGTTCAGACTGCGCCGGCGATGGACCCGCAGAATGCGTACGAGATGACGTCGATGCTGGAGGGCGTGGTGAACTTCGGCACCGGCCGGGTCGTGCGCGAAATGGGTGTCAGGGGTCCCGTGGCAGGGAAGACGGGTACGACGAACAACAATGCCGACGTCTGGTTCGTGGGGTACACGCCGACGCTGGTGGCTGGGGTCTGGTTCGGCTACGACACCCCGACACCCATCGGGCATGCGGCGACGGGCGGTCGGCTGGCGGCTCCGGCATGGGCCTCGATCATTCGTGCCGGCTGGCACGAGCCCAACAGCGCAGCGTGGACGCCGCCGGAGGGAATGGTCCCGGCCGTCATCGATCCCGAGTCTGGTCAGCTGGCCGGTCAGTGGTGCCCGCAGCGCAAAACCGAATGGTTCAAGCCGGGTGCGGTGCCCACCGACACGTGTGCGATGCACCAGGGCCCCAGATTTCCGAGCATTGCCGAGGGGTTGAGCGACCTGCTGGAGGGACTGGCGCGCGGCCTCCAGCGCATCATCAGGTTCTGACCGGGTCCCCCCCTGGTTCACAGCACGCCAACCCACGCACTCTTATCCACCGCAAATCCGGGAAATATTCGCTCGAACGCTGTCGCGCCGAGGTGCTTTCCAACGACCTCGGAGAACACACTGCGGAAATCGGTGGTTAGCGCCAGATCCCGGCCCTCGTTCAACTGCTCGGGTTCAAGTCCGGGCCACCGGCCGTGCACTTGGTGCCTCCGGACGTCGCCCCCGATCACGAACATGGAGCTCGCATGCCCGTGGTCGGTTCCACCGTTTCCATTCTGACGGGCCGTGCGACCGAATTCCGACATCGTGAGAATCGCGACGTCGGCCATCCGATCGCCGAGGTCCGCAACCAAGGCCGCGATGGATGCCGAGAAATCACGCAGCCGGGCCGCCAACTGGCCGGTGGCGCCGCCCTGGTTCACGTGTGTGTCCCAGCCACCGACGTCTGCAAAAGCGATTTCGAGTCCGACGTCCGACTTGATCAGTTGAGCGATCTGCTGCATGTGCTGCCCGAAGGGCGAGTCCGGGTACTCGGCGCCGTTGCGCGGTGGGTACTGCTCCGGATTGGCGGCGCGCAGCACCTTCATCGCCTCGAACATGTCACCGCCCGCGGCGTGTACCACATCGGCCGATCCGGTCATGTACAGTGCCTCGAGTTCCGCGGCCGCCGATCCGCCGGTGCGAATCGTGAACTGGTCGAGATTGTTCATGGCGATCACCGGCGCCTTTCCCTCGAGAATTCGCGGCGTTTGCGGCGTCATCGAGACGGCGCGGAACGGGGCGGGTGGCGGTGTCACCTCGCATTCGGCGCAGGTGCCCTGCGCTGCGAGAAAACGATTCAGCCACCCGTCAGGCGTCCCCTTGTCGTCGGGCGTGCCGCTCTCCATGTAGTCCTGGGCATCGAAGTGCGAACGGGTGTTGCTTGGACTGCCGACCGCATGCACGGCGGTGAGCAGTCCACGGTCCCACAACGGCTTGAACGGTGCGAGCGATGGATGGAGTCCGAAGAAGCCGTCGAGGTCGATGGCGGCGCCGGCCGCATTCCGCGTGGGTCGCGGGATGGCGATGGTGGGGCGCATGCGGTAGTACGCGGCCTCGCCGTGCGGCACGATCACATTGAGTGCATCGGCCGCGCCGCGTTGGAAGATGCAGATGAGGGTCTTGCCCTTTCGTGCCCCGGGTAGCTCCGCGGCGAATACGCTGCGGCGCAGGAAGCTGGGGGACAATCCCATGGTCACGAGCGCCAGTGCACCCGACTTCACGAATACTCGACGTTTCATGCTCTCTCCCGTGGGCTACTTGCGCTGAAATTCAGGAGCGCCCAATGCGAGTCCCACGACCAATTGAAGGCCGGTGAGGTTCACGGGACGCGTGAGCACACCGGCTCCTCGGGTTCCCCGGCGGTCGCCCATTCCATTCGGCGGCATCGCGCTGACGGCGCCGGCGAGCGAGTCCATCCGCGCGCTCTTGAGGAAAGGATTCTCACCCGTGAGGAGCACGTCGCGCGTGACCTGTGACACGTCACCCCCGAGAATCGCCGTGATGACGCCGTCCACCTGCCGTTCGTGGGGCGCCCGGCGCAGCGAATCGGCGTACGGCCAATTCGTGAATGCGGCGCCGGGAATCCGCCCGCTGGCGAGGAGCAGTCCGAAGTTGATGCGGTTCAGAATGGCGCCGGTGTTCATCCAGGCGTCGGCCCGGTCGGGCCAGCCATCGGGGGTCTGACGCCCGAACTCGGGTTGCCCGAGCAACGCGATGAGGCCGGCCATGCGCGGTGTCGTGTCGGGCTCGGCGTCGAGGGCGCGCAGTCCACTGGCCACCACCTCGAACGGCGTCTTCACCTTGGCGCGATAGGCCGCGTTGCTGAAGAACTCGGGGGAGGTGAGAATCGTGCGCACTACCTCGCGGATGTTCCCGTCGGTGCGGAGGAAGGTCCGGGCGGCGCGCTCGACGAGCGCCGCCGGCGCGCTGTCGCTCACGAAGTGCACGACGAGCTTGCGCGCGATGAAATGCGCAGTGGCCGGACTCCGGGCCAGAAGGTCGAGCACCCGCTCGCCGTCCTCCTCTCCGCCGCCGGCGGGAATGCGGTGGCCCAGCACCAGCTTGGCATCGGCATCGTGGAGCTGAGGCCGGAACACGAACCGGCCGGTGCGCATGTCGATGGTCCATCCCGTGAGGCAGCGTGCCACCTCGATCACGTCCTGCTGGGTGTATCCGCCGTCGACGCCCAGGGTGTGGAGTTCCATCAACTCCCGGGCGTAGTTCTCGTTGATGCCGCGCTTCCCGGCCCGCCGCAGCGCTTGCAGGCGCTGCGCGGGGGTCAGGTTGCGCAGCCGCTGTGGCAGCCGGTCGGTCGGGGCCCGACCCAACATACCGAGTACCCGGCGTCGTCGTGCCGGCGAGACGACGCGTCCGTTGGCTGTGAGGACGGAGTGCGTGCTGTCGGCCTGACTCTCCCAGTTGTCGAGGTAGAAGAGCATGGCGGGGCTGTGGGCCACCGCGCCAAGGAGATCGCGGAACCGACCCAGGGCATGTGGGCGGATCACGTCGCGATCGTACGCCGCCAGGAAGTTGCGGGTCTGCCCCTTGCCGACGTAGACGCTGAAGTGATTCTCCCAGAAGTTCACCATCACTTCGTCGAGCTGGCGCTTGCTGAGCACGGCGCGGGCGAGCTTGGCCGACATCAGTTCGTTGACCGGTCCCTGCACGCGCAGTTGGAGTTCGCGCAGCTTGGGATTGGCGCGCAGGTACTCACGGCGCGCCGCCTGCTGCGACTGGCTGTCGTCCCCCTGGGTCGCGATCTGCATCTGGCGGCGCGCCTGGATCGCCTCACGGTACGCCTCCAGGATCTCGCTGGTGGGGGTATCGAGGAGGTGGTATCGGGCGATCGCCGAGTCGGCTGCCCGATCGTCGATGCGCCCCGGAGTGAGCTGCAGGGCGATCCAACGATCGACGCCCATGGCGCGCACACTTGCCACATCGCCGGGGCGCGGACCGTAGCCCAGTCGGTTGAGTACCTGCAGTATCTGCTCGTCGGGCAACTGCTCTCGCGGCGCCATGGGCTGCTGCACCGCCGCAACGGCCGGCGACTGTGCGGCAACCGGTACGGGTGGCCCGCTGGCGCATGCAACGAGGGCGCCGACCGTGGGTAACATCACCCAGGGCGACGAAGCGCGGTACCGCATGTTGGACTCTCCCGATTCAGGCAGGGACGTCCGTTGGACGGACGGTGGGGCTTCGGCGTTAAAGTTCTGAGTCCGAGTGTGACCTAAGCGCTTGCGGGATCGTGTTATGTGGCGTACGGTTCTGTGCCGCCCACCAAGGTCCGATACTATATTCTCGTCGGGGCCGTTTGTAATCCCCGTCACACACCCTGCATGCGAGACCTCCTGAACGTCGTTTCAGGTACGTTAGCAGAAGCGAGCGCGACGAAGCGCCCCGTGTCGGTGGTGTCGATCGAACTTGATCGACTTCAGGCACTCCGGTCGGCGCTTGGCCCCTCGGGACCGGACGAAGTGTGCGAACAAATTGCGCTGATGCTGCAGCGCATACTGCGCACGGGCGACTACGTCGAGCGCGTCTCCGAGGGTGAAGTCGTGGTGATGCTGCTCGGCGCTGGCATCAAGGACGCGCGGCAGGTAGCGAGCCGGATCGGTGCCGCGGTGCGCGGGCACGAGTTCATGCCAGCCACGCCGACGCGACCGGCGGGCACAGGGCCCCGGGTGACCATTTCAGCCGGCGTGGCTGCTGCCCCGGATCACGGGCTGGATCCCGAGTTGCTTGTGTCGGCGGCGCGCCGCGCCAGGGGATCGGTCGCCGACCGCGGGGGCGACGGCGTATTCGTGGCGCCGACGGCCGTGCCCACGGCGCCCTCGTCAATCATTCCGGACGTCGGCCGCTTCGCGGGTCGCCTCGCGGAGCGGCGGCTGTTGTTCCGGCTACTCGACGAGGCGGCGGCCGGAAAGCCGCGCGTGATCTCGATCGTCGGCGACGCCGGGAGCGGCACGGTGACATTGGCGCGCCAACTCGAGCCCGAGGTGCGGCTTCTCGGCGGCTCGATGCTTTATGGGCGCGGACGGCAGGTGGGGGTCCGGCAGCCGTACGGCCCGTGGGCCGGCGTGTTCCAGGCCATGCGGCGCATCGCGCCGCCGGCCGACCAGTCCTGGCACGAATTGCCCAAGCTGGTGCCGACGATGGAGCGGGACGCCGCGTCGCAGCCGGGCTCGAAGTTCCGGCTCATGCAGGAGATCTCGGCATATCTGCGCGCGGCGGCTGCCAAGTGGCCCGTGGTGGTGGTGCTCGACGAGATGCAATGGGCGGACGAAGCATCGTGGGACGCGCTGGACCATCTCGTGGAGCAGCTCACCGACGAGCAGATCATGATCTGCGTGACCATGCGAACGGGGGTGGAGTACACGGTGGCGGCGGAGCGCCGGGCGGCCCTGCGCGCGCACACCGGATACCAGGAGATCCAGCTCTCGCAGCTCACGCGCGACGAGGTCAAGCGCTGGCTCGAAGCGGCCCTCGACCACCAGGAGGTCGCCCGCGAATTTCTGGCCTTCGTGTACCGCCAGACCGAGGGCAACCCCTTCCTGCTGACGCAGCTGCTCCGCTGCCTGACCGACGAAGGGATGCTCTGGCACGACGGCACGCGCTGGCAGTGGAAGCCGGTGTCGGAGATGCAGCTCCCGTCGGGGATGGACGGGATCGTCGCGCGGCGACTGGACCGATTCTCGGCGAGCACGCGGGCGGTGTTGACCACGGCGGCCGTCGTGGGTCGGGAGTTCGAGGTGCCCCTCCTCGAAGCCGCGGGAGCGGGAAGCGCTCGTGCGGTAGAAGTGGCGATCGACGAGGCCATGGCGACCGGCGTGCTCCAGTACACGTACGAACGTCGCCGGAAGGCTTTCCTGTTCGCACACGAAACGATTGCCGACGCCCTGATGCGCGCGCTGCCTGCCGATCAACTGCGCCTTCAGCATGAGCGAGTGGCGCGGGCCATGGAGGCGCGGGGCGAGGGCACGGCCATCGAGATCGCCCTCCACTACGACGCCGCGGAAGCGGCGAGTTCGGCCTATCGCACCGCACTCCGGGCCGGGGCCGAGGCCGAATCGTTGTATGCCGTGACCACAGCCAAGAATCTGCTTCAGGTGGCGGTGCGGAACGCCACGTCGCCTGAGGAACTGGCCGAGGTCCGCGTACGGCTGGCGCAGATCGCCGACGCGCTGGGCCGGTACGACGAGGAGGAGGAGTTGTGCGATCTGGCGCTCGACTGGTTCGAGGGCCAGGGCGACGATCGCCGGACGCTCACGCTGCGCCGCATGCGCGAGTGGGCTCGCAAGGAGCTGGGACAGCCGGCGCGCCGTTCGCTCGAGGCGCTCCAGGCCCTGGATCTCGAGGCGTCGCGGCTGGGCTTCGACGAGGAACGAGTCGCGATCCTGACGCTGCTGTCACAGGTGTACGGCCGGTTGGGAGAGACACGCGAGTCGGCGCGAATTGCCGCGGAGTGCGTCGAGATGGCGGAGCGCATCGGCGATCCGCTACTGCTCGCCGAAGCGCTGACGCGGTTCGGGACGACCGTCTCGTCGGAGTCGCCGAAGCGCGCGCGCGAATGCTACGAGCGTGCCCTGGAGCTCGCCCGGCAGGCCGGGGATATCCGGGGGCAGGTCCGATGCTACAACAACCTCGGCATCGTGCTGCAAGTGGACAGCCAGATCGAGGAGGCGCGGCAATCGCTGGCGACGGCGATCGCGCTGGCACGGGCATCCGCCATGGCCGACCTCTGGGCGGCGGCGGCGCTCAACCTGGGGCTGATCTTCCAGAAGCTCGGAGACTACGACCGCGCCAGCGAACACTTCGGCGAGGCCATGGGGCTCTCGGCCTCGCTCAAGAACTCCGAGTATCAGTTGTACTCGCTGTTCAACATGGCGCACACGGAACGCGAGCGCGGGGAGCAGACCCGGGCGTTGGAACTCTACGAATCCACGAAGGCGCTGGCCCAGCGGATCGGACAGTCGGACGTGGAGATCGGCGCCAGGGCGGGGGAGGGCCTGTGCCTGTTGGCGCTGGGCCGGTTGGACGACGCGCGGCGCCCGCTCGCGGAAGCGGAAAGCCGGATGACGATGCGGAGCGAGTGGTTCCAGGGGCGTGAGCTCGTGGAAGCCTTGCGGGTGCTGCTCGCCGTCGCCGAGGGGCGGAACGCCGATGCGGTAGCGCTTTTCGAGGCCGCACGAGCGTTGGGCGACCCGGCCGACGTATTCAGTGCGGCCTGGCTGACCGCCGCCTGCGCGCCGGCGCTGTTCACGATTGATCGCGAGCTGGCACTGGCGGCTGTGGATCGATACACCGACCGAGTCGAAGCGCTTGGATTCACAGCCCTCGTCCGTCAATTCCGCGAGTTGAAGTCGAACGCGTGACGATCGTCACCGACACGCCTTCGCCGGGCGCGCCTATTGGTTGAGCGCTCCGGCTTCGCATGTGTTTCGTGTGATGACCCAGTGTCGCCCGCTGCAGGGAGGCTGAGAAGCGGAGCCGTTCCCATGCCAGGTAGGCATTCATGCGCCGGCTGACTTCGATTCTCACGGTCTCGGTTCTCGCTGTCAGCGCGAGCTGCGCCGACCAGGTCACTCCCGCCACGGCCCCCGCCTCGCCGTCGAGCCCATCGGTAGCACAGTCGAGGATCGGTCCGAACCCCGCCGGGCTGGCAGGGTACGCCATCTCTCTCTCCCCGACCGGCGGGGTGTACCGCATTGGCCGGTACCTGCTGGCAGTGCCGCCGCACGCCGTGTGCAATCCGGCGACATCGTCGTACGGTCCCGGAACCTGGGATCAGCCGTGTGATCCTGCCACACGGCGGGTCAGCGTGACAGCCTCGGTGGCGACCATCGGAGGCCGCGACTACGTGGACTTCACTCCACACCTGCGGTTCGTCCCCTCGAGCGACCGATCGCGCTGGGTCACGATCCACACGTTCCGGCGCGCCGCGATTGGGGGTCGAGGCGATCCGCGTCGGTTCTCGATCCTGTTCTCGGAGACACCGGGCGGCCCGGTGGTGGATGAATCGGCTCGCGACGCCACGCTGGCCACGCATGTCAACGTGAGCACGGGGGCCGTGTGGCGCCGGATCGAGCACTTCACCGGCTACAACGTGTATACCGGCATGGTAGACGACTGCACGCCGGGAGTCGATGAGGGGTGCTACGCGATGGGTACCATCATTCGTGACGGGACGCAGTAGATCGTGGTGACTTCAATCACACGAGGGCCCCGCGTTCACGGGGCCCTCGTTCTTGAGGTGACCCGATTGCGCCTCATTGAGTTGAGTGGGCGTAGGCGTGCACCATGCCCTGTTTTTCGGGAACGAAGTCGCGATATACGGGTTTTTATTGTGCAGTAGGTGCTCGGTCAATTCGCGGCTGAAACTCTCCGTGTCGGACACTCGTTGAAGGGGCGAGGCGATGGGTTGGCAGTTTTTCAATAGGAGGGAGGATATGGACGTCCTCGTGATGCTCGAGGATAGTCCCGACCAGTCGCCAGTGCTCGCGCACGTGAACTCGGTTCCAGCGCCGCTCGATGCCGAGCGGCCATCGAGGGATGTCGTCACCCTGTATGGCGAGCTGAGCCCGGAGTCCGTTGCGTTGGCGTTGGCCGCCGCGGTGGAATGCCACCGAACCGGCGTGGGAGACGGTGCGGGGACACTGGAGTCCATTCGCCATGTTGGCGTGTGGCCCGAACGCGGCGCGGTGGGCGACGCGGCGTGGCGCGACAGCACCGGGCAACTGGTGACCCGGGATCTGGAGATTCCACTCGAGATTCTGCGCGCCACCGCCACCCAACTCATGCGCGAATGCGGTCAGGTGATCGGCCGTCTCGTAGCCGGGCTCTCCATGCCGGACTGGCCCGAAGGCGCTCGGCGAGCGATCACGGTGTCGCTCGGGCCCGTGGTGGGACTCACCGCGCCGGTGCTGAAGCCGCTGGAGTCTATGCTGGAGCGGTGGCGAGAGGCGGACAGTCTGGCCTTCGACTACGAGGGCGAGTAGCGCCACGTCGGAAGGGGTGAGCGGCACCAGCCGGGGAGCGCACGAGCGCTCCCCGGTTTTCGTTTCCCGGGGCCGGAGCCTGGGACCTTGACGAACCCCCGGCTGGTTGGCCACGCTTCTGCAATCGAGGAGCACCTATCGTGCCAAGGCAGTCCATCCGCACCACCCCTCGCCGCCCCTCAGGCGGCGAGCGCGTCTTCACCGACGCGCTCGGCCGCATGTGGACCGCGACGTACGTGAAAGGTGAGGCCGGCGGCAACAGTGCCGTGGTCTTCTTCTGCGTCAGTGAGGTGCGGCAGTCGGGTCGCGCGCTCGCCGTGGACTTGTCCGGCAGCATCGGCGACATCGAGGAGGAGACCCTTCGAGCCTGGCTGTCGGTCGCGCCGCGCATCGGCACACTCACCTGATCTGACGAGGATCGGCAGATGCCAGCATATCGAGGGTCGGAGATCCGAAACGTGGCGGTAGTGGGACACGGGGCGAGCGGGAAGACCAGTCTGGTCGACGCGCTCGCCTTCGTGTCCGGCTCCAGCAAGCGGCACGGGTCGGTCCGGGACGGGACGGCGCTCACCGACACCGGACCCGAGGAGATCGAGCGCGGCTACTCCATCAACCTTGGATGCGCCTACGCGGAGTGGAAGGGTGCCAAGATCAACTTCATCGACACGCCGGGATTCCTGGACTTCCAGGGGGACGCGATTGCCGGCTTGGCCGCTGCCGACGGCGCGCTGTGCGTGATCAGCGGGACCGCCGGGGTCGAGGTGGGCACCGAACGGATGTTTCAGGAAGCAGTCCGCCGCCGCAATCCGGTGCTGTTCGTGGCCACGATGATGGACAAGGAGCACGCCAGCTTCGACATGGTGGTGTCGCAGATCCGCGAGCGGCTGACGAACAAGGTGATTCCGGTGGAGGTGCCCATTGGCGAGGGCCCGGACTTTCACGGCATCATCAATCTCTTCTCGAAGAAGGCCCACCTGTACAAGCAGGGGGCCAAGAGCGGCGAGTACGACGAGGGGGAGATACCGGCGGAGCTGCAGCCGGTATTCGACAAGTACTACGAGCAGCTCATCGAGACCATCGCCGCCACCGACGACACGCTGCTGGAACGCTACCTGGAGGGGGGGAGATCAGTCGGGACGACGCCCTGCAGGCCATGAAGGAAGCGATGAAGCGCATGGAACTGTTCCCGTTGTTCTGCATGTCCAGCGAATTGAACTACGGCACGCGGGCGGTGCTCAGCACCATGGTGGAGTTGATGCCCAGCGCCTGGGAAATGGAGGAACTCCACGCGTTCAAGGGCGCCGAAGGCGATCACACGGTGGAGATTCACGCCAATGACGACGCCCCCTTCGCCGCGCTCGTGTTCAAGACGATGTCGGAGCCCCACGTGGGGGAGGTGAGTTTCTTCCGCATCTTCTCGGGCAAGGTGGAGACGGGCGCCGAGGTGTTCAACGCCACCCGGGACGGGGCCGAGAAGCTGGGCCATCTATCGGTGGTGCAGGGCAAGGACCGGACGGAGGTTCCGGCGCTCTGCGCCGGCGACATCGGGTGCGTGGCCAAGCTCCGGAACACCCACACCAACGACACGTTGTCCACGCGCCAGCATCCGGTGCGGCTGCCGCAGATCGAGTTCCCTGAAGGGGTCATGCAGATGGCCGTCCACGCGGTCGCTCGTGGCGACGAGGAGAAGCTTCAGGCGGGTCTCCACCGGCTGCACGACGAGGACCCGACCTTCGAGATGCACTACAACGCCGAGACCCATGAGACGTTGGTCTCGGGCCTGGGCGAGCGGCACCTCGAAGTCACGATGGGGAAGTTGAAACGGAAGTACAGTGTCGAGGCCGAGCTGACGAAGCCGAGCATCGCCTACCGGGAGACGATTCGCGGAACCGGTGATGGGCAGGGCCGGCACAAGAAGCAGAGCGGCGGCCGCGGTCAGTTCGGCGACTGCTGGGTGCGATTCTCGCCGCTTCCCCGCGGGGCCGGCTACGAATTCGCGGACAAGATCGTGGGCGGTTCGATCCCCAGCAAGTTCATCCCCGCCGTGGACAAGGGGGTCCAGGAGGCTGCCGTGCGGGGGGTACTCGCCGGCTACCCCCTGGTCGACTTCAAGGTGGAACTGTACGACGGCTCGTTCCACACGGTCGACTCCAATGAAATGTCGTTCAAGATGGCGGGTATCCTGGGCTTCAAGGTCGTCGCGCCCAAGTGCAAACCGGTGCTACTGGAGCCGCTCGACGAATTGGAGATCGTCACGCCGGACGAGTACATGGGCGACGTGCTGGGCGATCTTTCGTCGCGGCGCGGGCACATTCTGGGTACTGAGGCCACGACCAACGGGACCCGGGTGCGGGCCGTGATCCCGCAGGCCGAATTGTACATGTACGCGAGTTCTCTGCAGTCGATGACGCAGGGGAGAGCGACGTTCACCCGCCGGTTCCGCGGCTATGAGGAGATGCCGACCGACGCCGCGCAACGCGTCATCAGCGAGTCGGCCAAGGAACACGAAGAAGCACTGGCGCACTGACGCGGCCGGGCTGCACACATGGAGATCGTATCATGAGAATGTCGTCGGTCAGGACGTTGCTCGCGGGTCTACTGCTGGCGGGCTGCGCCAGTGGTGGTATGGGGGCCGGGGGGGGCTCGACGCATCAAGACCCCAACGTGATCACCCCGGCGGAGTTGGCGAACGAGAACTCCCCGAACGTCTACGATGCCATCCAGCACCTGCGCCCGGAAATGCTCCGCCCGCACCTGGCCAATGCCTCGTCGTCCATCAGTTCGTCCCAGGACTACACCGTCCACGTGTACATGGACAACAATCGCCTGGGTGGGATCTCGGATCTGCGCACCATCCCGGTGGCGACGGTCAAGGAGATCCGGTACCTGAGTCCGTCGGAGGCGATGCAGCGGTTCGGGTCGGGGAACCCCGGTGGGGTGATCGTCCTGACGTCGAGGTGAGTCGGGCGGCGAAGGGCGGGGCGCCCGAGGCGCCACGCCCTTCGCCGTACGCTCTCAGCCCATCTTCCGTCCCCGCGTGCGGACGGACTTCTTCCGCGGCTTCGCGGCCCGCATGGGCAGCACCACGGGTTCCTGCTCGGCGGCCGTGCCGCAGGCGGAGGCGGCGATCGGGAGCCGCGGCTGCTTGTAGCTGAACCGCTTGCCCTCGTAGTTCCGGAAAATCACTTCGTCCTCGGTGATCTTCTCCACGTACTCGGGCAGCAACGGAACCTTGCCCCCGCCTCCCGGGGCGTCGATGCAGAAGTGCGGGACGGCCAGTCCGGACGTCCAGCCGCGGAGCGCCTTCACGATCTCGAGCCCCGTCTCGACCATGGTCCGGAAGTGCTCGCCCCCGGCCACCTGGTCGGCCATGTAGAGGTAGTACGGGCGCACGCGCGCCTTGAGCAGCTTCTGCATCAACTCTTTCATCGTCTCCGGATTGTCGTTCACGCCGCGGAGCAGCACGGTCTGGCAGCCAAGCGGCACGCCTGCTTCTGCCAACCGCCCCAGCGCCGCCACGGTGGCCGGCGTCAACTCGCTGGGGTGGTTGAAGTGCGTGTTCATATAGACGGGATGGTACTTCTTCACCATCTCGCAGAATTCGGGCGTGATGCGCTCCGGTAGGTGGGCCGTGATGCGGCTGCCGATCCGAATGATCTCGACGTGGGGAATCTCACGGAGCCGCTGGAACAGGTATTCCAGCCGCCGGTCGGACAGCATCATCGGATCGCCGCCGCTCATGATGACGTCGCGGATCTCCGGATGGCTCCGGATGTACGCGAACGCCGACTCATACTGGTTGAGCGGAATCTTCTCTGGGTCTCCTACCTTGCGACGCCGGGTGCAGAACCGGCAGTACGAGGCACAGACTGGACTCACCAGGAAGAGCACGCGGTCGGGATAGCGGTGCGTGATGTTCGGCACCGGCGAATCGCCGTCCTCGTCGAGCGAGTCGATGACGCCGTCCACGACGTTCAGTTCCTGGACCGTCGGGACGTACTGATTCCAGATCGGATCTCCCACTTCCTTCAGCTGGGCGAGCACGTTTGGCGTGATCCGCATCTGGAAGTTGTCGAACGCCGGTTTGAGGGCGTCGACGTCGATCACGTCGCTGCCGAACTTTTCGGCCAGCTTGTCAAGCGTGTCGATGCCGGTGTGAACAACTTGCTGCCAGTCGCTCATGGCGGTCAGGCTCCGCGAACTGCGGGTGGATGAAAACTGCCGAGGTACCTCGTATATACCACCCGATCGTCAGCGGGCGCATAGAAATCGCGGAGTCGAGCGGTGAGGTCGTAGCCGCGCGCTCCGTAGAACTGTCGTGTCGCTTCGTACTCGTCCCGTCCGGACGTTTCCACCACCAGCATCCGCGCCTGCCGTTCTCCCAGCCGTCGCTCCACCTCGGCCAGTAGCGCGGAGCCCACTCCCCGGCTCTGCCGTGCCGGATCGACGGCGATCCAGTAGAGGTCGTACGTCCCTTCGGTGCCGGGCGTTGCGCCGTAACAGCAGTACCCAGCGAGAGACCCCACGTCATCGAACGCGGCCACGAACTCGTAGTCGGGCGCCGCGTCGGGGTCGGCGAAGGAACCGAACGTCTCGTCGAACAATTCCAGCGCGACGTCGACCTCATCGGGCTGGAAGGCGCCGGTGGCCCGCAGCAGGGAATCCAACTGCGGCCGGTGGGAGGCGTCGAGGGCGCCGATGGTGGGCATCAGGACGCCTGCCGGGCGCTGTCGAGCAGATCGGACTGAACGGCGGGGTCGATCCCGCCGGAGAGTTCGAACGCCAGCGCCCACAGCCGGTCGGCGTCGCCGACTTCGATTCGGCGGCGCGCGCCCAACTGACAGACGGTGCGGATGAGACGTCCGTAGCTCATGCCGGCAGTGCCGGCCATGCGGGCCAGGCCGGCGTCGGGGGCGATGTCCGGATTCGGATTCACCTCCAGGATCCAAGGCTGTCCCTCGGCATCGATGCGCATGTCTACACGGCCGTAGCCCTGCCCGCCCACCACGCGCCACGCGTCCAGGGCCACCCGCCGTACCTCGGCTTCGAGCGCGGGCGGCAGATCGGCTGGGCACCGCGGCGCGGTGCCGGCGTCCTCATCGCTGCCGGCATCCCACTTGGAGCGGTAGCTGACGATCCGCCACTTGCCCTTGGGCATCCCGCTGAAGTCGATCTCGGCCACCGGCAGCACCTGATCGCCGAGCACGCCGACATTCACCTCGCGTCCCTCGACGTACCGTTGCACCAGGATCTGATTCCAGCGCTGGAGCATCGCCTCGACGCGTTCGCCGAGCGCGCGGCGGGTGCGCACCACGGATTTCTGTTCGATGCCGATGGACGCATCCTCGGCCGCCGGCTTGCAGATGGCCGGAAACCCGATGGCTTTCACGGCGTCACCCCGCCGCACCGTGGTGAACTCCGGCACCGGCAGTCCGGCGCCGGCCAGCAGACCGTTCACCACGTGCTTTCGCAGGCAGAGTGCCGTGGTGAAGCTGGAGCTGCCGGTGTACGGGAGGGCGAGCAACTCGAGCACGGCGATGACCGACGGCTCCAGGGCCGCGACGCCGTCCACGCCCTCGCACATATTGAAGACGAGGCCGAACTCGCCCTGCCGCAGCCGCTCGATCCACCGGCCGTCGGGATGCACCGGGATCCGGGTCACCCGATTGCCCTCGTCCACCATCTCACGTTCGATGGCCTCGACGGTGTCGAGGATGAGGAGATCGGGGAACGCGGCAATTGCGGACGCTCCGTCGAACACGAGGGCGATCTTCACGGCGCGCTCCGGCGCTGGAGGGGAACACCTTGCCGCTCGGCGGCGTGGACGAGGCAGGCCTGAATCAGCTCGTCGTACGACAACCCGGCGGCGCGTGCGGCCTTGGGCAGACAGGAATTCTCCGCGGGGTCAGGCAGAATGCCGGGAAGCGGATTGATCTCAATGATGTTGGGCGCACCGGCGGCGTCCAGTCGGACGTCGATGCGCGACCAGTCGCGGCACCCGAGGGCGTGGTACGCGCGGAGCGTCACCGCCTCGATGCCGGCACGCAGGTCTTCCGGGATCCGCGCGGGACACTCGAAGATCTCGAGCGGGTGGTCGCGGGTATCCCACACCCATTTGGCTTCGAAGCCATAGACCGGCAGGGCGCCGGCCGGCAGCGTATCGAAGCGCAGGGCCACCGGCGGCAGGACGCGGGCGCTCGGCCCGTTGCCCAGAACGCCGCAGGTGAATTCGGCGCCGGGCAGGTACTCCTCGACGATCACCGGTTGCCGGTAGTGCCGGAGCAGTTCGCGCCCACGGGTGAGCAGCTCGCGACCGTCACGCACGAAGTTCTGTTCGGTGATCCCCTTGGACGAGCCCTCCTGCACCGGCTTGAGGAAGTACGGGTAGCGCAGCGTGCGCCGGTCGCCCTCAGCGGCGAGCTCGGCCAGCTCCTTCTCCGTCTCCACGAGTACGAAGCCGGCCGTGGGAACACCGCTGGCGGCGAGCATCTGTTTGGTGCGCGCCTTGTGGAGGCAGAGCGAGAGCGTGCATGGATCGCTGCCCGAGTACGGCACGCCGAAGAACTCGCAGATGGCGGGTACGTGGGCTTCCCGGTTCTGGCCGTGGAGCCCCTCGGCGATGTTGAAGACGATGTCCACGCCGGACGCGCGGAGGCGCTCGGGAAAGTCGGCGGTGGCCTCGAGACGGATCACGGTGCCGTACGCCGACAGCGCGTGGGCCACGGCATCGATGGTCTCGGTGGAGTCCCACTCGGCATAGGCATCGGCCACCGGCGCGGTGGGCACGGCACGGGGCGGCGCGACCAAACCCGTGCCACCGCCGTTCGCGGCGAAAGGAGTGGACGGGACAGAATTGAAGTTCCGGGAACTCTCGTCCCGGCGCGTACTGGGCGGCTCGTCGTCGGCGTCGACCGCGACTGTCGCGGGATCCGGCTCGGGCTTCTGATTGTACGCAAAACCGATGCGCGTCATCCGATCTCGAAAGGACGCGCCAAGATACGCGCGTTGAATTCGTCGCGCAACGGAAAAAAGCCCGGCGAGCCGCCGGCGGCTACACTTTGTGGTACGAGATACGCGCCGCTTCGTGCCGGTCTTCGGCCATGTACGTTTCGAAGTCCGAGAAGAAGCCCGGCGCTTCTGCCTGCAGGAGCCGGAGGACGGCGATGGCCGCGCGCCGGATCTCCAATTCCGCGCCCTCGCTGCTGCGCAGTTCGAGCATCGTCCGCCAGCCACGCACGTTCGCGGTCACGACGATCTTGGTCTCGGTCGAGTTGGGGAGCACGGCCCGGGCGGCCTCGCGGGCCATCTTCCGCCGGTGCACCTTGTCGGCCACCCACCCGTAGCGCTCCATCAATTGCTGGACGAGGGAGATGTAGCTCTCTTGCGCCGCCTCGATCTGGGTGCGCCAGGCCTGCTCCAGCGCCTCGTCGCCGATGATCGCCGGCGGGACGACGAAGGCGGCGTGCGACTCGTCCACGTAGCGCTGCGAGAGCTGCGAGTACGCAAATCCGGCCCGATGGCGCACCAACTCGTGGGTCAGTGAGCGACTCACCCCCTCCAGCAGGATGGAGTACGTGGCGTGCTCGAGCACGCTCCCATGCCCCTGCTTCTTGATGTTCTCGAGGTACTCCCGCGTGGCCCGCTTGGCCGGATTGTGCTGGCTCATGTAGCACAGGCGCCCGGCGAACTCTGCCAGCCGCTCCCCGTCGGTGCTCTCTCCCTGCCACTCGACCGGGAGGTGCGAGGGCTCGACGAATGCGGGGCGGGCGAGGAGCGTGACGCGGGGGGAGCGGAAGAATTCAGGCATCGGGGTGCAGGTGACAGGTGAAGGATAGGAGTCCGAACCGGGGACGCGTGGCTCTCGAAGCGTCGGACAGTCGCACGGACGGACAGTCGATCCGTCGGTGCGGATTGTCGGGAATCAAGACGCCACGGGGGCCTCGAGCAAGCCGAGTCGGAACTGGCCGTAGGCGCGATCGCGTTCGACGATGTCGAGAGCACGCGCGGCGTCGGCCGGCAACGCGGGAAGCGCCGGATCGTATTTCACGTCGACCAGCGGGCGCTGCCCCGGCAGCGGCACCTTCACGCCCGGATTCAGAATGCCGGCGGGATCGAAGCAGCGCTTCACGAGGGCAAAGCGTTCGCGCGCGGCGTCGGTCCACACGCGGGCCAGCAGCGGCGTCCGCAACCGGCCATCGCCGTGCTCCCCGGTCAGAGTGCCGCCCAGCGAAGCCGTGAGTGCCACGATGCCGTCGAGAATGGCGTCGATCTTGGCGCGCCAGTCGGGCTGGCTCACGTCGATGAGTGGATTCACGTGGATGTGGGCGTCGCCGGCATGTCCGAAGATCACCCCCTGCACCTTGTGTCGATCGAGCACGGCTCGCACGCCACGCACGTAGTCGGCCAGGTGGGCCGGCGGGACGGCGCCATCCTCGATGAACTGCATCGACTTGAGCGACGGATCGAGGCGGGAGAGGATCGGGCTCACGGCGTGGCGGAGTTCCCAGAGATCTCGTTCGGCGGCCGGCTCGAGGGCGAGGGTCACGCCTGAGGCCCCGATGCGCCGGAATGCCTGCTCGATGGATCGGGCACGCGCCCCGACGTCGCGGGTCGATTCGCCATCGAACTTCACGAGGAGCACGGCATCGGCGCCGGGGCCAACCGGAAGCGGCGTGTTGCCCTTGGCGGCCACCTCGAGAAAGGTCCGATCGAGCAACTCGCACGCGCTGGCTCCGAGGGCGCGTGCCTCGGCGGCCGCGTGCACGGCGTCGTCGAGCGTGCGAAACTCGCCGAGCAGGCTGGCGCCGGCCGCAGGCACCGGTTCGAGTCGGAGTTCGACATCGGTGAACAGGGCCAGCGTGCCTTCGCTTCCCACGAGCAGGTCCACCAGATCGCTACCCGCCGCGTAGGCCGAAGTCGCGTAGCCGGACGAATCCTTGTACACGCCCCGGTGCACCGACGGCGTGGCATGCTCGCGTCGTACGATCGCGTCGTGGGCATCGCGCATGAAGCGATCGACGGCGGCAATTTCGCGCGGCGGGGCGCTCCCGCGGCGAATCTCGGCTGCCGAACTGTCGTCGAAGACGCAGTGCAGGGCCTGCACCCAGGGGCGCATCGGGCCGTGCCGCATGGCATGGGCGCCCGCGGCATTCGTCGCCGCCATGCCGCCGATCGTGCAGAACTCCCCGCTGGACGGATCCACCGGAAAGCGCAGGCCGACGGCGCGGGCCGCTCGGTCCACTTCGCCGCGGAGCACGCCAGCACCCACGCGGACGGTCTGCGTGGTGCGGTCCACGTCGCCGATGGTGCGGAACCGGCTGATGTCCACCACCACGCCGTCACCGACCGCGCCCCCGGCCATTCCACTCCCGGATCCACGCGGCACCAACGGCACGTTCTCGCGATGGGCCCACCCCACCAGCAGCTGCAAGTCTCGGGTGTCCACCGGAACTGCGACGGCGCGCGGCCAGCAGCGGGCGACGCCAGCCGCTTCGCCGTACACGGCGCGCGCTGTATCGTCGGTGCGGAAGGTTCCTCTGAATCCAGGGGGGGCGGTGAGGCTCACGCGAACGGGTTCCTCAGGAGATTGTGGTGGCGCCAGGGAGCGCCGAGAGGGCCGGCGGGGTAAGTTCAAGCCAAGCCGGCAACGCCGAAGTTTAACGCACCGACTCCACCGACGACGACCCCGCTGCTCACCGTGGCGTCCTCCGCTCCCGAACCGACTTCCGATCCGCGTCTGGACCAGGCACTCCGCTTCTCGCGGGAGATCCTGCCGTCCGTGTCGCGCACGTTCGCCCTGAGCATCCGGGTGCTGCCCGGGCAACTCGGGGCGGCCGTGAATTGCGCCTACCTGCTCTGTCGCATTGCCGACACGATCGAGGACGAGCCGTCGATGCCCGCGCCCGAAAAAGCCGGGCTCTTTGACCGGATGCTGGAGTGTTTCGACGACGACGCGGCCGCCGACCGGTTCCCGGAACTGGTCGCCACGCTGTCCGGCGATCCGGCGCACCTGCGGCTCATCCGCAACACCGATCTGGTGTTCGTTGCCTACCGGGCGCTCCCGCCCGCTACCCGCGGCCACATCAAGCGCTGGGTGACGGAGATGGCGGTGGGGATGCGCAAGTTCGTGCTGCTGTATCCTGGTGGCATCCGCATCCAGACGCTGGACGAGTACCGCGAGTACTGCTACTACGTGGCGGGCACGGTAGGCTACCTGCTCACCGATCTCTGGCACGAGCACGCGCCGAGCATCGGTCCGCGGCAATACGGAGTGCTGCGCGAGCGTAGCCGGTCGTTCGCCGAGGCGCTGCAGACGGTGAACATCCTCAAGGACGTGGCCACCGATGCAGAACAGGAGAACTCCATCTACATCCCCGAACAGCTGCTGGCCGAGCACGGCGGGAGCCATGCGGCGATCCTGGCCGGGGACAGGACGGCGAACACGCAGGCTGCGATGGCCTCACTGGTAACACTCGCGTGGGAGGATCTGGAGCACGCCAAGGACTACCTGCTGCTGATCCCGCGCCGGGCGGTGTCGATCCGGTTGTTCTGCGTGCTGCCGCTGCTGTTCGCCTATGCCACCCTGCGCGATCTCACGCGGGTGCCATCGGCGATGGCGCGGCGGCAGGTGGTAAAGATTTCGCGCGCTGAGGTGAAGTCGCTGATCGTGCTGAGCGTCGTCGGTGTGCTGAGCAATCGCGCGCTGGGGTGGCTGGCGGTGCGGGCCAGCCGGCGCCCGGTGCGACTCGTGCCGCGGCTGGCCGGCGGTCAGTAGCGGCGTGGCATGGCGGCGCCAGCGGCCTGGGCGAGCATGCGCAGCAACGACGGGTTGTCGGCCCGTTCGCCGCGCTCCAGCCGGTCGAGCATCTGTTCGAGAGTGAGTTGCACGCGGGTGGCGGCCCGTGCGTAGGTAGTGCGCGCGATGGCGTAGCCGACCCCGCTGAGCGCGACCACAGGCGCCACCGCGGCGACCAGCGCGAAGTTGAGGGCCAGTAGCACGCCGCCGCCGATGAAGCCGCCCGCGGCGCCCGCCGCCAGCCCGCCGAGCGAACTCCGGCGGTGTCCCGAGAGGTCGGCGTCGAGGCGCACCAGCACGCGGCCCTCGTCTGCCGGGACCACCGTGGCACCGATGTCGGTGGCCTTGGACAGCGTGTAGCCGCGGCCGCCCACGTTCAGCAGCCGCCGCACGTTTCCCTCGAAGTCGCGCCGCGACTCCCACACGATCCGATCGGGGAACTGGCGTTTGATCTGGAGCCACTCCTCCTTCTGCATCCAGACATCGAGCGCGGCGAAGACTTCAGCCACGGTGCCGCGCACCGTGCGCTCTGCCGAGAGGAGGGCCGGTCCGCGCAGGAGCCCGTGAACGGTGGTCGGCTGTCCGCGACCGGACCGTTCCTCGGCCAGCGCCTGCCGCAGGTAGGCCGGCGAGAGGCCCACCTCGCGGCCGAGGGCGATGATCTGGTCCTCGGTCATCGTCTCGGCCGCGTCCGAAGTGCGCGCCTGCAATTCGGCGGCGCGCGCGATCACCCGTTCCAGGGCGGCCCGATCGAGCAGCTGTTGGGGCGGGGCAGGAACCGGAGCGTCAGCCATGATTCCAATATACGGCTGTCTGAGCGGCTCAGATTCCCGCGAGCTTGCTTCCGATCTGGCGGTCCATATCGGCGATGATCGCTGTCGGGAGCGGGAAGGCGCCAACGAAGGCCGCCTCGGGGTTTCCCGCCGGCACCGCCACGCCGGCCTGCGACAGGTAGTAGCGCATGAACCCGTCGGCCAGTTCCGGCGCCACCCGTTCCAGGAGCATCTCTCCGCCGCGCACGGCGGCGATGGGCGAGAACCCGGCGGCGGCTCCGCTGCGCTGCTGCTCGGCGGTGGTGTTGGCGCTTACCGCCTGGTTCGAGATCAGCTGCACCACTTCGTGCGCGAACACGAAGATCGGCTGCGCGACGCCGGCACGCGAGTCCGGCATGGTCACGACGACGATGTTGTCCTTGGGGGATGCGTTCATGGTGCGGCCTTCCCCCCCGAGCACGAGCGAGAGCACGATCTGGCCGTCTGTCTGGCCGGTGTTGGTGAGGAACCGCTGGAAGCGCGGGCGAACCGAACGCCAGAGCGAGTCGACGGCGACGATGATGCCGTGGTGCGTCTGCTGCTCGGTCGTCCAGTACTGGTGATAGAAGTGATCCGACTCGTCGCCGAGCGACTGCGTGAACAGGCGGAGCCACTCCCGGTCCTGCACGGTGGGGTACATCGAGGCGAGAATGGCAAACGAACGCCGGTCGGCCGGGGCGTCGCCGATGGCGGTGCCGTCGGCGTGCACGAAGCCGTCGACGGCCTTCGTGACCTGGTCCCAGGACGTGAAGTACAGCGGTACGAACTGCCCGTTGCCGATCTCCGGGTTCTGCGCCATGAGCGTGGCCAGCTTCGCATGGTTGGCGTCGAGGGCCGTGAGCACGTTGTTTCCACGGCGCACGGCTTCGATGGAGTCGCGGTAGCCACGCCGGAACACCGGCACCTGCGCCGCGTCGTGGGTGAGCATGGCGTATCCGTGGAGCCAGAGGTCCACGTGCTCGCGCGTGACCACGGGCCAACTGTCCACCGACGGCGTGACGGCGGCGCGATTGTTTCCGCGCCCGGTGGCGCATGCCGCCATGGCGCCCGCTGCTGCGAGGAGGATTGTCGCCCGCCACGCGCGCGGTATCATATCGCCTGTTCGGCGGGACGCCCGCAGGCCACGCAGAACTTCCATCCAACCTCCCTCTCCGCGCCGCAGGCGCTGCAATTGACCACCGTGAGGTTCTGCCCGCAGTTCGGGCAGAACACCACCTTGCGTCCCTGGGGCAGTTGGCTGGTGCAGTACCGGCACCGCGACTCGTCCACGGCGGCCGCGGCTGCCGCCTGCGAGGCAGGAGTTGCCAGTCGCACGGTTGACCCACCCACCCTCGCCGGGTCGGTCGGCCCCTCGGGCGTCTGTGTCTGCCGCTGCAGCGCCGCCGGCGAGAGTGCGACCTGGGCGTCGGCGAACTGCCGGAACGCCCCCGGATCCGGATTCGGCGACTGAAGCTCGCGCTCCAGGGCGTCGCGCATCCGGTCATCAACGATGAGATACCCGCGAGCGCCCGAAAGGAGCTGCATCAATGTGATTTCGTAATCCTCGTTGGTATCGAGGGCCAGTTCGCGGCGAAAGTGGCGGTAGGGCAGCAGCGTCTGATAGAGCTCGGCCACCTCGAACGGCTGGGTGATGTAGCGGGGCTGCGTGTCTCGCACCGTCTGGGCGAGTACCGTGAACATGCGGTCGATGGCGTCCATCCCGTCCTCCCCTAGTCGAGCAGCGTCGCCTGAGCCGCCGCAGGAAGCGGCTGCGATGGCTTGAATCTATTCGGATCCGGAAATACTGCGGGAGCGGCGTGCATACGGCCCGCCGCGCGTTCGGCGGCCAGCCAGACGTCGAACTCCGAGGGCACGGCACCGCCCGAGCTGGTCTGGTCGCGCGCCGCCCGGGTGGCGAGATGGTTGGCGTACTCGTTCTGCACGTGCCCGACGTGGCCGCGCACCCACTGCCACTGGACCTGGTGGGGGTGCACCCACTCCACCGCGTCGCGCCAGAGCGACAGGTTCTCGATGGGGCCAGCCTTGCGGCGCCATCCGCGCGCCATCCACCCGGCTACCCATTCGCTCATGCCCCTGATCAGATACTGGGAGTCGCTGGTGAACACGACGCGGAACCGGCCGTTCTTCTGTGCCAGGATGCGGAACGCCTCGATCACGCTCCGCAGGGCCATTCGGTTGTTGGTCGTCGCCGGCTCGGCGAGCCAGAAGTCACGCCGCGCGATGGGGCCCGCGTCGGAACCACGATACTCGATCACGCCGCCGGCAGCCCCCGGATTGTCGCCCTCCCGTCCGTTGCCAAGGCAGGATTCGTCGGCGTAGATGGCGACCAGGGGCAGTGGCACGGCCGGGCTCAACGCACGACCTCGATGGCGTCCACTTCGTCGATGTACAAGGTGAGTCGGTCTCCGGTGGTTGGGTTGCGGGCTTCGATGGCCTCTCGGTGGCCGTGCACGGCAATCCGTTCGGGCACCACCAGGTATTCCGTTCCCCGACGGTACACCATGATGCGCTGTCCGTTCACCACCGCGCGTTCGAGCATCTCATACTGTAGGTGCGTCAACTCAGCCATGGGCCCTCCGGACCGCCACCACACCAGGCGCGCGCCATCCGCTCGAGCACCGCGGTGGCCCGCTGGATCTGTTCCAATTCCACGTATTCCTCCGGTCCATGTGCCAACGCGATGTCGCCGGGGCCGAAGCATATCGCCGGGATGCCCGCGTCGTTGAGAATCGCGGCGTCGGTCCACGCGCTCATGCCTTCCACGCGCACAGGAATCGTTTGATGCTCCAGGGCACCCCGGAGGGCGCGGACGACCGGCGCGTCGGGGCTGACGTCGCTGGGGCTCTGCGCGAGAATGAGGGCGAGGTCCACGCGCAGTTCCGGCCGGCGTTCGCGAACCCGGGCGCACGCCGCCTCGATCTCGGCCATGACCCCGGACGGTGTCTCTCCCGGCATCGTGCGGCGCTCGATCTTCAGTTCGCACCGGTCGGGATATGTCGACATGCCCTGGCCTCCGGTGATGAGCGCGCCGTGCAGCGATGCGTGGCCGAGCAGGGGATGTGTGCGGCGGGTGAGGGGGCCGGTGTCGAGCGCGTCGAGTTCCGCCAGCACGAGGCCGGCGTGCCGGATGGCGTCGATGCCCACCTCGTACCGGCTCCCGTGTGCCGCGCGGCCGTGGAAGGTGAGTTCCACCCAGACGAACCCGCGGTGCGCCGGCATGATGGCGAGCCCGGTGGGCTCGGTCACGATCGCGGCATCCGCGCGGATGCCGCGTTCGACGAGCGCACGCGTGCCACGGCTCGCATACTCCTCGTCGGCCACGGCGGCGACGATCACCTCGCCGTGCGAGAGTCCATCGGCGGCCAGCGCGGCGGCCGCGCACATGGCCGCGACGCCCGCCTTCATGTCGGCCGAGCCGCGTCCGTACAGGCGGCCGTCCCGTTCGCCGGCGTCGAAGGGAGGATGGTCCATGCCCTCCACGCCGACGACGTCGAGATGGCCGTTGAACATGAGCGTGCGCCCGCCGGGGGCGCCGATGCGGGCCACGACGTTCGGCCGTTGCGGCGCGGCGTCGTGCACGTCGACGCGAAACCCCCACGTCTCGAGCACGCCGGCCAGCAGACGCGCCGCTTCCCGTTCGCCGGGGCCTCCCGGCACCAACGACGGATTGCGGGAATCCACGCCGATGAGCGCGCGGGCCAGTCCTACGGCGTCTCCGCGTTCCAGTCGCATGCCGTCAATCCCGTTTCGTCGAGGGTGAAAGGAACGAGTTCTCCGAGCGCGCCCACGGCACGCCCTACCTCCGCCTCCATGCCGCTGCGCGCGATTGCCACCACGCACCCACCGCCCGACGCGCCGGTGGCCTTGGCTCCGAGCGCGCCTGCCCGGGCGGCCCGTTCGATGATGGCATCGATGCGCGGGGTGGGAATGGTCGGGTGCAGGACGCGCTGGTGCGTCCAGTGCATTCCCACCAGCGAGCCCAGTTCATCCACGTCGCCGCGTTCGAGCGCGGCGATCATCCGCTCCGCCAGATCCCGCAGGCGCGCAAGAGCGAACGTTACACCAGTGTCCCCGCGGCGGTAGCCCTCCAGCACGCCGCTGATCGTGTCGCCGGAGATGCGCGACTCACCGGTGTACACGAGCACACACCGTCGCTCGAGCGACTCGCGGAGCGCCGGAGAAAGCGGGATGCGGCGTACGACCGCCGTCCGGCCGAAGGTGAGGCCGAGCAGGCCACCGTGCGTGGCGCAGTAGTGGTCCTGACGTCCGCCCGGGACGCCGAGGTCTTCCACCTCGATCTGGCGCCCTCGTTCGGCGATGGCCGCGCGGTCGATGGGGACGCCGCGCCACCGGTCGAGCGCTCCGAGCAGGGCCGCACTGGCCGCCGAGGATCCGCCGAGTCCCGCTCCGATGGGGAAGTCGCTGCGCAGCCGGACCTGCAGATTGGTGTCGGCGAACTGCGTCCGCGCGAGCGCCGCTCGAACGAGCGGCGCCTCCCCGTCCGGCGTTGGCGCGGCCGCGTGCGCGTGCGCGTGCGCGATCGACCCAGCGTCGTCGCTCAGTTCCGCCGTTGCGTATCGCGCGATGGCCATCGCGCAGACCACACCGCCTTCGATCTCGGAGTAGGGCGGCACGTCGGTCCATCCGCCTCCGAAGTCCACGCGCGTCGGCGCGCGCATGGCGACCGCTCGGGACATCTCAACTGGAATGATCGTGCACGATGCGCCAGCGGCCGTCCACGCGGCGCATCACCAGCGACGTCGGGCCGCGCGACGTGATCGAGTCGCCCCGCGTGAGCACGTACCAGGCGATGGTGTTGACCACGTTGGGCGCGAGAATGTCCACCTCGACGTTCTGGAAGTGCAGAGAGTCGCGTTGTGCACCGGGCGCGAAGCGAGCGGCGTACACGCCACGGATGGCATCGATGCCGTGCAGGACGCCCGTCTTCGCGATGAACGTGGTTTCCGAATCGGGGAGGTAGTCGGACACGAAGTCGTCGAGGTTGCCCGCGTCCCACGCCCGGGCGCCATGGTCGAGGACGGCGAGAATCTCGCGACGGACCTGCCCCGGGTCGAGCGGGGGCTGCGACGCGGGCGTCGACACGCGCTGCAGGGCGAACCAGGCGGCCACGACGGCGACGGCCAGGAGAATCAGATGCCGTGGGCGGAACATGAGGGCCCTCCGGGCGCTAGCGCTTCTTCTTGGCGGGCGGCCGTTTGGCGGCGGTCTTCCGGCCGGCCGCCTTCCGCGCCACCGGCTTCTTGGGCTTCTTCGAAGCCGGTTTCCCGGACGCAGCCTTCTTGACCGGTTTCTTGGCCGATTTCTTGGCGCCGGACGCCTTGCCCGTCTTCTTGGATGGCTTCTGGGGCGCCGCCTTCTTCGCGGGCTTCTTGCCTGCGGCCTTGGCGCTCTTCACGGGCTTCGGCATGAAGACTTTGGAGGGCGGCTTGGGCGGGCGGGGTGGGTGGAGCTTGGCGAAGGCGGCCGCGGCGATCTCCGCAGCGCGCGCCGCCTGCGCCTTGGCCAGCGCTGCCTTCTCGGCGGCGATCTTCGTGGCCGTCGGCTTCCCGCGTTCCGAAGCCGGGCGCTTGGCGTGGGCCGTCTCGGCCTCGCGCAGCAACTTGTCGGCTTCGTCCTGCGTCATCTGTCCGCGTCGCACCATATAGTTGGTGAGATCGCGGGCGCTCTCGATGGCAAAGCCGGCGATGCCAGCGGCGGCACTGATCACGTCCTTCATAGCCGCCGCGACCAGGCTGCCCGCTTCGAGGCTGATCAACTGCGCCTTCTCGGCCAGCTCCGCGACGGTGTCGCGAGCGTCGGCGCGGTGGCCAGGCCCGCGTCGGGGGGCGGCGGCCGCTGGCGGTTGGTCAGCGGATGGTTTGGCGGAACCGGCGTTCGCAGAATCCGGCATCAGTAGCGTCCACTCGTAAAGAGAAGGGGCAACAGCGCCCCGTGGTGTTTGATGGACTCTCAGGGCAACACTAACTTTGCGGGCCCCGCGTCCTCTAAGAAAGCTGACATCAAAGCCTTCGAATTCGCGGCAAGTATATGATTTTTCGACAGCTACGCAAGGAGCACGGGTCCACGGACGCCGTCGATGCGGCGTCCGCTAGCTAGTCGCGGACACTCTGGAAAGTAGCGCGTCCATCAAAACATAATAGCGACAATATATGCTCAGTGGAATCAAAATACTGGATCTGACCCGAGTACTGGCAGGACCGCTCTGTTCGATGCTCCTGGCGGACATCGGTGCCGACGTGATCAAAGTCGAGCGACCGGGCACCGGCGACGAAACTCGCGGCTGGGGCCCACCATTCGACGCGCGGGGGGAGAGTGCGTACTTCCTCAGCGTCAACCGCAACAAGTTGAGCGTGTCTGCCGACCTCGACCGCCGGGAGGATGTGGCATTCCTGGTGCGATTGATGGGGGAGGCCGATGTAGTGATCGACAACTTCTTGCCGGGAGTGCTCGATCGGCGTGGGCTGGGGCCTGAGGCAATGGTGGCCCGCTATCGTCGGCTCGTCTGGTGCACCATCGCGGGATTCGGTGGGGGGAGTGCGCGGCCGGGTTACGACTTCGTGATCCAGGCGGAGTCGGGGTGGATGGCGATCACGGGCGACCCGGCCGGCGATCCAATGAAGGTCGGGGTGGCGCTCGCCGATGTGGTGGCGGGCAAAGACGCGGCGATCGCGATCCTGGGAGCGCTGCTGGCGCGGGAGCGGACGGGAGCCGGCCGGCGACTCTCGATATCGCTGGCCGCGAGCGCGACTGCGGCGCTGGTCAATGTGGCGCAGAATGCGCTCGTGTCCGGCGAGGAGCAGCGGCGGTGGGGAAACGCCCACCCGAATCTGGTTCCGTACCAACTCTTCCGGGCGGCCGATCGCGGTCTGGTGATCGCGGTGGGGAGTGACACCCAGTGGGCGGCGTGCGCGCGGGCGCTCGACCTTCCGGTTCTGGCCGAGGACGGAGAGCTCGCCACGAACGCCGGACGGGTAGCCGCGCGGGAGCGGGTGACACGGGCCATCGCGGCTCGGGTGGCCGAGCGGCAGGCATCACACTGGCAACGCGTGCTGTCCGAGGCGGGGGTTCCCAGCGGCGTCGTGCGGTCGGTGCTCGAGGTGCTGGCAGAGACGGCTGCGGCATCGCCGCTCACGGGGGTACCGTCGAGCATCGGTGGGGTGGTTCGGCGCCCGCCGCCGCGCCTGGATGAGCACGGGGCCCGAGTACGCGCCGAAGGGTGGGGGGCGTTTGCCTGAGGCGTCGGAATGCTCCGTTACTTCCCGATCCACCATTTCGTCTTTGAGGCGTGACACCCGTGGTGAAAGGCGGAGCGGGTGCCGCTCCCTGTTCCAATGGGGGAAAGTGCATTACTCTATCGTCGTGAAGACGACGGAATCCACCGCCTCAGTCGTTGATCAGGACGGGTCTGATCAACTGATCATCCAGCAGGTGCTCGCGGGCCAACGCGATGCCTTCCGGCTGTTGATCACGCGCTACAGTGACCCGCTGTACCGGCACGCCTTGTGCATGACGGGGAGCCCGGATGTTGCGGAAGACATCCTGCAACTCTCCTTCATCAAAGCGTACCAGCATCTGTCCGAAGTCCGGGGGCGGTTTGACGCCTGGGTATTTCGGATCGTCGCAAATGGCTGCAAAGATTGGCTGAAGAATATTCGGCGTTCGCATCTGAGCTACGAGGAGGACGACCAGCCCTCCCAGCATGCGACGCCGGACGAGGAACTGGACCGGACGGAATTGCGATCGGATCTCGATCGTGCACTGACGTCGCTGCCCGCCTCGTTGCGGGAAGCGTTCATCATGAAGCACGTAGAAGGTCGTTCGTACGAAGAGATGGCGGATCTGCTGGGCACAACGGTTGGGGCGTTGAAGATGCGCGTGCATCGCGCGCGCGAGGCGCTCCAGGCACTACTCGAGGAGAAGTACGCCTGATGTACGACGACCTGAGTTCCGACGCGGGGCTCTCGCGCGACGTCCAGAAGCGTCCTGCCGAGGATGCGCCGGCGCGCCCGCTGATAGATCGCGAAGTGCCGTTGGGTTCGCAGGCGGATCGTCCCATCGCCGCACCCGTACATGCGTGGTTGGATGGGGAGCTGCCGGAGGCTGCCGTGCGCAAATCAGAAGCTTCAAAAGACGTGGAATTCTGGCGGGGTCTGGACGTCGAGATGGCGCGGGTTCGCCGCATGCGGACGCCGCAGCATGTGGAGGCGCAAATCATGGCCTCACTGCCGACGCACGCGCCTGCGGCGACGATCTCGCCCTGGTATCGACGCGAGTTCGTGGTCACACCGGGCAGCGCGCTGCTGGTGGGTGCCGCCCTGGTGGCTGCCGCGTCCATCGTGACCGCATTGCTTGTGCGCTGAAGCTTGCTTCGGCGTCCGATTCAGGCGGCTGGGCTCCTTCGCGAACCTGGTCGCCTTTTTCGTTCCAGCCGGTTAGTGCGGCGACTCCGATGACAGAAGCCGTGCGCATCGCCGACCAGATCAGGCGCGCCGCCCGCGGCGACGCGTGGCATGGCCCGTCACTGGCCGAGGCGCTGGACGGTGTGTCGGCCGGGGATGCCGCCGCCCACCCGGTGGCGGACGCCCACAGCATCTGGCAGCTCGTGGGACACATCCAGACGTGGACCCGGGCCGTACAGCGTCGATTCGAAGGCGACCATGCCGAGCCGTCGGAGGCCGAGAACTTCCCGGCCGTGCGCAACACCGACCCCGCCGCCTGGGCCGCCGCATGCGAGTCGGTGCTCGCCGCACACGACGCGCTGGCCCAGTCGGTACTCCGGAACCCCGTCCGGTCGCTCGACGAGATGGTGCGCGGCCATCCGTACTCGGCCTACGTCATGCTTCACGGTGCGGTTCAGCACACGCTGTACCACGCCGGACAGATCGCCGTGCTCAAGCGCGCCCTGGCGAGGCGCGCTTCGTGAACGGCGCTCGATACCTGGCGCTCGGGGACTCCTACACCATCGGGGAAGGGGTAGCATCCGGTGACCGGTGGCCCGTACAACTCGCCGCCCGGTTGCGCGAGCGCGGGCTGCCGGTGGCCGATCCACGGATCATCGCCCGCACGGGGTGGACGTGCGACGAACTTGCGGCGGGCATCGCTGCCGAAGCCCTGCAGGGGCCGTACCCCCTGGTGTCACTCCTGATCGGCGTCAACGACCAGTTCCACGGCCGGTCGCCGGAGGAGTACGCCCCTGGCTTCGAACGCCTGCTGCGGCAGGCCGCCGGGTTTGCCGGCGGACGCACGGGGCGGGTGGTCGTGCTGTCGATCCCCGATTGGGGGATGACGCCATTTGCGGAGGGGCGTGACCGGCGGGCGATCGCCTTGGCCATCGACGCGTTCAACGCCGTGAACCGGGCGGCGACGGTCGCGGCCGGCGCCCGCTACGTGGATATCACCGCAAATTCTCGCGGCGGCGCGGAGCGCTCGCGGGTGGTGGCCGATGGGCTTCACCCATCGGGTGCGGTGTACGCCGAGTGGGTGGCTCTGGCGCTGGACGCCGCGGCGGCCGCCCTGCGGGTGTAGCCGCTGGTCAGAGATCCCGTCGCATGAAGACCTGGTCAACGCCGGCCCGAAAGTAATCGGGTATCCGGGCCTCCTGGGCAAAGCCTTCCTCGCGCAGGCGCCGCAGCGGTTCGCGGAAGGGCGCGTCGTCGGGCCACTCGGCGATCGCGAACCGGGCGCCCATGGCGCGGAGCACGTCGCAGGCACGCGCCACGAGGTGTGGGTCGTCCCCGAGGAGCAGGTGGATTCGGCCGGCGCCGCGCGCTCCCGCCACCAGCCCCACGAGGGCCAGCGACGTCACAGCGCCCTCGTGCTCGGTCCACACGGCGCAGGATTCGTCGGAACTCCGGTGCTCGGCCACTTCGAGTAGTTCCAGGGCGCGCGACCGGTACGGCGTCTCGCGGAGCACCGACTCGATCAGGTCGCGCGCGCGTGGCGGCATGGGGTCAGATGTGCAGGGCGCGGCCGAGCGTGGCGAGCGCCGCTTCCTTGGTGGCTTCGGAGAGGGTCGGATGCGCGTGCACTGTCATGCCGATGTCCTCGCTCGACGCCCGGTACTCGAATCCCAGCACCACTTCGGCCACCAGTTCCGACGCGTTTGCGCCGATGATGTGGCAACCGAGCAGCTCGTCGGTGTGCGCGTCGGCGACGAATTTCACGAACCCCGCGGTCTCGCCCATCGATCGCGCACGTCCGTTGGCCGAATACGGGAACCGGCCCGTCCGGTATTCGCGTCCCGACTCCTTCACCTCTCGCTCGGTGAGGCCCACCGACGCAATCTCGGGCCAGGTGTAGACCACTGACGGAATCGACTTGTAGTGCATGTGCGCCGGGTGGCCGGCGATCACCTCGGCGGCCACCACGCCCTCCTCTTCTGCCTTGTGCGCCAGGAGCTTGCCGCCCACGCAGTCGCCGATTGCGAACACGTTGGGCAGGTTGGTGCGCAGTTGGTCGTCGACGACGATCTCGCCACGTGGACCCACGGCCAGCCCGAGCGCGGCTGCATCGATGCCGGTGAGCACGGGACGGCGACCCACAGACACGAGCACGTAGTCGGCATCGAGCCGCTCCGAATTGCCGTCCTTCTCGACGTCCACGAACACGTGATCGCCGTCGCGGCCGCCACCCACCACTCTGGTACCGGGGCGGAGTTCCAGCCCCTGCTTCCGGAACGTGCGTTCGGCCTCCTTGATCACGTCGTCGTCCATTCCCGGCAGGATGGTGGGGAACAGTTCGACGACGGTGACTCTGGCCCCGAGCCGGCGCCACACCGAACCGAGTTCGAGTCCGATGACGCCACCGCCGATGACGATCAGATGGCGCGGCACCTGGGGGATCTTGAGCGCTCCCACGTTCGACAGCACGCGCTCCTCGTCGAACGGGAGGAAGGGCAGTTCGATGGGTATCGAGCCGGTGGCGACGATCACATGTCCGGCGTGCCAATCGGTTACGGCGCCGTCGGCGCCGGTCACCCGCACCACGTTGCCGGGCTGGAGCGTGCCGCGCCCCTTGGCCCAGGTCACCTTGTTCTTCCGGAAGAGGAACTCGATGCCCTTGGTGTTCTGGGAGACGACGTCGTCCTTGCGCTTCAGCATGCGGGCCAGATCGAGCTGCACGTCGCCGAGCACGAGCCCGTGTTCGGCGGCGTGCGTGCGTGCGAATTCGAAGTGCTCGCTGGACGAGAGCAGCGCCTTCGACGGGATGCAGCCGACGTTGACGCAGGTGCCGCCGAGCGTCTTGTCCATCTCGACGCAGACGGGGGAGAGGCCGAGTTGAGCGGCGCGGAGGGCGGCCACGTAGCCGCCGGGTCCGCCGCCGATCACGACGACGTCGGCTCGATTCTGGGTCTGATCAGACATGGCGTTGGGTGGGGCGGTGGTGGATCGCGACCGTCACCTACTCGACCAACATCGCGCCCGGTTCTTCCATCAGTTCCTTGACGCGCCCGAGGAACAGCACGGCCTGCTGGCCGTCCACGATCCGGTGGTCGTACGAGAGCGCGATGTACATCATCGGGCGCACGACGACCTGGCCGTCGACGGCCACCGGCCGGTCCTGGATCTTGTGCAATCCCAGGATGCCGACCTGTGGATAGTTGAGAATGGGCGTCGAAATGAGCGAGCCGAACACGCCGCCGTTGGTGATGGTGAACGTGCCGCCGGTGAGGTCGTCCATCGTGAGCTTGGCGTTGCGGGCCCGGTCCGCCACCGCGTTCATGCTGCGCGCGATGTCGAGCAGTCCCATCCGGTCGGCGCCCTTGATGTTCGGCACTACCAGTCCGGCATCCGACGCGACCGCGATGCCCATGTTCACGTAGTGCTTGTAGATGATCTCGTCGCCGTCGATCTGCGCGTTGACCGTCGGGAATGCCGCCAGCGCCTGGCACACCGCCTTCACGAAGAAGGGCATGAACGAGAGCTTGACCCCGTGCTCCTTCTCCACGCGGTCGCGAAGGCGCGCGCGGAGCGACATCACCCCCGTCATGTCGATCTCGTTGAACGTGGTGAGGTGCGCCGTGGCGTGCTGCGACTGCAGGAGATTCTCGGCGATGCGCTTGCGCCGCGTGGTCATCTTCTCGCGCGTCTCGCGCTGTTCCTGCGGTGCGGCGGTTGGGCGGGGCGCACCAGGCACGGTGGGCGCGGCGGGCGCCGGCGCGGCCGGTCGCGCGCTCATCGCCTCGACCACGTCCGGCTTGCTCACGACGCCACCCATCCCCGTTCCCTGCACGGTTGAGAGGTCCACGCCTGCCTCGGCCGCCAGCCGCTGAGCGGCCGGCGACACCCTCCGCATTCCATCCGCGTGGACACCGGTGGGCGCCGAAGCGGCGGGTGCGGGTGCGGGTGCGGGTACGGGTTTCGGGGTCGGCGCGGGAGCCGCGGGCCTGGTCGCAGCCGCCGGCTTTGCCGACTCATCGAGTTGCGCGAGTTCGTCGTCCACGTGTACGGTGTCGCCTTCGGCGTGCAGGTGCTTGGTGAGCACGCCGCCGGAGAGGGACGGCACCTCGACGGTGATCTTGTCCGTCTCGAGTTCGACGATCGTATCGCCCGGCGCAACCGGATCGCCCTCGGCCTTGAGCCAGCGGGACACGATCGCTTCGGTGATCGACTCCCCGAGCGGGGGCACCTTGATGGACGTCATCGGATTCCGTGTCGGTTCGCGGTGGCCGCCGCGCCGCACGCGCCGGGCGCGCGGTGCATATTTCCAGCAGCCGGAAGCGCGGCGGCAGTGCATGCGGCCGCAGGCGTGTGGAATATAACCGTAGAGGAAGCAGTGCGAGGACTCACGATCACCGCTCATGGCGGGCTCGACCAGCTGCAGATTCGCGACGACCTTCCCGAACCGGTGCTGCGGGCGGACACCGACGTGCGGGTGCGTGTGAAGGCGGCGGCGCTGAATCGGCTCGATTTGTTCGTGCTCGCCGGGCTCCCGGGCGTGCGGATCGCGGCGCCGTGGGTGGTGGCGGCCGACGCGGTAGGCGTGGTCGATCGGGTGGGATCCGAAGTCACCGGAGTGCGCGAAGGGGAGCCGGTCGTGATCAATCCGGGCATCAGCGACCGGACATGCGCGTTCTGCCGCGAGGGTGAGCACTCGCTGTGCGTGAAATTCGGCATCCTGGGCGAGCATTACCCGGGCACGGCGGCCGAATACGTGGTGGTGCCCGGCTTCAATGTCTTGCCGATTCCGGCCGACACCCCGGTGCCCGTGGCGGCGGGGTTCGGGCTGGCGACCGTCACTGCCTGGCGGATGCTGGTGACGCGGGCGCGCGTCCGGCCGGGCGAACGGGTGCTGATCTGGGGCATCGGAGGCGGCGTGGCCACGGCGGCGCTTCAGATCTGCAAGCAGTTGGGCGCCGAGGTGTGGGTAACGTCGAGCAGCGACGCGAAGCTGGAGCAGGCCACGGCGTTGGGGGCCGATCACACGCTCAACCACGGGACCCAGGACGTCGCGCGCGAGGTACGCGCGGCCACCGGGAAGGCCGGCGTGGACGTGGTGGTGGACAACGTGGGGGCCGCCACGTGGATGCATTCGCTCGCCGCGCTCGGGAAGCGGGGGCGCCTCGTCACCTGTGGTGCGACCACGGGGCCGATGGTCGAGACCGATGTCCGGCGGCTGTTCTGGAACCAGTACTCCATTCTCGGCTCGACGATGGGGAACGACGCCGAGTTCTCGGCGATCGTGGAACAACTGCGGGCCGGACGACTGCTGCCACCGGTGGATCGGGTGTACGCGTTGGACGAGGGGCGCGAGGCCTATGCGCGCCTCCAGGCGGGGAAGCAGTTCGGGAAGATCGTGCTGACGGTGGAGTCCTGAAGGGGGAGGCCGTGAGGCCGTGAGGCGGTGAGCGCCGAGGGGGCGATGGTCGATCATGCGCAGTTCGAGCCGGATGAAGAGCGGGCGGTCCGCGAGGCGTACGCGGGCGGCGGTGGGGTGCACTGTCCGCGCGACGGCGCCGTGATGATCGTGCGCGAGATCGGCGGCGGTTCGTTCGGCCTCGGCTATGCCCGCCGGCGCGAGTGGCTGCTCTGTCCCGAGTGCCGGCGGAGCGTGATTTTCGATCGGAAGCGCGGCACGCGAACGTAGTAGGGCGGCGAGGATTCCCGGGTTCGAACGGCCGCTGGCAGTGGGCGATCGGGGGCGGGAATTCGATGGCCCTCAGCGTCCGGTGTTCCGCACGCGCAACCGGTCCCCAAGTGGCTTTGAGACAAAGACTTACAGGGCGTCATATCGGTTGATTTTCGCCCCCGAAACAGGTATGTTTAGCGGGTTGCACGACCCCACATTCCTGTCTTTCCCCCGACGCCCAACATGACCGCTCCGAACAACCGCGAACGGATCCTTCCGCGCCTCATCGACGACGAGATCAAAGAGTCGTTCATCAACTACTCGATGAGTGTCATCGTATCGCGGGCGCTGCCCGACGTGCGAGACGGCCTCAAGCCGGTGCACCGCCGAGTGTTGTACGCGATGAACGAGTTGGGGTTGGTGCCGGGGCGTCCGTACAAGAAGTCGGCGACGGTGGTGGGCGACGTGCTCGGCAAGTACCACCCGCATGGCGACTCGAGCGTGTACGACGCGTTGGTGCGCATGGTGCAGACGTTCTCGCTGCGCAATCCGCTCATCGACGGGCAGGGCAACTTCGGTTCGGTTGAGGGCGACCCGGCGGCGGCGTACCGGTACACCGAAGCGCGGCTGACGCCGATTGCCATGGAGATGCTGGCCGATATCGACAAGAACACCGTCGATTTCGTGCCGAACTTCGACGACCGGCTGCAGGAGCCGTCGGTCCTTCCGTCGGGATTTCCGAACCTCGTCGTGAACGGGTCGTCCGGCATTGCCGTGGGCATGGCGACGAACATACCGCCGCACAATCTGCGCGAGGTGGTGGCGGCTCTGCTCCACCTGATCGACACGCCGGAGGCCACGATCGGCGATATCCGCAAGATCATCAAGGGCCCCGACTTTCCGACGGCGGGCTTCGTCTACGGCCGCCAGGGCATCAAGGACTATCAGGAGACCGGCCGTGGCCGGATCGTGATGCGCGCCCGCGCCGTGATCGAGGAGAAGGAGTCGTCGAACAAGGCGCAGATCGTCGTCACCGAGATCCCGTATCAGGTGAACAGCGCGAAGTTGCTCGAAGACATCGCGCACCTCGTCCGCGACAAGAAGCTCGAAGGCATCAGTGACCTGCGGAACGAATCGGACCGCGAGGGTCTGCGCATCGTCATCGAGCTCAAGCGCGATGCGATTCCGCGCGTGGTGCTCAACCAGCTGTACAAGCACACGCAGATGCAGTCCACGTTCGGCGTGATCATGCTGGCGCTGGTGCCCGATGCGACCACGGGTCGGCTGGTGCCCAAGATCATGCCGCTCCAGGAGGTGCTTGAGCACTACATCGCCCACCGCCACGACGTGATCGTGCGGCGTGCGCAGTTCGAGCTCGAGAAGGCGCAGGACCGCGAGCATATCCTGGAAGGCCTCAAGATCGCCGTCGACAACATCGACGAGGTGATCAAGGTCATCCGGGCCGCCGCCGACACGCCGTCGGCCAGCGCTGAACTGCAGGCGCGGTTCAAGCTCTCCGAGCGGCAGGCCGAGGCGATTCTCAACATGCGCCTGGCCAAGCTCACCGGGCTCGAGATCGAGAAGCTGGAGGAAGAGCTCAGGGAAGTGCAGGCGATGATCAAGGAGTTGAAGTCGCTGCTCGACTCCAAGCCCAAGCGCATGGCGCTGATGAAGGAGGAGCTCACGTACGTCGCCGAGAAGTTCGGCGACGCGCGCCGCACCGAGATCACCAGCGACGAGGGCGAGTTCACGGTCGAGGATCTGATTGCCGAAGAGGACATGGTGGTCACGATCTCGCACTCCGGCTACATCAAGCGGACGGCGGTGTCCACCTACCGACGTCAGCGCCGCGGCGGCAAGGGAGGGACCGGCTCGGGGCTCAAAGACGAGGATTTCGTCGAGCACCTGTTCATCGCGTCCACGCACGACTCGCTGCTTTTCTTCACCGACGACGGCCGGGTGTTCTGGCTCAAGGTGCACCAACTGCCGCAGGCGGGGCGGGCCGCCAAGGGCAAGCCCGTGGTCAACCTCATCAACGTGTCGCCGGAAACACGCATCCAGGCCACGCTGGCGGTGCGTGACTACCCGGACGACAAATTTCTCCTGTTCTCGACCCGGCGCGGCACCGTCAAAAAGACGACGCTCTCGCAGTACGCCAATCAGCGCTCCACGGGCCTCAAGGCCATCAAGATCGAGGATGGGGACGAGCTGATCGACGTCCAGGTGACCGACGGCCACAACGACATCGTCCTCGCCACGCGGCACGGCCTTTCGATCCGCTTCCACGAGAGCGACGTCCGCCCCATGGGGCGCGACACGACGGGCGTGAAGGGCATCGAGTTGAGTCCCGACGACGTCGTGGTGGGCATGGTGGTCGTCAAGCGCGAGGCAAACCTGCTGGTGGTCACCGAGCGCGGCATGGGCAAGTGTTCACCGATCGACGAGTACCGGGTGCAGAAGCGCGGCGGTAAGGGGATCATCACCGTGCACCGCACCGAGAAGACGGGCAACGCGGTGAGCATCAAGGAAGTGCTCCCCGACGACGAGCTGATGTTGATCACCAAGCAGGGGATCATCATCCGTATGCCGGTCAAGGGCATCCGTGTGGCTGGCCGCAACACTCAGGGCGTCCGCCTGGTGGACCTCGATGGCGCCGATCTGGTGCACGACGTGGCCCGCGTGGTACCGGATGACGACGAAGACGGCGCGGTTGGGGACGAGGGGGAGGGAGAGGGAGAGGGGGAGCCGGTGGGTGCGGAGGACGAGGAATAGCGGTGAAGCGGTGAGGCGGAGAGGCGAAACTGCCTCACCGCCCCCGCCTCACCGCGTCCAGAGTTTCGGCAGCTCAGTCACGACGGTGTACATCCCCATCCCCGCCATCGCGGCGGCGACGACCACGCCTGACAGCGTGAGGGCGCGCGAGTGCCGGTATCCTTCCGGCATCAGGGCGCGGCGGTGGGCGGCCACCAGCACCACGGTCAGGCCCACCGGCAGGACCAGGGCGTTCAGGGCGCCCACCGCGATCAGCGTCTTCACCGGCCGGCCGACGAGCAGGAACACGATCGTGCTCAGCCCGATGAACCCGATCACGAGCCGGGTCCAGAACCGATCGGCCCACGGGCTCAGCGAGCGCAGAAAGCTCACCGACGTGTACGCCGCACCGACCACCGAGGTGATTGCTGCCGCCCACATGACGATACCGAACATCCGGTAGCCGATCTGGCCGATGGCGAGCCGGAACACGGACGCCGGCGGATTGGCCGGGTCGAGCGTGAGTCCGCGCGAGACGACACCGAGCACGGCAAGGAACAGCAAGACGCGCATCAGCGACGCCACGCCGATGGCCAGTCCCGCCGTGCGGGTGACCTCCGGCTGCGCGTCGAGGCCGGAGATGCCGGCATCGAGCAGACGGTGGGCGCCGGCGAACGTGATGTAGCCACCGACGGTTCCCCCAATCAGCGTCACGATCGTGAGGACGCTCCAATCGGTGGGAGCCACGGAACCGGCGATTGCTCCCGCCAGGGGTGGGTGCGCCGTGACGGCCACGTACAGCGTCAGCGCCACCATCACGAATCCCATGAGTTGGGCGAACCGGTCCATGGCGCGACCGGCATCGGGCACCACGAAGATTCCGATGCTCACCACGGCGCTGATCGCGGCGCCCGTCTTCACCGGCACGTCCAGCATCGCGTTGAGCCCAAGCCCGGTCCCGGCGATGTTGCCGATATTGAAGGCCAACCCACCCACGGCCACGAGCACGGCGAGCAGCCATCCGAGCCCCGGGAAGATGGCGTTCCCCAGATCCTGCGCCCGGCGCCCGCTCACCGCGATCACCCGCCAGACGTTGAGTTGCGCCACGAGATCCACGATCACCGAGACGAGAATCGCGAATCCGAAGCTCGCCCCGAGTTCGGCCGTGAACACGGAGGTCTGCGTGAGGAATCCCGGGCCGACGGCCGAGGTCGCCATCAGGAAGGCCGCGCCAAGAAAGACGGAGCGCAGCGAGGGCGACACGGAGGATCGCGGAGATGTGGTCACGGGGCGGCGATGTCGGGAGCGGATGGACGGGCGCGATCGGGCGGGGGCGGATTCCGGCGCGGCACGGGTGACGGCAGCGTCGGACCGGGGCAACATGGAGTTCGCGCCGGCAATTCGACAGGGGATTGTGCTTTACCCGGAGCGACCGGAGCGGTAGCTTAGCGCGACCACCGCCTTCCACGCATGTCATCGGCGCCCAGCACCCAGACCCCGCATCGACGGAATTCCAGTTCCCTCGAGGTCCTCCGTGACTCGGTCGAAAGTCGATCCGAGCTGGGTGACGCGCTGCGCCACGCCCAGGGCGACGCACAACGCGAGGCGGTTCTGTGGCAGCGGTGGCTGCGCTATCTGGGAGTGTTGCTCGCGCTCCTGGTGGCGCTGCTCTTCGGCAGCGCCCCACGCGAGATTGCGCTTCTGCCCACGCTCCTGGTATCGGGGGCCTACATCGCGACGGTGATCCTCACGTCGTGGTGGGTGCAACGCTCCGAGCGCGGCGTGCTGCACCCCATGCTGCCCGGGCTGCTGGTGACGGCCGACATCCTGGCCATGACCGGGTTCTTCTACTTCACGACGGTCGGGCAGGCGCACCACCGCATGCTCCTCATCGGGTTGCTCGGGGTGCAGTTGTCGGTGTTCTACTTCGGGTGGTGGCTCGGGGCGTATGCCACGCTGCTGACGGCGGTGGCGTACGCGACGATGGAACTGGCGGCACCGCCGTTCATCCCGGGGCCGAGGCCGTCGGGGCCTGAGGTCGCGCTGACGATCGCGGTATTCGTTCTGGTGAGCGCGATGGTGGTGTTCGTGTTCGGCAGCTTCCGCAGCCGCATGAACGAACTGCGGTTGTTCTGCCGGCTGGTGGAGGAGGGGGAACTCACGGCCAAGCTGACGGCCGCGAAGGCGACGCATCCAGACGATCTCACGTTGCTGGCCCGAAGTTTCGAGGCGATGCGCGACCGGTTCGCCGAGCAGATCGGCACGGACTCGCTCACCGGCTGTGTGAATCGGCGGGCGCTCGAGAACCGCCTGCGAAGCGACTGGCGGCTCGCCAAGCGCCGTGGGTCGCATGTGGCGGTGGTGGCCATCGACCTCGACAATTTCAAGTCGATCAACGATTCCCGCGGCCATCCCGTGGGCGACCTCGTGCTGCAGCAACTGGCGGCCATCATGAAGAGCACGGCACGTGACAGTGACACGGTGGCACGTCTGGGCGGCGACGAATTCATCATCGTGCTTCCCGACACGGGGTGGGAAGGCGCGGTGGCGTTCGCCGAGCGTCTCCGCCGGCGGGTGCAGGACTTCGGGTTCGGAGCGGAGGCGTCGCCGGTCACGGCCACCGTTTCCATCGGCGTCGCGCTGGCCCGGGGCACGGACCCCATCTCGCCCGAAGTACTGCTGCACGAAGCCGATCGGTCGTTGTACAAAGCCAAGGCGGGCGGTCGGAACCGCGTCTATTCGTGATGAGCGATCGAGAGGACGCGCCGCGGCGGTCGCTGGTGACCCTCGACGAGCTGCGCCGCGCGGCCGGCGTGCTGGCACCGGTGGCCGTGCGCACGCCGCTGCTGCCTTTCGACGCGCTAGCGGAAGCCACGGGCGCCGAGATCTGGCTCAAGCCCGAGATGCTCCAGCGGGGCGGCGCGTTCAAGTTTCGCGGCGCATACAACTATCTGTCGAACATGCCGCCGGCCGTTCGGGCCCGCGGCGTCATTGCGCCGTCGTCGGGCAACCACGCGCAGGCGGTGGCGCTCGCGGCGCGCATGTTCGGGGTCCCTGCCACGGTGGTGATGCCCACGACGGTGACGGCGCCCAAGCGTGCCGGCGCCGAGCGGCTGGGGGCGCGCGTCGAACTCGCGGGCACCACCACCGCGCATCGCATGGATCGGGCACTCGAGATCGCGCGCGCCGACGGATCGACGGTCGTGCCACCCTACGATGATCCGACGATCATTGCCGGCCAGGGAACGATCGGACTGGAGATTACGGAGTCGCTGCCCGGCGTGACGACGGTGGTGGTGCCGGTGGGTGGCGGAGGGCTGAGCGCGGGCGTGGCAACGGCGGTGAAGCTCACGGCGCCGGGCGTCCGCGTGATTGGCGTGGAGCCAACCGGCGCACCCAAGCTCACGCGCGCCCGCGAGGCCGGCGCGCCGGTGCGGTTGGAGCACACGGCGAGTCTGGCCGACGGGCTGCTGGCCGTGGAGATCGGCCACTTGCCCTTTGCCCATCACCAGCGCTACGTCGACGACGTGGTGTTGGTGGACGACGCCGCGCTCCGCGACGCGATGCGTCTGCTGCTCGACCGCGCGAAGCTGGTCGCCGAGCCCAGTGGGGCGATCACCGTCGCCGCGCTGATGTCGGGCGCCGTGCGCGCGACGGGATCGGTGGTCGCCGTGCTGAGCGGCGGCAATGTGGATTGGGCGGGACTGCAGGCCCTGCTGCCGGGCGCGTGAGCGCGTGCGGCGGCGATTGACGACGTTCCCCCGACGCGACAGCTTCCGCGCATGAAACGTTGTCCTGCCTGCCGCCGCGAATACGCGGACGATGCGAAGTTCTGCACCCGGGATGGCACCCGCCTGTTGGGCGAACTGCGAGCGACGATGGAATTCCGCGGTACGGCGACGCGGTCGCAGCCCGGTGCCGGGGGGGGTGGCGGGAGGGCGCGTGACGATGGGGGCCGCAGCGGGCAGCTGGTGGGCGGCGTGCTCGATGGCCGGTACCGGATCGAGCGGAAGGTGGGCGAAGGCGGGATGTCGTTCGTCTATCTGGCCACCGACGTCGTGTCGCAGGAACCGTGTGCGATCAAAGTGCTCTCGGGCGCGCTGTCGCACGACGCCAACGCGATGGCGCGCCTCAAGCGCGAGGCGGGTCTCGGCATGCGGCTGGCCCACCCGAATGTGTGCCACATCATCCGGATGGGCGAGACCGCCGACGGCCAGGTGTACGTGGTGATGCCGTTCGTGGACGGGGAAATCCTGTCGGAGCGCAACTACCGGATGGGACACCTCGAACTCGACCAGGTGGCGCCGCTGGTCGGGGACATCGCGGCGGGCCTGCACGTCGCGCACGAACTCAAGATCGTCCATCGCGACCTGAAGCCCGAGAACATCATGATCTGCCCGGGGCTGGGCGGCACCGAGTATGCCGTGGTGATGGACTTCGGTCTGGCCAAGGAGCGCCTGGCGGGCGCCGAGTTGCAGAAGCTGACGGCCACGGGAATCATCATGGGCACGCCGGAGTTCATGAGTCCGGAACAATTGCGTGGCAAGCCATTGGACCGGCGCACGGACATCTATTCGCTGTCGCTGGTCGTCTACGAGACGCTCACGGGCCGCCTGCCGTTCCAGGGGCGCACCCAGCAGGAAACGATGATCGCGCGGCTGCGCAGCGAGCCCGTGCCGCTGCGCAGGCTGCATCCCGATATGACCTTTCCGGAGGCGGTGGAGCAGGTGCTGATCAAGGCGCTCGCCCGAAATCCCGACGACCGATACCAGACCGCGCTGGAATTCGCGGAGGCATTCGCCCGGGCCGCCGGCACCGGCGAGACGGTCGACCATGGGCCGCGGGACAGGAGGGTCGGTCGATGACGATGCGTCTCGTGCGGACGGTGGCCGCGATGCTGCTGGTGCTGGTCGTTCCGCGGCTCACCGCGCAGTCGGCCATGCCGGATCCGGCGCTCGACGTGCTGCACTATCGATTCGCGCTCACGCTGCCCGACAGCGGCGCGCACGTGGATGGGTTCACCACCATCACCCTGGCCCGGCGCGCGCCGGCCGATACGTTGACGTTGAATCTGGTGGCCCTTGGCGTGGACAGCGTGCGCGTAGACGGGCGGCGCGCGATCGCGCGCCGCACCGCCGACCGTGTGTTCGTGCCGCTTCCGGCGGGGACGCACGACACGCTGCGTGTGGACGTGGCGTACGAGGGCGTGCCCGACGACGGGCTGATCATCCGGCAGGACAGCCTGGGCCGGTGGACCTATTTCGGCGACAACTGGCCGAACCGCGCGCGGCACTGGCTGCCCACGGTCGATCATCCGAGCGACAAGGCAACAGTCTCATGGTGGGTGAGCGCGCCGGCGTCGGAAACCGTTGTCGGCAACGGGACGCGCACGGGGCAGGCGGCGGCCCCGCCGCTTCACCCGGGCGGTGCGGCACGGCGCGTCACCGAGTGGGCGGAGATCCGCCCCATCGCGACGTATCTGATGGTGATCGCGGCGGCGCCCCTGGTGGAGACGCCGCTCGGCGAGACCGCCTGCGGCTATGGCAGCGTGTCACGCTGCGTGCCGCAGATGGTGTACACGGCCCCGGAGCAGGCGAAGGACATGCCCGGCCCGTTCCGCGCCGCCCCCGGCATCGTCACCTTCTTCTCGCAGCTGATGGCGCCGTTCCCATTCGAGCGGCTCGCCCACCTGCAGTCGTCCACGCGGTTCGGCGGCATGGAGAATGCCACCGAGATCTTCTATTCGGACCAGGCCTTCCGCCGGCACCGGATGAACGACGGCCTGATCTCGCACGAGACGGCGCACCAGTGGTTCGGCGACGCCGTCACCGAGCGCGACTGGCCGGAACTCTGGCTATCGGAAGGCTTCGCGACCTACTTCTCGGCGTTGTGGGCCGAGCATGCGCACGGCGACAGCGTCTTCCGGGAAACGATGCGTGACATCCGGACCCACGTGCTGAACGACCCGCGGGTAGCATCGCGGCCGGTGATCGACACGATCGAAACGAATCTGATGGCGTTGCTGGACGCGAACAGCTACCAGAAGGGCGGCTTCGTGTTGCATATGCTGCGGCGCGAACTGGGCGACAGCGTCTTCTTCCGCGGGTTGCGGATCTACTTCCACGCGCACGAATTCGGGAACGCCACGTCGGCGGACCTGCGGGATGCATTGGAGAAGAGCTCGGGGCGGCCGCTGCACTGGTTCTTCGATCAGTGGCTGCGGCGCCCCGGGTATCCGGAACTCACGGTGAGCTGGTCATATGATGCCTCGGTCTCCGCCGTGCACGTGACGGTGACTCAGGGAGACCGGTTCGGCTTCTTCCGCATGCCGCTCACCCTCGCCCTGCGGGACGCGCAAGGTCAGATGCAGGAGGCGACGATCGATCTCGACGCTACGGCGGAGACGACCACGACGATTCCGCTCCGACTCGCGTCGCCACCCACGGCGCTGGTGGCAGATCCGGATGTGTCCCTGCTGGCCCGCATCACCGTGAAGTAGCAGCCGGGAGCGCTCAGCGGCCGATACGCCGGGCCTCCACCATCAGGCAGCGGTCCTGCACGACGTCGATGCCCTCACGGGCCAGACGCTCTGCCGCCTCGTCGTTGCGAATGCCGAGCTGGAACCAGACCGCCCGCGGGCGCTTGGCGAGGATGTCGTCCAGGTGCTGCGGAATGTCCTTCGGTCGTCGGAACACGTCGACGAGGTCCACGGGTCCCGGGATCGCGGCCAGCGTGCGATAGACGGGCTGCCCCAGGATCTCCGTGATGTCGGGGTAGTAGACCGGCACGGGAATGATCTCGAAGCCCGACTGCTGGAGGGCTTCGGGGATCAGGTAGGCCGACTGCTCGGATTCCGCGGTCTTGATCCCGAGTACGGCAATGCGATGTGACTGTTCGATGATCCGACGGAGGCCCTCGTCGTCCGCGACGAGGTGGGTCTGCCAACTGACGGAAGGATGCGTCATGGTGGTGTCCGGAAAGGTGACACATGCGGTCCCGATTACTTCCGGGGATTCTATGACACCGCCCCTGGCGAGCGGTTAGCTTTGAATGATACAACAGTTTCGTGCACCAAACCGTGGAGGCACATCCGAATGAAAATGCTCGTGCTGGGTGCAGGGCTTCAGGGCTCCGCCTGCGCGTACGATCTGCTGAAGGATCCCGATGTGAGTGAAGTGCGCATTGCCGACCTGCATGTGGATACCCTGCCGGAGTTCCTGGCCAAGGCGCCGGGGGCGGACAAGAAGCTCAAGCCGCTGCAACTCGACGTGCGGAATCGCGCGGCGGTGTTGACGGCGATGAAGGGATGCGACGCGGTGATGAGTGCCATCCCGTACTACCTCAACTTTGAAATGGCCGAGTGCGCGGTCGAGGCCGGCGTGCACTTCGCCGATCTGGGTGGGAACACGGAGATCGTGTTCAAGCAGAAGACCCTGGATGCCGAGGCGACCAAGAAGAAGATCTCGGTGATGCCGGATTGCGGGTTGGCTCCTGGCATGGTGAACATCCTGGCGGAGTTGGGCATCCAGCAACTCGACAGCGTGGACGCGGTGAAGATCTACGTCGGGGGGCTGCCGCAGCATCCGCAGGCGCCGCTCAACTACCAGATCGTGTACTCCCTGGAAGGGGTGCTGGACTACTACACGACGCTGTCGTGGGTCCTGCGGCATGCGAAGCGCACCCAGGTGAAGGCGCTCTCCGAACTCGAAGCGATCGAGTTCCCGGGCCCCATCGGAACGCTCGAAGCCTTCCACACGGCCGGCGGATTGTCGACCATGGCGTCCAGTTACGAAGGCAAGATTCCCACGATGGAGTACAAGACGCTGCGCTATCCGGGGCACGCCAAGATCATGGAGGCGATCCGCGACCTCGGCCTGCTGGAGCAGGAGCCGATCGAGGTGAACGGCATGAACGTGTCGCCGCGGGCCGTGGCGGTGGCCGCCATGGGGCCGAGGCTCACCAAGCCGGAGAGCGCGGATCTGGTGGCGCTGCGCGTGATCGTTTCGGGCAAGAAGGGGGGCAAGCCGAAGACCTTCGAGTGGGATCTGGTGGATCGGTACGACGCCTCCACCGGCATCAGCGCCATGGAGCGGACCACCGGCTTCTCGCTGGCGATCACCGGGCTCATGCAGGCGCGCGGGCAGGTGACGGCGCTCGGCGTACGCACGCCGGACGAAGCAATGCCGGCGGAGGCGTACATCGCCGAACTCCGGAAGCGCGGTATCGACATCAAGGAGACCGTGCGGTAGGTCGAGCCGGCGAATCCATCACGCGGTGACCCGAGGGGCCCGACCGGCGCTGTTATCTTCGCGCCGGTCGGGCCCCTCGGTGTCAGAGAACGGGCGCGGGGTCCGGATCGGTCTGCGACTGTCTCGCGAATCGCTCGCGGCGCCCGCTCAGTTGCGCGAGAACGACGCCAGCAAGGCCCCGGTCTTGTCCATGGCGGCGCGGGCGTTCCACCGGTCGGCGCCGTTGTAGATGAACGCGAAGGCGAGGATCTCACCGTCCTCCGCGGTCACGTAGCCGGCCAGGGACACCACCGTGTTGGTGGTACCGGTCTTGGCGTGCAGATTGCCCTGCGCCGAGGTGCGGCGCATGCGGTCCTTGAGCAGCTCCGACTCGCCGGCCACGGGCAGCGACGAGTGAAAGGCGGACGACCAGGACGCGTGGTGGGCGTACGACAGCAGGTGCACCATCGCGCGTGGGGTCACGGAGTCGCGCACCGAAAGGCCGCTACCGTCGGCCACGCGCACGTCACCGGCCGGCACGTCCACCTTGGTGGTCAGGAAGTCGTGAAGCGCGGCTGCGCCAGCCTCTGCGGAGCCGATGTGATTGGGCGCCGAGGCGCGGGACGCATCGCGGAATAGCAGCTCGGCGACGTGGTTGATGCTCTCGCGGTTCATTTCCGAGACGATCTGGGCGAGCGGTGGCGATTCGAGCGACGCCACCGATAGTGCCGACGCGGGCGTGGTGCCCTCGCGCAGCGTGCCGTCGATCGTGATACCGAGTGACGCGAGCGCGGCCCGAAGGGCGCCGGCGGCAAAGCGCGGCGGATCGTTGACGACCACGGAGTAGCGCTTGGTGCGCGTCTTCGTACCGATCCAGCCGCGCACGTCGAGATTGCCGTCGGGCCGGCGGTAGACCACGATTCGCGCGTCGCGCCGTCCCGGGCGCAGCGTGACGTTGTTGGTGGTGCTGAACGCGGTGGTGGCCGGTTCGAGTGCGATGTCGGCGTGGCCGTCAGCGGGCGTCACGGCCACCCAGAGCACGTTCTCATTGAGCGAAAGGGCTGACACGGGCGCGGCGTAGGCCGCCGAGAGGTACCGCCGCTTCCACCCCTCAGGAATCCGCTCGCCGTCGAAGGCACTCGCGTCGGCTACGAGGTCGCCGCGCACGTGCTTGAGGCCCGTGAGGGCGATGGCGCGGGCCAGGTTGTCCATGGGCGTGTTGGCGGAGCCGAAGAACCGCATCGACATCGCCGGATCGCCTCCGCCACGCAGGTACAGGTTCCCGTCGAGGGTCCCGTCGCGCTGCAGATCGCCGTCGCGGAGCACGTCGGTGCCGATCTGGTAGTCGGGGCCGAAGTGATCGAGCGCCAACCCGGTGGTGAACAGCTTGAGCGTGGACGCGGGCTGCATGAGCGCATCGGCGCTGTGCGTGAAGAGCGTGTCACCGCGGGTGAGGGAAACGACGATGGCGCCCCAGTGGCCGCTGCGCACTCGGGCGTTGAGCACGTAGTTGACGTCGAGGTCGAGCGCGCGCACGCGGCTCGACAGGGCGGCCGTCCGGGCCGCCGATACGGCACGGGTAGGCGCAAAGCTCGCCGTAGGAGCGCTCCCGTTAGGGGAGTCGGCGCTCGGGGTCGCGCGGGGCGGCGACTCGGCGACGCCCCGCGTAGCGGCGATGAGCGTGACTCCTCCGAGAATCGAGACAACGGCGGCCGCAAGCTTCATGACAATCCAATGACGAAGTTGACGAGACGAGATGCAATCGGGGTCGTACGATCAGACCTTGAGGATGATGTGTCGCCGATCGAGGGCGACCAGGATTCCGTACCAGAGTAACACGAACGCGATGGCGAACGCGAGCGACGCATTCACGGGCGACATCCACCGCAGAAACAGCGCACGGAAGATCGCTTCCTCGAGCGGCATGACCCGGCCGTGATAGGACACCGAAAGCACGGAATAGATCATCCGGGCCATGAAGAACGAGCCAACGTACGCAATCAGCGGGTTCCGCCCATAGACGACCCATGGCCGCACCCACCACTTCACCTGCTGGACGTCGACGATCCAGACGATCGTCGCCAGCGATACCGCGGCCACACCGGCCGTGAACACGACGTACGAGCTGGTCCAGAGGCTCTTGTTGATGGGCAGCACCCAGTTCCACACCAGCCCCACCATCATCCCCAGCGCACCCACCGCGAACAGCGCACTCACGCGGTCGAGCAGAGGCCTCTCCTGTTTGACGATCCAACGGCCTGCAAGGTTGCCGATCAGACAGGTTCCGACGGCGGGAATCGTGGAGAAGAATCCCTCGGGGTCCCAGGTGACGCTGCTGGGCCAAATGTGGTTGCCGAGCCCGAAACGGGTCCAGTCGAGCAGGAAGCGGTCCCACCAGGCCGCCATCGTGGCCTCGGGGCGGTCGAAAAGCAGGGCGCCCATGGTTCCGTGCGTGCCCGGCACCGGGAGGGCGGTGAGGGCGATCCAGTAGCCGATCAGGATGACGGTGACCACGGTCACCAGTTGGCGCACCGAGGCGCGGCGCGCGATGAGCCCGGCGGCAAGGTACGCGATGCCGATGCGCTGCAGCACGCCCAGAATGCGCCAGTCGTAAAGGCGGTCCACGACCCGCTGGAGGAAGGTCGGATCGGGGGCTCCGGGAATGGCGGTCCAGGTGAAGAACGGAACGCCGTTGAGCAGGAATCCGAACAGAAAGATCAGGGCGCCACGCCGCACGATCTGTCGGCGGATCGCGGCCTCATCGTCTCCCCTGGTCCGGCGCGCCGAGAGCGAGAGCTCGGTGGTGATGCCGACGATGAAGAGGAAGAAGGGGAAGATGAGGTCGGTGGGCGTCCACCCATTCCAGGCGGCGTGCTCGAGGGGCGGATAGATGGCGCTCCAGGTGCCGGGCGTGTTGACGAGCAGCATGCCGGCGATGGTGAGGCCGCGAAAGACGTCGAGCGACAGTAGCCGTTCGCGGGGAGCGGTGGTCGACGGGGGCGCGGCCTGCGCGAGGGGTGGGGACGGCGGGGAACTGACCGGCGGCATGAGGGGCTACCAGTATAGCGATGAATGTGGCGCGCCGACACGTTTCAAACTCAGAAGGGCCCGCTCGGCGCAGAGGCATGCGCGCCGGACGGGCCCCTCTGCATTGGTGGACGGATCACTGTCGATTCAGCGGATCGCGACGGTATGGAATGCTGGGGGGGGCACGCCGTCGAGATCCCGGTGGCGGACCGCCTATCAGGTGTGGATGGACAGGTGTCCGAACAGGAACATGAGCGAGACGATGGTGATCATCGCGATGATCAGCGGTCCCGTGAACAGGGCGCGGAACAGCTTGTGATCGTAGCGTAGGTGCATGTAGAACATCACGACGATCGCGAACTTGAGGGCCGACAGGATGAGGAGGGTCGGCACGAACAGATGCGAGGCGACGAAGCTCGGGATGTAATACACCCAGACTTCGGCGGCGGTGATGAGCGTGAGGATGACCGCGACCTTCCAGTACACGGACCAGGTCGGATGCTCCTTCAGCTCACCCATCGCGGCGTGGTCGGAATGGGTGACGTGAGCGTCGGCCGAGGACGAATGCGCCATGGGGTGGTCTCGTTAATGGATGAGGTACACGAGCGTGAAGATCGCGATCCAGACCACGTCCACGAAGTGCCAGTAGAGCGCGGCGATATCCACGATGAGCGCGTCCTTGGGTTTGAGGCCGCGCTTGATGTCGATGGCGAGCAGGGTGAGCAGCCAGAGGACGCCGGCGGTCACGTGGGCGCCGTGGAATCCGGTGAGCGTGAAAAACGACGATCCGAAGAGATTGGTGCGGATGGTCAGCCCTTCGTGCACGAACGAGGTGAACTCGTAGGCCTGGAAGCCCAGGAAGGTGGTGCCGAGCAACGCGGTCATGAAGAGCCACAGCTTGGAGTTGCCGAGGATCTTCTCGCCGAGGGTGTGCTTGGGGTGGTCGGCGTTCTCGACCGCGGCCAGGGCGAGCACCATGGCGAGCGACGAGATGAGGAGCACGAACGTCGAAGCCGAAGTGACGGGGATGTTGAGGATCGGCTTCATGACCGTATCGCACACCGGCGGGCTGCAGATCTGGTGCGGAAAGGGCCCCTTCACGCTGCGGCCCTTGTAGATCAGATATGTGGAGATGAGCGACGCGAAGAGCATGCACTCCGACCCGATGAAGGCCCAGATGGCCACCTTGCGGTGGTCGAGGCCGGTGGTGGTCGGCGTGTGCCCGTGGTGCTCGAGAGCTGCTGCTGGATTGGCCATTGAGAAAACCGTGGATGCGTGGTGCGGCGAACGGGGGATCGGGGAGCGGAGCGCGGCCGGGGTGCCGCGCTCGCGCGTCGACTATTCGAGCGGGCTGAGCAACCAGCTGTAAAGCGAGATGACCATGCCGGTGGCACCGCCGAACATGAAGGTGTACGCCATCGGCCAGTTGTTCTTGTGGATGAAGAGCAGGCCCGAGAACATGAGCGTCATGAACAGCGCGACGAACAGCGGCTTGATGGTGGGGAAGGGCATCGGGATGCCGAGTTCCCGCGCGGTCTTGATCGTCTCGCCTTCGTGGAACTCCTGCACGTTGCCCTTGTGGTCCCAGAGCGGGTACCGCGAGCTCACGGTCGGGATCTTCACGAAGTTGTAGTCGGGCGGAGGCGACGGGATCGACCACTCGAGTGAGGGGGCGTTCCACGGGTTGTGGCCGGCAATCGCGCCCTTCTTGCGGCTCCGGAGCAGGTTCCAGACGAAGATCAGTGTGGCGAAGCCGAGCAGGTACGCGCCGTAGGACGAGATCAGGTTGTAGACGTCGAAGCCCTGACCCGCGTCGTAGCGGTAGATGCGGCGCGGCATGCCGGCGAGACCCGAGAAGTGCATCGGGAAGAACGTCAGGTTCATGCCGATGAAGGTGAGCCAGAAGTGCCAGTTGCCCAGCTTCTCGCTCATCAGGCGGCCGGTGATCTTCGGGAAGTAGTAGTAGATGCCGGCGAAGATTCCCATCATCGACCCGCCGAACAGCACGTAGTGGAAGTGGGCGACGACGAAATAACTGTCGGTCTGCTGGAGGTCAGCCGGCGGCGAGGCGTGCATGACGCCCGAGATGCCGCCGATGGTGAACAGCGCGATGAGTGCGATGGCGAACTTGCAGGCCACCGTGAACCGCACGTTGCCCCCCCACATGGTGAAGATCCAGTTGAAGATCTTCACGCCCGTTGGGATGCCGATGAGCAAGGTGGTCACGCCGAACACGGAGTCGGCGATGGGTCCCATGCCGACGGCGAACATGTGGTGGGCCCACACGCCGAAGCCGAGAAAGGCGATGAGCATGCCCGAGTACACCATCACCGCATACCCGAACAGCGGCTTGCCGGAGAAGGTCGGCAGCACCTCGGAGACGAGGCCGAACGCCGGCAGGATGAGGATGTAGACCTCGGGGTGTCCGAAGATCCAGAACAGGTGCTGCCAGAGCAGCGGATCGGCGCCGGCGGCCAGCTCGTAGAACTGGGTGCCGAAGAACCGATCGAACTGCAGGAACACGAGGGCGATGGTGATCACGGGGAAGGCGAGGACGAGCAGGAACTGCACGATGAACGCCATCCACGTGAACATCGGCATGCGCATGAGCTGCATGCCGGGGGCCCGCATGTTGATGATCGTGGTGATGAAGTTGAACGCCGCGGCCAGCGAGCTGACACCGAGGATCTGAATGCCGATCACCCAGAAGTCGATGTTGAGGCCGGGGTTGAACTGCATGGTGGTGAGCGGCGCGTAGCCGAACCACCCGCCGTCGGGGGCGGTGCCGAGCAGCCACGAGAAGTTGATGAAGAGGCCGCCGAACAGGAACACCCAGTAGCTGAAGGCGTTGAGGCGCGGGAAGGCGACGTCGCGAGCGCCGATCTGCAGTGGGATCAGGAAGTTGAAGAACGCGGCCGACAGCGGCATGATCGCCAGGAAGATCATCGTCGTGCCGTGCATCGTGAACAGCTGGTTGAACGTATCCGCCGAGACGACGGTGCCGTTCGGGTGCATCAGCTGGGCGCGGATGATCTCGGCCTCGAGGCCGCCAATGAGGAAGAAGCAGAGCGCAGTCACGAGGTAGAGAGCCCCGATGCGCTTGTGGTCAACGGTGGTGAGCCAGCTCCAGATCCCCGTGTTGGACGGTTCCTGTGTCGAGACGTAGGGAGGAGCGGCAGCAGTGGTTGCCATGCGTCAGAGTCTCCGTGCGATTACTTCAGGGTCTGCAGATACGCGACGATGTCCGCGATCTGCTGATCAGTCAGCTTGCCGACTTCGGTGGGCTTGCCAGTCATCGGGTCGATCTGTCCCGCGCCCAGGGTGTTCATGATGACGCCGGGCTTCATGACCCGGGCGTTCTTGATCCAGTATTCGAGGTGTTCCTTGTCGTTCGGATAGAGCCCGCCCGCGATGGTGGACCGCGAGGCGACGTGCGTCAGATTCGGCCCGAGAATCGCCTGCATCATCGGATTGCCCTTGATGGTATGGCAGGCCAGGCACATGCTCGTGGGCGCCGAGATCAGCTTCTCGCCCTGCACCGGATCGCCGACGAGCGACTGGTCGAAGGTCAAGCCCGCCGGAATCGGCGTCGCGGGCACGGCGTACTTGGGAATGTCGGCCCGCGGGAAGCTCACGAAACTCGCCGTGGCCGGCCCAGCCTGCGCCACCTGCATGCTCGGCGCGGTGCCCTTGGCCGCTGGTTTGGACGTGGTATCCAGCGCCACCGCGGGCTCTGCCTCATGCTTGGCCCAGGCTGCGAACTCCTCGGGCTTCACGGTGAACACCTTGAACCGCATGTTCGCGTGGGACGTACCGCAGAATTCGGCGCAGAAGCCGTTGAACACGTCGTCGCCCACCGAATCGGGGGTGAACCACAGGTAGTTGGTGTGGTTCGAAATCAGGTCGCGCTTCCCACCCAGCTCAGGAATCCAGAACGAGTGGATCACGTCGGCCGTCTTGAGCGTGAAGTTCACCGTGCGCCCGATGGGCAGGTACAGCTCGTTGGCCGTGGTGATGCCGAGTTGCGGATAGTCGAACTGCCACCACCACTGATGACCGGTCACCGTCACCTGAAGCGCGTCGCTGGCCGCCGGGGCCTCGGTCTTGAAGATCGTCCGCACCGTCGGTACCGCGATCACCGCCAGGATGATCGCCGGAATCGCGGTCCAGAGGATTTCGAGCCTCGTATTCCCGTGGGTCTGGGCAGGAGCGGGCTGCCCGTCACGCTTCCGGAACTTGATCAGCGCGATGACGAGGACCGTCTCGACGAACAGAAAGACGAACGATCCCAGACCGATGAGGATGTCGAACAGGTGTCCGATGTCCCGATTGAAGTCGGTGTGGCGAGTAAAAATTGAATTGGGATGTGCGGGGGCGCATGCAGCGACGAGCACTGCGAGCACGACCGTCAGCGCGGCGGTCGTCAGCCGACGCGGGCGGGAATGTGTTCCCATGCGGATTCCTTGTACCGGCGTAGTATGAGCGCTCTCGGAGGCTAGAGCGCGCGCGGGCGAAAAAACAGCACTGGCAACCTACCGGCTGCCCGAACCTAAATCAAGAGAATTCGCGTCGGGGAGCGCCCGCGTGTTGAGCTCGCAAGTTTCCGTTCGACAGGCGTTTCCGGGCCGGCGGGGGCCGCCGACGGTCACTCGTTGTGCGTCGCGTGCTGCTCGTCTGGCTCGGTGTGCTTCTGGATCACGTGCTTGGTGGCGATGTCGATGGCCTGGGTGATCTGCGCGACCCCCTCCCGCATTTGTCGGATCCGGTTCGGTTCGCTCGAACCACGGGTGATCGCGAGGTTCATGGCGAGGACCTGATCCGCGATCATCCCGAACTGCCCCTTCAACAGTCCGGCAAGTGCGGGCAGCTGTCGCTTGAGATTCATGAAGAACGTGCCGGTAGGCGTCTGCCGCTTGTTCGCCAGCGCGTACTTCTCCACCAGGCCGTGAATGCGCTGGGTCATCGTGGCCGCCTCCTCCAGCGTCTTCAGCTTCGCCTGTCCGGCGCCATCGAGTTTGGGTCCTGCCATGAACCGTTCCGGGCTGGGGAGTGAACGTCAGACCTAGGACGTGGTCGCCCGCGGAGCGGTCATGCGCTCAGGGTCGAGCAACTCATCGATCTGCTCGCGGGTCAACAACTTCTGTTCCAGCACCAGTTCCGTGACCCCGCGTCCGGTGTCGAGCGCAGTCTTCGCGATCTGGGTACAGCGTTCATACCCCAGAACCGGCACGAGAGCCGTCACGATGCCAATGGAGTGCTCCACGAAATCGCGCATCCGGTCGGGATTCGCCGTGATCCCCACGACGCACCGCTCACGCAGTACCACGCAGGCGTTCCGCAGGGTGTCGATACTCCGGAGCAGCCGGTAGGCGATCACGGGCTCGAACACGTTCAGCTGCAGTTGCCCCGCTTCGGCAGCCAGGGTCACGGTCACGTCGCCGCCGATGACATCGAAGCAGACCTGATTCACGACCTCGGGGATTACCGGGTTGACCTTGCCGGGCATGATCGACGAGCCGGGCTGCATGGCCGGCAGGTTGATCTCGTTGAGCCCGGCCCGCGGGCCGGAACTCAGCAAGCGCAGGTCGTTGCAGATCTTGGAGAGCTTCACCGCGCACCGCTTGAGCACTCCGGAGAGCTGAACGAAGGCGCCGGTGTCGGCGGTGGCCTCCACGAGGTCGGGAGCCGTGATCAGATCCAGGCCCGTCAGGGCCGAGAGGCGCGCCCGGACTCTCTCCGCATACCCCGGAGGGGCATTGATGCCGGTGCCGATCGCCGTCGCGCCCATGTTGATCTCGCGGATCAGCGCCTGCGCTTCGCCGAGTCGATCCACGTCTTCGAGCACGGTGTGGCCGAAGGCCGAGAATTCCTGGCCCAGCGTCATCGGCACCGCGTCCTGTAGCTGGGTGCGCCCCATCTTGATGTAGGCGCCGAATTCGGTTCCCTTGGAGAGAAACGCGTCCACCAGCTCGCGCATCGCCGCGCGCAGGCCCTCGATGCTCGTATGCAGCGCCAGCTTGACGGCCGTGGGGTACACGTCGTTGGTGGACTGGCTGAGGTTGACGTGATTGTTGGGGTGCACCGTCGTGTATTCGCCGCGCGGTCGGCCCATCAATTCCAACGCCCGGTTCGCGATCACCTCGTTGGCGTTCATGTTCGTCGAGGTGCCGGCCCCACCCTGGATTGCGTCCACGAGGAAGTGCTCGTGGTGGCGGCCGTTCCGAATTTCGGCCGAGGCCTCCTCGATGGCGGCGGCGATCTCGGGCGGCAGCAGCCCGAGATCGGCGTTGGCGCGGGCCGCGGCCGACTTCACGGCCGCCAGTGCGTCCACCAACGAGGGGAACTCACGGATCGCCACCCCGGTGATCGGGAAGTTCTCCAGGGCGCGGAGCGTCTGGACGCCATACAGCGCCTCGGCGGGCACCGCGCGCTCGCCGAGCAGGTCGTGCTCGACGCGAGTGATGCCGCCGCTGAAGCCAAGGGTGCGTCCGCGGCCGGCGAGCGTGGCGTCGGCCGAGCGGAGACGCTGGGCGATTGCCCTCGCGGCGCGGGTCACGAGGGCGGCGTGAAGGGCGGGGTTGTCCTTGAGCAGCGGGTCGAGGCGGTCCTTGTTGAAGAGGATCGCGTCCGTCTTCACCAGGGCCCGGGCCGAGGTTCCGTGCGGTGACCGGTCGAGCAGCATGCCCTCGCCCACGACCTCGCCGGCCCCGAGGGTGGCCAGTGGGGTGGGGAGCAGCTCCTGTTCGATGGCGACGCTTCCCGTGACGATGACCGCGAAGAACTCCCGCAGGTCTCCCTTACGGAACAGCATGGCGCCGGCTTCATACGTGGTAGGCACTCCGGCGCGAACCAGGTGCCAGCGAAGACTATCGGGGAGGCTCTCGAAGAACGGGTTGTCCTCGAGCTGCTCCTGCCAGGCATGGGGTGACATAGGACTCGTAAGCTACCCCCGGTGTCGGGGGGGTGGTAGCGAGTGACGGGTCAGCCCAGCCCCTTGGGAGCGGCCACCCGCTCGGCAAGCGCCAGGAGGCCGTCGGCGATGAGGGCCAGGAGGGCGGCGGGGATGGCGCCCGAGAGGACCATCCGGCTGTCGTTGAGCGCCAGCCCGGCCACGATGGGATCGCCGAGGCCGCCGGCGCCGATGAATGCGGCGAGTGTGGCGGTGCCGACCGCGATCACGCCTGCGGTGCGGATGCCGGCAAAGATGACCGGGGCGGCCAGCGGCAGCCGCACCTGGAGCAGGACCTGCCGAGGGGTCATCCCGAGCGCGAGGGCGGCGCCGGTGGCGCCGGGATCGGCATCGCGGACCCCGGTGTACGTGTTGCGCAGAATGGGGAGCAGGGAATACAGGGTGAGGGCCACCAGCGCGGGCACGACCCCGATGCCGAGCAAGGGGAGCATGAACGCGAGCAGTGCGATGCCGGGGATGGTCTGCAGCAGGCCGACGACGCGGATCACTCCCTCGGCAGCCCGCGGTGCGCGCTCCAGCACGAGCCCGAGCGGAAGGGCGATGAGGATGGCGGCCAGAAGCGACACGACCACGAGCATCAGGTGCCGTCGCGTCTCGGCGGCCAGCGTGGTGCGGCGTGTCCACAGGTAGTGCGCGAACGACGATGAGACGCCGGCAGCCGTGGGGGCGGCGGTCGTGTCATCGGACAGGAGCCCGAGGGCGCGGAGCTCATCGTGAGCCACCGACGCGGCCGCGTCTCCGTGCACTTCCACGCGCTCGTTGAGCCGCCGCATGGTGGCCGCGTCGAGGCGACCGGCCAGCTCGGCCAGGGCGCCGATGGCGGCGGGGTCGCGCCGCGCCAATCGACCGGAGGCGAGCGGCGCCGCCTCGTACGGGGGAAAGAAGTCGCGGTCGTCGCGGAGCACCACGAGGTCGTAGCGGGCGATGAGCCCGTCGGTGGAATAGCCGTCGATCACGTCCACGCCGCCGGCGGCCAGCGCCTGGTACTTCACCGCCGGGAGCAGGGCGCGTACGGCCTCGAAGTGCATGCCGTACGCGCGGGCGAGCCCGGGCAGCCCGTCGTCGCGGCCGATGAAATCCGGTGAGAGGCCGGCGCGCAGGTGGGGCGCTGCACGCGCCAAGTCGCTGAGGGTGGCGAGGTGCAGGGAGTCGGCCGTGCCTCGACGGACGGCGATCGCATAGGTGTTCTCGAATCCGAGCGGCGGCAGCCAGCGCATGTCCCAGCGCTTGCGGAATTGCGCCGCCACCTCACGGTACACGGCCGCGCGGTCGCCAGTGGGCGGTTCGTGCAGGATAGCCACGAGCCCGGTGCCGGTGTATTCGGGATAGACGTCGATGGCGCCGGTGCGGAGCGCCGAGAAGGCGATTTCGGTGGCGCCCAACCCGAGCCGGCGCCGCACGGGGATGCCGCGCGCCTCGAGCAGCTGCGCGAACATCTCGGCGAGCAGGTAGGACTCGCCGAACGGCTTGGACCCCACCACCACGGGGCGTGGGGCCGAAGTGCCGCTCTGCAGCGTGAACGCCAGCAGCATGGCGAGGCGCTTCATGCGTGCACGCCGGCGCGGGCGAGCAGCGTGGCGACGTACTCGTTGGCCGGTGCCGAGAGCAATGTCTTGGGCGCGGCCGTCTGCTCCGCGCGGCCGTTGCGGAGCACCACGATGCGGTCGGCCAACTCGAGCGCTTCGGCCAGATCGTGGGTGACGATGAGCGTCGTCAGGCGGAGGCGTTCCCGCAGTTCGGCGAACGCTTCGCGCAGTTCGCCGCGTGTGATGGCGTCGAGCGCGCCGAACGGTTCGTCGAGCAGCACGGCGTCGGGATGGGCGGCGAGGGCTCGCGCGATGGCGACGCGCTGCCGTTGTCCGCCCGAGAGCTCGCGTGGCCAGCGCGCGGCGAACCGGGCCGGATCGAGCCCTACCAGCTCCAGCGCGGCGGTGGCGCGCGCGGGTGCGTCGGGCATTCGGCGCAGGCGGGGGACCAGCTCCACGTTCCGCTGCACCGTCCAGTGCGGGAGCAGTCCGCCGTTCTGCTGCACGTAACCGATGCGCCGGCGCAGGAGCACGGGATCGCCGGCGCCGACTTCCTCGCCGTCCACGAGCACCCGGCCGGCGTCGGGAACGGTGAGCGCGTTGAAGCAGCGCAGCAGGGTGGTCTTGCCCGAGCCGCTCTCGCCCACGAGGACGACGGTCTCGCCGGGCGCCGCGGCAATCGAAATCCCGTCGAGCGCCATGACGCTCCCGAAGCGCTTGGTCACCGTCACGGCGGCGAGGGCGGCGCCGTGGGACGCTACGGGCACGGCGGCCGACGGGGTCACGCTGCGACCGGTGTCGGCAGGTCGTCGGCGGGTGAGCGGCCGGCGCGGGTGTAGGTGCCGAAGAAACGATCCGCGCGGTCGATGTCATCCTCGTTCAGGAGCGACGGCCCCAAGGCTACGCACCCGGACAGTGCCAGATCCGTGGCGAAGCACGCGGCCGCCGCGAGTGCCGGGTCTGCCAGTCCGTCGCGCCCGCTTCGCGCCATCAGCCCGGCGTCAGGCGCCGGCAGGTGCGCGAGCGCCGCCGCGCTGGACGGGGGGTGCCAGGCGATGCCGGCGACGAGTGCGACGAGCGCCGCGACGGCATCGCCGCCACAGGCGTCGGCGACGCGGAACTCGAAGTATCCCCGGGGGCGCACGTCGGGGAACAGGGTGCTCAGATGCGCCTGCCAATCGTCGCGTGTCGCGCCGCGCGGCACCCACGCCGCGAACGGCTCGGCGTGCGACGGATCGTCGCCAAGCAGGAACGCAGGCGCGGCGAGTGCGAACTCGAGATATTCGGCCACCGGGTGGGCCCCGAGCGCGCGAAGGCCGGTGCGCGCGGGGTCGAGTTCGGCCCAGATGCGCCGGCGGATGCTGCGTTCGCCGGTGGTCGCGCCGCCGTCCATGGGTGAGTTGGCGAACGCCGCGGCGACCACCGGGGCGAGTGCGCCGAGCACACGCCAGCGCTGTAGTGGCGCCGGGCCCAAGTCGATGCTCATCTGCACGGCCGCGGTCTGGCGCATCATGCGACGCCCCGACGGTCCGATGGCGGCGAAGTGGGCGTCCATGCGGCGGTAGCGCGCGGCGTCGAGTTGCAGCGGGACCTCGCCGATCGGGGTGCATGGATCGAGGCCCACGCGGCGCATCCCGAGTCCGGCGGCCTCGAGCGCGCGGCCGATGTGCGCGAACGCGTCGTCCACGTCGGCGAGCAACGCACTGCCGGTGTCGTGGGGCACCGTGCTGTACTCGATCTGCCCGCCCGGTTCGAAGGTGAGCCGGGCCCCGTCCGGGCGGCGCAGCTCGGTCATGCCGGATTTGGCACACCGGTGCGACGTCCAGCCGAGCGACTCGAGTGCCCGAAGGGAGCGGTGGATGGGCACCTGGCGTCCCGTGGCCACGTCGAAGGGAATGACCTCGACCTCGAGCCCGAGGGCGGGCCGGCCCGGTGTGGCGCCCACGCCGAAGGCCCGCGCGACGTCGTCGCGCAGTTCGTCGCGGGTGAGGGTCACGCGTCGTCCGGCCGTGGCGCGGCCACGGCGAGCGCGAAGTCGCCGGCGGGGTCGGTGAGCCAGTGGTCGAGGCGCAGCCCGGCGAGCGCGAACATGCCTTCGAGCGTCGCGCGGTCGTACTTGCAGCTGATCTCGGTGCGGACCGACTCGCCGGCCGCGAAGCGGAAGGTGGCGGCGCCGGCAACGCGCACGACGAGCGCGTGCCGGGCCACCAGGTGCATCTCGATGCGATGCTCGGCACGGTTGTAGCGGGCTTCGTGATCGAACGCGTCGGGATCGAAATCGGCACCGAGCTCGCGGTTGAGCACGCGCAGCATGTTGCGGTTGAACTCCGCGGTCACGCCGGCGGTGTCGTCGTAGGCGGCTTCGAGGCGGCGGACGTCCTTGCGCAGGTCGGCGCCGAGCAGCAGGTGATCGCCGGGGGCGAGGGCGGCTCGGGCGCGGTGGAGCAGGCGCACCGCGTCCGGTTTGGAGAAGTTGCCGATGGTGCTGCCGAGGAATGCCATGAGGAGGGGGCGCGGCGGGGCCGGCGGCAGGGGCACGCGTTCGGTGAAGTCGGCCACCACGGGCGTGACCTGGAGCCACGGGTACTCGGCGCGCAGCCGGGCGGCGCTGTCGGCCAGAAAGGAGGCGCTGACGTCGAGCGGCACGTAGGAGTGTCCCGACCCGGCGGCGTGCATCGCATCGAGGATCAGACGCGTTTTCGCTGCGCTTCCCGCCCCCAACTCCACGAGGGTGGCCGGCTGGAGGGCCTGCATCAGCGCCGGCATCTCGGCGTCGAGAATCGCGCGTTCGGCGCGCGTCAGGTAGTACTCGGGCAGTTCGGTGATCTGCTCGAACAGCTCGGAGCCACGGTGGTCGTAGAAGTACTTGGGCGCGAGTTCCTTCTGTGGCTGGGAGAGGCCGCGTGCCACGTCGCGCAGCATGGCTGAGCCGGCGGCGCCGGCGAGGATGAAGGGATTAGCCATCGCGCGCGCACCGGAAGCCGCTGAAGATCTGGCGGCGAATGGGGTAGTCCCAGTTGCGGAAGCTGTTGCGGATGGCACCGGGGCGGGTGGCCCACGACCCGCCGCGCAGGACCTTGTATTCGGTGCCGAAGAAGGCTTCGGAGTATTCGGTGTAGGGGAAGGCGGTGAAGCCGGGCCAGGGGAGGAAGTTGCTGGAGGTCCACTCCCACACGTTGCCGATCATGTCGAGGCAGCCCAGGGGCGAACGGCTGCCGGGAAAGGCGCCAACGCTCGCGGTGCCGAAGGCGAGCTGGTCGACGTTGGCGCGCGTGTGGTCCGGCGGCTCATTGCCCCACGGGTAGTCGCGTTTCCCGCCATTGGACGGCTCGTACGAAGCGGCGGCTTCCCACTCCTGCTCGGTGGGCAGCCGCTTTCCGGCCCAGCGGGCGAACGCCTCGGCTTCGTGGAAGCAGACGTGGCACACCGGATGGTCGGCGGGGAGGGCGACGGTGCGGTCCATGAACCGCGTGGTCCACCCGTCGCCGTTGCGACTCCAGTACTTGGGGGCGTCGGCGCCGGATTCGGTGCGCCAGGCGAGACCGGCCGAGCTCCAGAATTCATCGTGGCGGTAGCCGCCATCGGAAACGAAGGCGGCGTAGGCGTCGTTCGTCACCGGGGTGACGTCGATCTCGAACGGCGCGAGGGTCACCGGGTGCCGGGGGCGCTCGTTGTCGTACGCGTCGGCCCGGTCGTCGGTGCCGACGGCCACCTCGCCGCCCGCGAAGCGCGCCATGGCGCCGGCGGCGGACGTCGGGGAAACGACAGGCGGCTGCCAGGCGCGCGGGGCGCGGTACGGCGCGCCGCCCTTGAGTTGCAGCGTCTGGAGGATGGTCTCGTTGTGCTGGTACTCGTGTTGGGCGACCATGCTGTACACGTAGCCGTCGTGCAACAGCGGATTGGCGTCGTCCAGGTCCACGCGGGCCAGCCGCGCGAGGGTTCGCTCCCGGATCTCGGCGAGTAGGGTGAGGACGCCGGCCATGGTGGGGAGCGGCAGGGCGGCGCGCGTGGCGCGCGGATGTTCGAAGGGGTTGTACAGGCCGGGCATCTCGACGAACTGGATGGGGCCGTCGAGGTTGCGGGTGAGCCACAGTTCCTCGAAGCTCGCGATGTGGCCCAGGTCCCAGAGGATGGGGCTCATCAGCGGATCGTGCTGGGTGCGCAGGTCGGCTTCGCTGAGGGGCGCGACGAGGGCCAGGGTGCGGGCGCGGGCGTCGTCGAGCATGGCGCGGCACGATGCCGCGGTACGGTTCTGCGTTCCGGTCATGAGCATGGCGCCTCCCATCTGGTGCGGCCAGCGCGCGACGCGCGTGACGATCGTCGTTTGTAGGCCGCGGCGTTGCGGACCCGTACCGTTCACAACCTGAGCAACCCGGGAAAAGTTCGCAACGCGGGGATCCGCGAACGTTGCGGAATCGTCACGCCCGGGTGGCGCCTCAGCCATCGAACGGCGGATGATCTCGTGCCCTCTCGTCTCCCTTCGCCGAAAGTCGTAAGATTGCGGGGCCAGACGTCCACCTTTGGAGGAAGCATCGTGTCGATTTCCCGTCGTGATTTTCTTGGGGCAGGTGCCGCGGCCGCGGCCGGGCTCGCACTCCCGCGGCTCGCCGGCGCCGAGCCGGTCATCTCCTCGATCGTCGAGCGTTCGAACCCCGTGACCGCACGTTCCGCATCGCGGCCGGTAATCATCTCGGCGGGCAACGGGATGGAGAAGGATCCCGACGGCAAGCAGGGCATCAAGGTGGCGTGGGACCTGTTGACGAGCGGTGCCGATCCGCTGGACGCCATCGTGGCCGGCGTCAACATCGTGGAACGGAACCCCAACGATCAGTCGGTGGGTCTGGGCGGGCTGCCCGACGAGGACGGCGTGGTGCAGCTGGATGCCTCGTGCATGCACGGTCCCACCAAACGCGCCGGCGCGGTGGGCTGCCTGGAGGACGTTGCCGACGCGGCCGCGGTGGCGAAGGCCGTGATGGACTTCACCGACCACATCTTCCTGGTCGGTGAAGGAGCGAAGCGATTCGCCGTCGAGATGGGCTTCAAGACGGAGAACCTGCTCACCGAGAACAGCCGCCGCGCGTTCCTGCGGTGGAAAGCCGACCTGAATCCGGACGACAACTGGCTGAACCTGCCGCCGCGGAGCCCTCGTGGGGGCGGCGGCGATGACGAGGACGAAACGCTGCGGCAGTCGCTGCATGTGTTCCACGACGCCAACGGGATTCCGCATACGTACGGCACGATCAACATGAACGCGGTGACCGCCGCCGGGGATATCGCGTCGGTGACGACGACGAGTGGACTGTCGTGGAAGATTCCCGGTCGCGTGGGCGACTCGCCGATCATCGGCGCCGGGCAGTACTGCGACAATGAAGTGGGTGCGGCAGGCTCCACGGGTCGCGGCGAGGCGAACATCAAGGTATGCGGCGCGTTTCTGGTGGTGGAATTCATGCGGCAGGGCATGTCGCCGCAGGCGGCGTGCATGAAGGTCATGGAGCGGGTGATCGCGATGACCGAGAAGCGCCTGCTGGACGAGAACGGCCGGCCGTATTTCGATCTGGAGTACTACGCCGTGAACAAGAAGGGCGAATATGGGGCCGCGATGGCCTACCAGGGGGCCAACCCCGACCATCCGATATCGTTCGCGGTCTGCGACGAAAAGGGAGCCCGATTGGAGCCGTTCGCGTACATGTACACCCACGACCAGCGGCCGAAGGGCCGCGCCATGTCAGGGACGCTCGTGATTCCGAAGTGAGGCGAGCCGCCGCATCGGGATTCGGTCGACGTGCACGAGCGCGGTTCGCCGCATCGGAGGCGAAGATCATGAAGGCGAGCGGTCGAAACGGCGGTTGTGGCGTCGAAGCCACAACCGCTGGCAGATCCGAATGACACCATGCGCCCCTGCGCGCGCATTTCGCCCGTGCGCGAACCGTGCGGACAGCACTACATTAACATCCCTCCCGGTAACGAGCGACTGATGGTGTGGGCGGCCCTGATCGTGATGGGCGAGGCCCCGGCTGTGTGCGCGCTACGTGCCGCCTGCAATCGTCCCTTCAACCCCGCGTCGGTGCGACGATGTCCGACGAACGATTCTTCCTGACGGGGCCCACCGAAGTGCGGCCCGAAGTGCTCGAGGCGATGCGGCATCCGATGATCCCGCATCGCAGTGCCGCCATGGAACTGCTCATGCAGACCGTCCATGCGCGGCTGCAGCCGATGTTCGGCACCACGCGGCCGGTGTATGTGCTGACCGGTTCCGCCACCTCGGCGATGGAGATGGCCGTCCGATGCGGAAGCATCGAACGCGTGCTCGCCCTGGTGTGCGGGGCGTTCGGCGAGCGGTTCGCCGAGATCGCCGAGCTCACCGGCCGCGAGGTGACGCGGGTGATCGCCGAGCCCGGCCAGGTGGTGTCGCCGGAGCAGGTGCGCCTGGCTCTCGAGAACGGGAACTACGACACGGTCACCGTCGTCCATTCCGAGACGTCCACCGGCGCCCTGAGCGACGTGGCGAGCATTGCCAAGGTGGTGCGCGAGTCGTCGAACGCGATGCTGCTCGTGGACGCCGTGACGAGCCTCGGCGCGATGCCGATCGAGATGGACGCCTGGGGCGCGGATCTCGTGTTCACCGGATCGCAGAAGGCGCTGGCGCTCCCACCCGGTCTCGCGTTCGTGGCCGCTTCGGAGCGGCTCCTCAATCGGGCGCGCACGCTGTTCGACTGCGGGTACGCCCTGGATCTGGTGCGATACGACGAGTTCTGGCACAAGTCGCAGAGTCCGACGACCCCGGCCATCTCGCTGCTGTTCGCGCTCGATCAGCAGCTGTCCGACATCGAATTCGAGGGACTCCCGGTGCGGTTCGCCCGGCATGCGCAGATGGCGCGCACCTGCTGGGACTGGGTGCAGGTGGAAGGTGGTAGCGAGCAGTCGCTCGAGATCCTGGCCGCCGAGGGCGAACGGTCGCCGACCGTCACCTGCATCATGTGCGACCAGCCGGAACGCGTGGTCCGCCTGCTGAACGAGCGCGGATTCGTGATCGGGGCCGGGCACGGCGAGCTCCGGCGTTCCTCGGTGCGCATCGGCCACATGGGCGATCACACCGTGGCCGGACTCGAGGTGCTGCTCGACGTGATGGCGGCTGTGATCCGCGCCCTGCGCTGACCGTCAGCGCGTCTCGCCCGTCCGCAGGTTGGCCACGAGCGACGACACGCGCTCGGCGGCGCGGGCCATCGTTTCGGCAGCGTTGACGATTTCCTGCGTGCTGGCGCTCTGCTGTTCGCTGGCCGCCGCCACCTGCTGCATGGCGGCCGCGAACGCCTCGGTACCCCGCGCGACCACGGCCAGCCGGTCGGTGATCTCGGCCACCAGCGTGTTGGTGCCCGCCGCCGTCTGTTCGACGGTCGAGGTCCATGTTTCGAGTTCGGCGACGCTCGCTTCGAGCTGCGCGAACGAAGCCGATCCCTGTTCAGTGGCACGTCGCACGGCACGCGCCGTGGCGGCCATGCGTTCGGTGTTCTGACTCGACGCTTCGACCCCCGCTAGCACGCTGGTCACGACCTCCTGCGTTCGCTTGGCGGCGTCGGACGACATCGCCGAGAGGCGTCGGACTTCGGCGGCGACCACCGAGAAGCTCTCGCCCTGATCGCCCGCTCGCGCGGCTTCCATGGCGGCGTTGAGCGCGAGGAGTTTGGAGTTCCGGGCCAGCAACTGCACGAGGTCGACGAAGGTCCGGATTTCCTGGGAGGCATCCACAAGCTGGCGCGCCGCGGCGGCGCCCGCCTCCACGTCGGTGGCCAGGGTGGCGAGCGCCGCGGTGCTGTCGTCCATCAGCCGGCGGTTCTCGAGGGCGAGGTCGCGCAGCCGGGCGTTGCGTGCCACGCCTTCGTGGGCGCCGGCGTTCATGCGCTCAGCCAGGGGGGCCAGCGTCGACGCCGACGCCGACAACTCCTGTATGGACACGGCCATGGTTCCCGACTCGGTGCTGAGATCGCTCGCCGTCTGCGCGATCTGCGCCGCCGAACTCGACATCTGCTCCGAACTCGCCGTGATCTGGGTGGACATGGTCGAGGTATCGTCAGCCGACCGATTGAGCGCGCGGGCCAGGCGCTGGAGGTCGTTCACCATCGTGGAGAGGGCGCGGGCCAGACGTTCGATCTCATCGGTAGAGTCCACGGCGGCGACTTCCACGGTGAGGTCCCCGGCGGCGATCGCCTCGGCAATGGCGGCCAGCTCCGTGGCCGGACGGCGAATGCGCTGATTCACCAGGCGGTCCACGGCGTAGCCGATGCCCACCATGACGAGGAACAGGAATGCGGCCAGCACGACGAACGCGGTGCGCACCTGGTGGAGGCCGGCCTCGGCCGCCGTGGCGGGTTGGTGCGCGAGCACCACCCAGCGGCCGAGATTCGCGGTGGCCAGCGCCACGCGTTCGTCTCCGTGCGGCGTGGCGTAGGTGAATACGGTGTCGCCGCCAATCCGGACGGCCGCGGCGAGCGAGGGCACGCCGCCGGACTCCGAAGAGGACGGGTTGATCAGCGCGTGCCCCGACGAATCGGCCAGTTCGACGGCGACGTCCGACACCGCGTTCGTGGCGAACAGTCCGGCGAGGGTGGATCGCAGCGTGGAGTCGAGGTTGGCGCTTTCCGTCGCATCCGGACGCCCCGCCAGGGCGAGTTGGGCGAGCGCGGCGTACCGCCTGGCGACCGTTTCCAGTCGGGCGTCGACCTGGGCGCGGAACGCCTGCGTGAGCTGATGGTTGGCCACCAGGCCCAGCGGGATGAGAATGAGTGCGGCAGCCACCATGGACAGGGGCACCAGCCGCATGCCAATCGTGCCGCCACGCGTGGACGACCGCGATGTCGGTCCTGGCGGCGATGGAGAGGGCGGAAGGGAGCGAGGCATCGGGACTGGAAGGAAGAGCGAACGGTGCCCCGCGCCGGGCGCCGCCCCGGAATCTGCCTTGTTTGCCCTCTGGGGCCAAGTAAATTGCGGAAACACCAGGCAATCGCCTTCAGGCGCCGGGCGGGACCAGCTTCCGCCGGTCCGAGACGCGCCACCCCGATCGCATGACCGATACGAATACTCCGCCCACGGCCGAACTCCCGGCCGCGTACGATCCATCCGTCGTTGAACGAAAGTGGCAGGCGCGCTGGGACGAACGCGGCACGAATCACACCGATCTCTCGGGACCGCGTCCGTACTACACGCTGATGATGTTCCCCTACCCGTCGGCCGAAGGGCTGCACGTGGGGAACCTGTTCGCGTTCACGGGCAACGACATTCACGGGCGCTACCAGCGCATGCGCGGCCATACGGTGTTCGAGCCGCTGGGCTACGATGCGTTCGGCATCCACTCGGAGAACTACGCGCTCAAGGTGGGCGTGCACCCCACGGAGCTGATTCCCCGGAATATCGCCAACTTCCGGCGCCAGCTCCGGCGGGCCGGCCTGATGGTGGATTGGCGGTACGAGCTGTCCACCACCGACCCGACGTATTACAAGTGGACGCAGTGGCTCTTCCTGCAGCTGTACCATCGAGGCCTCGCGTACAAGAAGAAGGGCGCCGTGAACTGGTGCCCATTCGACAAGACGGTGCTGGCCAACGAGCAGGTGATCAACGGCGCCTGCGAGCGCTGCGGCACGCAGGTGGAGCAGCGGTTCCTGGAGCAGTGGTTCTTCCGCATCACCGACTATGCGGGACGCCTGCTCGACAACCTCGACACGCTCGACTGGTCGGACAGCACGAAGACCGCGCAGCGGAACTGGATCGGCAAGTCGGAGGGTGCCGAGCTGTCGTTCCGTGTGCAGGATCTGATGGAGTTCGCGGGCAGCGCGACGGCGAGCGGCGGGGGCATCAGCGGCGAGGTCATGTCGACGCCGGTGGACATCTCCGTGTTCACCACGCGCGCCGACACGATTTTCGGGGCGACGTTCCTCGTCGTGGCGCCGGAGCATCCGCTGGTGGACCAGCTCACCACCGACGAGCAGCGCGCCGCGGTGGAGGCGTACCGTGCCGCCGCGGCCAAGCAGGACATCGTGACCCGCAAGGTCAACAAGGATAAGACCGGCGTGTTCACCGGCGCGTATGCCGTCAATCCGGCCACCGGTCTCCCGATGCAGATCTGGATTGCCGACTACGTGCTCATGGAGTACGGCACGGGCGCGATCATGGCGGTGCCGGGCCACGACGAACGGGACTTCGAGTTCGCGCGCAGGTTCGGGCTGCCGACCCCGCGCGTGGTGGGGACGGACGTGCACGACACGGCGCCTCCCACCGACGCCGCGTTCACCGACAACGTGAACGGGGTGATGGTGAATTCCGGGCAATTCAACGGCCTCACCGTGCCCGAGGCCAAGCGCGCGATTGTGTCGTGGCTCGCCGAGCGCGGCGCCGCGACGCCGGTGGTCAACTACCGGCTGCACGACTGGTGCATCTCGCGGCAGCGCTACTGGGGTCCGCCGATTCCGATCATCTACTGCGACGGCTGTGGGCCCGTACCGGTGCCGGAGCAGGATCTGCCGGTGCTGCTGCCGCCGCTCGAGGATTTCAAACCCGACGACTCGGGCATCTCGCCGCTGGCGCGTGACGAAGCCTGGTACCGCGTGGCCTGCCCGGCGTGCGGCAAGCCGGCGCGGCGCGAGACCGATGTGTCGGACACCTTCCTCGACAGCTCGTGGTATTTCCTGCGCTATCCGAGCGCCGGCCGCGACGACGTGGCGTTCGACGCCGGCATCACCAAGCACTGGCTGCCGGTGAATTCGTACATCGGCGGCAACGAGCACGCGGTGCTGCACCTGCTGTACTCGCGGTTCATCACCATGGTGCTGCACGACGCCGGGCTGCTGGCGTTCGAGGAGCCGTTCACGCGCTTCCGCGCCCACGGCACGATCATCCGCGAAGGCGCCAAGATGTCGAAGAGCCGCGGGAACGTGGTGAACCCGGACGAGTACGTCGAACGCTGGGGCGCCGACGCGTTCCGGACGTACCTGATGTTCCTGGGCCCGTACGAGGAGGGCGGCGACTTCCGCGATCGGAGCATCTCGGGCGTGCGACGCTTTCTCGACCGGCTGTGGGCGTCGGTACACGAGGCCACGCGCGACGGCGAACCCGAGACGGCGGTGATGCGCAAGCTGCATCAGACGATCCGCAAGGTGACCGACGACGTTCCATCGCTCAGCTACAACACGGCGATCGCGGCGATGATGGAGTACGTGAACGTGCTCCGGGCGCACGAGCGAAAGCCGCACGTGGCCGAAGTGGAGCCGCTGGTACAGCTGGTGGCGCCGTTCGCGCCGCACGCCGCCGAGGAACTCTGGGAGACGCTGGGCCACGAGCACAGCATCTTCGACGACGGCTGGCCTGCATTCGACGCCGCCCTGGCCGCCGAGGAATCGGTGACGGTGGCCGTGCAGGTGAACGGCCGCACGCGCGGCACCGTGCAGGTGCCCAAGGACGCCGAGCAGCCTGCGGTGCTCGAGGCGGCGATGGCGGATCCCACGATCGCCAAGTTCGTCACCGGATCACCGAAGAAGGTGATCTACGTGAAGAACCGGCTGCTCAATCTCGTGGTGTAGCGACGGCGCTCAGGTCCACTCCGAGTACTCGACGTTGGAATCGGGGTGGGCGTAGGCCACGGCGGCCAGGTAGTCCACGCGCCCGATGTCGAGGAGCCGGACCCAGAGCCGCTGCCGATCGACGCCGGTGATGCCGGTGACGTCCACTTCCTGCTGCGCATCCGTGCCCAGCGACACGGTGAACGCGTCGAAGGCGGCGGCGATGCCGGTGCCGAGCGCCTTGACCACCGACTCCTTGCGCACCCAGGCCCGGAAGAAGGCGTCGGCCCGCTGATCCGCCGGCAGGGCGAGCAGCGCATCGTGCTCACTGCGGGCGAAGAAGCGGGCGGCGATGCGTTCCACATCGGCCAATCGGGTCATCCGCTCGAGGTCTACGCCCACGTCGTCGGACCTGGTCACGGCCACGAGCATGTGGTCGGCCGAGTGGGAGACACTGAACTGGAGCGGTGCGTCTTTCTCGCCGTCGGCGACCACCTGCGGCTTGCCCTTGGCCGAGCGGCGGATGGTGATGTCGGGCGCGGGCTGGCTCAGGTACCTGGACAGGATGCCGCGCACCCAGGCGCGCGACAGCGTGAGCCGGGCGCGCTGGGCCTGGCTCGTCACGAGCGCGGTCTTCTCGCGCTCCGTGACCGGCAACAGCTTCTCCGCATCGGCCAGGTTCTCCGGCGTGGCGGCGAGCGTGGCGTGCCAGACGTGAATGCCGTGCTTGGTCAGTGCCGGGGCGGGGGTGCCGGATGTGCTGGAGGCCATGGGTCGTGGACTAGAAGCTCAGCCCGAAGGTGACAGGCAGGGAGAGATAGGAGCTGTTGTCGGTGAGCACTTTGTGCAGCCGCGCTTCAAAGTACGCCGTCATTCCGGTGAGCGGAATGCGGATGCCGATGCCGCCGTTGAAGCCCGGCTTGGTCCCGTTGCCGTCGACGCTGTAGATGCCCATGCCGCCGATGAAGTAGGCGTTGAGCGCCGAACCGGGTACGTGGTAGATGGCGTCGATGATGCCGGCGGTGCTCTGGACGGCCCGCGAGCCGGCGACGGTGGTCTTGCCACCGAACCGCTCGTAGAAGATTTCGCCGCGGATACCCATGGGTTGTCCGGGCGCTTCGTATTCGGCGTTCGCGCCAAGGTTGAATCCCGAGGCGTGCGTGCGGGCCAGGGCGCCGGTGGGGAAGCTGATGCCGACCGATGCGCCCAGATGGCCGGCGGAGAGGCCGCCCTGGGCAAGCGCGGGGGTGGCAGACAGCGCGAGCAGTGCCGCAATGGTTCCGAGACGTGTCATGAGTCCAATGTAGTGTGTGGTGTCAGAGGAGACGTCCAATCCAGTCTCCCACCAGATACCCCGCAGCGGCCACGCCGAGCCCGACCACGAACATGTCGAGTCCCGACCGGAACACGCTGCGGCCGGTGAACACCGAGCGCGCCGCGCCCACGAGCCAGTGGGAGAGCATCGAGACCGCAAACGAGAGGACGATGGCGGTGGTACCGGACCAGAACAGGAACGGCGCCACCGGAATGAAGGCGCCGATGGCCGTGGCCGTCCCTGTCACCCAGCCTTCCCGCAGCGGGGACATGTTCTGCTCGCCGATGCCGAGTTCCTCCTGCACCTGCTCGTCGAGCATGCGCTGCGGATCGGCCATGACCTCGGTGGCCAGGGCGTGCGCCGAGTCGGCGTCCATCCCCTTGGCCTGGTAGATCAGGGCGAGTTCGTCGCGCTCCACTTCAGGCATGAGCGCGATCTCGTCCCGCTCCATCGCGATCTCGTGGGCGTAGACCTCCTGCTCGCTCTTGGCGGCCAGGTAGCCGCTCGAGCCCATGGAGAGCGAGTCGGCGATGAGGCCGGCGACTCCGGCCACGATCACGGCGTGCGCCTGATTCAACGCCGAGGCGCCGATGACGCCGGCCACGAGGCCGAAGTTGGCTGTGAGCCCGTCGTTGAAGCCGTACACCACGTTGCGCAGGAAGCCGCCCGATTCGGCGCGGTGCCAGGGTTCGCCCTCGCGGCCGGCCAGCGACCCCAGCGTGCTGGCATGATCCGCCGACTCGCGCGCCAGGGTGAGCGATTCGTCCTTGCCGGGCGCGCCCGCGGCCGTGCCGCGGTGCATGTTCAGGTAGCCTTTGACCTCGCGTCCCTCTTCTGCCAGCAGCATCGGCAGCAGGAACCCGGGGCCCAGCCACCGCCCGAGCGTGGCCAGCAGGCGCGTACGCGCCGTGGGCCGGAACGGACCCACCGACTGGCCGCCGTCGGCCAGCAGCGCCGCCCAGATCTTCGTGTGTCGGTCCTCGACGTCGGCCAGCTCCAGATAGATGTGCTTCTTCTTCTCGTCGTGCTCGAATCCGGCGAGCACGCGATAGAGGAACGCCGCGTCGGCCTCGTCCTGCCAGTGTTCGCGGAAGGCGTCGAGATCGGGGCCCTTTCCAGTGGGGGAGATGGAGGTGCTCATGGGAGAAATATGTGCAGGAAGTGGGTGAGGCGCTTGGGGGTGGGGGTGGGGGTGGGGGTGGGAGTGAAGCGATGAAGCCATGGGCGGTACATCTCACCGCTACACACCCCGACCGTCAGTAAACCCTTCGCCGCCGCCTCCGTGACTCACCAAGCGACCAACCCCCGCAAGTCGAGGAATCATGCGTACGACAATGTTCATTCCCATCACGCTGGCAGCCGCTATGGCGGCGGTACCCGCGGCCGCGCAGGTCACGGTGCGCACCGCGCCACGTGCCTATGCGTACTCCTTCAATACCACGTCCTCCCCGCGCGCGGTGATCGGCGTGACGATGTCCACCGGTGACGCCCAGGACACGCTCGGTCTCCGGATCAGCGACGTCACCGCCGGCAGCCCCGCAGAGAAAGCCGGCATCAAGGAGGGCGACCGCCTGCAGTCGATCAACGGCGTCAACCTCAAGCTCTCGCCCATCGACATCGGCGATCAGGAGATGGCCGACGCCATGTCGCGCCGGCTGACGCGCGAACTCGGCAAGCTGAAGCCGGGGGACGACGTGTCGCTCAACGTCTATCATGACGGACAGGTGAAGGCGGTGAAGGTGAAGACCGTGGAGTCCGATGGGTTGTACGGCAACGCGACGGGCTTCGCGCTGCGAAGCGACGACAATCGCGCCGTACTTGGCGTGTCGCTCGCGGTCACGGGGAGCAAGCGCGACACGCTCGGCGTGCTGATCATCGGCGTGAACGACGACGGCCCGGCGGCGAAGGCGGGCCTCGAGGAAGGGGATCGCATCGCCGCCATCAACGGCGTGAACCTGAAGGTCGATCGCGAGGACGCCGGCGACCGCTACGTCTCCAGCGCACGCTATCAGCGCCTGCAGCGCGAGATGCGGAAGGTGAAGCCGGGGGATGACGTTGCGCTGGAGGTCTGGGCCGACGGTCGCTTCACGTCCGTCCATCTGAAGGCGGGGAAGGCGTCGGAGCTTGGCGGGAATTCAGGCACCTTCATCTTCCGCGGCACCGAAGGCCAGATGACGCCGGCGTTCGACTTCAACTCCATCGGCCCGGAAGTCCAGGAGAACGTGCAGCGGGCGATGGATCAGGTGCGCCGGTCGATGCAGGAGATTCGGGTTTCGCCGAGGGTGCGGTGGATGGACGACGGCTCGGCGCCCCACGTGATCCGGATGGAGCCGCCGGCGGCGCCCATGCCTCCGGATGCGCCCATGATGCCGGCCATGGCGCCGCCACCGGCGCCGGTGGCACCGGTGGTGGTTCGTGCGGCGGCGCTGGCGCGGGTAGCACCCCCGGCGCCGCTGGCGGCACTGGCACCGGCGCTGGTGGTGGTGGCGCCGCGGCTGCGCGTCATCCGATTCTGAGCTGAGGATCGTGCCGCCGCGCTGTCTCCCACGCCGAGGGCGATCCGCGTAATATGAGGGCGTGATCTCGAACGCCCGCTTCTCCGTCCGCCGCGGCTTTGCCGTGCTGGGTATCGCCGCGGCGGCCGGGTGCAGCAACGCCGCGCCGGCGCAACACAGCGCCGGCGTCGTCGTTCCCGGCATCGAAGTTCTGCTGCGCGATTCGATGTCACTGGTGCGCGGCAAACGCGTCGGTCTCATCACCAACCAGAGCGGACGCGACCGGGAGGGGCGGAGCGACATCGATCTGCTGTACCACGCGCCGGGGGTGAAGCTCGTCGCGTTGTTCGCCCCGGAGCATGGCATTCGTGGCACCGCCGAGGCGGGAGCGAAGATCGCCTCGGACACCGACGCGGCGACGGGCGTGCCCATCTACTCGCTGTACGGTGCCGTGCACGCGCCCACGCCGGCGATGCTCGACAGCGTGGACGTATTGCTGTACGACATCCAGGACGCCGGGGCGCGCTTCTATACCTATGTCTGGACGATGGCGCTGGCGGCGGATCGTGCGCACGTGCCCTTCGTGGTCCTCGACCGTCCCGACCCGATCCGCGGTGATCGTGTGGAAGGGGGCGTGCTCGACACCGCCTACCGGTCGTTCGTGGGGCAGTTTCCGGTGGCGCTGCGCTACGGACTCACGCCCGGCGAGCTGCTCCGATACCTGGTGGGCACGGGTCAGGTGCACGCCGACGTACACGTGGTGCCCATGGACGGCTGGCGCCGCTCGATGTGGTTCGACGATACGGGGTTGCCATGGGTGAACCCGTCGCCGAACCTGCGGTCGCAGGACGCGCTGGCGCTGTATCCGGGAACGGTGTTCTTCGAGGGCACCAACCTGAGCGAAGGGCGCGGCACCGAGGCGCCCTTTCAGCTCGTCGGGGCCGGGTGGCTCACCGACGCGGGAGAGATCGCGCGGGAACTGAACCTGATGAACATGGGCGGCGTGCGCTTCGACTCCACGTCGCGCACCATCGCCACCGGACAGAAGTGGGGTGGCCAGACGATCCCGATGCTGCACGTCACGGTCACTGACGCGGATCGCGTGAAACCGGTGCAGGTGGCGGCGTACATGCTGCAGATCATTCGCCGCCGGCACTCGGCCGATTTCAAGTGGCTGCTTCCGCACATGGATCAACTGGCGGGGAGCGACGCGCTGCGAAAGGCCGTGGACGCGGGGACGGTGGCCGAGTTGCTGCCGCGGTTGGAGGCGGAGTCGCAGTCCTTTGCCGAGGCCACGCGGCCGTACCTGCTCTACGAACCCTGACCGTTCCGGCCGACTAACGGCCGGCGGGGAGGCAGCATGGAGGGTCCATCGCGGTTCAAGCGTCTGGCGAAGTGGGCATCCCGAGCCACAGGACGGCCGGTGACCTTCGCGCTGGCGGTGGCGATCATCGTCGCGTGGGGCGTCACGGGGCCGCTGTTTCACTTCAGCGACACGTGGCAACTGGTGATCAACACCAGCACCACGATCGTCACCTTCCTGATGGTCTTCCTGATTCAGAACACGCAGACTCGCGACACGGAAGCGATTCAGGTGAAGCTCGACGAACTGATTCGCGCGATGAAGGGCGCGCACAATGCGCTGCTCGATCTCGAGGAACTCGAGGATCAGGAACTGGCGCGGATCAAGCGCGGCTATCAGCAACTCGCCGCCGATGCGCGCGTCGCGTTGCGCGAGCACCGGCGCGATACCGGCAGTCCGGCGGTCAAGGAGGAAGAGTAGGGCGGGCGCCCCTCACATTCTCGCGGCCATCAAGACGTCATCCCGCGTTCACCGATTCTTCATTCGGGTGTCACGAGGCCCTCATCCGGCCGGCGTATTCTGCGTGCAACGCCATGCCGGAGGGATCAATGCCCGCTCGCCAGAACGTTGCCGCGCTCGGTCCGCAGTTCGAGATGAACGTGACCCCGATGCTCGATGTCCTGCTCGTGCTGCTGGTCGTCTTCATGGCCGCGTCGATCCGCGTGCACCGCTCGCTGGACGCGCAACTCCCCGAACAATGCCGGGGGGCGTGTGAAGGCGGTCAGGACATCGTGCTCGAAGTGGCGGCGGGGCCCACCTACCAGGTGAATGGCGTGTCGGTTGATGGGGCCGATCTCGCCACCTACCTGCGCCAGATCTACGTGGGGCGGCCCACGAAGATCATCGAGATCGGCGGCCACTCGGGCACCACCTACAGTCAGGTCTACGCCGCGATCGACGCCGCCAAGGGTGCCGGCGTCCGCGTGGTGGGCATCATGCTGCCGTCCAACGGATTCAAGCCGTGAGCGGCGTCGTGTAGCTACGGCCCGTTCTCTGAGAGCACCCGCGCAAAGACGTCAGCGTCCACGTTGGCGCCGGTGAACACGATTCCGACGGTGCGGCCGCGCATCGCGTCGCGCTCTTTGCGCAGCGCGGCGAGTCCCAGTGCGCCGGCGCCCTCCACCACGTTGTGCGTGGCGGCGAAGACGTCGCGCATCGCCTGCGCCACCTCGGCGTCGGACACGTCCACCACCCGCGCCACGCGGCCGCGCATGAGGCCGAGCGCCGTGGCGTTGGGCGTGCGGCAGGCGACGCCGTCGGCAATCACGGTCTCAACGGGACACGACACGAGTTCGGTGCCTTCGAGCGACCGCTTGTACGCCGGCGCCGCGGACGATACGACGCCCACGACGTCGACGTCGTGGCCGAGCGCTTGTTTGGCCGCCAGCATGCCACAGATGCCGGAGCCGAGCCCGATGGGCACGTACACGGTTCGCAGCGTGGGCACGGCGCGCAGGAACTCCATCGAGTAGGTACCCACGCCGGCGACGAGGGCCGGGTCGAACGCCGGGATCGGGTGCCAGCCGCGTTCGCGGGCCAGTTCCGCCGCGTGCTCGAGCGACGCCTGGAAGTCGTCGCCGTACTCGATCAGCTCGGCGCCCAGCGCGCGCATCGCTTCGTTCTTCTCCCGGCTGTTGCCGTGCGGTACGACGACCAGCGCTTTGAGTCCCTGCCGTGCCGCGGCGAACGCCACCGACTGCCCGTGGTTGCCGCGCGTCGCGGTGACCACGCCCTCGACGTTCGGCTGCGCGCGCTTGAGCTGGTCCATGTACACGAGCCCGCCGCGGATCTTGAACGCACCGATGGGCGTGTAGTTCTCGTGCTTCACCCATACGGTGGTGCCGGCCAGGCGGTCGATGAGCGGCCAGTGGTACTGCGGCGTCGGCGGCATCACCGCCTTCACCAGGCGGTCGGCGGCCTCGAGCGCGTCGAGCGAGGGGAGCGCGGATGGGGAGCCGTTGGTCATTTGCCGCCCTGGAACGCCGCGCGCACCTGCGAGATGGTGCAGAGCGGACGGAAGGGGATGCCCGCCGCTTCGATGGCGGCGGCTCCTCCCTGTTCGCGATCCACCACGGCGGTCGCGACCACGATCTCGGCGCCCGCCTCGCGCACGTGCTCCACCGCCTTGAGCAGCGACCCGCCGGAGGTGGTGACGTCCTCGACGATCACCACCTTCTTGCCCCTGGGGTCGACACCCTCGACCCATTTGCCGAGTCCGTGCTGCTTGGCTTCCTTGCGGACGATGAACCCGGGGAGCGGATGTCCGGCGAGGGCGGACGCGTACACCGCGTTCGACACGATCGCGTCGGCGCCGAGCGTCGGCCCCCCCACCGCCTGGGCACCGAACTCCCGCGCGAGCTGCAGGACGGCGTTGCCCACGAACTCGACGCCGTCGGGATGGTACGTCACCTGCTTGGCGTCGAGATAGAACGTGCTCTTGGCGCCGGAGGCGAGGGTGAAGTCGCCTTCGCGGTACGAGAGGCGGGCGAGGAGGGCGGCGAGCTGATCGTGTGACGACATCCGGGCTCCGGCGTGTGTGGCGAGGCTGCGGGCAAACTAGAGTGGCGCGGAGTCGCGCGGTAGCGGATGCGCGCTACCGGAACACCCCCGTCGTCCCGCCCAGCCAGAACACCGTGTCGGCGGGTGCCATCGGTCCGATCGTACCCTCCACCGCCTTGGAGAGCTTGGCGGGGTCGTACACGATGCCGGCCTTGATGACCATGCGCGGGAATCGCATGGCGTTGATGTCGGCCAGCGGATTGCCGTGGACGATCACGGCGTCAGCCCACTTGCCGGTCTCGATGGAGCCGAGGCGGTCGCCGAGTCCCATGGCGTGCGCGGCGTTGATGGTGGCGAAGCGGAGCGCGGCATAGGGCGGGATGCCGGAGAGCACGAACGACAGCAGCTCGCGGTGCACCGAGAATGGCGTGAACCATTCGCCCCAGCTCGGGTGGTCGGTGCCGAGGGTGATGAGATTGGCGCCGCCGGCGTCGTAGAAGGCTTTGATCTCCTTGCGCTTGACCCAGTAGATCTTCTCGAACTGTTCCATCACGGGGCGCGGCGGACGTGAGTCCACGATCTTGCGCATGTACGGCGTGAGGAAGCGCTTCTCGTCGGTGAAGTACTTGAACACCTGCGGGTCGCGCTTGCCGTAGTAGCCGTACGCGCTGAGGGTGGCGTCGTAGTAGACGTGGTGCTTGATGTAGAGTTGGAAGGTCCGTTCGTACGCCGGTGAGTGGAACGTGGAGTCGGTGAAGTTCTCGAGCGAGGCGTAAGCGCTGCGCGTCGCCGGGTAGGCGTCGCCGCCCATGAAGTGCTCGATGCGGTCGATGCCCATGAGGATGGCGTCGCGCGGATTCACGGTGCCACGAAAACCGGAGCCGAGGTGACCGGTGACGGTGAGCCCGTGCTGGTGGGCGCGGTCGATGAGCGCCTCGAGCTGGTAGGCGGTGATGCCCTTGGCTTTGTAGCCGCGCACGCCCATCTCAGCCCAGTGGTCCACCTCGGCGTAGATCGAGTCGACCGACATGTCGCGCGGCCAGCCGGGGCGCGCAGTGCCGAAGTACGGGCCGGAGTTGAGCAGGCGCGGGCCCGGCTCGAGTCCGCGGTCGATGCGGATGCGCAGGGCGCGCATCGAGTCGGCGTTCATCTCGCCGGCGGGCCAGGTGCTGGTGACACCGTTGGCGAGGAAGAGCGAGGGGTAGGCCCTGGTCTCGTCCACGCGTCCGTTGCCGAACAGCTGCATGGCGTAGTGCGCGTGCAGGTCGAACAGGCCGGGGGTGATCGTCTCGTCGTCGCCGAGGCGAATGGTGTCGGCGCCCGGTCTGACCTCGGAGAGGTCGCCGCCCACGCGCTGGAACTTGCCGGCGCGGATGAGAATGCCGGGGTTGTGTACGCGCACCGTGTCGGTGGAGGTGAAGAGCCAGCCGCCGAGGACGACGAGGTCGTGGGTCTGGGTCTGGGCGAGGGCGCGCGTGGCCGGGGTGAGCAGCGCGGCGGCGAGGGCGGCGAGGGAGAAGAGACGGTGCATGGCGAGGGAATGGGAGCGGGTGGGCGGGGGAGGTTTGGGAAGATACGGCATTGGAATGGGGGGCGGCACACCTCGCGCTTGTCGGCCGATCCGGTGGAGATTCTGCGGTCGAGCTGACCCGGCCTTGGACTACTCGTCGTGGAAACGCACGTCCGCCATCGGGTAGTGTTTTCGATTGCGCGTCCAGAGGCGCACGCCGGAGGTCGTCGCGGCGGCGGCGATCAACGCGTCGCCAAGCTCCAGCCCATGCGAGCGGGCGTAGCGGGCGAGGTACGACCCCGCGACGCGTCCGACCTGGCTGTCAAGCAGAATCTCGCCTCGCGCGTCGAAGAAGGCCTGAGTTGCTGCTTCTTCGCCTGGTCGGATTCCGGCATAGATCTCTGCCAGCGAGACCGCCGAGCAGTACGTGGGAACGCCGGAACTCTCCAGACGGCGCGCCGCTTCTACGACCTTCGACCGGCCTCGCAGCAGCTCGATGATGACGTCGGAGTCGTAGAGGACGCCGGCTACGCCTTCGTGCGCGTCCGCCGCGTATCCCGTCGCAGCCGTCTCACGTACGCGCCGGTGGCGCCGAGATCCGCCCGGTCTTGCCATAGTCCCGTGATCCCCTCGAGCGTCGAGATTCTCGCATCCGTTTCGGTCGGGCCGTAGGCGCGAGCGACCGCCTCGCGCACGAGGTCTGACACCGTGCGCCCCTGTCGATCCGCGAGCTCACGGAGGCGGCGGTGCGTGTCGGTGTCGAGGTAGAGCTGGGTCCGAACCATGCGATGTATATACATCGTTCCGAGACTATCGTCAACGGAGAGCACCCGGATCGATACCTTGACATCCGACAACACGATTCGCACTGTATTGTCGAATGGCAAGGTATCCCGCCCACCCGGAGGCGTCATGGCGCAACGCGCCGATCTGCTGCAGGGCACGCTCGATCTGCTGATCCTCAAGACGCTGGTGCTCGGCCCGCTGCACGGCTGGGCCGTGTCCAAGCGGCTGCGCCAACTGTCGAGCGACGTGCTCGATGTGGGGCAGGGCAGTCTCTACCCGGCGCTCTACCGCCTGGAAGACAAGGGATGGATCAGCGCCGAGTGGGGCACGAGCCCCGAAGGACGGCGGGCCAAGATCTACACGCTCACGGCCGACGGAAAGAAGCAGCTGGCCGCCGAGCGATCGGAGTGGAAGCTGTTCTCGGCGGCGGTGGATCAAGTACTCAAGGCGACCTGAGCGGGCACGTCCATGCCAAAACTCTTCACGAAGCTGACGCGCCGCGTGCGGGCGCTCGTGCACGGCAGCGCGCTCGACGCCGAGTTGAGCGACGAGATCCGGCTGCACATCGAACTCGAGACCGAAGATCTGATGCAGACGCGCGGGCTGTCGCGCGACGAGGCGCGGCGTCAGGCCATGGTCGGGTTCGGGGGCGTGGAGCGGTATCGCGAAGCGCAGCGCGACGCACGCGGGGTGCGGTGGATCGAGCAGTTGGCGCAGGACGTGAAGTACGCGGTGCGGTCGCTGAGGAAGAGCCCGGGGTTCGTGGTGACGTCGGTGCTGACGATCGCGCTCGGGATTGGTGTGACGACCACGGTGTACAGCGTGGTGAATCGGTTGATCCTGCATCCGCTGCCGTTTGCCAACGAGGACCGCATCGTGATTCTCGCGGCGCAGTTTCCCGGGAGAGACGTGAGCGACTGGGTCACATCGAACGATGTGGCCAACTGGGCGCGCAACGCTGCGAGCTTCCAGACGATCAGCCTGCTCGATCCGTACGCGGGCGGATTGGTAAGCGAGCCGGACCGATCGCTTGTCGCATCGGGAACGGGGGTCAGTCCCACCCTGTTCCAATCGCTTGGCGTTCAGCCGGTACTCGGGCGAACCTTCGTCAACGCGGACACCGCGCGCGGGGCGCCCCGGGTCATCATGCTGGGCGAGGGTTTCTGGCGCCGCGAGTTCGGGGCCAGCTCCGATGTCGTCGGCCAGGCGATCAAGGTGCAGGACACGACCTATACCGTGATCGGCGTCGCCCCCGAACAGCTCATCGCGCTGCGTGACTATCAGGAAGTGGATCTCTGGGTGCCGATCACCTCGGCGCGCCTGGCGCAGCTCGGATCTACGAGGCAGGGCATTCAGGGCGTCGGGTTACTCAAGTCCGGTGTGTCGGTCACGCGGGCAGAGCAGGAACTCACGCTATTGATGCGTCGTCTGATGGCGGCAGACGGACCTGTGAAATTGGCTGACGCGCCGTCCGCGGTGCTGGTGCGACCGTCGATGCTCCTGGGCAGCTCGTTCACCGAGGGGCTGTGGGCACTGTTCGCGGCCACGTTGTTGGTTTTGCTCATTGCGTGCGCGAACGTGGCGAATCTCCAGCTCGTGAGAGCCAGCCGCCGGGCACAGGAGACCGCCATTCGCGCGGCGCTCGGCGCGTCGCGCGGACGGCTTCTGCGGCAGTTGATGGTCGAATCGCTGGCGCTCGCCATCGTAGGCGGGGCGTGCGGCATCTTGCTCGCGTGGGTCGGTCTTCAGGTGATCATCAAATCGCACCCCGACATCATGGGGCAGCTCGCCACGGTCCAACTCGATCGTCGCGTCCTGGCCTTCGGCATCGGGATGATCCTTGTCACCAGTCTGATCTATGGTGTGGTGCCGGCATTGCACACCACCAGGTCACGCCTGGCGGGAGCGCTGCGTCGGGTCAGCCAAGCCGGTCGCGGGAGTCCTGGTGGTCGACGCCTGCAGTCGGGCATCGTCGTGGCGGAAGTGGCGGTGGCATGCATACTGCTCATCGGCGCCGGGCTCCCGACGCACAGCTTCCTGAAAATGCTGGCCATCGATCCGGGATACGCGCCGGCGGGGATGCTGGAGTTCAGTGTGTGGCCCGGGGCGCGGTATCCCGATTCGACGTCCGAGGCGGGCTACTGGAATTCAGTGCTGACGCGAGTGCGTGCGCTGCCCGGCGTCACGGCGGCGGTGCCGGCCTCAGGTAGCATGCTGCAGGGCAACCTCAGCACGGGCGGTGGCAATGTCGAAGCCGAAGACGGGCCACTGGGGGGCAAGCCGCAGTTTCTGACTATTGTAAGCCGGCACGTTCCCGGCGACTACTTTCGTGTTCTGGGAATCCGTATGTTGGCCGGCCAGACGTTCAGTGCCCAGGATGAACAGAGCGAGCCCAACGTCGAGATCATCGACAAGAGCCTGGCCGAGCGACTCTGGCCGGGGCAGCCGGCCGTAGGCAAGCGATTCCGTTGGGGGGAGGCACCCCGATTCGGCCCGTGGATTACGGTGAAGGGAGTGGTGAGCGATGTTGGGCTCGTTGGATTGCGCGGAGTATTGCCGCTACAGGAATACAAGCCTACCCGGGCCGACAATGTCCGCAGGATGTCTGGGTTCTTTGTTCGGGTGTCGCCAAGCACCAACGAACGCGTAGCGCTCGCGACGGTCAGGAGCGCGGTCCGATCCGTCGATCCACTCGTTCCGATTCCCTCGGCCTACACCGAGTCGGAGATTGTCGATGGGGTGCTCGCCATTCCGCGTTTCGCCACGGCACTCGTGAGTGCGTTCGCGGCACTCGCCCTGCTGCTTGCGGCCATCGGGCTCTACGGCACCATCGCGTACGGTGTGAGCCAGCGTAGGGGGGAAATCGGTGTGCGCATCGCGCTGGGTGCTTGCGCCGGCGACGTGTCGAAGCTCATCACCGGCGGCGGGCTGCGGTTGGCACTTGGAGGGATGGCGATCGGCTTGGTGGGCGCGCTGGCCGGTGTCCGATTGCTGGCCGGACTTCTCTACGGCATCTCGCCCACGGATCCGGCGGTGTTCGTAGCCATTCCGGTGGGCCTGCTCGTAGTCGCTGGTGCAGCCAGCTACCTTCCCGCCCGCCGCGCCGCCCGGGTGGACCCCGTCATCGCTCTGCGGGCCGAGTAGGTCGCAACCGTCCGGCCGGTCCGGGTGTCCAACCGAAACATTGGACACCGCCTCGCCGTTCGTCCTACCGTCCTACCGTCCTACCGTCCTACCGTCCTACCGTCCTACCGTCCTACCGTCCTACCGCCCTCCCCCTCCCATGCCCGCCTTCCTCGACGCCTTCCTCCAGGACATCCGCTACGCGCTCCGCGGCCTGCGCAGCAAGCCGGGCTTCACCATCGCGGTCGTCGTGACCCTCGCCCTCGGCATCGGGGCCAACTCCGCCATGTTCTCCATCGTCGACCGGGTGCTCTTCCGCCCACCGCCGATGATGCGCGCGCCGGCGCTCTCCCACCGCATCTACCTCGCCAGTACCTATCGGGGAAAGGAGTTCAACTCCGGCAGCACGCAGTACGCCCGCTACGTCGACCTCACCAGCTTCAGCCACGACTTCGCGCGCACGTCCGAATACACCCAGCGCAAATTGGCCTTCGGGGTCGGTACCGACGCCGCAGAGCTCAACGTCGGCGTGGTGAGTGCCAGCTTCTTCGGATTTTTCGACGCACGCCCGGCGCTCGGACGGTATTTCACGACGGTTGAGGACTCCGCCCTCGCGCCAACGCCCGTGGTCGTCCTCGGGTATGGGTACTGGCAGACCAACTACGGCGGCCGCAGGGACGTGCTGGGCCAGTCGATCCACATCGGCGCTACGACCTACACCGTGATCGGCGTGGCACCGCAGGGCTTCGTGGGGCTGTGGCCCGAATCGCCCCCGGCCGCGTTCATCCCGATCACCGCGTACGGCCAGGAAATCGGGAAGAACATCCGCCTCGTCGGCGAAGTCTGGAACACCACGTACCACTGGACCTGGGCGTCGATGATCGCCGAGCGGAAGCCGGGGATTACCGTCCAGCAGGCGACCGCCGACCTCACCCAGGCGCTGATACGTAGCTATCAGAAGGAAGCAGCCACCGACAAGGGGATGCAGGCGCTATCGCTCACCAAGCCGCACGCCGTCGTCGCATCGATCCTCAGCGACCGCGGACCCAACGAGTCGAGCCTCGCCAAGATCGTCACCTGGATCAGCGGCGTGGCGCTGATCGTCTGGCTCATCGCCTGCGCCAACGTCGCCAACCTGTTGCTCGCCCGCGCGCTCAAGCGCCGCCGCGAGATCGCCGTACGCCTGGCCCTCGGTGTGAGCCGGACCCGTCTGGCATCGCAGCTCCTCACCGAGAGTCTCGCGCTCGCTCTGCTCGGCGGCGTGGCGGGCGCGGCCGTGGCCCAGTGGGGCGAAGCGTTGCTCCGGGCCCTCTTTCTCTCCAAGACCAGCACCGCCACGGTGATCCGGGACCCACGTTCACTGATCTTCATCGGTGTTACGGCGGTGGCCGCCGGGCTGCTCACCGGCCTCGCTCCGGTGTTCCAGACCGGCAAGACGGACCTCACCAGCGATCTCAAGGCCGGCGCGCGCGAGGGCACGTACCACGGCTCTCGCATTCGCACCGGACTGCTCGTATTTCAGGGCGCGCTCTCGGTGCTGCTGCTCATCGGTGCCGGTCTGTTCGTGCGCAGTCTCTCCAATGTGCGGAGCACGCCGCTGGGCTACGACGCCGACAACGTCGCCGTGGTGAATCTCAACATGCGCGGCGTGGCGCTCGACACTACTCAGACGCACAATTTGCTGCTCAGTCTGCTGGCGTCGGCCAAGGCCATTCCGGGGGTCACGCACGCGGCCGTGCAGGTCACGATGCCCTTCTGGAGCACGTGGGACACCGACCTGCACGTGGCCGGCATCGACACCGTGGAAAAGCTGGGCCAGTTCGACCTCAACGCGGTCACCCCCGACTACTTCGCCACCATGGGAACGCGCATCGTGCGCGGCCGCGGGATCAGCGAGCAGGACGTGCACGGGGCGCCGCTTTCCATGGTCGTGAGCGAGGGGATGGCCAAGAAGCTCTGGCCGCACGCCGACGCGCTCGGCCAATGCGTGAAGGTGAACGCCGACACGGTGCCCTGCACCTACGTGGTCGGGATTGCCGAGAACATCAAGAACAACAGCCTCAACGACGATCCGGGCCTCTACTACTACATGTCGTGGGACCAGTTCGCGCCGCACCAGGGCGGGCTGTTCGTCCGCACCCACGGCGCCGCCGCCGAATCGAAGGAGACGATCCGCAAGGCGCTCCAGCCGCTGATGCCGGGCGTGTCGTATGTAACCGTGACCCCGATGAGCGACGTGCTCGGCGGTCAGACCAAATCGTGGGAGCTCGGCGCGACGATGTTCCTGGCGTTCGGGATCCTGGCGCTCGTTCTCGCCGCCGTCGGTCTGTATAGCGTGATTGCGTACAACGTCGCCCAGCGCGCTCAGGAACTCGGCGTTCGCGTAGCGCTCGGCGCCCAGGTGCATGACGTGATGACGCTCGTGTTCCGGCAGGGTATGGGCGTCTCGGTGGTCGGCGTGGCGCTGGGCACAGCGATCGCGCTCGGCCTGGGGCACTGGGTGCAGCCGCTATTGTTCAACGAGTCGGCCCGCGATCCGGTGGTGTACGGGTCCGTCGCGGTGGCACTGCTGCTGGTTGCGGCCGCGGCGAGTTTCATTCCAGCTCGTCGCGCCGCGCGCGTGGACCCGATGCAGGCCCTGCGGTCGGAGTAGGGGAAAACACCACGGGACTACTCGCGTACCCCCGGCGCGGAAACCAGCGTAGATTCTCGGAGAGCCCCAGTCCCCCCGGGGCGCTCCCCAGAACGCCGATCGTCGAGGGTGCAGCCGATGAAAGTCTCGTTCAAGGTCAACGGAACCGCCCACACCGTTGACGTCGCCGCGGACATGCCGCTGCTGTGGGTGCTCCGCGACCTGCTCGATCTCAAGGGCACCAAGTTCGGATGCGGCATCGGGCAGTGCGCAGCGTGCACGGTCCACATCGACGGGAAACCGGCCCGCTCGTGCCGGCGCCGCGCGTCGACGCTCGAAGGCGCCGACATCCTCACCATCGAGGCGCTGTCGCCCGACGGCAACCACCCGCTGCAGCGCGCCTGGGAGGAACTCGACGTGCCGCAGTGCGGCTACTGCCAGGCGGGCCAGCTGATGGCGGCCGCGGCGCTGCTCAAGCAGAATCCGCATCCTACCGACGCCGAGATCGATACGGCGATGAACGGCAACATCTGCCGGTGCAATACGTACCTGCGGATCCGCGAGGCCATCCATCACGCCGCTGGCATGGAGGCCACCCAATGAACAAGACCATCGTTACGCGCCGCGACTTCCTGCGCGTCTCCGCCATTGCCGGCGGCGGCATTCTGCTCGCGACGTACCTCCCCAGTCTGGCGCACGGCGACGCGTTCGGCGCGGTGTCCGCCGAGCCTGGCGAACTCAACGCGTTCATCCGCATCACGCCGGACGGCATCATCACGATCGCTGCCAAGAACCCGGAGATCGGGCAGGGCGTGAAGACGATGCTCCCCATGATCATCGCCGACGAACTCGACGCGGACTGGAAGAACGTCCGCGTGGAGCAGGTGGGGCTGGACACCGACAAGTACGAGAACCAGTGGGCGGGAGGCAGCACGGCCACGCCCATCAACTGGATGCCGCTGCGCCAGGTGGGCGCGGCGGGTCGCGCGATGCTCGTGGCCGCGGCCGCCACCACCTGGGGCGTGGACGAATCCACGTGCACCACGGAAGCGGGCGTCGTGTACCATCGCGCCAGCGGCCGGAAGCTCGGTTACGGCGCGCTCGCCGACAAGGCGGCGACGATGAAGGCGCCGGACCTCAAGTCGGTGAAGCTCAAGGAACCGGAAGAATTCCGGATCATCGGCACGTCGGTGCACGGCGTGGACAACCACGCCATCGTCACCGGCAAGCCGCTGTACGGCATCGACGTGACGCTGCCCGGCATGGTGTACGCCGTCTATCAGAAGTGCCCGGTGTTCGCGGGCACCGTGAAGCGCGCCAACCTCGACGTGGTGAAGGCGCTGCCGGGTGTGAAGGACGCGTTCGTCGTGGAACCCGCGCCGGACGGCGCTCTCAACGGGTTGCTCGGTGGCGTCGCGATCATCGCCGACACCTGGTGGGCGGCGCAGTCGGCGCGCAGCAAACTGCAGGTGGAGTGGGACGAGGGCTCGACGGCGCAGCAGAGCAATGAGTCGTTCGCCACGCAGGCCGCCGCCCTCTCAAAACAGGCGCCGCAGCGTTCGCTGCGCAACGACGGGAACGCCGACACGGCGCTCTCGGGCGCCACCAAGGTGGTGAGCGCCGACTACTCCTACCCGTTCATCGCGCACGTCACGCTGGAGCCGCAGAACTGTACGGCGCACTATCAGGACGGACGGCTCGAAATCTGGGCTCCGACGCAGACGCCGGCGGGCGGCCGCTCGCTGGTGGCCAAGACGCTCGGCATCAAGGAAGAGGACATCACGATCCACTTGACGCGGAGCGGCGGCGGGTTCGGGCGCCGGCTCAACAACGATTACATGGTGGAGGCGGCGCGCCTCGCCAGGCAGGTGAACGCGCCGGTGAAGCTGCTCTGGTCGCGCGAAGACGACATGGAGCCACGATTTCTACCGCCCCGCCGGCTTCCACTATCTCACCGGCGGTGTGGACGCGAATGGGAAGCTCGTGGCATGGAAGAATCACTTCGTGACCTTCGGCGACCCGCCCCGCTACGCGGCCAGCGCCGGTATCTCTCCCACCGAATTCCCGGCTCGGTTCGTTCCCAACTTCTCCTTTGGCGCGTCGTCCATGCCGCTGGGCGTCCCCACGGGCGCGCTGCGTGCACCGGGGAGCAACGCGATTGCCTTCGTGATGCAGTCGTTCATCGACGAACTGGCGCACGCCGCCGGTCGCGACCCGGTGGACTTCCGCCGCGACCTGCTGTCGAACGTGGAGGACGGCGCGGCGATGGACGCGCAGCGCATGCGCGGCGTGCTTGAGCTGGTGGCGGATACGTCGGGGTGGGGCAAACAGAAATTCCCCCGCGGTACGGCACAGGGCGTGGCCTTCCACTTCAGCCACCGCGGATACTTCGCCGAGGTCGTGCAGGTGACGGTGACCCGCGTCGGGCTGCTCAGGGTAGACAAGGTGTGGGTGGCCGGCGACATCGGCAGCGAGATCATCAATCCGATCAACGCCGAGAGCCAGGCGCAGGGCGCCGTGCTCGACGGATTGTCGGAGGCGTTCGGGCAGGAGATCACCATCGAAGGCGGGCGGGCGATGCAGGCGAACTTCAATCACTATCCGATTCTTCGGATGCGCGATGTGCCGCCGGTTGAAGTCCACTTTCTGAAGACCAGCTTCCCACCCACGGGGCTGGGCGAACCGGCACTGCCGCCGGCCGTGGCCGCGCTTTGCAACGCGATCTACTCGGCTACCGGTAAACGCGTGCGTTCACTCCCGCTTTCGAAGCACGATCTGAGCTGGACGTAGGCGGCGGGCGGCGCGCGTCGCGAAGTCGGGCCCGGACTCCTCGAGCGAGTCCGGGCCCAATTCGTTTACGCATGTGCGCGCATCCGTTTACGAAAATCGGCATTTCTCCGACGCGACTTTCCGTTCGACGCGGGGTAGAGTGGGTCGTACCTGCCCGCCGCAAACCCACCCCACATCCAAACTGAATGTCCATCGCTCGCCCGACGCGCGTCTTCGGGCGCCGCAGTCTCCGCGGCCGTGCGTGGTTCACGCGCGTACGCGCGGCGGGATGCGTCGCCACCATTGCCGCAACGTTGGCCGGCTGTGCCGGCGCACTCGACGCGCCCAACGCGTTGACGGCTCGCGATTGCGTCGGACTTCCGGCGACGTCGCTTGCCAGCGCGCAGTCTGCCGTCGCCGATTGCAGCAACAGCGGAACGCGCGCGCTGGTGGCCGGCAGCGGGGCGAACTATCTGATCGTCGCGCAGCTTGCGGCCGACCGAGGCTCCGCGTCGCCGGTGGCGTACGTATTGAGCGCCGACACCTCGGCGGCCGCGGCCGTCGTGGCCGACGTTGCGCCGCCGTCGCCGATGACACCATCGGCGCCCGTCGCTACCGGCAGTCTTCAATCCGCCTTCGACCTCAGACTCCGGGCGAGAGAACGGGCCGGCCGCGGCACGGCCGCGCTCGCCACGATGCCGGAACTGGCGCGAGCCACGGGACACGCGGTGGCGAGTGCCGTACCGGCGCCGGGAAGCGTGCGCACCTTCCGAGTGCTCACCAACTACACGGCCATCAGCGACGTGTGGGTGACCGTCACCGCGCAGCTCGAGTACGCCGGGACGAACGTCCTGATCTATGCCGACACACGAACGCCGCACGCCGGATTCACGGCCGACGCGTTGGCGCAGTTCGGGCAGTACTTCGATCAGACGCTCTTCCCCATCGATACCGGCGCCTTCGGGCCGCCGTCGGACGTCGACGCAAACGGTCGCGTGATCATGCTCATGTCGCCGGCCGTGAATGCGGGCACGCCGGCGTCGATATGTCTCACGCAGGGATTCGTGGCGGGCTTCTTCAATGGGCAGGACTTCAACGCGGCCACCGATCCGAACACCAACCGCGGCGAGATCTTCTATTCCATGGTCGCCGACCCGCAGGGGGCGTACGGATGTCAGCACCCGGCGGCCGAGGTGTCCAGCGTGGAGCCGGCCGTCTTTCTGCACGAGATGCAGCACCTGATCAGCTACTCGCAGCACGTAGTGGTGGGCCGCGGAAAGCCGGCCGACTCGTGGATGGACGAGGGGATGAGTCTGGTGGCCGAGGAACTGGGGTCGACGTACTACGAAGCGAAGTGCCCGCCGCCCGCCTGTCGGACCAATCCAAACCAACTGCTGCCGGACTCGTCGGTCGGATTTGCGCGGACCTTCATGCTCGATTCGTATGCGTTCGCCGGCAATCCCGATACCGTATCGCTGACGGTGCACGCCGATCGCGACCTCGGCACCGCGTGGCGCGGCGGCGCATGGGCGCTGATGCGCTGGCTGGGCGACCACATGCCCTCCGGATTCTATCGACGCCTCGAGACGACACAGGGAAGCGCGGTGAGCGCCATCGAGAGCGCTGCCGGCGGGCAAAGTTTCTCCAGCCTGTTCGCGAACTTTGGCCTCGCGCTCTACACCGACAGCCTGCCGGGCATGGCCCGAAACACCGTCCCGGTGTACGACCGCTTCAACTCCAGAAATACGCGCGAGCTCTGGACGAACCTGCTGGGGACCTCGGTCTCGCAGCAGCTGCCCTTTCCGATTCCGGTGCACACCGTAACGGCGGGCGCGGCACCGAGGCAGATGGTGCCGGGCGGTATGGCGTTCTGGCGGCTCAGCACGCCGTCCCAGGCCGCCGTCGAGGTGATCCGCTTTTCCGCGCCCGACGGGAGGGCGCTCGATCCGCGGCTGCACCCGCAACTCGTGATTTTCCGCCTGCCCCCGGGCCAATAGGCAGCGGCGGGCGGCGGCTACCGTCCGGCGAGGCGCCGAATGGCGCCCGCCAACTGCTCCCGGTACGCTTCGGGGTCGGCGGTGCGCTCCACGAGCGCACGAGCGCGAGTGCCCATGTCGCGGCGCAGTTCGGCGGAGCCGAGCAGACGGTCGAGTGCAGCGATCAGCGCGTCGCGGTCTCGCGGTGGCACGAGTAGCCCGGTGCGCTCGTCGTCGACGAGTTCGGGAATCGCGTTGAGCCGTGTGCCGATGGCCGGTAGTCCGGCCGCGCTCGCTTCCTGAAACACGAGGCCGAAGGCCTCATCGCGCGTGGGCAGCACGAACAGATCCGCGTCGCGCCAGAGTGCGCGCCATTTCTCGGAGTGCGCGGTCACGCCCCGGTGGATGGTGACGCCGGGTGCGAGCAGCGCGTCCGGAATCACCCACCCGGTGACGAGGTCGAGCGTGGCGCGATCGCCGAACGCGCCGGCGCGCCATGCGTCGAGCAGCTCGAAGCCTCCCTTGCGGGGGAAGTCGCCGCCGACGAACAGCACCCGGGGGCGGGCGTCGGGCTCGCGCTGCGCCCGCGCGTACCGTGCCTCGGCCCACGTCGCGTCGAATACCTCGAACAGCACGGGGTCTGGCATCACCGCGATCTCGGTATCGCAGTCCGGATATTCGGCGCGCAGCGAATCGGCCGCCCAACGAGACGTGCAGACGATGAGCCTGGCGGCGCGGAAGATCCGGCCGTCCCGCCGGACGTTGGGCGCGTAGGTGCGCTTCTCGAGTGCCGTGCGCGCCGCTTCGACCACGGGTCGCTGTGTGCAGTCGATGGACACGATGGATGGCGTGGTCCGCATGCGGTCGAGACTGGCGTACGCCGCCGCCTGGCGGTGAAAATGAAGCACGTCGAAGCGGTGTCCGGCGCGTTCGAGTTCGCGAATCCGGTGGCGGGCGAGCAGGCCGGCATGCCATTCGGCGCGCCATCGCATGAGGTCGAGATTGGTCATGCCTGCCAACCCGTCGTGCCACAGCCGGGTGCAGATGAGGCGGCGCACGACGCGGTCGCGCGCCGTCAGGTGGTCGCTGAGCACGACCTGTGTTGCGGCGATGTCGCCCGGCCTCTGCACGAACGACTCTTCGACGAACCGGGCGAAGGTGCGGAGGCCGAGGATCCCGGAGTTGACGAACAGGGTCTGAATGGCGGGGCGGGGCATCGGTCCCGCCAGATTAGCGACCGGGCCGGGTTGCCGCTACTCGTATCGCAGTGCGTTCATGGGATCGGTGCGCGACGCGCGCCGGGCGGGAATGTAGCCCGCCCCCAACGCCACGAGTGAGAGGGTGACTGCCGCGATCGCCATGACCGTCGGGTCCCAGCCCTTGAGTTGGTAGAGCAACGACTGCGCGCCCATGCCAAGCGCGATCGCCCCGCCGAGTCCGATCACGCCGCCGACGGCGGTCATGACGCCGACCTGTCGCAGCACCATGCCCCGCACCCGACGCCCGTCGGCGCCCAGCGCCATGCGCACGCCGATCTCGCGCGTGCGTTGGGCAACCGAGTAGGCCAGCACGCCGTACAGCCCGACGGCCGCGAGCAGGGTGGCCAGGATGGCGAACGCCGTGGAGAGCGTCGTGATCATACGGTCGAGAAAGACGTTGTCGCGCACCTGTTGGGCCAGCGTCTTCAGGTCTTCCACCGGCAGGCTCGAATCGAGCTTCCTGATCACACCCGGAATGGCGCGGATGGTCAGTTGCGGGTTGCCGGCACTGCGCACGTAAAAGTTGATCGCGCCGACCGTCGTGTCCTGCCGCCAGGGGATGAAGAACACCGGCGGGACCTCGTCCTTCACATCGGCGTACTTGGCGTCCTTCACGAGGCCCACGATTTCGATGTCGAGATCCTTGCCGCCCATCGACATGCGCTTGCCCACGGCGTCGCGACCGAGTTTGAACTTCTTGGCGAACGCTTCGTTCACCACCGCCACTTTGGGCGCGCCGGAGACGTCGGACATGGTGAAATCACGCCCCGCCACCATCGACATGCCGACGACGTGGAAGTAATTGGCGCCGACTTCGTTGAACCGCGCGTTGTTGTCCACGTCGGGACCGGTGGGGTAGCCCTCCACCCGCACGTCATTCCCCCAGTTGCTTCCGCCCACGAGGGGCACCAGCGACTCCGTCACGCCCGTCGCACCCGGGAGGGCGCTCAATTCCTGGTCGGCACGATTGAAGAGCACCGCCGAGCGCGCCGGCGTGTAGCCGTTGCGAGCCGGCGAGATGGAGAACATCGCCACGTTGTCCACCTGGATGCCGAGATCCACGCGGCTGACGTTGCGCAGGCTCTTCACGAACAGGCCCGAAGCGACGAGCAGGGCCATCGACAGCGAGACCTGCGCCGTGGCGAGGGTGGTGCGGAAGCGCATCGCGGCCCGCGTGCCGGAGAGCTTGCCGGAGTTGTTGCGGAGCGCCGTCACCAGATCGGGACGCGTGCTCTGGAGCGCCGGGAACAGCCCGAACAGGATGCCGGTGCCGATGGCCATGCCCGCGGCGAACCAGACGATCGACAGGCGCAACTGGAAGTGGAGCATCGTGGCGACTTCGGGCGGCAGCAGCGACATCATGGCGACCAGTGTCCAGTGCGCCACGAAAATGCTGACCGCCCCGCCCATGAGCGCCAGGACGATGGACTCCGTGAGCAGCTGCACGATCAGCTGCCTGCGCGTGGCGCCGAGCGAGAGTCGCACCGCCATCTCCATGGTGCGGTTCGCGGCGCGCGCCAGCAGCAGGTTGGCGATGTTCGCGCAGGCGATGAGCAGCACCAGCGCCGTGATGGCGAACAGGAAGATCAGCGGAGTCTTGGCATCGTGGGTGATGTTGCTCTGCCCGCGCCGCCCGTCGGTTACCGCGATCGTCTTCGCTTTGAACCGCGCCATCGTGGCGTCGCTCATTCCCTTTTGCAACGGGGCTTCCACGTCGTTGACGATCGGGTGGTACGCCGCGTTGAGCGCCGCCGTGGCCTGATCCATGGTCATGCCCGGCTTGAGCCGGCCGAACAGGTAAGCCCAGTACGAGGTGCGGTTGGTGAACCCGCCGTACCGGACGAAGGACGGCGTCATCACCCCGCGCATGGACAGCGGGACGTACACGGCCGGGATCGCGCCGATCGTGGTGCCTTCGAAGCTCTGCGGCGCCACGCCGATGATGGTCATCGATTGCCCGTTCACCTTCATCGTCTTGCCGATCACGGCCCGGTCGCCGCCCATGTGGGCCTGCCAGTAGCCGTAGCCGAGGACGACCATGTAGTTGGCGCCGATCGTCTCGTCGTCGGTCGGGCTGAACAGCCGCCCGGCTGCCGGCTGCAAGCCGAGCACGGGGAAGTAGGAGCCCGATACCTCGGCCCCCTCCGTGTTGATCGTCTCGTCGTTGTACGCGACGTTGGCGCCGAACAGCACGTGCGCCGCGAGACCGCTGAGCCCCGTGTTGGCCTTCTGGAGGTCGCGGAACATCGCATAGCTGAACACGTCCTCGCACCCGCCGGACTGGCCGCACGACTGGGAGCCGGGTTTCGGTCCCGGTGCGGACAGGTTCACCAGTTCCTCGGGGTGCGACACCGGCAGCGGCCGACGCAGCATCTGCTCGAAGATTGAATAGATGCCGGCGTTGGCGCCGATGCCGAGCGCGAGCGAGAGCACCGCGACGATGGTGACGAAGGGGGTCTTGAGGAGCGTGCGGAAGGCCAACTTCACGTTGCGCATGACGGGTCCTGGTGGTGAAACACGGTGCGAGGGAAACGCGGGCGTTCGGCGGGCAGCGTCGATTAGACAGACCCAGTGCCCGTTTGGTTTGTACGGCCCGGTCCACCCCTCAAGTTTCAGGAACCCGCGGGAGTCCTGGCGTTGGTGGCAAGGTAGAGCATGCGAATACCAGCGCGGGGAGGAAAGTAAGGCCGTACAGCAGTGGGGCGGTGAAGCCGTAACTGTCTCGCCTCACCGCCTCACCGCCTCACCGCCTCACTCCCTACCCCTCATCACTTCTTGATCGGATCCCCGATCGTCGGTGGTACGGTCATCGTGTCCTTCTTCACCACCTGCGTATCGGGCTTCACGATCGTGGAACTGTCGGGCTTCGTCACCAGTCCGGAGTCCGGCTTCGTCGCCGTCACCGAGTCGGGTTTCACGACCAGCTTCACCTGCGGCTGCGGCGTCACGGTCTCCTTCCACATCTTCACCTTCACCCGGAAGGCTTCGGCCAGATCGGAAACGCTGACCTCGTCCTGCAGCGTCGTGTCGGTGACGATGCCCTGCAACCGCTCGGCGTTCTTCACCGCCTTCGTGTAGCCGGCGTCATCGCGCACGGCGGCTTGGTAGTGATGCAGCGCCGCCACCATGTATCCCGACCGTTCGAGCGCCATGCCGAGGTTGTTCTGGAAGAGCGGCGCCGTGGCCTTGATCTGGACCACGCGGGCCAGCGGGCCCAGCGCGCCTTCATAGTCGCCGGCGTCGAGCAGCATCACGCCGAAGTTGTTCAGTCCCCAGAGATCCTCGTCGTTGCGGACCAGCAGCTCGCGGTAGGTCTGCATGGCGCCATCCTCGTCGCCGCTCGCCGACTGGGCGCGCGCCTTCAGCCGCCAGCCGTCGGCCGACGTGGAATCGATGCTCAGCCCCTGCTCCACCTGCTCCAGCGCCTCGGGCGCCCGCTTCAGATCCAGGAGCACACGTGCCTCGTTGAAGTAGCTCTTGGCGAAGGTCGGATCGATGTCGATGGACTTGTCGAACGCTTCCTTGGCGTGCTCGAAGTCACCCGCCTTCCAACTCGACAGGCCCAGCATGTAGAACCCGAACGCATTGGTCGGCTTGGTCTCCACGTACCGCTCGAACATCTCGGCGGCTTCGGGATAGTGCCCCGACTTGAACACGGCGTTGGCGTTCTCGTACGTGGCCGGCATGGAGACGTCCACCTTCGACGCTTCCGGTGCGGGGCCGCGCTCGACGTTGGACGCGGGGATCACGGTGCCCTTGGGCGGGCCGCTGGGCTGCACAGTGTTCGGGGTCGTGACCTTGAACGATTCGGCCGAACGGGCCTCAGGCTTGTCGCCGCCGCATGCCGCCAGCGCGAAGGGCACGACGACGAGAGCGGCCCACGAAAGCCGGGCGATGCGGGTACTGCGGATGATGGTCTGCATGGTGTCCTCCTCGAAGGGGGCGCGGATGCGCCGTGGGGTGGTGCGATGCCATTCGAGGAGGCAGTAATTGAGCCACGGTGGCCCAAACCGAGAGTCGGCTGTAAGCAGTTGACAGTCAGCAGCTTACGGCGAGGCCGCCGGGTCCTGGATCGGTACGTCGTGTCCGGGCGGACACGAGGGGCGGCCAGCGGACGTGTCCGACAAAACACGAACCGAAGTCGAGACTGTTCGGTGGACCGGCAACAGTCGACTGAGGACTCTCGACTGTGTAGTTCCGGCGCGCAGCGGCCGACGGCCGGCTGCGACCTACCCTCGCTGAATCCCCAGCCGCCGCATGATCTTCAGCAGACTCGCGTGATCCGCGAGCCCGAGCGCCTCGGCGGTCCGCGTGATCTGCCCGTCGTGCTTCTCCAGCGCCGCGATCACGATGCGGCGCTCGGCTTCCGCGCGCTGGGCCTGGAACGAACCGTCGTTCGCCTCGGCCGTTACCGGAAGATCCCCGCGAATCTCGGCGGGCAGGTGCTCGGCACGGATCACCTCGCCGTCGGCGGCCACGACGCAGCGCTCGATCACGTTGCGCAACTCGCGCACGTTGTTGCGGCGCCAGTCGTACTGCACCAATGCCTCCCGCGCATCCGGCGCCAGACGCTTGGGCAGCACGCCGAACCGGCCGCAGGTCTCCTCCACGAACCGCTCGGCGAGCGGCGGGACATCCTCGCGGCGCTCGCGCAGCGGAGGCACACGCAGCACGTGCACGTTGAGCCGGTAGAGGAGATCTTCGCGGAAGCGTCCCTCCTTCACCAACAGGTCGAGATCGCGCAACGTCGCGGCCACCACGCGGGCGTTCACGGCAAAGGCACGGCTGCTGCCCAGGCGCGTCACCGTGCGCTGCTCGAGCACGCGCAGGAGCTTCGGCTGCACGGTGGCTGGCAGCTCGCCGATCTCGTCCAGGAAGAGCGTTCCGTTCTCCGCCGACTCGAACGCCCCCTTCCGCACTCCGGCGGCGCCGGTGAAGGCGCCCTTCTCGTGTCCGAACAGTTCGCTCTCCACGAGATTCTCGGGCAGCGCGGCGGCGTTGATGGCGACGAACGGCTCGGCCGGGGTGGTGCCAAGCCGGTGCAGCTCGCGCGCGACGAGCTCCTTGCCCGTCCCGCTCTCGCCCACAATGAGCACCGCGCTCGGAATCGGCGCCACGCGACCGATGGCGTCGCGAAGCTGGTCCATCGCCGCGCTCCGCCCGAGCAGGGTCGATTCGCCCAACCGGTTCTGCAGCGCGAAGACCTCGCGCCGCAGACGGTAGCGCTCGATAGCGTGCTCCACCTCCTGTGCGACGCGCTCCATGGGCTCGGCCTTGTCGATGAACCCCGCCGCGCCCAAGCGGATGGCTTCGATGCACCGGTCGAAGTTCCCGGTGCCGGTGTACACGATCACCGGTATCTCGCTTCCCCGATGCTTCAGCTTGCGCAGCACCTCGAAGCCGTCCATGCCGGGCATCTCGAGGTCCAGGATCATGCAGTCGACGCTCGCCGACTGGAGCAGGTCGAGCGCTTGCGCTCCACCCGTCGCCACCGCCACGTCGTGCTCACCGATCCGCTTGAGATCGTACGCGTACTGCTCGGCGAGAGCGGCCACATCATCGACAACGAGAATCGTGCTCATCGGTTCATTCCGCGGGAATCTCGACGGTGAATGTACTCCCTTCGCCAGGTGCAGTCTCCACCCGGATCGATCCGCCGAGGTCGGTGAGCAGACGCCGTACCACCGAGAGCCCCAGCCCGGTGCCGGTTGACTTGGAGGTGTAGAAGTCGTCGAACGCGCGATCGAGCTGCTGGCGCGTCATGCCTCGGCCGGTGTCGGCAATGACGAATCGCACCCGGCGCTCCGTTCCCTGGACCACGGGCTCGGCGGCAAGGGAGATCGTGCCCGGCTGCCCGTCCAGCGCATCGATCGCGTTGGAGACCAGGTTGTCGAGAATCCGCCGCAGGACGACAGCGTCAGCGCGGATGCGCGGGAGTGCGTCGGGGACGTGGACCTCTACGGGCACCACGGTCACGCTGTGGGCGACGTCGAGCACCACCTGACGCGGGTCGGATGCCGTGCGGCTGAGGGCGGGCGAGATGCGCGCATAGTTGCGGGCGAGCTCGTCCAGATAATCGACACTCGACTCCAGCGTGCCGCGCCGTTCCAGGTAGATGGCGGCCAGCTTGTCGGGTTCGCGCTCCGCCGTCTGCGACAGGTGCCGCAGCACATTGCGGATGGGCGCGAGTCCGTTCTTGATGTCGTGGTTGATCTGCCGAGCCAGGTCGCCAGTGGCGGCCAGCCGCTCGGTTTCTCGCAGCCGTGCCGCGCCTGTGCGGAGGCGCGTCCGCATGGCGTCGAGCATTCGCGACAGCGTGCCTATCTCGTCGCTCCGGTCGGTGGCGAACTGCTGGTCGAGCTTGTCGAGGTCGAGGCGCGCCGTCTTGTCGGCCAACTCCGCCAGCGGCCGGGATACGCGCCCGGCGAGCAGCGCCGCGAACAGCACGGCCACGAGCAGCGTACTGCCGAGCGTGACGAGCAACCATCGATTCACGCCCTGCTTGAGCGCGCGCGAGGGACCGAGGTCCTGCAGCAGCACCAGGTGGGCGGTATCGGGGGCCGAGGTCGCCTGATCCTCGAAGTACGGAAGGGAAATCTCGCCCACGGCGTCGCTGGGGCGCGCCGCGTTGCCGACCATCAGCGCGACGCCGATCTCGCGGTCGGGAGACAGCCGCGCCACGCGTGTCGAATCGAACGCGTGCCCGCCCACCAGGGTGAAGGTGCGTCCGGAAACGGTGAAGGTGTCGATACTCGCCAGCGCGCGCACCGATCCGTCGGGCGTGCGCATGGAAACGACGGCGGCGCCGCTGGGCGAACCCGCGACTGCGGCGGGCAGCCCGGGATCCAGCCGGTCGAAATCGTTCCGAAACTGCCCGGAGCTGAGGATGCGGCCGGGGCTGTCCTGCAATTGCAGGATGGCGAAGCCGCCGAGCTGCATCGATGCCGGTGCCCAGTCAAGCAGCCACCGCCGTTCGCTCGACCTGGGACCGGCGATGGCCAGCCGGAACCGATTGTCGGCCGCGAGATCGGTGGCCAGCGTGCGCAGCCGCACCCGATCGGCGGCGATCGTCTGTGACAGGTCGGCATTCACGGCGTCGGTCACCGCCGCGACGCGTCGTGCCGACTCCAGGTCCAGACCCGACGTCATCTCCCGGCGCACACCGTAGCCGAACACGAGGAGCGGAACGAGGGCGATGGCGCCGAAGGCGAGCGTCAGGCGGACGCGGAAGCTCATGGCGTGGGGCTGGAGACGAAGCGGAGCGTGCCGTCGCCTTCGATGTAGAAGGCGACACCGCTGCCGCGCCGGATCAGCACGTGGGCACGCGAGTCGACGAGCGGCACGAGCACGGCGCCGGCCGGAATGCGCGCGGCGGCGTTGCACACCGTCGGTCGCTCCCGGGGAACCGCCGTGACGAAGGCGGCCACCTGTCCTGCGGCCAGCGCGTCGATCAGTGCCGTAGGGGCGAAGCCCGCGGTGCGCAGCGGCCCGCCGCCCGGCAAGGAGAGCACGGACGGAATCCACGGCGGATTGTCGCGCGTGCTGGCAAGGGCGACGACGCGTTCGGCGAGCTGTCGTGCGATCGGGTCGTCGGCCGGATAGCCGACGATGCGGGGCGCCCCGGCCGCGTATCGCGGCCTGCCAGTGGCGCAGCTACTGTCGGTCTCCCACCAGAAGGGTGGCTGCGCTCCACGCGCATCGGCTTGCACGGCGTCGCGCGCCAGTGCCTCGCGCGCTTCCGGTGTCGGCATCGTGATCGCGGAATCGAGGTGCGGGGCCACGAGCGTGTACGTGCGGTCCCAGGGCAGTGCGACGCTGCGGTAGCTGCCCAACTGCGTCGCGAAGGAGAGTACATCGGGGTTGCGAGTCACGAGCACGTCCACGCGCGGCATGCCCGGCACTGCGATGCCGCGGTCGAGGAGGTCGCGAAGATCGCCGCCGCGCGGAACCGCCACCGAATCGACCACAGGGGGCGTGGCGGATGGTGGAGTGCCGCAGCGGTCGGCGGACGACGGGCCGGCAGGAGCGGCGGCCCCCGGCTCCGCTACGTAACGAATGGTATCCGCCGCGGTGAACCCGCTGTCGACGACCAGGGTGCAGGCCGGCTCCGCCGGCGCGGGGGCCTGGCCGATTGGGGAACTCTGCGGCCCGGCGCCCGCGCACGCACCGGCGAGGCCGATCGTTGCGGCCCACCCGGGGAACCCGACGAGGAGTCGCCTGCGAAAATGATCGGACATCACATCAGCGCGGATGACGGTTCAGGGAACGATCTCGCGTACCGAAGGCACAATGCCTGCAAGCTACGTGAGCCCGGCCGGGGCAGCCAGCGCCCTGCGCTCCGGGGACTTTCCCGACCCGTTAGTGTGATGGTACTCCCCCAACCACGAGCCAACTCAGTCGGAGGATTCGTGAAGCCGCGTTTCAGCTATGTGCCAACGGCGCCCGGCATCTACCATGCGATGACGGGCATGGAGAAGTACCTGCACGAGTGCTCGATCGAGCAGCCGCTGCTGCACCTCATCAAGCTCCGTGCGTCGCAGATCAACGAGTGTGCGTACTGCATCGACATGCACTGGAAGGATCTCCGCGCGCTCGGCGAAACCGAGCAGCGGTTGTACGGGCTGGACGCCTGGCGCGAGAGCCCGTACTACACCGATCGCGAGCGGGCGGCATTGATGTGGACCGAGGCGGTGACCCTCGTCGCCGGCGGCCAGGTGGACGATCTGGTCTACGACGCGGTGAAACCGCATTTCATCGAGAAGGAGTTGGCCGATCTCACCTTCGCCGTCGCGACGATCAATGCGTGGAATCGACTGAGCATCTCGGCGCGAACCGAACCGGGCAAGTACGAGTCGAAGTTGAAGCCGGCCACGTGACGTGCTTCCGGCGGGTGGTCCGGACCCCTCAACCCAGGAACGCGAACGCATGACCAGGCAACTGATCTCGTCGGGCACGCAGTGGGAGAAGCTCTATGGCTACAGCCGCGCCGTGCGGCTGGGAGACGCGGTCTACGTGGCCGGCACCACCGCCGTCGATGACGCCGGCAAGGTGGTGGGCGAGGGCGATCCGTACCGGCAGGCCCGCTTCGTGTACGAGAAGATTGCGAAGGCCCTCGCCGAAGCGGGGGCCTCGCTGCGGGACGTGGTGCGCGTGCGCACCTTCGTCACCGACATCTCATGGTGGACCGAGGTGGCGCGGGCGCAGGGCGAAGTGTTCGCGGACATTCGCCCTGCGGCCACGCTGGTGCAGGTGAGCGCGCTGGTGGATCCGGCGCTGTTGGTAGAGATCGAGCTGGATGCGGTAGTGACCTGAAGTTGCCGCATCCGTAGTTCGTCACCGCCTCACTTCTTCACCACCGGCAACTCCACGAAGCTCTCGTGCCCCGGCTCGTGGTACACCGTCATCGTCGCCTTCTGGTAGTCGCCGGGCTTGGCCCAGAAGATGTTCTGCACGAAGGTCTGCGGGTTCCGATCGTAGAGCGGGAACCAGCTCGACTGGATCTGGACCATGATTCGATGGCCGGGCAGGAAGACGTGGTTGGCCGTGGGCAGCGGGAACTTGTAGAGCAGCGGCGTGTTCGGCGTGATTGCCTTCGGGTCTGAATAGCTCTCTCGATACCGGCCGCGGAAGATGTCCATCGACACTGCCAGTTCGTAGCCGCCCATCGGCGGGTCGTTGCCCACTTCCGGCGGATACACGTCGATGACCTTTACCACCCAGTCGGCGTCGGTGCCGGTGGTGGCCGCCACGATGTTGGCCATCGGCTGTCCGCTGATCTGCATGGGCGACGTGAGAACGTCCGACTCGTAGGTGAGCACATCGGTGCGGCCCGAGGCGGGGCGCTGATCGTCCACCAGCCACTGCGGCCAGGTGAGCGGCAAGTCGTAGCCGACGGGCTGCGAGGGGCGCGGCCGGAAGGGCACTGGCTTGCTGGGGTCGGAGACGTACGAGTCGGTCCCATTGCCGCTCGCCGTGGGCGCGCTGAACCCGACCTTGTTGCCGGCTTCGAGGTAAAGCGGGGTCGGCGTCGGCTTGCACCCACTCGCGCAACCCGACGGCCAGCTCTGCAGCCGCTCCCACCGGTCGGCGCCCGTGAGGTACGCGTTCACCGGCGCCACGGGCTCGGCGGGGGTGCTGTCCTTGAGGTACTTGGCCAGGAACGGGCCGAGGATCTGCGACTGGAAATCGTACGAGGTGTTGGTCGGGAACTTGATGGCACCCAGCGAACTGCCGTCCTCGATCTCCTGTCCGTGGTGCCACGGGCCCATGGTCAGGTACACCATGTCGTTGTTCGTGTCCTTGGGCTTGATGGCGCGGTAGACGGCGAGCGCGCCGTAGATGTCTTCCTGATCCCAGAGCGAGTGCACGAGCATCGTCGGCACCTTGAGCGGCTGTTTGCCGAGGATGCTGTCCATGGCCTGCAACTGCCACCACCGGTCGTAGCTCGGGTGCGCGAGGATCTGGTTCCAGAAGCCCACCTGCTGCATGCCGCGCGAGGCGCCGAGTGCGCCGGCGCTGCCGTACTTCATGTAGACGTCGTAGTCATCGAAGGCGTCGGTCCACCAGTGCACCGAGTTGTCGCGCGCGGCTTCCTGTTCGAGCACGTACGGCATGTTCTGCTCGCGGAAGGCGCCGTTGTGGAACCAGTCGTCGCCCATCCAGCCGTCCACCATCGGGTTCATGGGGACACTGACCTTGAGCGCCGGGTGCGGATTGACCAGGCCCATGAGCGGCTCGAAGCCGTCGTAGGAGATGCCGAGTTCGCCGACGCGGCCGTTCGACATGGGGAGGTTCTTCACCAGCCAGTCGATGGTGTCGTAGGTGTCGGTGCTCTCATCGACCTTGGTGTCGTTGAGCGGACCGACGAGCGGGCGGTTCATGACGTACTCGCCTTCGGAGCCGTACTTGCCGCGGATGTCCTGGACGACGCGGATGTAGCCACCGGGAATGATGACGTCCCACGCGTTGTCGTAGCCGTTGAGGTTGGGACCGAGGTGCGCACTGTGCGCGTAGGTGGTGGTGGCGCTGGCGTCGTAGGGCGTGCGGGTGAGCAGGATGGGGGCGTTGTGCGCGCCCTTGGGAATCAGGATCACGGTGTGGAGCTTCACCCCGTCGCGCATCGGGATCATCACGTCTCGGCGCGTATAGTTCCACGCCGAGTCGGGCGTCGTGAAGTGGGCGGGGGTCTCGTTCACCAGGTGCTGCTGTTGGGCTGCGAGGGGCGCGGCGAGCAACACCGGGGCGAGGAGGGGGGCGAGGCGAAGGGCGCGGTGGCAGAGCATCGGCGGTTTCTCCGAGGTGGGACGAACGCGTAGAACTTAGCGCGCCCGGCGCGGAGCGATAGACGAGCGGCCGCGCCGTCCGTTGTGGACGACGCGGCCGCTCGCGTGATGCGCGGGAGCTACCGCCCGAACAGCGCGACCAACTCCGCTTTGGCGAGCGTGTGGAAGTGCAGATTGAAGCCGACGTTCGCCGCCGTCACGCCGGCGGGAATGTCGAGATGCGCGACGTCGAGTGCGTACACGAGTGAAATGGTAGTGGTGCGGCTTGTCACCCTTGGGCGGGCATGGGCCGCCGTAACCGGCGGTGCCGAAGTCGGTGTTGCCCTGCACGGCCCCCTTGAGCATGAGCCCGCTGTTGGGATCGCCGGCGCCGGCCGGCAGGGAGGTGACGTTGGCGGGGATGTTGTACACCACCCAGTGCCACCAGCCGCTGCCGGTGGGCGCGTCGGGATCGTACACCGTGATCGCGAAGCTCTTGGTGCCCTTCGGGGCGTTGGACCAGGACAGAGCAGGAGAGATGTTCTCGCCGGTGCAGCTCATGCCTTTGAAGACGTGCTTCATGGGGATGGTCTGGCCGGCGTGGACGTCGGGACTCGTGAGTGTGAACATGGCGGGTTTCTGCGCTGAGGCGGTGGAAAGGGCGGCGAAGCTGGTGAGGAACGCCGCGGTGATCAGGCGCCGGGACATGGTGAAGTCCTCGTTCGGTGGTACGGGTCTGGAGTGGGCGTGAGCGCATGGCGCCGACGGCCCATTTCAATATGATACGCGAATTTTGGTGAGCGTAAGACCCGGGATATCGTCCCGGTCCGGTGCGGCGTCGTCAGATCCGTCCTTCGAGCCGGCCGACTAACTTGATGGCATGAAAAGCGCCATTCGAACGATCCCGATCTTGCTGTTCGCCGCGTGCGCGGGACCCCGGACCGCCCCTGCCCCAGCGCCGGCGCCGTTCGCGCTGAGCGCGGCCACCGAGATCGTGGACGGCCCGAGCGGCCGGCCCGTCGGCACGGCGACGCTGCTGGACCGCATCGGCCGGTCGGACTATGTGCTGCTCGGCGAGGTCCACGACAACGCCGTCGATCACGAGCTGCGCGGCCGGCTCATCGACGCACTGGCCTCGCTCCATCCGGCGATCGTGTTCGAGCAGTTCGCGGACGCCGATACGCCGATCGCTCCCCCCTCGCCGGGCGACAGCCTCGAGCCGTGGCTGGACGCGCACGGCTTCGACCGGAAGGGCTGGCAATGGCCGCTGCACAAACCGGTGGTGCTTGCCGCGATCGCGCACGCGCGCAGCATGTGGGGCGCCAGCGTGTCTCGTCAGGCCCTCATGCCGGTCGTGATGGGCGGGGGAACCGACAGCACCGTGCCGGCCAGATTGCGTCCGCTCATGCAGCGGGCGCCGCTCGGCGCGGACGCGCGGGCCGTGCTCGACAGCGAGTTGGTGGAGGGTCATTGCCATCAGCTTCCGGCCGAGATGATTCCCGGCATGCGCGCGGCCCAGATCGTCCGCGATGCCGCGATGACCCGCGCGCTGCTGCTTGCCGGCCGGGACGGTCCCGCCTGGCTCATTGCCGGCAACGGCCACGTGCGCAACGATGTGGCGGTTCCGCGGCTGCTGCGTGCCGCCGCGCCGAACGCGCGCGTGCTGACCGTGGGCATCCTTGAGCGCGACAAGGATGGCGGGCCGCCCGCGGCCTCCGAGCGGCGGATGTACGACATCGTCATCATCACGCCGCGGGCCGAACGCCCCGATCCGTGCGCGCAGTTTCGGCGTCCGGCGTGAGATGCGGTGGTACGAGGGATAGGAAGCGGAACCGCGGAAGTGCGCCGGAGGGATAGGAATTTGAATCCCCGTGTGACCTGACGGGAGAGCGCGGGAGGCCGGCCGCCAGAGGCGGCGCGGCGGGTTCGCAGCCCGTCGCGAGTGTTGCGACGGCCGGCGTGGGGCAGCCGGCCCTCGTGCCGCGGCCGCAACGAGCGCCGCCCCGGCCGACGGGCATCGCAACGGCCCCCGGGGGGCCGGCGGGGGCGGGATCAGGGCGAGCCGCGGGTAGCGCGCTGCGCCGGCGGGGGCGCGGGCCGACCGCTGGGTGGGGGGCCCCGCGCGGCGTCGCGGGCGCGGCGGAGGTGCGCCAGATGCTGCAGGTCGCAACGGACTATGCCGATCATGGTGACGACGCCGATCTGGCCATCTGGCGAGCGTACTGTGGAGGGATGTTCGGCGCCAAGATGCTGACCTGGTCGAGGGGATTACGACGCGAATTCGGATTGGAACCTGAGAAGACCGATCGCGAAATCGTGGAAGGGGACGCCGCGCCGGAACAGAGCGTCGGCCTTATTCCGGGCGCCGAGTGGGACAGCGTACGCAGGATCCCAGGAACCCCCCTTGCTCTTCTCAAGGCCGCTGAGCGAGGCGGCGCGGACGCTGTTCGAGCGCTCCTCGATCAAGTGGCTAGAGGTCTGCAGCCCGTGCGTAGACGGCAGGCCGATCATCCGCCTTCTGGCCCGCCCGCCAGCAGCTAGCGCCAGGGGCTGCAGCGCATCGCCGTGCCCGCTCCGAAGTATGCTGCGAGCAAGACGGTTGCACGCATCGGCCGCCAACTCTGACCAGCGTCTAGATGCCGGGCAGGAGTTGGCGGAGTCTCCGCTCGGCGAGCTTCGCGAGCGGCGCAAATACTATCCCACACAAGAGGAGGTGGGTTCCCAGGACAATTCCGACCTCGATCAAACGCTCCCCCGGTCCGGCGGGGAACCACTCCATGAATAGAAGCAGAGCCGGCACTGCCATTGCCTGCAGGGCGGACAACCTCGCCGTGACCGCCACTCGCGTGCCCTTCGACGGATCGCGAGTCAGGGTACCGATCAGAGAGGGACGGTAGAGCCGGCCAAAAATTCCCCCGTAGTTGACGTCCCATTTTAGGGTGAAGACGGGCGGAGCCGGCGCTCGCAATCGGAATCCATCCTTGAACACCGTCCCGCTGAACGGCCAAGTCTCCGGCGGGGCGGACTCCCACTGATCGGGGGTAAGTGTCCCAGGGTCACACGCGATGCTCAACCGATGAACGACGTCGCCAGGGGCAAGCGACGTTGAGAATGCAAATCGATGAAACGGGAAGACGTACGCCCAGTTGTAGCTCGGCATTCATTGCCCTCTAAGCCTTGTCAATCGGCGGCAAGAACGCGGCGCAGGCTCGCCTCAGCGCGTTTTGCCCATGGTACGAATCCCATCGCGCACCAAAGCAGATGGAATGCAAGGACCATTGCTGCTACCAACCAGGGCATCCCAACCGCATCCATCTTCTCACCGATCACGAGCCCCGCTGGAATGATGGCCCATTGCACGGGGGTCAAGGTTACCGTTACGGCCACGCTCGTGCCACCCGACCGCACGTCAGCGACCGTTCCGATCAGTCGCGGGAGATAGGCATTGCGCCCCCCCGAGAGGGATAGGAGGGATACAGGATCCGATCGATCACCGCGCCCTCCGTAATGAACGCGAGGATGCGCATCGCGCCGCCACAGGCCGGACAGGTGAGCGGGTCCACTTCATAGATGCGCCGCAGGAGCTCGGCCCAGCGCCGCCGCGCCTCGCCCAGCGGCAGGGCCTCAGGCTCGGCGACCTCGATCGGGGCGGGTGCGCCATCGGCCGGTGCCGCCGCCGCCTTCCGCCGCCCCCCGCGGGGCCGGTTGGCGTACCAGCCGTAGTAGCGGGTCATCACCTGGTGCTTGTTCGGGATGTGCGTAACGAGGCGCGCCAGGAACGCCAGCGGGTCCACCGTCTCGGTGCCCGCCGTGGGCCCGGTGCGCTTGTCCGAGCGGTAGCGCACCGGCGCGCCGGGGCCGTCGTACTGGAGGCGCTCGAGGGCCACGGGATTGCGGGCACAGTAGCGCGCGAGCCGCTTGGCGAACGCCCCGTCGCCCTCGGGGACCCACACGGCGTCGTGGACGTGAAACCCCGCGTGTGGCCACGCGAGCATGGCCTGGGCGTCCTCGGCCTCGAAGATCCCGCGCCGCACGAAGAGGCGGAGCACCGCGCGCCGGAACGCTTCGGTCAGCGCCGCCGTATCGTGCGCCGGCCAGGGCACGAAGGTGCCGTCGGCGCGAAACCCGCCGTCCGTGACCAGCATATGAATGTGTGGATGCCAGTTCGCGCGGGAGCCGTGGGTCTGGATGCACGCCACCACGCCGACCGCGAGCCGACGCTCGCGGGTGAGGGTCCGCACGGCGGCCGTCACGGTCCGAGCGGCGACGCGCGCCCGGTCGCCCAGCAGCGCGCGCCGGTAGAGACACCACGGCCGCAGGCGCTTGGGGATGGTGAGCACCACCTGGCGGTGCGGCACGGGCGCGAGGAGCGATTCCTCCAGCCACAGCGTCCAGAGGGCCAGCCGCTTGGCGTGACAACTCGGACAGAAGTAGCGGCCCTTGCACGAGAAGGCGAGGAGGTACTCGTGGGCGCACGTGGCGCAGCGCACGCGCGCGAAGCCGTGGTCGAGGATGCCGCAGGCGAGGAACTTGTCAGCCACTTCGCGCACGACGGCGCGCCAGGGGCCATACGCGCGAGCGAAGCGCTCGTCGTAGACGGTTTCCAGGGCCTGGAAGTGATCCTGGACGAGCCGATACAGCGGTGAGGCCTGCGGGCGCCGGGGCCGGTACCGGCTGAGTTGCCCACCGCCGCCGCGATCTGCGGCGCCCGTCCCCTTTGCGTCCATCGCCGCCGCTCCCAGCGGGCCGAGCGCTCAGGATGCACGGCGCCAACGCGACGCGTGTCACCACGGCGTTGCCGGGGCCATCGTCCGACCGCATCGTCCCGCGGGCGAGCACCGAGGCCGAGGGGGACGAGCGGAACTACCTGAACTCATGCGCCCGGTGCACGAACTCCCCGCTCCCCACCGTCAGTTCCCGGAACTTCCGCCCCACGATATTCATCGCCCCCGAATCCTTCTCCAACCGCCCCTGTACGAGCACGAACTGCGCCCTTTTCACGACTTCTTCATTCGCCTCCACCAAACTCTTGTGCACCACCACGTTCACGAACCCCCATTCGTCTTCCAGTAACAGAAAGATCGTCCCGCCTGCCGTGCTCGGCCGCTGCCGCACGGTCACCAGCCCGCCGATGGTCACCGTCCGCCCACTCTGGAGCCCCGCCAGGTCCCGGCTCGACACCGCACCCCCTGCCTCGAGCTTCGCGCGCACGGTCTGCATCGGGTGCCCATCGAGGCTCAATCCCACCGCGTAATAGTCCAGCAGCACCTGCCGGTCCCGATCCACCGGCGGTGGGCTATGCAGCTCCCGTGACGCCGGCGCCAGCGGCAACAGATCACCCACCGCGCGCAGCCCCTCCCACGCCGCATGCCGCCGGTCGCTCGTCCACACCCCGAACGCGCCCGCCCGCGCGAACGCCAGCACGTCCGCCCGGCTCAGCCGAGCCCGCCGCACCACGTCGGCAATCGAGATGAACGGCCCGGTCATCCGCGCGTCCTTCAACGCGTCGATCACCCGCGTGCCCACACCCCGCACGTGCCGCCATCCGATGCGCAGTGCCGGTCGCGCCGGGTCGTCGGTCTCTTCCACGCTGCACTCCCAGTCGCCGTCGCGCAGACAGGGCGGCAGCAGCGGCACGCCGTGCCGCTTGGCGTCGTGGATGAGCGTGGATACGGGATAGAAACCCATCGGCCATGAGTTCAGTAGCCCGTAAAAGAACTCGGTGGGATGATGCGCCTTGAGCCAGGCCGTCGCATAGGCAATCAGCGCGAAGCTCCACGCATGACTCTCCGGAAAGCCATAGTTCGCGAAGCTCACCAGGTCGGCGCAGATGTGGTCGGCGATGTCACCGTCGATGCCGCGATCCACCATCGCCGTGCGCAGCCTGGTGAGCGCGCCGACGAGCCGCTCCTTCTTGCGGATGTTCCCCATGGTCCGCCGCAGCTCGTCGGCCTGGCCGCCGGTGTACCCGCCCAACGCCATGGCAATCGCCATGGCCTGCTCCTGGAAGATCGGAATGCCCTGCGTGCGCGCGAGAATGGGCTCGAGCGCCGGATGCAGATACGTCACCGGCTCGCGTCCCAGCCGCCGCTCGGTGTACGGATTCACGAACTTCGCCTGGATGGGGCCCGGCCGGATGAGCGCCACCTGCACCACGATGTCGTACAACCGCTCGGGCTTGGTCTTCAGAATGGACCCGATCTGCGCCCGGCTCTCGATCTGAAAGGTGCCGATGGTCTCGCCGGTCTGGATGAGCGCATACGTCTTCTCGTCGTCGTACGGCAGCGTGTACATCGCGGGGCGCGTGCCCGTCCGCCGCTCGATCACGTCGAACGCTCGTCGCACCGCCGACAGCCCGCCCAGTCCCAGAAAGTCGAACTTTGGCACGCCCACCGCGTCCAGATCGTCCTTGTCGAACTGCACGATGGTCCGCCCCATCGCCGTCTGCTCGATGGGCAGGTAGCTCCCCAACGGCTGGCTCGACAGCACGAACCCGCCCACGTGCGTGGAGCGCATCCTCGGCACGCCATCAAAGGCCGCAATCCCCCGGAGCAGCGCCTGCCCGCGCGCGTCGTTCACCTCCAACCCCTGCTCGGCGCCCAACCCGTCGCGGATGATCTCGGCCGCGTCCGCGGGCTCGGCGTGGTGCAGGCGCTTGGAAATCGACACCGCGAGTTCCGGCGGATAGCCGAACGCGCGCATCGCGTCCTGCACGGCGTTCGGCGCGCGATAGGTCTGCACGGTGCAGGCGATGGCCGCCCGCTCGCGCGCGTAGTGCTCGTACATGTAGTCGAGCACCTCCTCGCGCCGGTCGTGCTCGAAGTCCACGTCGATGTCGGGCGCCTCGGCCTTCCCGTCCACGCGGACCTCGCTCAGGAAGCGCTCGAACAGCAGCCCGTGCTCCACGGGATCCACCGCCGTGATCCGCAGACAGAACGCGATCACCGAATTGGCCGCGCTCCCACGACCCTGGCAGAGAATGCCGCGTTCGCGCGCGAAGCGCACGGCGTCCCACATCACCAGAAAGAACCCGGCGAACCCCAAGCCGCCCGATCACCGCCAGCTCGCGCTCGATCTGCGTGGCCTGCTTCGGCGTGACCCGGCCGCTCCACCGTTCGCGCGCTCCGATGTACGCCTGCTCGCGCAGAAAGGTGATGTCGTTATGGTTGGCGGGCACCGCGTACTTCGGCATCGGTGGACGCATCCACGCGAAGTCGCACGGCTCGCACTCGGCGGCGATCCGCATGCTCTCGCACAATCCCTCGGTGCGCCCGCGCCACCGGCGTTCCATCTCGGCCGGCGCGAGCAGACGCCAGTCGCCGTTGGGATGCAGCACGCCGCGCGAGGCGGCTTCGTCGATGGTCAACTCGGCCCTGAGCGCGGTGAGCATGTCGTGCACCAGACGGCCGCGCTCGTCCACGTACCGCGGGTCGTGCGTCACCACCCAGGGCACGCGCTCCCGCTCGGCGAGCGAGACGAGCGCGCCGGCCAGCGCCGCCTCGGCGCCTCCTGTGTGATGCAACTGGACCTCCACGGCCAACCGCTCACCGAATACTTCATGCCATTCACCCAACAGCCGGCGCGCCCCTTCGTCGTCGCCGGCCAGGATACGCGACGCCAGTGGACCCGACCCGGGCCCGGTGAGCGCGTGCACGCCGTCGGCGTGGCGGGCCACCTGCTCCCAGGTCACAGTCGGCCGCCCGCGCCGCCGGCTCTGCGCGTTCTTTTCCCAGGCGGCCCAACTGCCCACGCGCGCCGCGGTGACGAGCGCGGCGACGTTGCGATAGCCCTGCGCGTTCCGCGCCAGAAAGGCGGCGGGCTTGCCGTCCACATTGATCTCCGCGCCGACGATGAGTTCCAGCGGCGGATTGCAGGCCCGCGCCGCGAGCTGCGCGCGGACGATGGCGCCGAGGTCGGCGGTGTCGGTGATGGCGATGCGGCGGTAGCCGAGCGCATGCGCGCGCGCGACCAGCGCTTCGGGGGTCGCCGATCCGTCACCGAATGAGAAGGCGGTGTGCGCGCGGAGTTCCGTGTACGGCATGGAGGGTCAATCCCACCAGCCGTGGAGGAACCAGCGAATTGCCAACTGCGAGGAACTGCCAACAGAAGGCCGTGAGCTGTGAGCCGCCAGCTCTGAGCTGACGGCAACGCTGGATCGCGCCGCATCTCGATACAACCACACCAGCATCCCATCCTCCCGCACGCACCGGAAATACTCGCGCGCGTACGGCCCCCCCTCCTCCCACTGTCCCCCCGACACCCGCTCCGGCCCCGCCGCATCCACGATCGCATACGACTTTCCGGCATCGCGATAGTGCACCGGCACCCGATGATCGCGGCGCTCCGCGGTCTTCACCGACACGCGCCGCGGCGGCGTCACGAGCTGCAGCGTCAGGTGCGGCGTCGGTCTCGCGCCGCCCGCCCGCTGTGCCCTGGCCACGCCGCGCTCGCCGCTCGTGGCCGCCACTGCGGGATCCTCGCGCGTCCACTCGGTGCGCGCGTCCACCAGCGGGTGCGCCGAATTCTTCGGGGTCAGCACCACGTCGCCCTGGTCGTCCATGAGCTGCGACACGGTGCGTTCCACCTGCGGCGCGCTGGCGAATCCCTTGTCGAACAGATCGCCCTGGATGCCGTCGTTGCCGATCACCGACTCCACGCGCAGCGTCACCCCGGTGACGGCGTCGGGCAGGGTGATGCGTTCGAGCGCCGAGCGGATGAGCCGCATCCACGCCTTCTGGCTGGCCGTGGGACGCGCCGAGCGAATGCGGTGGGTGAAGTCGGTGCGGTCGGCCATTGCGAAGACGAGCGAGATCTCCCGCGCCCGCTGCCCGTCGGCGGCCATCGTGTTGCACACGGTCTCTGCCTGCGCGTTCACCACGAACGTCAAGCGCTCGGCGTCGCGGAGCGCGTAGTCCACCCACTCCACCGTGGTGCTGGGGAGCACGCGCGCCGGATAGGCGAACAACAACCGCGGATCGTCGGCGCGCGCCAGCTTCCACAGCCGCACGCCCTCGGCGCCCATACGCGTTTCGATATGGGAGGCGTCGAGGGCGGCGAGGGCGCCGCAGGTCTCGATGCCGATGCCGTCGAGGATGTTGTCGAGCAGCGTCGACGGCTCGAGGACGTCGATGGGGAAGGGGGCCACGAACTCGCGGTCGTGTCCCGGCTTCACGACGGTGAAGGGCACGCGCCGCTGCGTGGCCGCCAACTCGGCGGCAATGGCCGTGGTGGCAGCGCCGGCGTGCGCGTTCGAATAGGCGTGGCGGTGCGCCACGTCCACGAGTTTGACGGCGAGCGCGCCCGCGTCGAAACCGCGGGCGTCGGCCCACACACGGCCGCCGGCGCCGACGCGCACGCGCGGGGTGTGCTGCAGCAGATCGGTGAGCAGCTCAGCGGGAAACGCCGCGCCGGTCGGCCAGCTCGGGCTCCAGAGACAGACGTAACTCATGAGGCGTGACCGGAAGAACGAATGGCTTCTGCTCGGGCATTCTCTTCCCAGAGAGTGGCTATTGTAGGCACCATCAGCCCGACGTAACTTTGACGCCATGACACTGCTCGAAACGGTTCTCGATCGCCTGCGCACGCACGAAGCCGACCTCCGCCGGCACGGGCTTCTCCATGTCGCGGTTTTCGGTTCCGTGGTCCGGCAGGAGAGTCGTTTGGATAGTGACGTCGACCTGTTCGTGGATCTTGCACCCGAAGTGGCGGGCAACTTCCTGGCCTATGCGGGAATTGCGGCCGATCTCGAGCGGATAGTTGGCCGGGAGGTCGACGTGGCACGGCGCGATCGCTTGCGGCCGCATGTGCGGCCTGCGGCGGAAGCCGAAGCCGTCTATGCCTTCTGAGGCCCCAACCCGGCGGCTGCGCGATATCATCGCGAATATCGACCGCGTTCGGGCTCACGTGCAGGACACGCCTTCGGACGTGCCTTTCGACGAGAAAACTCGCGACGCCGTGGAGCGTTGCCTTGAGCGTATCAGCGAGGCGGTGAAGAAGCTCGGCTCCGAAATCGAGGAACGCGAACCCGATATCCCGTGGCGTAGCATCCGGGGCCTCGGCAACGTGCTGCGTCATCAGTACGATGACGTCGACGACGGGGACATTCGCCGAATCGTCGAGCGAGACCTCGGGATACTGCGCGATGCATGCGTCCGGATTTTGTCCGAATAGCCGAGCCCGCGATACTACGATGACGCGTTTGCGGAGCGTGACCGTATGATCGACGACATGGGGATCTTCAGAACGACGGTCGACGTCGCGGTCGCGTATCTGCACGCCGGCGGACGGTCGGCGGTCGCCGCGGTGGTGTTTGCCGAGCCGGGCGACATGGTGCTGCTCGGCGCGCACGGTCTTGAAGGGCTCAACCTCCGCGTGGATCTCGGGCGAAAGGAGTTGGTGCCCGCCGGACCGGTGCCGGCGGCCGTTGCGGCCTGACATCTCAGCGCGTGACGCCGCGCCGGTCGGCCAGCTCGGGCTCCAGAGACAGACGTAACTCATGATGCGTGACCGGAAGAACGAATTCGGCGTGCGCTTTCCATCCGAGCGCCACCGAGTCCACGCGCACACGGGCGTGCGTGATCTCGGCGGGGTCCCCGAACGGCGTGCGCTTGTAGCGGTAGTCGGCGGGCGTGATGCGCGAGGTGAGCCGGAGGGCCGACATCGCGGCATGGGTGGTGAGGGCGACGAGGGCGCTGCCCCCGTCGCGGGTGGCGCGGGTGAGACGGACGGTCTCCTGGCCCTTGGGCTCGGCGCCGGCCAGTACGACCAGCGCGAAGCCGCCCGAGCGCAGCAACTCCTCGGCGGACCGAAGCGCGTTCAGGCGGCTTGAGGGGCGGACGAGCAGGGGCCCCCCCTCCTCATCCCAGAAGGCGCCGGCCACGGTGCCCACGCTGTCGATCCAGGCGGCGCGCTCGCCGACGGCGAGGACCCCCTGGCAGGCGGCGCGGAGGATGGCCGTGGCCCCGCCCCGGGGCGCCCAGACGGAGAGGCGGCCGCGCGGGAGCCCGCCGCTGGGCAGGGCGCCGTCCAGCTCCCCGATGCCCGTGGCCAACTGGGCGGTGGCGCGCCGGGTGATGGGCGAGGCATCGGGAAAGCGCTCGTCGAGGAGCGCCCGGAGGGCGGCAAGGTCCCTGGCAGCGGCGGCCGGCATACCCGAATAAAAACCGAAAATCGGGGCGGGCGGAAGGGGGGGAAGAATCGTGGCTCCCCATTGATTTGCCACCTCCGGAAACGATTCGATGCCGAACGTTGGCGGCGCGCGCGCAGTATTCGTCGTGATGAAGTGCGAGTCCGGCACTCCGCGGATTTCCGTGTCGCCGCTGGCGGAGGCGCGGTACCCCGTCCTATATGTGTCCGACAATGGAGCGATGGTTATGACCCCCACCCCCACCCCCACCCCCACCCCCATGCGCGCCACCTTCACCGCGCCGCTCCGTACGACCCTGGTGGCCCTGCTGGCTCTGGCCGGCATCGTGCTCGGCGCGCCGAGGTGCGTCAGGGCCCAGGCCGATTCGGTGCGCGGCCTCGTCGTACGCACGCGCGTGATCGGCATCTTCGACTCCGAGACGGGCGAGCCGATCGACAGCGCGGAGGTGAAGGACATCCTCACCGGCCTTTCGGCGCTCACCACCCCCACCGGCACGGTCTTGCTGCCCATGGATACGTCGGGGGCACTCCTGCGGGTGCGGAAGATGGGCTACAACATGAACACGATCGTCGTCGCCAACGGCGAAGCCGATACGCTCCCGATCACGCTGGTCCTCGACCGCGTGGGCCAGATGCTGCCGACGGTGGTCACCAACGCGCACGGCGTGGCGCGTGGTCCGGCCGACACGGTGCGCAAGCTCGATCTCACGGGGTTCTACGACCGGCGGCGGCAGGGGGCGGCGCCGCCGAACGCGTACATCTCCCAGGCGCAGATCGAGCACTGGGCGCCCACGTTGATGAGCGATCTGACGGCGCTTTCGGGGCGTTCGTGGATGTGGGACTGCACGATCTACATCGACGGCGCACTGACGCCGATTCCGAAGCCGAACCTGGGGCCGGGGCGGGTGGCCCGGAACCTCGACACGGGCATCAACTCAATGCTCGATCCGAGCATGGTGGCGGGCATCGAGGTCTACCGCGCCGGGGAGGCCCCGCCGCGGTTCAGTTCCACCCAGACCGGCGCCGGCGCCATGATCACGGGCGCCGAGCACACCGGGTGCGTGACGTTGATCTGGACGCGGTAAGGGCGGAAACGGAGCGCGTCTCGATCGAAAAGAGACGCGCCCCGTTTCATTCACGATTCACTGGTGTCCGGTGACCGGACACTCTGAGCGTGCAGTTCCCGCTCGTTCAGGCATCAGTGCACGCTCATCTCCGCGCTTCCCTCGTAGTTGTCCCCCAGGAAGTGCGTGGCGAACCACTCCATCATCATCTCCTGCGCGTGCGGTGCCATGTCGCCGTACCCGTGTGGCCGTTCCGGGTAGACCATGAACGAGAACCGCTTGCCCGCGTTGAGGAGCGCGTTCACCAGCCGGTAGGTGTTGGCCGGGTGGACGTTGTTGTCCATGAGCCCGGTCTCGAGCAGTAGCGCGCCCTTGAGGTTCTTGGCGAGTTCCACGGTGGTCGGCACGTGAATCTGGACGTCGCTGGTGCTGTCGCTGGGGGCCACGCGCCCGAACTCACTGACGTTCGTGTTCGCGCCGCCGCCGCCGCCGCCGCCGCCACGCGCGCCACGGCCACCGCGTCCTCCACGGCCGCGCGTGCTGTCACCAGGCATCTCGACGCGGAGCCCATGGTACTGCTCGCTCCAGTTCTGGTTGTAGATGTTGTTGTCGTGGTTGCCCGATTCGCTCACGCCCACCTTGAAGAAGTCGTTGTAGGGGGGCAGGAGCATCGCGGCGGCGGTCTGGAAACCGCCGCCCGAGTGGCCGTAGATGCCGACCCGGTTGATGTCGATGTACGGATGCTCGTTGGCCAGCTCCTGGATCACGTACTTCTTGTCGGCCAGGCCGTAGTCGCGGAGGTTGAGGTAGCCGAAGGTGTCGTACCAACGCGACCGCTCGGGGCTGCCGCCGCGGTTGCCGAAGGTCACGACGATGAAGCCGAGCTGGGCCAGCCGCTGCTGTTGGGCCGAGGGTGAGAAGTTGAAGATCACCGACTCGGTCTGTGGCCCCGGATAGGTGTAGGTGATGATCGGGTACGACTTCGTGGAATCGAAGTCGAAGGGCTTCCACATCTCGCCCCAGATGTCGGTGATGCCGTCCTCCGCCTTCGCTTTGAATGGCTCCGGTGGCTTCCATCCCAGCGCCTTGAGGCCCGAGATGTCCGTGGTCTCGAGGTCCATCGCGGTCTTGCCCGTGGCGGCATCGCGGATCACGGCATGCGGCTCGAGGTCGATCCGGGAGTAGTTGTCGATGTCGAACTTGTAGTCGGGCGAGAGGTCGGAGTTGTGCGTGGCATCGCCGGCATCGACCAACGTGAGCCCGGTGCCGTCGAGGTTCACACGGTAGAGATGGTGATAGTACGGATCCTCTCCCTGCTCGCGGCCGACACCGGTGATCCACGCCACCCGGTGCACCGAATCGACCTCCACCAGATCCTGGGCGCGCCAGGGCCCGGTGCCGAGGGCGCTCTTCAGCTTTCCGTCGTGCGAGTAGAGGTAGTAGTGCCCCCAGCCGGTGCTGTCGGACCACCAGATGAAATCACCGCCGGCGTTCACGTACCGCGGCTCCTGGGTCTGCAGCCCGCCCCACGCGCTCTTCTGGGTGAGGATCGTCGTGATGGCGTGCGTGCCGATGTTGATGTCGATCATCTCGAGTTCGCGCTGCGTGCGGTCGCGGCGCACGAGACTCAGTACGTCATGACCGGCATCGGGCCAGACCAGATCCATGATCCGCTGGTCCTTGTACCTGCTCACGTCGAGCGGCGACACCTGCTTGTCGCCCAGGCGATAGGTGTAGAGTTCCTCCTGGGCGACGTTGGCCTCGCCCGGCATCGCGTACGGATACTCCATCAGCGTGGGGCGTGGCTGTGCGAGGTTGTCCACCAGATAGAGATCCTTGACCTTGCGTTCGTCCTGCCGCACCACGGCGAACGCCTTGGAGTCGCGAGACCAGATGACGCGGGCGCGTACGCGCGGATCGAGGGGATTGTTGAACTCGCCGCCTCTCCCGCCGCGGCCGGCGCCGCCCGAGCGGCCGCGCTGGTTCAGCTCCACCATCGCCGTGTCCACCCGGCCGAAGCTGCGCTTGCGTTCGCCGTCGGAGGAGATCTGCGTGGTGTCCTTCGTGGTCGTGTCGACGACGAACAGGTTGTCGTTGCGCGCGAACACGTAGTGGGTGCTGTCGGGGGAGAAGTTGCGGAAGTCGCCCCCGCCGCCGAATCCTCCCCGCCCCCCGCGCCCGCCGCTCGCCGCGGCTTCACGCTTCGCCGGTCCCACGCGCCGGAGCTTCTCCGTCGCCAGCGTCCATTCCCAGCGCGAGCTGTCGGCGTTGAACTCGAAGGTCTTGCGATCCTTGCCGAAATCGACGCTGGTGAAGGGCAGGTTGTAGGCGTCGTACGCATGGCCGGAGGCCGCCGTGAGTTCCGCCGCCATCCGCACCTGGTCGAACAGCGCCCGCTTCACCTTGAGCGACGGCACCACGAGGTAGAACGCCGACCCGTTGTGGTCCTTCCAGTTGTACCACATGGAATCGGTCTTCCCGATCCAGTGCGGGTTCACCGAGGAACTGTAGAGGATCGGGCGCAGCGCCTCGGGGGTGAACTTGTTGGCCAGCGTCCAATTGGCCGCATTGGTGTGCGCCTGTTGTGCCGCCACGCCGGCGGCGGAGACGGTAAGGACGAGCAGCGCGACGCTGGCCCGTGCCAGCCGGGCACGGAGGGAATGGACGGGGGCCGACATGAGGGAGTCTCCGAAGGAGCGAGCGGGAGGGGGCAGGTGCTGGGGGGGCACCGGCGGGACTGACGCGCCACTGATTTGCGTCACGGACCGGCGGAAGGGAAGGGGGTGAGGGAAAACGGTGGAACAGTGACGCGGCGACACCGCAACCGCATTCACTGCCTCACTCGCTCCCCCAACCCCACCTAGAACTCTACCTGCGCCCCAAGCTCCACCACGCGGTTGGGCGGAATGTTGAAGAACTCCGTCGCCGAGCGCGCATTCCGCGACATCACGACGAACAGCTTCTTCCGCCAGCGCCACATCTCGAGCACGGGTCCCTCTTCGGCATCCGGCGTCGCGCGGCGGCCGGTGCGCTTCTCGCCCTTCTCGAGCACGATGATCCGCTCGCGGCCCAGGTAGAACGTCGTGTCGAGCGCCTTGGCCCGCAGGCCCAGGGCGCGGGCCCGGTTGAGGACTTCCGGCACGTCGGGCGTCTCCATGAATCCGTAGCGGGCGGTCAGCCGCCAGAATCCCTCTTCGAACTTCTCGAGCGAGAGGCGCTCCGCGTCGTCCACTTCCGGCACTTCGAGGGTGAGAATCGACATCAGCACTACCTGGTCGTGCAGCACCTTGTTGTGCTTGACGTGGTGCAGGAGCACCACCGGCACGCCCTTGGGCGACGAGGTCATGAAGACAGCCGTGCCGGGCACGCGCGTGGGTTTGCGCCGCGCCACGTCGTCCAGGAAGATGTCGAGCGGCAGCGCCCCCGAGTGGAGGATGCGGTTGAGCATGATCCGGCCGCGCTTCCAGGTGCTCATCATCGCGAAAATGGCGATGGCGATGGCAATCGGCACCCAACCGCCGTACTCGATCTTCACCAGATTGGCGGCCATCAGTCCGACGTCCACCACCAGGAAGCCGAGCGTGAGCAGTCCCGCGCTGAGAATGGACCAGTGCCACCGCGACCGCGCCACCGAATAGAAGAGCAGCGACGTGATCACCATGGTGCCGGTGACGGCGATGCCATACGCGGCGCTCAGGTTGGCCACCGAGCCGAAGCTCAGCACGAGCACGATGGTGCCGATGCGCAGCACGTCGTTGACTTCGGGAATGAAGATCTGGCCCGCCTCGCGACTCGACGTGTGGACGATGGTCACGCGCGGCGAGTAGCCGAGTTGCACGCTCTGCTGCATGAGCGAGAACGCCCCCGAGATGAGGGCCTGCGAGGCGACGATCGCCGCCAGGGTCGCGATGAGCAGCAACGGGTAGAGCAGGAACCGGGGCGCCAGCAGGTAGAACGGGTTCGCCACGGCGGTCGGTTCACGCAACAGGATGGCGCCCTGGCCGAAGTAGTTGAGCAGGAGCGCCGGGAACACGAATCCGAACCACGCCAGCCGGATCGGGCGCTTGCCGAAGTGCCCCATGTCGGCGTACAGCGCCTCGGACCCGGTCACCACCAGCACCACGGCGCCGAGCAGGAAGAACGCCACGGACCCGTAGTCGAGGAAGAACCGGATGCCGTACCAGGGATTGAGTGCCAGCAGAATGGCCGGCGCCCGCACGATTTCGGCCGCGCCCAGCGCGCCGATGGTCACGAACCACACGAGCATGACGGGGCCGAACATGCCGCCCACCCGCGAGGTGCCGTGCCGCTGGAGCGAGAACAGGGCGAACAGAATCACCACGGTCGAGATGACGACCGTGGCCTCGTGGAGGTTCGGCGCGGCGATCTGCAGCCCTTCCATGGCGCCGAGCACCGAGATGGCGGGGGTGATCATCCCGTCGCCGTAGAGCAGCGCGGCGCCGAAGATGCCGAGGACCACGAGGGTGTAACGGCGCGTGGACCCGGCCGGCGACTTGCCGTCCTGCATCAGCAGGGCGAGCAGGGCCAGAATGCCGCCCTCGCCCCGGTTGTCGGCCCGCATGATGAACACCAGATACTTCACGCACACCACGAGAATCAGCGCCCAGACGATCAGCGAGAGTACGCCGTAGACGTTCTGCTGGGTCGGCTGGATGCCGTACTCCGTCCGGAAGCACTCCTTGATGGCGTAGAGCGGGCTGGTGCCGATGTCCCCGTATACGACGCCGAGTGCCGCCAGCGAAAGGAAGGCCAGCCGCTTCCCGGTGGGGTGCGTTTCCACATGCTCCCGTTCCCGGGGCACGGCTGCATGAAATCCGCTCGTCCCGTCGGCCGCGACTGGGGCCGCCGGATCGCCCGAGCGAGATGGGTCAGCGGACATGGAAAGACTGTTGAATATCGGAGGTCGCCGAACGCCGGCCGGCCCCAACCAAAAAGAAACGGGCCGCGAAGGGTTCGCGGCCCGTCCTCCAATCTAGCAGTCCCTCAGGGCGCGTCCAGCGCGCTACCCGGTGATCCCATCGATCTCCGTGGCCGCCCGATTCAGGACATCGGCGACCTTTGCCAGCACTTCCGTGTTCTCGGCGTGCTTCATGGCCGTGCCCAAGCTGCTGCGCGCCAGATGGCGCATGGCGCTGCGCACCTCGCCCATCGAGGTGCTGAAGAACGGCTCCACGGTCTCGGAGATGCGCTCGAAGATGGATTCCACGGTGCTGGAGTTCTCCTCCAGGTATTTCTTTCCTTCGGGCGTGATCTCGTAGACCTTCTTGCCCCCGTCCTCAGCTGTTCCCTTCGCGTAGCCCATCTCTTCGAGCATCGTGAGCGTTGGGTATACGGTTCCAGGGCTTGGCGAGTATGTGCCGTGCGATCGTTCCTCTAATGCCTTGATGATGTCGTAACCATGGCGCGGTTTTTCGTCGATCAGTTGGAGAATTACGTATTTCAGGTCTCCCTGCTCGAACATCCGTCCCATCCGTCCTCTGGAATGCCGCCCACGTGGTCCCCCTTTGCCCCAGAACCCGCCAGCGAACGATTCCCAGTCCCACCGGGCGCGACGCGCTCCGCCGCAACAGTCGTCGTACATGGAATATCCTCCTCTGCGATATAGCAGAGATATATCGTTGTGAGAATGACGATATATCGAGCGATACATCTTGTCAACGGCAAGTCGAGAGTCAACTGTCAACGATCGACGGTGATTGGACAAACAGCAGAAAGAGCCCCCGGCCTCTGGCCTGGGGCTCTTCCGCTGCTGACTGCTGACTGTTGACCGGCCTATTCGTACCTCAGCGCCACGATCGGATCGAGCACCGACGCCCGACGCGCCGGCCAGACGCCGAACAGCACGCCGACCACCGCCGAGAATCCAAACGCGATGCCGACCGCCGCCATCGAGATCTGCGTGTTCCATCCCGCGGTCTTGCTCAGGATCTGCGCGCCGCCAGCTCCGAGGCCGATGCCGACGATGCCGCCCAGGCAGCACAGGACCACCGCTTCGATGAGGAACTGGAGCAGGATATTCGAACGCGTGGCGCCGAGCGCTTTGCGGATGCCGATCTCCCGGGTGCGCTCGGTCACCGAGACCAGCATGATGTTCATGATGCCGATGCCGCCCACGAGCAGGCTCACGCCGGCAATGCCGGCCAGCAGGTAGGTGAACACCTGCGTCGTCTCGGCAGTGGTGGTGAGGAAATCGGTCTGGCTGCGAATCTGAAAATCGTCGGGTGCGTCGGCGCGCAGCCGATGCGCGCGGCGTAGTGCCTTCTGCATCTCGGCCATCGCCAGCGGGATGTTGTCTTCGGTGGACGCGAGCACGTTGATCGAGCGCACCCAGTTGCTGCCGAACACGCGGTACCGGCCAGTGGTGATCGGGATCAGGATCTGGTCGTCGGGATCGCCGAACGTGCTGCCCTGTCCCTTGGGCTCGGTGGTACCGATGACCGTGAACTGGACGCCGCCAATGCGGATGTCCTCGCCGACCAGCGCGTCCGGGGTCGACAGGCCGAGGTTCGTTGCCACAGTGGGGCCCACCACGGCGACCCGGCGCTGTCCCGCATCCTCGGCCTCGGTGAACATGCGGCCCGACGCCAGCTTGTAATTGCGCACGCTCAGGTAGTTGGCCGTGGTGCCGATGATCGACGTGTTGGCGTTCTGGTTGGTCCAGGTGACCTGGGAACTCTTCTGCATCTCCGGTTCCACGGCAATCACGTCGGGGAGCCGGTCGGGATCGTCCAGCGACTTGGCATCCTCGATGGTCATGCGCTTGCGCTGACCGCCGATGGCGGCGCCGAAGCCACGCTGCTGGCCGGGGCTGACGCTGAGCAGGGTGGTTCCGAGCGATGCGATGCGATCCTTCACGGCCTGCTGCGCGCCGCTGCCCAGGGCCACCATCGCGATGACGGCGGCGACCCCGATCACGATGCCGAGCATCGTGAGCAGCGACCGAAGCTTGTTGGCGCGTAGCGCGCTGAGCGCCACGCTGATGATTTCGCCGAAGAGCATATGACCTCGCCGGTCTAGCGGCCGCGGCCGCCGCCACCGCGCGCACCGCCGCCCAGCGGCGATGACTGCACCTGGCGGAACCGGTCCTGTTGCTGCTGGCGTGCCGCCTGGAGGGCGAGCACGTTGAGCATCACCACCTTCTCTCCCTCCTTGAGGCCGTTGAGCACTTCGGTGTAGTCGAAGTTGCTCTGGCCGAGGAGGACGACCCGCGGCTTGTAGCCGCTGCTGTCGGCCACGAACACGAGGCCGGTCCTGGGGCGGACGGCCATGGCCTGTTCGGCGGCGCCCACGTTGAGGCCGGAACGGCTGGCGGTCTGCTGGCCACCCTGCTGGCCCGTCGTGGCGCCGGGAGCGCCCGGGGCCTGCATCGCACGGCGCCGGCAGGCGCCGGCTTTGGCGCGGTCCGCGCCCATGGTCGTGTACAGCGGCTCCATCTGGGTCATGAGCGCCCGCCGGTCCGCGTCGGGTTCGCGCATTTTGGCCGAGAGATCGTCGAGCTGCTTCTTCTCCTTGGGGAACTTCTTGTACGCCGCTTCGATGGCGGCGCAGTCCTTGTCGGTGACCTCGACCTGCTGGAAGCCACCGCGGCGGCCACCCTGCTGCTGGGCCTGCTGCGGGTCGAGTGCCACGTCCCCGGCGGCGGTGGTCACGTCGGTGCCGTTGCCGACCGCGCCCCGGGCGCCGCTCGTGCCGCCGCGGCGTCCTCCGCCACGCCGGCCGTTTGCGCCGCCGCTCATCTGCGCGCGGATCTGGGCCTGCACACTGTCGGGGTTGAGGCCGAGCATCGACGCCACGGTTACGCCTTCACGCGTCGTCTTCAGGGCATCGTTCGGCACGGCAATGGCGCCCACACGCTGGTCGACGAGCGCCGAGACCTCGCCGTTCATCCCCGGGCGCAGCGCGCCGTCGAAGTTCTCGAGGTTCACGAGCACGGGGAACATCGTCACGCCCTGCTGGACGACCGCCTGGGGTTCGATCTTCTCCACCTTCCCCTCGAAGCGGCGGTCGGGAAACGCGTCCACGGTCACCGTGGCCGGCTCGTTGGGGCGGATATTCCCGATGTCGGTTTCGTTGAAATAGGCGCGCATCCGCACGTGCGTGAGGTCGGCCATCTTGAGGAGCGTGGTACCGCCGCTCACCGAGTTGGTGGACGACTGGATGATCTGCCCCACCTGGACGTCCTTCTCGATGATCGTGCCGGTGGCGACGGCGCGCACCGTGGCATCGGCCAACGCCTGGGCCGCGATGTCGAGGTTGGCCTGCTGGCGAACGACGCTGGCCTGGGCGCTCTCGTAGGTGAGGCGGGCCTGCTCGTTCTCTTGCGGGGTGATCACCTTGGCGGCCAGCATCTCGTCGCTGCGCTTCTTCTGCGCGGTGGCGACTTCGAGTTGGGCCTGGGACGAGTTGAGGTCGGCCGCGGCCTGGCGGTACTGCTTCTGCACCGTCTGTGTGTCGATCTGGGCGAGCAGCGCGCCCGGCTTCACGTAGGTGCCCGTTTCCACGGGCATGTCGGTGATCATGCCGGAGGCCTTGGACCGGACTTCGACGACGACGATCGGCTCGATGGCGCCGTTCGCTTCGGAAGTCACGACGATGTCGCGCCGCTCGACCGTCTGCGTTTGCACGGCGGGGAGTTTGTTCTTCCCGGTGCTGCAGGCGGCAAGGAGCGTGAGGGCGATCAGGGGGGCAATCTTATTCACGAACCCATTCCTCGAGTCAGTTATCTGAGACAGCTAGCCCTAGTACGGAGGGCCCAAAGAAAACGCTGGCCGGACCGCTCGAGCGGCCGGCCAGCGTTTCCAGTCGAACCGGGTGTCCGGGTCGGTTACTCCAGGTCCCGACCGATGAGCTGCTCGATCTGGGCCTTGGTGGTCCGGTAGTTGAGCCGGTACTGGATGAGCTGGACGCGGGCCTGATTGAGCGCCGTCTGCGAGGTCAGCACATCGAGCAGGGTGGAGGCGCCCACGGCATATCGCTGCTGCTGGACCCGGAGGTCCTCCTCGGCGGCGGCGATGGTCTGCTGCTGGATCTTGATCTGCTCTTCCAGCGTCTGGAGGTTCGTGTAGTACTGCACGATGCTCTGCTGGGCCGCCAGCTGGGCATCGCGCAGGGACGCGTCGGCGTTGCGCACCTGGACGGCCGCGCTCACCGACTGGTTCTCGCGGGACCAGTTGTCGAAGATCGAGAAGTTCAGCGAGAACGAGAGGCTCTTGCTATAGCTGAGCTGTCCGCCGCCGATGCCCCAGTACTTGTCGTAACCGTTGCCGCTCCGACCGTACGATACGTTGATCGTGGGCAGGTACGACGCCTTGGTCGCGGAGTAGGCGGCCTTGGCCGTGGTCAGCGACGCCTGGGCGGAGCGGATGCTCGGGGCCTGCGCGGCCAGGTGCGAGAGCAAGGCACTGTCCACCGGGGCGATGTTCTGGTCGAGCGTATCCGACGCGGTGGCCGTCACCAGGTACGGCGTCGCCACGAGCCGGGTGAGGGCGGCGCTGGCCACCGTCCGGTTGTTCTGGGCGTTGAGCAGCGCCAGGCGGGCGTTGCTCACCTGGATGGCCGAGCGGAGCGAGTCGGAACGCGTGGCGGCGCCGGCGGTGACCTTGGCCACCGAGACCTTCAGCTGTTCCTGCGCCTGCTCCAGTTGGGCGCGCGCAGCCGACTCGGACTCCTCGGCGGCGAGGACGTTGTAGTACTGCGTCTTCACGTTGAGGGCGATGCCGAACTTCTGCGCCACCTCATTCGCCTCGGCGGACTTCACGCCGGCCCTGGCGGTGCGGAGGTCGGCAAACCGGCGTCCGCCGTCGAACAGCGTGAGGCTGCTGTTGAGGCCGTCGCTGTACGACCACGGGTTCTGGTACTGGATGATCGTGCCGTCCTGGCCCAGTCGGGGGCCGCTGGACTGCCGCTGGCTCATGGACCAGGAGAGACTCGGAATGAACGCCGCGTACGCGGAGGTCACCGACGAGTTGGCGGTCCTGATCTGCCCTTCGGCGGCCACGGCGGCGGGCGCGTTCTGCTGCGCCATGGCGATGGCTTCCTTGAGGGTGATCGGGTGCAGCGAATCTACGGCGGGCTGCTGCGCCGCCAACGCGGCGGGCAATGCCGCCAGAAAGAACAGCTTTTTCATCATCGTTTACAGGCGTCCTGGCGCGAATTGGATGATCTACCGTGGCGGCTGGTGGAGTCACCGCGTGCACGGCGAGTGGAGTCGGTGCGCACTCGACGGAGCGAGTCGGCCTGAAGCCGGGCCTGCAGCTTGGCCAACTGGTCAGGCGTCAACAGCGCACGGAACTGTCGGCCGCCGTTGAGCCGGATGGAATCCAGCACCGGCCGCACCGGACGGTACACCTCCGCCATCGCGCAGTTGGTGACGTCCCAGATGGAGTCGGCAGCGGCGCGCTGGGTGGTGGTGAGACCGATGTCGTCGTACATGGTGGTGCGCTCGGCCCACGTGTGCGGGCGGCGCTGGATCACGCGGTCGGCGGAGAAGCCGAGCACGCCACCCACGAGGACTGCGCCGAGCAGGAAGAGGAGCGCCTGCTGTTTAGGCCGTTCCATGTCTACGGGCCTCAGTCGTGGGACAGGACGTAGCGTACGGTTCCGTCACGCTGGTCCTGGAGCATGGGACGCGCCACGGCCTCGGTGGGGCCGGGCACGGGCGCCAGCAGCGCCTCGTACGCGGTGGTCTGCTCGACTTCATGGGCGCGGAAGAGGGCCGCGCTGCACGCGAGAATAAGCGCCGCCGCGGCGAACAGCGCCGGGCGCGTCCACGAATCCAACTCCGACCACCACCCCAACTCCACCGCGGAGATGCGATGCATGATTCGCGATTCGAGTTCGCTCCAGTACGCCTCGTCACTCGGGGCGGCGAACATCGCGCGCAGACCGCGCGTGACTTCGTCGTCCTGGTGCACCAGTCGCAGGTCGCTCATAGATCACTCCGTACGTCTTTCAGAAGCCCGCGCAGAGTTGCCCGGGCGTGGTGCAGGTCCGATCGTGCCGTCCCCTCGGGAATCCCGAGCATGTTGCCGATCTCGCCATGCGTGAAGCCTTCCACATCGTGCATCACGATCACCGATCGCTGCCGTTCCGTGAGGTGGCCGATTGCTTCGGACAGTCGCGTCCGGAGTTCGTCCGACTCCCCAGGATCGCGAAACGGCATCGCGACCATTTCCGTCAATTCATCCGCATCGCGGACCTTCCGGCGCCGCACCAGATCCAGCGCCGAATTTGCCATGATGCGGTACAGCCAAGCCCCGAACGGCTGATCCGGCAGAAACCGGTCCAGCGCGCGGTACGCATGCAGGAATCCTTCCTGCACCGCGTCCTCGGCGTCCTCATGCGTCACCACGATTGCCCGGGTCACCGCATAGGCCCGACGTTCGTGCATGCGCACAAGTGCCGCGAAGGCATCCTGGTCGCCGCGTTGGGCCGCCAGCACGAACCCCCGCTCCGGGCGTTCCGCTTCAGCCACAGACACCCTCATCCGTGGAGCTACAGGAGCGATTGCAACGGTCATTGGCGTCCCTTCGCTGTTCACCCCGATGTACGCGGGCCGCCAAGTGGGCGTTGAACATCGGTCAGGCGCTGCCGGGGGTGCCGGCCAGTCCCAGTTCGGGGGCGACCCCACGCATGGCGAGGATCACGAACTGAATGTGATCGTCCAGTTCCACGCCCAATTCCTGGGCGCCCAACTGTACGTCCTCGCGACTCACGCCCCGGGCGAATGCCTTGTCCTTCATCTTCTTTCGCACCGATCGCGCCTCCACGTCGTGGACGCTCTTCGACGGCTTCACCAGTGCCGTGGCCGTGATCAGTCCCGTCAGCTCGTCCACGGCGAACAGCGCCTTGGCCATCTGCGTCTCGCGCGGCACGTGACAGTACTCGGCATGGCCGAGGATGGCCTGGAGGATATCCTCCGGCCAGCCCTTCTCGCGGAGCACGCCGACGCCATGGGCGGGATGCTCCTCGGTGGCCGAGTGGGCCGCGTTGGGATAGCGCTCGTAGTCGAAGTCGTGGATGAGCCCGGCCAGTCCCCACCGCTCCTGGTCCTCGCCGAACTTGAGCGCGTACGCTCGCATGCCCGCCTCCACCGCAAGCATGTGTTTACGGAGGGAGTCGCTCGCTGTGTACTCGTGCATGAGGGCAAGCGCGGATTCTCGAGAGGGCAGTTCGGACATGGTTCGGGTCTGGGCTCGGGTTTCGGAAGACGTCCGTAATATGGAGCGATCCGTGCGGGATCCGTTAGGCGTGGCCCCGGGAGCCGGCCGCGCTCCGGAGGCCGTGGCGGGGACACGGCAGCGCGAGTTCCAACCGTTTGAACACCAGATGAACGCGGAGGACGCGGATGGCCCGGACACGACCTACGGGCGAACTCAAGAAAATAAAAGGGCCCCAGCTGAGTCGTTCCCACTGGGGCCCATCGCGAAGTTTCCGCGCCATCCGCCTGGTCCGTGCTATTGCAGTTCCACCTGTTGACGCATGGTCGGTCGCCAGACCCGGCCGGCCACCGATGCGGGTTGCCGCCGACCGGTCGTCCAACCCGGCCGGGCAGCGCTCACCCTGCCTGCTGTGCGGCGGCTGGCTTCTCGTTGGCGTAGTGGTTGTGCGTGATCTTCACGATGGAGAAGAGGATCACGAACACGCAGATGGCGCCGATGATCAAGCCGAGGAAACCGGCCTTCATGTCGCTGGCGTGCGTCTCGTGTGCGTCGTGCGATTCGGTCATGGAAGCTCCTGTGGGCGGTGCGGTCAGGCGACGCGCACGGTGTTCATCACGTCGTTCGGATGGATGCTCTGCATGACGTCGAGGCCCTGCGTGACACGGCCGAACACGGTGTGCACGCCGTTCAAGTGCCGCGTGTTGCCCTCGCTGAGCACCATGAAGAACTGGCTGCCCCCCGTGTCCTTGCCGGCGTGGGCCATGGACAGCGCACCGACCACGTGCTTGTGGGGGTTGCCGGCGGTCTCGCACTTGATCTTCCAGCCGGGTCCGCCGGTGCCGATGCGAGGGTCGCCCGCCGGCAGGTCGCGCGACAGCGGATCGCCGCCCTGCACGACGAAGTCGGCAAGGACGCGATGGAATTTCACGCCGTCGTAGAACTTCGAGTTGGCGAGCTTCTCGAAGTTCGCCACGGTATTGGGCGCTTCCTTGTCGTACAGCTCGGCGACAATCGTGCCCCGGTTGGTTTCGAAGGTTGCGGTCTTGCTCACGGATATGCGGGCGGAGGTGGAAGGACGATTCGCGACAGGTAAACTAGGCGATTCGACGCCGGTCGGGAGGGGCGGATCCGGAATCCGTTCGTGGTGGCGCCCCCAAGCCTCACATCGAAGAACTCGGACAGATGTCGCTGAGCACGCATTCGGCGCACTTCGGCTTGCGGGCGTCGCACACGCGTCGGCCGTGTTCGATGAGCAGATGCGAGAGGATCGCCCAGCGTTCGCGCGGGAAGAGCGGCATCAGCTCCTGCTCGATCTTCTCGGCCGTCTTGGCGCGCGACAGGCCGAGCCGATCGGCGAGCCGGGTGACGTGCGTATCCACGACGATCCCCTCGTTCTTGTCGCACGCGTTGCCGAGGATCACGTTGGCCGTCTTCCGCCCCACGCCGGGGAGCCGGGTGAGTTCCGCCATCGTATCGGGGATCTTCCCGCGATGCTCGTCCACGACCGCGGCGGCCATGCCGACCAGATTCTTCGCCTTGTTGCGGAAGAATCCGGTGCTCTTGATCAGCGTCTCGACGTCTGCCTGGGGGGCCTTGGCGAGCGCGCGGGGGGTCGGGTACTGCTTGAAGAGCGCCGGCGTGACGATGTTCACGCGCTTGTCGGTGCACTGGGCGCTGAGGATGGTGGCGACGAGGAGCTGATAGGCGTTCTTGAAATCCAGGGCGCAGTGGGCGTCGGGATACTCGGCGAGCAGCCGGCGGAGGACTTCCTGTGCCTGACGCTTGAGGGCGGCGCCCTTCAGGACGCCACGTCGGCGTCTAGGATTCGACACCGGCGTGCTTCTTCAGCCGGTCCACGCAATCGTGCAACTGCATCTCCGTGAGCTCGATCTCCTGGTTGGCGCCTTCCTCGTCCAGGAGCCCCGCCCGCATCGAGATCGCCACCTGGTTCAGGTAGCGGATCTTGGCGAGCATCTCTTCCGTGGCCTTTCTCAGTTGCATAAAGCGACGTTTCTCCGCGAGGGCGCGTCGGTAGCGCAGGGTGAGTTCCGTGGGGCTCAGCCGCTTGGCGAGCGCGATGACTTCGTCGTGCGATCGGCCGGGCAGGGCCCCGCGGTCGGGGATGCCCGAGTCTTCCCATCCGTCGTCGGCGAACCAGAGCCGGCCGACGTACTCGATGCCATCGAACGCGATCCGACAGGACACGTGCAACTTGTGTCCATCCGGTTCGATGGTGGTGATGTACGGCTGGATGATGTTCTCGGTCGACGACATGATCTGAATGCCGGGGTGTTGATGCGGTCAGGCCGCGGTCATGCGAGAAACTGCTCGAGCGCGGCGAACAGGGCCGCGGGCTGTTCAACGTACGGCACGTGCCCGCACGCCTCCAACGTTATCAGCTTCGCGCCGATGGCGCGCGCACAGGCCTCGGATGAAGCCAGCGGGATGGGGTCCTCGCGGCCGTGCACGATCACGCTCGGGCAATGAATGGCCGACAGGGTTCCGTCGCGCACCAGGTTGTAGTCACCAAGACTGTCCCACACCGATTGTTGTACCCGTCCGACCACCCGGAACGGGGTGAGGTTCCGCGCCGCGTGCGGGTCGGCGAAGTAACCGGCCACGCTCAGCTCGAACGTGCGGTGCCGGTACTGCTCCGGGTCCCGCTCCCGCAGGCCCGATCCGGCCAGCTCGTCGCGCAGGGCCTGTACTGCCGGGGCGGCCTGGCGCCGGGCGAATTCCGTCTCGAACTCCTCCCGAAGTTGCCGCGACACGGGGGCCGGGTCAATGAGGGCGAGACGGGCGGGCTCGGGGAGCGCCGGGTCGGTGGCGGCCCGGGCCGCGTACAGCAGTGCCAGCAGCCCGCCCCAAGAGTATCCCACGATGGTTGGAGACCCGATCTCGAACTCGCGCAGCACCGCGCCGAGGTCCGCCACGTGCGTCTGCCAGGTGACCGGTGTTCTGGCGTCGGTGCGGGACCGACCGCCCCCACGCTGGTCATAGAACAGGAGTTCCCGCCCGCGCGCGAGTTCGAGCATCTGCGGCAGGAGGTAGGCATGATCGGCGCCCGGACCGCCGTGGAGTACGACGGTTCGCGGCCCCCCGCCGGGACCGTACGCCGCCCAGTACAGCGGCACTTCCGTGCCGGTCGTGAAGCCCGACGCGCGGGGCTCCGGCAGGGTCGGCGTGTCCGTCATCGGCGACCCGGTACCCCGCACGTGAACTGCGACGCGATGCGCGCCGTCTGCACGTGAAGGGCCACCGTGGTATCCACGTCTCGGCCGTACCCACCGGCGATGGTGACGACCACCGGCAGCCCCACTTCGCGGCAGTGGTCCAGCACCAGGACGTCGCGGCGCGCCAGGCCCGCCGCGGTCAGTCGCAGCCGCCCCAGCCGGTCGTGCTCGTGCACGTCGGCCCCCGCCAGATACACCACGAGATCGGGACGGGCCTGCCCCAGCACGCCCGGCAGCGCCCCGGCGAGCCGGGCGAGATAGTCGTCGTCCGTGGTGCCGTCGTCGAGTTCGACATCCAGATCGCCCGCCACCTTGCGAAAGGGATAGTTGCGCCTGCCGTGCATGCTGAACGTATACACGCGTGGGTCGCCGGCGAAGATGGCGTGGGTGCCGTTGCCCTGGTGGACGTCGAGGTCGATGATCGCGGCCCGGGCGATGCGCCCGCGGTGCTGCAGCGCGCGAACCGCCACCGCGACGTCGTTGAAGACGCAGAATCCCTCGCCATGGTCCGGAAACGCGTGGTGCGTTCCTCCCGCCAGGTTCATGGCGATGCCCCGCTCGAGCGCGCACGCCGCGGCCTCGCAGGTGCCCCCCGTGGCGCGGAGCGAGCGCTCGACCAGCGCCGGCGACCAGGGAAACCCGAGCCGACGGACCGCGGCGGCGTCGAGCGTGCCCGCCGTGAACTGCTCCACGTAGGCCGCCGAGTGCACCCGGAGCAGGTCGTCGCCCGGTACGCGGTCGGGGTCGTGCAGGCACGCCGCCTCCACGATGCCCTCGTCCACCACGCGCTGCCGCACGCGTTCATACTTCTCGATCGGGAAGCGGTGCCCGTCGGGAAGCGGAAAGGTGTAGCGGGCGCTCGACCAGGCGTGGAGCATGAGGAGGTGCCGTCGAGCGCCCGGTGCGCTAGCCGCCGCGCTTGCCGAGCGTCACGCGCAGCGTGAGCCGCTGGCCATCGCGCATGACCACCACGGGTACCACGTCGCCCGGTTTATGCGCGTACAGCGCCTGCGAGTAGGTGGTGAGGTCGGTGACCGGAACGCCGCCGAATTCCACCACCACGTCGCCGGCCTTGAGTCCGCCCTTGTCAGCCGGGCCGCCGGGCGTGATGCCGGTGAGCCGCTCGCCCTTGATGTCGCCCGCCGCCATGTCGGGGATCGAGCCGAAGTAGACGTCGGTTCCGGATCCCGACGCGGCCATGGAGGGCTTCGTGGGGACGCGGATGAAGGTGACGCGTGCTGACCGGTTCGCGATGTCGCGAATGACGCGCTCGGCGATCTGCACCACGGTGTCTTCGCCGGCGGCGTTGATCTTTTCCACGTCGTCGGTGGCGCGGTGATAGTCCTCGTGCAGATCGGTGAAGAAGTGGAGCACGGGGATGTTCTTGGCGTAGAACGACGATTGATCCGAGGGCCCGAAGCCGTCGCCCTGGCCGAAGATCTTCACGCGACCCGCGTTGGCGCTGTCGAGCATCGCCGGGAATTCGGTCGCCGTAGCCACGCCGTACACGATGAGTCGGTCGTTCCGGAGCCGACCCACCATGTCGAAGTTGATCATGGCGTCGATGCTGTCGAGCGCGACCGGCGCGCGGTCCACGAAGTATGCCGAGCCGAGCAGGCCTTCTTCCTCGGCGCTGAAGTTCACGAACAGCAGCGACCGGCGCGTGGGCGCCGCGCGGAAGATGCGTGCCAGTTCCATGACCGCGGCCGTACCCGACGCATTGTCGTCGGCGCCGCGGCGGATGGCGTTGCCGGCTTCGGGATCGAGCGCATCTTCCGTCGACCGCCCGAGGTGGTCGAAATGGGCGCCGACGACCACCCACTCGTTGCGAAGCGCGGCGTCGGTGCCGGGCAGCATGGCGACGACGTTCTGTGTGGGCAGGACTTCGGGCACCGAGTGGGGACCGGCCGCCGGCCGCGCCACGAACGGTTGGAGGTACGACACCGGCGTCATCCCGTCGAGGCCGAGGGCCCGGTAGCGTCGCGCGATGTAGGCGGCGGCGCTGTCATTGCCTGGAGTGCCGGCGCGGCGTCCTTCGAGCCGATCGCTGGCCAGGTACGCGATGTCCTGGCGGATGCGCAGCGAGTCGGGGGCGGGCACCGGCGTGGGCGCCGTGTGCGCGGGACTGCACGCCGCGAGGGCGGCGCCGGCTAGCAGGAGCGAGAAGCGAGTGATGGCGGTCATGAGTGCGCTCGTCTGAGGTGGCTGGAAGTCTAGTGACCGGGTCGGTCGTGGGCCAACAGCCCGGGCGTGGGGCGTGGCGCGATGCGTCCGGGTGGCGGCGTGCGGCGGGCATCGTCTAAGTTCCAGCTTCTCCATCCGGTGCCCGCGCAGGGGCAGGCCCGTCCCGCCTATGGAACTCTCGGCCACATTCGTCCGGCTCTTCGCCCGTCTCGTCTGGTTGCTGATTCAGGACGACGAGAACGTGGGCGAGCAGAAGATGTCGCTACGCGGCGTGGTCTCGATCGGCAAGCAGGGAGCCGTTCGCCTCCACATCGGGGACGAGGCGCTCTTTGCCGACGGCGACCCGGTGCTGCCGGTGTTGTCCGGCGTGCCGGAGGTGGCCGCGCGCATGCGGGCCGGGGCGTTGGCCGAAATCCGGTTCGCGCAGCAGCCGGCGGCGGGGGAGCTGCTTGGCCTGGCCCGGGCGCTGGCCGCTGTGGATCCCGAGCACCCGGCGCCCGACGTGTTCCACGGGCAACTGGCCGAACTCCACGCGACGACGATCCGCTTTGTGCGCGCCGACGCCGACGCCGACGCCGACGCCGAAGCAGAACCCGAAGCCGAAGCAGAACCCGAAGCCGAGTCGGAGCCAGCGCTGGAATCGGAGCCCGAGACTGCCACTCCCGCGGCAGGGGCGGACGAGGCCGCGGCCCCGAGCGTTGCCGGGCTCGTGTCGCAGGATACGGGCGGCATGTTCTTCCAGTTCTCGTCGATCGGCAACGTGAAGGACTCGCCCGCGGCGGTACTGGCTCGGCTGGCACACAGTGGGAGCTCGGCAGAGACAATCCGTCTGCTGGACGACGTCGTTTCGCTTGCCGATACGGCGGCACGGCAGGGCAAGCCGCTTACGGTTCTCGATCTGCTGCTGGGCGTGATCGGTGAGGAGAAATCGGCCACGGACGCCGACGTGAAGCGGGCCTACGTCATGGCCCTACGTCGACTGTCGAAACCGCTGCTGCTGCGCGCGGTGGCGGCCCAAGTGACGCAGGTGCCCGAGCGGCGCGACGACGTGCTGGCGGTCCTGGTGCGCATGGGGCAGGACGGCGCCGAAGCGGCGATCGACCAGGTCATGCAGGCACAGACGAACGACGACCGGGCCGCGTTGTTGGCGGTGCTCACGGCGCTCCAGGGAAGTGTGCCGGCCCTCATCACCATGCTCGGCGACGCGCGGTGGTTCATGGCACGCAACGCGGCGGATCTGCTGGGCGAATTGCAGGCCGCGGGCGCCGAAGACGCGTTGGTGGCGTTGCTGCGGCACGGCGACGAACGGGTGCGCCGCGCCGCCACGAACGCGCTCATGCAATTGGGGTCGGACAGCGCACGCGAGGCGGTACGAGAGGCGGTGCGCGACCACTCGCCGCAGGTCCGGATGCAGGCAGCCTTCGCGATTGCCGCGCACGGCGATCCGAAGACGGCGACGACGCTGATCACGGCCATCGATGCCGAGCAGGACCGAGACGTCCAGCTGGCGATGCTACTGGCGTTGGGGCGCGTGGGAACGGCATCGGCGGTGGAGCGTCTCATCCGGGCGGCCGAGCCGGAGCGCGGTTTCTTCAAGAAGAAGTCCACCGCGTTCCGGGTGGCGGCCGTTCAGGCGTTGGCCGAGGTGAAGTCGCCGGTGGCGGAGGCCGTGCTCAAGACGCTGGCGTCGGATCGCGAGAAGGAAGTGCGCGATACCGTCGCCCGGCTCACCCAGAAGGGCAGGCGGTCGTCTAGCGCGCGGTGAAGTCGGTGCGGTCGTCGACGGCGCGACATGCCTCGGCGAGCAACTCCGCCGTGTGGTGGACGTCGATCAGGCTCACCATCTCGTTGGGCGAATGCATGTAGCGGTTCGGGATCGACACGAGCGCCGTGGCGACGCCCTCGCGGGCCAGGTGGATGGCGTCGGCATTGGTGGACGTGGCCCGGCCCTCGGCGTGGACGGTATAGGGGATGCTGCCGGCGCCGGCGGTCTCGCGGAGCAGGTCGAACACCACCGGCGAGATGAGCGCGCCACGCACGAGTACCGGACCGCTGCCCATCTTGTGATCGCCGATCTCCTTTTTCTCGAGGCCCGGATGGTCGGTGGCGAAGGTGACGTCCACGGCGATCGCCATCTGCGGCTTCAGGGAATTGGCGGCGATCAGGGCGCCCCCACCGTGCCAGGCGATTTCCTCCTGCGTGGTGGCGGCGGCGACCACGCGCGCCTTGCCCGGCCGTTCCTTGTATCGGCGCAACGCCTCGAGCACGGTGAACGCGCCGATGCGATCGTCGATGGATCGCGAGACGATACGATCGTTGGGAAGGTCCACCGCGTGCGAGTCGATCACGGCGGCGTCACCCACGGCGACCGTTCGCTCGGCCTGCGCGCGATCCGTGGCGCCGATGTCCACCCAGAAATCGGTGATCTTGGAGGCCTTCTCGCGGTCCGCCGCTTTCATCAGGTGAATGGGCTTCTTGCCCACCACCCCCACCACGTTGCCGTCGCCCGACAGGAAGCGAATGCGCTGCCCGACCAGGACCTCGGGATCCCAGCCGCCGATGGCCGCGATGTACACATACCCGTCGTCGTCGATGTATTGCACGATGAGGCCGATCTCGTCGATGTGGCCGTCGAGCATGATGGTCGGCGAACCATCGGGATTGACCTCGGCGAAGCTGTTGCCGGCGACGTCGCTGCGCACGGAGTCGGCGAAGGTCTGGGCTTCGGCGCGCCAGACACGCGCCGCCGCGGTTTCATACCCGGACGGGCCCGGCGAATCCAGCAGTCGCTTGAGAAAGGCGATGGAAGACTGACTCAACATGGTGTACGGGACGGGAGGAAACTGATATAATCGGCTGTCGCGCCAATTATGGTAGCGCCATCCCAACCCGGACGGAAGCACCATCCGACCGCCGCACGAGCCCTACGGATGCGGATCGCGCCGGATGGGAAAGGCGACGAAGCTGAGCAGCAGAATGCCGAGACCCGCCGCGTACCAGTGCGCGTGGCCGGTGAGGGCGTAGTAGACGATACCGAACCAGGCGAGCATCTGGCCGAGCAGCCATCCGAACAGACTCTCCGGGATCCCGAGCGTGGCCCGCCGCCGCTGCGCGAACCGGCTGTTCCAGAATCGATGGTCGACGATCTGCACCAACGCATACAGCCAGGTCATCACGCCCACGGCTTGCAACTTGCCGACCAAGGGCAGCCCGCGCGCGTCGAAGCCCAGGCTGTAGAGCACCCAGACCGCGAGTGCGACGAACAGCGTCAGGGCCAGCAGAATGCCACGCACCTGCCCGAGCCGCTCGGCTGTGAGCCAGTTGGCGCCTCCGGGCCCGGCCGGCGCCATCCGCTGCTGCGTTTCGTGTTCCGGCTGCGTACGCGAGCCGGACGCGGGTGAGCTCATCGACACTCCTGGTCTCGCGCGATCGGGCGAGCGACGGCGGCCGCCGACAGCCCGCCTTCCTTCCAATATAGGTGGCCGGCGCGGGGCGCCGACGAGGCCCGGTGCAACGCGGGCGCCAGCCGCGGATCCGCGAGGAGCGCCGCCAGTCGCGCACCGGGGTGCCCGCGGTGTAGCTTGGGGCATCTCGCGCGCCGGGTGCCGTGTTCTCCCCGCCGGGCTCACGCCGCGCGCCGACGTTCACTCCTATCCGACGTCCCATGCGTTCCAAACTCCTTGTCGCCACGATCGTCCTGGGCGGGCTGGCCTCCGCCGCCGGCGCCCAGCGCCCCGCCGCCGCACCCAAGCCCGCGTCCGTGGGCACCAGCATCGCCGCCAAGACGGTGGGATACGTGAAGCACGACGGCTTCATTCCCGTCTATCTGAGCGACACCACGGACAAGATCCTGCTCGAGATTCCGCGCGATTCGTTCCCGGCGCTCATGCTCACGATGCAGTCCACTGGACTCGGTTCGAACCCCATCGGCATCGATCGCGGAGCGGGCGGACGCACCCAGATCGTGAACTTCGACCGCAACGCCGACCACGTGTTCGTGGTGTTCCAGAATACGCGCTTCCGCGGCGCCGCCGGCAATCCCGAACACGAGCGCACCGTGGCCGAGGCGTTTCCGGTGAGCACGGTGGCGGCGTTGCCGCTGTTGGCGGTGGAGGACGGCCACCTGCTGGTGGACGCGACGGAGTTCTTCGTCCGGGACTGGACGAACGTGACGGAAACGCTGCAGCGAACGCGGCAGGGGAACTACACGCTGGCCAAAGACCGGTCGGCGGTCTACGCGCCGCTCACGAAGGCCTTTCCGAAGAACACGGAAGTGGACGTGGCGCTCACCTTCGCGACCAACGGCCGGCCGGGCGGCATCGTGAGCCGTATGGCGCCGGACGGGTCGGCATTCACGCTGCACGAACACGTCTCGCTGCTCCAGCTGCCCGACGACGGCTACAAGCCGCGGGCCTGGGATCCGCGCATCGGCTATTTCGGCGTCACCTTCAATGACTATGCGCAGCCCATCGACCAGCCGCTGGAGCAGCGCTGGATCGCCCGCCACCGGCTGGAGCGGGTCAATCCGAGCGATCCCAACTCGGCGATCAAGAACCCCATCGTGTACTGCGTGGATCCCGGCATCCCGGAGCCGATCAAGACGGCGACGCTGCAGGGGGTGAAGTGGTGGGAACAGGCCTTCGACGACGCTGGATTGAAGGGCGGGTTCAAGGTGGACTTCTGTCCCGACAGCGTGGATCCGATGGACTCCCGCTACAACGTGCTGGTGTGGGAGAACCGCAACGAGCGCGGGTGGTCGGTGAGCGCCGCGATCACCGACCCGCGCACCGGCGAGATCATCAAGGGCGTCTCGCGTCTGGACTCGCACCGTGCCCGCACTGACTACAACATCTTCGCGGCGCTCATGGGGGCCGCCAAGACGCCGGCCGACACGGCGTTCGTGCTGGCCCGCGTGCGCCAGGTGAGCGCGCACGAAATCGGGCACAGCCTCGGCTTGTCGCACAACTACATCGCGTCTACCTACGGGCGGGCGTCGGTGATGGATTATCCGCCGCCGCGCGCCCTGCTCGACCGGAACGGCCGCATCGATCTGTCGCAGGCGTACGCCGTGGGCCCGGGTGCCTACGACGTGTGGGCCATCCACTGGGGGTACGGCATCTTCCCGCCGGGCACCGAGAAGGATTCGTTGAAGGCCATCGTGGCCGACGGACTGAGGAAGGGCTACCTGTTCCTGTCGGACGCCGACGCCCGGCCCGACTTCGCCTCCGACCCGCGGACCAATCTGTGGGACGACCAGTCGTCGGCGTCGCAATTCCTGAAGAACCAGATGGACGTGCGGCGGGTGGCGCTCGCGCGCTTCGGTCTGCGCAACCTGCGGTCGGGTGAGCCGCTGGCGATGCTGCAGGAGCGGCTGGCGCCGCTGTACTTCTTCCATCGCTATGCGCTCAACTCGCTCTCCAAGACCATCGGTGGCATGGAATACGCCAACGTGGTGGTGGGCGATGGGCAGCAGGCCACGACGCCCATTCCGGGGGCGCAGCAGCGCGCCGCGCTGCACCAGATGCTCGGGGCGATCACCCCCGCCGAGTTGGCGATTCCCGACACCGTGCTGACGTTGCTCGCGCCCAACGCCAACCAGGTGACCCCGCGCGTGGAGCTGTTCGGCAGCCAGACCGAACCGGCATTCGACGAGCTCTCGGCGGCGCGGACGCTGTCGCAGATGGTGGTGGACATGGTCCTGCAACCCGAGCGGGCGGCGCGGCTGGTGGCGTTCGCCACGCGGCGTCCGAACATGCTGACGCTTGGCGAGACGGTCGACTCGTTGATCGCCGACACCTGGAACGCGCCGGTGCCATCGAGCGGGAAGCTGGCGGCGCTGCAGCGGGTGACGCAGCGGGCCGTGGCCGACCGACTGCTTCTGTTGGCGGCCGACACGACGGCGGCGCCCGAAGTGCGGGCGATCGTCGAATTGGAGATCAGGGATCTGCAGCCGCAGGCGGCGCGGCGCGCGCTGACAGGCAGCGTGGCGGCGCGAGCCCACTGGTACGCCATCGCCGGCGACTTCCAGCGGTGGATCGATCGCCGCGAGCTGCCGGCACCGACGAAAGCGCTGGAGGCCCCGCCGGGAGATCCGTTCGGGGGGTAGAGAAGCGATCTCGTGCGGTCGTAGCGCACAGCGGGCAGTCTGCAGCGGTTGCTGCGGACTGCCCGTTGTGCGTTGTGCGTGGCCGCCGGGGTCAGTACATCGCGACGTTGTCCATCCACGCATTCGGAAAGGCGACGTACGACTGGAGGCCCTTCGAGGCCCGCTCGACGTTGCACGAGTTGTACTCGTAGCTCTTCTGTCCCTGGGCCATGGACGTGTCGACGGTGACCACGCCGGCGCCGGCCACCCCACCCAGAAGGACGTTGAGCCCGCTGATGGTGGCGCCTGCCGTCGTATTGTTTCCGTTCGACGTGAGGGCGCCCCCCACGAGAAGGATGCCGTCCCACATGTTGCTGCCGTTGATGACGAAGTCGCTGTCGGCGATGATGATGCCGCGGCCGGCTCTCGGCAGCGAATAGCCATTGGTGTGGATGCGAATCACCGGCCAGTAGCTCGTGTCGTTGAACTGGGCATTGCTGGGGAAGCTCCCCGGCGGAATCTCGACGTCGGCTTGCATCCCGCCATTCATCACCGCCTGCCAGTCGATCTGGGTTTGCGCCGCGAGTTCCGATTGGGTCTGGTTCGAGTCGACGGGCGGGTTCCCCGTTGGGGAGAAGCTGCCGTTCGAACTCCAGCCGCCGGAGGGCACGGTGACGCCCGCCAGCGTGGTGTCCTCGCCGCACTGGTCGACGCCGCTGATCACACCCGCCGTGCCGTTCTTGTGAATGCCGGACAGGCTGGTCCAGCCGGACAGCACGTTCACGGTGTGGATGTTCCACTTTGCGTAGATGCCGACGGTGCGCGTTGCATACATCGCCCCCCCGGCGCCCGACAGCTTGGTGGTGGTGTCGAAACCGGTGGAGGTGATGAAGTAGTAGGCCGGGTCGGACGTGCCCGACGACGGGTGAATCCGGCGCGACACGACCCAGGCGTAGCCGCCGTTCGAGGCGACCTTCGTGGACTCGGCGGTGGTGGCGGGCGGAGAGCCGCAGTACTGACACCAACCGGCCTCGCTGCGACGCACCAGGAACTGCTCGAGCCCGTTCTGGGCAATCGCGAACGCCCGCGTGGTGCCCTTCTGCGCCTGGTTGGTGGCGATCTCCGCCGTGGTGGTCATGAACGCAGCGGCAAGCGCCGCGGTGATCACGGCGATCACCAACACGGCCATGGGGAGGGCAAACCCCTTGCGATTGGAGAGGCGTGACATCGTCGGGGTCCTCAGAAGCTGCGGGTGTTCTTGAAGAACACCGCGGTGGTGAACGTCGTGGACGGCCGCGTCCCGTCGTTGGCGGCCTTCGGGCTCACGCCGTAGAGCAGGATGTCGAACCCGCGGATGCTCGACAGCGCGGGAACGGTGGTCTGCGACGTGTCCTGATTGGGCACGTAGAACTTGAAACGCGCCGACGACGTAAAGGGGGCGAGGATCTCCTCGCGACTTCCGCCGGACACGTTGCGGTACAAGCCGTAGAGTCCCGGAAATGACGCCGAGGTGTCGAAGGAGTAGGTGATCTTCTGCCAGAGAAAGACCGGATCGTAGGCTGCGACCCCCACCGCCAGCGGCGTGAGATCGACCACCTGGCCGGATCGCCCGTTGATGTGGAGTGTGGAGATGTTGGCCTTGCTGCTCGCGATGCACAGGTCCTGGTCGGTCGACGACTGGACGTTGTTCGCCCCCTGGGGGAGGGGAGGCGTCACGATGGTGAAGCGGCCGCTGGATGGGTTGCGCCAGGCGTACCCGCCGTACGTGGCGAGCTGCAGCGCACTGCTGTCTACCGGGAGGAGACTCACGACCGTCGCCGTCAGCGAGTTGCCGCAGGCCATCCCGTAGGCGTAGGGAACGATCACCCGGATCGTCCGGCCGTCGCTCGACACCGAATCCACGCCCCCGGAGTCCTGCACCATGCGGAGATCGGACAGCATGAGGTTCATGGAGTTCCGCGCCACGGCGCGCGCGTTGCGCGCTCCATACTCGCGGGTGAAGAAGCGGGACTGGGCAAGGATCAGCCGCGTGAACGCGGCCCCGATGATCCCGATAATCACCATGGCAATGAGGACTTCCGTGAGCGTGAACCCGGCGCGGCGGATGCTCGTGCGTTTCATGATCAACACCCTGAACAGAGAGCAGAACCAGACTTGTACGCGTGGTCGAACACCAGGGAGTCCGTCTTGGTCAAATCCGACATTGGCGCGATCACCACCTTCACGGTGATGCGATTGGTGCCCGGCGTGAGGGTGAGCGTTCGCCGGTACGACACACCGCCGACGGTGATCGTCGAGGTACCGCCGGCGAGTGAATCAAGCGTGGTGTAGGGAATGGCACCGAGGCGGGCTGCCTGTTGCTGCAACACGGCGGTGCGACGGGCCACGAGATCGTTGGTCCGGCCCGTACGAGCTACCGTGAGGGAGAGTTGGGCAATCGTCACCAGCACGATGGCCAGCATGCTCATCGCAATCATGATCTCGATGAGCGACACGCCGGCCCTGGCGTGCCCGTGAGCAGGGCGTCGAGAAGAGCGCATCATTTGATCTGGACCAGTCCGCCACGCGTCATCCGCACCCGTTGCGAGTACGTGGTGCTGCCGAGCGTGGTCGAGAGCGTGATGGAGAGCGAGTCGCTGGCGAGGCCGGCCGGATAGACGTCCAACGACGTCCGCGAGAGCGAAACGTTGGACGAGGTCAGGTTGAAATTGCCCAGCGACGTTTTCCGGAACACGGTGCCTGACTCTGCGTCCGCGACACTCAGCTCCATGCTGCCAGCGTTGAACGAGATCGTGACTGGCTTGCGGCCGCGCTGGGCCAGGGAGAACGCGGTCTGCAGATCGCCGCTGAGGGCGATGGCGGCCCGGTTCAGGCGTTGCTGTGTGATGGTGGCGCTGATTCGTCCGATTGAGATCCCCAAGAGCAATCCGACGATCACGAGCACCACGATCATCTCGATGATCGTGAACCCGACGTGCGAGAACCGATCTCGACTTAGCGGTGACGGCGAACGCCGATAACGTGACATACAGCCCTCTATTGCAGGAATCGAACCACGCGCCAACTATGGCGTATCTGACTGTAGCAGAACCAATTACGACATGCTGTGACACTCATTACCGGTGACGAACTACGCAAAAAGTTGCAACTTCCCGCCATCCTTTGCGAGGTCGCGCCGGGAGCGTTAGTCAGGAGATTTCCGAGTAAACAGCCGGACACTTTCCCACTGCCCCAAGCAGCTCCAATGCGGTATTACTCGAATCCGGCGCGTGGCGGGCCGGCTACTGCACAATTCCGGAGGGGGCAGGATGCGCATTCGACGGCTTGGCGTCATTGGCGCCGGGACGATGGGCCATAGCATTGCCGCGCTCGCCGCGTCGGCTGGCATACCGGTAGATCTCCTCGACATCGCGGGGCCGGCCGACGACCCGAATGCGCCGGCCCGGCAGGGGCTCGAACGAGCCCGCAAGGCGAGGCCGGCCGCGTTCATGGATCCCGCGCGCGCGGCGCTCATCGAGGTCGGAAACACCACCGACGACCTCGGCGTGCTCGCGGAATGCGACCTCGTGGTCGAGGCGATCATCGAGCAGCTCGAGCCGAAGCGCGCCCTCTACGCCAGACTCGAGCATATCCTGCCCCCGCACACGATCATCGCCTCGAACACGTCGGGGATTCCCATGGCGTTGCTCACCGAGGGACGGACCGACGCCTTCAAGCAGCGCTTCCTCGGCATGCATTTCTTCAATCCCCCGCGCTACCTGCATCTTCTCGAGATCATTCCGACCGCGCACACGGCGGTCGAGTCCATCGGCGGCGCGCGCGCGTTCAGCGAACGGGTGCTGGGCAAGGGCATCGTCACCGCGCGCGACGTGCCAGGCTTCGTGGCCAACCGGCTGGGCGTGTTCGGCATGGTGCTGGCGCTTCGCATGATGGAGGAGTTCGACCTCACCATCGACGAGGTGGATGTGCTCACCGGGCCGCTGCTCGGCCGGGCCAAGTCGGCCACCTTCCGCACCGCCGACCTCACCGGACTCGACGTGCTCTCGCACGTGGCGGCCGGGTTGGCGAAGGCCACCGGCGAGGACTTCGCGCTGCCGGAGTGGGTAGGGGCGATGGTGAAGAACGGCCAGTTGGGCGAGAAGAGTGGCGCCGGCTTCTACAAGAAGGTCGGGAAGGAAATTCAGACGCTGAACTGGAAGACCGGCGCGTACGCACCGGTCGCCAAACCCCAATCGGCGGCGATCGGGAAGGCGCTCAAGCTGCCGCTCGGCGACCGGCTCAAGGCAGCGATCGCCCTCGACGGCGCCTACGGCAAGTTCGCGCAGGAGTATCTCACCCGCCTGTCGCGTTACGTCATCGAGACGGCGCCGAAGATCGCCTATCGCCTGCCCGACGTGGACCACGCCATGGAGTGGGGGTTCGCGTGGGAGGCCGGGCCGTTCAAACAGCTCGATCTGCTTGGCGACTCGCTGGCCGCCGCGGCCGCGCTACGACCGAACGCGATGCGCGACGGCTACTACAGTGCGGACGACACTCGGGTGGCGTCGCTGGACTGGAAGGGATTCGAGCCCGTGCAGGAACCCGAGGGCCTCCTGCGCATCGGCACGCTCCGCCGCTCGGGCCGCGCGCTCGCCGAGTCGGCCGATGCGTCGCTCTGGCACGCGGGCGACGGCGTGGCGGTGCTCGAGTTCCACAGCAAGATGAACTCGCTGGGCGAAGGCGTCCTGACGATGCTGATGAAGGCGCTGGAGATCGTCGAACGCGACCGGCTCGCCGGCCTCGTGATCGGGAACGACGACCCGCGCACGTTCACCGCGGGCGCCGACCTCGGTATGGTGGCGTCGCTGGCACAGGCCGGCGACTGGAAGCGGCTGGAGGAGGCAGTCCTCCTCTTCCAGGGCTGCTCGATGTCGATTCGCTCGGCGCCCTTCCCGGTGGTCGCGGCGCCGTTCGGGCTGACGCTCGGCGGCGGATGCGAGTGGTCGTTGCACGCCGACGCCATCCAGGCGCACGCGGAATTGTACATGGGCCTGGTGGAGGTGGGCGTGGGGCTACTGCCCGGAGGCGGCGGAACCAAGGAACTGCTCTTCCGGTTCGCCGGTGAGCTGGCGCCGTACGAAGAGGCCGACCCCTTCGAGGCGCCGAAGCGCGCCTTCAAGCAGATCGCGATGGCCGCCGTGAGCACGAGCGCACTCGAAGCACGCAAGCTCGGATTCCTGCGCGACCGCGACCGGATCTCCATGAACCGCGATTTCCTGTTGGCCGATGCCAAGCGCCGCGTGCTCGACCTGGCTCCCGACTACGTGGCGCCGCCGCTGCGCACCATCGGGGCGGTGGGGAGCGCGGGCATGGGCAATCTTCACTACGCCGCGTGGGCCATGCACGAGGGGGGACAGGCCAGCGACCACGACGTGCGCATGGCGCTGGAGATTGCCCGAGTGCTCTGCGGCGGCGACGGGCCGGCCCGCACGGTGACCGAGGACGACGTACTCGACCTCGAGCGCGACGCCTTCCTGCGCCTACTCGGCACCAAGGAGACGCAGGAGCGCATCGCGCACATGCTCAAGACCGGCAAACCGCTCCGCAACTGAGAGGGATGACTCGTGACTGAAGTCGTGATCGTTTCCGCGGTGCGCAGCGCCGTGGGTCGTGGCAAGAAGGACGGCGCGCTAGCCGGCGTGCATCCCGTGGAACTCTCCTCGCGGCTCATGCGCGCCGCCGTCGACCGCGTGAGCGTGGACCCCGCCATCGTGGACGACGTGCTCTGGGGATGCGCGATGCCCGAGGCGGGACAGGGACTCAACGTGGCCCGGCTCTCGCTCCTGCGGGCGGGTTTCCCCGTGGAGGTGCCGGGCGCGACCATCAACCGCTTCTGCTCGTCGGGGCTGCAGACCATCGCCTTCGGCGCGCAGGAGATCCTGAGCGGCATGGCCGACGTGGTGCTCGCCGGCGGCATCGAGATGATGAGCCAGGTGCCGATGTCGGGGTACCACGCGCGCCTCGACCCGAAGGCGGTGGAGAGCTACATCGGCATGGGATTCACCGCCGAACGTGTGGCGCAACGCTGGAAGGTGTCGCGCGAGGAGCAGGACGCCTGGGCCGTCGGCAGCCAGCAGAAGGCGGTGAAGGCGCTCGCCGACGGCGCCTTCCGCGAGCAGATCGTTCCCGTGCCAGTGACGCGTGCCGAATGGAAAGGGGCCAGAAAGACCGAGGATACGGTGGTCTTCGTGGAGGACGAGCTTCCGCGCCGCGACACGACCATGGAAGGGCTGGCCAAGCTGCGCCCCGCGTTCAAGCCGAATGGTACGGTGACCGCCGGCAACGCGAGTCCGTACTCCGATGGCGCCGCCGCGGTGCTGCTGATGAGCGCCGAACGCGCCAAGGCGTTGAAGCTCGAGCCGCTGGCGCGCTTCGTCACCTTCGCCGTGGCCGGCGTGGAGCCCGACGTGATGGGCATCGGACCGATCAAGGCGGTTCCCAAGGCGCTCGATCGCGCGGGGCTCAAGATCGGGGATCTGTCGCTGATCGAATTCAACGAGGCGTTCGCGTCGCAGGTGGTGGCGGTGGTCCGCGAGTTGGGCATGGATCCCGCCAAGGTCAACGTGAACGGCGGCGCCATCGCGCTCGGTCACCCACTCGGCGCCACCGGTGCCAAGCTCACCACGCAGTTGATTCACGAACTCCGGGCGCGAGGGGGGGACACGGTCTGGTGACCATGTGCATCGGTGGCGGGATGGGAGCCGCGGGGATCTTCGAGGTGCCGAAGGGGTAGGATTTCGACAGTCGGCATTCAGCAGTGAGCCGTTTCTACCCAGCCCCCGGTGATCGCCGGGGGCTTTTGGGTCCCCGATGGGGTTCAGATCACTGACATCCGTTCTCGCGGTTCGTCAGTATCCCAGTGGATCGTCCGTCACGCTCATCCGCCCTTCCCCTCGCGGCTAACTTCACTAGTGGAGGAGCCGATGTATTCCAACGAAACGCCTGCCGGCCTCGCTGCCGGCGATCTGACGACGAATACCCTGAAAGCCGCGCGGCAGGGCCTGCTGCGCGTTCACCGTCTGCTGCTCGAAATGGAGCGGGTGGAGTTGGAGCGTACGCGCGGCCGGCTCACCCCCAACGCATACCTCCAGGCTGTGCTGCACGAACCTTCGTTCGAGTGGCTGCGTCCCGCGTCCCAGTTGATCGTCCAGATCGACGAGGCCCTGGATTCGGCGGAACAGGAGGAGACGCCGGTGGCCAGCGAGGTCACCGCGTCACTGCTGGCGCAGATGCGCGGCCTGCTCACGCCGGTGCCGCCCCAGACGACGTTCGCCGCGCGCTACCTGGAGATGCTGCAGCGTCACCCCGATGTGGTGTTCGCCCATCGCGATGCGATGGCGGAGTTGCCCAAGGGGTTTCTGGGACCGCTGCCGACGCAGACGGCGTAGGGTGAAGCGGTGAGGCAGCGGGGCGGAGGGCCGCTTCGCTGCCTCGGCCGGTCAGGACGACGCGCCTCAATTCCTCACGTCCATCGATCGCCATAGATACCAGCACGCCGCCGAGCTGTACGGGCTCCAGACCTTCCCAATGCGCTGGACGTCCTTCGGGGTCGCCCGGCGGCGCAGCCCGTATGCCTTCCGGATGCCGTTCTGAATCCCGAGATCCAACTCCGGGAGTACGTCGGGGCGGCCGAGCCGGAACATGAGGAACATCTGCGCAGTCCACCGGCCCACCCCCTTCACCTGCACCAGATGGTCGATGATCGCCTGATCGCTCATGTGACGAACGCGGGCGAGCGGCACGGCGCCGGTGTGCACCTTCTCGGCGAGATCGCGCAGGTAGCCGATCTTCTGCCGCGAGAGCCCCGCCGAGCGAAGCGCCTCATCGCCGAGCCCCAGCAACGGCTCGGGCTTCACGTGGCGGTGCGGGAAGAGCGCGCAGAACCGCCCGTGGATCGTGCCCGCCGCCTTCCCGGAGAGCTGCTGGAAGACGATGGCCCGCACGAGGTAGTGGAAGTGCGAGTTCCCGCGGCGGATCTGCAGCCGGTAGGGCCCGACATGGCGGATGACGCCTGCCATCACGGGATCGACGCGGCGCAGGTGCGCGAGCGCCTCGCGCGCAGAGACACTGGTCACGGGAGAGGGGTCGGGGTGTGCATGTGGGCCGGCGTCGGGCTGGTTCGGGTGGTCCGGGTCAGCGCAGCGCGTCGAGCGCGCTGGCCATCGCGTCCATGATCTCGTCGATCTGATCGGTGCTCACGATGAGCGGGGGCGAGAGCGCGATGGTGTCCCCCGCCATGCGCACCAGCACCCCGTGCTCGAAGCAGTGCAGGAACACGTCGAGCGCCCGCGCCCCGGGCGCCCCGTCGCGCGACTGCAGTTCCACGGCGCCCACGAGGCCGATGTTCCGCACGTCGATCACGTGTGGTTTCTGATCCAATCGGTGTACGGCGTCCGCCCAGTACGACGACAGCTCGGCGGCGCGCGCGAACAGTCCTTCGCTCTCATACAGGTCGAGCGTGGCGAGTCCGGCGGCGCAGGCAAGCGGATGCCCGGAGTACGTGTACCCATGGAAGAGCTCGATGCCGCCCGGTGCGCCCTCCACAATGGCGTCGTGGATTTCGGTGCGGACAGCCACGGCGCCCATCGGCACGGCGGCGTTCGTGATCCCCTTGGCCATGGCGATGATGTCCGGACGCACACCGAAGCACTGCGCGCCGAAGGGCGTCCCGAGACGGCCGAATCCGGTGATCACCTCGTCGAAGATCAGCAGGATGCCGTGCTGGTTGCAGATGTCGCGCAGCCGCTCCAGGTAGCCCGCGGGGGGAATCAGCACGCCGGTGGAGCCGGCCATCGGTTCGACGATCACGGCGGCGATGGCGTTGGCGCCACGCTTGGCGACGATCGTCTCCAACTCGTCGGCCAGCTCCGCGCCCCACGCCGGCTGACCGCGACTGAAAGCGTTGTGCTCCAGGTCGTGCGTGTCGCGCAGGTGGTCCACGTTCGGCAGGAGCTGTCCCTCGAACTGGCGACGGTTGGCTTCGATGCCGCCCACCGAAGTGCCACCGAACCCCACCCCGTGGTAGCCGCGCCGCCGGCCGATGAAACGAATACGCTCGGGCTCTCCCCGGGCCTTCCAGTAGGCGAGGGCGATCTTGAGCGCCGTGTCCACGGCTTCCGATCCGGAGTTGGTGAAGAAGACGCGGTCCAGATCGTCTGGCGTGAGCGCGGCCACACGCGTGGCCAACTCGAAGGCGAGCGGGTGTCCCATCTGGAATCCGGGCGCATAGTCGAGCGTCGCGGCCTGCTCGGCGATGGCGTGGACGATCGGTTCGCGGGCATGGCCCGCGTTGACGCACCAGAGACCGGCCGTCCCGTCGAGCACCCGCCGGCCGTCGGCCGTCACATAGTGCATGTCCTTGGCGGACACGAGCATTCGGGGCGCGCGCTTGAAGGCCCGGTTGGCGGTGAACGGCATCCACTGCTCGTCCAGAGAGACGGGTGCGGAAACGTCGGCGGAGGTACGAGAGGTCATTGGAGCGTTCCGGCGGATCGTTGATGCGGGAATCGTGACGGCCAGGGGCCGTCGCAGGTTAGTTTGCCTGAGCCCACTACGTACGAGCGAATATGAGCCGGGAATCTTCAGAGGGCGAGCAGGTGGCGCGGAAGGAAGGCGCGGACGACGAGCGCGCGGTCCGGGCACGCCTGGAGAAGATCCAGCGCGACAAGCGGTCGCGGGTGCGCTGGCAACTCTCGCGGCACACGGCGGAGCAGGCGATGGTGGCGATCAACGACGTGGCGCCGCGGGGCCAGTACCGACGCTCGTCAAAGTCCCGCCGCCGGAAGCGTCACAAGCGGCTGCTCTGACGTTCGGGGTCAGGCCGCCCGAGCCTGGGTGGCCTCCGCCCGGCGAGCCGTCTTGCGGCGCATGGCCCATCGCAGCCGGTACAGCGCTACGCCGAGCACGAGAAGGGCGCAGACCTCGATCAGCACCTTCTCGCCGTCCAGGTAGTCGATGGGTGCGTCCTTGAGCGTGGGGTCGGTGAGCACGCCGTGCACGAAGAACAGCGCAGCGGTGGCATACGTCAGATAGTGCAGCAGCTTCCATCGGTCGCGACCGATGGCCACCCGGTAGTACGACGTGACGACCACGACGATCAACACGTACAGCGAGGCGGCCCCGAGGCTGTTGATCCAGGGCTGCTTGGGGCCGTTGACCGGGTAGAGGAGGTCGACGAACCGGAAGACGGGGGTCTTCACGGCCAGCAGCAGCACGGCGTGGAGTGCGGCGAGTGCCAGCGCCACGTACGCCGTCCAGTTGTGGAGCTTGAAGTAGTTGAAGCGGCGGTGCGGCCAGTGCTTCCACGGGTTGTAATGCATGGAGAGCAGCAGGCCCAGCAGCAGGTTGACGGTCAGCAGACACAGGGCGACGAGCGCTACGTCGCTCGAGAGATCGAGAGGGGTCACGGCGTTCGGGTGAGGTGGCGAATGGCACGGGGCGCGGCGCCCCGTAGGTCAACGCACGAGCCGCCGCCAGTGCTGGCGATTACCCGATCAATTGGTTGGCGGCCTTCACACCATAATACAGACCGACCCCGCCCGCGATCGTGCTCACGAAGAACGCGGTCATGAAGCCCAGCTTGAAGGTGGCGTACCAGCCCACCGAGCTTCCAATGAACATGCCCAGGCTTCCGAAGAGCTTTTTCATCGACGTCTCACTTAAGGTGTCCTCTCACAACGACCGGCGAACGCGCTCCGAGGTCACGAACTGCGCGGGGCGTACAACTCCCTGACTTGCCCGGGCGACCCGTCCGGCCAATGGTTGGAGGCGATCCCGCCGTCCCCCAACTCCGGAGGTTCTCGCGTGCACGACCATCCCCCCCTCAGCCCGACACTCCTCGCGGCGGCCCTCGTCGCCGGTGCGGTGCTCCATCCGATCGCGGCGGCGGCCCAGACCCCGGTCACCGGGGCCTTCGTGACCACCCTTGGCGCGGATACCGTGACCGTGGAACAATTCACCCGCCGCGGCAACACGGTCACCGGCGACTTCCTGAGCCGAGAACCGAAGACGGTGCTCACGCACTACACCCTCGCGCTCGGACCCGATGGCATGCCGGCGCAGTTGGAATTCACGCGGGTCAATGGCGACGGCACGCCCCGAACGTCGGGGGTGCGCGGCGGCTCGATGCGCATCACCGCCGACAGCGTCACGTGGGCCGTGCAGGTTGCCGACAGCACCGTGACGCGCACCCTGCCGGCCAGCCACGCGGTGCCGTTCTTTCCGTACGTCTATGCCTTCTATCAGTCCGCCGTGGATGCCATGCGCGTCGCGAACACCGACAGCGTGGCGCTCGGGATGATCTCGCCCGGGTGGCGCCAGCAGTACCCGTTCCCCTTCAAGCGGCAACCGGACGAGAGCTACATCGTGGCGCTGTACAACGATCCTCGGTACCCGCAGCGCGTGATCGTGGATCGCGACGGGCGGATCACGATGGTGGACGGCCGGGCCACCACCGAGAAGGCGGTGGCCCGGCGCGTGGACGGCGTGGACCTCGCGAAGCTCGGCGGCGCGTTCGCAGCCGCCGATCGGGCGGGCCGCAGCTTCGGCGTCGCGTCACCGCGCGACACGGTGCGGGCCACGCTCGGGGCCGCCGAGCTGTGGGTGGACTACAGCCGGCCGTCGGCGCGTGGACGGCAGGTGTTCGCCGCGAACGGCGTGCTCGGCGACACCCTGTGGCGCACCGGCGCCGATGCCGCCACGCAGTTCCATACGAGCGCCGATCTCGAGATCGACGGACACACGCTGCCGGCCGGCACGTACACATTGTGGACGCACGCGCAGCCCGGACACTATGGGCTGGTCGTCAACCGGCAGATCGGGCAGTGGGGCACCGAGCACGATCCTGCGCAGGATCTGTTCATGGTGCCGCTGACCGAACGGACGCTCGGTGACGTGGTCGAGCGATTCACGATCGACCTTGCGTCCACCGCCGCCGGGGCGGGCGTGCTCGTGCTGCGCTGGGATCGTACCGAGCTTTCGGTTCCGTTCCGGGTCAAGTAAGCTCCATCAGTGCCAGGCGCTGTCGACGGGCTCCCGCGCAGGCGGGGGCCCGTGCTGCGTTCACCCGTCACTTCCACTCTTCCCGGGTTCGTCATGTCACGTGTCCTGAACTACTTCTTCAAGGGCCTGATCGTCACCGCGCCGGTGTTCATCACGGTGTACATCTGCTACGTGATCTTCACGACGATCGACAACTGGTTGGTGCTGCCGGTCCCCGGCGCGGGATTCGTGGTGATGATCGCGCTGATCACCGCCATCGGGTTCGCGGCGCAGACCTTCGCCGCGCGCGCGCTCAGCACCGGGCTGGACGCCCTGTTCGCGCGGCTCCCGTTCGTGCGGCTTCTCTACACGAGCACGCGCGACCTGCTCAACGCGTTCGTGGGGGAGCATCGCCGGTTCGACAAGCCGGTGATCGTGTCGGTCGGCGGGGGCGCCAGCGTGTTCGGATTCCTCACGCAGGAGTCGCTGGACGCGTTCGGCGTGTCCGATTCCGCCACCGTGTACGTGCCGCAGTCGTACGGCTTTGCCGGAAACCTCGTGGTCTTTCCCTCGGCGAAGGTGCGCCGGCTCGACGCCGACAGCGCGCACGTGATGGCGTTCATTCTTTCTGGCGGCGTGACGACGGTGGCGGAGCGGGATGCGCCGGGCGCGCTGCCGGCGGTCGGCGGCTAGGGGGGGCTGGTGGACGGTACCCAGCGCGCCAGGCGGCCGTGTGGGCCGGCGGCCACGCCGAAACCTGAGCCGCGGAATCGCACGGCGTTCAGCGGGAGCGTGTCGAGCATGGTCCAGGAGGCGCCGTCGTTGTTCGACCGCGCCGTACCGGCCAATCCCACCGCCACGACCTGGCCTGATCCCTGCCAGGTGACGCCCGAGAGATAGGCCTGCACCAGCATCCCCGGCGCGGCGTGCCACGTGCGGCCGCCGTCATCGGTGAGGGCCACGTTCGCCGTGGCGCCGCGAGGCTTCGTGTAGTCGCCGCCCACCGCCACGCCGTGGTCGGCGTCGCGGAAGGCGAGGGCGAAGATGCCCGAGGCGCTGCCGCCTGCATGCACCGGCGTATCGGCCACGCGCCAACTCCGCCCGCGGTCCGACGAGTGATAGACCCGCGCCTGCGCTCCGCCGCCGGTGCCGATCCACACGTCGTGCGTGCCCCAGACGGCCACGCAGGTGCCGCTGGCGGCGAACGCCGCTTCACCGGGCAGCGCCGCTGGGAGGGCGTCGGGCGGCACGCGCGACCAACTCCGCCCGCCGTCGTCGGTGACGAGCAGAAAGAGCTTTCCGTCGATCGGGTCGCTGAGGGCGATGCCGTGGTCGGCGTCCCAGAAGGCGAGTGCGTCGAGGAAGACGCCCTTCTGCTCGGTGGCGTACACCTGCGTCCACGTTGCACCGCCGTCGGTGGTGCGGAACATCCGTGCCTGTCCGTTTTCGGCCGGGCCGGCGCTCGCGGCCACCGCGGCGTCCGGGCCCAGGGCCGCGATCGACCGGAGGTCGAGGGAGTCGGCGCCCGGAACGTGGAGTAGCGTCCAGTGCGCGCCGCCGTCGACACTGCGCGCCACGGTGCCCTGCGTGCCGCTCGCCCAGGCCACGTGATCGTTGGTCAGGCTCAGCCCGCGGAATTCGGCGCGCGTGCCGGCATCCGCCAGGCGCCACTGCGCCGCGGCGGCGACGGGCAGCGCGGCGAGGAGGACGATCGCGGTCAGCACCGCGGTCCGGCGGAACGGGAGACGCCGACGATGGCTGGTCACGGGTGTGGCTCCTGATCGTGGGATGGGGGAGGCGCGGAGATGTCGGGTGGGGACGGGAGGTCGGGAAAGACGAGCTCGTCGCCGTCGGAAATCTCGTCCAGCCCGAGAATGTCTTCGGCATGCCAGGCGACGTAGTAGAAGCCCAGCGCGGCGAGCACGGCGCCGACGCCCTCCGGCCAGTGTCGGTGCTTGAGCACGAAGAAGAACGAGATGCCCACCGGCAGGAAGATGGTGCCGAACAGCGCGCTCATGGTGCGCAGCATGCAGCCGGGGTTGCTCATGCGGGACATGGGGGCCTCCGAGTGGCCGAAATCTCCCCGTGCGCCGCCGTGGAGGCAAGCGGCGTTGCATAACACCCGTGTGACGCGCTACCGTGCTAGCCCACCATCCCGCCACCGTATGCTCACACACGCCGATATTGCCGCCGCCCGCGAGCGCATCGCCGGCCGCGTCCACCGCACCCCCATGCTCTCTGCCACGCGTATCGGCGAGCTTGCCGGCGTGTCATTGCGCCTCAAAGCCGAGCTGTTGCAGAAGACCGGCTCATTCAAGGTGCGAGGCGCGCTCAATGCCATCAGTCTGCTCTCGGACGCCGAGCGGGCGCGGGGCGTGGTGGGCGTGTCGGCCGGGAATCACGCGCAGGCGCTGGCGTGGGCGGCGCGCGCGGCCGGCACCAAGTGCACGGTCGTCATGCCCGTCAACGCCTCGCAGACCAAGCTCGATGCCACGCGCGGGTACGGTGCCGAGGTGGTGCAGCATGAATGGGGCTCGGCGATGTTCGACAAGGCGCGCGAACTGGGGGAGGCCCACGGATACGTGTTCATCCATCCGTTCGACGACCCGCGTGTGGTGGCGGGGGCGGGCACGACGGGGCTCGAGATCGTGGAGGATGCCCCGGACGTGGACGCGATCGTCGTGCCGGTGGGCGGCGGTGGGCTGCTGTCGGGGATCGCGGTGGCGGCCAAGCACGCCAAGCCGTCGGTCCAGGTGTTCGGCGTGGAGCCCGAGGGCGCGCAGGCGCTGCGCCGGAGCCTCGACGCCGGGCGCGTGACGGCCATCGATCCGCCGCACACGATCGCCGACGGGCTGGCGGCGCCGATGACGAGCGCGCTGCCCCTGTGGGCGGCGCAGCACTACGTGGACGATGTGCTCGTGGTGACCGACGCCGAGATTGCGCGTGCCATGGGCGTCATCCTGTCGTCGGCCAAGCTGCTGGCCGAGCCGGCCGGCGCCGCCGCCGTGGCGGCGCTGATCACCGGCAAGGTGCCGGTGGCTCCTGGTGCGCGCGTGGTGTGCGTCGTGAGCGGCGGCAACGTGGACGTCGCGCGCCTCAAGGAATTGCTCTAGTTCGAGCCGCCGCGCGCTACTTCTTCTTGTTCTTGCTGTTCTTGTTGAAGCGATCGAGTCGCCATTTGGTCCAGATGACGATGGTGGCGCACCCGCCCTGGCCCGGCACCACGAACTGTGGCGGCGTTTCGGCGCCGTGGTACACCTCGATGGCACCCACATTGTTGGGCAGTACGAAGGAGTCGATGTCGCCGGGGTTCATCGAAACCCAGGGCGAGCCGTCCACCACGTAGTTCACGCATCCGGTGCCCTGGGTGCGCGCGTCGTACACCTGGGTGTCGTAGCCCGAGGTCTCCACGCGGATGCCGGGCACGGTGCGCAGGATGTCGGTGAACTTGGGCGCCTGTCGTCTGTCGATCGTCTTCTCGTTCATGTAGAAGCCCATGCCGGACTTCTCTCGCTGCGAGAATCCCACGGCGTCGAGTCCACTCACCCGCTGCGCTTCGGTGGTCACCGTGGGCAGCAGGGTGACGGCCTGGTCGAACCGCAGTGTGGCCCTGGCCGGCGTGCTGGCGGACAATTCCACCGACCGCTCCACCGGGTCATAGCCGATGCGTCGGGCAACGACCACCTGCGATCCCGACGGCAGACTGTCGAGGCTGAAGGAGCCGTCAGCGCGGCTGTCGATGGCCCGTGTGGTGCCCTCCACCTGCACGCGTGCCCCGGCCACGGGCTGCCCGGTGACGCTGAGCACGCGTCCACTGAGCCTGGCGACGGCCACGGGGCGCTGCGGCCCCTGGTTGGTGTCGCCCGAGGCCACGGTGACCGGAGCCGCCACGGCAATGCTCAGGCTGCGCAGTTGCAGCAGATCGTTGCTGAAGCTGATCGGCACGTCGCCGCTCGTCACCCCCGCATGCTGCACCTGCACCTTGCCGTCGAATGTGTTGGGCAGGCCGCAGATGCGATACGTGCCGTCGTTCCCGGTCACGGTCTCGCGGATCTTCGGAATCTTCCGCAGCCCGCCGAACTCAAGCGACGTCCAGACGATGGAGACGCGGGCCTTTGCGATCGGCTGGTCGGTGTCGGCGTTGCGCACGCGCCCGAACAGCGCGGCGGGCCCGAGCGCGAGACGCGCCGCCGGGCAGAGCATCTTGACCAGTCCGGCGGGCCGCGGCGTCACCATGTCCACCGTGACTGCCTGCCCCGGGGCCACCGTGAGCGGCGGCGTCGTCAGCTGGATCCCGATGCTGTCGAGAATCGGATGCGCGGCGAGCAGCCGGTACGTGCCCGGCGGCACGCTGTCGAAGCGAAAGTGCCCGTCGCTGCCGGCCACGGTGAGCAGCGAGGTGCCCTGGATCACAATCTGTGCTCCATTCATCGGGCGGTTGCGCACGCTGTCGTACGCCACACCACTGATGGAGGCAGGGCCCGTGGGTTGTTGGGCGTGCAGCGGGGAAAGGGCGGCCGTCAGCAGCAGCGTGGCGGTGGCCGCGGTCCGGGTGATCACGTCAATGCGCATGTTCAATACTACCACGGGCACGAGGGCGGGCTCCAGTCGTGACGGCCAGAAACCCCATTTCGGGATGGCGGCCGACTCGTGGTGGCCGTCACACCGCTCCGGACAAGATGTCCGGTAGTGTCGCGTTTCTACGGGTTCTGCAGCGGGTTCGCCGTCTTGCGTCGTTCTCCGGGTTGCACGACACTACATGGCAAGGTGCCACTTCTCGACTTCCGCGATCGAAAGCAGTCAGATCGCAATTCGGAGTAAGCCTACGGTGCAACCACTGGCGGATCGTATCAAGACGGCGCTGTACGAACACTTCGAGCAGACGCTCGTGGTGGTGCTCGTGGCGTCGCTGATGCTGATCAACTTCACGGTGGACTACAAGTTCGCATTTCTGAGCTTCTACTACCTGCCGATCATCGCCGCCGGTTTCCTTCTCGGGCGGAACAGCGCCGTGGGCGCGGCATTGTTCACGGTGTTGCTGGTGACGTTCTTCCAGGCTGTGACCGGCCTGGGTGGAACGCCCGGCTTCTCGGAGCCGACCATTATGTACTTCGCGCCGTGGGCAGGGTTCCTCATCCTGACCGGGTATGCCGTGGGCTCGCTGGCCGACCAGCGGGAAGCGCGCGCCGACGACGTGAAGCGCACCTACTTCGCGCTGCTCGAGATGCTGACGTTCCACCTGGACTCGGCCGATCGGCACCGCCGCGGGCACAGTTATCGCGTGGCTGAGCGCGCCATGGCGATCGGTCGCAAGCTCGCCCTGCGCGACGACGAGATCGAGGATCTGCGGGTGGCCGGCCTACTGCACGAACTGGGGCCGCAGGATCCGCGCGTGGCCCGCATGTTCGCCGACTTCCCGCGCGACATCCGCGAGGTACCGGTCGCGGCCTCGATGCGGACCGCGTTGGATACGGTGACCGCCTATGGCCGCTACCACGAGTTGATCGGCGACGACTGGCCGGTGGACGCGTTGCGGATCCCGCTGGCGGTCAAGGTCCTCGCCGTGGCCGATGCCTACGAGACGCTACTCACGGCGACGGAAACGCGGCCGGCGTTCGCGCCATGGAACGCCCTCGAGGAGATCGACCGGAGCGCCGGGCGAACCTTCGCCACCGAAGCCGTGCATGCGCTGCGGCACACGATCGTGCCCGAGCAGGCCGAGCTCGACGAAGCGAAGCCTCCGCTCAAGCTGATCGTCACCCGCGGCGCGTGAGCGTCGCCGGCTAGACGGGCGGCGGGGTGCGTTCCCCGCGCCGTCCGCGCGCGGCTTCGAAGAACTGCCCCAACGTTCGAAGATCGGCATCCGTGTCGCCGCCCGGTGACAGGGCGGGGCCGATCGCCAACACGCGGCGCGACCAGTCGAAGGCCACCGGAACGATCGGCACCCCGGCACCCTGCGCGATGCGGTAGAAGCCGGTCTTCCAGCGCGGGACGGCCTTGCGCGTGCCTTCGGGGGAGATGCCGAGCACCATGCGCTCCATCTCGGCGAACTGCTCCACCGATCGGGCCACGACGTCGTTGGGGCGCGAGCGATCCACCGGGATCCCGCCGAGCCATCGCATCAGGCCGCCGAAGGGCGGGCGAAACAACGTGTGCTTGCCCAGCCAGGAGGCGCGAAGTCCGAGCGCGAACTTGGCGGCGATTCCGACCACGAAGTCCCAGTTCGTGGTGTGCGGCGCGACGATGATCACGACCTTGGAGACGTCGGGCAGCATTCCTTCCATCCGCCAGCCGAGCCACGCGAGCCACCAGCGGCCCAGCGTTCGCGACGCAGGGCCCCCGCTTCGGGGAAGCGCATCGCCAAGGGCGGGCACGCGGGCGGAGGCAGCCATGAACGGCTGAAACTACGGTTTCCAGGATCGGGTCGCCATCGGGGATCTCGACAGCGGCGGCCTCAGCATGATATTTGGTGACGGCCGACTGCCGACTGCCGACTGCCGACTGCCGACTGCCGACTGCTGGATCCCGCCAGCTACCTCTACCTGCCCAACCGCCCCGGAGCGGCCTCGCCGTGTCTCCGTCCACGCTCCCCCAGGCCCTCGACGCCACGGCAAATGCGTCCCGCGACTTTCCTGCCGTGCGTTGGAAGGAAGACGGTGCTTGGCAGTCGCTCTCGTGGAGTGCGTACCGCCAGCAGATCCACCTCGCGGCGCGCGGCCTGATGGCCCTGGGGCTCGAGCCCGGCAAGGGTGTGGCGATCATCGGCTACAACTGTCCCGAGTGGTTGGTGGCCGACCTCGCGGCGATCCACGCCGGTGGGCTACCCAGTGGCATCTACTCCACCTGCACGGCCGAGCAGTGCCAGTACGTGACCCACCACTGCGAGGCGCAGGTGGCCGTGGTGGAGAACGAAGAGCAGGTGGCCAAGTATCTCGCCGTGCGCGACGAGTTGCCGCACCTGAAAGCCATCGTGCAGATGCACGGGGAGCCCGCGGCGCCCGGCGTCCTCTCGTGGGAGCAGCTCCTGCGCCGCGGCCACGACGTGCCGGAGGCCGATCTCGCGGCGCGACTGGCCGCCCAGGCGCCCCACGACGTCGCCACGCTCATCTACACGTCGGGGACCACCGGCGTGCCCAAAGCCGTGATGCTCACCCACGACAATCTCGTGTGGACGGCGAGCACGGGCATCGCCGCCCTCGGCCTCCGTCCGGGCGACAACATTCTCAGCTACCTCCCGCTCAGTCACATTGCCGAGCAGATCGTGTCGGTCTTCGGCCCGGTGGCATTTGGCGGATGCACGTGGTTCGCGGAGAGCATGGCGAAGCTCGGCGACGACCTGCAGGAGATCAGGCCCGACTTCTTTCTCGGCGTGCCGCGCGTCTGGGAGAAGATCCAGGAGCGGATGCAGGCGGCGGGTGGCCAGAGTTCGTGGCTGCGGAAGCGCCTCATCGCGTGGGCGCGGCGGGTGGGACTGGCGGCGGGGTATGCCGATCAACAGGGGCGGCGGCGCCCGCTGTCGTACGGGCTGGCCAATGCACTCGTGTTCCGTGCGGTGCGGCGGCGGTTGGGCCTGGACCGGGCGCGCGTGTTGGTGACGTCGGCGGCGCCGATCGCGCGGTCGACGCTCGAGTTCTTCCTGTCGCTCGGGCTCCCGATCTGCGAGGTGTACGGAATGAGCGAGTGCACGGGCCCTGGTACGATCAGTACGCCCGACCGGTACCGGACGGGCAAGGCGGGATTCATCTTTCCCGGCGCCGAATTGAAGATCGCTGCGGACGGCGAGATCTGCATGCGAGGCCGGCATGTATTCAGCGGCTACTACAAGGACCCCGACGGTACGGCGGAAGCGCTGGACGCCGACGGGTGGCTGCACTCGGGGGACATCGGGGAGCTGGACGCCGATGGATTCCTTCAGATCACCGACCGCAAGAAGGATCTCATCATCACGGCGGGCGGCGAGAACGTCGCGCCGCAACTCGTGGAAGGCTACCTGAAGGCGATCCCGGTGGTGAGCCAGGCAGTGGTGGTGGGCGACCGACAGCGGTACCTGGGTGTGCTGATCACGTTGGATCCGGTGCAATTGATCGAGGAGGCCCGGGCGGCGAACAGTCCGGCACGGGATCCGGCGGCGGCCGCCGCCTGCGAGAAATTCCGGGCCCACCTGCAGCGGCACATCGATGCGGTGAACGCGCGCCTCGCTCGGGTGCAGGCGGTGAAGCGCTTTGAGATCGTCCCCCAGGAGTTCACCGTCGAGGGGGGAGAACTGACGCCGTCGCTCAAGGTGCGCCGTCGCATCGTGGTGGAGAAGTACGCCGAACACATCGGGCGCCTCTTCTCGTAGCGCGATACCAGTCGGGCGCTCCCTGTGGGGGAACCGCTCACAGCCGGACAGGGGACTCCCTGACGGCGAATCGCGGTGGGGGCCGCAACCCTTGAATGCCAGAGTTGGCGCCGGCATGAGCTTCTCATGCCCAGACGCCGCCGGCAATGCGTTGGCCGCCACCTTCCTCCAATCCAGCGGTCCATGGGTACTCAGCCATTCAGGGAACCGAGCGCGTCCGCTGACGCCGGCGGTCATCCCTCGTCCGATGCCGGTTCGCTGGCCAGCGTCCTGCACGGGATTCGCGACGCGTTTCTGACCATCGACCGCGAGTGGCAGGTGACCTTCGCCAATGCCGCGGCCTGCGAACTGATCGAGGCGCGGCAAGACGGGCTGGTGGGCCGATCGTTCTGGGATGCGTTCCCGGTGGCGTCGACCCCGGAGTACGCGGCCCGGTTCCGCCGGGCGATGGACGCGCGCGTGCCGGTGCATTTCGAGGCGCATTCGGAGGCAACGGACCGCTGGTTCTCGAAGCGCGTCTTCCCGGTGAGCGAAGGCATCGCCGTGATCATCGAGGATGTCTCCGAGCGGCATCACGCCGACAGCGAGTTGCTGGTGGCGACGAAGGCGCTGCAGCGGAACGAGGCGCTCTTCCGGTCGATCACCGAGCACTCGGCGGAATTCATCACCATCGTCGCCGACGACGGCAGGGTGCTGTACGCAAGTCAATCGGGCGCCAGACTCCTCGGCATGGGACCGGAGGAACTGGTGGGGCGCCATGCGGCGGAGTTCGTACATCCCGACGATGCGCCGACGATGCTCGAGACATACCGGACGCTCCGGTCGGCGCCCGATGTCGCGGCGTCGATGCGCGTCCGGTTGCGGCACCGCGATGGCTCGTGGCGTCTGATCGAGGGGACCGGCCGCAACCGGATCGACGATCCGGCCGTGCGGGGCATCGTGAGCACCGCTCGTGACATCACGGCGCAGGCGGCGGCGGAAGCCGAACTGCGCATGCGGGCCCACCTGCTCGATGCGGTGGAGCAGGCGGTGGTTGCGACGGATCTCGACGGGACGATCACGTACTGGAATCGCTCGGCGCAGACGCTGTACGGGTGGCCCACGGACACGGTCCTCGGCCACCCGGCCGCGGAAGCGATTCCGGTGCTTGCGGCCCGGTTGGGCGACCCGGCGACGCTGGAGAGTTTGCGTTCGGGCATGAGTTGGAGCGGCGACTTCGATGCTCGCCGGCGCGACGGCTCGACGTTTCCGGCCCACGTGGACTGCTCGCCGATCGCCGGACCCGACGGCACGATGCAGGGGGTGGTCAGTGTCTCGTCGGACCTCACCGAGCGCCGCATGCTCGAAGAGCAACTCCGGGTGACGCAGAAGCTCGAGGCCGTCGGGAGCCTGGCGGGTGGCATCGCGCACGACTTCAACAACATCCTCACGGCCATCAGCAGCTACTCGGAAATGCTGCTCGGTGACCTGATTCCCGGCGATCCCGCGCGCCACGACGTAGGAGAGATCCACCAGGCGGCGCAGCGCGCGGCGTCGCTGACCCGACAGTTGCTGGCCTTCAGCCGCCACCAGGTGTTGCAGCCTCGGCGCATGCGGCTGGACGAAACCGTACAGGGCATGGAAGGTCTCCTCCGCCGGCTCGTCGGCGAGGACATCGTGCTCTCGGTCGAAGCCGGGCACGCGCCAATGCGCGTGCTGGCCGATCCCGGACAGATCGAGCAGGTGCTCATGAACCTCGTGGTCAATGCCCGCGATGCCATGGCGCATGGCGGTGCACTATTCGTCGGTCTGCGATCGGTCGTCGTGGACGATGGGTACGCGCCGGCGCGGGGCATGGGAGTCGACCCAGGATCCTATGTGGTGCTCACCGTTCGCGATACCGGTCACGGCATGTCGCCCGCCGTGCGCGAGCGGGCGTTCGAACCGTTCTTCACCACCAAATCCACGGGCAAGGGCACGGGGCTCGGACTGGCGACCGTGTACGGCATCGTGCGCCAGTCGCAGGGGTTCATCACGCTCGAAACGGTGGAGGGGCGGGGCACGACGTTCGAGGTCTACCTGCCGGAGCTTGAGGAGAAGGCGGAGTGTCCGGGTGAAGCACAGGCCGCCGCCGACGCGGCGAAGCGGTGCGGCACGATCCTGGTGGTGGAGGACGAGGCGGGCGTGCGCGCCGTCGCGCGCCGGGTGCTGGAGCGTGAGGGCCATACCGTCGTGTTGGCCGACTCCGGCGAGGCCGGCCTCGAGATCCTCGAGCGCCGGGGGAAGGACTTCGATCTGGTGCTCACCGATCTCGTGATGCCCCGGATGGGCGGGCGCGAGATGGTGGACCGGATGCGCGCCATGGGACTCTCGCCGGCCGTGCTGTTCATGTCGGGATACACCGAGGACGAGATTGCCCGGCGCGAAGTCGGCAACGGCTCCGGTTGGCTCGAGAAGCCGTTCACGATCCACGGCTTGCGCTCGCGCATTCAGGTCGTGCTGGGGGCCGTCCTCGCCGCCCGAGCCTGACGCGAACGACGCCTACCGCAGCATCTGCTTGGCGATCGTCTGCAACTGCATGTTGGACGTGCCCTCGTAAATCGCGCCGATCTTGGCATCGCGGTAGAACTTCTCGGCGGGGAAATCCTTGGTGTAGCCGTAGCCGCCGAACAGTTCCAGCGAGATGGAGGTCACGCGCTCGCACACCTGGGACGCATAGAGCTTGGCCATCGCGCCTTCCATGGCGATGTCGTGGCCGGCGTCCTTGAGTCGGGCGGCGTTGTACACCATGAGGCGCGCGGCCTCCACTTCCGTGCGCGCCTGGGCCAGTTGGAACTGGATGCCCTGGAACTCCGAGAGCGCCTTGCCGAACTGGTGGCGTTCCTTCACGTAGTCGGTGGCCGCCTTCAGCGCACCCTGTGCCACGCCGATCATCTGCGCGCCGATGCCGATGCGTCCCTCGTTGAGCGTTTCGATCGCCACCTTGTAGCCCTGACCGACCGGACCCAGCACGTTCTTCGCGGGCACCTCAACCCCCTCGAGAATCAGCTCGGTGGTACTCGAAGCGCGGATGCCCATCTTGTCTTCCTTCTTCCCCACGCTGAAGCCCGGGAATCCGCGTTCGACGAGGAACGCCGTGATGCCCTTGTAGCCGGCACTCGGATTCACGTTGGCGAAGATCACGTAGAGCTCGGCCTCCGCGCCGTTGGTGATCCACATCTTGCGGCCCGTGAGGATCCACGTGTCGCCCTTCTGCTCGGCGCGCGTGGCCAGGCCGAAAGCATCGGAGCCCGAGCCGGGCTCGGATAGCGCGTACGCCCCGATGGTGCCGCTGGTCAGCCGGGGCAGGTAGGTGGACTTGATGTAGTCACTGCCGTAGGTGCGGATCGGGTAGTTGACCAGGGTGTTGAGGACGTCCACCTGGATGGCCGCCGACGCGTCGACTTTGCTCAACTCCTCGACGGCCAGGGTGACCATCATCAGGCTGCCCCCGGCCCCGCCGTACTCCTCGGCGACCTCGATCCCCATGAGTCCCATCTCGGCGAACGCCCGGGTCAGCTCGGGGTCGATCTTGCCGGCGCGTTCCATGTCCTGGACGCGGGGGCGTACCATTTCTTCGGCCAGGCCCGCGACGGCGTCGCGGAACATGACTTCGTCATCGGAGAGAATCGTCAGCGGGGGCCGGGCGGAGGCGAGATCGAGAGGCATGGCAACGATTGGGATAGGGGTCCGCCGGAATATATGCGAGGCGCGGCGCCCAGGGGGCGGAGGCAGCAGTCGCCGGCCTGCAGTCACTGCCGACTCTCGACTGCCGACTGAAGACGGCCGTTAAAACATCGACCTCGCGTTCACGCACAGTGCCAGCAGTTGGTCGTCGGTCATCGCGGCCCAATTCGCCGGCGCGGGCCAGACACGCCGCCGGTCAACGCGCGACGAGAAGATCAGCCCCGGATTCTCGGCCTGCGGAAGCGCGTCCCAGTCGAGCGCCATGCGGAAATCCCACTGACTCTCGTCATAGACCTCCCATTCCACGCGGTCGCCGTCCACGACGAGGCGCGCCCCGGCGTCGCCGAGTCCACTCGACGGGCGCTGTTCCGGATTGGTCGGTTGAAGGTCCATGGTATCGTGATCGACGGCAACGTCGCCGGTCGGGCCGGAGTGGGTCTGATGACGACGTTCTGCTGGCTACCCCAAGACTCAAACGCGCGTCACGATGGGACGTGCGATCCGATTCACAAGTATTGGAACCCCAACGAGACTCGTGCAACCCCGACGCGTCTCGCCAGCGGCGTGACGTCGGGACCTTCCGCAGGGCTCGTCGGTTCCAGATCCACGTTGCCCATCACCCGTTGAGGACTTCCATCGCCAGTTCCACCTTCCCGAACGGGGCCGAGACCTGGGCGCCCTGAACCACCGGCCGGACGCGGTCCAGCATCTCCCGCGCGATCGCGATGCCCTCGGCGACGGCGTGGTCGCGCGATCGCTCGTTGGCCTTTCGCATTCTGGTGATGATGGCCGCGGGCACGGTGACGCCGGGTACCTCGTTGGCCAGGAACTCGGCATTGCGCACCGAGACCAGCGGCCAGATGCCCGCGATCACCGGGATGCGCACGTGCGCGATGCGCTGCAGGAACCGTTCCAACTGCTCGACGTCGAACACGGGTTGGGTGATCGCAAATTCGGCGCCGGCGCCCACCTTCCATTCGAACCGCTTGATCTCATGCTCGAGGTCCATGGCCGCCGGATTCACGCCGACCCCGATCACGAACTGGGTGGGCTGGCCGATCTGATTGCCGCCGGGATCGAGGCCACGATTCAGGTTGCGCACGAGGTTGGCGAGTCCGATGGAATCGATGTCGAACACCGCCGTGGCGTCGGGATAGGGGCCCATCTTGGGTGGGTCGCCGGTGACGAGCAGCAGGTTGCGCAGGCCGATGGCCGCGGCGCCGAGCAGATCGGAGAGCATGCCCAACAGATTGCGGTCGCGGCAGGCGTAGTGCGTCACCGTTTCTATGCCGACCTGTTGCTGGATCAGCACGCTGGTCAGCAGCGCACCCATGCGGCTCTGGGCGCGGGGGCCGTCGGGGACGTTGACGGCGTCGATGCCGGCGTCCTTGAGGCGCCGGACGTCGGCGAGCATTCGGGTGGCGTCGACGCCGCGTGGCGGGACGATCTCCACCGACGTGGCGAACTCTCCGGCGGCGAGGCGGGCGCCCCAGCGCGAGCGCTCGGCCAGCGGGACGACGTCCGGAAGGGGGGCCGTCTCGCGCATCGTGGCGGCGGCCTGCACCTCGGAGCGCGTCCGCGCCTCGGCCAGTCGGGGGGCCAGCGGGCGGACGCCTTCGGCAATTGCGCGGATGTGCGTGGGCGTGGTGCCGCAGCACCCGCCGACGATCTTCGCGCCCGCCTGGACGAGGTGGCGCGCGTAGGTGGCCATGTACTCGGGGCTGGCCATGTACATGCTGCGGCCTTCGACCTGGCGCGGCATGCCTGCATTGGGCTGGGCGCTGAGCTTGCGCTGCGTGATCGGCGCCATGCGTTCGATGGCTTCGAGAATCGTCTGCGGACCCACCGAACAGTTGAGCCCGACGACGTCGGCGCCCCAGGCGTCCAGTGACCGCGCGATGTCTTCGGGTGTGGCGCCGAACGGGGTGAGGCCGTCCACTCCGATCGTCATCTGTGCGATGACGGGGATGGTGGCATCCACCTCGCGGGCCGCGCGGATCGCCTGCTCGATCTCGTGGAGGTCGGCGAAGGTTTCGAGGATGAACAGTTCGGCGCCGCCGTCGAGCAGGCCGGCCATCTGCTCGCGAAAATAGCCGCGCGCTTCGTCGAGGCTGGTGGGTCCGAAGGGTTCGAGCCGCACGCCGAGCGGTCCCACGGCGCCGGCCACCAGCACGTCCCGATCGCCGGCCACGTCGCGCGCGATGCGAGCCGCGGCCCGGTTCAGTTCGTGCACCTGCGCCTCCAGCCCGTGCTGGGCCAGCTTCAGCCGGTTGGCGCCGAAGCTGTTGGTTTCCAGTACGTCCGCGCCGGCCCGCACGTACTCGTCGTGCACGGCCCGCACCAGCTCCGGCGCGCGCACGTTGAGTTCGTCGTAGCACTGATTGATGAAGACGCCGCGCGAATAGAGCATAGTGCCCATCGCACCATCGAAGACGATGATCCGCGCGGGGTCGAGGAATCGAGGCAGCGAGTTCGGCGTGCTCATCCGGCCGCTCCCGCGGCGACGCGCACGGCGTAGTACTTGGCGTCGGGGTGGTGCACGATGATCGCCGCCGTGCTCTGTTCGGGCACGAGCTGGTGCGCGGTGGTGAGCGTCATGCCGAGTTCCCGTTCTGCGGGCAGCAGGCGGAAGACCAGCTCGTGGTCCGCCAGCTCTGGGCAGGCGCCGTATCCCCACGAGTAGCGCTTGCCGCGCCCGCCCGGGATGCCGAGTTCGTGGCGCGTGCGGCGGTGCAGCCATTCGGCCGTCGCTTCGGCGGTTTCGACGGCGAGTCCGTGCAGGTAGTACGCCTCGGTGTATTCGGCCGCCTGCTGCAGGCGGTCGAATTCGCGCGTGGCGTGATCGCCCACGGTGACCACCTGCAGGGCGACGACGTCCATCTCGCCCGAATCGACGGTGCGGAAATAATCGGCCAGGCAGAGCCGTTCGCGGCCGTCCTGCCGTGGGAAGCGAAACCGCCCGATCTCGGTGGCCGTTCCGTCTTGGGTGTAGGCCGCCGGGTCGTACACGACCACGGTGTTTCCGCTGGCCTGCGCCGGGAAGTAGCCGTACACCGCCTGCGGCACGAGGAGCGCCTCGCGCCGAACGCGGGTCTGGAGACGCTCGAGCGTCGGCTCGAACTCCTCGCGCACCATGCGATCGAAGGCCTCACCCGATCCGCGCGCTCCCCACTGCAGCCGGTATAGTTCGTCGAGGTCGAGGAGTTCGAACACCTCGTCGATCGGAATGTCGCGCAGCGTGCGCGTGCCGTAGAAGGGCACGGTGGGAATCGGGTGGTCGGCGCGCACGCCGCTCCGGCGCTCGTCGTCGGTGCCGGCGCGCACGTCCTTGCCGACGCCGGCGTGCAGGAACACGTCCCGGCGCGCATCGTCGAGCAGTTTGGCCGTCAGATCCGCGCGGCGGGCGGGATTCTGGAGCGCGTCCATCGTCTCCAACCCCTCGAACGCATCTTTGCAGTAGAACACTCCGGACTCGTACGCGCGCTCACCCTCCACGAACATGGCGCGGCGTCCGAACCGGCGGTTGATGGCCGCGCCGCCGATGAGCACGGGAATCTGCAGGCCGCGCTTGTCCAGTTCCTGCACGCACAGCGGCATCTGCTTGGAGGTCGAGACCAGCAGCGCCGAGAGGCCGATGGCGTCGGCGTTCACCTCCTGGGCCTTCTCGAGGATCGTGTTCACCGGCACCTGTTTGCCGAGGTCGAACACGGTGTAGCCGTTGTTGGAGAGGATCGTGTTCACCAACGATTTGCCGATGTCGTGGACGTCGCCATACACCGTGGCCAGCACGATCCGCCCCTTGGTGTAGCCCTCCGCCTTCTCGAGAAACTGCTCCAGATGGCGTACGGCCTTCTTCATCACCTCGGCGGACTGCAGCACGAACGGGAGGATGAGATCGCCGGCGCCGAACTTGTCGCCCACCTCCTTCATGGCCGGGAGCAACACGTCGTTGAGCACGCGCACGGGATCTTTCCGCACGCCGGCGGCATCGAGCACCTCTTCGATGCCTTCCTTCTTGCGGTGGACGACCATCCAGTGCGCCTTCTCGTCGGGCGTCATCGACGCCGTGGGATCGTCGGCGGTCTCGCCGCCGCCTGCGGGTTCGCTGCCCCTGGTGGAGAAGTGGTCGATGTACCGCTGCAGCGCGTCGGGGTGTCGATTGAACACCAGATCGTCGGCCAGTCCGCGCTCCCCCTCCGAGATCTCGGCGTAGGGGACGATGTGGGCGGGATTGACGATGGCCATGTCGAGGCCGGCTTCCACACAGTGGTGCAGGAACACCGAATTGAGCACGGCGCGTGCCGCGGGCGAGAGACCGAAGCTCACGTTCGAGACGCCGAGCGACGTGAACACGCCCGGCAGCTCGCGCTTGATCAGGCGGATGCCCTCGATGGTTTCCCTGGCCGAATCGATCCACTCGGCGTCGCCGGTGGCGAGGGTGAAGGTGAGGTCGTCGTAGATCAGATCTTCGGCGGCGAGGCCGTATTCGCCGACGACGAGGTCGTAGATCTTGCGCGCTACCTCGAGCTTGCGCTCACGCGTCTTGGCCATGCCCTGCTCGTCGATGGTGAGGGCGACGAGGGCGGCGCCGTGGCGCTTGGCGATGGGAACGACGGCGTCGATCCGGGCGCGCCCGTTCTCCATGTTGATGGAATTGATGACGGCGCGCCCGGGCACATGCTCCAGCGCCGCCTCGAGCACGGCCGGCTCGGTGGAGTCGATCATCAGCGGCAGTTCGACGCTCATCGACAGCAGCTTCACGAGCGTGGCCATCTGCTCGGCCTCGTCGGCCCGCTCGGTAACGGCCACGCAGACGTCCAGCACGTGGGCGCCCGCGTCCTGCTGCGCCCGGGCCACCTCGACGATGCCCTCGTAATCCTCGGCGAGCAGCAACCGTTTGACCTTGCGCGAGCCCTGGGCGTTGACGCGCTCCCCGATGAGCAGCGGCGGCGGTTGCTGTTCGAGCGTGGTGGCCCGCATCGCCGACGACACCCGGGGCACGTGGGCGGCGGGACGCGACTCCCACGGCTGGTCGGCGCCGGCCTGTTCCCGCACGCGACGGACGATGGCCTCCAGATGCTCCGGGGTCGTGCCGCAGCAGCCGCCCACCACGCGGACGTCGAAGTCCGACACGAACTCGGCGAGCATCTGCGCCATCGGTTCGGGTTCGAGCGGGTACAGAGCGTCTCCGGTGCCCGTGTTGATGGGCAGCCCGGCGTTGGGGATGCAGGAGATCGGGCGCGACGCGTTTTCGGTGAGATACCGGATGGGCTCGCGCATGTGCTCGGGCCCGGTGGAACAGTTGAGGCCGATCACGTCGACCCGCAGCGCCTCGAGTGTGGTGAGCGCACTGGCCACGTCGGTGCCGAGGAGCATCCGTCCGCTCACGTCGAGCGTGATCTGGGCCTGGATGGGCACGCGCCGGCCGATCTCCGAGAACAGCCGCTCGAAGCCGGTGATGGCCGCCTTCACTTCGAGGATGTCCTGGGCGGTCTCCACGAGCAGCACGTCGACGCCGCCCTCAACCAGCGCCCGCGCCTGCGCGTAGTAGGTGTCGGAGAGCTGCGCGAAGGTGATATTGGAGAGGGCGGGGTCGCTGCTCGACGGGAGCATGCCGGTGGGGCCGATGGAGCCGGCCACGAACCGTGGGTGTGCAGCGCTGGCAAAGCGATCGCATGCGGCGCGGGCCAGGCGGGCCGCGGTCACGTTCAATTCGTGGGTGCGGGGCTCGATGCCCCACTCCCGGAGTCGGTGGGGCGAGGACTGGAACGTGCATGTTTCCACCACGTCGCAGCCGACGGCGAGGAACGATTCGTGGATTTCGCGAATCATTTCGGGGCGGGTGAGCACGAGGTGGTCGTTGCACCCCTCCAGGCTCTTGCCCCCGAAGTCTTCCGCCGAGGGATGATACCGCTGAATATTCGTACCCATCGCTCCGTCGAACACGAGGACCCGGTTCGAGAGGGCACGGAGATACGGATGGGATGTGGTCGGCATGGACGACGACGGTCGGGGAAAACAAAACAGGCCCGGAGCGGAGAGCGCCGAGCCAGGCGCTTTAGCGATTGTTTAACGTGGCCGCAATTTGCCGGAAATCGCCACGAACGAGTGTGTTGATCATATTAATGGGCGGCCGGTCGGCGAGGCAAGCGAGCCGGCGCGGTCTCCGCCCATACCAGGCATCGGTGCGTCATGGCTGATCGTCGAAAACCACGCGAATCCGGAACGGGGCTGCCCCCGGCGCTCGAGCCGTTCGGCGAACTGCTCAAGCAGTCGCCGCTCGCGATCACGGTTGTCGATACCGACGCCCGGGTGCTGATGTGGAATTCCGAGGCCGAGCGCCTGTTCGGGTGGAAGGAGGAAGAGGTCATCGGGCAGCCCCCGCCGCACGTGCCTCCGGAAGCCGTTCCCAAGATGTTTGAATTGATTCGCAAGTCCATTGAAGGCAGTGCGACACGCGGAACCGAGGTCGTGCGCACGCGGCGAGACGGATCGCGGCTGAACGTGTTGATCCATACGGCTGTGCTCCGCGATCGCGACGGCGACGTGGCGGGGATCATGGGCATGTTCGTGGACGTCACCGAGCGACGGCAGATCGAGATCCGCATGCGCAATGCGCAGAAGATGGAAGCGGTCGGTCTGCTCGCGGGCGGCGTGGCGCACGACTTCAACAACCTCCTCACCGCGATCAAGGGCTTCTCGTCCCTGCTCCTCGAAGCGGTGGGCGAAAACGCGGCCGCCGAAGAGTGCGTGGCGGAGATCGTGAAGGCTGCCGAACGGGCGGCGGGCCTCACCGGACAACTGCTCGCGTTCAGCCGGCGGCAATTGCTGCGGCCCCAGATCGTCGATCTGAATGCGCGACTCCAGCAGATGTACCCCATGCTCCGCATTCTGGCGGCGAGCAACATCGAGTTGACGCTCGAGTTGGGCGAGGATGTCGGGCTCGTGATGGTCGACCCCATCCAACTCGAGCAGGTGGTGCTCAACCTCGTGATGAACGCGCGCGACGCGATCGTCGAGCGGGGGAAGATCATCCTCAAGACGAGCGGCGTTGACCTGGACAAGGAGTTCATCAAGTGGGGCGTGTCGCCGCACCCGGGGCCGTACGTGCGACTCGACGTGATCGACACGGGCGCGGGCATGAATCCACTCACGCTGAGCCGGGCGTTCGATCCCTTCTACACGACGAAGGAGGCCGGCACGGGACTGGGGCTTGCCACCGTGTTCGGCATCGTCAAGCAGAGCGGCGGCTACGTGTGGCCCACCAGCACCTCCGATCAGGGCACCACGTTCTCAGCCTACCTTCCCCGGTACGAGGCCACCGAAGCCGATCTCGCGGCACTGGCGAGCGCTTCGTCGGGAGTCGAAACGGCCGGGGACGAGACGCCGGAGCCCAGGGGGGCTCCCGCATCACCGGCGCCGCGCCGGCCGTCGGGGCCCAGCGGCACGCCGGTGCTGCGCCTGGTACCCGGTGGGCCCAGCAAGGAGTCGCGCCCGGGCACCCGTCCGCTCGATGCCCCGCGGGCCGCGCCCACCCAGCGTCTCACGATCATGCTGGTGGACGACGACGAAGCCGTGCGCGACATGATCCGCCGGACGCTCGAGCGGCATCAGCACACCGTGCTCGACGCCGCGTCGGGTGAGCAGGCGCTGCAGCTCAATCGCATGTTCAACGAGCACATCGACCTGCTGATCACCGACATCCGGATGCCCGGCATGACGGGTCTGGAACTGCGCGACGCCCTCCTGGCCATCCGCCCCGACGTGCACGTGCTCTTCATTTCCGGGCACGCCGACGAGTTCACGCGGGGCGAGCTGCGCGATCACCAGACGCCGTTCCTCGGCAAGCCGTTCACCATGGAACAGCTGGAGCAGGCCATGCAGCGCGCGATGGCCGTGGGTCCAAAGGGCTAGCGTTCGCCCGCGGCGCGCCGCACGGCGTCTACCTCCACGCCGTCCAGTTCGACGATCTTGGTGCGCGCCGCATGTCCGCTGACCACGCGCACCGCGCGGCGCGGAACGCCGAATCGTTCAGCCAGAAAGCGCACCAGCGCATCGTTGGCGGCGCCGTCCACCGGCGGGGCGTTCAGACGCACCTTGAGCGCCGTCCCGTGGACACCCGCCAGCTCGGTGCGCGCGGCGCGCGGCTGCACGTGCACGGTCACGCGAACCCCGCCATCGCGTGGCCGTGCGTCGAGCGGCATCAGGGAATGTGCAGCAGGCTCTGTACCAGCCAGAGCGCGAAGTAGGCCACCACCGGCGTGATGTCGATCATGCCGAGCGGCGGGATCACCGAGCGGAGGGGACGCAGCATCCACTCGGTGAGCGGATAGGTCCAGCGAATCCAGCGCGAATACGGCGGAATCGGCAGCCACGAGGCCAGCACGCGCACGATGAGCGCGAGGCGCAGAATCGCGAAGGCCCACGACACGAGGAGCACCAACACGCGCGCCGGCGACTGTACCGCCCACGCCACCTCGTACACCAGGCCGGCCATGGCCTGGACGCCGGTGAGGATGAGCGCGCCGGCCACGGCCACGAACACCAGCCCCCACCAGGGCGCGCTGGCCGCGCTGCCCCCGGCGCGGATGACCACGCGCTCCACCGGCATCAGCATGGGATCGATCCAGCGGCGGGCCAGCCGCGCGCCGAAGCTGAACGGCGCCAGTCGCCGTGTGCGCACCGCCCATGCGAGGGCCGCCGCCAACGCGGCCAGGATGCCGAGGCCGAGCAGCACGCCCCGGAGGGCGGGGATCACGACCGCCAGCGAAATTCCCGAATCGTTCATGGGCGAAAGCTCGACACCTCGCGCCCTCGCTTCAAGGGCGGAGCCCCCGCAACAGGCCGCGGGCGCGCCACAATCCGCGCAATCGCGCCATCGGCCCGCGTCCGTGCATGGCCGTCACCACGCCGTCGAACGCGTCACGCCCGCCGGGGCGATACGGGAACCACCAGGCCTGACGGAGGCTCGGCAGTCGCTCGTCCACGACCGTCTTGGTACGGACGCATTCGAGGAGGCCGGCCACGCCGTGGGCGCGTCCCGACCCACTGGCCTTCACCCCGCCGTGCGGAACATCGCTCATGCCCGCCACCACCACGGAGTCGTTGATCACCACGCTTCCTGCGTCGAGGCGCGCCGCCACGGCCATGGCCCGCCGGCGGTTGCCACTCCACACGCTGGCGCTGAGCCCGAAGGGCGAGTCGTTGGCCCGCGTCACCGCGTCGTCGTCGTCCCGCACCCGGACCATGGGGAGAATCGGCCCGAACGTCTCCTCCCGCAGCACGCGCATGTCGGGGCTCACATGGGTGAGCAGGACCGGCGGGAACAGCCGGTCGCTGCCCGCGGGCCCGGTGGCCGCCACATGGGCGCCGTGCGCCAGCGCGTCGTCGAACTGGGCGCGGATTCGCGCCGTCTGCTCCGGGCGCACCAGCGGGCCCATCTCGCTCGACTCGCGCGCCGTGCTGGCCTTGATGGCGCGTACGCGCTCGGCCAGCATCGCGGCGAACCGATCGTAGACGGCCTCGTGCACCAGCACGCGTTTGGGCGCCACGCAGGTCTGTCCGCTGTTGGAAAAACGGCCCCAGGCGATGCCGTCGGCGGTGCGTGGCAGGTCGGCGTCGTCGAGCACGATGGCCGGATCGCTCCCGCCGAGCTCGAGGACGCAGGGAATGAGGCGCGCGCCGCACTCCGCCGCCACCTTCCGTCCTGTGGCGTCGCTGCCCGTGAAGAAGATCTTGTCGCATCCCTGCTCGATGAGCGCCGCGCCGGTACCGCGATCGCCTGGCAGAGCGCGGATCAGATCCCGCGGCACCCCGGCCTCGTGCAGCAACTCGGCCACCAGCAGGCCGGTCTGCGTGGTGAACTCCGAGGGCTTGAGCAGCACACCGTTGCCGGCGACCAGCGCCGGCAGCGTGATCGCCGACGCGAGCATGAATGGGTAGTTCCAGGGCGAGATCACGCCGATCACGCCGAACGGCTCCTCGGTGACCTGCACGCGCTTGCGCCACATGGGCGGCGTGGCGCCCGTGAACCGCTTGGGGCGGAGCACGCGGAGCACGTCTCGGCGGCGGTAGAAGCGGGCGAAATCCAGCGTGACCAGTACTTCGCTCAACGCCTCGACGGCGGGCTTGCCGCACTCCTGGCTGATGGCGTCGGCCACCTCGTGGCGTCGCGCGTACAGCGCGCGCCGGAAGCCATCCAGGTGTCGCGCCCGTTCGTGCAGCGGGCGCATGCGCCACGCCGCCTGCGCGCGGCGTGCCGCCGACAGCGCGGCCGCCACGTCGGCGGGCGTCGCGGCGTCGAAGCGACGCCAGACCTCTCCGGTGGCCGGATCGCGCGATTCGACCGGATGCGGTGCCGGAGCGGCGGGCGCCGATGCGCCGATGGGAGTCGCCATGTCTGAAACGTGTCCAGGAGTTCCCCGCTCGGAAAGTGGGGAGATCGCCGCCGCGGGCGTCAGGCGGAGGGCGCTAGATTCGGCGCATGCCCGATCGCCACTACTGGCTCGTGAAGACCGAGCCGAACGCCTTCTCGTTCGACGACCTGGCGGCCAGCCCGCGGAAGACCACCTGCTGGGACGGCGTCCGGAACTATCAGGCCCGCAACTTCCTGCGCGACGGCATGAAGAAGGGTGACCTCGTGCTGTTCTACCACAGCAATGCGGACCCCAAGGCCGTTGTTGGGGTGGCCCGCGTGGTGCGGGAGGCCTATCCCGACCACACCGCCTTCGATCGCAAGGATCCCCACTTCGACCCCAAGTCCAAACCCCAAGCGCCTACGTGGATGATGGTGGACCTGCAGGCAGTGGAGCGGTTCACGCACCCGGTGGCACTGGTCGAACTGCGCGGCGTGAAGGCGCTGGCGGGAATGGCGCTGCTGCAGAAGGGGAGCCGGCTCTCGGTACAACCGGTGACGGCGGAAGAATTCGCCGTCGTGCGGAAGCTCGGAGCGCCGAAAGCGGTCTGATCAGAGCAGACCGTGGCGGTGGGCGACGTACAGCCAGACGCCGCTCGACAGTCCAACGAATACCACCGCCCACCGCACCCAGGCCTGCGGCACGCGCTGCGCGATGCGGGCTCCACCGTACCCACCGGCCGTCGACCCCACCGCCATCGCGAGCGCGATGTGCCAACTCACCAGTCCGCCGACGATGAAGATGCCGGCGGCCATGGCGTTGATGCACAGCCCGCCCCACGCCTTGAGTCCGTTCATGCGGTGGATGTTGGCGAGCCCCATGAACCCGAGCGCGGCAAGCATCAGGATGCCGATGCCGGCGCCGAAGTACCCCCCATATGTCCCAATCGCCAGTTGGGCGAGGAGGATGCCGCCGGCGGGGCGGCCGGTGGTAATCACAACGTCGCTCGCCGGTGACGTGCGCCGCGCGGCGGCCCGGGCGCGCAGCCGGCGCTGGAGCGGCCCCTGCATCATGAACATCCCCGTTGCCGCCAGCACGAGCCAGGGTACGAGGGCGGCGAATCGCGCCTCTGGGGTCCGCAGGAGGAGGGTGGCGCCTACGGCGCCGCCCAGGAAGCTGGGCAGCGCGAACCAGAGCGCCCAGCGTCGGGATCCCGTCAGCTCCCGGCGATACCCCCAGATGCTCGCCGCCGAGCCCGGCCAGAGGGCTACGGTGCTGGTAGCGTTCGCCATGATGGGGGGCACGCCGAGCGCGATGAGCGCGGGGAAGGTGAGCAGCGTGCCGCCGCCGGCAATCGAATTCACACCGCCGCCGAGGGCCGACACGATGGCCACGAGCGCCAGCGTGGAGGCGGGCGGCAGCGGGAGGGCAAGCGGGACAGACGGTGGAAGGAGGGGGATCACGAGGACGGTGCCGGGGTTAGTGTCAGCGTTTCTGCGGACCGGGTGTCAGGGTTTGTCGCGATGGAATCACATTAATTGCCTGACGGCCGCAGGCATGCCCCTCGGGAGTACATTCCATAGATTGTTACGGACGCGGCCGGACGCACTCGGCCAGCTTGATTTCACCTTCGGAGAACGTAGCATGGCCAAGACAACTGAGTCTGGCGCCGCAGGGGCATCTGTCGCGACGCTCGAAAAGACCGACCATCGCGCCGACGCCGCCGCGGCGGCGTTGGAGATCACGGACACGCGCACCGGCACGGCGTACTCGGTGCCGATCATGACCGATGGCGTCGTGGGCGACACGACGATTCGCGCCATGGACCTGCGCAAGATCAAGACCAGTCCCGAACAGTTCGGGATGATGACCTACGATCCGGCGTTCATGAATACGGCGTCGTGCAAGAGCGCGATCACGTACATCGACGGCGGCAACGGAATCCTGCGCTACCGCGGCTATCCCATCGAGCAGCTGGCCGAGAACGCCACCTTCCTCGAAGTGGCGTGGCTGCTGCGGCATGGCGAACTGCCGGACAAGAAGCAGTACGGGCAGTGGGAACACGACATCAAGTACCACACCTACGTGCACGAGAACATCAAGGGCTTCCTGCAGGGCTTCCGGTACGATGCGCATCCGATGTCGATGCTGTGCAGCACCGTGGCGGCCCTGTCGTCGTTCTACCCCGAGGCCAAGCACATTGACGACCCCGAGCAGCGGAACATCGCGATCATCCGGCTGCTGGCCAAGGTGCCGACGCTGGCCGCATTCGCGTACCGGCACGTGAAGGGGCTGCCCTTCATCTATCCGGACAACGATCTCGGCTACGTCGAGAACTTCCTGTCGATGGTGGCCCGGATGTCGGAGTCGAAGTACGAAGCCAATCCGGTGTTCGTGAAGACGCTCGAAGTGCTGTTCATCCTCCACGCCGATCACGAGCAGAACTGCTCGACGAATGCGGTGCGGGCCGTGGGCTCGTCGCACGTCGACCCGTTCTCGGCGGTGGCGGCCGGCATCGCGGCCCTATTCGGCCCGCTGCACGGCGGCGCGAACGAGCAGGTGCTGCGCATGATCAAGGAGATCGGCCACAAGAAGAACGTGCCCGCTTTCATCGAGTCGGTGAAGAACGGCAGCGGCCGGCTCATGGGCTTCGGCCACCGGGTGTACAAGAGCTACGATCCGCGGGCGAAGATCGTGAAGAAGCTCGCTTATGAAGTCTTCGAGCAGGTCGGGATGGACAGCGACCTGGAGATCGCGCTGGAGTTGGAGCGCATCGCCCTGTCCGACGACTACTTCGTGTCACGCAAGCTCTACCCGAACGTGGACTTCTACACCGGCCTGATCTACCGCTCGATGGCGTTCCCCACCGACTTCTTCACCGTGCTGTTCGCGGTGGCGCGCACGGCCGGCTGGCTGGCGCAGTGGGAGGAGATGCTCAACGACAAGGAGCAGAAGATCGCGCGTCCGCGGCAGATCTACACCGGATACGGCGAACGGCCGTACGCCAGCAAGATCAAGTAGGTCGCTGACGGGTGAACGCTGACGGCAGGCCGCTCACGGCCTGCCGTTTCGCATTTGATGAACCGAAGGTTGTGAGCCGTCACCTTGCAGCCGTCAGCCTACGGCAGTTGCGTCGGGACCGTCCTCGGCCTTCTCGATCAGCGTTTCTGTACGGCGATGGCCTGGATCTCGATCGAGCATCCGGGCTTCAACTCGCCCACCGGCACGATGGCCCGCGCCGGGCAGTGGTTGCCGAGCATGCGCGAATAGGCCGCGTTTACGGCGCCCCAGAGATCGCGGCCCGTGACGTAGATGGTCACCGAGAGCAGGCGGTCGAGTCCACTGCCCGCGGCGCGGAGTACCGCTTCCACGTTGCGCAGCGTCTGCTCGGTCTGCGCCTCGGCGTCGCCGGGGCCGACGACCTCGCCGGTGGCGGGATCCAGCGGGAGCTGCCCGGCCACGTACACCAGGCCCCCGTGGACGACGGCCTGGGAATAGTGGCCGGCCGGTTGTGGCGCGTTGGGGGTGGAGATGGATTGCACGTGAGACCCCGCGGTTCAAGTCGGCGGCGCGGCGCCGACTCGGGGATGCGGGGCACCACCGATGGCGTGCGCGACCACCGAATGTGGCCGACGGGGGGGAGTTCGTCTAGCGGCGCACTTCGGCGCGATGTTCGCGCCGATCGGCCACCAGGAACAGCACGGCGAAGGAGGCCCAGACGGCAGCCATCGCCCAGGAATGGGCACGAATGGCCTCGAGGAGCGAGAGGCCGAAGAAGAGCACGAAGATGGCGAAGTTGGCGCTGAGCTGAAGGTTCCGCATGGTCGGGTCCGTCTTTCGGTGAGGCCGTGATCGGGAGAAGCGGGACTGCGATGCGGCATCCGCCGCGTACGCCGCAACTAATCGGCGTCCCGTGCTCCCATACATCAGGGAATCGGCGGGCGCCTGAGGGCGATTGCCCTACACCGCTTCACTGCCTCACCACACGATGAGACTGCAGCACGTCACCCCGCCCTCCGCCTTGGCCAACTCGCTCGCCGGGACGGTGTGCAGCTTCAGGTCGCGCCGCTCCAGGCGCTCGGCGGTGCGCGGAAATTCCGCGGGATAGATCAACTGTTCGCCGATCCGCAGCGCGTTGGCCCCGGCGGGTTCGAACGGGTGCACGTCCACGAGATCGTATGCGCGAAAGGCGTCGGCTCGCGTCCAGGCACGGTTGATGAGCAGCGTCCTCCCGCCGATGGCGGTCACCGCCGACTTGAGATGCAGGCAGCCGAGCACGGGCACCGCTTCCACCGTATAGCCGAAGGGGCGGAGAACGGCGCGGAGTTGCTCGACGCCGGCTTCGTTGGTGCGCGACGACGATCCCACGAAGACGTGCCGGTCCACCACGAGCACGTCGCCGCCATCGAGCGTGCCCGGTGGCTGGATGCGCGCCGAGGGCCGGCGCGGAGCGAGCGCGCGTTCCACCGGCGGCAACTCCGCTCGGCGCGATTCGGCTCCGGGGTGCGTCATCACGGCGATCTCGTCGAACACGAGCGCCGTGTCCTCGATGAATACGGCGTCGGGCAGATCGGGCGGGGTCGGCACGCGCTCCACCGTGCACCCCACGACGCGGAGCGCCTCCTCGTACGCGGCGTGCTGTGTGCGCGCGCGGCCCACGTCGATCGGCACGCGATCGCGATGCGTGAGTTCGCAATGCACGATCGCGGCGGTCACGTCGCGCGTGAGCGCCGTCGGTTGTGCGCCGGTGGAGGTACCGGAGTTGGTCATGCGGTGGGGGGGAAGGTCAGCGGCCTCCGCGATGCGACTGCGGTGCCCGTGAGGATATGAGGAGGATGTCGTGGATTCGCCAGGTGCCCGTCGGGTCGGCGCGAAGCGCGACGGCGACGGTGTGCCCGCAGGCGGGTCCGCACTGCCAGTCGACGAACACGATGGCGGAGTGGCGCGACGTGTCGAACCCGATGGGCGAGAACCAGAGGAATCCCGATGCGCCGCCGTGGCGCTCCTTGAAGGCCTTCCAGTGCGCTGTGTCGGGCTGCGCAGCCACCACGGCCGCCGAGTCGGGCGCCACGGACTGCAGCAGCAGCTGGCCGGCGGCCACGCCGGCCAGCGTCATCGGCTCGCCGATGCGTACGAGCAGGTTGGCACGGGCCGTGATCGCGTTCGCCGAGTCGCCCGCGGCCCACCAGAGCGGATCGAGCCCCCAGCGGGTCATGAACGGTCGGCAACTCGATGCCAGACAGGCGGTATCGAGTGTGGAGGTCACGATGCCGACGGAGCGGCCGGTGTTCCGCACGTATACCGATTCGGCGACGGTCCGGTAGATGGCGACTTCCGGCGCGTTCGGTACCGGGGTCGGCGCCGTCGTCGGGCGGCGGGAGCATCCCGCGGCGGCGACGACGAGTGCGGCGACCAGGATCGAGGGAACAACGGAGGCACGGCGGCGGGGCGGAGCCCATGCGCCGCCAGGGGGTGGGGTCATGACCGCAACGCTACGCCGATCCCCGAGATGCGATAGAAGCCGGAGATTAACTCCAGATTAGGATTTGCTTAACGGGGGTTGTTCGTCCGGGATTCGCCGCTCCCACGCCCGCGCCTCGAGCCCGGCCGTCCCACGCTTCCGCGTCCCGGTTCCCGCGCTGCCTTCGTCCCTCTGGGCAGCACCGGCTTCACCCGCGCCTCGCTCCGGTTCACGAACCCGTCGTACTCCGCGACATTGTGCTTCACCCGGTTCTCCCCCTCGGCGAGATACCGCGCCAACGCGTGGACTTCGGTGAGGCCCGCGCCCGCTACCAGCTTGAGCCAGTCGCCGCGGGCGGTCTCGTCGGGCGCCTCGGTGACCATCGAGAAGTAGCTGATGCGCGGACTGCTGAGCGGTGAGGCCGCCGCGCCGCCGCGTCCCCCGCGTCCGTTGCCACCGCCGTCGAGCGGACGGCCACGCAGCGCCTGGTACACCAGGATGCCATGCCGGAAGTACTCGCGGAAGTTCTCCACGTCCTGGCGGCCGTATTTCTGGTAGCGGGCGTAGAGTCGGTGATTCATGGCCTGCACGGCGGAGTCGCCGGTGATGGCGGCCGCCACGGTATCGAGAATGGCGAACTGCGCCTGTTTCCATTCCGGATGCGCCGGGTCGTCCACGTAGCTGAAGCCCGGCACGAACCACCCGCGCGGCGCCCACCATTGCCGCGACTCTCCGGTCCGGCCGCGCACCCACGCCGAGTAGCCGGCAAAGAGTTGCACCCATTCATGGCTGGGGTACCCGTGCAGGTTCATGAAGATGTCGGGCAGCCACATGGCCTGCAGCTCGGGGCGCACGTTCGACTCCGGATACACCGGATCCGGCGTGCCCGCCCCGGTGGTCGCGTCGACGCCCAGCGCCCCCAGATAGCTGGCGTGGAGCATGTAGTCGGGGGTGATCTGCTGATAGTCGTAGTCGAGCTGCGCGCCGTCGGCGTTCATGATCGGGTGCAGCACGATGTTCACCTTGCGCAGCAGGCTCGCGTACGCTGTATCGGTGGCCAACTGCTCGCCGAAGCGCAGGATGTAACTGGTGCTCGATACCTCGTTGGCATGCTGGCGCCCCGAGAGCAGGAGCGTGGGCTTGAGCGCGTCGAGCTTGGCCTGCGACACGAACTTCGCGTCCATTGGCGGAAGGAAGTCCTCGGCGAAGATGTTCTTGCCGAGGAACGACCGCCCCACCCAGTACGGATGCACGCCCGGGAAGGTCGCGAAGCTGGCCATGTCCGAGTCGGCTTCCGGAGGAGGAATGGGCGTGTCCCACTGCACGATCTGCTGCCCGTGGTACTTGAAGTCCTTGGCGTAGAGTACGGGGCGCTCGGTGGACATCGGGTGCGGGCTGCGCACCGTCTGCACGAACCGGCTGTACTTGACGGTGCTGTCGTGCAGGGTGATGCGGAACAGCAGCGATCCCACGCGGTCGAAGCTCAGCGCGCTGTCGGCCACGCCCTGTACATGGAGCCGGGCCATGGCGCGCACCATGCCGGCCAGCAGGTCGGCGGGGAGCATCTGCCGGTCGACGCTCTCTTCGGTGCCGCGGAGCTTGTAGTCGTTCCAGGCGTACGAGGAATCGTTGGCGGTGACGTCGAACATGAGTTGCGCGACGCCGTCGGCGCCGGCCTTCACGCGAATGCCGTGCAACGCCGGCGATGGGGTCGGGAGGGGCGACAGGTCGTACCGGTCACGCACCGGATCGTGTCCGCGTTCGTGATAGGCCATCACCAGTCGCGGCACCACGTTGTCCTTGCCGGTGAAGCTGATCTTCACGTGCGGCGGCCGGCCGTCCACGGGCAGCCCGATGTGCGGCAGGATGCGTCCCGGATAGTTGACGTTGCCGATCCCCCAGCGACCGCCCAGCAGGTCGAACAGGGTGAGCGTCTCGAAGTAGATGTCCTCGTGGATCGCCTCCATCGACGAGATCTGCTCCTCGTCGAGGCCGATGCGGTAGCTCGGCTCGCTCGCCGACAGCGAGACGTCGAGGCGATCGAAGTAGGGCGCGTAGCCCTGCGACGGGCGGCCGTCCTGCACGTCCATGAAGTAGTCGGCGATCTTCGGGTAGGTCTTCTGCTGGAAATAGTCCCAGAAGGTCTCGGGGTCGGTCTCCACGCGTTGGTCGAGCACGGTCTTCCCGCGATCCACGACGTGCACCCACCCGGTGGTCACGCGGATGTGCTCGTACGACGGGAAGAGATCGAACATCGGGCGGATCACGTACTTGGGACTGAACGACGCCGAGAGGATGGTGCTCCCGTCGGCGGCGGTGGCCTTCACCGTGTAGATGGGATCGGTCTTGTCGGTCGGGGTGAAGGTGATCGCCGAGTCAGGGACGCCGAGCTGCTTGGCCATCACGTCGTCGATGGGATACAGCTCCTGCAACCAGCGGGTAGGCGACTCCACCTGGCTCCACCGCACTTCCTTCGAGTCCTTGAGCGAGAGATAGGTGATGGCGATGTGCGCCGCGTGCTTGCCGGCGAGCTGCGGCATGATCACGTCGTGCAACCATCCGTACCCCTGCTTGTACGCACTGAGCACTTTCACGTCCATGGCGCCGTTCGGCACGCCTCTGGACGCGAGCTCCCGGCGGATCTGCGCGGCAATCTTCTCACGCTCGGCGGGTGACTCGCTGAGCCGGACCTCGATCGTGCCCTTGCTCGACGCCGAGAACTCGGGCAGCGCCGCGGCGCGGAAGTCTTTCCAGAAGGCGTCCACTTCCCAGGGGAGCGTCGCTTCCTGCGTGAAGATGGTCTTCCCGCCGCCGAAGCCCGTCTTCTGCGTGAGCACGGTGACCTTGGCGTTCGGAAACCGCTCGTGCACCATCTGTCGGGCGTAGTCGTCGAGGCCCGCGTAGCGATCCTTGGCGGCAATCTCGACGCCGATGGAATCGATGGTCTTGCCCTGCAGCCGGTCGAGCCACTGGCCGAGCTTGTACACCGCGAGCGCGATCTGCCCGGGGGCCTCCCGCGCCTGAAGGAAGCGCCGGACCTCGGTCTCGACATCGGAGAGCTGGTAGTTGCCCTTGCCGTATTTCCAGAGATACGGCATGCGACGGGCGGCGTAGTCGGTGATCGCGTCGAGCCCGGCCTTGTCGGGGGCGCCGATCACGAGGCCGTTCTTGCCGCCGAAGCCGCCGTGTACGAACTGCATGAAGCCTTCGCCCGGCGTGTCGGCGGCGCCCACGAGTTCGCCGGCGGCCCCGAGTCGGCGTGTCTGGTAGTGATCGACGCCGAACACGATCGGGAAGCCGGACTTCTCGGGATGGTCGTCCTCGCCGCTCACGCGCACGAAGGGCAGCCGCATACCGGCCGTCTCCAGTCCCACCCGCTCGCTGAACGCGGCGAGTTCGTCGGGCGACTGCGTGCCGTGCAGCGAGACGAACGCATCGGCGCGATCGGGGAGGAGATCTTTATCGGAGTCGCGGAACAGGCCCTTGATGGTGTAGAGGTCGCCGAGTGAGAACGACGGGTCGTCGTGTGGGGTGTACTCGGCGCCTGCCTTGGTCTGCCACGGCTTGGGCGGGAGCAGGTGCACGGTGCGCGTGACGCCGCCGGCGGAGAGCGCGAGGTCCACGCGGTCGAGGTCGGCAAACCGCACCGTCGAATCGGGCTTGTCGAGTGCGGTCGCGGCGCGTTCGCGCGACGCGGTGTCGGCGAATTGGAGGGTGACGTCAGCGCGGGCCACACCGGGGTGGGCGGCGTCGATCACGAAGCGATCGAGTGACAGCGCCGTCGGGGCCGCCTCGTGCTCGGAAAGAAAGCTGTCCACCCGGGCGGCGAGGTCAGCGTAGGTGATGCCGTGCGTGCTCCAGACGTTCGGGTAGCGTCCCGAGAAGTAGCCGGCCGCGGCCAGCAGTCCGGAGCCGTCTTCGCCGGCGAGCAGCACGCCTCCCTGCTTGAAGAACGCATTCGGCGCGACGCGCACCGCGGCGCCCTGTCCGGGGGCCAGACCGTCGACGGCGTGCGCGAGCGCGGCGCCGCCCCTGGCCACCAGCGCGTTGCCGGCACCGATGAGGATCACGGGCACGTCGTACGCCGCGACGCGGGCCGTGTCGCTGGTGGTCAGGTCCAGGTTGGCCGCGGAGGTCTCGTAGCCCAGTCGGGCGGCGACGTTGGCCGCGGCGGCGACGTCGGCCTCGGAGGGCGACGCCGGAAGCACGATCTTCGCGTTCACGAAGTCGATGACGTCGTCGCGATTGCGATCCTGCAGGATGTAGCCGGGCGCGAGCACGTTGCGCAGGTCTCCGGCGGTATCGACGCGGGCGCGCGCGGGAGCCTGGGCGCGGGCGACGGCGGGGATCACGGCGAGGAGCCCCAAGACGGCGATCGCCCGAGGCGGGATGCGGCGAGATGGCAGATGCATGTTTGGCGGGCAGACGTGACGGAGGGGCGTGCGGCGGCTGCGACAAAGGAAAGGAATTCGTCCGAAGTTACGAACCGGCGCGCGGTGGAGCCAGAACGGCGCTACACTAGTCGGCGTCGTCGTCGAACCGCGGGTTCCCTCCAACCCCCGACCGCCATGCGCCATACGCCGTCGTATCTCGCCCTGGTCTCGATCGCGGTCCTTGCCGGATCGCTAGCGTCGCAGGTTCCCCCGGCGGGCCGTCAGGGCGGCCGCGGCTTCATGGGCGGCGCCGTTCAGATCAAGGACGGCGAGCAGTGTCCCGCCGGCATGACGGAGATCCGGCCGCGCCTGTGCCGAGCGCCGGAATTCACGCCGCCGAGCATCGTCGACTACCGCCCGCATTCGACGCTTGTGACTGCCGAGCATCTGAAGCCAAAGGCCAAGTACCCGGCCATCGACTTTCACGGGCATCCCGGCGGGTTGCTCGGGTCCCAGGAAGGGCTCACGCATCTGGGCAATGCGCTGGACAGCCTCAATGTGCGGATGATGATCGCTGCCGACAATGTGTCGGGCGACCGGCTGGCGACATACGTGGGGAACATCAAAGCGTCGCCGAAGATGAACGGACGCGCGTTCGTGCTGGCGGGCATCAACTTTCGCGACGTCGGGCCCGAGTGGGCGGACAGAGCGGTGAAGCAGCTCGACGCCGACATCGCGGCGGGCGCGGTAGGGGTGGGCGAGATCTCGAAGAGCCTCGGTCTCTCGATCCGGAAGCCGGACGGCACGCGGTTGCGTATCGACGATCCCGAGCTCGATCCGATCTGGGACGAATGCGCGCGCCTGGGGGTTCCCGTGTTCATCCACACGGCCGACCCGCAGGAGTTCTTCCAACCCATCGACTACACCAACGAACGGTGGTTGGAACTCTCACTATTCGGCGACCGGCGCTACCCGCAGGATCGGTATCCGAGCTTCGAGGAGCTGATGACCGAGCGGGACAACATGTTCCGCAGGCATCCGAAGACGGTCTTCGTGGCGGCGCACATGGGGTGGCACGCCAACGATCTTGCGTCGCTGGGCCGGATGCTAGACGCGATGCCGAACGTGTACACGGAGATCGGCGCGGTGCTGTACGACATCGGGCGCCAGCCGCGGGGCGCGCACGACTTTTTCGTGAAGTACCAGGACCGCATTCTGTTCGGGAAGGATTCCTTCCAGCCCGGAGAATATCCGTACTACTGGCGGGTGCTCGAAACGTCGGACGAGTACTTCGACTATTACCGGCCGTACCACGCGTTCTGGAAGCTGTACGGCATCGACCTGCCGGACAGCGTGTTGAAGAAGGTGTACTACGCGAATGCGGTGAAGATCACGAAGAAGCTGCCGCGGGAGGGGTGGCCGAAGTAGGGGCTACGGCCCCGGCTTCGGCCCGAACATCTGCGTCAGTGCCTTCCAGATCAGCGCGTACGTGGTGTAGGCCACGAACATCGAGCAGACGATGACAAGCGCCAGCACTTCGAACCCCACACGCACCGTGAGTAGCCGCTCCCAGTTTCCGGCCATGTAGCCGCGGGCGCCGAGGATCGCGACGCTGAGGAGCAGCAGCCACCGGGCCATGCGCAGGCCGCCGCGAATGGCGTAGCCCTTGCGACCCAAGGCCTGCGCCAGTTCGTACTCCTCCCGGGTGAGCCGCGGGTTGGGCGACAGAATGCCGCGAAGGCTCACCACCATCGCCTCCGGCACATCGGGAGCCGCGGGAATCGCGTCACGGCTTCTCCGGAATCAGTAGCGTCTCGATGTCCCATGCGCCCATCGGCACCGACAGCATCCTGCCGCGCGAGGGGAACGACTTGCCCGTCGGCCGCTCGATGAGGTCGGTCTCCTGCGCCGTGACCGGGGCGGCGAACCGCAGCACCGCCGTGGTCGGTTTGCCGCTCGTTTCCACCAACCGCACGATCCACCCGTTGCCGTCTTCCGCACGCTTGAGCGCGGCGAGTTCGACGGTGCCGCCGACGATCGTGAATGGGCTCGTCGTGGCGCGTCCCCGGCCGGCGTGCGCGTCCACACGCACCGCGCGGAGCGGTTCGTTGAGCGCGCGCGCGGCCCGGCGCACTGCCGGAGCCCGCCAGTCGCCCACATGCGGCACGATGCTGTAGTGGAACGTCTGCGTTCCCATGTCGGCGTGCTCGTCGGGCGACTTCGGCGAGCGCAGCAGGGTGACGAAGATCGTGTCGCCGCTGGCACTGTAGCCGTACTTGCCCCCGTTCGCGATCGCCACGCCGTAGATGCCGTCGGCGGCGGAACCATCCACGAACCGGAGCATCGGCGTCTCGAAGCGCGCGCTGTCCTGCCGCGTCCGCGGGCGCGTGGTCCGGCCGATCACGGCGTACGGGATCTCGGCGTGGGTGCTGTCCACGTGGAACGCGAGCGGAAACACCGCCTTCAGAAGCTGGTGCGACTGGTGCCAGTCGACGATCGTCTCCACGTCCAGTCGGTCGGCGTCGGCGGGCAGTTCGTAGCGCTGTGTGACGAGTGAACTGTCCCTGCCGCGATAGACCGTGATCGTGCTGCCGAACGCATCACGTGTGACGCGGGGGTGCGCGTCGCCGGGACGCGCCACGAGCCAGCTACGGGCACCGTTCAGGTTGTCGATGTTCCAGGCGTCGTAGTCCTTCGGCCGGTCCACCATGAGCAGCAATCCGTTGGCGGCGGGACCACGCGCCAGGACGTCGCGCCTGTGCACCTTGTCGTACATGCGCGCGATGCCGCCCGTGACCGAGTCGATGGTCACGCGCAGGTACCGGTTCTCCAACGTCCATCCGGGCACCGTGGCCGGCGGCCGCATGCGCGACGGGCGCATGAAGAACACGCTGGCCCCGAGGGCCGGCACCGTGCCCATGCGCACGTTGATGCGGCCTGAGTCGCCCGGTTCGCGTGGCAGCACGCGGCCGTGCGCATCGATGGCGGTCCACGCGCCGGCGGAATCGACGCCATCGCCGCCGGCCGGTGGTGCGAAGCTCACCGCGCCCGCGCGCGCTACACCGCTCGGGTTGAACGCCACCATCGGCACGTCCCCCTTGCGGAGCGGCTTCGTATCGAGCGGCGCGCTCAGGGCGCGCAACGACGTCGCGAGTGCCCCCTCGGCCAGCGCGTTGGCTTCGCGATAGTCGCGGCTGGCGTCCATGTAGATGGAATCAATGCCCGAGCCGGCGAGCAGGTCGTGGAACTGGTTGAAGAGCGTGGCCTCCCACGCCCTGGTGAGGGCATCGTGCGGGTAGGGCGACGGAGCCACGGTGGCGGCGGCCTCGGCGGCGTCGAGCACCCCCTCCATGTGCCGGTTCCACCACTTCATCTCGGCCTGCGTGGTGAACACCCCGCGATGGTATTCCAGGTACAACTCGTCGCGCACCACCGGCCCGTCGGCGGGGAAGGCCGCCCGCATCTTCGTCAGCGCGTCGGTGGGACTGTCGTCGCGAATCACCGGGAACGCCGGAATGCGCTTGAGGTCGTGCGAGCGCTCGAGCATCTGCATCGTCGGCCCGCCGCCATGGTCGCCCACGCCGTACAGGGTCATCATGCGCGGGACGGCGCTCGAGTCCACCGTCGCACGGTCCTGCGTGGCCAGCGCGTGGGGATCGAGGTCGCTGTCGTAGCCGTACGGGATGTAGGAGAACACCTTCGACCCGTCGGGTCCCTCCCAGTAAAACTGGTTGAGCCGGGCCGGCCACTTGTCCGTGTCGTTCCAGCGCAGCTTCTGCGTGACGAAGAAATCCATCCCGCTCTTGAGGAAGATCTGCGGCAGCGACCAGGGATACCCGAACGTGTCCGGAATCCACGCCACGTGCGCCGGATGGCCGAACATCTTGATGAAGGTGCGCTGGCCGTACAGCCCCTGCCGCACGAGCGACTCGCCGGACGGCATGTTCACGTCGGGTTCCAGCCACCAGCCGCCGACCACGTTCCAGCGGCCTTCCCTGTCCAGCTCCTTGATGCGTGCCAGCACGTCGGGCCGCTGCTCGGCCAGCGACTCGTAATACACGGCCGCAGACGCCGCGAAGTGCATGTCGGGATACTTGGCCATCAACTTGGTGGCCGTCGCCCACGTCCGGTCGATGACGTCCTGCGTCTCGCGCCAGCGCCAGAGCCACGCGGCGTCGATGTGCGAGTTGCCCACCACGTCGATGGTGTCGCGGCGTGCCTTGGCGACCGCGGGCGCCAGCACCTGGGACCAGTGCCCGATGATCGCATGGTACTGCGCCTTGTCGGGCGCGAGCGCCGCCGCGGCGATGGCGCGGGCCACGCTGTCCCCCGGCACGGGTAGCGTGCTGTCGCGCGTGAAGAACCGCGCCCACTGCGCGCCGTCGTGAATCTCGTGCCATCCCAGATCGGCCACGCGAAGCACCGGCGCGTCCCACCAGGTGGCGCCGTTGGGATGGAGTACGAACGCGATCTGGCTCCCGGCCGCGCAGGGCGCGCACAGCGTGATACGGCCCAGCGTATCGGCCAGCACCGGCGTTCCGTTCACGGCGAATGTGGCCTGCGGCCGGAACTCGCCTGCATGGAGCTGCAGCGTGAGCCCGCCGAGTTCGGCGGGGACGCTCATCGCGAAGCCGATGGCCGCCAGATGCCGGCGCGCGGTCGAGTCGGCGTCGGCCGTGTCGAGCGGCGCCCAGTCGCCGGACGTGAGGGCAGCGCTCGTGGGCAGGGCGGCCTGTTTCCAGATGCTCACCTGGATGGGGCGGGCGAGCAGATCGAGCAGCGCCGCCGCCGTCACGGGAACGTCGGTGCTGCCGCGCCGGTCGGCTGGCGCGGCAGTCGGGGCACGCACGGAGTCGGGAGCGAACACGGCCGCCGAGACGCGCGCCCCGCCGTCGAGCACGCCGCGCACCAGGTCGCCCCACGGGGCCACGAGTATGACGGCCGGATGCGAGCCGCCCGCGGCGATCGGCGCGTGTGTGCTCGTGGCGCCGAGCGCGAACATGCCCTCCGAGGCCGTCGCGTCACCGCGTTCGGCGCAGACGAGCAGCGGCACCGTGAGTGAGGCGCTGCCGCCGGCATCGACCAGGCGCGCCGCACTCGGCACCGCCACCGGACCCACGCGGAAGCGCGATGCCATGGCGGCCATCGGCGTCGCCACGTCGGGCGAATCGGAGGCGACGATGTCACCGACAGGATCGGGGCTGTCCGAGAGGAACCGCGCCCCCATGCCCATGCCGCCGCCGCGATTCACCACCTTGTACACCAGCCGGTTGACGCCGCGGCGCAGGTGCAGCGTCAGCGTGTCGGTGGCCGTACCCACCCCCCGCGCCACGTCGTTGTGTTCGAGCAGAGTGCCGTTGAGCCACACGATCACGTCGTCGTCGCTCTCCACGCCGATCCGGACCGTGCGGTCGCCCGGGCTCGCCAGATACGTCTCGGCATACGCGGCCATGTTGTCGAGCGTCGTGGCCGGGAAGGCCTTGAAGAAGTCGAACTGGCCCAACTCGTCCATCGCCACGGACTGCCACACGTGGCCGCCGGCGTGGTCACCCGCGTGGGCCATGAGTGCGGCCGGATCGCCAATGTCCTGTCCGTCCAGGCGCAACGCACCGGTATCGACGGGGAAGGGACCGATGAGCAGCCAGGGAACGATGGGGCGGTCGCAGATGCGGCCGTCAGCGGCCGGTTGCTGCGCGAAGACGCTGGGCGCGGCGCCGAGGGCCACCAGCGCGAGACAGGCCGCATGGCGGCGGAAGGTGCGAATCGACATGCGCGGAAGATGACGACTCGCCGCGTGCCTCACCAGCGGCGGCGGCCGGGCGCGGCTACTTCCAGGCCCCCAGCAGCTGCCTCACGAGTACGATCTGCCCGACGTGGTAGGCGGCGTGATCGAATACGAGCACGACTTCGCGGATGTGCGTCTGTCCCGTACCCCACGGGACGGCGGCCATCAGATCGAAGTCGGGGTCTCGCACGAGGCGCTGCAGCTCGGCGACGTCTGCGTGGTACTGGGCGATGCTGGCATTCCACGCTTTGGCCGAGGGCGGCGCCGGTGTCTTGGGCCAGTAGTCCTCGGGCCAATTCTGCTCCTGGTAGTCGGGATTGACGCAGAAGTCGAGGATGTCGCGCTGGGCCAGGCGGAGGTGTTCCACCAGTTCCCACACCGAATGCGCCGCGCCCTCGGGACGTTTGCCGCGGAGCGCGGCCGGCAGATCGGCGATCGCGCTATCGAAGCTGGCGTGCGCCTGCTGCCAGTCGAGCATGTCGGCGAGGAATTCGCGCAGTTGGTGTTCGTTCATCGCTGCCTTCTCCGCTTACGGCGGTGCCACTGCTCCCACAGGTGCCCGGTGATGAGTCCCAATGTGGCGCCCACCACGCCGCCCGCAAGCGCCCCGACCAGTACCGACATCTCGAAGTCCCACAGCCCGCGGGTGGCCTGTTGCCGTCGCATGCCCGCGAACAGCAGCACCCACGATTGCACGCCCCACCAGAGCGCGCCGGCCAAGCCGCCCAGCATCGCGCTCCCCTGCACGAGCACCTCACGCCGCGGCTGGTAGAAGTTGTTCTGCAGCGTGCCGAACTCGAGCTGCTTTTCCGTGCGCAGTGCGCTCGCTCCCCAGCCCGACCGGAGAACGATCACGCCAGCCAGCGTCGCGAGCACCGACACCCAGAGTGCGGTGGTGTGCCGGGCGACCATCACGGCGTGCGTCGTGTCCTGCAACTTCAGCACGACGACCAGAAACACCAGAATGGCGAGCAGCGCCCACTGGCCCAGGGTCGGACGCACGCGGCGGCCGCGGCGGCGGCGGGGCGGCGGAGGGGTGGTCATGTGACCTAGTACGCGGGGGATGTCGAGGCCGCTGGGATGGGCGGGCGACTCGCGGCGGCCCTGTGGCCGGGGTTAACTTTACTCACTGGCGACGGTGCGGCCTCCCTGTCCCGCGCCCCTGCCTCGCCGGTTTTCCCACTCACCATCGCCCCATGCTCTCCATCGCCGCCGCCGCGACGTTCAGCCTCATGTTGTCCACCGTTCCGCGCCCGGCCACGGCGCGCGACACTACCGCCGGCGCCAACGCCGCCCCGCGATCGGTGGTGGCCGTCAGTGCGGCGCACGCGCCGGTCATCGACGGCCGCCTGGACGACGCCGTGTGGCGACGGGCGCGCGTCGTGTCCGGGTTCGCGCAGTCGGAGCCGCACGAGGGGCAGCCCGCCACGGAGCGGACCGAAGTTCGCGTCGCCTACGACGCCGACAACATCTACATCGCCGCCTACATGCACGATCGCGATCCCTCGGGTCTGATCGTGAACGACATCCGCAAGGACTTCGACGAGACCGGGGAGGATGACTTCGAGGTGCTCCTCGATACCTTCGACGACCGGCGCAATGGATACATCTTCATCACCAATGTGGCCGGCGCCAAGGCCGACCGGCAGGTGGCGAACGAGGGGCGCGAGGTGAACGCCAGTTGGGATGCCGTCTGGCGCGTGGCCACGCGCCGCGTGGCCGACGGGTGGACCGCCGAGATCGCGATTCCCTTCACGGCGATCCGCTTTGTCACCACGGGCCCCCAGCGCTGGGGCATCAACTTCAGCCGCCGCATCCGGCGCAAGAACGAGATCGACTTCTGGGCGCCGGTGCCCCGGTCGTACGGGCTCACGCGCGTGTCGCTGGCCGGCGAACTCGACGGCCTGTCCACGGCGCACGCCACGCGCGACCTGCGCGTGAAGCCGTACGTCGCCGCGCGCACGGTGCGTGCAACGGGCGGTCGTGCGTTCGATCGTACGGGCGCCGTGGGCGTGGACCTGAAGTACGGCGTCACGTCGCATCTGACGCTCGATGGCACGGTGAATCCCGACTTCGCGCAGGCCGAGGCCGACGAACAGCAGGTGAACCTCACCCAGTTCAGCCAGTTCTTTCCCGAGAAGCGCGAGTTCTTCCTCGAGAACTCGGGCACCTTCTACGTCGGCGACGCCGCCCGGAACAACCGGGTCTCCACGCCGGTCACGTCGGACGAGGACCTCGTGCTGTTCTTCAGCCGCCGCATCGGTCTCACCCCCGACGGGCGCACGATCCGCGTGCCTGGCGGGCTGCGGCTCACGGGGTCGGCAGGGGGGCTCGACATCGGCGCCCTCGCCATGACGACCTCCGCCACTGCGGGCGCGCCCGCCACGTCGTACGGCGTGCTGCGGCTCCGGCGCAACCTGTACGAAGGCTCCGACGTCGGCGTCATTCTCATGAACCGGCAGTCCCAGGATTCGACGCACAGCTGGAACCGCGTGTTCGGCGGCGACGCCAACTTCCGGTTTCTGGGCGCCGTGGACTGGAACTCGTACCTGATCGGCACCGCCACGCCCGGCGTGCACGGCGGCCAGTACGCCGGGCGGTCGACGATCAACTACGACGGCGATCAGGCGCATCTCAAGGCGGGCGTGATGCAGATCGGCGACGGGTTCCGCGACGACCTCGGCTACTACCGCCGCACCAACGACCGGAAGTGGATTCTCGAGACGGGGCTGCGGCCGCGGACGCGGTGGCTCGCCTCGCACGGCGTCCGGGAGATGCACCCCCACGTCACGTGGAGCTACTACGAGGATCTGCAGGGGCACATCCTCGCCAAGAACCTGCACTCCGGATACACCTTCTTCCTCAACGACGGCGGGTATGTGGAGCTGTCGGTGAATCCGCGGTTCGAACGGCTCACCTCCGCCTTCACCATCAACCCGACCATCGATTCGCTTCCCGCCGGCGGCTATGCGTGGACCGAATGGCAGCTGAAAGGGCAGACCGACCCGAGCCGGGCCCTCTCGGTCACGTTCAGCGGCATTTCCGGCGGGCTCTGGAACGGGCATCAGCGTACCGTGAGCGGTACGGTCACGCTGCGTCCGTCGTACCGGCTCAAGCTCGAGCTCGGCGGTCAGCGCACCGACGCACGTCTCAATCTGGCGGGCCCCGCGCACTTCGTGGCCGATCTCGCCACGTTCCGCGGCAACTACTCGTTCTCGACCACGACGTTCCTGGACGCGCTCTCGCAGTACGACGCCGGTTCGCACCAGCTGAACGCCAACATCCGGTTCAACGTGATCCACCATCCGTTGAGCGATCTGTTCATCGTGTTCAACGAGCAGCGCTTCCTCACCCCGGACGGCCGCGCGCCCGGCCCCTTCGCGACCATCGATCCCGCGCTGAGCTCCGGACTGCCCGGGGAGAGCCTGATCGTGAAGGTCACGCAGATGGTGGCGTTCTAGGTTCCGTCGCCCCGCCGGCGGCGCCAAGCGAGGCGGCCGCTTCCGGCGTCGCGATCTCGTCGAGTCGTCGTCGCATCTTCCGCTGCCAGTTGGGATACTGGGTGTTGTTGGTGCCGGGCACGTTCACGGGGTCGGTTTCAAGACCGAGGTCGTCCAGCGCTACGCCCACCATCATCGCCGGCGTCCGCCCCAGGAACGCGTGCGCGGCGGTCACGACGTCCGCGCTCTCGGCGTTCGATGCGGGCGCCACCCCCTCGGATTCCAGGCGCTCCAGCAGCGCCTGCCGTGCCCGATCGCGCTCGGCCGCGGCGCCGCCCGGTGCGTCGTTGCCGTCGTGGAGTCCCAGCGCCCGATGGATCTCGAGGTCGCGCCCGCTCAGGAACCCGGCCAGCGGCACATGGTCGTGCGTGCCGACGCTCGCCAACGCGTGCGTCGGGTACTCCGCCGCGGGCAGGAACCCACCGCGTGCGTCGCGCGCGAAGTAGACCACCGCGGACGACAGGATGCCGTGGGCCTCGAGCGCCGGCCCCACTTCGGGGGGAACGGTGCCCAGGTTCTCCCCCACCACCACCGCGTGGTGGCGGTGGCTCTCCAGCGCGGCGATGTGCAGCAACTCCTCGGTGGGATATCGCACGTAGGCGCCCTGCTCCGGCGTCGCGCCGCCGGGCACCCAGAATTGGCGGAACAGTCCCATCACGTGGTCGATGCGCAGGGCGCCTCCGTGCGCGAACGCGGTCCGCAGCAGGCGGATCCAGTAGCGGTACCGGTCGTCGCGCAGGGCGCGCGGCGCGATGGGCGGCAGTCCCCAGTTCTGTCCGTCGGCCGCGAAGTCGTCGGGCGGCGCGCCGACGGTGGCCCCCTGTGCGAACAGCGACGGCCATGCCCACGTGTCGCAGCCATTCGGGGCCGAGCCCACCGCCAGGTCGCGGTACACACCGAGCGCGAGGCCGTCGCCCGCCGCGCCGAGTTGCGCGTCGAGCGCGAACTGGAGGTAGCGGTGGAAGTCCACCGCCTCTTCGTTGGCCCGCGCGAACTCCGATACGGCGGCCGAACCAGGATCCTGCAACGGCGCGGGCCACGCATGCCAGTCGCATTCTGTGCCGTGGTTGTCGGGTCCGGACATGTGATCGGCGAGGGCGCAGAACACCGCGAACCGGTCGAGGGCCTCGCCCTGGGCCTCGCGATATCGCCGGTAGGCCGTTCCCCGCGGTGTGTCGCGATCGCGGTGCAGGCGCGCGAAGGCGACGTGCAGGAGTTCCAGGACGCGGCGTTTGAGCCGCATCACACCCTCGTAGTTCACCAGCGGCTGCGCGCGGAGCGCCTCGCGGGCGGCGACGAAGTCGGCGTCCGCGAGCAGCGCCGCGGCGTCCGGTGCGTCGGCCACTTCCGGCAGGGCCGGCACGTCCAGATAGATCGGATTGTTGAACAGCCGGCTCACTGGCGAGTAGGGACTCACCGCCGCGCCGCGGTTGCACAGCGCGTGCAGCGGGTTGATGCCGACGAACGCTCCGCCGGCGTGCGCCACCCATGCGGCCAGTTGCCGCAGGTCGGCGATGTCGCCGCACCCCCAATTGTGTGCCGTGCGCACGGAATAGAGGTTGGCCAGGACGCCGACGGCGCGACGCCCCCGCCCACCCAGCCGCCGCTCGACGCTCGTGCACAGCGCGGGTGAGACGATGAGCAGCTGGCTGGCGTCGCGCGTGTGCCCGCCCTCGTTCACCGAAATCCGCAGCTCGTGATATCCCAGCGGCAGTGGCGCGGGACTCGTCGGTGGCGGCGCGGAGCCCGAGGTGACGCCGTCCAGCGCGTGTCGAGACCCGTCCTCGAGCGCCAGTTCGGCGCGCCATTCGGTGCCCTCGGCCACCGGGAGCAGCGGGAGTTGCCAGGCGTGCGCGTGCACCACCGCCACCGAATCGAGCAGACGATCGGCGGCGGCGGCGTCCAGTCGCGCCAGTTCGCGTCGGGCGTCGGCTTCATGGGCGACCGTCAGCCCCATGGCGCGCAGCAGGGCGGCGCGGGTGTCGTTGGTGGTGATGCGCTCCGTCCCATGAATGTCGCGGTACGCATCGAGCACACCCATGCGGCGGGCGAGGGCTTCGAGGGCCGACGGCGCGCTCACGCTACGGGGCCGGCGCCAGCACCAACACGCCGAGCGGGGGCAGCACGAGGCGTATCGACTGCCCTCGGCCATGGCAGGGCGTGGGCTCCGTGTCGACGGTGCCGAACGATCCGACGCCGCTGCCGCCGAACTCCGCGGCGTCGCTGTTGAGTTCCACGCGATAGCGTCCGGCCGCGGGCGCCCCGATGCGGTAGTCGTGTCGCGGCACCGGTGTGCAGTTGAGCACCACCATGCGGTGGTCGTCGTTGCCCATGCGGACGAACGCGAACACCGAATTCTCGCGGTCGGCGGCGTCGATCCAGGCAAAGCCTTCGGGGTCCGGGTCGCGCTGCCAGAAGGCGGGGGTCTCGCGGTACAGGTGGCCGAGTCGTGCCAGGAATCGACCGAACGCGGCGCGCTCGGGCTCGTCGGCCAGGTGCCAGTCGAGGCTGGTGTCGTGGTTCCACTCCCGTTCCTGCGCCAGCTCGGTTCCCATGAACACGAGCTGCTTGCCGGGGCGCGTGCACTGGTAGGCCAGCAGGAGTCGCAGATTGGCGAGCTTCTGCCAGCGGTCGCCGGGCATCTTGTTGTAGAGCGAGCCCTTGCCGTGCACCACCTCGTCGTGCGACAGCGGCATCACGAACCGCTCGGAATACTCGTACACCATCGCGAAGCTGAGTTCGTCCTGGTGGTAGCGGCGGTGCACGGGTTCGTGGCGCAGGTACTCCAGGGTGTCGTGCATCCACCCCATGTTCCACTTGAAGCTGAATCCGAGCCCGCCCTCGGCGGTGCTGCGGGTGACGCCGGGCCACGCCGTGCTCTCCTCGGCGATCGTCAGGCAACCGGGGTACTTCTCGTGGACGGCGTCGTTCATCGCCCGCAGGAAGTCGATGGCCTCCAGATTCTCGCGGCCGCCGTGAATGTTGGGTAGCCACTCGCCGGGATTGCGGCTGTAGTCCAAGTAGAGCATCGACGCCACCGCATCGACGCGCAGGCCGTCCACGTGGAATTCGTCGAGCCAGTAGAGCGCGTTCGCCACCAGGAAGTTTCGCACCTCGTGGCGGCCGAAGTTGAAGACGAGCGTTCCCCAGTCGGGGTGTTCGCCGAGTCGCGGGTCCGCGTGTTCGTAGAGCGCCGTGCCGTCAAACCTGGCCAGCGCGAACGCGTCCTTGGGGAAGTGTGCGGGCACCCAGTCCACGATCACCCCGATGTCGTGCCGATGACAGTAGTCCACGAAGTAGCGGAAGTCGTCGGGTGTGCCGTAACGCGCCGTCGGCGCATAGTAGCCGGTGACCTGGTACCCCCACGATCCCGTGAACGGATGCTCGGCCACCGGCATCAATTCCAGGTGCGTGAAGCCGAAGTGCTTGGCATGCTCCACGAGTTTGGGGGCGAGCTCCCGATAGCTCAGCCAGCGGTCTCCGGCTTCGGGCACGCGGCGCCACGACCCGAGATGCACCTCGTACGTGTGCATGGGCGCACGAGCGTGCGCGGTGTGCCGGCGTGCCGCCATCCAGGCATCGTCGTCCCACGTGAACGCGGACTGGTACACGCGCGCTGCCGTGCCCGGGGGCAGCTCCATGGCCTGCGCCATCGGATCGGTCTTGAGCAGCAGGTGCCCTTCGCGCGTGCGGATCTCGAACTTGTAGAGCGCGCCGGGTTCGACACCCGGCACGAACGTCTCGTGAATGCCCGACGAGCCGACGGGTCGCATCACGTGCCGGTCGCCGTTCCACTCGCAGAACTCGCCCACCACACTCACCCGCTCGGCGTTGGGCGCCCACACCGCGAACGCGGTGCCGCTCACGCCGTCGAGCGTGCGGGGATGCGCGCCCAGCACGTCCCATAGACGCCGGTGCGTGCCCTCGTTGAACAGGTGGAGGTCGACGTCACCGATGGTGGTGGGGAAGGTGGTCATCGCGTTCCGCTCCGTGGCACGTGGTGGCTCAGGAGGATCAGCGAATGGCGCACGAGCAGCATGCCCTCGCCCACGCGCCGGTGTCCGGGCCGCGCCGTGTTCACCAATTCGTGCCAGACGCCCGGGCCGAGTTTGGGAAGCGTGAACCGCCGCGACTTGCCGCCGCCGTTCATGAGGAGGAGCAGGGTGTCGCCCTCGATGCGCCGGCCGCGCTCATCCACCTCGTCGGTGGCCTCGCCATGCAGCAGCATGCCGAGCACGCGGCCGGCGGCCGGCTTCCAGTCGTCGTGCCGCATCGGCTCGCCGTCAGGGCGCAGCCATGTGACGTCCGGACGGCCGTCGCGTCCCGCCGTGGCGCCGCGGAAGAAGCTCCGGCGCCGCAGCACGGGGTTGGCGTGACGAATGGCGATCACGTCGCGCGTGAACGCGAGGAGTTCGCGCGCCGGTTCGTCGAGCTCCCAGTCCATCCAGGCGAGCTCGTTGTCCTGGCAATAGGTGTTGTTGTTGCCGCGTTGCGAACGGCCGATCTCGTCGCCATGCGAGATCATCGGCACCCCCTGCGAGAACGCGATCGTCGCCAGGAAGTTTCGGATCATGCGGTTGCGCAATCTGACGATTTCCGGGACCTCGGCCGGGCCCTCGGCGCCCCAGTTGCGGCTGTAGTTCTCGTCGGTGCCGTCGCGGTTGTGCTCGCCGTTGGCCTCGTTGTGCTTCTGCTGGTACGTCACCAGGTCGCGCAGCGTGAACCCGTCGTGACAGGTGACGAAGTTGATGCCCGCGTACGGGCTCCGGCCGCCGGGATCGTACAGGTCGCTGCTCCCCGAAAGCCGGTAGGCGAGGTCGGGGAGCTGCGCCGCGTCGCCCCGCCAGAAGCGGCGTACGGTGTCGCGATACCGCCCGTTCCACTCGGTCCACCCGGTGGGGAAGTTGCCCACCTGATAGCCGCCCTCGCCCACATCCCACGGCTCGGCAATCAGCTTCACCCGCGACAACACCGGATCCTGTTGGATGATGTCGAAGAACCAGGCCAACCGGTCCACGGCGTGCAGCGATCGGGCGAGCGCGGGGGCGAGGTCGAACCGGAAGCCGTCGACGTGCATCTCCTTCACCCAGTAGCGCAGGCTGTCCATCATCAGCTGCATGGCCCGCGCGTTGAGCGTGTTGAAGCTGTTGCCGCAGCCGGTGAAGTCCACGTAGTAGCGCGGGCGGTCGGGAGAGAGCCGGTAGTACGACTTGTTGTCGATGCCACGGAAGCTCACCGTCGGACCGAGTTCGTTGCCCTCGCCGGTGTGGTTGTATACGACGTCGAGAATCACCTCGAGTCCCGCGGAGTGCAGGCTCTTCACCATCGTCTTGAACTCGGTCACCTGTTGGCCGAGCGCGCCGGTGGCGTACCGCGAATCGGGGGCGAAGTAGCCGATGGTGTTGTACCCCCAGTAGTTCGCCAGCCCGCGGTGGTCCAGCTCCTTCTCCGTCAGGGCGTGGTGCACCGGCAGTAGTTCCACGGCGGTGACGCCAAGGGAATGCAGGTGGTCGAGGATCGGTTCCGACGTGAGCCCCCCGTACGTTCCGCGCTCGGCAGGCGCGATGCCGGGGTGCCGGGCGGTCATCCCCTTCACGTGACATTCGTAAATGAGCGTGCGGTTCCAGGGGGTGCGCGGCGGACGGTCGTCGCCCCAGGAGAAGGCGGTCTCGACGACCACACACTTGGGCAGGCTGCCGGCGCTGTCGCGTGGGTCGGGCACGAGGTCGGCGCCGGGCCCGTCGATGGTGTAGCCGAACAGCGCATCGTCCCACTGCACCGTGCCGCTGATCGCGCGCGCGTACGGGTCGAGCAGCAGCTTGGCCGGATTGAACCGGTGGCCATGCTCCGGGTCGTACGGCCCGTGCACGCGGAAGCCGTATAGCTGGCCAGGGCGCAGGTCGGGAAAATAGCCGTGCCAGATGTTGTTCATGCGCTCGGGCAGCGGGATGCGCGCGCTCTCCACGACGTCACCGGGAGCGTCGAACAGGCACAACTCGATACGCTCGGCGTGTTCCGAGAAGATCGCGACGTTGACGCCGCGACCGTCCCACGTGGCGCCGAACGGATAGGGGTCTCCGGGCCAGACGCGCATCAGCGGCCGGCCCCGGGGGTGCGTGGACGCGTCGTCACGTCGCCGGGACGCCGGAGGCCAGCAATCGGAGCACCCCCTCGATCGGAACGTGAACCCAGTCGGGGCGGTTGTTCAACTCGTATCCGAGTTCGTAGATCGCCTTGTCGAGCAGCGAGAAATCGAGCAGGACGCGCAGGTCTGCATCGGCGCGTGGCAGCAGGTCGGCGGGGGCCACGGTGTCCAGGTATTCGGCCGTGAACGCCGCCTGCACCCACAGCACCCAGAGGGCGGCGGCCGGCTGCAGCAGCGGCACGTCTTCGCCGCGCACGCGCCCAGCCCGCAGGGCGTACGATGCCGCGTAGTCGAACGAACGGAGCATGCCGGCCACATCGCGGAGCGGCGAGCGTTTGAACCGCCGTTCGCCTATCGACCGCGCGGGCTCGCCCTCGAAGTCGATGATCACGAAATCGCGACCGGTGTAGAGGACCTGGCCCAGGTGGTAGTCGCCGTGACAGCGGATCCGGCGGCCGGTGAGCTTGTGGTCCACCACTTCCTTGAGGCGGGCGAGCAGATCGTCCTCCGCCTTGAGCAGCGTGCGGGCGTGGGCGCGGTCATCCTCGCCGGGCAGGTCGCGGACGTGCTTGCGCAAGCGCGCGAGCACCTGGCGGGCCAGCGTGCGGCCGCCCTGGTACAGTTCGCGCTGGTAGTAGGTGGTGAACGGTTCCGGGGCGAAGTCCGGCAGGTCGTCGCGGCTGGCCAGCGCCACATGCAATTCGGCCGTGCGGCGTCCGAGTAGTCGGGCCTGCTGCAGGTACTCGTGGAGCAACGTGTCGAGTGGCGGCGGCGGCGTGGCGGCGCGCAGGTCCAGCGGGTGCACGTCGACGGGCGCGGTGAGCGAGGTCCGTTCCGGGTGCGCGAGAATCTCCTCGAAATACCGGCCGATGGCGTCGATGGTGTAGGTCCAGGCGTCGCCTTCGTTGGGTACCAACTGCTGCAGGAACCCGAGCACCATGCTGGCCTGCCCGCGAGGCTTGTACTCGAATACCGCCGCGACGTCGGGCGTGTGCGGAAACTTCGCCTGTTCGGTGAGGAAGCGCTCCACCTCGACGTCCGGATTGATGCCCTCTTCCACCTTGCGGAACAACTTGCAGATGAGCCGGGTGCCGAACACCACCGACGTGTTGCTCTGCTCGGAACGGATGGGATGGGGCGACAGCGGTTCGTCCGACGCCATGAGCGCGTTGAACTTTCGCGTGCGCGAGGCGGTGAGGTTGCCGTGGCGACCGCGACAGCTGCGGCGGCCCGACGCGAACTCGAGCAACGACTCGGCGAACCGGTCGTCGGCCAGCGCGTCGAACAGGATCCCCTCGACCGACGAGTCGTCGGACATGGCGACGTACAGGTCGGCGATCACGGCGTGCGGCGCCGCGTCGGACACGGCGTGCCGCCGGGCGTCGGTGGCGAACGCCAGCGGGAGTAGGTACCGTTCCGACTCGCCGTCCGTGTACGCGCACTGCACGAAGATGATCATCGCCGTCGTGTCGTCGTAGGGGAACGGGATGTGCTCCACGACCTCGACCGACTTGAGCGTCCGGGCCTTGCTCCCGAACCAGCGGCGCGCCTCGATGTAGTCGGGCAGGACCCGCTCCAGCGCGCGCACCGTGTCGTCTTCGAACAGTGACTCCCACGTGCCCTCGACGTCGATGCGCGGGTGCGTGAGTTCGGGGGCCGCGACGCGCCGCGGCGTGAGCGAGAACCAGTAGAAGCCGTGGGGGCCCAGCGTGAGAAAGTAGGGGAGCTCGCCGATGGGCGGGAACGCGGTCCGCCCGAATGCTTCCACCGGCACGAGCCCGTTGAATTCGGCGAGTTCGAGTTCCACGCACTGCACGTAGCGCGACAGGTTCGCCACGACCAACACGATCTGCCCCTCGTGGCGCCGGAGGAACACGAGGACGCGTCGGTTGTCGGGTTGCAGGAATTCGATCGTCCCACGGCCGAAGCCCGCCAGCTGCTTGCGCAGCGCGATCAGCCGCTTCATCCACCACAGTTCAGAGTGGGGGTTCGCCTGCTGGGCTTCCACGTTCCAGGCTTCGTAGTGGTACTCCGGGTCGATCACGACCGGAGAGTAGAGTCGCTGCGGGTTGGCGTGCGAGAAACCGGCGTTGCGATCGGAACTCCACTGCATCGGCGTACGCACGCCGTTCCGGTCGCCCAGATAGATGTTGTCCCCCATGCCGATCTCGTCGCCGTAGTAGATGATCGGCGTGCCGGGCAGGGAGAACAGCAGAGCGTTCATGAGCTCGATGCGGCGGCGGTCGTGCCCCAGCAGCGGAGCCAGACGACGGCGGATGCCGACGTTCACGCGCATGCGCGGGTCCTGCGCGTACGCCCGGTACATGTAGTCGCGGTCCTCGTCGGTCACCATCTCGAGCGTCAGCTCGTCGTGGTTGCGCAGAAAGAGCGCCCACTGGCCGCCCTCGGGCGGCTCGGGCGTCTGCTGCATGATGTCGACCACCGGAAACCGATCTTCCATGTGCAGCGCCATGAAGAGCCGCGGCATCACCGGGAAGTGAAACGCCATGTGGCACTCGTCGCTGTCGCCGAAGTACGCTACCGCGTCCTCGGGCCACTGGTTCGCTTCGGCGAGCAGCATCCGGTCGTGGAAGTTGTCGTCCACGTGCCGCCGGAGATCGCGCAGAAAGGCATGCGTCTCGGGCAGATTCTCGCAGGTGGTGCCCTCCTCCTCGTAGAGGTAGGGCACGGCGTCCAGCCGCAGGCCGTCCACTCCCATACCGAGCCAGAAGTCGAGCACCTCGAACATCGCCCGGCGCACGGCCGGGTTGCGGAAGTTGAGATCCGGCTGGTGCGAATAGAACCGGTGCCAGTAGTAGGCACCGGCCACCGGATCCCAGGTCCAGTTGGACGGTTCGAAGTCCTTGAAGATCACGCGCGCTTCGGAGAACTCCCCGGCGGTGTCGCTCCACACGTAGAAGTCACGCTCGCGACTTCCCGGCTTGGCGCGGCGGGCCCGCTGGAACCAGGCATGCGCGTCGGAGGTGTGATTCAGCACCAACTCCGTGATCACCCGGAGGTCACGGCGGTGCGCCTCGCGGAGGAACACCTTGAAGTCGCCGAGCGTGCCGTAGATCGAATTGACGTCGGTGTAGTCGGCGATGTCGTACCCGTCGTCACGCAGCGGCGATGGGTAGAACGGTTGGATCCAGATGGCCGTGACGCCGAGGTCGCGGACGTAGTCCAGCTGCTGCGTGAGGCCGCGAAAGTCGCCGACGCCGTTGCCGTCGCTGTCCTTGAACGCGCGCACGTGGAGCTGGTAGATGATGGCGTCGCGGTACCACAACGGGTCGCGCTTCATGCCGCCCCCTCCGGGGTGTGGATCACGCGCAGCAGGTGTCCGGGGCGCTCCGCCGGGTCGAGCCGCACGTAGTTGCGCGTGCCCTGCCACGTGTATCGCGCGCCAGTGAGCAGATCCTCCACCTCGAACGGCTGGTCCTCCCGCAGACCGAGGTCGCCCAGCGGCACGTGCACCATCGTCTCCCGCACGCGATGCGGGTCGAGGTTCACGACCACGAGCAGATCGTTACCCGGCGCGTGCTTGTGGTAGAACAGGACCGCGTCGTCTTCTGCCCCGTGGAACTGTACGTTCCGGAGCCGGCGCAGCGCCGGATTCTCCCGCCGCACCCGGTTGAGCAGGCGGAGGTCCGGGTCGAGGGAGTTCGGGGCCCCCCACTCGCGGGGGCGCAGTTCGTACTTCTCCGAGTGCAGATACTCCTCACTCCCTTCCTCGCGCGGCACGTTCTCGCACAACTCGAAGCCGGAGTAGATGCCGTACGTGGGCGACAGCGTGGCCGCCAGCAGCAGGCGCACGCGGAACGCCGGTGGCCCTCCGGCCTGCAGGTACTCGTGCAGGATGTCGGGGGTATTGGCGAAGAAATTCGGCCGGAAGTACTCGGCCATCTCGGTGTGCGCCAGTTCATTCAGATACTCGCGCAACTCCCAGGCCGTGTTGCGCCACGTGAAGTACGTGTACGACTGCGAGAAGCCGAGCTTGGCCAACCCCTTCATGCGTGCCGGCCGCGTGAACGCCTCGGCCAGGAAGATCACGTCGGGATGGTCGCGATGGATCTCGCCCAGGACCCAGGCCCAGAACGCGTACGGCTTGGTGTGCGGGTTGTCGACGCGGAAAATCCGTACGCCGCGCGCGATCCAGAACAGGAGGACGTCGCGGCATGCGTCCCAGAGACCCTGGCGGTCGTCGCACCAGAAGTTGGGTGGGTAGATGTCTTCGTACGTCTTGGGCGGATTCTCGGCGTGCTTGATCGAGCCGTCGGGCTGGATGAAGAACCAGTTCGGATGATCGCGCAGCCAGGGATGGTCGGGCGAGCACTGCAGCGCGTAGTCGAGGGCGATCTCGAGGCCCAGCGATCGGGCCGATCGCACGAGATGTTCGAAATCCGCCAGCGTGCCGAGGCGGGGGTCGACCGCGGTGTGCCCGCCCGCTTCGCCGCCGATCGCCCACGGGCTGCCGACGTCGTCGGGGCCGGCCACGAGCGTGTTGTTGGGCCCCTTACGGTTGGTGGTGCCGATGGGGTGGATCGGCGCCAGGTACACCACGTCGAAGCCGAGATCGGCCAGCCGCGGGAGTTGCCGCTCGGTGTCGGCGAACGTGCCGTAGGTGTGCGGTTTCGGACTCTGCGAGCGTGGAAACAGCTCGTACCACGCCCCGAATGCCGCCCGCTCGCGGTCCACGGCCACCGGATACTCGAGGGCGGCGCTGACGAGATCGTTCGGGGGCAGGTGCCGGCGCATGAGCGCGTCCAGCTCGGCGCTCAGGGCCACGGCGACTCGATCGCCCGTTGCCACGGCCGGGTCGCGCAGCGTCTGCCCGCGGTGCTGCAGCCGCGTCGCGTCCCGCCCGCGCGCCGCGGCTGCCGCCTCGTCCACGAGCTGCGCTCCGGTGAGCAGATCGAGCGCCACGTCCACCCCGGCGTCCGCCTTCTTTCGCAGGTCCATGCGCCAGGTCTCGAAGCGGTCGGTCCAGGCGTCCACCGTGAACGTCCAACGACCGAGCCGATCGACTACGAAGGTACCCCGGCATCGGTCGAAGGCGCGTTCGTACCTCATCGGCGCCGTGCGCCAGCGCCGTTCACCCGGAGCCCGGTACCGAATACGGGCGGCGACGAGGTCGTGGCCGTCCTTGTACACGGTGGCGTCGACGGTCAGCGAATCGCCAACGATTCGCTTCACCGCGTACCGGCCGCCATCGACGGCGGGCCGGACCTCCTCGATCACCAGTCTGGCGATCTTCGCCGGGGCGACGCGACCCCGTCGTTTCGCCGGGTTCGCCTTATCCATGCTTCAATCGTTAACCCATTCGACGAACGAACGCCAGAATTGCGGACTTGAACGAACGCGTTCGTTACCCTTTAAGTTGCGTGGAACACACCCGGTACCGATCACGGCGCGCGAACTCCATCCGACAGGCATGAATCCACCCGGCATTCCATTCCCCCAGCTTCCCGACCGCATCAACGGCCTTTCCTCGATCGCATCGAATCTCTCCTGGAGTTGGAGCCGCGACGCACGCGTGCTCTTCCGGGCCATCGATCCCGTCCTCTGGCATCAGACGCGTCACAACCCGATCGCCGTGCTCCAGCAGGTGGCGCCGGCCCGGCTCGAGGCGTGCGCCGCCGACCCGGCCTTTCTCCGCCTGTACGACGCCGTGCGCGAGAAGGCCCGCCACGACGCGGAAGCCACCGACACCTGGTTCGCCCGCGTGGCCGGCGAGCGCGCTGGCTCGACCGTCGCCTACTTCTGCGCGGAGTTCGGCCTCCATGCATCGGTGCCGATCTACGCCGGCGGGCTCGGCGTCCTGGCCGGCGATCACTGCAAGGCAGCGTCGGATCTCGGCGTGCCGCTGGTGGGCGTGGGACTCCTGTACACCAAGGGCTACTTCGACCAGATGGTCGGAGTGGATGGGTGGCAGCAGGACACCACCGAACCGTTCAATCCCGCGGTCACGCCCCTGGAACGCGTCCTGAACGCCGAGGGTGGGCGGCAGATCACCACCATCCAGATGTCGGGGCGCACGGTGAACGTCGGCGCCTGGCGGATGCAGGTGGGTCGCGTGCCGCTGTTCCTGCTCGATACCGATCTCGACGGCAATGAACCCGCCGATCGCGAACTGTCGCACGCGCTGTATGCCGGCGGTCGCGTGCACCGGCTGCGCCAGGAGTGGCTGCTGGGGGTGGGTGGGGTGCGCGTGTTGCGGGCGGTGGGTATTTCCCCCGATGCGTGGCACGCCAACGAGGGGCACGCCGCGTTCATGATGGTCGAGCGCCTGCGCGAACTGTGTCACGAAGGCGTGGCTGTGGACGATGCCGTCGCGCGGGTACGCAACGCGACGGTGTTCACCACGCACACGCCGGTGCCGGCGGGCCACGATGTGTTCACCGAAGCGGAGGTGAGTGCGTGCGCGGGGGCCCTCTGCGACGAGATGGGCGTCGATCCGCAGCGCCTGCTCTCGCTGGGGCGTCACCCGTCGGGTGCGCCCGGCGAGTTCCATATGACCGTGGCGGCGATCCGCCTGGCGCGGCGCGTCAACGGGGTGTCACGGGTGCATGGCGTCGTGACGCGCGAGATGTGGCACGCCCTCTGGCCCGGCCGCAGCGTCGCGGAGGTCCCGATTGGACACGTCACGAATGGCGTGCACCTGCCCACCTGGATGGCCGACCAGATGGTGGACCGCTTCGACGCGCAATTCGGGGTCCAGTGGCCGGACCATATGGACGATGCCGTCCTTCTGGAGCAGGTGCTGGCGATGGACGACAGCGCGCTCTGGCGCACCCACAACCGGCTCAAGATCTTCCTGCTGGAATTCATCCGCGAAGAGGCCCGGCGCCAGTGGCGTGAAAAGCGCCCCGCCGCCAGCCACCTGGTCGGGGCCGGTACCCTGCTCAGCGACAACGCGCTCACCATCGGGTTCGCCCGGCGGTTCGCCACTTACAAGCGCGCCGCGTTGCTGCTCAGCGACACCGACCGCCTGCACCGTCTGCTTTCCGATCCGCGACGGCCGGTGCAGTTGATCTTCTCCGGCAAGGCGCACCCGGCCGACCAGCTCGGCAAGCAGGTGCTGCAGCAGGTGTACAGCGCCACGCGCGACTCGCGCTTCGAGGGGCGCATCGCCTTCCTCGAGGACTATGAGCTTCATGTGGCGCACCGGCTCGTGCAGGGCGTGGACCTGTGGCTCAACCTGCCGCGCGTGCCGCTGGAGGCCTGCGGAACCAGCGGCATGAAGGCGGCGCTCAACGGCGTGCCGCAACTCGGCACCGAGGACGGATGGTGGGCCGAAGGGTACACGGGACTCAACGGGTGGTGCATCCCGGCGGCCGCGCCCGACAACGGCGATCCCGATGCGGCCGACGCCGAGCAGTTGTTCCGGCTGCTCGAGGAACAGATCGTGCCGCTCTATTTCACGCGCAACGACCACGGCGTGCCGGTGGAGTGGGTGCGGCGGATGAAACACGCCATCCGCACCGGGGCAGAGCGGTTTGCGGCACGGCGCATGCTGCAGGAATACGTCCGCGACTACTACCTGCCGAGCGTGGCCGCCGATCCCGCCGGCGACGATCCGCCCCTGATGCCCTGAGCGGTCGCGCCGGCCGTCGTGCGGCGTCGCCGTGCTACTGCGGTGGTCCGCTGTTCTGGAGCGTCGCCTTGCGCAGCGAGTTGGCGGCGATCAGGAACACGGTGCAGATGGCGGTCACGGTCATCAGTTCGAATGGCCACAGGTGATGCGTGGCGGGGTCCACGACGCCGGAGAAGTACGAGAACAGCACATCGCCGCCGATCGCCACAAGCGGGAGGACCGCGGCCATGCGCCACCCGCCCGTCCAGCGAATCGCCGCCCGGACGGCGGCGATCGCAACCCCGAACGGGAACGCCATGAGGATGACGAGGCCGACGGTGTTCTCCATGTCTACTGCAGCTCCCGGATGCGGATGTTGCGCAGCGACAGGGTGCCGGGGTGGTCCCCCTGAATGCCGATGTAGCCGGTGGGCGCCCGCCCGTAGTCGGGCCACGCCGAGAACTTGCTCTTCTGGACCCGGTCGGTCCAATCAGGGCTGCCCAGATCGTAGGCCACGATCTGCTTCCCGTTCAGCCAGTGCTCCACGTGGTTGCCGTTCACCACGATCCGGGCTGTGTTCCACTGATCCGCGGGCTTCACGATCCCGGCCAGCGCCGGATACACCGCGTAGTCGGACCCGGCCGAGGTGAGTCGGTTCTTGCCGTCGGGGGCGTTGGCGTCGTCGAGCAACTGGAACTCGGGCCCGCTCCAGTACACATGGTCGTACTCTTCCGTGGCGCGGTAGAACACACCGGAGTTGCCGCCCTGACTGATTTTCCAGTCGAATTCGAGCTCGAAGTTTCGGTAGGGCATCCGGGTGATGAGGTCGCTCGCCGGCCCCGACTTGGTGAGGACGCCGTCGGCCACGTGCCAGGCGGTGTCCACTTCGTCGCGGTAGCCGCGCCACTGGTCCATCGACGTGGCGCCCAGAAGGTCGTGCCACGCGGGCGCGGGCGCGGCGGCCGGCGCCATGCCGTTCCCCGCCCGCTGCGTTCCGGGTGCACAGGCCGCCGCCGCCCACGTCAGTACCACTGCGGCCGCCGCCGCGCGAATCGATCGCTGCATCACACCCTCGAGAGAATCGTGAATCAAATGGCCCATCCGGGCCGGAAGTCCCGCTTCAGATACCGGTTCAGTTCCGGCATGTTGGTCACCTGCATGTTCTCGGCGTCGTAGTAGAGCTTCTTCCCCTGCCCGGCGCGCACCGCGACCACGCCCAGCAGCATCGTTTCCGTGAGCTGCGAGGCATAGGAGATCGGCGAACTCTCCGTGGCCAGCCCTTTGGCGGCCAGCGCCCAGTTGCGTTCGTGGCTCACCGTGATGCGCGGGATCGTCTTCGGTACGGCACGCGCCACGTCCATGAGCGATTCGGGGTAGCAGTGCGGATTCTCGCCGTACGTGTCGTAGTGCAGCACGCCCTTGTCGCCAATGATCAGCCCGCCGCCGTCGCTCTTCAACTCCACATCGTCGGGCAGCACGTCCGGGCGCGGGGGGAAGAGTCCGCCGTCGTACCAGAAGAGCTTGATCGGGCCGCGGTCGCCCACGGCCGGGAACTGGTAGTGCACGGTCTTCGCCACCGGATAGGTGACCGGAACCCGGTGGGCACGTGCCGGTTTGCCGTCGGGCCCCGTCTCGCCCGGCGCCGGTTCCACGACGCTCGTGCCCCACGGCGTGGAGGTGGCCTCGATGCTCGTCGGTTGTGTGAGCCCGAGCGCCCAGTACGGATGATCGATCAGGTGCGCGCCCATGTCGCCCAGGGCGCCGACCCCGAAGTCGGTCCAGCCGCGCCAGTTGAACGGGTGGTAGATCGGATGGTACGCGATGTCCTCGGCCACCGGTCCCAGATACATCGGCCAGTTGAGGTCGGCGGGCATCGGATACGGGCCGGCAATCTCATCGGCCAGCATGGCGTCCAGCGTGCCCTGATTCCAACTCTTGCCGAAGCGCGCCGCCTGCTCCGGGGTCGCCTTCCCCGGCCGCGAAATGCCCTGCGGCCAGTAGCCCCACGGACGGTTGGTCCAGACGTGCGCCTCGCGAACGGTGCCGATCACGCCGGCCTGTACCCATTCGTTGATGAGCCGCGCGCCGTCGCCCGAGTGCCCCTGGTTGCCCATCTGCGTCTTGACCCCGGTCTTGGCGGCCGTGGCCCGCAGTGCGCGCGACTCGTACACGGAGTACGTGAGCGGCTTCTGCACGTACACGTGCTTGCCCGCCAGCATCGCCGCGTTGGCCACCACCGCATGGTTGTGGTCGGGCGTGGCCACCACCACCCCCTCGATGTCGTGCTGCTTGTCGAGCATCTCGCGCCAGTCGGTGTACTTCGCGGCCGCGTCAAACTGCGCCTTGAGCTGCTGCCCGTCCGGGCGATCGGCGCCGTCTCGCGTCTTCAACTTGGAGGTCACGTTGCGGGCCGAAAAGGCGAGATCCACGTCGCAGACGGCGACGATGCGTTCGGTCTTCGACAGCTCGAGCGCGTTCACCGACCCCATGCCGCCAAAGCCGACGATGGCGACCTGGAGTTGATCGCTCGGGGCGATGTACCCGGGACCGCCCAGCACGTGCCGCGGCACGATGGTAGGGAAGCCCTGTGGAATGACGATGGCGCCGAGCGCCAACTTTCCGGCATCGGACACGAATTCGCGGCGGGTAACCTTCTTGCGGGACATGACGGCGGGCCTCCGGTTCGGTTTGACCGTCAGTAGAGTGCACTCGCCGGTGGGACTAGGTCAATCGCACGACGAGAATGCCGAGAAAGGGGCCGATGAGGTAGAGCGGGTCCCTGCGGAGGGCGCTCACGGGATCCGGGGAGGGGGGCGGGTAGCCGGTTCGCCAACACGACGCCGGACTCGGCCGGCGGCAAGGCACGGCAGTCGTAAGCCGATGCGCCGCCGGGGCTTTCAGAACTCTCGGATGATGGGGACGGGCGCCGACGGCGCAAATCGAGTACATTCCCTAGGATTCAACAAGGACCTGGTGTGCTAGAAGGATTCGAATTCGTCGACAACGACCGCACCTTCACCTGCACGGTGGAGAAGGCCCACGCGCTCGGAAACGAACCCTGGTGGTGGTTCAGCGTCTCGACCGATGACCGTCAGCGGTATGCGCCCTTCCGCGCTATGTCCGGCGATACGCAGAAGTCGGTCAGAACGCGCATCGTTGGCTACTACGACGACCTCCTGGCGCGCCGCGCCGCGCCGGCGACGCCGTATTGGCGGCGTGGCCCGCAGCAGAACGGGGCCAATCAGGCCGCCGCGCCCGCGCCCGCGCCCGCGACCCCACCGGCGGAAGCTCCCGCTGCCAAGGCATCCGCCAAGAAGAAGACGGCCAAGCCGGCTGCCAAGTCCGCCGCCAAGACCACCAGCAAGTCCGCGAAGACTCGCAGCAAGTAACCCGGCGGGCGGTGCGGTCGCGGCGGTCGGTCGACGCGCCTTAGGCCGTGGCGAAGAGCTTCACGGCCACCAGTTCAGGTTCGGCAACGGCATCCTCGATCACCAGGCGCACCCGGCGCACCCGCGCCGGAGCGAATCGGTCGATCTTGGCGTAGCCGATCGTCGTGCCGCGCGCGAGTGGCTGCCATTCCCCGTCGGTGGCGCCGTAGAGCGTATACCGCGCCACCGCCTGGCCCCGGGCGATCGGCTCCTCCAGTCGCGCCAGCGAAATCGCGGCGGGCGCGTCGAGTTCGAGGCCCACCGTCGCGCGCCGGTCACCGGTGGTCCGCCACACCGGGGGCGATCCGGCCGCGAGATCCCGGGCGAACATCGTGTCTCTCCGCTCGCGGAAGGCGGCCAGTCGCGCCACGTCCGTGTCGTGCAGCAATCCCTCGCGCGTGGGCGGCACGTTGAGGAGCAGCTTGGAATTCCGTCCCACTGACGAGCAGTACAGGTCGACGAGCGAATCTACGGTTCGCACCTGCTCGTCTTCGGCCGCGTGGTAGAACCACCCCGGCCGGATCGATACGTCCGCTTCCGCCGGACGCCACACCGAACCGGCCGGATCTCCGTGCTGCAATTCGGGGGTGACCCGTGGCCCGCTCTCGCCGGGATACGACACGACCGCCGGATCGACGGTCGCCCAGTTGGGATCGCCGGCCACGCCGCGTTCGTTGCCGCACCAGCGCACGTCCGGGCCCGCATCGGAAAACATCACCGCGTCGGGCTGGAGCCGCCGGACGAGTGCCCAGAAGCGGGGCCAGTCGTACACCTGCTTCTTGCCGTTGGGGCCCTCCCCATTCGCGCCGTCGAACCAGACCTCGGCGAGCTTCCCGTAGTGCGTCAACAACTCGGTGAGTTGGTCGCAGTAGAGATCGTTGTACCGCGGGGAGTCGCCATACGCGGGGTTGTTCCGATCCCACGGTGACAGGTATATCCCCGGGCGCAGCCCCTCGGCCCGGCACGCATCCACGAACTCGCGCACCACATCGCCCCGGCCGTCACGCCACGGACTGGCCGCGACGGAGTGTTTGGTGGTCGCCGTGGGCCAGAGGCAGAAGCCGTCGTGGTGTTTGGCCGTGAGGATCATCGCCCGGAATCCAGCGGCGCGCGCGGCGCGCGCCCACTGGCCGGCGTCGAACCGCGTCGGGTTGAAGATCGCGGGATCTTCACTGCCGTCGCCCCACTCGCGGTCGGTGAAGGTGTTGACCCCGAAGTGGCAGAACATCGCCAACTCGTCACGCTGCCACGCGAGCTGCGCCGCCGAAGGGTGGGGCACCGATGCGGAGGCGATCGCCGTCCAGAAGCGGGCGCGCGGCAGCGCCGCGGCGGCCACCGCCGCCGAGCTGGTCACCAGAAAGGCGCGGCGGTCCATGTTATCGGCCGGCGGCCAGCTGAGCGGTCACGGCTCCCTCGAGGCTGGCCGGCGAGTCGGCGGGCGCGTAACGCCTGACGACCTGCCCGCTCCGGGCGACGAGGAACTTCGTGAAGTTCCACTTGATGGCTTCGGTGCCCAGCACTCCCGACTGCTCGGACTTCAGCAGCCGATAGAGCGGGTGGGTGTCGGGGCCGTTGACGGCGATCTTGGAGAACATCGGGAAGGTCACGTCGTACGTGGTCGAGCAGAACGTCGCGATCTCCGCCTCGCTTCCTGGTTCCTGGTGCCCGAACTGGTCGCACGGGAATCCGAGCACGGAGAAGCCACGCTCGCGGTGCTTGCGGTACAGCGCCTCCAGCCCCTCGTACTGCGGGGTGAAGCCGCACTGGCTCGCCACGTTCACGACGAGCAGCACCTGGCCGCGGTAGGCGGCCAGGGTCTGCTTCGTGCCGTCGATGCGGGTCACTTCGATGTCGTGGATACTCGGCGTGCGGTTCGGCATCATGCGGTGGGTTTGTGGGCCAGAACCTGCACCACGGCGGCCATCCCGCGATGGTACTTGCCCTCGACGACCTCGCGCTCGGCTTCCTGCGCGAGAATGAATTCGAGGCCCGCCAGTTCCTGCTCCAGCGCCGCGCGGGGGACGAGCAACTCGGTCGTGCGCGGCCCGCCCGTGCCGAACTCGAGTTGGCGCGGCGCATAGGCCTCGACCACCATTACCCCGCCCGGGCGGAGCCCCGCCACTGCCTTGCGATGCACCTCGCCGCGCAGGGCGGGCGGCAGGTGAGCCCAGATCGAGACGATCCCCGCCCAGGCGCCGGGCACGATCGCGAAGTCGGCGAGGTCGGCGGCCACGCATTCGACGGCGACGCCGTACTCCGCGGCCAGCTCGCGAGCCCGGGCGAGCCCCACGGGCGACTGGTCGACAGCGGTGACCGCGTGGCCGATACGCGCCAGGAAGACGGCATTGCGTCCCTGGCCCTCGGCCAGACAGAGCACCGGTCCGTCGGGAATCCGGCACGCCACGGCGGCGAGAAAGGCGCTCGGCTCCGTGCCGTACGCGAACTCGGCTTCGGCGTAGCGTTCGTCCCAGTGGGTCACGTCACGATCGGGGTCGGCGGGAAGCGGCGCTCACGACGATCAGGGCGCCGACCGTTCTTCCATGCGCGCCACGAGGACGTACCGCGCCCGGCCGGAGGTCGAAGCGCCATTGGAGCAGTCCCGGGCGTTCGCTACATGATCGGGGAGGCGATGGATGGCGATGAACTGCGTGGGCACCTCGCGATCGTGCTCGTCCCGCAGGTGCAGCGCGAACGCGTCCACCGCGCGCTGAGACTCGACCACGCGCCGTACCACTGAATCCCCTCCGAGCGCCGAGCGAATCATGCGGGTTTGCTCCTCACGCGTCATCGCCGCGAGTTCGTCGGGCGCGGGCAGGGGAGCGTCGGTTTCGAATTCTCGCATCGCGCGATCGAGCGCGCCGAGGATGGGCTCGACGCGCTCGAACGGTGGTTCGGGTTCGAACACGCCGCTCTGCTGATCGGGATCGTCGCTCGGCGGGCCCAGGGTCGTGTAGCCGAGCAATTCGTCGTGACTCCAGAGTGAGTATTGCAGAGGTAATCCACGCGCGGGTGATGAGTGGGAGGCGCTCCTCGATGCGAAATGATGGAGACGATCCGGCGAGCCCGCTAGGGATGGGTGACGAATCTCCTGTTCGCCTACTCGCTACGCCGCCCGATCATCGGATCCACCGACAGCGCGCGGCGGACGCCCGCGGCCCGTCAGTCGCTGTACGGGTAGTCCGGATCCGCCAGCCGTTCTGCGCGTGCGGTGGCTTCGGGGCCCGCAATCTCCTTCGCCATGTGCAGCAGCATCGGACTCAGGTGCTGGCCGTAGCGCACCACACTCGCCGCGCGCTTGCGGTGCCCGAGTAGAAAGGCAAGGAACGACTGGTCCTTCTTGCGGGCGTTGCACTCGGTGCAGGAGAGCAGCAGGTTGTCGCGCCGGTCGTACGCCGTCTTGCCCCGTCGGGGGGTGGCGTGGTCGAGAGTGATCGAATCGGCGCCCACGCGGCGCTCGCAGTAGGCGCACACCGGACCGTGCTGCTCGAGGAGCCACCGCCGCGTCTCCATGTACGCATTGCGCGACGTGGGCAGCGAGGTTTCCTGCGGCTGCGTGCTGCGCCCGCGTCCGCTTCGGCGCCGGCGGGAGGCACCCCCGCGCGAACGCCCCGACTGGCCGGACTTGGCCGGGCGACCGGACTTCGCCGACCCTCGGGCAGAGGAACCGGACGTCGATCGAGCGGGGCGGCCGGACGGCTTCTGCTTGTCGCTCACCGGCGGTCGGCGGAAAGGTAGAGGTTGGTCATCGCGTCGTTGGATAAGATAGCATATCCCCGAAGACGCGCACGCGCCGTCGTCCGCGGCGGCCCCGGAGTGGCTCCGGGGCCTACTGCCCCTCGTGGCCCACCGCCACGCTCGCCCTATCGGCCGGGCGTGGGCATGTGCAACACGATGCCCTCCGGCGGCTCAACACCGAGCAGGTGCTGCACGAAGTAATCCCAGGTACGCCGCACCACGTATGGCTCGTTGCCGAAGCCGTGGTTCCGATTCGGGAGCACGAGGAGGTCGAAGTTCTTGTTCGCCTTGATCAATGCGTCGATCAGCAGCAGCGAGTTCACGGGACTCACGTTGTCGTCCATCGTGCCGTACATGATGAGCAACTTGCCCTTCAGGTTGGCGGCCAGGCGCTGATTGGCCTGGCGGTCGTAGTTGTCGGTGCTGTCGCTGGTCTTGACCAGAAGCCCCTGGTACTTCTCGCCCCACGTGTAGTCGTAGCTGCGGTTGTCGTGATTGCCGGCCCGCGACACGGCCACCTTGAAGAAATCCGGATACCGGAGCATGGCGTCGGTGGACGAGAATCCACCCCCCGAGTGGCCGTAGATCCCGACGCGGTTCAGATCGATCTGTGGGTAGCGGACGGCGAGTTGTTTGATGCCGGTAATGAGATCGGGAATCCCGTTGTCGCCCATGTTGCCGTAGTACGTGTCGTGGAACGCCTTCGACCGGAAGGGCGTGCCCATCGCGTCGATCTCGACGACGAAGAATCCGAGCTGCGCCATGGCGGCGTTGCTGCTGCGCAATCCCGAGGCGAAGGTGCGGTCGCCGATGGGGCCGGTCTGCGGACCGGGGTAGATGTAGTCGACGATCGGATAGTGCCTGGTCGAGTCGAAGTTGGACGGGCGGTACAGCACGCCGTAGAGGTCGGTGATGCCGTCGCGGGCCTTGACGGTGATCGGCATCGGATACGTCCACCCGATGGCGAACAGACGGCTCGCATCGGCCTTCTGCACCTCATGCACGAGCGTGCCGTCGGCGCGGCGCACGACGGTGACCGGTGTCGCGTCGAGCCGCGAGTAGTTGTCCAGAAACTCGGTGCCCGACGGCGCGAACGAGACGTCGTGATCGGCGTCCTCCGGCGTCAGCAGCTGCATACCGCTGCCATCGAGCTTCACACGATACAGAAAGCGGAAATAGGGATCGCGTCCCGCCTCCCGGCCGCGCGCCGTGAAGTACACCCACCCGCCGGCCTCGTCCACGCGGAGCACATCACCCACCGTCCACGCGCCGCCGGTGATGCGGTGCTCCATGGCGCCGGTGGTGGCATTGTACAGGTAGAGATGCGCCCAGCCGTCGCGCTCCGAGAACCAGATCACCTGGCGCCCGTGGCGCAGCGGGCGCCAGTCGGGCACGCCACCCGACGCGAGGTTGGTCTCGACGAACGTCTTGCTCTTCTCGGTCAGGACCGTGCGGGCCTGGCCGGTGGCGGGATTCACGTCCAGCAGATCGAGCTGATGGTAGCCCCGGTGCCCATACGTCATGAACAGGTGCCCGCCCGTGGGATCCCACTTCACGTCCTTCACCACGCTGTCCTGCGTGGTGAGCCAACAGCACGTGGTGTTCACTGCCTGCTGCGGCGGGCGGTCGACCCTGACGCCGTGCCGCGTCGCCACGTCGAATACGTAGGTGTCGTACGTCGGGATCACCGAGTCGCCGGGGAGCGCGTAGGGATAGGTGTGCAGGACGAACGCGGGGCTCTTGGTCTCCAGCAGGTACATCCGGCGCACGTGACGCTCGTCCATCTTGTATGTCGCGATGTACTTCGAATCGGGCGACCACACGAGCACCGGACGCTGCGGCAGGTGGCGGATCACGGTGGTGACCTGTGCACAGCAGCCCGTGGGTTTCGCATACCCGTAGTCGGGCTCGGCGTCCTTGGAGAGTTGCACCTCGGATCCCGTGGCCGTCTCGCGCACCCACAGGTTGTCGTGCCGCGTGAACGCCACCCATTTGCCGTCGGGCGATGCGATCGCGGTCACCGTATCGAGCGCAATCGAATCGGGGCCCGCGCAGGCGTAGGTCACGATGCTGCATGTCCACTGGCGGTTCTTGGCCACGGAGAATCGCACGCTCCGGTCGCCGTCGACGAATTTGATCTCCCGGAAGGGAAGTGCGTGCGGATCGTATGCGGTGTCGGCGGCCGTCGAGAGCGCGGCGGCCAGCCGTACCTGGTCGAACGCCGGCCGGCGAATGCCCGTGGTGGCGTCCACTGTCATGAACTCGTACCCCTGCGCCGACCGGTTGCGGTACCAGAAGCGATCGGGGCCGAACCAGTGTGGCTGGACGGCGTCGTCGGTCACCAGTTCCTGCGCGTTCGGGCCGAGAAACCGCTCGGCGCGCGCGTAGTCGTCACGCGTCCCCTGCCCGCGGGCGGGCGCCGGCCAGGCGCTCGCGGTAAGAACGGCGATCGCCGCGCCGAGCGCGAGCCGGCGGGCGGCGGGATTGACCGTGCGTTGCGGCAACGGCATGTCGATGCGTCTCCGGTGGACGTTAGTGAATGGCGGGAGCGGGAGCCGTGGGCGTGCCGCCGGCCTGCATGCCGCCGACTCGATTGCCATCGCGCCAGCGCGCCGACCAGGCTGCCGGCTGCTCGCGCAGAAACCGGTCGTACCAATCGAGCATCACGCCGTACAGGTGGCGCGTGATCGATGGTTTGGAATTGATGCCGTGGTTCTCGCCGTACACGCGCACGAACTCGGCTTCGCGACCGAGCATGCGCAGGGCCGTGAACATCTGCTCGCTCTCGTTCTCCGGCACGTTGGTGTCCGACGTCCCGTGGACCAGGAGCATCGGCGTGTGGATCTTGTCGGCGTTGAACAACGGCGACCGATTCACGTACACGTCGCGCCGGTTCCAGGGATAGCACGACGGACAGGTGCCCTCCGTGTAGCTGTATCCGGTCCAGCCCACGCCCCAGTAGTCGGCGATGTTGCTGATGCCCGAGATCTCGATGGACGTGGCGAAGAGCGACGTGCGGGTGGCCATGTGCATGGTCATGAATCCGCCGTAGGAATGACCGAAGTTGCCCACGTGCGCGGCCTCGACGAACGGATGCGTCTTCTCGAACTGTTGCACGCCCTCGATGATGTCGGTGCCGGCCGGGTAGCCCCAGTCGTCGATGTGCAGGTTGGCGAACGCCTGTCCATAACCGGGCGCGCCGGCCGGATTGCACATCCAGATCACGTAGCCGTTCTCGGCGAACCACACCAGCCGCTCGTCGAACGTCTCCTTCATCGGCAGCGTGCCGCCGTAGTAGTGCACGATCATCGGGTACGTCTTCGTGGAGTCGAATCCCGGGGGCAGCCAGTACCAGGATTCGATCTTCGTACCGCGGCTGTCGGTGAAGCTCCACGGATGCCAGGTGGGGAGGTCGACGGACGACGTGAGCACGTCGTCCGACGGCCGGGCGATGGCCACCGCCGGCCCGCCGGCGAGGGGAATGCGATACACCACCGACGGCGATATCGGCGTCTGGATGGCGGCCACCATGCTGTTCCCCGCGAAATCGTAGGCGACGATGTTGTTGCCCGGCATGGCCACCGGTTCGAGCGGTGGCTGTTGCGCCAACGTGCTCGGCACCGGCCCCGACGTGCGCGCGGGAATCGTCTGGGCGCCGTCGTCGGCCGTGACGTAGATCCGCCCATCGGCCGCGCTCCAGTACAGCGGTCGGCTGCACGTCACGGCGGGCACGAATCCCGCGCTCAGATGCACCAGCGACGGGTGGTTCACCGCGGTGCCGTACAGCTCCGTCTCGTACACGCTGAAGGTCTTCGCCGGATGCGCCTGCAGCTCCTCGGCGCTGGCGCAGAACGCTACCGCCTTGCTGTCGGGCGACCAGGCGAACGCGGTGGGCGCGCCGAACGCTTCGTGCGGCAGGTCGAGCAGCTTGTGGACGCTTCGGTCGCGCAGGTTCAGGACCCACAATTCGGCGCGCAACCAGGGCGGCGTCGAATCGGTGCGCACGCTCCGGGCGAACACGATCGCGTGGCCGTCCGGCGATACGGTGGGCGCTTCGGCGGAGGTGAGCGTGTCGCCGAGCAGTTGTACGACCGTGCCGGCGTGAGTGTCGAGCGCGAACAACTGGTCCTTCTCCGGATAGAACGACCACCGGTCCCACACCTGCGTCAGGCGCTGGAGATCGCCCGGCTTATAGCTTTCGGCCTCGCCGATAGGCCGCGCCGCCGAGAAGTAGATCCAGCGGCCGTCGGGCGACCAGTCCACGGAGCCGAGCCCGTGTTCGTTTCGGAGCACGCGGTGGCTCCGGTTGGTGGTGGGATCGTAGAGCCACAGGTCGCGGCCCGAGCCGCCCTTTTCGTCGGTCGCCGATTCGTACGCCAGCATACTCCCGTCGCGCGACCAGCGCGCCGCTCCGAGCCCGCGCCCGTGGACCTGGCCGAGCAGCCGGCCCGAGGCGAGGTCGTGGATCTCGAGCACGGTCGCCGCGTCGTCGTTGGCTTCGTCCACGCGGCGCGCGATCCAGGCCACGCGGCCGCCGGCGTTCGCCACGGCGATCCCGTTCACATCGGTGGTGGACATCAACTCGCGAAGCGACGCGGCGTGTCGCGGATCGATCCCCGTGGTGATGCGGGCGCCGGGCGTCGTCGGTTCCACGTCGGCGGTGAGCGCCCGTGGCGCGCCGGGTCGAAGCACGGTCTCCACGAGCAACACATGCTTGCCGCGCTCCAACGCCACCGTTGCTCCCGTCACCGGGTTGCCGTCCACCCACACGAGGTGTGCCGCGCCACCCGACACCGTGATCTTCGCTTGCGTCCACCGATCGGCGTCGAGATAGCTCACCGCGAACGCCAACGACGGTGCGGTGACGCCGAGGTCGAGCGCACCCGCCGCGGCATCGTGCGACTGCCAGATGACGGTCGCGCCGTCGAGCCATTGCTCGGCGTCACCGGCGGCGGGCCAGTCGTGTGCCAGGGACACCCGGGCCGACGCGAGCAGGGCCGAGTCGCTCGCCGCGCCGAACGCCGGTGCCACGGCGGGCACGGGGCCGAGCACGAGCCACTGCGACACATTGGTCGCATGCCCCGCGGGAACGATCCCGGCAAGGAGCGCGCCGGCCCACAGACGGACGTGTGCAGAGATTCCGGGACGTGTCATGATCACGCTCCTCCGAGCGGATGGAAACGGTGCGGTGGTGACGGCGGTGCGGGTGCGTGTCGGAACTCAGACCGGAACGACCTGGAGCGTCGCCTGCATGTCAGGGCTGTGATAGGTGCATCGATACGGGAAGGTGCCCACCTGGTCGCTGGTCCACATGAAGTTGCCGAGTGGCGCGATGTCACCCGAGTCGCCCCACGGGCCGCCGGTCACGGTGTGGATGTGCTTTCCGACGTTGTACCAGCACACCCCGGTGCCGAGCGGCACGACGACGGTGGCGTTGGGCAGTCCGGTGGGCTGTTCCTGGTAGAAGAAGTCGCCGGCGTAGATCTCCCGGTCGCTGCCGCTGAGTCCGCCGAGCTGGATCTTGAAGTCGACGACGACGGCCTGGTCGGCGGCGACGGTGATCCGCACCGGGTTGTCGAACGTCTCGGGCACGTCGGCCTGATTGCCGCCCCAGTAGCGGACCTGGTACGACCCGACGTCCACGGCACCGAGGTTGTACTTGCCTGTGGCGTCGACGTCCGAATACTGGCCGTTGTTCAGGCCGCTTCCGGACAGCAGGTAGATCCGGCCGATGTTCTGCGGGTTGCCCTGCAGGTCGGCGACCGTGCCCTTCACCGTACCCTTGGGGGTGTTGTCGGCCGGACCGGTCAGTCCGCCGCCGCAGTCTCCCAGGAGCGTGGCGGCCGTGAGGATGGCCGCCGTCGATCCAACCCGGTGAAGGAACGCCCGTCGTGTGATGATGGACGGTACGGGCGGGAGGATGAGTGGAGAGGTCGGGGGTCGCGTCATGGGAGCCCTGCCGATGTGCTGATGGGTGGTGAAGGGAACAACCGGGATGGGCCGTCGGCCCACCCCGGTTGCGCCCCGCAATTCACTGCGCCTTCACTTGCGGTTCAGCTCACGTCGGGGCACTTGCCTCCGCCTGGTCCGATGGAGCGATTGTTCTGTTCCTCGTTGTATGACATGGGGAGCTTCAAGGGGCGCCCGGTGCCTACCCGCGACGCCATGAGATTGAATCGATAGATGTCCTGGAGGCGGTCGCCCTGGGCGAACATCGTGGCGAACCGCTCCTGCAACAGCATGTCGAACACGCCCTGCTGCTGATTGGTGGCCGGCACCACCAGCGCCGGGAGGCCGACCGCCGCGCGGTTGATGTTCATGTCGGTGACCGCCGTCGGGTAGTCGGTGTTGTGCCACGCGACCTCGGCCTGGATCAGGTTCATCTCGGCCTTGTTCGTGATCGGGATCGGCGAGTTGAGGTTGATGTACTTGGTCATACTGTAGAACGGCGAGATGCCGTCGGCGCCGTACCACTTGCCGGTGGCATTGTTGTTGTCGTGCCCCAGGGGGATGCGGGGATCGTCCTGTCCGCTGAGCGGGTCACGCATGAAGCCGGTGAGCGTGTCCACGTACTGGTCCCAGATGTTGCGGATGGTGTAGGACCGGTTGTTCGTGAACGTCCCCTGGACGGTCATGTTGTTGTTCTGCGAACCGCTGTTGGTCGAGTAGACCGCGTCGTACTCGAACCCGGCGGGAACGGCGCTGGCGTACGTGTCCGCGTCGGCGTAATTGCCGAGCATGAGGCTGGCACGGGCCAGGCCGGCGTTGGCGAGGTTGGTTCGCGCCGTGCGCTCGGCGGCGGTCGCGAAGTGCGCCGCCTGAATCATCGGGAGCAGCGCCTTCAGGCTGTCCGCCGCCTGCTGGAACATGGCCGCATCCGACACGGCGGGTACACCCGGCCCCGGCGGCGATTCGCAGAAGCCCATGGCGAGTTCCAGGTCGTCCCAGGCGCGGGAGACCTCGACTTGAATGAACAATGGGCTGGTGTGCGCGCTGTCACCCATCACCGTCTCGAATCGCTCCGCCGCCGAAATGGCGTCGAACCGGGCACGGAGCAGGTTGTCCTGTGCCCCGCTGAACGAGCCGGCCGTGGGCCAGTTCTTCGTGATCGTGCCGTCGGATACCTGCTTCCAGTCGATCCAGGTACTCGAGTTCTGGAGTTCATCGGAGAGCATTCCGGTCATGATCGCGAACGTCGCGATCGACAACTGGAACTGGCCCTCGGCGCCTGCCGCCACGGCGGGCAGCAGGGTAGGACTATTGGCGGCGTCGCTCGTGAATGCCTGCGGATTCTGAACTTGCAGGATGTTGCGGCATGCCGTTGCCAGCACCACCGACACCGCTGCCAGAGCGCATCCGGCAACTCGAGCCCCGCGGCTGAAGAGATCGTGCATATTCGGTATCTCCAAGTGTGAAGGTCGCGCGCGCCGGCCGCCTGCAATCGGCGGCCAGCAGACGCGAGGCTAGTATCGGCTTCGGATCGTGAGTCGGAACTGACGCGGCGCCGGGTCGGTCAGGAACGCCGATGCGACGCCGAACGCCGATGCGCCGGCCCAGTTGGTGTACGGGTCCTGGCAGGCGCAGTGATCCCACCACATCACGTTGTGGACACTGAACGTCACCGAGGTCTCACCGAGACGGGCGAACGCGGACAGCGACCGGGGAACGCTCCAGGCCAGCGAGATCTCGCGCAGTTCCACGTTATCCCGCGATTCGACGTCGGTGAATCGCGACCAGAGGGCGACCGTCGAATCGGCGGCCGGCGTATCGGCACCGCCGGGCCCGAGCAGCTTGAGGTACTCGTCGCCCGTGTGTTCACGGAAGCGGTACGGACGGTCGCCGTTGAAGAACTTCGCGCCCCGCGCCGCCGTGACCAGCAGGTAGGCCTGGAACGCTTTGAACCGGACCGTCGGGCTGTACGAGAAGTTGAACGTCGGCATTGGGGGGCCGAAGTACACTGCCGTATCCGTGGACACCCAGGTCTTGGTGCCCGCGTCGTACGACTTGGGCGCCACGGCCCAGATGCCGCCCACCGGATAGCCCACACGCACGGACGTGGTCGGTGTGGCGGTGCCGAGGTCGGTGATCTTGTTGCGATTGCCGTCGAGCTTGATGTCGTTGCTGAACTGGAGATCGCCGCGATCGAGCGTCACCCAGTTGATGCTGAAATCCCAGCCGTGGTTGACGATGCCGCCCACGTTCTGCCGCTGGGCTTGCGAGAAGCCCTGGCTGGGCGCGAGGGGGATGGCGAGGATCGCGTCGTTGGTGCCCGACCGGAAGATCGAGCCCGACAGACCGAGTCGGTCGTGGAAGAATCCAGCGTCGAATCCGGCGTCGATTTCCGTCGTCACCTCCGGCTTGAGATCCAGGTTGCCCGGGCTGGACGGCGTCAGGGACGGCGTGTTGGTGAACACGGCGCCCGGCGCCAGCGTGAGGAAGGCATCGTACGGGCCAGGCGCCTTGCCCGCTTTGCCGATCGCCCCACGGAGCTTGAAGCTGTTGACCCACGTCGGCATCCAGGAGTACCCGTCGAGATTGTACGCGACGTCGATCTTGGGATACTTCTGGAATCCGTAGTTCTTGCCGAACGCGCTGTTGCCGTCGATGCGAAGGCCGATCGTCGTGTACAGGCGGCCGCCGTACGACAAGCGATCCTGCACGAGACCGCCCAGGTTGACCTGGTGCGTGTAGATCTCACCGCCGAAGGTCTGCGAGGCCGACGACACCGTGGAGACGCCGGGGCCGGCGAACACCTTGCCGATCGCCGCGCTCAGCCACTCGGTGTTGTAGTACCCCTGGCCGCCGAAGGCGAAGTCCGAGCCGATGCCGAACGGCAGCTTGAAGGAAATCTGCCCCAGGTAGTCGGCCGTATAGATAGTCTGATTCCGGTAGTCGTCGTCCTTCTCCCCGTTGTTCACGTACGCGCTGCTGAAGTTTCCGTCCGGGGGGAAGAAGCGGACCTTGGCCTCGCCCACCATGTCGCTGCCCACCGTGAGCCGATTCTGGAAGTGCTGGAACGGCTGGTAGTTGACGGTGAGGCCGCCCGTCCAGTGGTTGGCCGAGTTGTACGACGTCATGGTCTGGATGTCGGCCACCGATACCCACGCCTCGCCGTACGGGCGAAGTGCCGTGGCCTGACGTGGATCGCCGTTCGAAGCGTTGCCGGTGAGCGACGTCCAGTTGTTCCCGGACTGGAGCGAGTTGATCATGTTGTGGTCGAACGCGGAGCGGACGGCGAACTTCCACTTCGTGTTCGCGTCCCAGGTCACGTTCACGCGCAGGTTGCCGCGTTTCTCGTCGTTGGGCTGGATGCTCCCCACCTCGTCGGAATACGCACCCGAGACGTAGTACGTCGCTTTCTCCGCGCCGCCCCGCACCTGGATGTCGTAGGCGCCGTAGGGGCCGCTCTTGATGAGCGTCTTGTTCATGTCCAGCGCCCGCGTGCCGTCGGGGCCCGTGAAATTCGGATAGAGCTTGGTCGGGTAGTTCGGGCGCTGGCGATCGAAGCCCATGCCGGCGCCGATCGTCCACTGCGGCGGGCTGTCGTTCTGCCCGTGCTTGGTGAAGATCTGGATGACGCCGTTGGACGCGTCGGAGCCGTATAGCGTGGCGGCGGCGGCGCCCTTCAACACTTCGATGTGGTCGATGTCGTTGGGGTTCAGATCCGAAAGGCGATCCTCGCCCACGCCGCCGTTGAAGTTGCAGCACCCCTGATTGCCCAGGCTGGCGGTCCAGTCGGTGGCGCGGTTATCCACCCGCACGCCGTCGATGTACACCACGGGGCGCTGGTCGAGCGTGAAGCTCGAGACGCCGCGGATGCGCAGATCCATCGCGCCGCCGACACCGCCGCCGACGCTCACCGAGCGGAGGCCGGCTACCTGGCCCTCAAGCACCTGTGTCATGTCGTTGGACGGCTTGACCGCCTGGATCTGCGCCACGTCGACGATCGCCAGCGGGGCGCCGAGTTCACGTTTCGAGACGGCGCCGCCGGTTCCGGTCGTCACCACCTGATTGAGCTGCACCGCACTTACCGACAACGCGAAGTCGGCCGTGGCCGAGTCGCCGGCCGGCACCTGGACGACCTTCGACGCCGGTCGGAATCCGATGCGCTGTACGCGCACCGTGACCGCGCCCGTCGCCGCGCCGCGGATGAAGTAGTGTCCGCGTCCGTCGGTGGTCGCGCCGAGCTGCGTGCCCGGAATGAGCACGCTGGCGCCTTGCAGCGGTTGCCCGGTGCCGCGATCGGTCACGGTACCGACCACCATGCCGCTCCCCTGCGCGAACGCGGTGGCGAGTGGTACGGCGGTGAGTGCTGCGATGACGCCGGCGAATACGAGCCAGGCCGATGTCACACGCAGCCGCAGAGTGGAGCGATTTCGATCCATAAAGGTCCCCCAGGGCCAGGGTAGGGGTGGGAAGATGACTGCTAGACGGCCATCGGCCGCACTGCGCGGCGCCGAACCGAGCGCGCCGAAAAACCCGAGGGAGGGACCTGTGTCCTGCATTCCAGCGCGGCGCACACACGGGGCAGCCGATGCGCTGGACATTCATTCAGTCGCGGTTCCGAACCAGACGTCACGCGACCAAAAAAACGCGGAACAATGGTTCAACTCAACAAGCAGCCTCGCGCGTCACCGCGAATTTTCAGACGAACAAAGGAGAAGCATGGTCGAACACCGTCCATCAATGCGCTCACGGCGTCGGCGGTGGCGTGATGTCGTAGTCGTGGGGTGGGGTGGCTCCCAGGAGGTTCTGCACGAAGTAGTCCCAGGTGCGCCGGATGAGGTACGGCTCCTGCGTGATACCGTGATTGCGGTCGGGATAGATCAGGAGATCGAACGACTTGTTCGCCTTGATCAGCGCGTCGACCATCTGGATGGTGTTCGCGGGATGGACGTTGTCGTCCATGTCACCGTGGATGAGGAACAGCTTCCCCTTCAGGTTCTTCACATAGGACTTGTTGGCGGCGCTCGCGTAGTTGTCCGTGTGGCGGGTCGTGTCGCGCACCAGCAGTCCCTGGTAGCGCTCGGCCCAGCCGTAGTAGTAGCTGCGGTTGTCGTGATTGCCGGAACTCGACACCGCGACCTTGTAGAAGTCCGGGTAGCTCAGCATCGCATCGGTGGACGCCAACCCGCCGCCGGAATGGCCATAGATGCCCACGCGATCGAGATCGAGGAACGGATACCGGGCGGCCAACTGCTTGATCGCCGTCACGTGATCCGGAATGCCGTTGTCGTGCATGTTGGCATACCAGGCGTCGTGATAGGCCTTCGAGCGCAGGTTGGTGCCCATGGCGTCCACCTCGACCACGACGAATCCCAGTTGGGCCAACGCCTCGACCTGCCCCATCGTGGAATACTCGAGCGCCGGCGAACTCGTGGGATAGAAGCTCTTCGGCGCGGCGATGATCTGCGGGCCGGGATAGATGTGATCGATGACCGGGTACTGCTTCGTCGAATCGAACTTCGACGGCAGGAACATCACGCCGTAGAGATCGGTCACCCCGTCACGGGCCTTCACCGTGAACGGCACCGGATGGCGCCACCCGGTGGCCAGCAGCGCGCTGATGTCGGCCGTTTCCAGCGTCTGTACGACCTTGCCATCCGGCGTGCGGAGCACCGTGACCGGCGGCCGATTGACGGTGGAGTAGGTGTCGACGATGTATTGGCCCGACGGCGTCATGCGCACCGTGTGGTCCGCCGCCTCGGGCGTCAGCAACTGCAGGCCGCTGCCATCGAGGTGCACGCGGTAGAGCCGCGCGTAATAGGGATCGCCCGCCTCGCGGCCCCGCGCCGTGAAGTATGCCCATCCGCCGGCAGAGTCGGCGTGGACCAGATCGCCCACCGTCCAGGCGCCCGACGTGACGGCGTGCTCCAGCGCGCCGTGGGCATCGAACAGATACAGGTGGCCCCAGCCGCTGCGCTCGGAGAACCAGATCACATGCCGGCCGCCGTTCACCAGCATCCAGTTCGGAGCGCCGCCCGATTCGAGGTTCAATTCGACGTAGGTGCGGCTGGAATCGGTGAACAGCGAGGTGGCACGACCGGTCGCCGCGTCGGCCTCCATCAACTGCACGTGCTTCGGACCACGGTCGGCGTACGTGAAGTAGAGCTGGCGCGAGTCGTCGCTCCATTGCACGCCGATCCAGGTGGAGTCCTGCATGCCGGTGAGCCCGTTGTCCTGCGCGTTCTGTGGCGGCACGTCCACCGGCACGTTGGTGCGTGCGGCGACGTCGAGCACGTGGATCTCGAACCGCGGAATCACCGAGTCGCCGGGGAGCGCGTACGGGTACGTGTACAGCTTCGGCCGCTGCGACGTCATCGAGATCAGCGGCATCGTCAGGACGTGCCGCTCGTCGAATCGCGCAACCGCGATGCGCTTGGAGTCGGGAGACCACTGCAGCGTGGGTCGCTGCGGCGTCGGATGGATCACCTGCGTCGGACGCCGCGCGGCGTCGCCGTAGCCGTAGAGGGTCTCGCCGTCGTGCGTGAGGGCCGTCGAATCGGTGCTCCCCACGGCACGCACGTACACATTGTGGCCGCCGATGAAGGCCTCGTGCGTGCCATCCGGCGATCGCACGTAGGGCACCCGACTCGGGACGGTGTCCCCCACCGAGCAGGTATAGCCGACGATGTCGCAGACGAACCGCTTGGCGTGCGCCCGGAACACGATCTGACCCTCGTCGCGTCCGTCGCGGCCGAAGTCGAAGGTCGTGAACGGCAGAAGCGTCGCGTCGTAGCTCGAGTCCGCGGCCACCGACATGGCGGCCGCAAGTCTGGCGTTGTCGAACAGCGGTGCCCGGCGCAGATGAGCCGGATCCTCGAGGATGAACTCCCAGCCGGCCGGCGTGCGCACGCGGTACCAGAAGCGTGATCCGTCACGCATCCACTGTGGCGCGATGTAGTCGCCGTACACGTGCCGCAACTCGTTCCACGTCAACGCCTGCTCGGCGCGGTGGTAATCCACCTGCGCGCCGAGCTTGGCGAACGGCAGGATCGCCGCAGCCAGGGCGAGAACACCGAGCCGGCGGGCACGCGCGACCCGGGGGAGGGGTGGGGCTTGGGGTGTCACGAGGAGGGACGGGAGGAAAAAGGGGGCGATTGGATAAAGTATCTTTTAGCCTCCCGGACCGATGCGCAAGTAGTCCTGCCCCCACGCGCTCGCTCGCCAGCGCCTCCACTACCATGAACTGCAGGGTCACAAAGAAATCACAAATGTCGGGTCGCTTCGGCTCCCCATCCGGTCGGGCCCTCGCGCTGGCAATCAATCCACACCTCTGGTACGATCTGCCCTCATGCGCCCATCTCTTCGCCTCGTCTCCGTTCTCCTGCTGGCTGGCGCCCCGATTGCCGCCCCTCCCCTCGCTGCACAGCAGTCCGCCCCCACCAGCCCCAAGCTCCCATACCGGAACCCCCGACTTTCGGTCGAAACGCGCGTGCGCGACCTCATGCGTCGCATGAGCCTCCGCGACAAGTTCTGGCAGCTGTTCATGATTCCCGGCAGCCGCGACAATCCGGCGGACGACTACGCTCACGGCATTTTCGGGCTCCAGATCACCGAGGCGCCGAGCGACGACAGCGTGCCGCTGGCCCGCGCGGCGCGGGCGCAAGCGGAGCGGATCAACGCCATTCAGCACTACTTCGTCGACAGTACCAAGCTGGGCATTCCGATCATCCCCTTCGACGAGGCAGTGCACGGGTTGGTCCGCGACGGCGCCACCGTGTTTCCCCAGGCCATCGCGCTGGCCGCCACGTGGGATAGCACGCTCATGACCGATGTCGCCACGGCCACCGCGCAGGAGACACGCAGTCGCGGCATCCGGCAGGTGTTGTCGCCGGTGGTCAACATCGCCAGCGATGTCCGGTGGGGCCGGGTCGAGGAGACCTACGGCGAGGATCCATATCTCAGTTCGGTCATGGCTCGCAACTTCGTCGGCCCCTTCGAACGGGCGGGTGTGGTGACGACCCCCAAGCACTTCGTGGCCAACGTCGGCGCCGGCGGACGCGACAGCTACCCCATCGATTGGGACGACCGGGTGCTGGGCGAGTACTTCTTCCCGCCCTTCAAGGCCGCCGTCACCCAGGCCCATGCCCGTTCGGTGATGAGCGCCTACAACTCGGTGGACGGCGTGCCGGCCACGCAGAACCGCTGGCTGCTCACCGACAAGCTCAAGCGCGACTGGGGATTCAAGGGATTCGTGATCTCCGACGCCGCCGCGACCGGTGGCCCCACCGTCCTGCAGCACACCGAGGCGAGCACGGCTACGGCCACCCGCGATGCCTTTGCCGCCGGGCTCGACGTCGTGTTCCAGTCCTCATATCCACAGTACCGCCCGTACCTGGCCGCCTTCGAACGCGGACTCGTTCCGGAAGCGGTGATGGATTCGTCGGTGGCGCGCGTGCTGCGGGTGAAGTTCCAGCTCGGCCTGTTCGACCAGCCGTTCGTCGATCCCGACCGCGCCGCCGCCGTCAACGGCAGCGCCGCTCACCTCGCCCTGGCCCGCCGCGCCGCGCGCGAGGCCATCGTTCTGCTCAAGAACGATCGCCAGGTCCTGCCCCTCTCCGACAGCATCGGCTCGGTGGCCGTCATCGGTGCCGACGCGCGTGAAGCACGGCTCGGCGGCTACAGTGGACCGGGGCGACGGCGGGTGTCGATTCTCGACGCCCTGCGCGATCGCGTGGGGGCGGTGCGCGTTCGCTATGCCGCCGGTCCGGGCCGCGTGAGCGTGGATCACGTGCCCGTGCCGGGCGAGCGACTGTCCACCACCGACAGCGGTCGCACGGTGGCCGGGCTGCTCGGCCAGTACTGGGACAACAATCGCTTCGACGGTGCGCCGCGGCTCACCCGCATCGATCGCAACATCGACTTCGGCTGGACGCTCAACTCACCCGGGCGCGGCATTCCGTTCGACTGGTATTCGGTGCGTTGGACGGGATCGATCACCGTGCCGGCGGGCGGCGTCCGTCGGTTGGGCGTCGAGGGCAACGACGGCTACCGGCTGTACCTGGACGGCAAGCTGCTCATCGACGACTGGACGAAGCGTTCGTACGGCACCCGCATGGCCGACGTCGCGCTTGCACCGGGGACCACGCACGCGGTGCGCCTTGAGTACTACGAGAGCACCGGCGGTGCGCGGGTGAAGCTGGTGTGGGATGCTGGTGTAGCGGACGACTGGCAGGCGAAGATCGACAGCGCCGTCCAGATTGCACGACTGAGCGACGTTGCCGTGGTCGTAGCCGGGATCGAGGAAGGCGAATTCCGCGATCGGGCGCTGCTCGGGCTTCCCGGGCATCAGCAAGCGCTGATCGACGCCGTGGCCGGCACCGGCAAGCCGGTCATCGTGGTGCTCGTCGGCGGGAGCGCGATCACGATGTCCGGATGGCTGGATCGCGTGGATGCGGTGCTCGACGCCTGGTACCCCGGGGAACAGGGTGGGCCGGCGGTGGCAGACGTGCTGTTCGGTGATGCCGACCCCGCGGGCCGCCTGCCCATCACCTTCCCCGTATCCGCAGGACAGTTGCCGCTGGTCTACGACCATCAGCCCACCGGTCGCGGAGACGACTACGTGGATCTCACCGGCCAGCCGCTCTTTCCGTTCGGGTTCGGGTTGAGCTACACCCGATTCGAGTATTCCAACCTTAGGATCACCCCCGACACCATCGGCCCTCGCGCGTCGGCCGTCGTCCGTTGCACGGTCACGAATACCGGGCAGCGAGCCGGGGATGAGGTCGCACAACTATATATACACGACGTGCTCGCCTCGGCCGGCCGTCCCGTAATGCAACTGGAAGGATTCCGGCGGCTGCACCTGGAGCCCGGCCAATCGGCCCAGGTGAGCTTCCGACTGGGACCCGACGAACTCCACATGCTCGATGGGACGATGCACTGGACGGTGGAACCGGGTCGGTTCCGGGTGATGGTAGGGGCCAGCTCCAGGGACATCCGTTTGCGCGGATTCCTCATGGTTCGCTGAGGCTTCGGTCTAGTCCCGCGTGTCGGCGGCGGCCAATGCCTCGGCACGCTCGCTCGCGGCGCTCCATCGCTCCAGTGCGGCATCCAGTTCGCGCTTGCGTGAATCCAGATCGCCGCCGAGTCGCTTGGCCTCGAAAGCACCGCCGGCGCGCGTGTAGAGATCCGGGTCCTCGAGCGCCGACGTGAGGCCGGCCACCTCGGCCTCCAGGCGATCCACGTCGGCCTCGGCGGCTTCCAGTTGGCGCTCCACCTCGCGGAGACGCTTCCGGGGGTCCGCGCCCGATGTGGAATCGCGTTCGCGGTGGGCGGCCATGCGCTTCCGCTCATGCACCCGGTTGAGGGCCACCTCCTCCGCCGCGCGCACCGACGCCGCGTGGGCGCGCTCGGCGCTCACCACCTCCCATTCGGCAAACCCGTCGTTGAACTCGGTGATGTGCGTGTCGTGCAGCACCCAAATCTTCGAGGTGAGCGTGCGCAGCAGTTCGCGGTCGTGGCTCACCAGAATCACCGTGCCGTCGTAGGCGTCAATGGCGTCTTCGAGCGCTTCGATGGACTCGACATCCAGGTGATTCGTGGGCTCGTCGAGCACGAGCAGATTGGCGTGTGACAGCATGAGCATGGCCAGCGCCACTCGAGCCCGCTCGCCGCCGGACAGGGTCTCCACGCGGCGCTGAACCTCGTCGCCGGAGAATCCGAACCGGCCCAGATGGCCCTGCACCAGACGGCGGTCCCACGTGGGGCGCTGATCCTCGATGGCCTGGTAGATGGTGCGGCCAAGGGGGACCTGCGACAGATCCTGCCGGTACCAGCCGGCGTCGATCGACCCGCCGAGTTTGAGGTCGCCCGATGCTACCGGGTGCTCGCCGAACAGCCCGCGGATGAGCGTCGATTTTCCGGCGCCGTTCGGCCCAATCAGGCCGAGGACGTCGCCGCGCATGAGCGTGCCGTTGAAGCGCTCCACCAGCACCCGATCGCCCACCTTCACGCAGACGTTCGCCGCCTGCACCACGCGGTCACCGCCGCGATGGTGGATTTCGAAGCGCAACGCCATCGCATCCTCGCCACCCACGGGTGCGCTCATCCGGGGCAGGCGTTCCAGCCGCTTGCGCCGGCCCTTCGCCTGGCGGCTGTTCTGGCCGGCGATGTTGCGCGCGATGTACTCGCTCTCCTGCGCGATCTTCCGTTGCTGCTGGTCGAATGCCCGTTGCTGGGTCAGACGCCGCTCGGCGCGCTGCGCCACGAACGCCTGATAGCCGCCGGTGTAGGGGGTCGCCGTGCTCCCCTCGAAGTGCAGGATGTGGTCCACCGTCCCGGCCAGAAACGCCCGGTCGTGGCTGACCAGCAGCACCGTCTTGCCGACGTCCTTGAGATAGCTCTCCAGCCACGCCGTGGTTTCCAGGTCCAGGTGGTTGGTCGGTTCGTCGAGCAGCAGCACGTCGGCCGTGCTGGTGAGTTGCCGGGCCAACCCGAGGCGGCCGCGTTCGCCGCCGCTCAGGACGCTCACCGGCGTGGTGCGCGCCTTCGCGGGATCGAAGCCGAGGCCGTGCAGCACCGCGTCGATGCGCGAGGTGACCTCGTAGCCGCCCTCGTGCTCGAACCGCTCGAGGTCCCGGCCGTAGCGATCCATCGCTTCGGGGGACGAGTCATGGGCCAGCGCCGCCGCTTGATCCACGAGCGACTGCTCGAGGATCAGGAGTTCGCGCAACTCTCCGGCCGCCGCTTCCCACACCGTGGCCGCGTCGCCGAAGTCGCGATGCTGCTCGAGCAGCGACACACGCAGCCCGGGCTGCCGCGCGAGGGCACCGCGCGTGGGTTCCATCTCCCCGGTGAGGAGACGGAACAACGTGGTCTTGCCGGTGCCGTTGCGCCCGACGATGCCCCATCGGTCTCCGGCGCCGACCGTGAACGTGATGCCGGAGAACAGCGTGTTGGCGCCGAAGTCGACGCCGACGTCGGAAAAGGAGAGGAGCGTCATTTCAGGGGGCGTGCCGAAGCGCGCGGCCGATTATTCCTGTTCGGCCTCGGGGTCGCCGTCCACCGGAGGGGTGTCCGTCGGTTCCCGCTTGGCCGCGGCGGCCTCACGGCGCTGCTGGCGCTTCTCTTCCTTCTTCTTCTTGCGGGCCAGCTCCTTCATGTGCTTCTGGAATCCGTAGTTGGGTTTCTTCGCCAATGGTCGGGTCGGGTTGTGTCGTGCCGCGAGGGGCCGACGATGAGAAGGGGCGAGACGGGGGGCCCGTCCGGCGGAGTAGGTAAGATAAGGCGGTCGCCCGCCGATGTCGCGTCTCGTCGATCATGGCCCCGGAATCGCGGTGTTCCGGCGCAGCCACGGCCGTCGCTCAGTGCGGCTTCCCCCGGCGGGGTCCGGGTGCCGCGTCCTTCAGCGTCTTCCGGCCGGTCCGGCAGCACGTTCGCACCGGGCACGCATCGCAGCGGGCCACGCGCGCGGTGCATACGAGGGCGCCGAGTTCCATGAGCGCCTGGTTATGCACCCATGTGGCCCGGCCGGTCCGGGGCAGCGCGCGTTCGGCGATCGTCCAGAGCGTGGTGAGATCGCGCGGGCGCTTGGGATCGAGCTTCGGCGCGAACGCGCGGGTGAGCACGCGCGCGACATTCGTGTCCACCGCCGCGGCGCGGCGCTCGTACGCGAAACTCGCCACCGCGCCCGCCGTGTACGCGCCGACGCCCGGCAGCGCGCGGAGATCGGCGGGGTGTGCGGGGAGCGCGCCGTCAGCGCCGTCCCGGGTGACGTGGCGTGCCAGCGCGTGCAGGTTGCGCGCCCGCGCGTAGTAGCCGAGTCCCTCCCACGCTTCGCGCACTCGCTTGGGGGTGGCCTTCGCCAGGTGGTGCACCGTGGGGAAGCGCGACAGAAATCGCGGATAGAATTCGAGCACTCGCGACACCTGGGTCTGCTGCAGCATCAATTCCGACACCAGGATCTCGTAGGGATTGCGCGTCCGTCGCCACGGGAGGTCGCGGTGGTTCCGGCGGAACCAGGCGCGCAGTCGACGGGAGAACTCGCGGGCGGCGTCGGGGTCGATGCGGGGCCGGCCGGACGACCGTCGCCGGGGCGCGGATGGAGCTATGAGACCTTCCGCGTCTTCCGCTTGAGGAAGTCCATGAGGATGAACTGGCCGAGGCTCATCGTGGTGGTGAAGTAGGCCTTGCCGCGGCTGATCTCGGACACGCGCTTGATGAACTCCACCAGGGCCCGGTCGCGCGCCAGCATGAAGGTGTTGATCATGATCCCGGCCTGCCGGCAGCGGGCCACTTCCTTCAGTGTCTCCTGAATGACCGTCAGGTCGAGCCCGAACGCGTTCTTGTAGATCTGGCCGTCGGGCATCGTCAACGCACTGGGCTTGCCGTCGGTGATCATGATGATCTGCCGCATGTCCTTCTTCTGTGCCATCAGCAGCCGTCGCGCCAGCTTGAGCCCCTCGGCGGTGTTGGTGTGGTACGGCCCCACCTGCGCGCCGGCCAGCGTGGCAATCGGAATCTCCTCGGCCGAGTCGTGGAAGAGCACGACCTTGAGCGTGTCGCCGGGAAACTGCGTGCGGATGAGGTGGGTGAGCGCCAGGGCCACCTTCTTGGCCGGCGTGAACCGGTCCTCGCCGTACAGGATCATCGAGTGCGAGCAGTCGAGCATCAGGACGGTGGCGCACGACGAGCGGTACTCGGCCTGGCGCACCATCAGATCGCCGTAGTCGAGGTCGATGGGGACCTCGATCTTGCCCATGCGGGCGAGGGCGTTCTTGAGCGTCTCGTTGACGTCGAGATTCAGCACGTCGCCGAATTCGTAGGGCTTGCTCCACCCGTCGCTCTCGATGCCCGTGGCCAGATGGGGCGTCTCGTGACTGCCGGCGCTCGACTTGCCCAGCGAGCCGAGCAGGTTCCGCAGCGTCTTGTATCCGAGAAAGTCGATGCCCTTCTCGGTGAGGTTGAACTGGACGTCGCGGGCGGCGGCTTTGGCGAGGCTCCCCGGGCCCTCGACCGGCTGGTGGGCGCCAGGCATCTGGGGTGGCGCCTCGAGGTTGAGAAACCCCTCCTCGATGAGGCGTTGCACGAGATCGTCCAGCAGCTTGGCGAGTTTGGCCTGCGACTCCTCGTCGCCCTCGCCGCGCAGGGCCTCCAGCATCTCGGGGGTGAACTGTCCGCTCTCGATGAGGGCGTCGAGGATCGCCTGGCGCAGGGCGTCGAGCGACCGGTCGTGTTGTTCCTCGAAATCGAAGTTGCCGCCGAAGGGCAGGTTGGCCCCGGCGAACCCGGACTGCAGGAGGAAGTCCGCGAGCTTGTCGAGGAGCGCCTGCAGGTCTACCTGGTCGGCGGCTTCGGCGCTGAACTTGGTGTAGGTATGGAATCGCATGCGGGCTTCCCCCCTCCTCTCTCAACAATACCCGCAGCCGTGGAAGAGTGCCAAGCGGCGGGGGGATTTGGTGACTCATCGCGGCGGGTAGATGATGGACGGGTCGGGGACGGGGGATAGCCATGGGGTGGCACCGGAGTGGCAGTCTTCCACCACAGAGCACGCAGACCACACAGAGATGGCGATACCGACCATGGGCCATCAGGGCCTGTCGACGGCGGGCCGCGCCGACGTTCGTGACCCGGTCACGTACCGGGTGATTGGCGCGTTCCTGGGGGTTTACCGCGAGCTCGGATGGGGGTTTCTGGAACGTGTGCACCACCGGGCGATGATGGTCGCATTGGCAGCGGCAGGCGCACACGTGGCTTCTGAGATCGTGTTGCCGGTCTACTTCCGAGGCACGCTCGTGGGGGAATACCGGGCGGATCTCATCGTGGACGGTGCGGTCGTCGTAGAGATCAAGACGGCAGAGGCGATCTCGCCAGCCCATCGGGCGCAAGTCCTCAACTACCTCCAGGCCACCACCTACGAACGCGCCCTGCTGCTCAATTTCGGGCCAAGGCCGCAGTTCGAGCGACTTCTGCTGACCAACGACCGCAAAGACTACCGGCGCTTCCGATTCTAGGCGGCCGGACCATCGTCGCGTCGTACGTTCTGTGTGTTCTGTGTGCTCTGTGGTCAACCCGGGGCGTCCCGAAGCCGACGGCCACGGGCGAACCAGCCCCGGTATATTGGTGGCATGCCGACGGCGAATCCGTTCCGGGCCCTGGTCAAGCATCGGAACTTCCGGCTGTTCTGGTTCGGGCAGACGCTCTCGCTCATCGGCACGTGGATGCAGACGATGGCGCTGGGGTGGCTGGCGCTTCAGCTGACGAACAGCCCATTCCTCGTCGGCCTCGTCGCCTCCGCGTCCTCCTGGCCCATCGTCGGATTCTCGCTGTTCACCGGCGTGTTCGTCGATCGCGGAAACAAGCTCCGCCTCGTGAAGCTCGGCCAGGCCCTGTTCCTCGTGCAGGCGGTGGTGCTCTGGTACGTCACCTGGTCAGGGGCGGCGACCATCTGGTGGCTGGTGGGCCTCGCGTTTGCCAACGGCGCCATCAACGCCGTCGAGATCCCCGCGCGCCAGACGCTGATCGTCGAACTCGTGGGCCGCGACGACCTGCGCGACGCCATCGCGCTGAACTCCAGCGGATTCAACCTGGCCCGCATCGTAGGGCCGGCCATCGGAGCCGCTGCCATCGCCCAGTTGGGCATCGCCTGGTGCTTCGGCCTGAACGCCCTGAGCTACGTGGCGGTGCTCGTCGGGCTGTACATGATACGGCTTCCCAAATGGCACCCCACGGCGATCGTCGCTTCCCCGCTGGAGGGCGCCATCGAGGGCATGCGGTACCTGCGCGACACGCGGGCCGTGGCGGCGATGCTCAGAGTCGTGGCCGTGTACTCGATCCTCGGCGTGCCGTATCTGGTGCTGATGCCGGTGGTCGCGCGCGACCGGCTCCACATGGGAGCCGGCGGCTACGGGCTGCTCCTCGCCTGCGTCGGGCTCGGCGGGCTCGGTGGCGCCCTCTGGCTCGCGGCCGCCGGCGCTAACTGGCCGCGCGGCCGGCTCTGGGAAGGCGGCGTCCGTGCCTATGCCCTGCTGCTCGTCCTGTTCGGCATCGTGTACACGCCGGCCATGGCCTACCCGGCGTTGCTCGCCGTGGGATTCGCGATGATCGTGAGCGGCGCGCTGGCCAACGGCATCCTGCAGTCGATCGTGCCCGATCACCTGCGCGGGCGGCTCATGGCGGCCTATTCGTTCATCGTCGTCGGCCTCTCGCAGGCCGTGGGCGCGCTCATCGCCGGCACGATCGCCGAGCATTTCGGAGACCAGTTGGCGATTTCTGGCACCGCGGTCATGATTTTTGCGTATTGTCTGTGGGCCTTCCGCAGGACGCCACAAATGCGAGAACTGTAGACCGTTGACTGCCGACCGCTCGCGGTCAGCAGACGGAAATTCGCAGCCGGTGGTCAGCCCGCGGCAACCAGCTCCGAATCGTCATCCGCCCGCCATGTATTCAACCTGCATCTTCTGCAACTCCAACCTCGGCACCAACGAGGTCGTCGAACACTTCCCGATCGGACGCCGGTTGGCCTTCGATTGCGAGAAGGGGCGGCTCTGGGTGGTGTGTCGCAAGTGCGAGCGCTGGAACCTGAGTCCGCTCGACGAGCGTTGGGAAGCGATCGAAGAATGCGAACGGCTGTACCGCGACACGAAGCTCCGCGCGTCCACCGACAACATCGGGATGGCGCGCGTGGGCGAAGGGTTGGAGCTGGTGCGCATCGGGCGCCCGCAGCGCCCCGAGATGGCGGCGTGGCGCTACGGCGATCAATTCGGGCGCCGCCGGCGCCGCTACTATACCTATGCCGGAGTCGGGGCGGCGGCGATCGCCGGGGTGTATGTCGCCGGCCCGATGCTGGGCCTGTACGCGATCGGGGGCGCGGGGTTCCTGGGCCAGACGCCGCAGCTGTTCGCGCAGCTATACCTGCGCGCGTTCGGGCGCGTGAAGCTTCCCATGCCGTGGATGGAGAAGCCGTACGTCGTGGAGGCGGGGCATGTGGCCAAGGTCAATCTGATCCGCGACGACAACGAGCTCGGGTGGGCGCTCCGCGTGCCCATCGCTCCCCAGCGATTCCAATTGCCGGACACGCCGGGCCGGCCGGGCGAACCGCCGCCGCCGCGCATCGTTCGGCACGGGAAGCGGGGGCGACGCACGAGCGCCGTGTTCGTCGGCGACGAGGCCGTCCGCATCGCCGGGAAGATCCTGCCCAAGATCAACGCCAGCGGTGCGGCACGGGACGACGTGCAGCGCGCCGTGAAGCTGATCGAGGAGGACGCTGATCCCGGGCGCTTCTTCGCCACCCAGACGCGCAGTGGCATGCTCGCGCCTGCCTCGCTCTCGGAAAAGGGGCGCATCATCAAGCAGATCCCCAAGCCCATCCGGCTGGCGCTCGAGATGTCGGCGCACGAGGACGCTGAGCGCCGCGCGTTGGAAGGCGAGCTGGCGATGCTCGAAGCGGCGTGGAAGGAAGCCGACGAGATCGCCGGCATCTCGGACAACCTGCTGCTCCCCGCCGAGGTCGAAACGTGGTTCGCCCGCCTCAAGCGGAAGCGCTGAGTCGTGTACTCCACCTGCCTGTTCTGCAATCAGGACCTCGGGGCCAACGAGGTGATCGAGCAATTTCCCGTGGGTCGCCGACTCGCGTTCGATGCGGCCAAGGGGCGGCTCTGGGTGGTGTGCCGCCGGTGCGAACGATGGAACCTCACGCCGCTGGAAGAGCGCTGGGAGGCGATCGAGGAGTGCGAACGCCAGTTCCGCGATACGCGGTTGCGGGTGTCGACGGACCATATTGGTCTGGCGAAGCTCCCCGAGGGGTTGGAGTTGGTGCGGGTGGGCGCCGCGCAGCGCCCCGAGATGGCGGCCTGGCGTTACGGCGATCAGTTCGGGCGACGGCGCACGCGCAACATCGCGCGCATCGGTGCATCGGCCGTCTTCATTGCTGCATACGTGGCGGCCGGACCAATGGCCGGACTCCTCGGCGGCGCCGCACCGGTGGTGGCGCTCGATGGCCTCAACTTCGTACGTCACGTCCACAACCGGCGCCGGATCCGGGCTCGAGTCACCGACCCCGAAACGGGCGAGCAGTTTCCACTCCGGCGCCGACACATGCCCTGGGTCCGGCTGGTGCCGGTACTCGACGGGGGCTGGAAGATGCGGGTCGCCGTCAGCGACCGCCCCGCCATTCTCGAAGCGCTGATCCCGGTGCGGTCCCCCCGGCGGTGGACGGCCGGGATGCGCAACTCCGACGGCATGATCGAGATGGAACTCACCGGCGACGCCGCTCTGGCCGCGGCGCGAAAGATCCTGCCCGCCGTCAACGAGAAAGGCGCGCGGCGCACCGTCGTGCGCGATGCGGTCGATGTGCTGAGCCGCCACCCCGATCCCGCCGTCCTGTTCGCGGAGCAGGCGTGTGCGCACGGCTCGCCGACGGTCATCACGCCCAACGGCGGGGTCCCGTTCAGCGCGCTGCCGACCGCGATCTCCCTCGCGCTCGAAATGTCGGCGCACGAAGACGTCGAGCGCCGCGCCATGGAAGGCGAGCTCGCGATGCTCGAGGCGGCGTGGAGGGAAGCGGACGAGATCGCCGCCATTTCGGACAACCTGCTCGTTCCAGATGCCGTGGAGCGGCGCCTGGCGGCGGCGCGCCGGGAGACCGGAGGACCGCGATGACGGCGGTCGCCGCTACTCGAAGCGATCGCGGGCCAGATCGATCACCGCGCGGGCAGCGCCCTCGATGCCCAGCGTTCCCGTATTGACGCACAGGTCATAATTCTCCTCGGCGCGCCACTCGCGGTGCCAGTGCTGCTTGACGTACTGCTCACGCTGGTGATTCATGTCGTCCACGATGCGCAGCGCTTCGTCGTTGGACACGCCCTGTTCGCTGATCACGAACGCTGCCAGCGCGCGGCGGGGCGCGTAGCAGAACACGTGCAGCGCGTCGGGGCGGTTGGCCAGCAGACATTGCGCGCCGCGTCCCACCAGCACGGCATTTCCCGTCTGCACCGCTTCCTCGATCACGACCTTCGTCACGGCGACGATGCGCTCCTCGGTGGGCGCCAGTATGGTGTCCGTCACGGGGAGCATCTCGGGAACGCTCAGCGTCAGCGCCGATGCCAACCGTTCCACCAGCGACGGCACGCGCTCCTCGTGGGCCGACACTTCGGCGCGGGACATGCCGAGTCGATCGGCCACCGCATCGACGACGCCGTTGTCGAGCAGGTCCCAGCCGAGCGCGTCGGCCACGCGCCGGGCCACGAGTGACCCGCCGGACCCGTACATCCGCGAGATGGTGACGATGGCCATCGACTATCGCGCCGGCAATCGACGGGTCCGCACTTCTTCCACCGATTGGAATTCCAGGGCCGTCCACGCGGCGGCGGCGGCGCCTCCCGGCACGTTGTGCAGGCGCAGCTCCGTCAGGCCGCGGACGGCACACCAACGCTCCGCGCGGGCGAGTAGCGCGCGCAGCACGCCGCGCCGGCGCCAGGCCGGCAGGACGTACGCCGACGAGACGTACGCGAAGCGCTCGGGCAGCAGCAATGGCGAAGCATGCGACTCGGTGCACCGCAGCAGGCCCACCACCGTGCCGTCGCACTCGGCCAGAAAGAACGCGTCGCGCGGCGAGGCGATCTGCTCCTCACACAGTTGGGGGGCACGCGTCTCCGCCCTGGGGTGGAGTTGGCCGTACACCGCGTGGCCTTCGTACTCGCGCAACAGGGCGAGGCGGAGGGCGACCACCGTATCAAGATCGTCCGCGTCCGCGTTGCGCACGTGGACTGCGATCCGATGCTCCGCCCCGGTGGAGGTCATGGGAGGCGCCTAGCCGAGCCCGCCGCCGAAGAAATCCTGATTGGGTCGGCGTCGCGGCTCCGACACGGCGCGTGCATACCGGCCGCCGTCGCTGCGCGAGATCCGCCGGCGAGCGACCAGCGCTTCGAGCACCAACTCACACCCGGCCACGGCCTGCGCCGGATCGTCGTCGGGTGCGAGCCCGGTGTGATGCACGATGTTCACCAGATCGGGGACCACGTCGAACCCCTGCAGGACGACGTCGGATTTCGCATCGTCCGCCACCTGCAGGGCGCCCCCCTCGTCGAACCACATCACGATCTCATCCACGTTCGCGCCGCCCGCCCGTTCCTCGAACGTCTCGTCGGCTGCCTTGCGAATGAGTTCGCGGGCGATCGTGGCGCCGCCCACCAGTTCTCCCTCGTACTCCAGCTCGAGCTTGCCGGTGATGGCAGGCAACGCCGCGTAGACGTCTGACACGCGCGGCACGATGTCCTCTTCTCCCGTACTCACGGCCCGGCGCTCGGCGTTGGACACGACGTTCTCGAGCACCGAGATCGGCATGCGCTGGGACACGCCCGAGCGCTTATCGACGCGCCGGTCGGCGCGGGCCTCGAACGCTACGCGCTCCACCAGTTCGGCCACGAAGTCGGGAATGCGCACCGGGCGATGGCCGCGCATCGTCCACGCCTCCTGCCGCGTGATCTCCACGCCGAGTTCCACGGTTTCCGGATAGTGTGTGAGAATCTCGCTGCCGATGCGGTCCTTGAGTGGCGTGATGATCTTGCCGCGGGCAGTGTAGTCTTCCGGGTTGGCGGTGAAGCAGAGTTGGACGTCCAGCGCCAGCCGCACCGGGTAGCCCTTGATCTGCACGTCGCCTTCCTGCATGACGTTGAACAGCCCCACCTGCACCTTGCCTGCGAGATCGGGCAGTTCGTTGAGGGCGAAGATGCCGCGGTTGGCGCGCGGGAGCATGCCGTAGTGAATCGTGAGTTCGTCCGAGAGCAGATGCCCGCCGCGCGCGGCTTTGATCGGATCGAGGTCGCCGATCAGGTCGGCGATCGTCACGTCGGGCGTGGCCAGCTTCTCCACGTACCGGTTCTCGCGCCCCACCCAGGCGATCGGCGTGTCGTCGCCCGCCTCGTCGATCAGGAGCCGCGCATACTTGGAGATCGGGGCAAACGGGTTGTCGTTCACCTCGCTGCCGGCCACGATCGGCATGGTGTCGTCGAGCAGCGTGGTGAGGGCGCGCAGAATGCGTGACTTGGCCTGCCCGCGCAGCCCCAGGAGAATGAAGTTGTGCCGCGACAGGATGGCGTTCACGATCTGCGGCATTACCGTGTCTTCGTAGCCGAGGACCCCGTCGAACAACGGCCCATCCGTACACAGGCGGGCCAGGAGGTTCTGACGCATCTCGTCTTTGACCGACCGGAGGGCGCGGTCGGGAACGCCGAATGGCGAGCGCTTGAGAGCGCCGAGGGTCTCGGGAACTTTCGTCACGGGCAACTCCGGTGAGTTGATCGGAATCAGCAAAGCACGGGCGGGTGGCGCAAGGGGCGGGTCAATCGGCCGCCGAGACCTCGACTCGGTTGTCGTAGAACACGGGCCCGTGTCCCATGTCCGTCTCGCGTTGCGAAGTGGTCTGATTGGCGTTTGCGCCGTCGGCGCTCAGTTTGCCCCACCAGATGGACGGGGCCCAGACCACACCCTCGCGGATGGAGTCCTCCACGCGGGCCACGGCGGTGAACGATCCGCGGTCGTTGTGCACCGCCACACGTGCGCCCGCGGCGATCCCGCGACGTTCGGCATCGCTCGGATGCAGCACGCACTCGGGCTCGCGGGCTCCGCGTCGGAGTGTATCGACGTTCACGAACGTCGAATTCAGGAACTGATGCGCCGGCGACGAGATGAGCACCAACGGGTAGCGGGCGGCGAGTTCGGGCGCCCGTTCGGGTCCTTCGTACGGGGGTGTGTAGGCGGGCAGGGGATCGAGTCCCATCTCCTGCATGCGTGCCGAGTAGAACTCGCACTTGCCGCTCGGCGTCGGGAATCCGCCGTCGGCAAATGGCAGGAACGGCGTCGGCAGGTCGAGGCGCATCCAGCCCCGCTCGAGCAGTCGCTCGAACGTCACCCCACGCAGTTTCCCGCCCTGCGAGTCGAGTGCCTGCTTGATGAGCGTCATGTCGTCGTCGCCGAGGGCGTCGTGCGCGAGGCCCATGCGCGCGCCGAGGCGGCGGAAGACCTCGGTGTTCGGTAGGGCCTCTCCCAACGGTGCGATCGACGGGCGATTCAGCGTCACGTAGTGATGCCCGTACGCCAGATGGACGTCCCAGTGCTCCAACTGCGTCGTGGCCGGCAGCACATAGTCGGCCCAGTCGGCGGTGTCGGTTTGGAAGTGCTCGAGCACCACCGTGAACAGATCCTCGCGCGCCAGTCCGCGCAGCACGGCGTTCCGGTCGGGCGCCACCGACGCGGGATTCGAGTTGTAGACGACCAGCGCCTTCACGGGCGGCCCGCCGACGCCGGCATCGGGCTGGGCGAGCGCCTCCCCCAGCCGGATCATGTTGATGGTGCGTACGGGCGGCGAGAGGTCCGGACGCTCGAGCGCCTGCTTGTTGAACTGGAAGTTGGCGCTCGTCGAGAGCTGTACCCCGCCGCCGGCCCGGCGCCAGTGGCCGGTCACGGCGGGGAGGCAGGCGATGGTGCGCACCGCCATGCCCCCGCCGGCGTGTCGCTGCAATCCGTAATTCACGCGGATGAACGCCGCCCGCGCGCGGCCGAAGGCGTCCCCCAGTCGTTCGATCGTCGCCGCCTCGAGGCCCGTGATTCCGGCAACGCGCTGCGGTGGGTACTCGTTCACTCGCTCCCGCAGTTCGGCCTCGCCGAGCGTGTGGCGCGCGAGATAGTCCGCATCCTCCAGGCCTCGTGCGAAGATCACGTGTAGCATGCCGAGTGCGAGCGCCGCATCGGTACCCGGTCGGATGCCGATCCAGTCGTCGCACTGGGCGGCGGTCCGGGTGCGGATCGGGTCGATGGCGATCACGCGCGCCCCGCGTTCGCGCGCCCGAAGGACGAATGGCCAGAGGTGCGGGTTCGACGTCAACGTGTTCGTGCCCCATAGCAGCACGAGGTCGCTTTCCGGGATCCCCTCGGCGTCGGCGCCGATGCTGGCGCCGATCGTCATCCGCATCCCCATCGTGCCCGCCATGGAGCAGATCGTGCGGTCGAGCTTCGATGCACCGAGGAGATGAAAGAACCGCCGGTCCATGGACGACCCCTGCAGCATTCCCATCGTGCCGGCGTACGAATACGGGAGAATCGCTTGCGGGCCGTCGGGCGATCGGGCGATCGCCCCCAGCCGGTCCGCGATCGCGTCGAGTGCTTCATCCCACGCCACCGGCTCGAATCTCCCGCTTCCTTTGGCACCCATGCGCCGGAGGGGCCGGAGCACGCGATCCCGATGATACGTGCGCTCGACGTAGCGGTTCACCTTGGCGCACAGGAATCCGTCGGTGAACGGGTGCGCCGGGTCGCCGGCCACGCGCGTGGCGCGGCCATCCTCCACCGTCACCAACATGGCGCACGTGTCCGGGCAATCGTGCGGACACGCGCCGCGAACGACGCCGTGTTGCGGGAGTTCCAGGATGTCCTGATGGGGCGGAGAGGCGGACATGGGATCGGCGGAGGTGGAGGGCGTGTGCGTCGATTCAAACTACGATTCCGCGAATTCCGGGCAACGGCGCGGCGGCGCACCGTTCGGCGACCGGGAGGGCGCCAAGGTTTCTTAGCGTCGGTAACGCATTGGGTGCACGGCGATTACCACGGAACTCATCCGCGCCGGCAGCGGTTATTGACAGTCTAGACCTGTACCATAAGTTAGATGCCGCAAGAGCACGAGCACCTTTTCGTTGCGTGCAACGGTGCTGCGCGCCTCCCGCCCACCCAGCTATCTCAGGAGACTGCTTATGAAGCGCTTGGCCCTGATTGCCGCGATGTTCGCGGCTGCCGCCTGCTCGTCGCAGGCTAAGCCTGCCGCCGACACCGGTGCTGCAATGAATTCGGCGACTCCCGCTCCCGCCATGAGCGACAGCTCCGCAATGAAGGCGGATACCGGCATGAAGATGGACTCGACGATGAAGAAGGACACGTCGATGAAGGCGATGGACACCAAGAAGAAGCCGTAATCCGCTTCGCACGCCGATTACGGGAGCGGGCGCGGCCTTCGGGTCGCGCCCGTTCGCGTTCACCCGAGCGCGCGGCGCACGGCGGCCCATGCGAAGGCATCGGCCACGCCGACTTCGGGACGTACCGTCGGTGTCCATCCCAACTCGACGCGGGCTCGCTCCGACGTGAACGGGTTGTCGCGGGAGAGAAAGTCCAACGCCGTGTTGCCGCCGAGGCGGGCTTTCCCGAACGAGAGCAGGCGCACGAGTCTCTTGGCGGCACCGAGTCCGCCACGCGCCATCGATGCGGGCACGGGCACGAAGTGCGGGGTGACGCCCAACCCCCGTGCGCCGTGGGCGAAGAAATCGCGCACCGTCACGTCGAAATCGTTGGCCAGGTTGTACGCGCGCCCGCCGGCAATGTCGGACGTCGCGGCCAGAACCGCGCCGTCCGCCACGGCGGCGGCGTGTACCACGGCCAACGTCGAGTGCCCGCGCCCGATCAGCGGCACGATGCCGAACCGCAGCAGCCGCGCCAGGCGCGGCACGAACTGCCGGTCGTGCCGTCCGTAGATCACGTCGGGGCGCACCGCCGCGGCCCAGATGCGGCCGGCGGCATGCGCCGCCATCACGAGTTGTTCCGATTCGCGCTTGCTCCGCGCGTAGTACGCGCGCTCATGCAGGGGCCGGAGAGGCAGGTCCTCGCTGGTCTTCGCGTCTGCCCGGTCTTTCCGGTACCGAGCCGCCGAGCCGTACACCGCGACGCTGCTCACCTGCAGCAGGCGCGCACCGGCGGTTGCCGCGGCCGAGATGGCGTTGCGGGTGCCGTCCACGTTCACTGTGCGGTACGACTCCCACCCGCGCGTCACGATCTCGGCGGCGGCATGAAAGATCACGTCGCAGTCGCGTGCCGCTCCGACGAAGGACGGGTGGTCGAGCACGTCTCCCCGCACCAGGCCGAGTCCGAGATCGGAGAGTTCGCGGGCACCGGGGGCGCCGGGGTCGCGCACCATGGCGCGCACCACCCACCCGTCGTCGAGCAACCGTTCGGCGATGTGGCGTCCGACCATGCCGGTGGCCCCGGTGACCAGGGCGCGCACTAGTCGTTCGGGAAGGGGAGCGCGCAAACGTCGGCGCGCACCTCGCCACCCTCCCACCGTGCCGAGAGCGTGGTGCCCGGCTCCACTTCGCGGCGGAGCATGCCCAGGGCAATGGGACCGAGGCGAGGTGAGACGACCGAGCTCCGCACGTCCCCCACGGGCTTGTCGTCCGCGTCGTGGAGCGCGGCACCCGTTGGCGGCCCCTGTGTGCCCGGGCACCGCAGGCCGCGCAGGTGCCGGTTCACGTGTCCCTTGAAGTGCACCCGCGCCACGACTTCCTGGCCCACGTAGCAGCCTTTGGTGTAGCTGACGGCCTGCAGGTCGTCGAGGTTCGCCTCCTGCGTGAGCGTGGAGTCGTCCATATCCAGGCCCCACTCCGGCCGGCCGGCCTCGACGCGCGCCACCTCCCAGGCCGAGAGCCCGCACGGAACCGCGCCAGCCTTCACCGCGCGCTGCCACCACTCGTCGAACACCGCCGACGGCAGGAAGAACTCGAAGCCCTCTACCAGCAGTTCGGGCGTGCGCGCCACGGTCATCATCGCGTCGTCGAGCTGCACGCGCACATGCGAGTACTGAGGCAGGATGCTCAACGCGCTCGCATTGATGCCCGTCATCGCCTCCACCACGTGGTGTGCCGTGGGTCCGAATAGCCCGAGCGACCGCGTCGTGTCCGACTCGTCGGTGTGTGGCGCGATGCGCGGGTTAACGTATTTCTTCACCATCGTCCGCCAGCCGTCGCCCGCGCGTGCTCCCGTATCGGTGAGGACGCCGTCCTGCTCCACGAAAATGCGCACGTCGGCAATGACCTTCCCCTTGGGCGAGAGCGCGGCCGCATACTGACCCTGGCCCGGCTCGAGCGCCTGGGTGTCGTTCGTGACCAGGCCGGCGATCATCTCGGCGGCCCGGGGGCCGGACACGCGAAGGCGCACACGCTGGCTGCGATCGACCACGACGGCACGTTGGCGCAGCGCGCCATACTCGGCGTCGACGTTGGAATACGTGAGCACCACCGGGTGGCCGGATATCGTCGCGAGCGCCGGCGCGGAGGGGGTGATCCTCCCGGCCACATCGTCCCCGGTCATGCGGCTTCGTGCGCCCAGCGTTCGAGTTCCGACAACACGTCGTGCCCGGCATCCGCCAGCGACGGCACCAGTCCGTCCGCTTCCACCGCCTGGTGGGCGGGCAGGTCGCCAACCGCCAGACAGCGGACGCCCGCCGCGCGCGCGGCCATGATGCCCGATCGCGCGTCCTCCAGGGCCAGAGCCCGCTCGCGCGCCATCGGGCGACGATTCTGGAGGCGATTCAGGGCGCGTGCGTAGCTCTCCGGCGCCGGCTTGTTGTCCAGCACGTCATCCGCGCACACGATGACCTCGAACGCGTCGTGCAGTCCCGACAGCCCGAGCATCAGGTCTACCGTGGCCCGCGAGGCGCGCGTCACCAGCGCCAGACGCGAGCGGGCGTGCGCGATCGTCACCAGTACGCGGGCGCCTTCGCGGAGCGACATGCCCTGACTGGCCCGCTCCGTGAAGTACCGGTCGGCCCGCAACCCGATCAGATCGAGCGTCGTCGGGTCGGCGGCGACGCCGAGCATCCGCGACGCCACGGCTGCGGCGTCACGCGGAGGCAGGCCAAGCAGTTCTTCGGCGGCACCGGCGGGGAGGTTCGCGAGCCCGTCGTCGGCGAGCGCCCGGACCAGGGCGTCGAAACGCGCGGCACGCGTGTCGATCACCACCCCCTCCAGCTCCAGCAACAGCGCATCGAGCATGGCTGATATGTAATACCGGCAGCCCGCACGTCGCCACCGGGAATTCTCGGCGCCTAGTGCGGCGTCCCGCCGGGGGTAGCTGCCGCGACTCGGGATTCGGCATACGCCGCATCGAGCAGGTCCACGGGATGGATGACGCGGACGCCCGATCCGGCCTGCCGCAGCCCCGCACCGATCTGCATCAGGCACCCGGGGTTGCCGGTGGCGACCAGGGCCACGCTCGCTTCCCGGATGTTTCGCAATTTCGGGTCGAGGACGGTGCGCGACACGTCTGGCTGCAGCAGGCCGTAGATGCCGGCGCTACCGCAGCACTGGTCGGCATCCGGCAGCGGCACCAGTTCCACCGGCCCAGCGGCAGCGAGCACCCGCAGGGGTGCAGCGGCCACCCGCTGCGCGTGCAGCAGATGGCAGGGGGCGTCGTAGGCGACGCGCACCGGCGCCAGCGCGGCGCCGGTGCGGGCCGGTGCGGGACCGGCTTCGGCCAGCAGCTCGCTCACATCGCGCACGCGGGCCGCCACCGTCGCCGCCCGATCGGCCCACGCCGGATCGTCGGCAAGCAGATGGCCGTACTCCTTGCACATGGCCCCGCATCCGGCGGAGTTCACGGCCACCCGGTCGGCCCCCGACCGCTCGAACGCAGCAATGTTGACGCGCGCGAGCGCGCGGGCGCCATCGAGATCGCCCGCGTGCGCATGGAGCGCCCCACAGCACCGTTGTCCCGGTGCGGCGACTACGGAAAATCCGTTCACCGCCAGCACGCGCGCTGTGGCCCGGTTGGTCTCTCGATACAGTCCGTCCATGACGCACCCGTCGAGCAACGCCACCTGTTCGCGATCGGGCGTCGAGTTGGCGGGGTACGGCGCTCGACGCACGGGGACGCGGGTCGCGTCGAGCATCGCGAAGGCGAATCCGACGCGCCCGGGCAGTCGCGACCCCAGTGCGGCCGCACGGGTAGCACGTAGCGCACGCGCCACACGCATCGCGCCGCGCAGCAGGGCAGGCCTGGCGAATACCGCAAGGAGCGCGCGAGCGATCAATGGCAGCGGACGGTTGATGGCCAGCGTCGCACGCGTGGCCTCGAGCAGGTGTCCGTACGGCACGCCGGAGGGGCAGGCCGTCTCGCAGGCGCGGCATCCGAGACATCGGTCGATGTGCGTTTCCACGGTCGGATCGTCCACCGGGAGCGTGCCGTCGCAGACCGCGCGCATGAGCACGAGGCGGCCCCGCGGACTGTCGTTCTCGTCTTCGAGGGCGAGGTACGTGGGGCAACTCTGAAGGCAGAACCCGCAATGCACGCACGCGTCGATGCCGGCGCGGGCGAGGCCCAGTGGGGTGTCGGGGACCACGCACGCGGGCGCCGTCGCACGGGGCGTGGTCACGTGGACGCTCCGAGAATCCCCGGGTTGAGAATGCCGCCCGGGTCGAAGGCGGCGCGGACGCCCCGCGACAGGTGGTCCATGGTCGCTGAGGGGAGCGACGACCATGCGTGGGACGGTAGGGTCTCGCCGAGGCGGACGCCGTCGAATGGCATGGTGAGCGCGCGCATCAGGCGCTCGATGTCGGGCGACCCCTCGGCGGGCCGTGGCGCGCCGCAGCGCACGGTGCCGCGCAACGGGCTCCCGTGCATCCAGCTACCACCGGCGACGGACGCCATCTGGCGCGCCGCCGTCCACGTGGCCGCGAACGACGACGGGCGCCACGACATGCGCCAGACCGCGTCGTCCGCCGACGCCGCGAGCCGGAGGCGTCGCCACGCAGCGGCATCGATTTGCTGAAAGGCGCCGGCCCCGAGCGCCGCGAGAGCGCTGCGTTGCGCGCGCATCGAGTCCCCGTTTCCCCCGATGCGAACCAGCAGCGTCGGGACGGGGGGCAGGTCGAGGCGAGCCGCCAGCGGGCCGTTGACCAACTCGCAGGCCATCGGGGTCGTGGCTAGTGCGCGGAGTCCGGTACACAGCCACGCGATCGCGACCGCGTCGTCGTCCACGGGCAGCGCCAGCGTTTCCTGTTCCGCGGGCAGGGCGCGCAATCGCACCGTGACTTCGGTGATCACACCGAGCGTTCCCCAGGCACCGGTGGTCAGCCGCACGAGGTCGAAGCCCGCCACGTTCTTCACCACCCGTCCTCCACCGCGCACGATGTCGCCGGCACCGGTCACGAATTCAACGCCGAGCAGGTGATCGCGTGGCGCACCGAACGCCGCTGCCAACGGTCCAGCGGATGCCGTGGCGACCGTGGCTCCGATGCTGCCGTCGTCGTCGCCGTAGGCGTCCAGAGGCAGCCACTGGCCGCCGCCTGCGGTGACCACGGCGATCTCGGCGAGCGGCGTGCCCGCACGCGCCGTGAGCACGAAGTCACCGGGTACGTACTCCACGATGCCCGCACACTCGTGCACCGACAGTGTCTCGTCGGCATGCACGGGCCGATTGGCATCCATCCAGTGGCCCCGCCCGCGCACGCGCAACCGTGTGTGGCGCGCGGCGGCATCGCGTACGCGATCGGCGATCTGCCGTGTCGCGATCATGGGGTTTCGTCGTGCATCGTGGGTCGAGCGGCGGGCGCCATGTGCCATTCGCGACAGCTGTGCACCGGCACCACCTTGCCGGGGTTGGCGCGGCGCATGGGATCGAACACGTCGCGCAGGTCGCACATCGCGCGCAACGACGACGGGGAGAAGATGGCGTTCATGTACGGGAGCTTGTCGAGGCCCACGCCGTGCTCGCCGGTAATCGTGCCGCCTGCCGCGATGCAGGCCTGCATGATCTCGCGCATCGTGGCGTGCACGCGCGCGGTCTCGTCCGGATTGCCGGCGTCGTAGGCGACGTTGGGATGCACGTTGCCATCGCCCGCGTGGAACACGTTGCACACGGTGACGCGGTGCTTCTCGGCGATCGACTGGATGGCGGCGAGGACGTGTGGGAGCTGCGTGCGCGGCACGACGGCGTCCTGCACCACGAGGTGCGACGACAGCCGGCCCATCGCGCCGAATGCCTTCTTGCGGCCCTGCCAGAGTCGGGCGCGCTCGCCCTCGTCGCGGGCGATACGCACCGACCGCGCGCCCTCAGCGCGGCACATCGCCTCCACATCGTTCACGTCCTGCTCGAGGCCAGCCAGCGCGCCGTCCAGTTCGATGAGCAGGACTGCGGCGGCGTCCACCGGATAGCCCGCCGCGTAGATCGACGCTTCCACGATGCGGATGGTCGGTGCGTCGAGCATCTCGAGCGCCGCCGGGAGGATGCCGCTGGCCACGATGGACGACACCGCGCGCGCCGCCGCGTCGAGACTCGTGAAGTCGGCGAGGAGCGTCCGCACCGCCTCGGGGTTGGGCGTGAGCCGTACGGTGATATCGAGGGCGACGCCGAAGCAGCCTTCCGAGCCGACGAACGCGGCGACGAGGTCGTAGCCTTCGGATTCGCCATCGGCCCGGCCAAGCGTCACCACCGTGCCGTCCGGGAGCACGACGGTGAGCGCGACAATGTGATTGGTGGTCACGCCGTACTTCAGGCAGTGCGGCCCGCCGGCGTTCTCGGCCACGTTGCCGCCGATGGTGCACGCCGCCTGGCTGGACGGGTCGGGCGCGTAGTGCAGGCCGTGGGGTGCGGCGGCGCGACTGAGCGCCACGTTCACCACGCCGGGCTCCACCACCGCGAGTCGGTTGTCGGCGTCGATGGACAGAATACGTGTGAGACGGTTGAGTCCGAGCAGCACGACGCCGTCGGCGAGTGCGCCCCCCGACAGCCCCGTCCCCGCCCCGCGGGGCACGAAGGGCACGCCCGCCTCGGCGAGCGTCCGCACGACCGCCACCACCTCGTCGCGCGTGCCGGGGAAGACGGCGCACGATGGCTGGCGGCGATACGAGGGCAGCCCGTCCGAGTTGTAGGCCACCAGATCGCTGCGGCGCCGCAGGACGCGACGCTCGCCGACGATCGCGGCGAGGCGTGCGGCGAGTCGCGCATCGATCGCGCCGCCGGCGCCGTCAGGCGGAGCGGTCATGGCGCGCGTCGATGGATGGCGTGGAGCATGTGCATTGATAGGGGGTGCGCGGCCGGAACGCACGTGCCGTGTGGCGACGGCGAGAAAAAAACCCCCGGCGAATTCGCCGGGGGTTCAACCGTCGGTCCGCTCGGCGGGCTACGCGGCCCAGAAGCCGCACAGCGCGCGCCCATCGGGACTCTCGCGCAACTTCTCGAACGCGCGCTCGCGAATCTGCCGGATGCGCTCGCGCGTTACGCCCATCAACGCGCCGATCTTCTCCAGTGTCATCGCCTCACTCCCCTCTTCGAGCCCGTAGTACAGGTAGAGGATCTTCCGCTCGCGCGGCGTGAGATACTTCTTGAACACGCGGTCGATGAATTCGCGCATCAGCTTGTAGTCGGTGACTTCTTCGATCTCGGAGCCGTCGACGCCGGCGAACCGCTCGCCGAGGGTGGACGCCTCGCGGTCCGACCGGTCGATGGGCGCGTCGAGCGAGACCTCCGTGGCCGACATCTGCTTGGCCGTGCGGATCGCCTCTGGCGACTCGTCCAGCAGGCGGCCGATCTCGTTCTCGGTCGGATCGCGCTTGAGCACCTGGGCCAGCACCGTCTCGGCGCGCGCCAGGCGGATGAGCTGCGAATTCTGGTTGAGCGGAATACGAACGGAGCGGGTTTGCTCGGCAAGGGCCTTGAGGACAGCCTGGCGCACCCACCACACGGCGTAGGAGATGAACTTCACGCCCTGATCGGGATCGAACTTCCGGACCGCCTTGAGGAGCCCCTCGTTCCCGATGGCCACCAGCTCACTCAGGTCGAGTCCGTGGCCCTGATACTTCTTCACGTATGAGATCACGAATCGGAGATTCGCGGTGACCAGCCGCTCGGCTGCTTTTTCGTCACCTTTCTGAGCCCGGCGTGCCAGCCGTCGCTCTTCCTGCGGGTCACTGATGAGGGGGAGCTTCTGGATGTCCTGCAGGTACTGGTCAAAAGCCGAGGAGGGAGACGAGCGGAAGTATCCCTTGGACCTGGTTTCGGTCACTTGCTCCATACAGGCACGCCCCTATCACTGAAAGCGGGAAGGTGGGAACGAGCGGAAAGGCTCGCGACACGCCGGTGACTGGCAGGGACGGCACGTTAACGTCGGGCGGATGAAGCGTCAACAGTGGTGACAGTTGAGCCTACACGCCGTACATATGTTTGTCGACCTAAGTATTTGTGTGGTAGAACTTTGCACATGTATCAATTCAACGCGACGAAAACATATGACGATCGGTCATCGTGTCCGAAAATCGGCCGAAGGTGATCGAGTGTTCCACGCTGTCCGGAATCGCCGCCGATTTCCGATACACTGCGTCGATCATGGCGTGGAACTGCTGGCATCGACTCGATGGCCAGATACCGAGTCGTTCGCGCCGCTCACTTCAGTGCTTCGAGCACCAATGAATCGTCCATCGGTGCCGACCACCCGCGGTCGCCGAAGGCCATCTGCCCGATGCCGAGTGGCAGCGCATACTCGGCGCGACCCTGGCGTCCCTTCTTGTCGCCATGTGTGGCGTCGAGGATCGCGTCGGGCGCCAGATCGGGCGGGCGTTTCGTGGGCAGCCCCACGCGCTCGCAGGCCAGGCGGATGCGGTCGGCGGTTCCGCTTGCCGCGATCCCGGCGCGTTCGGCGAGGGCGGACTCGAGGCACATGCCGATGGCGACCGCCTCGCCGTGGAGTAACCGGTATCCACTCAGATGCTCGATGGCGTGGCCGAGCGTGTGACCGAAGTTCAGCGTCTTCCGCCGCCCCTGCTCGCGCGTGTCGGCCGCGACGACGGCCGACTTGATCTCCACGCTCCGCGCAATTGCCGCGCTGATCGCCCGAAGGGCCGGCAGGCGATCGCCATGCTCGGCCGCCAGCGTGGCCACCGCGTCGAAGTGCGCCGGGTCGGCGATCACGCCGTGCTTCAGCGCCTCGCTCAGACCGGCTCTGAACTGGTTGCGGGGCAGGGTGGAGAGAACACCGGGATCGATGATCACGGCCGACGGCTGGTGAAACGCCCCGACGAGGTTCTTCCCCGCCCGGGTGTCCACGCCGGTCTTGCCGCCGATCGATGCGTCGAGCATGGCGAGGAGGCTCGTCGGCACCTGGACGAACGGAATGCCCCGCATGAAGGTCGCGGCGACGAACCCCGCCACGTCGCCCACGACACCGCCGCCGAGCGCGAGGATGGCCGAGTCGCGCCCGAATCCCGCGCCGAGCATCTCGTCCGTGATCGAGCCCCAGGTGTCCCGCGTCTTGTGCGTTTCACCGGCGGGGAAGGTGAATATCTGGGTGGTGAGACCCGCGAGCGCGGCCTCGATCCGTCCGGCGTAGAGCGGTCCTACGTTGGAGTCGGTGACGATCGCGTATCGATGCGCACGAACGGCGACCCGGGCGACACTGCCCACGGCGTCGAGCGCACCGGGCAGGATGTGGACCCGGTATCCCGGGTCGATCACGGGACCGGTCCCAGCGGGGGAACGTTCACCAGGTGACCTCGCCGGCGCCGGCGCGGCGGTTGGCCACGCGGGCCAGGGTGAAGAGCAGGTCCGACAACCGGTTCAGATACACGACCACCACGTCGGGCACCTCGACCGTTGCGCGCAGCGCGACCACGCGGCGTTCGGCGCGCCGGCAGACGGTGCGGGCGAGGTGCAGCGCCGCGGCTTTGGGCGTTCCGCCGGGAATGATGAACGCCTTCAGGGGCTCGAGTTCTGCATCGCCGTCGTCGATCGCGTGCTCGAGTTCCGCAATGCGGTCGTCATCGATGCGCGCCTTCTCGAGGTGTTGCTTCATCTTGTCGCGGTCGGGCGTCGCCAACAGCGCCCCGATGGCAAAGAGATCGCGCTGGATGGGCACGAGCACTTCGTCGACGCGGGGCATCAACTCGCTGGCGCGGGCGAGTCCGAGCGCGGCGTTCAGTTCGTCGACGTCGCCGTACGCTTCGACGCGCGGATCGCTCTTCGGTGTACGGCCACCGCCGAACAGGCCGGTATCGCCGGCGTCGCCGGTTCTCGTGTAGATCTTCATGAGAGGGGGAAATCTAATTCCGGGAAGGAGCGGAACCTCGAGGAAGCACAGGGCTGAGGCTGCACTGGGCCGATATGACGCACGACCGATGACGCGACGAATCGGAACCCAAGAAGGCGCGACGGGATGCGACGGCGCTACCTCACCGCCTCACCCGAACAGGCGGGCGATGATCGACCCGCGCTTCTTCCTGAAGACCGCCGATACCGCACGCCCTCCGCCCGACTCGGCCTCGAAGCGCGCCTGGAAGGTGGTCGGGAACATCTCCGCCAGGTGGAGTTGCAATCGGTCGGGCGATGCACCGGTGCGGTCGCTCTGGGTGACGATCCACTCGTCCAGCAGGGTGCCGAGTTGGGCGGCCGTCGCGCGATCGGCGGGATTGCGCTGCAGGGAGAGTTTCAGGATCTCGTCGAGTTCGGGATCGAGATCGGTGATGCGCGACCGGAGGTCGGGGAGAGGGCGGAGGACGACCTCTTCCACCGAGAGCGCCGTGTTGTCCTCGTGAAAGAGTGGGCTCAACGCGAGCAGTTCGTACAGCACCACGCCGAGGGAGAACACGTCGCTCCGGGCGTCGACGATGGTGCCGAGCACCTGCTCGGGACTCATGTAGCGCTTCTTCCCCATCCGGACGTGCTGTTCCGACGCGGGATCGATGGACGTTCTGGCCTTCGCGATACCGAAGTCGCCGAGCTTGATGTGCCCATCCCAGGTGATCATCACGTTGCCCGGCGAGACGTCGCGGTGCACGACGTCGAGGCGGCGGCCGTCCGGGCCCACGGCGTTGTGGGCAAAGTCGAGCGCCCGGCACAGGCGGCTGCCGATATAGGCCACCATGGTCGCCGCGATCGGCCGGCCGAGTTCGTTATGGCGGTCGATGACGCTGCGCAGCGTCGGTCCCTGGATGTACTCCATGGCGATGAAGTACTGCTCGTTCACCTGACCCAGCTGGTAGATCTGGACGATGTTGCCGTGCATGAGGTTCGCCGAGAGCTTGGCTTCGTCAATGAACAGCTGCAGAAATTCGCGGCGCTGGGCCAGTTCCGGATGGATGACCTTGAGCGCAATCCGCTTGGCGAATCCCGACGGGCCGAGCTGTTCGGCTTCGTACACGGTGGCCATGCCGCCCTCGGCTACCTTTCGAACCAGGTGGAAGGAGCCGTGGTATTCGAGATTGTCGTTCATGCGTATGTGGGATCGGGAACGTCGGGGGGACAGACCGCGGCGAACGGACCGCGGACCTGCGCTTGTCTAACGATGCAGCTCTGGCGAACGTTATCGAATGAACCATGAAATCCGCGACCTGACCATCATCGGCGGAGGGCCAACCGGTCTCTTCGCCCTGTTCTATGCTGGCATGCGCGGAGCCACCGCGCAAATCGTCGATGCCCTTTCGGAGCCGGGCGGCCAACTGACGGCATTGTACCCGGAAAAGGATATCTTCGACGTGGCCGGTTTCCCCAAGATTCCCGCCAAGGAACTGGTGCGTCAGTTGCGCGTACAGGCCGCGCAGTTCGACCAGCCGATGCATTTTTCGCAGCGCGTGACGGGCCTCGAAGAGGTGGACGGGCACTTCGTGCTCGTCACCGAAACCGATCGCTTTCCCACCCGGGCCATCGTCATCGCGGCCGGCATCGGTGCGTTCGCGCCCAGGCGGCTGCCGCAGCCCTCCGCCGAACCCTGGTACGGGCGCGGCATTCACGACGTGGTCACCAACCCGGAGCAGTTCCGCGGGAAGCGAGTCGTCATCATCGGCGGCGGCGATTCGGCATTCGACTGGGGCGTGCAATTGCTCGACCGCGCCGCGTCCGTCGCCATCGTGCATCGCAGCGATCGGTTTCGCGCGCATGACGCGACCGTCGGGCAATTTCGCGCGGCCGTCGAGGCAAACCGCGCCGCGCTCTACACCTTCCACGAGCTGCAGGACCTCGTCGCTCCGGAAGGCGGCGAGCGCTTCACGCACGTCCTGCTCAAGGACATCAAGGCCAAGGCCGCGCGCGAACTCGAAGCGGACGTCGTGCTTCCCATGCTCGGTTTCGTGAGCAACATGGGCGCCATCAATGAATGGGGCCTCAACATCGAGAAAGACGAGATCCTGGTGAACAGCCTGATGGAAACCGGGCGCCCCGGCGTCTATGCCGCCGGAGACGTGGTGGCGTATCCGGGCAAGCTGAAGTTGATCGCCACCGGATTCGGGGACGCCGCCACGGCCGTCAACCAGGCCGTGCACTGGGTGTACCCGGAGAAGAAGATCAACCCGGGACACAGTTCGAACATGGCGATCTTCGGGCAGAAGGATGACTGACGGTGGAGTGGTGAAGTCGTGAGGCGGTGAGTGACGGGCTGCGTCACCGGTCAACGGGTTCACGATCTCCCGTGTCAGGCGCGAAATCCGTTCGGGTGGCGCGCCTTCAACTTCTCCACGTTCGCCGTGGCCACCTCGTCCAGCGTCATGCCGACACTCTGCGCGGCGATGGCGAGGCACCAGAGGGCGTCGCCCAGCTCCTCCCGCAGCCGGCCCGCATCCATTGGCCGGCTCTGCATCCGTTCCTTCCGCACCATGCCCAGCACCTCGCCCGCCTCCTCGGCCAGGCCGGCCGCCGCATCGAGCAGACGGTCGGGCGCCGAGAGCGATTGGTTGATCGTGCGGGCCGCGGCGATCTGATATTCCTCGAGGGTCACGGGTACGGCTCCTTGAAGAGGGGCGAGGGCGTCCGGCGCCGCGGCGGGACTGCGCGACCGCGCAATGGCCTGACTGTTCGACCGTCCGCTTGTACTCAATACGCCACGCGGGGATCCGCCTTCGCATAGGCCAGATCCGCCAGCAGGTTGACGAGCACGAATACAGTGCTCAGAAACAGTACCGATCCCTGGATGGCCGGGAGGTCGCGGCGCGCGATGGCGTTGACGACGTATCGGCCGAGTCCCGGCCACGAGAATACCGTCTCGGTGAGAATGCTGCCCGTGAGGTACGAGCCGAAGTCGAGGCCGACCACGGTGATCACTGGAATCAGCGCGTTGCGCAGCGCGTGACGCAGCGTGACCGACCACTCACGGGCACCTTTGGCGCGTGCCGTGCGGGTGTAGTCGGCGCCGAGCGCTTCCAGCATCGACGAGCGCGTGACCCGCGCCTGGAAGGCGATGGAGCGCATGCCGAGTGCCAGTGCCGGCAACACCAGGTACCGGAGTCCACCCGATCCCGATGGCGGGAACCACCGGAGCCCGACCGCGAACACGAGGATCAGCAACAGGCCCACCCAGTACACTGGGAACGAGATGCCGAGATACGCGACGCCGAGCGCAAAGCGGTCGACCCATCCGCCCGGATGGCGCGCACTCAACACACCGAGCGAGATGCCGCATACCGTCGCCAGGAGCATCGCCGCCAGTGCCAGCTCCAGGGTCTTCGGAAAGCGCTCGGCGATGTCGGCGCTGATCGGTCGATCCGTGATGTACGAGCGGCCCAGTTGGCCGTGGGCGATCTGGCTCACGTAGTGTGCGAACTGCACCGGCAGGGGATCGTCCAGATGCAGCTCGGCGCGTAGCCGGGCGATGGTGGCCGGATCGGCGCGCTCCCCGATCATTGCGGTCACCGGGTCGCCCGGTGCCACGTAGAGGAGCAGGAAGGCGACGACGAGCACGCCGAACAGGGTCGGAACGGCCAGCGCGAGGCGCCGCGCGATGAATCGCAGCATCACCTAGGGCGTGGCCGCGCGAATGCGCGCGGCCGTCCACCGCTGGCCGTTGAAGATCACGGGCAGCGTGAATCCCTCGATCCACGGCTGCACGGCGTACAGCTTGTCGTAGAAGTACAGGTCGATCATTGGCGCGTCGGCGTAGGCCAGCGAATCGGCCTGCCGGTAGAGCGCGTTTCGCTTGACCTCGTCCGGCTGACGTCTGGCCTGCGCCATCAGCCGGTCGAAGACCGGGTTCCGGTAGAACGACACGTTTCCGCCGACGCCGGTATTCGCGCTGCCGAGCAGCGGATCCAGGAAGTTCTCGGCGTCGGGGTAGTCGGCGTACCAATCCTTCAGGAAGAGGTCGGTGTCTCCCTTGCGGGCGGCCTCCCGCGCCGACGCCGCGTCACGCTGGACGATCCTGGTCCGAATGCCGACGGCATTCAGGTACGCCTGGATGGCCTCGGCCACCCGGACCATGATCGGCGTCGCCCCGGTCCAGAGATCGACATCGATGCCGTCGGGATGCCCGGCGGCGGCGAGCAGCGCTCTGGCCTTCGCCGGGTCGTAGGGGTACGGCGCCCGCGCCGTATCGGCGCCGCCCAGAGCGGGTGGGATCACCCCCGCCGCCAGCCGACCGCGTCCGTGGACGAGCTGGGCGAGAATGGTCTTGGTGTCCACCGCGTAGCTCATGGCCTGTCGCACGCGGTGGTCCCGGAGCGGCCCGCGGGTGGTGTTGATGGCGACGTACACCAGTTGGAGCGACGGCGCGTCGTTGAGCAGGCGCCGTTTGGCGGAATCGGCCTCCCACGTCTCGACTTCGTCCGGCGGAATCTCGGCGACGTCCACGTTGCCGCTCTCGAATTCGGCGACGGCGGTGCTCGGTTCGGCGATGATCCGGGCTTCGAGCGAGTCGGTCCTGGGCGGGCCACCCCAGTAGTGCTCATTGCGCGCGAACAGCAGGTAGTCGTCGTGCTTCCAGCGCACGAGCTTCCAGGGGCCGGTGCCCACCGGGTGGTCGCTGACGTTGGCGGGGGCGTCGGCCGGGAGGACCGAGGCCACGGGCATCGCGAGCAGCTTGGGGAAGATCGCCAGCGGCTGGTCGAGGGTGATGACCACGGTGCTGTCGTCGGGGGCGGCCAGGCCGGTCACGGACGCGGCTGTACCGTCGGCGAACGCCAGGGCACCCCGGATGGGGAGCAGGGGTTCGGCCCGCCCGCCGTGGGTGGCGGGATCCAGCGCCCGGGTGAACGAGTGCACCACGTCGCGGGCGGCGAGGGGTTGCCCGTTCTGGAAGGTGACGCCGGGGCGGAGGTGGAAGGTGTAGGTCCGCCCGTCGGCCGAGCGGTCCCAGCGGGTGGCGAGCGCCGGCTCGAGCTGAGCCTCCGCCGTGAAGCGGGTGAGCCCTTCGAACACGTAGCTCACGGCCCGTCCGGTGGGGACGTCGGTGGACAGAGCGGGGTCGAGGGAGCGGGGGTCGTACGTGTCGCGGGCGTCGATCAGCGTGTGCCGCGAGGTCGCGGACGGGGTGCCCCCACGGCAGCCGGGGCTGGCGGCGAGAACGAGGAGGAGCGACGAGCGGAGCGCTCGCTTGCAGGGTAGCGGCACGGCGGTTGACACCTGGGAAAGCGGGCGTGAACTTATGATACCCGCACCGACGCGTCAATCATATGCGCCCGCCGGATTTACGCGCCGCGCGGGCGTGTCGTGTGTCGGCGAATCGCCCGGCACGATCCCGTAGTTCCGGAGTTCGCGCGGGTGTGCGGAATCCGGAGGTCCTGCTCCGAGGTTCGCATGTCCGACAAGCGACGTTCATCGCGTTCCGGCGGTTGATGCACCGGCCCCTGCAGGCGGCGCTCGGAGCGATGTGCGTGGTCCTGGCGATCGCCGCGTTGCCGACGCGCGCGCGTGCACAGGACATCACGTGCGACCCGGGCGACAAGGAAGTCCGTTCGCTCGTTTTTCGCGGCAATCACGCGTTCAGCGCGTCCGATCTCGAGGTCCGCATCGCCACCACGGAGTCGGGCTGGTTCCGCCGGCACTTCGGCTTCTTCGGCACGCGCCACTGTCTCGACCCGAGCGAACTGCCGTTGGATGTCCTGCGGCTCAAGAAATTCTATCGCAGCAAGGGCTACTACGACACGCAGGTGGATACGCTCGTGCAGCCGCTCGGGGACGCCGCCGTTCGGGTGGTGTTCACGATCGACGAAGGGCAGCCGATCCTCATCGACTCGCTGGCGATCACGGGACTCGAGGCGGTCCCCAATAGGGATGAGATCGTCGCCGGGCTTCGCCTGCACGTGGGGATGCCGTTCGACGTCGGCGTGTTGGGGACGGAGTTGGACACGATCACGGCCCGCATGCGGAATTCGGGCTACCCGAACGTCGAGCTGTTGCGCAGCTACACGCTGCAATACGACGCGCGGAAGGCCAGTGTGGCGATCCGCGCGCTACCGGGTCCGCGCGCGCACATCGGGGCCATCCGCGTTCAGGTGGTGCCGGTGGACAGCGCGCATCCGCAGCAGATCGGCGACGACGTGGTGCGGGAGCTGTTGGGCATCCGGCCGGGCGATCTGTACAGCGATCAGAAACTGATCGATGCCCAGCGGGGCCTGTACCAGCTGGGCACGTACCGGCACGTGGAAGTCGCGCTCGACTCGGTGCAGCCGGCCGGAGACTCGCTGGTCACGTTGCTCGTGAATCTGCGCGAAGACTACATGCAGCAACTCGAGACCAAGTATGGGTGGGCGACGCTGGATTGCTTCCGGACGAGCGCGCAGTACACCAACAAGAACTTCCTGCACCAGGCCCGCCATTTCGGACTGTCGGCGCAGCTCTCGAAGATCGGCTATGGCTATCCCCTCGCCTCGTCAGCCACGCGCGGCCTCTGCTATCAGGATGTGCTGCGCAGCGATCCGTTCAGCGACACCACGAACTACAGCGTTTCCGCCACCCTTCAGCAGCCGGGCCTGTTCGGCACGGACTGGGTGCCGTCGTATTCGCTGTACCGGGAGCGGCGCAGCGAGTATCTGGCGTATCTGCGCTCCACGCTGATCGGCGGCGAGGCCTCGGCCACGCGCGGGGCGCCGGACGGCGGTGGCGCGCTGCGGCTTTCCTACAGCTTGGAGTACGGGCGCACGCAGGCGCAGCCGGCGCTCCTCTGTGCCGTGTTCAACCGGTGCGATCAGGCGTCGCGCGATCAGATCAGGCGGGTGGCGCAGCCGCTCGCGGTGGCCGGTGCCCAGTACGCGATCTCACGGACCGACGATCCCTTCAATCCGAGCCGCGGGTGGGTCTTGCGCACCGAGGTGCGGAGTTCGATGCGGGCGCTCGGGTCGTCGCCCGATCTCACGTTCAACAAGGGCACGTTCGACATCTCGTGGTACCACCCGGTAGGGCCGACGGGCGTATTCGCATCCCGGTTGCGCGGCGGCGTGGTGCTGGGGTCCAAGCAGTACATCCCGCCGGAAGAGCGACTGTACGCCGGCGGCGCCAACAGCGTCCGCGGATTCTACCAGAACGAACTGGGGTCGCTGCTGTACATCGCCAACGACTACGACTCCACGGTCGTGAACGACACCACGCGCTACTTCCAGTCGTCGAATGGAGTCCGCCCCTTCCGCGTGGTGCCCGTGGGCGGCAACAACCTTGTGGTGATGAACTTCGAATACCGCGTGCCCGATGCCTTCTTCCCGCAGTCGATCCAGTGGGTCCTGTTCACCGACGGGGGCGAGGTGTGGACGCGGAGCCCGGCCTCGCCGGGTGCGGCACTGGCGCTCTCGCAGATCAAGTGGACGCCTGGCGTCGGGATCCGCGTGTTCACCCCGGTGGGACCGCTGCAGGTGAATGTGGGGTACAACCCGTATCGCCAGCCGCACGGGCCGATCTACTACGACGCCAGCGTGAACAAGGAAACCGGGTTGGCGCCGTTGTACTGCGTCAGTCCAGGGAACACGATTCCCGTGCACGTCGTGGCATCCACGTACGTCCAGGAGGATCTGGCGTGCCCGGCGACGTTTCTGCCGCCGCAGTCCACCGGCTTCTTCCACCGTCTGACGCTGACGTTCTCCATCGGTTCCGATTTCTAGTCATGGCCTCCCGCCGTCGTATCGTCCTTTACGTGAGTCTCGGACTCGTGCTGACCATCTTCGCGCTGGCCGGCACCGGGGTGCTGGTGCTCACCAAGAGCGGCTGGGGGCAGGACAAAGTCCGGCAGCTGGTGCAGCAGCAGTTGGCGGGGGCGGTGCACGGCCGGGTGTACGTGGGACGCATCGTCGGCAACTACCTGACCGGCCTGACGATCGACTCCGTGGAGATTCGCGACGCCGAGGATTCGCTGTTCGTGGCGTCGGGACCGGTGACGTTGGAGTACGACCCGCGCGACATCATGGACAAGCGGCTGTTGTTCACGCGCGTGGACGTGCAACGCCCGACCGTGTACCTGCGCCAGCACGAGAACGACGACTGGAACTTCCGCCAGATCTTCCGGACCGGCAAGAAGAGCGGGACGGTGTCCAAGGCCACGGGTCTGCAGTTCGGCGACTACATCGTGGCGGATTCCGTGCGGCTGCACGACGCCACGTTCACGCTGACGCAGCCCTGGCATCCGGATGATTCGCTGCACGGGGTGCGGCGCGACAGTGCCGTGGCGGCCGCGTTGGCCAACCGCGACATCGAGGTCCGGCGGCGGCGCGAGGGGTTGGCGCGCACCAGGCGGTGGACGCACATCTACGCGGTGCTGCCGCACGTCCAGATCAACAATCCGGACAGCGTGGGCCGTGTGTTCGCCATCGACACGCTCGATGTCGACGAGCAGGATCCGCCCTTCCGGTTCCGCAACGTGCGCGGCACGGCGCGCATTCTGGGGGACTCGGTGTGGGCCGACTTGAACCACTTCGATCTCCCCGGGTCGTACGGGACCGCGAACGGGAAGGTCGTGTGGGGCAGCGATCTGCCGCCGCGCTGGGACCTCCACATCATCGGCGACTCGGTGTCGCTGGCCGACGTCGCGTGGGTGTATCCGACGCTGCCCCGCACGGGCGGCGGCTCGATGGTGCTCGACATCCAGAACGAGCGCAACCCGCATGTGATGGACTACAAGCTGACGAAGATGGACGTGCGGAGCACCAAGTCGCATCTGCGCGGGGCGATGACGTTCGCCGTCGGCGGTCCGGTGCTGCAGGTGAAGGATGTGAGCCTGCAGGCGGAGCCGGTGGACTTCGACCTGCTGCGCACGCTTGCCGGCCGGCCGTTTCCCGTGGATTGGCAGGGGCAGTTGCGCGGCACCGTAACGGCGCGCGGCGGTCCACTCACCAACTTCGTGGTGGATACCTCGCATCTCACTTTCGAGGATGCCCATGTGTCGGGCGCGATCTCGGAACTGAGCGGGCGCGGCGAGTTGGACATCCTGAATCCGGGCCTCACCGAGTTCCACGACTTCGATGTCTTCGCGCAGCGGATCGACCTCCGGACGGTGGAGTTCCTGTACCCGGCGTTTCCGAGGCTCCAGGGATGGCTCGCGGGTTCCGCCATGCTCGATTCGTCGTGGATGGACGTCCGCTTCTCGAACGCCGACCTGCGCTTGCACGACGCCGACGCGCCCATTTCGCGCGTCACCGGCAGCGGGCGCATCACGTACGGCGAACCCTACATGAGCTACGACGCGTCGCTGGTCGCCGATTCCCTCTCGCTCACGGCGCTCCGGCGTTCGTACCCCAAGCTTCCCATGGTCGGCGATTACGCCGGTACGATCCGCGTGCAGGGCACCGTACCCAACCTGTTTCTGGATGCGTCGCTGCGGGGCCCCGGGGGGGCGATCAGCTTCAACGGCCACGTCGACGCGGATCCGCCGTCGTACGGGGCCCATGGCAGCGGTCGCTTCGTCGGGCTCGACCCGGCCGTGGTCGTGGCCGGCGCCGGTTCGCCGACCGGGTCGCTCACCGGCAACTACGAAGTCGATGTGAGCGCCGATTCACTCGCCGACCTTACCGGACTGGCCAACCTGTCGCTGGAACGTTCGGAGTTCGACGGCGTCCACGTGTTCACGTCGCGGGGGCGCCTGCGATTCGCCGCCGGTCGGATGAGCGTGGACACCGTACGCCTCGAGACATCGGCGGCCACGCTCGTGGTGACGAACGGCGCGCTGGGGTTGCACTCGGGCGTCGTGGACTCGCTGTATTACAACGCGTCGGTGGATTCGTTGGGTGGGTTGCGTCCGTTCCTGGCATCGCGCAGCGCGGCGCAGACCGGCATTCCCGATTCGCTGGCGGGTCGGGCCGAGCTGAAAGGGTGGGTGACCGGCAACCTCGACTCGCTGAACGCGCGCGGCGATCTGGTGGGCTACGGCCTCTACATCAACAAGGATCGCGGGGCCACCGCGAGCGGGCACTTCGCGTTCGATGACGTGCTGCGCGCGCCGCACGGCATGGCCGCGTTCGAACTCGACACGCTGGTGCTGGCCGGGGTGCGGGTCGACACGATCGGATTCCAGGCGAACCTGGCGCAGGTGAAGACGAGCAACGCGACGGGGCTGCAGTTCGCCGGTACCTTCGATGTCGGCGCACTCAGTGACAATGGGCCGACGTTCGCGCTGGGCGGCACGATCGCCCATCTATCCGGGCGCACGGAGGTGACCGTGCAGTCGGGCACGGCGAATCTGGATCCGGATGTCTGGCGGCTCGCCGGCGCCGGTACGGTGCGCATCGACACGTCGCGCATCACGATCGACACGCTGCGCATGACCAACGGCAAGGGCGGGGTCGTGTCGTTGGCCGGGTTGGTGCCGGACGAGGACTCGGTGCGTGTGTGGTTCCGGGCCGACAGCATCCCGGTGCGCGACGTGGCGACGCTGCTGCAGGTGGCCGACACGATGTCTGGATGGGGCTCGCTGCACGCGGACATCACCGGCACGCGCGCCGCCCCGCACGCAACCGTGGACGCGGTGGGGCGGAGCCTGCAGTACGGCAACATGCAGCTCGATCAGGTGGTGGTTGGGGCGGACTACCTGAACCGACGGACCGATGCGCGGCTCGAGATCTACCAGAACGGCGTCCAGTCGCTGCATGCCTCGGCATCGCTGCCCATGGAGTTGCAGTTGTTCAGTGCACGGTTGCTGAACGACTCGCTGAGCGGGTCGATCCGTGCCGACAGCACCGACTTTGCGATCATCGAGGCGTTCGTGCCGGCGGTCAGCAAGGCGCAGGGCCGCCTCTTCGTGTCGCTCGACGTCGGCGGCACCTGGAAACACCCGACCCTCGACGGGTTGGTGCAGATGAACGAGGCCCAACTGGCGCTCAACGATCTCGGCATCACGCTCCGCGGGCTGAGCGCCGAATTGAGCGTGTCTGCCTCAAACGACAGTCTGGCCGTCCGCCGACTCCATGCGTGGAGCGGTCCGTCACCCGCCGACAGCATGTCGGTGGGCGGGTTCGTCGATTTCGCGGACCGCAGCAATCCGCGGTTCGATCTGACGCTCAATGCCCATGAGTTCCGGGCCATCGACAAGCGAACGCTGGCGCGCCTCGATGTCTCCACCGGTCCCACGGGCCGGGAGTCAATCCGGCTCAGTGGGCGCAAGACGGCTTCCACGCTCACGGGCCCCGTCAACCTCGTGCGTGGCATCATCTACATCCCGGAGCGCGACGTCTCCAAGCGGCAGATGATCCAATTGAGTCGCGCCGACCTCGAGGGCATGGACACCACCGACCTCAATACCCGCATCAAGCTGCCCAGCCCGCCGTCGGCATTGCTGAAGGACATGACGATCACTGGGATGCGCGTGACGCTCGGCGACGAGGTGTGGCTCCGGTCGAAGGAAGCGAACATCAAACTCGTCGGATCGCTGAACGTGCGGCGCACGCCACAGATCCGTGCCACCGGCACGCAGGCCTTCTCCAGCACGACGGTGGCAACCAGCGACACCGTGTACCGCCTGGCCCTCGACGGCACCCTGACCGCGGAGCGCGGCACGTACACGCTCGCGTTCGGGCCATTGCAGCGCGAGTTCCAGGTGGAGGGCGGGACGATCGTCTTCTTCGGTGATCCCGAGCTCAACCCCAAGATCGATGTCAGCGCACTGTACACCGTGCGCCAATTCAACCGGCCCGACGTGACGGTGCGCGCGACGCTCTCCGGATACCTGTATCCGGGACCGTCGCTGGATCTGACCAGCGGCACCGGCGACAAGATTCCGCAGTCGGACCTGGTCAGCTACCTGTGCTGCGGTGTGCCCAGCTACGAACTCGGCGCCAACCAGGGCTACCTGCAGACCGCCGCCCAGGTGCTGCTCCCCACGGCCAGCAGCGTGCTCGCGCAGACGCTGCGCGGACAGGTCGGCTCCGCCTTCGACGCCCTGCAGTTCCAGGCCGGTGCCACGGACGAGTCGACCACCAAGGGACAGACCGCACGCAGCGCGGCGAACCAGTTCCTGTCAGGCGCCCGCCTCGGCGGCGAGAAGCAGATCACCAACAACCTCTACTTCAGTATCAGTACGGGACTGTGCCAATTGGCGTCGAGCCAGGGCGGCGGGGGGTCGAGCGCGGGGGGGTACGGGTGGGTGGAGCAGTTGGAGAGCAAACTGCGATACCGATTCTCGAGTACGCTCTCCGCCGAAGTCGGATTGGAGCCACCGGCGAGCGCCCTGGTCTGCGGACGCCCCCAGCACGGGCTCGTACCGACCCCGCAACAATGGGGCATCTCGCTGTCGAAAGCCTGGCGGTGGTGATCCGGCGGGCGCTGCTGATCGTGAACCCGGCGTCACGCCGCGGCGCACGCAATCTACGACGGGTGGAAGAAGCGCTGGCTGCGTCCGGCGTCGAAGCCGATACCCGCCTCACCCAGGCGCCCGGCGATGCGGCCGCGATGGCCCGCGAGATGGGCGCCCGGTTCGATGCCGTGTTCACGCTGGGTGGAGACGGGACCATCATGGAAGCGTTGGGCGGGCTGGTGGAAACCGACACCCCGCTCGGCGCGCTGGCCGGCGGAACCGGCAATCTGCTCGTGCGCGCCATGGGAATTCCCCTCAACCCGGTGCGGGCCGTCGGCGCGCTGTGCGCGGGGCGCGCGCGCACCATCGATCTGGCGGCTCTCGGGTCGGGCGGGCACTTCGCGGTGGCGGCGGGTGTGGGCATCGATGTCGCGATGCTCGAGCGCACGCCGGCGTGGCTCAAACGCCGGTTGGGCGTGACCGCGTATGTGCTGGCCGGGGCGGGGGCCGCCATCGGTGCCGCGACTCGCGGCGATACGTTTCGCGTCCGGCTCGTAGTCGACGGTATCGAACACGACGTGGAGGCGCTCTCCCTACTCGTCGCGAACGTCGGGTCGGTGCTCAGCGGATGGATCACGCTGGTGCCGGGCGGGAGGCCCGACGATGGCGCGCTGGATGTGGCCGTGTACGCCCCGCGCAATCTTTCACAGGCGTTTCGGGTCGCCTGGCGAATGCTGCGTGGCCGCTTCCCGGACGACGCGCTGACCCGATTCTACCGGGGCCGACACATCCGCGTGTCTCCCGCGACCGCGCGTCGAGCCGAAGCGGATGGTGAACTGCTGCCGCCCGGAGTGCTGGACGCGCGGGCGATGCCCGGTGCCGGCCGGCTTCTCGTGCCGGCCTCGGAATGAGCGAAGGGTTGCTCCCAGCGGTCCGAGCGTCCATTCTCTCTACGCCAACGCTGCCGTAGCTCCGGCCGCCTGCGACCGACACCCCCGATACCGGCATGCCCACCGTCCTGATCGTTGATGACGAACGCGACATCACGTCGTTCCTCGGTGCGTTCTTCGAACGCAGCGGGCACCAGGTGCTGAAGGCGTACACGGGCGAGGACGCGGTTTCGCTGGTGAAGAAGCGGAGACCAGACCTCGTCCTTCTCGATCTCCGGCTCCCCGATATCACGGGGTTCGAGGTGCTGGAGCGGGTCAAGGAGGAGCGTCCGGTGGTCATCATGATCACCGGGCATGGCGACGTGTCGCTGGCCGTGCGCGCGATGCAGGCGGGGGCCGAGAGCTTCCTGACCAAGCCCATCGACCTGGCGCACCTGGGCGCCGCCGCCGAGCGCGCATTCGAAAAGGCGCACCTGCGCCAGATGAATCGCTATCTCACCGAGCGGCGCGGCGAGATGCCGGCCCGGGCGATGCTCGGGTCGTCGCCGCCGATGCGCGAGTTGGCGGGGCAGATCGATCTGTTGGCCCGCAGCGATCACACCACGGTGCTGCTGGTGGGCGAGGTGGGAACCGGCAAGGGTCGCATGGCGGAGGCGATGCACCGTCAGAGCCCCCGCGCCGGGCAGCGGTTCGTCGAGGTCAACTGCGCGGCGCTGACGGCCGCGTCGCTCGATTCGGAGCTGTTCGGCGTGGAGCAGGGCGGGGTGCCGGAGGGCGACGTGTACCGGCCGGGGCTGCTCGAGGTGGCGAACAACGGCACGCTCTTCCTCGACGAGATCGGTGATCTCGACGCGCACCTGCAGCCCAAGCTGCTGCGCGTGCTCGAGGGCAAGAGTTTCCGGCGCCAGGGGGGCACGCGCGAGGTCCAGTCCGACGCGCGGCTGATTGCCGCGACGAGTCGCGATCTGGTCGCCGAGGTGACAGCGGGCCGGTTCCGCGAGGATCTCTACTATCGCCTGAGCGTCATGCCCATCAACCTGCCGCCGCTCCGGGCGCGAGCCCGCGAAGATCTGGTGGAGTTGATCGCGCACCTGCTCGACGACCTGCATGTGAACCTGCCCGATGGGCCGGCGGAACTCGAAGACGAGGCCCTCGAACGCGTGCTCAAGTACTCGTGGCCGGGCAACGTCCGCGAGATGCGCAACGTGCTCGAGCGCGCGATGATCATCGGTCGTGGCGCTCCGGCGATCGCGGCGTCCCATCTGGCGGCCGAAGTGCGCGACGCCTCGGGCGTGGGCGTGGAACACCACATTCCGCGCACGCTCTCGGAAGTGGAACGCCAGCACATCGACCGCACGCTGCGGGCGCATGACGGAAACCGCACGCGGGCGGCGAAGGAACTCGGCATCTCGCGTGCGACGCTGATCAAGAAGATCAAGGAGTATGGGGCCGAGGGGCGGCAGCCAGTACCATCCGGAGGGGGGCGATGACCAACCAATCGAGCGAGCACGATGCCATGACCTGCCGCGCGTGCGGCAACGAGGAGCGGGCATCCGAAGGCTATCCGTGTGTGGATTGCGGAACGTTCATCTGCGTCGTCTGCAACCTCCGCGGTATCACGCGCTGTCGCGACTGCCAGGCCAAGCGCGACGCGGGCCGCCCGTCCGTCGCATCGTGACGTGAGCGTCGACTTCTCCCGGGTCGGGATCGCGGTTGGCCATGCGACCGACGCGGAGCGCGCCACCGGCTGCACGGTCGTGCGCGGCATCGATGGTCCTCGACGCGGCGGGGTGGCCGTTTTCGGCCGGGCCACCGGCGCGCGCGAACTGCACGCCGTGGGCCCGGACGCCCTGGCCGACCGCGTGGATGGGGTGTTGCTCACTGGCGGTTCGGCATACGGGCTCGACGCGACGGCCGGGGTGATGCGCTGGATGGAGGAACGCGGCCGCGGCTTTCCGATCGCCGGCGGCGTGGTGCCGATCGTGCCGGCGGCCGTGATCTTCGATCTGGCTCCGCTTGGGCACTTCGACGGCCGGCCGACGCCCGCCATGGCGTACGCCGCGACGGACGCCGCCGCGTCCACCGGCGTGCTCGAGGGCAGCGTGGGCGCCGGAACCGGCGCGACGGTGGGAAAGGCCGCGGGTGTCGGGGGCGCGATGAAGGGCGGAGTGGGCTGTGCGGAGTGCGGCTCTGCCGGGGTGTGGGTTGCGGCCGTGGCCGTGGTCAATGCCTTCGGCGACGTGCGCGACGGCGATGGTCGCATCGTGGCCGGTGCGCGCGGCGAGGGCGGCCGCTTCCTGGATGCCAACTGCATGCTTCGGGACGAGCCGCACCGGTTGGCGGCGATGGCGGCCGAACGGCGGCTGCAGAACACGACGCTGGCGGTCGTCGCCACCAATGCGGCGCTCGATCGCATTCAGCTCGGGCAGTTGGCGCGCGCATCTGGCGCCGCGCTCTTCCATCGCATCACGCCGGCCGGCTCCTCGTTCGACGGCGACATCGTGTTCGCGCTCGGTGCCATGCACGGCACCGGCGCCGACGCCCTGCACGTGGAGGCGCTGGCCGTGGCGGCGCTGGAGGAGGCGATCGAACGCGGTGTGCGTCTGGCACGCGGACGTCCGGGCGTACCCGGGGTCGCCGACGCCTCGTGAGCATCGTGACCTCGCACGCCGTCGTGGGCGCGGCGATCGCGCCCCTGCTTGCCGAGCCGCAGGCGAGCGCGGTCCAGGCATCGCAGCGTTTGGCCGGGCACGTGGTCGACGTGATCGAGACGCGGAATGACTGGCTCCACGTTCGCGGCGCCGATGGATACGCAGGCTGGGTGCACGCCGGGTACCTGTCGCGCCTGCCCGGCGGTTCGGGGCGGCGGAGCCACGATCCGGCCCAGATCTCGCTGGGCTGCGAAACCCGCGTCCCTGGTGGAGGCCGTCGCGCGCTTCCGCTGGGTGCGTACCTGGCGCCGGAGGAGACGCTTCAGTCGGGTGAAACGGTGGCCGAGGTGGACGCCCCGGCGCGCTTTCCCCGGACGGCCGCCGCCGTCGCCCACTCGGCGGTGGAGTTCTTCGACGGCACCAGCTACCAGTGGGGCGGGATCACGCCGTGGGGCGCCGACTGTTCGGGATTCGTGCAGACCCTGTTCTGGCTCCATGGCGTTTCACTGCCACGCGATGCATGGCAGCAAGGCGAAGCCGGCACGCCGGGCTCGCCCACGCTGACCGCCCTCCGTTCGGGCGAGCTGGCCTTCTTTTCCGACCGCGAGGATCTGAAGATCACACACGTGGGCCTCGGCATCGGCGGTGGGCGGATGGCCCATGTCGCGATCGGCCGCGGGGGCTTCGCCATCGAGCAGCTATCCGACGGGCACGACAGCTACGTCCGCAAACTTCGCGAACGCTTCCGGTTCGCGCGGCAGGTGCTGGTTCCGGCTAGCTGACCAGCCCCGACGGCGCGACCATCGGCGCATTGCCCACGCGCACCTGCACCGGCACCGACGCCCGCTGCTCGTCGTCCAGCGCGATACTCATGAAATACGGGCCCGCGCCCTCGATCGGCAGGTCGATCTGCGCGATGAGCGGCACGTCCATCTCGCTCACCCCGGATGGCAGGGGCCCGACGTTCAGGTCTCCGGCGCTGCTCCACAGTTCGTTGCCCGTGGGATTGATCCACCGCAGCGTCACGGTGTGCTGCCCCGTGTCCATCGACGTTCCCTTCAGGTGTACCACCAGGTGGGCGCGCGGGTGCACGGCGGGGCTGTTGCCCACCTGCAGGGCATCGAACACGCCCAGGATGTTCAGCTTTCCTTCCTGCGACACGTTGGCCGCATCGGCGAAGAGCGCGAAGGCGACATGCATTGGCGAAACATAGACTGGCGGTTGGGACTCGTCTACGTTTCGTGAATGTCGCATCCAGCCGACGAGTCGGCCTCGTCCGGACCCAGCCTCGAGTACACGCGAACCACCGTCTGGGTCACCGACGTGTCGTTGGTGATGATGGCCCTGATCTGGGGCGTCAACTTCAGCGTTGTGAAGTACGGCACGGGCCAGTTGGCGGCGCTGGCGTTCAATGGCGCGCGCCTGTCGGTGGCGTCGATCGCTCTCCTGGCTCTGGCGTTCGCCCTGCGACGCCTGCGTGTTTCCCGGCGCGACATGGTCGCGCTGCTCCTGCTCGGCGTCCTCGGCAACGGCGTGTACCAGTTGTTGTTCATCGAAGGGGTGGCGCTCACGCGCGCCGGAGATGCGGCGCTCGTCGTGGCCGCGTCGCCGGCCCTGATCGCGCTGATCGGCCGGCTGCTTGGAGTGGAGCGCGTGGGCCGGCGCGGCGCGCTCGGAATCGCACTCTCGATCATCGGCATCGGCTTCGTCGTCTACAGCGGGACGCGCGTGGTGGTGAAGGGGGCATCGGTGACCGGCGACCTGCTCGTGCTGGCCGGCTCGGTGGCCTGGGCGCTGTACACGGTGCTGTTGATGCCGTACACGCATCGCCTGGATGGGATCACGCTGTCCACGTACACGATGCTCGGCGGTACGGTGGCGCTCGGACTCGTCGCGCTTCCGAGCATCGTCCACACCTCGTGGACGGCGCTCTCGTCTCTGGCCTGGGGCGCGATTCTCTACAGCGGGCTCGGCGCGCTCGTGATCGCCTACCTGTTCTGGTACCGCGGCATGCGCGTGATCGGCCCCACGCGAACCGCCATGTACTCCAACCTCCAGCCCCTGTTCGCGCTCATCGTGGCTTGGGCGATGCTTGCCGAGACGCCGACGCCATGGCAGGGTGTGGGCGCCGTATGCATCATGTCGGGACTCCTCCTCACACGCGCATGAAGCTGATCCTCTTCGACATCGACGGAACGCTCCTCCACAGCGCCGGCGCCGGTCGGCGCGCCATTCAACGCGCGCTCATCGAAGCGTTCGGCACCGCGGGCCCGGATGAACACTGGTTCGACGGCAAGACCGACCCCCAGATCGTCCACGAGTTGATGAACCTGGCCGGCGTCGATGCGCAGACCGTGGATTCCCGATTGGACCGCGTCTTTGCGCGCTACGTCGAGTTGCTGCGCGACGAACTCGCGGCACCGGGCCATCCCGTTACGGCCTGTCCGGGCGTGCCCGACCTGCTCGACGCGCTCGAGCGTCGCAACGACGTCATCCTCGGCCTGCTCACCGGGAACGTACAGCCGGGTGCCCATGCCAAGCTCGGCGCCGCCGGCATCGCGCCGGAACGATTCCGCGTCGGGGCGTTCGGTTCGGACCACGCGGTGCGCGCCGAACTGCCGGCCATCGCCCGTGGTCGCGCCAGCTCGCTGATCGGCGGCGACTTTCCCGGCGAAGCCATGGTGGTGATCGGCGATACGCCGGCCGACCTCACTTGCGGGCGCGGCGTGCGCGCCCGGGCGGTGGGCGTCGCCACCGGCCGCTATTCGCTGGAGCAGCTCAACCGCTACGAGGCGGCGGCCGTGTTCGCCGACCTCCGCGAGACGTCGGCCGTCATCGACGCCATCATGGCCACATGAACGGCGCCAACCGGGCCAGCCGCCGATGACCGATCGATCGGCCGGAGTCGGAGAATTCGAAGCCCGACTGGCGGGCGGCAAGGGCGCCGCCGTGTTCGTGCGCCTCACGGCCGGGCATCTGCTCGTCGAGGGCGCCGATCAGGGACCGCTCGATGACGTGCACGTGGACGACATCGAGGAGGTGGTGCAACGTGGCTCCCGGATCGAGATCGCGCTCCGGCGGGCGTCGCCGTTGATCCTCGATTGCCAACGCGCCGAGCAACTCGACGCGGCCCTGATGACCGCGTGTTGCACGATCCCGGAACTCACCCGCGCGCTGCGATCGCTGGGTTCGTCGCGCTTGCGGGCCGGCGGCAGCGCGCAACGCGAATTCTTCGCCCCGCTCCTCGAGGCAAGGCGGCGCGCCGAGGAATCGGTGGGGCGTGCGGGCATCGTGCGTGCCTTCGACCCCGAACGCCTCAACCGCGCACTCGACGGTTATCTGGCGCACCTCACCGAGCGCCGTGTCGACGCGCGTGCCGCAGCCCGGCGCGCCTTTGGCGCCCAGGCTGAGGAAGTCGCCGGACCGCTGCGGAAGGCGATCGCCGACGTCGGGCGGACCGCTCCCGCCGCGGCGAGCCCACCCGCCGATGCCCGAGTGGCCAGTTGGCGCGGTTGGAGCCAGTCACTCCAGGCACTGTTTGCCGCCGCCGACCAGTGTTGGAGCGTGCTGCAACCGACCGTGCTGGCCGACCCGGTCGACGGCGGGTAGCCGGTGGTTCGGCCCGAGATTTCCCGTAGGCTAGAACTCGGGTCCTAATCCCGATACATTTTCTCGGCAATGAGAATCGGACGGACTTGCTGCGTCGCCCTCTGGGCGCTCGGAATCGCTGCCCCGCGGCTGGCGGCGCAGGAACATCCGGCGCGGCGAATGGCCAATATCGTGAGCGTCGCCGTGGAGGAATACGGCAAAGGGGTGGACGGTCAGGGGCGATTGACCGCCGCATCCGAGTATCAGGAGGCCGTCGGCTTCCTGAATGACGCCAAGGGGATCGCCGATCGGCTGACCGGCGCGCGCGCGGCGTCGGCACGCGTGCTGCTCGACTCGATCATCGTGGCGGCGGCGGCCCACCAGCCTCCCAGGGTTTTGGCGGCGTTCGAGCGTCGTTTCAGCGAGGCGCTGGGAAGCGAAGGGATGCTGGAGATGCCCACCGCGCCGATCGATCTGGCGGCGGGCAAGCGGCTGTACGACGCGACCTGCGCGCAGTGCCACGGCCCGACCGGACATGGTGACGGACCGCAGGCGGCGCTGCTGAATCCCAAGCCCGCACCCATCGGGGATCCAAAGCTCGTGGCCAGCGTGACCCCGGCCATCATGTACCGCATCGCCTCGGTGGGCGTATCGGGAACACCGATGGTGGGCTTCGCCGGAGGCCTCACCCCCCAGCAGCGCTGGAACGTGGTGTCCTATGTGATCACGCTGCGGTCGACGCCATCCCAGGTAGCCGAGGGCGAAGGGTTGTACGTGCAACAGTGTGCGCAGTGCCACGGCGTCACCGGCGCCGGCGACGGGGAGTTCGCGCACAACCTGTCCAAACTGCCACCCGAGATCGGCACGTTCGCGTGGCAGGTCGGGCGCACCGACGACAGCCTGACCCGGACGATCCGGGATGGGGTGCCGGGGGCGGCGATGCCTGGCGCGCGCGACCTGACCGATCGTCAGGTGCGCGCCATCGTGTCGTACGTGCGGACGCTGCCGGCACGGAATGGGGCGCCGGTGGCGCTGGCGGCATCGTCGGACAGCGGTGCGGTCGGGGCCTCGCGCAACGTGACTGTCCTGCTCGAGCAGGCGCTGGCGTCGGTGCAGTTGGGGCGCGCCACGGAGGCAGGCGACAAGGCATTCGACGCCTATCTCGCGTTCGAACCGCTCGAGGGACCGGCGCGTGCGAAGAATCCCGGGCTGGTGGCCCGCATGGAGAAGTTGTTCGGCGACTTCAAGGCCGCCGTGCGCGTGAACGACGTCCACGGTGCCGAGCACGCGCGCGACGTGATCGAGGCCAATCTGCCCGCCGTGGTCGAACTGACGCATCCCGCGGGGAGCGCGTCCGAGGCCTTCTGGCAGTCGTTCCTGATCATCCTGCGCGAGGGGTTCGAAGCGATCCTCGTGATCGGGGCCGTGGTGGCGTTCCTGCTCAAGACCGGCCACCGGGAACGGCTGCGCTCCATCTGGATCGGCGTCTGGCTCGGGCTGGCGGCGAGCGCCGTGACGGCGGTCGCGCTGCGGACCATCCTCAGCGCGGTGCCGGCGAGCAGCGAGATCATCGAGGGCGTGACGCTGCTGATTGCGGTGGCCGTGTTGTTCTCGGTGAGCTATTGGCTGATCTCTCGCGTCGAGGCGGCCAAGTGGCAGCAGTTCATTCGCGAGAAGGTGACCGACGCGCTGCAGCACGGCGGGGGGCGGGCGCTGGCCTTCGTGGCCTTTCTCGCCGTGTACCGCGAGGGCGCTGAGACGGCGCTCTTCTACCAGGCGCTGTTCAGCGAAGGCGGGCACCTGGCCGTGCCGCTCTCACTCGGCATCGTGGTCGGGTTCGTAGCGCTGGCGGTGATCTTCACGCTGTTCTACCGCTACGGGGTGCGGATTCCGCTGCGGCCGTTCTTCAGCGTCACCAGCGTGCTGCTCTACTACATGGCATTCGTGTTCATGGGCAAGGGCATTCGGGAACTGCAGGAAGGCAACGCCATCGGCATGAGCGTGATTCCCGGCTTCCCGCACGTGGAGGCGCTGGGATTGTACCCGACCTGGGAGACGGTGCTCGCGCAGCTGTTGCTGCTGGCCCTGTTCTGCTTTGCGCTCGTCAAGACGTTCTGGCCCAAGCGGTCGGTGGCGCTGCCCACGATCCCGGAACCCGCCGCGGCGGCGGTCACGGAGACGCTGGCCGGGCTGCACGCCGAGAATGCCGCACTGCGCGCGCGGTTGGAGGCCGTGGAAGAAGCGCTGGGACGGGCGCCGGCTGAAGACTAAGAACTGGTGTCCGCAGTCAGCAGTTGGCGGTCGACGGCCTACGGCGAACTCGCGACGGCCGTCTCGTATATCCCCGGTTTGTTCTTCGTCACGTCCTTCCGCAGATACATCCAGAGGAATCCCATCGCCACGAACGCCAGCGCGATGGCCTGCGCGTATGTGAGACCGCCCAGCAACCGGTCGTCTTTGGCGCGGAAGAACTCGATGATGAACCGCTCGAATCCCGCCAGCACGCAATAGACGCCGAACAGCCATCCCTCGGCGTGCTTGTGGTCGCGGAGCCGCCAGAGGATCAGGAACATGATCGTGGCGAGCGTGATCTCGTAGAGTTGCGTGGGATAGACGGAGACGATGGTGGAGGGACTGGTGCCCGGCGGAAACTTGGTGTGGAACTCCGCCATCATGCTGGCCGCCGTGCTGGGCGGCTGGCCGTTGGGGAACATCACGGCGCCGAAGCCGCTGAACGGGCGGCCGTAGTCGTCGCCCACGGCCCAGCAGCCGGTGCGTCCGACGGCGTAGGCGGCGGCCACGGCCGGCCCACCGACGTCGAAGATTCGCATCATGGGAATCTTCTTCCACCGGATCACCGCCATCACGGCCAGAATGCCGCCGATGAGTCCGCCCCAGAACACGAAGCCGCCGCGCGTGAACAGTGCGTCGTAGTTCTTGAGGATGACCACGTAATAGAGCTTGGCGCCGAGCAGCCCCCCGATCACCGCGGCCAGGATCATGTCGGCGATGGCGCTGGTGTCGTGGCCCCGGCGGTGGAGTTCGGATTCCGACAGGTACTGGGCGATGGCGAACGCCGCGACCACTGCGATGCCGAATCCGGTGAGCGAGAGCGGTCCGAGTTGGACGACGAACGGGTGATGGACGATCGGTGCGATCATGCGACGAGAAGTCCCGGAATGGGAAGCGTGGCGAACGCGTTGAGATCGAGCCCGGCGCGTTCGCCGCGCTCGAAGTGAAAGAGCCCGGCGCGGGCGATCATGGCGGCGTTATCGGTGGCCAGTCGCGCTCCGGGAGCATACACGGATATCCCGGCCGGCGCGAGTCGCGCCGTCATGGCCGCGACGAGGGTGCGGTTGCCCGCCACGCCCCCACCCAGCACTACCCGGGTGCGGTCGAAGGCGTTCACCGCGCGCGCGGTTTTCTCCACAAGGGTTTCGATAAGAGCGTCCTGAAATGCCCGGGCGATGTCGGCTCGGTGGTCGTCGGACGATGCGTCGCGCACGGCGTGCAGCACCGCGGTCTTGAGCCCGCTGAACGAGACATCGTAGTAGTCGGCGTCGCCGGGCCGCTGATTGCGGCGCAGCATCGGGCGGGGCAGGCGCAAGGTCGTCGGGCCGTTGGCCGCCGCCAGCCGCTCGACGTGTGGGCCGCCCGGGTAGGGTAGCCCGAGCAGCTTGGCCACCTTGTCGAATGCCTCGCCGGCGGCGTCGTCGCGCGTGCGTCCGAGCAGCCGGTAGCGCCCCCACGCTTCGACGTCGATGAGGAGCGTGTGCCCGCCCGATACCAACAGCGCCGTGAACGGGGGAACGGCCCCGGGGTTCTCCAGGGCGGTGGCAAACAGGTGCCCCTCCATATGATGCACGCCGAGGAGCGGCGTACCGACCGCAAAGGCGAGGGCCTTGCCGAAGCTCACGCCGACGAGCAGCGCGCCCACCAGTCCGGGTCCGTTGGTCACGGCCACGGCGTCCAGATCGATGCCGGCGACGCCGGCGTCGTCCAGCGCCCGCTGCACCACCGGCACGATGCTGGTGAGATGCGCGCGTGAGGCGATCTCCGGCACCACGCCGCCGAATACGCGGTGCACGTCCTGCGAGAGAATGACCAGCGATTCGAGCGACACGTCATCGCCGCCGCCGCGGATGACGGCGGCCGACGTCTCGTCGCACGAAGTCTCGATGCCGAGGATGACGCTCACCGGCGGATCGTATCGGAGGGCGAGGGCTGCCGGGCCAGATGGAGGAGCACCGTGCGAGGCTGGACGTCGCGCACGAGCACGGTGACGTTCGGCGGGATCTGCACGTCTTCGGCCCGCAGCGTGAGCGTGGCCGAGTCGGCGCCGCCCGGCACGTCGCGGCGGATGACGGGTGGCGAGGCGTACAGCGCGAAGATCTCCTTCCCCTCGCCAGCCACCAGGGCCCTCACCTCGGGCGGCGGGTCACGCAGCACCTCGCCGCTGTCCAGCGTGAGGGCCAGACGCACCGGCACGATCTCCTCGGTCGGCTCCTTGGACGTGGCGATGAACCAGAGCACGAGCGCGAAGGCGAGCGCCACGACTTTCAGCCCCAGCCGGTCGGTCAGGGCCTGCGCCAACCGGCGGCGCCACCGCGTCTGGGCCGCGCTCATCCGACCATCAGGGCGCGGCGGCGAGACCACTGGCCGTCGGGGCGCCCAACTCGGCGGCCGACGTCGGGAGTCCGAGGAGACTGCGTACGAGCGCGATGTTGCCGGGCGACGTCCAATCCGCGGCACCGAGCCACACCTTGCGGATCACGCCGTCGCGATCGATCACGTACGACGACGGATACCCCACCACCTGGTACGCACCCTCGATGCGGTACTGCGGGTCGTGGAGGATGTCGAAGGTGAGCCCCATGTTGCGGGCGTACGTCCGGACGGAATCGTCGTTCGCCGTCTCGTCGATGCTCACCGCGACCACCTTCAATCCGTTGGACTTGAACATCTCGTAGAGATGTTCGAGCGTCGGCATCTCGGCCTTGCAGGGCCCGCACCAGGTGGCCCAGACGTTGAGAATGGTCACGTCGCCACGGTAGTCGTTCAGGCCGACGGCCCGGCGCGTCCCGTCCACGGTGTACGCCGTGAACGGTGGGGCGGGCGCGCCGATGGCGACCTGCTCCACCTTGGTTCCGTAGGCGCGCTGGAACGCGAACGAGCCGGCGCCCAGGAGGACGATCGCGCCGAGGACGATGGACCACTGCTGCTTGACCGTCATACCTTCACCTCACATGCACGGCGCAGAACGCCGATTTCTGCCTTGGGATCGCGTGCCGAGAACACGGCGTGGCCGGCGACGAATGTGTCGGCACCGGCACGCCAGACATCGCCGATGGTATGGCGACTGATACCACCGTCGACCTCGATCAGTGCCGCCCGTTTGGCGTCGTCCAGCATCCGCCGCGCCCGGCGGAGCTTGTCCAGCGAGTGCGGAATGAACTCCTGCCCCCCGTATCCGGGGTTCACCGTCATCACCAGCAGCAGGTCGAGATCGTCGAGCACCTCGCCGACGGCCGAGAGCGGCGTGGATGGATTGATTGCCACGCCGGCCCGACATCCCAGCTCGCGGATGTGCGACAGCTGGCGCTGGAGGTGTGGGGCCACCTCGGCGTGCAGCGTGAGGCCGCTGGCGCCGGCCGCCGCAAACGCCTGGAAGTGCTTCTCCGGCTCCACCACCATCATGTGCACGTCGAGGGGAAGCGTGGAGAGCTTTCGCACCGCCTCGATGATCTTGGTGCCGAAGGTGATCGGGGGGACGAACCGGCCGTCCATGACGTCGATGTGCAGCCAGTCGGCACCTCCCTCTACGCACAGGGCCACCTGGTCGGCCAGAATGGCGAAGTCGGCGGCGAGCAGCGATGGAGCGATCCGAACGGTCATGGAGCGGTCCCTCCCGAGACGCTCACGGTCACGCGGGTGCCGGCCGGAACGAGCGTTCCCGCCGCGGGATTCTGTTTCACGACTGAGGCCAGGTCCTGATTACCCCCGCCGCTGAGAATCGTAACGTCGCCGAGGGCCAGCCCCAACTGCTCCAGAAGAATGCGCGCTTCGACGATCGTTCGCCCCGACACATCGGGTACGGCGATCGTGGCCGGACCGGCGCTCAGCACCAGCGTGACGGCCGACGGGACGACGGCGCGTGAGCCGCCCACGGGGTGCGTCTGGATGATGCTGCCCACCGGCTGGTCGCTGGCCTGGCGCCCGGTGTCGGGGGCAGTGCTGAATCCCGCCGCGCTGAGCACCGAGTCGGCGTGCGCCGGCAGCATTCCCACCACGTTGGGCACGGCCGCCGTGCGCGGCCCGTTGCTGAGGTCGAGCACCACCATCGAGCCGAGCGGTTGGCTGGAGCCCTGCTCGGGGGTCATCTGGAGCACGCTCAGCTTCGGTGCCGCATTCTCGAAGCGCAGCTCGCCACGCTGCGCCTTGAACCCGGCCTGTTGCAGCCGCTGGCTGGCCACGTCGAAGCTGAGTCCGACCACGTTGGGCAGCTTGGCGTCGCCGGGCGCGGCCCCCGACGGGAAGACGAACACGGCGATCAGGATCCACGCCAGGCCGAACCCGCCGACCGCCGCCGCGAGATAGGGCCAGCTCCGCTGCCACCAGGTGCGCTGAGTCACGCCGCCCTCCGCAGCCGCGCCGCGAACGCTCCGTCGGCCCCGTGCCGCTGCGGCAGGACACGCAGCCGTCCGTCGTCGAGCACCTCGTCGGGTACGGCCCCCGCCGGCGGGGGTTCGAGGCGCCATTCCGGGTGTGACGCCAGGAAGCGATCGATCGGGGCGTCGTTCTCCTCGTACTCCAGCGAACAGGTGCTGTACACGAGCAATCCTCCGGGCTTCACGAGAGTGGCGGCGGACGAGAGCAGCATCCACTGCAGGGACGTCATCACGGCGAGATCGGACGGCTTCAGCCGCCAGCGCGCGTCGGGGTGGCGGCGCATGGTGCCCGTGCCGGTGCAGGGCGCGTCGAGCAGCACGGCATCCACCGGCCGAAGGGCGGGCATCGAGGCGTCGGCAGCGTACGCAAAGATGTTGTCGAGTTCCAGCCGGCGCACGTTCTCGCGCAGGCGCTGCAGCCGGTGTGGCGAGACGTCGGAGGCGAATACGGCCCCGGCGGTGCGCGCCAGTTCGATGGACTTGCCTCCCGGCGCGGCACACAGATCGGCCACCGTGGTCCCGGGCGTGATCGCCGCGTACCGGGTGACCAGCGTCGCCGCGGGATCCTGGATGTGGAACAACCCGCGCTTGAACGCGCTGAGCTCGGTGAGCGCCGGCACGGGCAGCGTGAGCACGACGCTGTCGGGCACCAGCGGTGCATCAGCCACGTGCACCCCCGACGCCTCGAGCGACGCTTCGAGCTGTTCGCGCACCACGTGCACCGGTCTGGCGACGATGGGCGGTTCGGTGTTGTTGGACGCCAGCAGCCGCTGCGTCTCGTCGTCGCCCCAGCGCTCCAGCCAACGGGCCACGAGCCATTGTGGGTGTGAATACGTGCGGGCCATCGCATCCACGGGGTCGGCGGTCGCGGGCAGCGTGAGTGTGTCGTGCTCGCGGTCGAGGCGGCGTAACACGGCGTTGGCCAGCTTGCCGGCGCCCTCACCAGCGCGCTCCTTGGCCAGTTCGACCGTCTGCGCGATGGCGGCGTACGCCGGCACGCTTCCCATTTCGAGCAGTTGGTAGGTGCCGAGGCGGAGCAGGTCGAGCAGCTCCGGATCGAGGCGGCCGAGCCCGCCGCGCACGCGTTCGGCCAGCAGGGCATCCAGGCGCCCGCGCATGCGGAGCATGCCGTACACGAGCTCGCGGGTCCACCGTCGGTCGCGGGCGTCGAGCGGGGCGGTGCGGCGGTCGAACGTGGTGTCGAGGAGTTCGCCGCGGCGGAGGTCGGCGCAGACCGCGGCGGCGACGAGGCGCGCATCGGTCACCGGCGTCGGCCGGGGAAGCGTTGCGTTGCCGTGTCCTGGGCGGTTCTGACCTGCCATAAGGTGCGTCGCGTGAGAGTCCAGCGGGGCGGCGCCGGGAGCGCCGCGCGTCCTGAAAGATAGCCCCGCGGGCGATGATCGGCATCGCCCGGCGTCCGGGCGGAACTCGCGACTCAGGCGGTGTCGAATCGCTGGCCGACGGACACGCCGCGTCCGCGCTGCCAATCGGCGGGCGGCATGCGGCGCTTGCCGGAGGGCTGCACGGATGCGAGTTGGACGGCCCCGTCACCGCAGGCCACCACCATGCCCTGCTGGTCCACCGACAGCACCTCTCCGGCGGCGCCACGGACGCCGACCACGGGGCGGGCGCCGAACAGTTTGACGTCGAGCCCACCGAGCGTGGTCCGCGCGCCCGGCCGTGGATCGTAGGCGCGCACCAACCGCCCGACCGCGTCGGCGGAGCGGGTCCAGTCCACCCGCGTCATCTCGCGCTCGATCTTGGGGGCGTACGTCGCGCGCGCGTCGTCCTGCGGTTCCTCGCGCGCCGCCCCGAGCTCGAGCAGCGCCAGCGCTTCGACGAGTGCGGCGGCGCCCATCTCGGAGAGGCGGAGGGTCAGATCGCCCGCCGTCTCGTCGTCGTAGATCGGCGTGGCGGCCCGCAGCACGACGGGACCCGCATCCAGGGCCGGCACCATGCGCATGATCGAGACGCCGGTCTCAGTGAGCCCGTCGCGGATCGCGGCCTGGATCGGCGCCGCGCCGCGCAGCGCCGGGAGCAGCGATGCGTGGATGTTCAGTGTGCCCAACCGCGGCACGTCGATGACGTCGCTGGGCAGGATGTGGCCGTAGGCGACGACTACCGAGACGTCGGGTTCGAGCGCCGCGATCCTGGCGCGGAAGGCGTCACCGCGCGGGTGTTCCGGTTGGAGCACGGGAATGTTCTCCCGCTCGGCGATCTCCTTCACCGGCGGCGCTTCGACGGTCGAACGGGAGCGTCCCACAGGCCGGTCGGGCTGCGTGACCACGCCCACGACGTCGAATCCCTCGCCGATCAGCGCACGCAGTGCCGGCGTGGCGAACTCCGGCGTGCCCCAGAAGAGCACGCGCATTCACAGCTCCTCGTCGCGGTGGTGGTGGGCGGCGACTTCGGCCGCATTGAGGCGCCGGATGAGGTTCGGGTACTTCTCCTTCTCCTTCGTCCACTTGGCCAGCGCGCTGCGGCGCTTGAGCACGCTCAGGTGATCGATGAACAGCGTGCCGAACAGGTGGTCGATCTCGTGCAGCATGCACCGCGCCAGCAGGTCCCGGGCTTCCACCTCGAACGGCTGGCCCTTCCGGTCGAGCGCGCGGACCACCACCTGCGTGGCGCGCTCCACGTCGGCGTACACGTCGGGGATCGACAGGCATCCCTCCTCGCCCTTGGCGGATCCCTCACGCGAGACGACCTCCGGATTGATGAGCACGTACTCGGCACCGTCCACGTCGACCACGGTCAACCGCTCCCGGCGTCCCACCTGCGGCGCGGCGAGCCCGATCCCCTTGGCGGCGCGCATGGTCTCGAACATGTCGTCGATCAGCCGCTGCAGTTCATCGGGAAATTCGGAGACCGGAATCGTCTCCTCGCGGAGGATCGGATCGCCGAGGACGCGGATCTCGAGCAGCGGCATCAGCCCTCGGTCCCGCCCATGCCCGCGATGATCTTCGCGATGCGGCCACGTTCCACGATCAGCCGTGTGTCGCCGGACTTGATCGTCACGCGATCTTCCGTCATTGGCTTGCTGGTCCCGTCACTCTGAAATGTCTCCTTGATGTGCACGACCTCACCCACCACGCCGCCGCCCGTGACGACCTCGTCGCCTTTCTTGAGGTTGGCCAGCGCCTGCTCGTGCTGCTTGCGCTGCTTCTGCTGCGGCCGGATGAGCAGGAAATAGAAGATGGCCACGATGAGGCCCAGTTGCAGCAGGAAGGGCGCCAGCGAACTCTGGCCGCCCTGGGCGGGGGTCATCAGGGCCGGAAAGACCGAAAGGGGGAGTGTCATGCCGAAGTGCTCGTGCGTGAGTGGTAGCGGTCCAGCCAGCGCTGGCTCCAGCCGTCGAAGGTGCCGTCGCGGACGGCGGAGCGCGCCTTCCGCATCAGCGTGACGAGGAAATGTACATTATGCAGCGAGAGGAGGCGCAACCCGAGCATTTCGTCGGCCAGGAACAGATGCCGGAGATAGCTACGGGTGAACCGCCGGCACGCCGAGCATTCACATGCCTCGTCGAGCGGGCGCTGATCGGCGCGGAACTCGGCACGCTTGATGTTCAGGCGGCCGTCGGTGGTGAAGACGGCGCCGTTGCGCCCCATACGCGTGGGTGCCACGCAGTCGAACAGATCGACTCCGCGCCGCACGCCCTCCACCAGGTCCTCGGGAAACCCAACGCCCATCAGGTACCGGGGCCGGTTGAGGGGCAGTTCGTCGTGCACCGTCTCGAGCATCGCGTACATGTCGGATTTTGCTTCACCCACGGAGAGCCCGCCGATGCCGAATCCCTTCCAGTCATCCATCTCGCGGATGGCGCGGGCGGCCTCGCGCCGCAGCTCGGCGTGGATGCCGCCCTGCACGATCGGGAACAGCGCCTGCGGCTGGTCGCGCTCCAGTGCATTGAACGCCGATCGGCACCGCGCCAGCCACCGCACGCTGCGTTCGCTGGCATCGCGCGCCGCCGCCGCGTCGCTCTGTCCGGGGATCACGTGGTCGAACTGCATCACGACGTCGGCGCCCAGATTGCGCTCGATCTCCATCACCGACTCCGGCGTGAACCGGCGGCGCGAGCCGTCCAGGTGGCTCTGGAACTCCACGCCGTCCTCGTCCACGGTGCGCAGGGATGCCAGGGAGAACACCTGGAAGCCACCCGAGTCGGTGAGGATGGGGCCGTCCCACGCCATGAACCGGTGGAGGCCTCCCATCAACCGCACGAGGTTGTCCCCCGGGCGCAGGTGCAGGTGGTACGCGTTGGCGAGGATCATCTGCGCGTCCATCGCGCGCAGATCGTCGGGATCGAGTCCCTTGACCGTCGCCAGGGTGCCCACGGCCATGAACGCCGGCGTCTCGACGACGCCGTGCGGCGTGGTGAACGCGCCCGACCGGGCCGCGCCCGCGGTGGCATCGGTGGCAAAGGAGAAGGATTCGTGCATGCTCAGAGAATGGCCATCGCGTCGCCGTAGGAATAGAACCGGTATCGCTCGGCGATCGCTTCCCGGTAGGCGCGCATGGTCAGATCGTAGCCCGCGAACGCCGCCACCAACATGATCAGCGTGGAGCGCGGCAGGTGGAAGTTGGTGATCAGGCGGTCGACGGCGCGGAAGGCGTACGGCGGGCGGATGAAGATGCGGGTCTCGCCCTGGCCAGGCGGCAGCGTGCCATCGGGGCGCGCGGCGCTCTCCAGCGTTCGCACCGCCGTCGTGCCCACTGCCCACACGCGCCCTCCCGCACCGCGCGCGGCGTCGACGGCGTCCGCCGCCTCGGCGCTCACCGCATACCATTCCTCGTGCATGACGTGCGCGTCGGGGTCGTCCACCTCCACTGGCCTGAACGTGCCGGCGCCCACGTGCAGCAGCACCTCGGCCCGCTGGACGCCGTTGGCGCCCAACTGGTCCAGCAGCCGTTGCGTGAAGTGCAGCCCCGCCGTGGGCGCCGCCACCGAGCCGAGTTCGCGCGCGTACACCGTCTGGTAGCGCTCGCGGTCGGACGGCTCGTCGGGACGATCGATGTAGGGTGGCAGCGGCATGTGCCCCACCCGCTCGATGGCGGCTTCGGCGGGACCCTCGATGATCAGGCGGACGATGCGCGTGCGCCGCTCGGTGACCGATACGATCTCGACGTCGAACCCCGGGGCCACGTGCACCAGGCGCCCGGGCTTGAGCTTACCCCCGGGCGACACCATCGCTTCCCACCGATCGCCGCCCACCGGCTTGAGCAGCAGCACCTCCGCGGGCGCGCCGGACGCCCGGGTGCCCAGGAGCCGCGCCCGCAACACGCGCGACCGGTTGAGCACCAGCACGTCGCCCGGTGGCACGAGAGCCGCCAGGTCGGAGAACCGACGGTGGGTGATGGCGCCCGACGCACGATCGACGACCATGAGCCGGGCCGCATCGCGCGGCTCGGCCGGGACCGACGCGATGAATTCCGGCGGGAGGTGGAAGTCGTAATCGGACGTGCGGGAGCCAGGCATGAAGGAGCGGGACCGGGAAGGGACGCAGGGCCGAGATGGCGCCACTGCAAAACTACGCAGGGCCGAGCCCACGCAGGACCCGTCCTGCGCCGGTGCCCGGTCGCGCCGTTACAGCAATTCCGCCTGCGCGCCCGCCGGCCGCACGTATCCGAAATGCTCGTACGCCTTCGGTGTCGCGATGCGCCCGCGCGTCGTGCGCTGCAGGAACCCGTTCTGCACCAGGAACGGCTCGTACACCTCTTCGATGGTGTTCGCGTCCTCGCCGACCGCGGTCCCGATGCTCGACAATCCTACCGGACCGCCCTCGAACTTCTCGATGATCGTCTTGAGGATTCGCGCGTCCATGTCGTCGAGTCCGAATTCGTCCACGTCGATCATGCGGAGCAGGTCGGCAGCCACGCTCCGGTCGATCGACCCGTTGGCGCGCACCTGCGCAAAGTCCCGCACGCGACGCAGCAGCCGATTGGCCACGCGTGGCGTGCCGCGCGACCGGCGGGCGATCTCACGCGCGCCATCGGCGTCGCATGACACGCCGAGCACATCGGCCGAGCGGATGACGATCTGCTCGAGGTCCTCGGGCGGGTAGAAGTTGAGCCGCTCCACGATGCCGAACCGCGCGCGCATGGGCGGGGTGAGCATTCCGAAACGCGTCGTGGCGCCGATGAGCGTGAACCGCTCGATGGGCATGGTGATCGTCTGCGCCTTGGGACCTTCGGACAGGCGGATGTCGATCTTGAAGTCCTCCATGGCCGGGTAGAGGAACTCCTCGATGATCGGCCGCAGCCGGTGGATCTCGTCGATGAACAGGATGTCGCCCTCCCGGAGGTTGGTGAGCGTACCCACCAGATCCCCCGGCTTCTCGAGGGCCGGACCCGAGGTCGTCCGTACGTTCACGCCGAGTTCGCGCGCGATCAGTTCGGCGAGCGTCGTCTTGCCGAGTCCCGGCGGGCCGAAGAAGAGCGCGTGGTCCAGCGGTTCGCGCCGGGCGAGGGCCGCGTCGATCCAGATGCGAAGGCTCTCCTTCACCTTCGTCTGACCGATGAATTCCGACAGGCGTTGAGGGCGCAGCGACAGCTCGACGACGGATTCGTCGGGCAGCGCATCAGGCGTGGTGATCTCGGCGCGAGACATGGCGAACAGTATATCGGTCCGTGTCGGCGCGGCTAGCCCAGTTGCTGGAGCCGTTCCACCGCCCGTTCGAGCGTTTCCAGCTTCTTGCAGAAGGCGAAGCGCGTGAGCGAGCGTCCCTCGGCTGGATCGTGGTAGAAGCTCGACCCGGGCACGGTGGCCACCCCGATTTCCTCGATCAACCATCGCGCAAACGTCACGTCGTCATCCTGGCTGATCGCCGAGAAGTCGGCGAGCACGTAGTAGGCTCCCTCGGGCACCGAGAACTGGAATCCCGCCGCGCGGAGCGCCGGGAGCAGCAGTTCGCGGCGCTGCCGGTATTCTCCGGCCATGTGATTGTAGTACTCGGCGTCGAAGTGCATGCCCACCGCGCCCGCCGCCTGCAGCGGCGCCGGTGCGCCGACGGTCAGGAAGTCGTGGACCTTGCGAATGGCTCCCGTCTGCTCGGCGGGCGCGATGGCGTAGCCCAGCCGCCAACCGGTGCAGGCGAAGGTCTTGGAGAGGCCGGAGATCGTGATCGTCCGTTCCCGCATGCCGGGCCAGGTGGCGAGTACGTGGTGGTCGCCGGCGTAGCGGATGTGCTCGTAGATCTCGTCGGTGATCGCCCATGCGTCGTGCTTGATGCAGAGTTCGGCAATCAGGTCCATCTCGGCGCGCGTGAACACCCGTCCGGTGGGGTTGTGCGGCGTGTTGACGATGATCGCCTTGGTGCGGTCGCTGAACGCGGCGCGCAGCCGGTCGGGGTCGAGCGTCCAGTCGGGCCGTTCGAGCGGCACGTACACCGGCTTGGCGCCGGCGAGGATGGCGTCGGGGCCGTAATTCTCGTAGAACGGCTCGATGACGATGACCTCGTCCCCGGGATCGACGAGCGCAAGGAAGACGCTGGCCATCGCCTCGGTGGCGCCACAGGTGACGGTGATCTCGGTTTCGGTGTCGACCGTCATGCCGTACCACCGCCGGTATTTCTCGGCGATCGCCAGCCGGAGCGGGGGGCTGCCCCAGGTGACGGCGTACTGGTTCACGTCGCCGCGGATGGCCGTGCAGGCGGCGTCCTTCATCGGCCCCGGCATGGGAAAATCGGGAAACCCCTGTGAGAGGTTCACCGCTTCGTACTTGTTGGCGACGCGCGTCATTTCGCGGATCACGGATTCCGTGAACGTCGCCGTGCGTTGGGCTGCTCGCACCAGTAGCTCCGGTTGGCGGAAGGGCGGGGGAGGGTCTAGCGCTTGGCCACGGCGGCCAGCGCGCGTCTGATCAGGTCGTGGGCGGGCATGCCGCGCCCGCCGTCGTCGAGCGCGCCCCGGACCGCCTTCTCGGCGTCCGACGGCGAATAACCGAGCGACACGAGGGCGCGAATGGCGTCTTCGGCACCCGCCCCTTCGGGGCGCGGCACCGTGCCGTCCACCTCGAGGCCGTCCAGCTTGTCGGCCAGGTCGAGGATGATGCGCTCCGCCTTCTTCCGTCCCACCCGCGGCACGCCCTGCAGCGTGGCAATGTCCTTCTCGCGCAGGGCGCGGACCAGCCGGTCGGCGGTGAGATGCGACACGAGCGCCAGGGCGAGCGCCGGCCCCACGCCGTTGGCGGTGAGGAGGAGCTGAAACACCTGGCGCTCGAAGGGCGTGCCGAAGCCGAACAGCAGCCAGCCGTCGTCGCGCACGACGAGCTGCGTGTGCAGGTGCACCGACTCGCCGAGCTTCGGGAGCGCCTCGAAGACGCTGAGCGGGATCTGCATTTCGTACCCGACGCCGCCGGACGTCATCACGGTGACGCGCTCGAGCTGTTTTGCGGCGAGCGTGCCGGCGATCTCGGCGATCATGTCTGTCCCCCGGGCACCACGTGCAGCCTCGGCACGTGGGCGCCCATGATGCAGGAGAGCGCCGCGGCCACGCCGTCGGCCGCGTCGGCGGGCTGCGGCGCCGCTTTCAGTCGCAGGAGGCGCGTGACCATGAATTGCACCTGTTCCTTGGTGGCGGCGCCGCGGCCGACGATCGCCTTCTTGATCTCCGCCGGCGGATACTCGTGCATGGTCACTGCGCGCTGTTCCCCGGCCAGCAGCACGACGCCGCGGGCGTGGCCCAGCACGATGGTGGTGCGCACATTGCGCGCGTAGAACACGTCTTCCACGGCCATCGCGTCGGGGTGGTGCCGGTCGAGCAGTTCGCAGATGCCGTCGTAGATGTCGCGCAGGCGGACCGGAAGCGGATCCCGGGCTTTGGTGCGGATCACCCCGCACTCGATGAGCGTCGGGGGGCGGGTGCCGTCGCCGCGCACGACCCCGTAGCCGGTCTGGGCCGTGCCGGGGTCGACGCCGAGTACGATCACTATCCGGAGTTCGCCATGTCGGCGACGTCGATGTCGAAGTTCGCCCACACCTTCTGCACGTCGTCCATGTCTTCGAGATCCTCGAGCAGCTTGAGCAGCTGCTCGGCGGTCTTCCCCTCGACCTTTACCGTGTTCTGGGGAATCATGACGAGCGATTCCGCCTCGGCGACCTCGATGCCGCGGGCCTCGATGGCGTCCTTCACGGCGTGGAACGTTGTGGGGTCGGTGGTCACGACGAACTGATCACCGTCGCGCACCATGTCCTCGGCGCCGGCCTCGAGCGCGGCTTCCAGCGTCTTCTCCTCGCCGTACTTGGTGGCGTCGATGCCGAGTTGGGCCTTCTTGTCGAACATCCAGGCCACCGAGTTCTGCGAGCCGATGTTGCCGCCGCCGCGCGACATCTTGTACCGGATGTCGGCGATCGTGCGCGTCGCGTTATCGGTGAGCGCGCCGATCATGATGGCCACGCCGCCCGGCCCGTAGCCCTCGTACATCAACTCCTGATAGTCCACGCCCTCGAGTTCGCCCGTGCCCTTCTTCACGGCGCGTTCGATGTTCTCCTTGGGCATGGAGTTCTGGCGGGCGGTCTCGATCGCCGTCCGCAGCCGCGCATTGCCCCCGGGATCGCCGCCACCCTGCTTGGCCGCAACCGTGATTTCACGGATGAGCTTGGTGAACAGCGCACCGCGCTTGGCGTCGGTGGCCGCCTTGTAGTGCTTGATCTGCTTCCATTTACTGTGGCCTGCCATCGGCAACTCGCAATTCGGAAAGAACGATAGGAGGGACTGACTGCCAATATAGCCGTGGCCCGCGGGGGCGGCCAACGTCGCGGCCCGGTTCCCCGAACCGCCAATGCGGGAGCGGCCGTCGGCGCTGGCGCGCGGTATTGGGCGACGCCGACCGCTCAGTTCGCGCCGATGCGGATGGCGAGCGTGGCGCGGAACCCCGTGAGACTGGCGTTCCCCGCCGGTCCGCCCACCCGACCTACTGTGTATCCCGCCGACGGCGTGACCACGTATCCGTCGAGCTCGACGTTCAGGCGGAGGCCGGCCGTGGCCATGTAGCTGCTCGGCCGTGCGTCCTGCGTCCATACGCGGCCCTCGATGCTCGGCTCGAGCACCAGACGCGGCGACGTGTGGAAGCCCGCCGCGAATCCCAGGTCGGCGATGTTCTCGCGGCCGGTCGCCGTGGAGTCGAACAGCATTCCGGAGGCGCGGAACAGGTCCCACCCGGACAGCGTGAGGTCCACGTCGTTCACCGAGTTGGTGATCGAGGCCTGGGTGATGAAGCGGTCGCCCGTGTTGTACACGGAACCGTTGGCCTGGTCGTGTCCGAACCTGGAGTAGGTGACGCCGAGCGCGATGCGTCCGGTGCCGTACGGCCGGTCCACCCCGATGCGGCCGCGGTATTCGTTGCCCGGTTGGAAGCGGAAGCTGTTGCCGGCGGGATCCTGGAACGCGTCGTACGCCAGGGAGTGCCGCACGGCGAGGCCGAATCCGACGTTCCAGTCGCCGAGCGGGCGCGCCACGGCGATGCCACCCGTACCGCCGGCCCCGGCGCCGAATCCGTTGATCGGGAAGAGCAGGAAGTCGCTCGCGATGCGGGTCGCGGCCGCCAGTTGATCGGCGGTGATGTTGGCATGGCCGGTGGGGAGGTTCACGCCGGCGGTGAGCACGATGAAGTCCGTCCCGATCACGTAGTTGGCGCGGATCTGCGTGTCGGTGAGCCCCGACAGGCGGCTCACCGAGTTGCCATTGATGTCCTGCGTCGTGACCTGGGCGCTCGTCCACGCCGTCCCGACGTCCATGCTGAACGCGTTGGTGAATGGCAGCAGCAGGTAGATCGGCACCGCGTACTCGGTGATCTTCTCGCCGATCGGTGCCTTGAGGTTGTACTGCACCACCTGCGGCCCCAGGCGCGCGCTCGTGTCCCACACGCCCTGTGCATGGAGCGGTCCGGCGACACCGCACAGGACGAGGGGGAGCAGCCACCGCGTGCGCTTGGTCCTCATAGCCGCGGGATCAACACGAGAATGGTGACGATCGCCGTCATGCTGTTCGTCACATTGTCCCCGCCGGAGACGGCGGCGCCCGGGTTGCGCGGGTCGGAGGTGCGGGCGGTGTTGGTGACGCCGCTCCCGAGCGCTGCCACGCCGGCCGTGGGTGGGTTGAGGCCGCCCGCCACCATCTGCACCGTGTTGGCGAGCCCGCGGCCGGCGAGGCGCGCCGCCGCCACGCCCCGCATGGCGCCCTGCATGATGCGGCCTTCCGTGGTGCCGCGCAGCGCGGTCTCCATGCTCGCCGGCGTCAAGTTCGCGCCCGCCGACTCGGTGGACGTCTGCCGTTCCTGTTGCTCCGCCGCCGTGAATCCGGGATCGATCCGCACCGCCCGCCGGAATGCCCGCGCCGCATCGTCGAACCGTGCTTCGTCCTGAAACGTGAGCCCCTGGCTGTAGGCGAGGAACGCCGCGAGCGACCTGGTCGGCCGCCGCTCGATGGCATCGCGCTGCGCCGTCGTGAGGGTGACCCCAAGCGTCTTGAAGATGTCGAACGCGATGTTCTTCTCGAGCGTGAAGATCTGGTCCAGGGTCCGCGTGTCGCTCGGGGACCCCAGCACTCGGTCGTCGGGTACGTTCACGATCGGCGCATCCACGCGGATGTCCGACCCGCTCTGCGTGATGCCGCCGGCGACGAGGCGTCCGGCCTGCAGGATCCTTCCGGTGCGGACCCCCGTGGCCTGGTCCGTCGCCCCGGACTGCTGCAGCCGGATCTCCCGGAGCAGCGCCTGCACGCGCACGCGCTCCACCACCGTGAGCGCGGGCGATTGGGCGAGGTCGGTGGTGAGCAACTCGGCGAGCCCGCGACCGAGCGGACGGAGCGTGGTGTCGCTGCCGGAGAAGCTCAGGGGCAGCACCGCCACGGTGGTCGGTGCGCCCGGCGTCGCCGACAGCGCGGACTCGTTGGCCACCTCTTGCCGGGCCGAGAGCACCAGTTCTTTGCGGCTGAGGGCCGCGAGCCGCTGTTCGAGCATGCGCCGCACGCGCGATGTGCGGCCGTGCCGGACGTACGACGCGTAGGCGTTGCGGGCTGCCGGCAGGTCGTTCTGGCCCTCCGCCGTCATGCCAAGGAAGAGCTGCGTGGTCCCGTCGGTCGAGTCAAGAGCGGCCGCCCGCTGGAGCGCCTGCCGGGCCTCGGCGTAGCGGTCGAGCTTGTAATAGGCGATCCCGAGCGCACGGTTGGCCGGCGCGCTCTGTGGATGCTGGGCGCGCGTCTGCTCCAGCCGGGCGACGGCCTGGGGCCCGAGCGTGCCCGCGGTGGCGCAGCCGCCCAGCAGGGCGGCGAGCGCGAACGTCAACAGCGGGCGGCGCGTGCGCATGGGGCGGCGTCCTACCGGTCGGGATCGAGCATGTCTTCGAACCGCATCCACTGCGCGTAGAAGTACAGGTCGATGTACCCGGTGCCACCGTTGCGGTTCTTGCGCACGGGCAGTTCGGTGGCGCCTTCGAGTTCGCGTTGCGGCTCGTACATCGCCTCGCGAAAGAGCGCCAGGATGACATCGGCGTGATGTTTGACCGCGCCCAGGGCGCCGAAGTCGTCGAGTAGTGGACGGCGGTCCTCGCGCGGCACGAGGCCGGGCAACTGCGTGGTGGCCAGGACGGAGAGGTTGAGGCGGAGGGCCAGCGTCTTGAGATCCACCACGGCCTGGGCCAGTTCCTCGTCGCGCGGGCGCGCGCCCTCGACCAGCGATTCCAGGGAATCCACGACCAGCAGTTCCACTCTGGCTCGCGACTCCACGTCGGCGGCGAGCGCCGCCACGCCTCCCTGGGGAATGCGCTCGATGCGCGGCATCGTGTCGCGCAGCCGGACGGCCGCGGCTCCGACGGCGGCGCGCGCCCGGTCGTCCAGCGATCCCTGGCGCAGGTCGTCGATGCGCACCCGTCCTTCGATTGCGAGGGCGCGTTCCATCAGGCGCTCGGGCGTCATCTCGCCGGAGTAGAAGGCGGTATCGACCCGCTCGCGCCCCACGCGCAGGGCCATGGCGAGACCGAGCGCCGACTTCCCGCTCCCGACGTCGCCGCCGAGCACGAGCAGATCGCCCCGCCGCAACCCGCCGCCGAGCATCTGATCGATGCTGCGGAATCCGCTCGAAATGGTGTCGAGCGCGGGGGCTCCATCGGCGATCGCGTCCACACGCGAGAGCAGTTGGGAGATCGGCGAGATGTCGGTGCTCCTGACCATGACAGATATTAGGGTGCGCCGGTTGGTGCGGGCAAGCAGAATCGCCTTATGCCGCAAGGGCTTGCGCGAGACGTTCGAGATCTGAACGTGACGCGGCACCGAGGTACGCCGCCGTGACACCGATCACCGCGACCAGCGCGCGATGCAGGGCGCCGGAATCGTCCGCCGCCGAGGCCTCGATGAGCTTGCCGATCGGGCCCCGCACGGTGGCCGGGACGGCGAGCGAGCCCAGCCAGGTTCTGGCTCCGCGTGCCCGGGTGCGTCGCAGGGAAGGCGGCACCGGACCGGCCCCCGTGTCGAGCGCGTCGTAGGCGAGGCGCGCCGCGACGAAGCAGGCGAGCATCACTTCGCGATCGCCCCCCAGCGGCGCGTGTCCGGCGCCGGCGGCGAGGGCCGGAAAGGGAAATGCGGGCGGGACGACCGCGTACGGGGGAAGCGGGGCGGGCACGCGCCCAATCTGGCGCGCGCGGGGCTCCATCGCCAGCGACGCGCTTCACTCCGTTGCTCGGTGTTTTTCGGCGGGCTACATTCTGCACACATGGCGCACCTGGCGAATTCCGTCCTCCGAGTGGACGACGAGGCGGAGCTTCCGGAACCCCACCGCGTGGACGTGCGCGACCGCGGGTTCCGGGGAGAGATGGCGAGCGGCGCGGCCCCGACGGCCCGCGGCCGCGCGGTCGACGGCGTCCGCTCCATGCCGCGCCAATAATGCGCCAGTACCGGCGGCTGCTGAGCTACCTGCGCCCGCACTGGTGGCGCATGGCGGGAACCATCGGGAGCAGTGTGATCGCAGCGGCGCTCAGTGCGTTCTCGCTGACGTTGCTGATCCCGTTCCTCAACGCGATCTTCGCCAAACCGCAGTTCATTCCACCCGGCGGGAAGCTGGCGTCGTTCCAGACCTGGCTGCTCGGACGGTTCCTCGATCCGACGCACGCGCTGCGGTCGCTCGAAGCGATGATGGCCGTGATCGTGGTCGTCGTGATCGTGAAGAACGTGTTCGTCTGGCTCGCCGGCCAGTGGGGTGCGTCGCTGCAGGAACTCGTCACCCGCGACCTGCGCGACCGCGTCTTCGCCCACCTCCAGCGGCTACCGCTCGGCTACTTCCAGCGCACGAAGACCGGGCAGGTCATCTCCAAGGTCCTCTCCGACACCGAGCAGACCAAGGCGCTGATCACCGAGCTCGTCACCAAGAGCATCCAGAACGCGGCGACGATCGTGGCCATGGTGGCGTTCCTGCTCGCGATCTCGGTGGAGCTCACCATCCTCTCGTTGGTGGTCGCGCCGCTGCTCACCGTGGCCCTCCAGCCGATTCTTCGCAAGCTGCGCCACTCGTACCGGCGCCTCCGCAACGACTACGGCGAGATCACGAGCGTGCTGCAGGAAGTCGTGAGCGGCATCCGCCTCGTCAAGTCGTTCGGTGCCGAGCCGTACGAGGATGGGCGGTTCACCGATGCCAACCACCGATATGCCAACGGGATGGTGCGGGTGGCGCGCACCGCCGTGCTCTCGCAGCCCCTCACCGAGGTGATCGGCACCACGGTGGCGGTGCTCATTCTCTGGATTGGCGCGCGCGCGGCGCTCTCGCCCAACCCCACGATCGACGGCGCCACGCTCATCACCTTCATGATCATGGTGATGCAGCTCCTGCCCCCGCTCAAGCAGCTCTCCCAGATGCCGACCACGGCGCAGCAGTCCATGGCGGCGGCCGAGCGCCTGTTCGGCGTGCTCGATCAGCCCACCGAGGCCGCCACCGATCCGGGCCGCACGCGCGTGAGCGAATTTCGCGATCACATCGAATTCGATGGGGTCACCTTCGCCTACGACGACGAGCCCGTGCTGGCCGATGTCGCCTTCACGGCGCGCAAGGGCGAGGTCGTGGCCCTGGTGGGCGCGAGCGGCGCCGGGAAGAGCACGCTCGTGGACCTGATTCCGCGGTTCTACGAACCGTCCGCCGGGCGGATTCTGCTCGACGGCGTCGATACGCGCGAGCTCACGCTTCAGTCGCTCCGCGCCCTCACCGGCATCGTGAGTCAGGATACCGTGCTCTTCAACGACACGGTGCGCCGCAACATCGCCTACGGTGCCAACGGTCAGTACACTGACGCCCAGGTGGAGGCGGCGGCGCGTGCCGCCAACGCGCACGGTTTCATCTCCGAGCTACCCGACGGTTACAACACGGTGCTCGGCGAGCGCGGCACCCGGCTCTCGGGCGGCCAGCGGCAGCGCATCGCCATCGCCCGCGCGCTGCTCACCGATCCGCCCATTCTCATCCTCGACGAGGCCACGTCGGCGCTCGACACCGAATCCGAGCGCCTCGTGCAGGAAGCGATCGATCGCCTTCTCGCCGGGCGCACGGTGTTCGTGATCGCCCACCGTCTGTCCACGATCACGCACGCGAGCCAGATCCTCGTGCTCGACCGCGGGCGCATCGTGGAGCGGGGCACGCACCAGGAACTGCTCGATCTGCGCGGAGCCTACCACCGGTTGCATTCGATGCAGTTCCGCGACGAGCCCGTGCCGGCGCCGGACGCCACGCTGGCCGTGGAAACGCCGTCGCCCAGCGACGACGCATGAGCGCCGGTGGGCGGCCCCACCGCATCACGGCGTCGCACCGCGTGCAGTACGCGGCGCTGCGCGGCGGCGTGGGCGCGCTCCGCATGCTCGGCTTCCACGGTGCGAGCGCCGTGGGCGGATGGCTGGGCCGGCTTGGCTACGCGCCCGTGGGGATCCGGCGCGCCGTCGTCGAGCGTCAACTCCGCGCTGCGTTCCCCGACTGGACGCCCGACCGCGTCGCCGACGTGGCGCGCGCCAGCTACGACAGCCTGGGGCGCACGTTCATCGAGACCGCCGTGCTGCCCTCGTACTCCCGCAACCAGGTGCTCGACCTGTTCGAGCGCGTGGAGAACTGGGAGACGTTCGAACGCGCGCAGGCACAGGGGCGGGGCGTCATCCTGCTCACCGGACACATCGGCAACTGGGAACTCGGCGGTTCGTACATTGCCGCCCGCGGGGTGCCGCTGGACGTCGTGGCCCGCGGCATGGAGAACCCGCTGTTCGACGGCTATCTGACGCGCACGCGACAGCGCATCGGCATGCAGGTGGTGCACGACGCCGATGCGGTCCGCGTGGTCCCGCGGTCGCTCCGGACCGGACGCGCCGTGGCCTTCCTGTTCGACCAGGGTGCCGTGGGGCTGGCGTCCACCTGGGTGCCCTTCTTCGGCCGACTCGCCAAGACGCCGCGCGGTCCGGGGGTGTTCGCGCTCCGTCTCGGTTCGCCAATGGTGTTCGGCGCTGCCATCCGGCAGCCGAGCGGACGGTTCGTGCTTAGTTTCGAGCCCGTGGAAACGGTGCGCACCGGCGATCGCGAGGCGGATGTCGACGCGATGGTGGCCGCGTACACGACGGTGCTCGAGCGCTGGGTCCGCCGGGTGCCGGAACAGTACTTCTGGCATCATCGCCGGTGGAAACACCAACAGCCGGGCACCCCGCCGGAACTCGGGGATCCCTCGTGACGTCGCGCGCCGGCGCATCGCTCCGACACGACGCGCGGGCCTGGTTCTCGATCGTCGTCATCGCCCTGATCGCGACCGCGGCCATTGCCGCGCCGCTCGTCGCCCGCCACGATCCGTTGGCCATCCATCTGCGCGCTCAGTTGTTGCCGCCGAGCGGCGCCCACTGGCTCGGCACCGACGTGCAGGGGCGCGACGTGTGGGCGCGGCTGGTCTACGGCGCGCGGGTCTCGCTCTCGGTGGGCGTGTTCTCGCAGGCCATCGCGCTCACGCTGGGGCTCGCGCTGGGGCTGGTGGCAGGGTACTACGGGCGCTGGGCGGACGAGGTCGTCATGCGGTTGGCCGACGTGACGCTCGCCTTCCCGACCCTGCTGCTGCTCATCGCGCTGGTGGCGGCCCTGCAGCCGTCGCTCACGATCGTCTTTCTCACCATCGGCTTCGTCGGGTGGGCGGCCATGGCCCGGCTGGTGCGCGGCCAGGTGCTCGTGGTGCGCGAGCTGGAGTTCGTGCAGGCGTCGAGGGCGCTCGGGGCGCGCGACGGCCGGGTGATGCTGCGCCACGTCCTGCCCAGCGTGATCGCGCCGGTGGTCATCGCGGCCACGCTCGGCATTGCCGCGGCCATCATGGCCGAGTCGTCGTTGTCGTTCCTGGGGCTCGGGGTGCAGCCGCCGACGCCCAGCTGGGGCGCGATGATCGCCGACGCCCGCGATCTGTCGCAGCTGCGATCGGCGCCGTGGACGTCGGTGGCGCCCGGGCTCGCCATCGGGCTCACGGTACTGGCCTTCAACCTGTTGGGCGACGCGCTTCGCGACGCTCTCGATCCACGGGGCGCCGGAACGGCGCGCTCCGTTCCCGAGGTTCCGCAGACATGACCTACGACGTGGACGCGCTCCGCGCGCGCGAATTTCCCTGGATGGACCCGGCCACCGCGGTGTACCTCAACAGCGCGTCCACCGGGCCGCTGCCGCTGCGCACGGTGGAGGCGGCGCGGGCGTTCACCGATCTCCGGCACATGCCGCACCGGATGCCGGACGAATTGCTGTTCGATACGCTCGCCCGGTCGCGCCAGCTGGTGGCGCAGCTGATCAACGCCGGTCCCACGGAGATCGCGCTGTCGGTGAACACGAGCTACGGCATCAATGTCGCGGCGGCGGCACTGCCGCTCGGTCCGGGCGATGTGGTGGTCGTGCCCGACGGCGAGTTCCCGGCGAACATGTACCCGTGGCTCGAACTCGCGCCGCGCCGGGGGGCGACGGTGCGCGTCATTCCACTGCGCGACGGGCTGCCCGACGAGGCGGCTCTACTGGCCGCCGTGGACGATCCGGCGGTGAAGATCGTGTCCGTGTCGTGGGTGGGCTTCGCGACCGGATATCGCGTGAATCTCGTGGAGTTGGGCCGTCGCTGTCGCGCCCGGAACGTGCACCTGGTGGTGGACGCCATTCAGGGGCTCGGTCCCCTGACGCTCGACGTGCGCGCCGTTCAGCCGTCCATCCTGAGTTGCGGTGCCCAGAAGTGGCTGCTCTCGCCCTGGGGTGCCGGGTTCACCTACGTGCGCGAGGATCTCATTCGCGCGCTCGATCCCCCGTTCGTGAGCTGGATGGCGGTCAAGGGCTCCGACGACTTCCGCACGCTGCTCGACTACGACATGACCTGGCGAGACGACGCCCGCCGGTTCGAGTTCATCACCGTGCCATTCCAGGACTTCGCAGGCATGAACGCGAGCCTGGAACTGCTGCTGGAGTTGGGGCCGGCGGCGGTGGCGGCGCACGTGGAGCGGCTGGCCGACACCGTGGTGTCGTGGGCGCGCGGGCGCGACGACATGCGTTTGGTGACGCCGGCGGACCCGGCCCGCCGCGCCGGTATCGTCTGCGTGGCGCCGCCCGATCCCGAGGCCACGAGTCAGCGGCTCAAGGCGGCGGGTATTGCCCACTCGCAGCGCGAGGGCGCCATGCGCCTCGCCGTCCACGGTTTCACCACCGGCGACGACCTCGCGCACGCGCTCGCGGTCATCGCGGCGCGCTAGCGGTCAGCCGGCGAGGCGCACCAGCGCGTACTCGCGTTTGCCCTTGCCCAGAATCACGTGGCGGCCGGTGAGCAACTCGGCCGCCGCGTCCAGGTAGCGCTCCGAGGCGTCGAGCTTGCGCTTGTTCACCGACACGCCGCCCTGCTCGAGCAGCCGCCGGGCGGCGCCGTTGGATTTCACGATGCCGGCGGCCGAGAGCAGCTTGAACACGTCGAGCTGCCCGGGGGTCTCGCCGGCCACCTCGGCCGCCGTCACCTCCGTGAACGGGGCGTCACGGCGGAGCTGCTCCAACGCGTCGGCCGACAGCGTCTTGGGATCGAGGCCGCCGAAGTAGAATCCCGACACTTCCTCAGCGGCGCGGAGCGCGTCGTCGCCATGCAGGCGCCGCGTCATCTCGCGGGCCAGGGCCCGCTGCGACTCCCGCTGTTCGGGATGTTCGGCCGTCGCCCGGTCCAGCCCCATGATGTCGTCGCGCGACAGGACCGTGAAGAAGCGCAGGTACTTGCTCACGTCCCGGTCGTCGGTGTTGATCCAGTACTGGTAGAACCGGTAGGGCGAGGTGAGCTCGGCGTCGAGCCACACGGCCCCGGCTTCACTCTTGCCGAACTTGGCGCCGCTCGCCGTCGTCACCAGCGGCAGCGTGAGTGCGTGCCCCTGCGCATCCGTGCCCTCGGCCCGGTGGATGAGTTCGATGCCGGCGGTGATGTTGCCCCACTGGTCGCTGCCGCCCAGCTGGAGTGTCACCCCGTCGCGTCGCCAGAGTTCGAGAAAGTCGTACGCCTGCAACAGCATGTACGAGAACTCGGTGTACGAGATGCCGCCGTCGAGGCGGGTCTTCACGGACTCCTTCTGGAGCATGTAGTTCACGGTGAAGTGCTTGCCCACGTCGCGCATGAACTCGATGGCGCCGAGCTTGGTGAGCCAGTCGGCGTTGTCGCGCATGATGGCGCCGTTCGGGCCGTCGAAGTCCATGAACCGCTCGAGCTGTCCGAGGATGGCGTTGGCGTTGGCCGCCACCACCTCGCGCGAGGCGAGTTGACGCTCCGTGGACCGCCCGCTGGGATCGCCGATCAGCCCCGTGCCACCGCCCACCAGCACCACCGGCCGGTGCCCGTGCCGCTGGAGGTGCACGAGGCCCATCACCGGCACCAGGTTGCCCACGTGGAGGCTGGGGGCCGTGGGGTCGAACCCCGCGTAGCCCGAGACGACACCAGCGTTGAGTGCGTCGGCCAGGTCGTCGGTGTGTTGGTAGACGAGCCCGCGCCAGTGGAGTTCGTCGAGCAGGGGGTGGGAAAGCATGGCACGAATAATAGGGGCGCCCAGAGCGAAAGTCACAGGTCGTCCGTTGGTGCATGTCGCCGGCGGCCATTAGCTTCCACCGCATCGTGCGACTTCCCCTGCGCCGCTTCCGCAAGCGGCATCCCGAGATCATGCGCTGGACCTATGTTGCCGGCGCATTCGTCGTGTTCTTCGGCGCCGGTGTCGCCGTGGCCAGCTGGACCCTGGTGTGCAGCGCCGGCCGCTGTCCGTCGGTGGCGGTGCTCGAAGCGTACACGCCGCGCCAGACCTCCAAGGTATACGCCGCCGACGGCCGGTTCATTACCGAGTTGGGCATGGAGCGGCGAACGCTGATCACGCTGGCCGCCATTCCGCCCGTGGTCCGCGACGCGTTCCTCGCCACCGAAGACAAGCGCTTCTACTCGCACCACGGCATCGACTTCATCCGTGTGTTCGGCGCTGGGCTGCGCAACCTGCGGAGCGGGGGCTACGCGCAGGGCTTCTCGACGATCACGATGCAGCTGGCGCGCAACGTGTTTCCCCAGCGGATCTCGCGGGAGAAGTCGCTGGTGCGGAAGCTCAAGGAAGCCAAGGTGGCGCTGGCCATCGAACGCCGCTATTCCAAGGACCACATCCTCGAGCTGTACCTGAACCAGATCTACCTGGGCAATGGGGCGCACGGGGTGGAGACGGCGTCGCAGCGCTATTTCGGCAAGTCGGCGCGCGACCTGAACCTGGCCGAAGCGGCCACGCTGGCCGCGCTGCCCAAGGCGCCGAGCCGCTATGACCCCAGGCGCTTTCCCGATCGCGCCGTCCAGCGCCGGAACACGATTATCGAGTTGATGCGCAAGGACGGACTGGTCAACAACGCCGACGCGAGTCTCGCCAAGGCCTATCCGCTGCAACTCGCCGGCCGCAGCGAGTCGGGCGACGTGGCGCCGTACTTCATCGAATGGATTCGCCAGCAGCTCGACGCGCGGTTCGGGCAGCGGCTCTATCAGCAGGGGCTCAAGATCTACACCACGCTCGACCCCGATCTGCAGTCGGCGGCCGAGCGCGCGCTCGAGACGCAGCTCCAGGCCGTCGAGGCCGGAAAGTACGGGCCCTACCACCACACCACGTTCGAGCAGTACCTGGCGCAGGCCAACGAAGGGCAGGCCCGCGCCGACGACAACTCACCGTACCTGCAGGGCGCGTTCGTGGCCATGGATCCACGCACCGGCGCCGTGCTCGCCATGGTGGGCGGCCGCGACTTCGACGACTCCAAGTTCAATCGGGCCACTCAGGCCCTGCGCCAGCCCGGATCCACCTTCAAGCCGATCCTCTACTCGACGGCGATCCAGGCCGGCCTGTCGCCGTCGTACCTGGTGGACGACGAGCCGCTGGCCGTGCCGCAGATCGACGGCACCGACTGGACCCCGCAGAACTTCGACCTGAAGTTCGAGGGCCGGATGACGCTCCGCCGCGCCTTCTACCAATCGCGCAACGTGCCCGCCATCCGCATCGGCATGGGGTTGGGCGAGCAGACCGTCATCGACGAGGCGCGCAAGTTCGGCATCACGACGCCCATTCCGCCCTATCCGTCCATCCATATCGGTGCGGCCGACGTGTACCCGATCGAGTTGATCTCCGCCTACTCCACGTTCGCCACGCTCGGCACGCGGGCGGCCCCCATCGGGATCACCCGCGTGGAGAGTGCCGACGGGAAGGTGCTCTGGCAGCAGGACCCGCGGCTGCGCACGATCCTCACGCCGCAGCAGGCGTGGATCATGGTGGACATGATGAAGGACGTCATCACCAAGGGCTCGGCGCGTGGATCGGTGGGGCAGTACTTCCACCTGCCGGCGGGCGGCAAGACGGGCACCACGAACGATGGCGCGGACGTCTGGTTCATCGGCTACACGGCGGATCTGGTGGCCGGCGTCTGGATCGGACTCGACAAGCCGGCCAAGATCAAAGCCAACGCGCAGGGTGGGCTCCTGGCGGCACCGGCCTGGACGGCGTTCATGACCGAGGTGTATCGTCGGAAGCCGGCGCCGCCGGACTGGCCGCGCCCCGAAGGGATCGTGACGCGCGACATCGACTTCACCACCGACATGCTGCGCAATCCGTACTGCCCCGCCGCCGATGTGATGACCGAGGTGTACGTCGCCGGGACCGAGCCCACGCAGCCATGCGACGTGCATACGGCCCACGGGATCGTGCTCAAGCCCGACACCACGCCGGCGGTCCTGGTGCCCAAGCGGTTCGCGTCGCCCGACACGACGAGTCCGTTCTACATTCCCCCGATCAAGAAGGGCGGCGGGAACCCGGGTGACACCGCCCGCGTGGACTCGACGGGGACGGGCGCTCGCCGGTGATTCGGTACCACGCAGAATGGGTGCTGCCGATCACGGCGCCGGCGGTGCACCGCGGCACCGTCGCCGTGGACCACGACCGCATCGCCTACGTCGGCTCCCGCGACCGTGCGCCGGCGGGGGATGACGTCGAACTCGGCGCTGCGGTGCTCATGCCGGGCCTCGTGAACGCGCACACGCATCTCGAACTCACGGCGATGCGTGGCTTTCTCGAGGACCTCGAGTTCCATACCTGGATCCGCCGCCTCGTGACGGCGCGCCAGGAAGTGCTGACGCGGGACATGCTGCTCGACTCGGCGCGGTTGGGAATCGAGGAAGGATTGGTCGCGGGCATCACGACCTACGCCGACACCTGCAGCTCGGGCGTTGCGTTCGATGCCATGGTCGAGCGCGGCGTGCGGGGGATCATGTACCAGGAAGTCTTCGGTCCGGCACCCGCCACGTGCGAGGAGTCGATCACCGAATTGAAGGCGAAGGTTGCGGCGCTCCAGTCCCGACAGACCGCGCTCGTCCGGGTCGGGGTGTCGCCGCACGCGCCCTACACGGTGAGCGACCGGCTGTTTGCGGCGACGGCGCGCTACGCGATTCAGGCCCAGCTGCCGATCGCCATCCACATCGCCGAGAGCGATGCGGAACAGCGCCTCGTGGTGGAAGCGCAGGGGCCGTTCGCCGACGCGCTCCTCAAGCGCGGCATTCGCGTGGAGCCGCGCGCGCGCAGTCCCATCCAACTGCTCCGCGGGCTCCGCGTGCTTGACGCGCAACCGCTGCTCATTCACTGCGTGCGGGCGAACCCGATGGACGTGCACGCGATTCACGCGTCGGGGTCCTCCGTGGCCCATTGTCCGGGATCGAATGCCAAGCTCGGCCACGGCGTCGCCCCGCTCACAGCATTCCTCGACGCGGGGATCCCCGTGGGCTTGGGATCCGACTCCATGGCCAGCAACAACCGGATGAGCATTCTGGGTGAGGCCTCCCTGGCCGCGCTGCAGCAGCGCGCCTGGGTGCGGCGTCCCGACGCCATCCCGGCGGCGCGGGCCCTGCGCCTGGCCACCGTCGATGGCGCCCGGGCGCTGGGGGTGGATGCCGAGGTGGGATCGCTCGAGGTCGGAAAATCGGCCGATCTCGCGGCGTTCCCGCTGGACGAGCGCCTGGCTCCTGTGCACGACGTCGAGAGCGCGGTGGTGTTCACGCTCAACGCCGTGCCGGCGTCGCTCGTGACCGTGGCCGGAACGGTACGGGTTCGAGACGGTGCGGTGGTGGATCGCGATCCGGGGCTGCCGGCCCGCGTGCAACGGGTGGCCGACGCGCTGCAGCGCTGGTTGGCGGATCGTCCGTAGCGGGGGAATTCCGCTAGCGGGCGGCGCGGTTCACCGCTTATCATAGAGGGAACTCACGTCGAAAGGAGTACCCGCATGAGTCAGCCCACGACCGGGCGCACCAGCAAGATCTGGCGCGACGGTCAACTCGTGAACTGGGACGACGCCAAGATCCACGTGATCAGCCACGTCGTGCACTATGGCTCCAGCGTGTTCGAAGGCATGCGCTGCTATGCCACGCCGACTGGCGGAGCCGTGTTCCGCGCTGCCGAACACATGCGCCGGCTCATCGATTCCTGCAAGATCTATCGGATTCCGATCGAGTATACGGTGGACGACCTGGTGCAGGCCTGTCTGGACACCATTGCCGCCAACGATCTCGACGAGTGCTACTTCCGCCCGGTCGTCATCCGGACGGGCGAGCAGATGGGGGTGATGGGGCATTCGGCTCGCACCGAAGTCTTCATGATCGCCTGGGAGTGGGGCGCATATCTCGGCGACGAGGGCATGAAGCACGGCGTCGACGTCCGCGTTTCCAGTTGGCGGCGCGCGGCCCCCGATACCTTCCCGACCATGGCCAAGGCCGGCGGCAACTATCTGAATTCGCAGCTCGCCAAGATGGAAGCCAAGGCCGACGAGTATGCCGAAGGGATCATGCTCGATTCGTTCGGCTTCGTGTCCGAAGGCAGCGGTGAGAACCTGTTCGCGGTGCGTGACGGCGTGTTGTACACCGCGCCGCTCGGCTCCGCCATCCTGCCCGGCATCACGCGCGATGCGATCCTGACCTTCGCCAAAGAGCTCGGCATCGAGGTGCGGGAGCAATTGCTGCCGCGGGAGTTCCTCTACGTGGTGGACGAGCTGTTCTTCTGCGGGACGGCGGTCGAGGTCACGCCCATCCGGAGCGTCGACCGCATCCCGGTGGGCGACGGCAAGCGCGGTCCGATCACCGAGCGGCTGCAGCAACTGTACCTCGATACCGTTCACGGGCGGGTGCCCGACACACACGGATGGCTCACGATGGTGCCGGAGCGCGAACCGGCCGTCGCCGGGATCGACCAATGAGCAGTCGCCGGCGTCAGGCTGCGGCTCCCCCGAATACCGGGAGGCGTGTGTGATCGTCGGCTGCCTGGCGCTGAATGCCTCGTTCGAACCGCTCACCATGGTCCCGCTCAAACGGGCCCTCCGATTGGTGATCGACGGCAAGGCGGAAATTGTCGAAGCGGAACACGGGCGCGTGGTCCGGTCCGAACGGCTGACCATGCCGCGCCCGGTGGTCATCCGCCTGACCAAGTTCATCCACGTGCCACGCCGGTTCCGCCGCCAGGTGACCAACACCTTCCTGTTCGCCCGCGACCACTACAAGTGCCAGTATTGCGGGCGCCATCTCACCGAGTTGAAGCCTCGGGAATCGCTCACGCGCGATCATCTGATCCCGCTGTCGCGCGGGGGCGGCAACGACTGGACCAACGTCGTGGCGGCCTGCAGTTCGTGCAACACGCGCAAGGGCAACCGGATGCCGGAAGAGATCGGGATGCACCCACTCACGCACCCGGTGGAGCCGCACTTCGTCCATCTGAGTTGGGCGGTGCGCAAGCTGACCCCCATCCAGGCGCACTACATCCGCACCTTCTACGGCGACTCGGTGCTCCACCAGCTGGAACGACTGGAGCATCGCGCGGTCCAGGCCTGAGCGGTGGGGTGGGGGGCGGTGCCCTGTCCATCTAGGGACTGCCGGCCACGAAGGTCGGCGACGTCGCCTCGTAGCTGCGCTTCGCGCCGCCGAGCACGCGCGACAGCAGCCGTCCAATGCCGTTCTTGAGGGCCGAGAACGGGTTGGTTCGCCCCCGCACGGCGGGCTGCAGATCGCCGTTGAGCCACCGCTGTAATTCGCTCAGATCGCTGGCGCTCAGCGACTCCACGTCCAGCACGACGTTGTAGTAGTACCGTGCGTGTGCACGGGCGGGCGTCAGCGTCACATGGTACGGACGTCCCAGCAGGGCCTCCGCCGAGTCGAGCGTGGGCACGGATCCGAAATCCTCGATCTGGTTTCCGTGCCGCCGCACGATGCGGTAGGCCTTCGCGTATGGGTCCGGATTGTACTGCACCCGCACATCCCACTGCGTGCTCCGCTCCAGGTCATTGAACAGCCCTCCAGTGCGCCACAGCTCGAGACGGAAGTGCATGGCCACCTGGAACCCATGCTGCAGGAGGTCCTGGATCTGCGGATCGTCGAGCACGTGCGCCACCGACACCACGGGACCGTCGCTACCGCTGCGATTGTGGCTCAGATCCACATGCACCGATGGATCCTTCTGGGCCGCGGCCACTGCCGGCGCGGCCAGCAGCAGGAGCACAAGGGGGATCCACCGGGGCGCACGCACGGGCTAGAAGCGGTGCTGAAGGCGAATGAACACGCGCGCCGGCTGACCCGCCGCAGAGAGCGGCTTGGCCAGATACACGCCGACCGAGTTGAAATCCAGGCCGAAGCCGATGTCCGTGCGGAACGACGAGAACGATGGAATCGACCCGCTCCCGTACGTCATCGGGCCGGCCGAATTCCCGACCATCCAGCCGCGGCCGGCGTCGACGAACAGGACCCAGGCACCGTCGGCGTTGAGGTGCGGGCGCACCCAGTCGTCATCATCCCAGTCGAACAGGTGGACGTGCAGGTCGCTGCGGTACTCGGCCTGCGCCAGCGCCACGCGATCGCACTGGGCGGGGTACCCCGCCGGCGCGAGCCCCGTGGCGCAGGTCGCCACATCCGCGCCCGCGCGAGGGGAGCGGAATTCGAATCCCGGCAGGGCGCCGTAGCCGTCCACCGACAGCCGGCGCTCCAGGGGCAGCGGGTCGCCGCTCAGCCAGCCACCGGCCACGAGGCGCAGATTGATCTGGGAGTGGCGCGACACGCGGTTGTAGCGACGCACGTCCACGAACCCGCGGTCGTACCGTGAAGGCCGACCGGCGGGGTACAGGCGCGGAACGCTGGTGGGACCGAGCGTGCGGTACCGGCCGGTCCCGTGTTCGAGATCGGCGAGGACGTACCATCCCGCCCACGGGTTCTCCTCGTCGCTCCGGGTGTCGACCCGAAGCGTGGCATTGACGAGATGGAAATGCGCGTCGTCCAGGTTCGGGTTCGGCCGCCACGTTGCGTTGGAGCGGAACAGAGTCCAGGCATTGCGATCGAGTCGCGGCGACCAGTGCTCGTCGGCATAGGACACCGTGAACGTGGTCTGGTCGCCCGTGAACAGCCCGGCCTCAATGGCGCCCCCGTGGCGCCGGAAATAGTCGCGGTAGTCGCGCCGGAACAGCGCGGCCGCGAGCCCCGTTTCGAGGCTGCTCAACTGCCAGGATTCCACGGGGGACACGAGATCGTACGCGCCGGCGCCGATCAGGACGCCGTGTCCGGTGCCCAGCCGGACCTCTCCGTGCAGGTTGTTGCCGACATCGTTGTCGCTCGAGCGGAAACTGCCGGCGGTGCGCAACACGGCGTAGGCGTCGAGGCGGGCGCTCCCGCCCTGGAAGTCGCGGAAGATCTGCGGACCCAGGTTGATCGGGAGTCCCTCGACGCGATTGTACGCGCCGGCGCTGGCTACCTGGATCTTGCTGCCACTCACGTCGCGTTCCGGTTCGAACCGCCGCCACCACGCGTCGGCGCCGGATGCTCCGTCGTCGGCGGCGATCCGCTCGCCCTGCCGCGTGAACCGTAGCGGGTCGCGGTAGATCCGGATCTCTCCGCCCACATAGGCGCTGTTCTCGCCGCGCACGCCGCCGCCGACCACCAGCAGGTCGCGGTCCAGGCGCGCTGTCGGCGCCAGCGTCACGTCGCCGTTGATCACGAGCACGACGCCGGTCACATGGCCGGCGATCGTGACCGGCCCGTTGAGCACCGCCACATCACCGTCAATCGCCCGGCCGGCGCCGACGTCGAGTGCGCCCGTCGCGCGGAACGTGCCGGACGCATTGAACACCCGCACCGCTTCGCGCACCACATCGCGCGGCAGCGCTCGACGGTCGAGCGTCGTATCGCGCTGTTGGGCCGCGGCCGCGACGGGGAGAGCGAGGAGCGCGAACGCGAGGGCAAAACGTCGCATGAGCATACCTCTCAATGTCGTAAGTTGACCTCGCGAAACGCACCCCCCGTGCCGGAACCGCAAATTTGGGGCAATCGGTCCTGACAAAAGCACTTACCGCGCGCCGCCCCGTCCCGGGCCACCGCCGGGTGTCCACTCAGCGTGGCAGTCGGGGTGTGTCGCTTCGACCTCATTCGCCGCCGTTGCCGATGCCCAGGCGGCGCATCCGACGGTAGAGGTTCGGACGGTCGGTCTGCAGCCGTCTGGCGGCCTCGGCCACGTTGCCGCCGGTCATCGAGAGTGCCCGCGAGATCAGAGTTCGCTCGTACGCGTCCAGCGTATCGCTCAGCGATTGCGCGAGGCGTGATGGATCGGGGAGGGTCGGCGGTGCCACCTCGTCGTCGCCCTGGCGAACTGCCACCACGCCCCGCACCTCCGCGGCCGTCACCTCGCCGCCGGCGTGGAGAATCGCCAGCCGCTCCACCACATTCGCCAGTTCGCGCACGTTGCCCGGCCAGCGGTAGCGGGTGAGCAACGCGATCGCGTCGTCGGTCCAGCGGGGCGCCGGGTGGCCCGTGCGCGACGCGTACAGCCGCGAGAAGTGCTCGACCAGCGCCGGAATGTCGCCGGGGCGCTCCCGCAGCGGCGGCACGTGCAGCGGAATCACGTTGAGGCGGAACAGCAGGTCTTCCCGGAAGGTGCCGGCGAGCACGGCGTGCGCGAGGTCCTTGTTGGTGGCGGCGAGAATACGCACGTCCACGCGAATCGGTTTGCCGCCCCCCACGCGCTCGATCTCCTTGGCCTCGATGGCGCGCAGCAATTTGGCCTGGGCCTCCTGGCCCAGGTCGCCCACCTCGTCGAGTAGCAAGGTGCCGGTGTGCGCCAGTTCGAACCGCCCGATGCGTCGTTCCGACGCACCGGTGAAGGCGCCCTTCTCGTGCCCGAACATTTCGCTTTCCAGCAGGTCGCGCGGAATGGCGGCGCAGTTGACGCGTACGAACGGGTGCCCCCGGCGCGGACTCCCGTCGTGAATCGCAGCCGCCACCAGTTCCTTGCCGGTGCCCGATTCGCCAGAGATCAGCACGCGGGCGTCGGAAGCGGCCACCCGGGCAATCAGCTCGCGCACGCGCTCCATGGCCGGGCTTGTGCCCACCATCTCGCCGCTCAGTCCGACTTCGGCACGCAACGCCTTGGCTTCACGGCGGGCCCGTCGGAGCTCGATGGCCGACGACAGCGCCAGGAGCACCCCTTCGGGGCTGAGCGGCTTTTCGAGAAAGTTGAAAGCGCCGAGCTTCGTGGCCTTCACGGCATCGCTCAGCCCGGCCTTGCCGCTCATCATCACGACCGGGGTGTCCGGGGCCGCCTCGCGGAGCTTGTGGAGCGTGGCCATGCCGTCCAACTCCCCGGGCATCATCAGGTCCAGCAACACGGCATCCGGTTCGGATTCAGTCGCGCGCATCACGCCCGTGGCACCGTCCGACGCCTCGCGCACCTCGAATCCCTCCGCCGTCAGCAGAGCCCCCACCATGCGGCGGATGTTGGGCTCGTCATCGATGATCAGGATGCTCGGCATCGCGGGGCCGGTCGCGACTCAGCGGGGCGGCGGCGGCTGGCTGCCGGGGATGGCGCGCGGCTCGGTCTGCAGGCGGGTGAGGAATCGCTGAGCCTCGGACACCCGTTCGATCTCGACGGCAATCGAATCCACCGTCTGTTCGATGCGGTCGAGCCGGGCCCCGAGGTCGGCGGGCAGGGCCGAGGTCGATGCGGGCTGGTGCCGCCGCTCGACGGCGCGGATGATGGCCCGGATGATCGGCGTCACGACCACCATGATCATGATCGTGCCGAACACGATCCCCACGATGGGTATGGCGTTGTCGGGGATGCCGGGGGGCAGGATCACCTGCTGTAACAGCATGGCAGTCGTCATGATTGCACCGGAGGCTTGGATGCGGGAACGGGTTGGCCTTCTCCGCGCTCGGACAGCAGGCGGGTGGTGAAGCGTTGGCCCTCGGAAATACGCTCGATCTCGACGGCAATCGCATCGACGGCCTGCTCGATGCGCACCAGGCGCTGGTCGGTCTCGGGGTTGAACGCCGGGTGCGCCTTGGCGTCGAGCCGCCGGCCGATCAGGCCGACGATGCTGCGAAACATGTACGCCGTCATCGCGAGTCCCGCGATCGCCACGACCGCATCTTCAGGTCTCATGCCTCACTCCTCACTGCGTCGCCTTCGGTTGCCGGCGGGTGCTGTGCCGGTTCGCCTACGGGGACCACGAGGCGGATCGTGGTGCCCTCGCCCGGCGCACTCTCCGCCGTCACCTCGCCATCGTGGGCCAGCATGGTCTGCCGTGCGATGGCCAGCCCCAAGCCGGTCCCTCCAGGTTTGAACGTCACGTACGGGTCCCACATCCGCGCCAGCCGCTCCGGCGGGATACCGGGGCCCGTGTCCAGCACTGCCACCGCCACCGCGTCCTGCCCCCGACACCGGGCGGGCTCCACGCGCACCGTGATCCCCCCGCCCCCCGCCTCGCGGCAGGCATCCACCGCGTTCAGCACGACGTTGCTGAGCGCACGCTGCAACGCATCGTGGTGGCCCAGCACCATGGGAACCGCGGCGTCCACGTCGAGGGTGAGCGGCATGCCCTCGGGTACCGAGGCGCGTGCCGTATACCGCACCATCTCCCCCAGGTCCACGGGCGACCGCGGGCCTTCGGGCAGCTTGCCGAATTGCGAGAAGTCCCGGGCCAGTGTCTCGAGCCGGGCTGTCTCGGTGGCCAACACCTCGACGGTCTCCGCGAGTTCGGGTGGTGCGTCGCGGCGCAGCCGGGCGACGGCGAAGCGGATGGGCGTGAGCGGATTCTTGAGTTCGTGCGCCGCCTGCCGCGCCGCCTCCCGGAGGGCCGCGGCGCGCTCGGCCTCGATGGCCCGCGCGCGGCCCAGCGCGATCTCGTCGGCCATGGTGCGCATCTGGTTCCGCAGCACCTGAAATTCAGGGGCGCCTCGTGTGGTCGATGCCGCCGGCAGCAACTCGCCGCGCCCAATGCGCTCCGTCCACCCCATCAACTCCATGAGCGGCCGGCTCAGTTGGCGGCTCAGGTGGCCGGCCACCCGTGACGCGCCCAGCCCGACCACGCCCAACGAAACCAGGAGGATCACGGCGCCGGCAAGGTAGACGGCCCGTTGGAACACGAACCCGGCGCGTTTCGACTGCACCAGGCTGTCGTGGAGGCGCTGCTCGTGCACGTTGATGGCTCGACGCTGGGCGGGTGTCAGCGGCGCCGAGCGCATGGCATCGATGGCGCGCGCGCCACTGGCGGCGACGCTGTCCCACGCCGTGGTGGACCCGACGAGCGAGAAGGCGTACCGGCTCGTCGCAAACCAGCCGGTCGCCAGCACCGCGGAGGGTACGAGGGCAAACGACAGGAGGATGACAAACAGCCGGCTGCGAAACCCGATACGCTTCACACGCCCTCCCTCCATACGCGAACACGTCGCGGCGGTTTCGCTCCTAACATACAGGGGTGGCGGACGCCCAACCACCCGCACGCTCTTTCCCCCCATCCGGTTACGCGGTACATTTCAGGCTTGTCGTTCGGTCCTCCGCACACACCACCGTCAGAGCGGGGGCGCGGTTCGCGGACCGGAGGGCAGGACGGCAGTTGCACGCCTGCCGGGAGGGCGGCGCTCGATGCGCGCCCTCCGAAGCGAGACCCGCTGCGGCGCCGCTGTCCAAGCGGGCCGTCGCGTGGGTCGCGTGCCGATCGACGGGCGCTGCTCGGTGACGATCGTCTGCGATCCTTTTCACGGACGATCTGCCCCTCGCGCCCGGCGGTCGAACCGATAACCGCCAAGAGTCCGTCCGGACTCGACACAGGGAAGGGCATGAACCCTCGTAATCAGCGCCGCGAGCCCACGCGCTCGCACGGCGCACTCGTCCACCGGGGCCCACAGGCCGCGGTCGCACAGAACCATCCCGTCACCGCCGTGCCGCTGCACGCACCCAACGCGGCGCTCCTCATCGACTTCGACAACGTCACGATGGGGATCCGATCCGACCTCGGCCACGAGCTCCGGAACCTGCTCGGCTCCGACATCATCAAGGGCAAGGTCGCCGTCCAGCGCGCCTACGCCGACTGGCGCCGGTACCCGCAGTACATCGTCCCGCTCACCGAAGCGTCCATCGATCTGATTTTCGCGCCCGCGTACGGATCGTCGAAGAAGAACGCCACCGACATCCGCCTCGCCATCGATGCGCTGGAGCTGGTGTTCACGCGTCCGGAGATCGGCACCTTCATTCTCCTCTCCGGCGATTCCGACTTCTCGAGCCTCGTGATCAAGCTCAAGGAGTACGGCAAGTACGTCATCGGCGTCGGCATCCGCGAGTCGTCCAGCGACCTGCTCGTCATGAACTGCGACGAGTACTACAGCTACAACGCGCTGGCCGGGCTGATGAAGGCCGGCGAGGAAGACACGACGCGGAAGTACGATCCGTGGGAACTCGTCACCGAAGCCATCGGGCGCATGAAGCGGAATGGCGACGTGATGCGTTCCGATCGCCTGAAGCAGGTGATGCAGGACATCGACAGCACATTCGACGAGAAGAACACCGGGCATTCCAAGTTCTCGAAATTCGTGCAGGACGCCGCCGCCCGCGGGCTGGTGACGCTGACCAAGCTCGAGAACGGACAGCTCGAAGTCGGCATGCCGACTGCCGGCGCCAAGCCGGCACCCGCGCCGGCCGCCGAGGGCGCACCCGAGGCACCGACGGAGCGGGCCGAATCCGGTGGTGAAGAGCGGGGAGGCCGCCGCGGCCGTCGCGGCGGCCGCGGCCGTGGTCGGGCTTCGCGCGGTGCCGAAGCGCCGCAGCTCGAACTCGATGCGGCGGGCGCACCCGCCAGTGCACCCTCCGGTGCACCTGCTAGTGCCCCCGCGGCCGCACCAGCGGCCAAGGTGGTGGGCGGCACCGGCGCTGGCGGGGAGCGCCTGACCCGCAGCGAGGCCTTCGACCTCGTGCGCCGGGCCATCGAAACGCTCACCACGAACGAACAGACGGTGGCGGCCAGTGCCGTGCGCCAGCGGGCCCACGAACTGTTGGGACGCGATAGCGAGAGCCTGAGCGAGCGCAACTTCACGCGCATTCTTCAGGACGCACACGACGCGGACGTCGTCGATCTTCGCCGGCACGGCGACGACTTCGATGTGTCGCGCGCCGTGAGCGCGGCTCCGGTTACCGACCAGCTCGCGGCGGCGGCAACCGCGGCCGCGCCACCCCCGGCCCAGACCGCGCCGGCACCACGTATCGGCATGGGACCGCGCGGGGGCGGAGCACGAGGACGCGGAGGAAAGCCCGGCGCGCCGCCTCCTGAATTGCTCGCCGTGGGCGTGGTCGGGACGGTGAGTCCCGCTCCAGCTCCCGCCCCCGTCGCGGTGGCGGTACCGGCAGCCGACGAGAAGCCGGCGCCGCGGAAACGCGCTCGGAAGCGGGCCACCACGAAGAAGGCGAAGAGCGACACGGCCGAGGAGGCCGCCGCCGAGAAGCCGGCAGTCGCGAAGAAGCCGCGAAAGCGCCGCGCCACCAAGAAGGCGGCACCGGCGACGGACGGCGCATGACCACGAGCGCCGCGCAGCACGCGCGGCGCTCGAGCCGGCGCGCAGTGCTCCCGACGCTGTTCTACGCGCGCGATACGGAAACGGTCGCGCGCGAACTGTTGGGCGCGGTGCTCGAATGCCGGACGGCGCAGGGCGTGACCAGTGGCCGCATCGTGGAGACCGAAGCCTATCTCGGCGAGCACGATGCGGCTTGTCACGCGGCAGTTGGACGCACGGCGCGCACGGCGCCCCTTTATGGGCCGCCGGGCACCGCCTACGTGTACTTCGTCTACGGCATGCACTGGTGCGTGAATGCCGTCACGCGCCCGCGCGGAACCCCCAGTGCGGTGTTGATCCGGGCGGTGGAACCCGTGCAGGGCCTCGATTGCATGCGGCAGCGGCGCACCGCCGCGCGCCGCGACGTCGATCTCACCAACGGGCCGGCCAAGCTGTGTGAAGCGCTTGGCATCGACGCTCGATACAACACCGTCTCGCTGCAGCGGGCCCCGCTCGTGATCCGCGCCGGCGTGCCGGTGCCCGATGCCGACGTCGTCGTCACGCCTCGCATCGGCATTCGCCATGCCGCCGACTGGCCCCTGCGGTTCGCTGTCACCGACTCGCCATACGTGTCGCGCACTCCTCGCCACTTCCCTCGGCAGCGGTATTTCCGGTGAGTTCCATAATTCCCCCCCCGCTCTCGGCGCACGCCGCCGATGTATACCGCCGGGCCATCGTGATCGACATGCACAACGACATGCCGAACCGCATGCTCGACGACGGGTACGATGCCGACGTCCGCCACACGCCGGGATACGGCCGTGAACACGGCGAGACCGACCTGCCTCGGTTGCTGGCATCGGGGATCACCGCCCAGTTCCTCGCGGCATTCGTCCACGCGCGTTACGCCGAGGCCCGACCCGACCAGTCGTGGTCGCGCGTCCAGGCCTGCCTGGATACCATCCACGCGTTCGTGGACCGGCATCCCCGAGCGCTGTGCCTCGCCGCGACGTCGCACGACGTGGGCCGCGCGAAGCGTGAGGGAAGGGTCGCGATCTTCATCGGCGTCGAGGGCGGGCATGCCATCGAGAACTCGCTGGACAAGCTGCGCGACCTCTACCGTCGAGGGGTGCGGTACATGACCCTCACCTGGAACAACGGCAACGACTGGGCCGGGTCGTCGATCGGGGAGCACGGCACGCGCACCGGCGGGCTGACCGACTTCGGCCGGGACGTGGTACGCGAGATGAATCGACTCGGCATGATGGTGGATGTGTCGCACGTGTCGGACGAGACCTTCGACGACGTGATGGCCACGACCAGCGCCGCGATCATCGCTTCCCATTCGAGCGCTCGCGCCATCGGGAACCACCCCCGCGACATGTCGGACGATCAGTTGCGCGCCGTGGCCCGTACCGGCGGAGTCGTCAACGTCAACTTCTTCTCGGTATTCCTCGATCCCCGCTTGGCGGCCCATGCGGAGCGGCTGCGCCTGGCGACGGCCGCCGAAGAAGCCCGGGCGGCCGCCCAGCCGGGTGCGGATCCGGAAGCGCTGCGAGCCGAGTACGCGCGGACGCTCGTCGATCGGCTCCATGCCATCCCGCGACCCCCGTTATCGCTACTCATCGACCACATCGATCACGTGGCCCGGGTGGCCGGCGTGGATCACGTGGGATTGGGCAGCGACTTCGATGGGGTCGACCAACTCCTGCCCGCCGACATGCTGGATGTCACCGACCTGCCGAACATCGCCCAGGCGTTGATCGATCGCGGCTACGGCGATGCCGACGTGGCCAAGGTGTTGGGCGGCAACATGGTCCGCGTCATGGCCGCGGTGCTCGACGAGGCTGCCCCAAGTATCTGAACGCGCGTCGCCGAACGACGAACGGGCGCGGATCCAGCGGATCCGCGCCCGTTACATCCACGCGGGGAGTACTCAGCGATCCGACTGGATGGAACTGCCGAAGTTGTAGCGAACCCCGAGTTCCACCGATGCATTGTAGCCGCGGGTGCTCGAAGACAGGAAGAAGTTCTGATTGGCCTGCCAGCCCATGGCCTGTACGAAGACCGCCGCACTGCGGTACTGCATCTGGGCACCCAACAGCAGCGTCGGCGAGAACACCGACTTGTATTGCTGGATGATCGATTGGGCCAGGGTATACTGGTCCGATGATCCATAGGCGGTCTGCGGTATGATCTGCGTGACCGAGCTGTAGGTCATGCCGAGGCCGGCATAGGGATGGAATCGCACCCAGTCTCCGGGGTACCCCATGAGCGCGACCGTGAGCCGGCGCATGTCCTTGAGGTTCACGACGGTCGGTGTGTCGCCGGGGTTCACCGCATCGGCAAGCACCGCATTCTGCGACAGGAACGACTGGTCGAGCGACATGTACACGCCGCCCCGCTTGCGCGTAATCAGCCAGTCGATGCCGGCCATGCCCGACGTCACATTGGAGTTGCTCGGCGCCGACATGAACGTGCCACCGGCCTTGACGCCCCAGAACCAGGAGTTCTGGAACGGCCGGGCGTTCTGAGCCATTGCGGCGGCGGGCACGAGCGTGAAGACCGCCAGGGCAGCCGCCAGCGTACGGATCGCTTTCATACGAATCCTCGGGGTGAAGTCTGGGGACCGCAGTCACTGATGCCCCGACACAGGGACGAGGGCAGGGGGGGTGGGGTCACATCGGGGGGCGTCCGGGGCCCCGATGGGGGGGAAGCAGACAGTGAGGTGGTGAGGCAGTGAGGCGGTCGCTCCCTCACTGCCCCCCCCTACCTTCAGATCAGCTTCAGCTTCTTCCCCACCCGTTTGAACGCGTCGATTGCGGCGTCCAGGTCGGCTCTGGTATGGGCGGCCGAGAGCTGGCAGCGCACCCGGGCCTCTCCCTTGGGGACGACCGGGAAGCCGAATCCGGTCACGAAGACGCCCTCGTCCAGGAGCATGTCCGACATCTGAATCGCGGCGGCGGTCTCGCCGACGATGATCGGAACGATGGGCGTTTCGCCGGCCAGCGGTTTGAATCCAGCTTCGATGATCTGGTTGCGGAAGTACGCGGCGTTGTCGCGGAGCTTCTGTACGCGGTCGGGGTGCTGTTCGATGAACTCCACGGCCGCCAGGGCACTGGCGGCCACGGTGGGCGGCAGTGCATTGGAGAAGAGCTGGGGGCGTGAGCGCTGGATCAGGTAGTCGGTGAGCGCCAACGGGCCAGCGGTGAATCCACCCGCCGCACCACCCAACGCCTTGCCGAGCGTCGACGTGATGATGTCGACCTCTCCGAGCAGGCCGAAGTGTTCAGCCGTGCCGCGCCCGCTGTGGCCGAGCACGCCCGTGGCATGGGAGTCGTCGACGATCAGCACGGCATCGTAGTCGCGCGCCACCTGGACCAATTCGGGCAGTTTGGCGATCGACCCTTCCATGGAGAACACGCCGTCGGTCCAGATGAGGCGACGCTTTGCGGCCTTTGCGCTCTCGAGCTTGGCGCGCAGGTCATCCAGGTCGCTGTGTTTGTAGACCGCGGTGGTGCACTTGGTGATTGCCTTGGCGAGGCGGATGGAATCGATGATCGACGCGTGGTTGAGCGCGTCGCTGATCACGAAGTCGCCCTCCTGGACGATCGTGGCGGTGAGCCCTTCGTTGGCGTTCCAGGCGCTCACATAGCTCATCGACGCCTCGCAGCCGACGAACCGGGCGAGGGCGGCCTCGAGGTCGCGGTGTATCGTGAAGGTGCCGCAGATGAAGCGGACGCTTCCCGTGCCGGCCCCGAACTCCTCGAGGCCGCGGATCCCCGCCTGTACCACCGCGGGTTCGGTGCACAGTCCGAGGTAGTTGTTGGAGGAGAGGATGATGACCTCGCCTCGGCCTTCCATGTGGACGCGCGCCGCCTGCGGCGACTCGAGGTGGTTGAGCTTCTTGTAAACGCGGTCGGCCTTGAGCTGGTCGAGGGTCGCGTTCAACTCACGAACGAATTGCTGATTCACGGCCATGGTGCCTTCGCCTCCAAGATGTTGGTCCGCAGTCCGCAACAACGGCGTACTGCCCGCTGCGGACCGCCGACACCCCAGGTCATGCGATCTCGAATATCACCTTTCCGGCGACGCCGGACTTGATGGCGTGGATCGCCTCGTCGGCCCGCTCGAGCGGGAAGCGGTGGGTGATCACCGGAGTCGGGTCGAACATGCCGGAGCGGAGGAAGCGCGTCACCTGGTGCCAGGTGTCGTACATGCGCCGGCCCACGACCCCATAGATCGTGATGCCCTTGAAGATCACCTCGGTGGCGAGATTCACCTCGATGGGCTTGGACGGGATGCCGAGCATCTGTACGCGTCCGCCGACGCGGACGAGTTCGAACGCCTGGTGGATGGCGGATGGCACGCCCGACATCTCGAGCACGACGTCCATACCCAGGCCGTCGGTGGCGCGGTAGACGGCGGCGGCCGCCTCGTCGGGATGCGCGACGTCGTGGGCACCCATCCGGCGGGCCAGTTCCAGCCGCGTCTCGTTGACGTCGGAGGCGATGATGCGCGAGGCGCCGGCGGCTTTGCAGATCCCGATCGCGAACAGCCCGATGGGGCCGCACCCGGTGATGAGCACGGTCGCGCCGGGGATGTCGGCGGTGAGGGCGGTATGAACGGCGTTCCCCATCGGGTCGTGGATCCCGCCGATGTCGAACGAGATGTTGTCGTCCAGATGCCAGACGTTGGTGGCTGGCATCGCGATGTAGTCGGCAAAGCAGCCGTCGCGGTCGACGCCGATGATCCGGGTGTGGGGGCAGACATGGGAATTGCCCGTCCGGCAGAGGAGGCAGCGGCCGTCGACGATGTGTCCTTCGGCGGTGACGCGGTCGCCCTCGTGCACGTCGGTCACCAGCTTGCCGACCTGCGCGACCTCGCCGGCGAATTCATGCCCGACCACGAACGGCGGTTTGCAGCGTCCCTGCGCCCACGCGTCCCAATCGTAGATGTGTACGTCGGTGCCGCACACGCCGGCGCGACGCACCCGGATGAGCACCTCGTCGTCCCTGATCGTCGGTTGGGGCACGTCCTTCAGCTTGAATCCGGGAGCCGCAGTTTCCTTGACCAGCGCTCTCACGTGTTCCTCGCTTCGGTTCTCTTGATGGTGTGATTCGTGCCACGATGCGTGGCGCGAATGGAAATTCGCATGGTGATACGAGCGGGGGAAGTCCGACGACGCGCGGTGCGCGAAGCGTAAATTCGCTATTGCGCGTAACTTGGCGCGTTCCTATATTCGCGCGGAGTAACTATTGACGCGAAATCGAGGGTAGTCGGTGGGCTTATCGCGACGACCGTTTCTCCAACTGCAGCAGTCGCAGGCCGCGACCAAGGTCGTCGGCGCGTTCGTCGTCCCCTCGTCTCATTCGCTGTGCTCGAGTACCGCGCCTCATCACGTTTCGCGCTCCGTGCACACCACGCCGTACCGTTCGATCTTCTTCGCCGCGAGCAACTCTGCCCGTGGCGTTTTTGTATGTCAGTCGTCGTTGGGTTCAGGTAGTATCACTTGGTCGACGTTTTGGCATTTGGCCCGTCGCAGAACATCGGGTGACGGGCTTCAGCTTCACCGGCCTCCGCGGAGGTGGGTGTAGCGGCGAACGAAAGCTTCGGCTCTCGGACGCCGACTCGCTGATCCACCGGGGGATCGGTCGAGTAGATCAACCTCCAATATTGGAGATTTGACCATGGCAGCTGCAAAGAAGGCCCGTAAGGGCGCCAAGAAGGCGGCGAAGAAGGGCCGCAAGACCGCCAAGAAGGCGACGAAGCGTCGCCCGGCAAAGAAGGCGGCGAAGAAGGGCCGCAAGACCGCCAAGAAGGCGACGAAGCGCCGTCCCGCCAAGAAGGCGGCGAAGAAGACCGCTCGCAAGAAGAGAAAGTAGTAATCTCTTCGTTGTTGCTATCGAGAAAGCCGGCGCATTCGCGCCGGCTTTCTTGCGTTCGGGAGCCTCGAGTCGTGCACACCGCGGGACCGCGGTTCACCGCCCGTCGCATCCACGATTGCCATCACCAGAAATGAACCGGCACCGGCGCTCGTGAACGCCGGTGCCTCAATCGATGTTCCGCCTCCGGCTACGCCGCGACCGGCTTTCCCTTGCCTGCTGGATCTTCCGGGGCCGGCCCCCACACGTAGGCGCTGAACACCGTCGGCTGCTCGTCCGGCCAACCCTGAGAGATCACGATGCCGACCGGCTCGGTCTCCTTCGAGGTCTTGTGCGTTGCCTTCATTATATGATTCACCACTGCCGCTCACTCAGGAGATTCGGGGCGAGGCGACGAGAACGGTTCGCCGCTCGCCCCGGTGGCGCAGCCAGAGCGGCCACGCGGACACCTTTCTATTAAGCACACTTGGTGCCAACCGCGGTCAATAGCTAAGTCACTGTGGCACAACGAGAAACAAGCGACCGGTTGGCGGAGTCTCCGCACACCTGTCGCTCGATGACACACACAAACGCTATCCAATAGTGTCGCTTTGATACGGGTCAGGCGATCTCTTTCCTCGCCATCAACGTGTTCAGGCCGCCGCCGGTCGGGTCCTCATCCACCGTGATCGCCCATCCACGATAGCGCGAGCGCAGTTCGTCGAGCGACGGTGACTTTCGGCGACCCGTCGTGGCCGCCATGGTCTGCACCAGATGCACGCCGCCGTCCGCCGTGGCCGATTTGAGCAGTTCGATCACGCGCCGCCGCGCCTTCATGTTCAATCCGGAGAACGCCGCCGGCGTGCAGATCACTGCGGTGAGCGGCGCGTCGTCGGGTTCCCAGGTGTTGAGGTCGGCGGCGACGGCCCGCACCCGCTCGGCGAGTCCGGCATCGTTGGCCGCCTGACGCACGCGCTCCAGGCTGTTGGGCTCACGATGCACCGACGTGACCTGGCATCCGTTGGCAGCCAGGAAGAGCGCCGGTCCTTCGTCGGCATCGCCGGCGACGAGCACGCGGCCCTCGGAGGTCTGCGACATCGCGCGCACCGCCACGTGGTCAGCGGTGAGTCCCCAGTGTTCCGGCCGCCGCAGCTCCTTGGCGATCTTCATCCGCTTGCGGCGCCACGTGTCGTAGCCCGGCAGTCGCAGCCGCTGGAAGATGATCCGGTTCACCTCGTCGCAGAGCAGCAGCTCGGTGAGGAGGATCTGAGCGCCCGAGCTGAGTCGGGACACGGCTTCGTCGCCGATGCTCAGAAGCGCCGAGCGCGGGATCGATTCCTTGTAGTTCTCGATTTCCTCTTCGACGTAGAGTTCGTACTCGTATCGAAGGGACCGCTGCAGTCGCGGAGCCATGCGCACTCGGGTGTGGACTCACAAATGTTGTCTCGCGCCGAGCGCCGCGCAAGCGGGACTTTGCCTATGCAGGCTCGACGTGCACGACGACTTCGGCGCTTCCGGCCACGCGTTCGACCTCCAGTTCCACGGCGTCGGCCAGGGTGTGCGCCTCGTGCACCGACAAACTGCCGGCCACGACGATGGTCATCTCGACGAACAACTGGCCCGACGCCGTGGACCGCGATCGCACCGCACGCACGCCGATGATGCCTGGAATACTCGCGGCCAGCCCTCGAAGTTCCGCCGCGTCCATGCCGCGTGCATCCACGAGGATCGGCACCGACTCCCGGAGAATCCGCCATCCGGTCCAGGCGATGATCAGCGCCACGGCGATGCCCAGCACGGCGTCGGCTCGTGGCGCGCCGGCCCGCGTGAGCAGCAGCGAGGCCAGGGCAAGCAGCGTGACGAAGATGTCCGTCGACGTGTGCGCCGCGTCGGCGATCAGGAAGGCGCTCTGTAACGACCGCCCCCGGCGACGCTCGAACCGCACGATGCCGACGTTCACCCCCAGGGTGAGCGCCATCACGCCCACCTCGAGGGGCGTCGCCGGATGCGGCGCGCGGGCCCGCATGAGTCCGGCCACCGATTCGCGGAGCAGTTCGAAGCACGAGATCGAGAGGAACATCACGATGCCGATGGTCCCGAGCGTTTCGAACTTCGCGTGTCCGTATGGGTGATCCTCATCCGGCCCCATGGCGGCGATCGACACGAGCGTCATGCCGATGACGTTGTTGAGCAGATCGAGTCCCGATTCGAACGCGGCGCCGAGGACGGCGAGCGCGCGCGTGTGCACGCCGATGCCGAGCTTCACCGCCACTACGAGCGCATTGAGCACCAGGACCTGGCGCAACACGCGCCGCACGGCGAGGCTGCGCGCGCCGCCGCCGGGGCTAGCCGCCGATTGAGTTCGGGTCGTCACGCGCCCATCTTGCCCGGTCATTGCCTCACCGTCAACGGGTCCGACGCACCATGCCAGAGCTTCCCGAAGTCGAACACGCGGTGCGCATCCTGCGCCGCGCCATCCGCGGGCGGACCATCGCCCGCGTGGAGGTGCTCCATCCGAGCCTCCGGCGGCGCCTGCCGGCCGCGGCGGTGGAGACGCTGCACGGAGTACGCATCGCCGAGGTCGAGCGCCGCGGCAAGCATCAACTGATGCATCTGGCCGACGGGCGCATCCTGCACGCGCACTTTCGGATGACCGGCGACTGGGTGCTGGCGCGGCGTGGAACCCCGTTGCCGCGCTTTGCCCGGGCGGTGTTCACGTTGAACGACGGGCGGCGGGTGGTGCTCGAAGACTCGCGGGCGCTGGCCACCCTCGATCTCCATGCCGCCGGTGCGCCGCTCGACCTTGGCCTCGGCGTCGAGCCGATGGACCCGGCGCTCACGCCCGACCACCTGCGCCCGCTGCTCGCCAAGCGCCGCGGTCCGATCAAGACCGCGCTGCTCGACCAGCGCCTGATCGCCGGCCTCGGCAACATCTACGTGGCCGAGGCGCTGTGGCGTGCCCGGATCAGCCCCCGGGTACGCGCCTCGTCGTTGTCGCGGCCCCGGCTGGCGGCGCTCATCGGCGCGATACGCACCGTGATCGCGCGCGCCACGGGATCGCGGTACACGCACGTCGGCGCGGCGCGCCTCAACGTGTACGACCGCGAGGGACGCCCCTGCCGGCGGTGCCGCAACCCCGTGCGCCGTATCGTGCAGGCGGGCCGCTCGACCTATTACTGCCCGACCTGCCAACGACGCTGACGCCACTCAGCGCTCGAGTTTGAATCCCGGGTCGAGCGCCGGCCGCTTGGGCGCATTCGCCACCAGCCAACCGGTCTCGTAGATCCAATCGGTCATGCGCTTGAGCTTGGCGTAGTCGATGCGCGAGGCTTCGTCGCGCGGCGTGTGGTAGTCGGGGTGCAGGTTGGTGGAGTACATGAGCGCCGGAATCCCGCGGCGCACATAGGGCACGTGATCGCTGCGAAAGTACCAGCCTTCGGGGTGCGTGGGGCGGTCCCATGTGGAATCGAGCACGAACTTGCCGGTGGCGGCGTTGGCCTCAAGCGCCATGCGCACGAGATCGGTGGAGTTCCGGTGCGGCGGTTGCACGCCGAGCAGGGAGGCGGTGTCGGGGTTGTTGCGGCCGATCAGATCGCCGTTGAGCACGGCGACGATCTGGTGCAGCGGCACCACGGGGTGGGCGGCATGGTAGCGCGAGCCGAGCAGGCCGCGTTCCTCGGCGCCGTGCCAGATGAACAGTGCCGACCGCTTGCCCGGGTGCTTCACGAAGGCGCGCGCGATGGCGAGCAGGGCGACGCTGGTGGACCCATTGTCGTCGGCGCCGTTCCAGATCGAGTCGCCGGCCATCGGAAAGCGCACGCCATCGTGGTCGGTGTGGCTGCTGAACATCACGTACTCGTCGCGCAGTTTGGGATCGGTGCCGCGAACGATGCCGACGACGTTCACCGACGGGTAGTCGAAGCTCTCGGTGACCAGGTGGACGCGTGCCTGCTGTCCCGACGGGGCGAGCATGGCGCGCAGATCGCGATGGGCGAGCAGGATGGGCGGCCCCGACGGCGTGCGTCCGTACCGGCCGCCGGCGGCGTTGGTGGCCGAGTCGTCCACGTCGTAGGTTCCGCGCGACGAGATGGCCGTGACGGCGTCGAAGGCGACATCGCCGACGGAGTCGGCTACCAGAATCACCGCCACCGCGCCGCGCCGCGCCAATTCGCGACCCTGGGCGCCGATCGACGCCGTGGCGGAGTGCCACTCGGGCGAATAGACGCCCTCGAACTTGCGCGCGTTGGCGGGCGGCTTCACGAGCTGCGCGACCGCAATCTTGCCGCGGACGTCGATGGTCGTATCGCTGCCGTCGCCGGCCCACACCGTGGGCGCCTGGACGTCCAGGTCGAGCGTGGTCGTGGCGGCCATGTCCTTCCAGAGCACGTACTGGTGATCGCCGACGGTGATCGTGCTGGCCGGCGACAGCCGCGTGCGCTTCATGTTCCACCACTGGAAGAAGGTGCCGTCGTCGCCGGCAGGAATCAGGCCTGCCTCGCGCGCCCGCTTGGCCTCCCACATGGCGCCGTGGAGTTCGTCGATCGTGCCTGCCTCACGTCCGCGCATCGCGTCGCTGGCCAGATAGTAGAGATCGGCCTTGAGGTCGGACTGTTTGATGAGGGCCATACCCGGTGGAGGCGTCGGCACGGGCTGCTGTTGCGCGGCGAGGCTGGCCGGCGCGGCAGCGCCGAGCACGGCGAGGGCGGCCGCCGCGGAGGGGCGGAGGAGACGGATGACGTTCATGATCGGAGGTATGCGGGTGGAAGGAGAGCCGATAGCATGGGGCGATCCGGACGCGAGCGCCAGAGGACGCCGGTCATCAATCCATCGCTTCGACGATCGCGCCCTTGATGTACCCCGTTTCCGGGATGGTCAAGATTTCCGGGTGGTCCAGCGGCTGCCCGAGCACCTCGCGCAGCGCCAGGCGGCGCCCGGAGTCGGCGGCGGCGGCTTCGAGCATGTCCAGGAACCGCGGCTTCGTCAGATGAAAGCTGCAACTGGCCGTGAACAGCACGCCGCCGGGCGACAGCAGGCGCATGGCGCGCAGGTTGATTTCCTTGTACCCGCGGATGGCGGCGGCGAGCGCGCCCTTCGTCTTGGCGAACGCCGGCGGGTCGAGCACGATGGTCTCGAATCGTGCGCCCTCCCGGTCGGCCTGTTTCAGGTAGTCGAACGCGTTCGCCTCCACGAGGTCGACATTGGTGAGCCCGTTGCGGGCACAGTTCTCGGCGGCGCGCTCCAGGGCCGCCGCCGAGCTGTCCAGCGCGATCACCCGGTTGGCGTTCCGCGCCAGGTGCAGCGCGAACGACCCGTGGTAGCTGAAGCAGTCGAGGGCACGTCCGCGCGCGAGCGCGCCGATGCGGGCGCGGTTCTCCCGCTGATCCAGGAAGGCGCCGGTCTTCTGGCCATCCCACGGGGCGGCCAGGTAGCGCACACCGTGCTCCTGGACCTCGATCTCGCGTGGCACTTCCCCGGCCAGCAGTTCCACCGTGCGCGGCAATCCCTCCTTCTCGCGCAACGACACGTCGTTGCGCGCCAGGATGCCGTCGGGGCGCAGGAGCGTCTCCAGCGCCTCCACGATCTCCGCGCGTGCCGGCTCGAGCCCGGCACTCATGAACTGCACCACGAGCCATCGGTCGTATCGGTCGCACACCAGCGACGGCAGCCCGTCGCCCTCGCCGTGCACCAGCCGGTACGCCGTGGCCTGCGGGCGAAGCACGTCGCGACGCGCGATGGCCGCGGCCAGTCGGTCGCGCCACCACCCGCCGTCGATCGTGGCGTCGGGATTCCGCTCGAGGAGGCGCAGGGAGATCTCGGAGCGCGGGCTCCACAGTGCCCAGCCGAGCGGTTTGCCGCGCGTGTCGCGCACGGGGACGATGCCGGCTGGCTGGTCGGGTCGCGCCGTGACGTCGCTGCGATAGATCCACGGATGGCCGTGCGACCAGCGCCGCGCGCCCTTGGGCGAGACCACTGCGTGTGCGGACATGCCAGGGGTCAGCGCGGCGTGCGCCGGGCGCCGCGTGCGGCACCGGTGTCGCGTGCCGCCTTGCTCTTGCGGGCCTGCTCGGCTCGTTCGCGGCGCATCTGGCGTACCGCGGCCTCGTGTCCCTTGAAGTCGACGCGGAATTCGTGGTGGCCGTCCGGCGCGGCCACGAAGTACTTGTACGGCACATTGGCCGGATAGAGCGCGGCTTGGATGCTGGCCACGCCGGGGGACGCGATGGGCCCCGGGGGCAGTCCCGGATGACGGTAGGTGTTGTACGGCGACTTGACCTTGAGGTCCTTGTACAGCACGCGCGCCTCGTGCGCCGGCAGCGAATACTGCACGGTCGGATCGGCCTGCAGCAGCATGCCGGCCTTGAGCCGGTTCATGTACACCGCCGCGATCACGGGCCGTTCCTCGGGCAGTTTGGCTTCCTTCTCCACGATCGACGCGAGGGTCATCACGTCGTTGCGCGACATGCCGATGGTGTCCAGGCGGGCCGTCCAGGCCGGTTTCCATTCGTGCTCGAACCGGCGTTCCATCTCGGTCACGGCCTGACGCGCCGTGGTGCCATCGGGGAAGGTGTACGTATCGGGGAACAGGTACCCCTCGAGGGTCGGCGTCGGCAGGTCGAGCCGCGCCAGCAGCGCCGTGTCGGACGCTGCCGCCCCCACCGAGTCGAGCGGCACGCCGAGCTTCTCGGCGAGCAGGGGTTCGATCTGACTGAGCGCGAAACCCTCGGGCACGGTGACGGTGACCACGATGCCGCGGCCGGCGCGCAGCATCTCCAGCACCGTGCTCCAGCTGTCGCCGCGGCGGAATTGGTAGGTGCCGGCGCGAATCCGCCGGTCGCCGCCGCGCAGCCAGGCGTACGTGCGGAACAGGCGTGGGGCGCGGACGACCCCCGCCTTGGCCAGCGAATCGGCGGCGACGCGTAGCGACGCGCCCGCGGGCACGATCACGCGCGTGGTCGTGGCGTCGTCGGTGGCGCACGCCGAGAGCGCGAGCATCGCCGGCAGCAGCAGGGCGGCGAGGGCGAATCGACTACGCATCGTGGCGGAGGGCATGCTGAAGCAGTACGGTGGCCGACAGGGCGTCCACGTCGCCCTTGCGATCGCGGGGCGAGCCACCCATTTCGTGTACGGCCCGAAGGGCGGCGGCCGTGGTGAACCGCTCGTCGAGCAGGCGCACGGCCAGTCCGGTGCGCTTCTCCAGTTCCGCCGCCACGTGGCGCACCTCGACCGCGCGCGGTGTGTCGTCGCCCTGTCCGTCCAGCGGGAGGCCGAGGACGAAGGCCCGGGCCTCCAGCGCTTCGGCGCGCCGCATGAGTTCGGCGATCGGCGGGCGCTTGCCGGCGCGCCGCTGGATGTATCCGGCCGGCGACGCGATCGTGCCGGTGGGATCGCTGATGGCGAGCCCGATGCGCCGCTCGCCCCAGTCCACGGCGAGCCATCGGCCGCGGTCCGGCGCCGCCACGGTCATCCGCCCTGCGCCATCTGCGCGAAGAATTCCTTGTTGTTCTTCGACCGCGACATCTGCTTGAGCAGGAACTCGATCGCTTCCGTGTCCGGCATGTCACCCAGGAAGGTACGGAGCAACGTCACGCGATTGAGTTCCTCCGTGGTGAACAGCAGCTCTTCCTTGCGGGTGCCGGAGCGATTGATGTCGATGGCGGGGTAGATGCGGCGTTCGGCGATCTTGCGGTCGAGAATCAGCTCCATGTTGCCGGTGCCCTTGAACTCCTCGAAGATCACCTCGTCCATGCGGGAGCCCGTCTCGATGAGGGCGGTGCCGATGATCGTGAGCGAACCCCCGTCCTCGATGTTGCGGGCGGCGCCGAAGAACTTCTTGGGTTTCTCGAGCGCCTTGGCGTCCACGCCGCCCGACATGATCTTGCCCGAGTGCGGCACGACGGCGTTGTGAGCGCGGCCCAGGCGGGTGATCGAGTCGAGCAGGATCACCACGTCCTTCTTGCTCTCCACCAGCCGGCGGGCCTTCTCGATCACCATGTCGGCCACCTGCACGTGGCGCTGCGGCGGCTCGTCGAAGGTGGAGCTGATGACCTCGCCCTTCACCGTGAAGCGCATGTCGGTGACTTCCTCGGGCCGCTCGTCGATGAGCAGCACGATGAGTACGACCTCGGGATAGTTCTCGGCGATGGCGTTGGCGATCTTCTGCAGGAGAATGGTCTTGCCGGCGCGTGGCGGGGAGACGATGAGTCCGCGCTGGCCCTTTCCGATGGGCGCGATGAGGTCCATCACCCGCATGCTGAGGTCGCCGCTCGCGACTTCCAGGCGCAGGCGCCCCTCGGGATAACGGGGGCGGAGGTTGTCGAACGGCGTGCGTTCCTTGGCGAGTTCGGGGTCGTCGCCGTTCACCAGCTCGACCTTGAGCAACGCCAGATACCGCTCCCATTCCTTGGGAGGCCGGACCTGCCCCTGCACCGTGTCGCCGGTCTGCAGGCCGAAGCGCTTGACCTGCGACGGCGAGACGTAGATGTCGTCGGGGCCGTTTAGATAATTGTAATCCTGACTCCGGAGAAACCCGTAACCCTCGGGTAGCACTTCGAGCACGCCCTGGCCGGTGAGCACGGTGCCCTTGGCCAGCATCCCCTGTTCGATGCGGAAGGTCAGGTCGTGGCGTTGCAGCGTCTCGACGTCCGCCAGTTCCAACTCCTGCGCCATCTCGAGGAGGGCGGGGAGCGGCTTGCGCTTGAGTTCGGCGATGCTGACCACGGCCGGGGCGGAAGGCGGCGATGACATGAAACGGCTGGTGGCGGACGACTGACGGCTGCGGGAATCGGGAGGGTCGGCGTCGATTCTGAATCGACTGGAATGGCCGCTGGGGGGAAGGAACCTCGGAGCGGATGCGCTCGGGACCCGCCGGGCGCGCGATCGTGCAATTGAGAAGGTATGACGCGCGCGACAGGATTCGAACCTGTGACCTTCGGCTCCGGAGGCCGACGCTCTATCCAGCTGAGCTACGCGCGCGGGTAGACGCGAAACCTATCGGATGCCGCCGGGCGGTTCAAGCACAGGTGTTTGGCGGCTTTCGGCTGCGACCAGGGTGGTCTATCTTGGCAAACGGCCCCCGACCGCTCCCGGCCGCCCGCCCCGCGCGGGCCAAGCCACCGATCTTCTCGCCGCGCCGGCCCACCGCACCGCCCTTGCCGCGATACGTCCTCGGCATCTCCGCGTTCTATCACGACAGCGCCGCGTGCCTCCTCCGCGACGGGGTCGTGGTCGCGGCCGCCCAGGAAGAGCGATTCTCGCGGACCAAGGGCGACGAGAGCTTCCCCACGCGCGCCATCGGGTTTTGCCTGGAGACGGCCGGCGTCCGGAGCGCCGAGCTGGAGGCGGTCGCGTTCTATGACAAGCCGCTGCTCAAGCTCGACCGGGTGTTCGAGACCTTCCTCTGGATGGCGCCGTCCGGATTCGCCTCGTTTCGCCACGGGGCGCCGCTCTGGGCGCGCGACCGGCTGGACATCGAGCGCACCATCCGGCGTGGCCTCGACGGCTACCAGGGACGCGTGCTGTTCACCGAACACCACGAAGCGCACGCCGGCAGCGCGTTCTATCCGTCGCCCTTCCGCGACGCGGCCGTGCTGACCGTCGACGGAGTGGGCGAATGGGCCACGGCCTCCATCGGCGTCGGCCACGGGCAGGACCTCGAACTCGTGCAGGAACTGCACTGGCCCGATTCGCTGGGCCTGCTCTACTCCGCCTTCACGTACCACGCCGGGTTCAAGGTGAATTCGGGGGAGTACAAGCTGATGGGGCTCGCGCCCTATGGCGAGCCGAAGTACGTGGATGCCATCCATCAGGAATTGCTCAACCTGCGCGAGGACGGTTCGTTCACACTGAACCAGCGCTACTTCAACTATCTGGGCGGCCTGACGATGACCAACGACGCCTTCTCGGCGTCGTTCGACGGGCCGCCCCGCGTGCCCGAGTCGGCGCTCACCCAGCGGGAGATGGATCTGGCCCGGTCGGTGCAGGACGTGTGCGAGGAGATCGTGCTGCGGATGGCGAAGACCGCCCGGCGCGAAACGGGGCAGCCGAATCTCTGCCTCGCCGGCGGCGTGGCGCTGAATGCCGTGGCCAACGGGAAGCTGCTTCGCGCCGGCGTGTTCGATCGCGTCTGGGTGCAGCCCGCGGCCGGCGACGCGGGCGGCGCGTTGGGCGCGGCGCTCGTGGCCTGGCACCGGTATTTCGACCAGCCGCGCACTCCGGACGGGGTGCACGACGGGATGCACGGCGCGCTACTCGGTCCGTCGTTCACCGCCGAAGATATCGCGACCGGTCTTGCCGGATCGGGGGCGGTGTGGGAACGCCTGGACCGCGATGGCGCGGTAGCGCGCGCTGCGGAGTTGCTGGCCGCCGGCGCCGTGATCGGATGGTTCGACGGCGCCATGGAGTTCGGCCCGCGCGCGCTCGGGGCTCGCAGCATTCTGGCCGACCCGCGGAATCCCGAGATGCAGGCGCGCATCAATCTCAAGGTGAAATTTCGTGAAGGGTTCCGCCCCTTCGCGCCGAGCGTGCTCGCCGAACGGGCGGCGGAGTATTTCGAGGTCGACGGCGACTCGCCGTACATGCTGTTCGTGGCGCCGGTATGCGAGGAGAGGCGGCTGCCGCCGGTCGAGAGCGACGCACGGTGGGGAATCGACCGGCTGAACGTTCCGCGATCCGACATCCCGGCCGTCACGCACCTGGACTACTCGGCGCGCCTCCAGACGGTGACCGCGGACCGGAGCCCGGGCCTGCACGCCGTGCTGCGCGCGTTCGACGAGCGCACCGGCTGTCCGCTGCTCGTGAACACGTCGTTCAACGTGCGGGGCGAGCCGATCGTCTGCACGCCTGCCGACGCCTATGACTGCTTCATGCGCACCAACCTCGACGCACTCGTCATGCCGCCATTCGTCTTGATGAAGCGCGATCAACCCATCCAGGATCCGGCCCAATGGCAGCGCCCGCTCCCACTCGACTGACCCGACGCGAGGGGATGAAGTTCGCGTTCACGCTCGCCGCGGCCTTCTCCGTGCTTTCGGCGCTGCTCGCGTTCCGGCACCGCACGCCGGGGGCCGAGGTCGCGTTCGCGCTCGGGTTCTTGCTCTTGCTGCTGGGCGTGCTCGTGCCGACGCGACTCGGGCCCGTCCAGCGGGGCTGGATGGCGCTCGGTCATGCGATCGGTCGCGTGACCGGTCCGATTGCGCTCGCCGTCATCTACTACGTAGCGTTGACCCCCATCGGGTATCTGCGGCGGACCTTCGGTCGCAGCCCGCTGGCGCGGAGTCCCGATGCCGCCACTTACTGGATTCCGCGCGCACGCAGCGACGCCGACGAGCGGCGTCGGGCGCTCGAGCGCCAGTTCTGATTCGGAGTCGTCGATGGCCACGTGGAGTGTGTTGCGGCAACTGTGGGCGTTCATGCGCCAGCGAAAGAAGCTCTGGCTGCTGCCCATCATCGTCCTGCTGATTCTGGCCAGCGCGCTGCTGCTGCTGGTGCAGGGGTCGGCGCTGGCGCCCTTCATCTATTCCATCTTCTGATGACGCGCGGTCGCTACTGGCTGTTCATGGCCATCACGGTGCTCACCCCCTTCCTGCTGCTGGGCGTCGTGGAGGTCGTGCTGCGTGTGGTCTGGCCCGCGGGGGCGATTCCGGTGTTCGTGCACGCACCGGCCGCGATGGGCGACTACCTGCTGCCGAATCCGCAGTTGGGCGGTCGCTACTTCACCTTGCAGGCGCATCCCCCCGCGCCGTTGCTGGAGCCCTTCGCCGCGCACAAACCGGACAAGGCGTTCCGGGTGTTCGTGCTCGGCGCCTCGTCCGCGGCCGGCTTTCCGTGGCCGCCCACGGGAACGTTTTCGCATCTGCTGCAGGACGCCCTGCGCGACGTGATGCCCGGCGACTCCGTGGAGGTGATCAATCTGGCGATCCCGGCTACCAACACGTATGCCGTGCTCGACCAGACCGATGCCGTGATTGCACAGCATCCCGACGCCGTGCTGATCTATGCGGGTCACAACGAGTACTACGGCGCACTGGGGGTCGGATCCACCGAGAGCGTGGGGTCGTCGCCGGGCCTGGTGCGCGCGTATCTCTGGTTGGAGCGGTTCCGGACGTTCATGCTGCTGCGCGACGGCATCGCGAAGTTGCGCCGCGCCCTCGCCAAGCGGCCCGCAACCGAGCAGCAGGCGGCGAGCTTCATGGAAGTGGTGGCGGGAAACCAGCAGATCACGCTCGGCGGGCCGGCGTACCAGGCGGGGGTGCGGCAGTTCCGGGGCAACCTGGAGCGCGTGCTCCGGAAGTTCCGCGCCGCGCACGTGCCGGTGTTCATCGCCAGCCTGGCCAGCGACGAAGGCGGGATGCACCCCTTTGCGTCGGCCGCGAACGCGGAGCCGGCGGGCGCCCACGCCGTGTTCGACTCGGCGCAGGCCGTCGAGTCGCGCGGCGACACCGTCGATGCCGAGCGGCTGTTCGTCAGGGCCCGCGACCTGGACGTGATCCGGTTCCGGGCGCCCAGCGAGTTCAACACGGTGATCCGCGAGGTCGCGAAGGAGGAGGGCGCCACGTACGTGCCAGTGGTCGAGGCGTTCCGGGCCGCGTCGCCCGGGGGCATCATCGGGCACAACCTGATCCTCGAGCACCTGCACCCCAACCAGGCCGGCGTCGCGCTTATTGGGCACGAGTTCTTCGACGCTCTCGACAGCGCGAAGTTCCTCGGCCGGCCGGTGCAGTTGGGCCGGCTGAAGCCGTGGCCGTCATACGTGGCGGGCATGGACCTCACGCCTTTCGACCGGCGGATGGTGGAGCATACGGTGACCACGCTGACCACGCGGTGGCCGTTCGTGCCGGCGGCCCGCGACAGCGACTATCGCGGTACGTACCGGCCGACGGGGCCGGTGGACAGCCTCGCCTTTCTGGCGTCGGCGGGGCTGCCCTGGCGGCAGGCGAAGCTCGACGTGGGCCGGAGCTACGAGATGCGCGGATTCCCCGACTCGGCGTTCGCCGAGTATCAGGGGCTCATCCGCGACCTGCCGCTCGCCGCGCAGCCGTACGAACTGGCCGGGCATGCGTTGCTGGAGACGCAGGACACGACGCGGGCAGTGGTGTATCTGGAACGCGCGTACGCGATCCAGCCTTCGAAGTACACGTCGCTGGAGTTGGGCGAGATCGCCGCCAAGGCGAAGGATCTGCAGCATGCCGTGGGATACCTGCGGCAGGCGGTGCAGTTGAGTCCGGGCGATCCCCAGCCGCTGTATCAGCTTTCTCTGTTACTGGCGGTGGCCCGCGACATCGAGGGCGCGCGGGCGGCGGCGATGGGGGTGGCGCGAATGGCGCCGAACTACCCGGGGCTGGCCGGCTGGTTGAAGGCGTTGGGGCTGACGCGGTGAGGCAGGTCACAGCGTCCCGCTGACCGTCCGCGGCGGGCCGCAAGCGGCTGACCGCCGGTTTCGAGTTTCCTACAATCCGTGCTTGACGTTTGCGGGTCGCGTCCGTACTGTATCGCTATTCCAATACAGCCCCGCGGCCCATCCCTCCGCGGTGGTCTCGGAGCCCGCATGCGCTTCCTGCCAGACCGCGCGACCTATCGCGCGCTTCTCAAGAGTCCCGGATTCACGGCCGTGGCCGTGGTGTCTCTGGCGCTTGCTATCGGGCTGACGACCACGACATATGGGATCGTGGATGCCGTGCGGCATCCGGTGTCGGCGGTGAAGGATGCCGAACAGGTCTACTGGGCGTCCCCGAGGGGATATGGAGCGCACCGGGACTACCACCAGCACGAGATGTACCTCGCGTTGCGGAACGATCTCGGGCTCTACGCAGCGATGGCGGCCAGGAGCTACCGGGGCGGCCCCATCGTAGCCGGCGACCGGGTCTCGCCGAGCGGAGCCGAAGTGGTGAGCACGAACTACTTCGATGTGCTCGGGGTGAAGCCATTCGCGGGGCGATTCTTCCGTCGGAGCGCGGGGGACCATCCCGACGATGAGGGCGTCGTCATCGGATTCAGCGTGTGGCAGTCCGTATTCAACGGGCGGACGCCGCTCTCGAAGTTGCACGTGACGGTGGGCGAACAAACCTATCCGGTAATCGGTGTTCTGCCGCCGACCATGCCCGGTGAGGAGGTCGTGCTCCCGATGGCACGGACCGTGGAGGAGGGGCTCGATCCGAACCGGCTCGTCACGGCGGTCATCCGAGTCCGACCGGGTGTCACGCCCGAGCAATTCAAGCGCGACCTGCATGGTCTCGCTGGCCGCTTTGTGGCCGAGTATGGCCTGAGCGACCAACCGTTCCAGTACTACCACCGGTCGTTTCAGGCGCCGCAGGGGCAATTGACGGACGTGCACAAGGCGCTCGGCGCGGCGGCCATCGTAGTGCTACTCATCGCCTGCGCGAACGTCGCCAATCTGCTGCTCGCACGCACCATCAGCCGTCGCCGGGACATCGCCGTCCGCATGGCGCTGGGCGCGTCGCGGCAGGACGTCGCCCGCTTCGTGGTAGGCGAGGCAGTCGTGCTGGCCGCGGTGGGCGGCGCCGCCGGCATCCTGCTCTCGCTCTGGGGCATGCATCTCGTGGAGTACAAGATGGGTGGCGGGGCCGTGCAGGGGCTCGGCGGCTTGGCGCCTCATCTCAGCTGGCGCGTGGTCCTCTTCGCGTTCGCAGCAACGGCGGCGACGATGGTGCTGATCGCCTGGGCGGCGGTGGCCCGGGCTCGCTCCACGAACGTGAACGCCGCCATGAAGGACGGGGCGGGGACGACGACGCACCGAAGCGGGGGTACGTACCGGTGGCTGGTGGTCGCCGAACTGGCGATGTCGCTGATCGTGCTGATGGGCGCCGCACTGCTGGTGCGGGCCACGCGGGCGGTGCGCGACTTCGACTTCGGCTACAATCCGCAGCACGTGGTCTTCGCGAATCTGTACCTGCCGTCCCGGAACGCCTCGAAATCGGACAGCGTCGATCGGGTGTTCCGTGACGTGACGACCGGCACGCGGGCGCTGCCGGGCGTCCTGGGCGCGGAGTGGATGAGCGGCCGCGGCGCTGCGGGGAGTCTGGTGACGTCCGATCTGGGCGGACACACGCCACGGCAGCTGTTCATGAGAAGCGTCATCACGACGTCCCCCGGGCTGCTCGACCTGTTGGGCGTGCGGGTGGTGCAGGGGCGTGATTTCGAAGCGGGCGACGCGGGATCACAGGGAGTTGCCATCGTCGACGACAGCGTCGCCGCGGCGCTCTGGCCGCACATGTCGCCGGTGGGGCGCCTGTTGAAACTGGGCAGCGACTCGTCGAGGGCGCCGTGGGTGCGTGTGATCGGCGTCGTGCATCCGGTGCAGCTCCGCTTCGAACAGGACCCCGATCTCGTGCCGCTTCCCGAGATCTACGTGGTCGGCCTGGGGATGGGCGGGAGCTATCGCAGCCTGGTCGTGCGGACCACCAACGACGAAGCACCGACGGTGCTCGCATTACAGCGCTATGTCAGCTCGAGGATCGGGCGCTCCGGATACCTGCTCTTCCAATCGTGGATGTCCCAGTTCCGCGCGGAGATCCAGGAGCGCCAATCCACGGCGTACGTCTTCGAACTGGTGGGGGCCTTCGCGCTGCTCCTGTCCACGGTGGGCCTCTACGGCATGCTCGCGTACACGGGTGCGCAACGCACGCGCGAGTTCGCCATGCGCATCGCACTGGGTGCACAGCGGCGCGACGTGGTCCGGTTGGTGTTTCACGACGCACTCGTGCTCGTGCTCGGCGGCACGGCGGTGGGCGGGTTCGTGGCCATGCTCAGCTCGGAGATCATCAAGCGGTTGCTGTACAGCGTGGACCCGATGGACGCAGTGGCGCTCGCATCCGCCGAGGCCATCCTGATCGGCGTGTCGCTGTTGGCGGCCATGGGGCCGGCGATGCGGGCCACGCGGGCGGATCCGGTAGCGCTCCTGCGGGCGACCTGATCATGAAACCGTATCCGAGGCGGTCGCTTCTCGAGCGCATCTTCGCCGGCCACCACGACGTGCTGGCCGCACTGCGGTCGCTCCGGCGGAGTCCGGGGTTCGTGGCCATCGCGGTGCTGTCGCTGGGGCTGGCGATCGGACTCAATACGACGATGCTCTCGATGATCGACGCGATCATCAATCCGTACGTGCCGTACGCGCAGCCGGAGCGGCTCTTCGACCTCGTGCCGTACGGGATGACGCGCAGCAAAGTCTTCGTGCAGCGACCCATGTACCTGGCCGTTCGGGAGCGGAAGGACCTGTACGCCGACATCGTACCCTACGACTTCGCACATGGGATCACCGAGGCCAACGGCCACCTGGTGTCGACCTTTGCGATCACGACCGGAACCCGCTTGTTCGACGTACTTGGCGTGAAACCGGTACTGGGGCGTGTGTTCAACACCACGCGCGACGACCCGGCCGACGCAGGGGCGGCGGTCATCGACTACCAACTCTGGCAGGAGGACTTCGGGGGAGAATCCGATCTCGCTCGGCTCCACCTGACCTTCAATGGCCGGACATACTCCGTGATCGGGGTCATGCCGCCGGCTGTCCACTATCCGTTCAACGCGGACTTCTGGTTGGCGATGCCGCGGGCGCAGGAAACATCGGCCGACGGTGCTGATTGGGCCCACGCGCTGATCAAGCTCAAGCCCGGCGGCACCCGCGCCCGGGTGAAGACGCAACTCGACGCGATCGCGGGCCAGGTGGCGCTCCAGTACGCCGCCGATCGATCGATGTTCGATTACCGACTGGACCCACTGGTGCACGGGCATGGCCACCCCTCCGGCGCTACGCTGGGCACGGCTCTCGTGTCGATCCTCGTGCTGGTCGTTGCCTGCCTCAATCTGGCAAACCTCATGCTGGTCCGCGGTCTGGGCCGTCGGCGGGAACTGGCCGTCCGCCTCGCCCTCGGCGCGAGTCGAGGGGCGATCATGCGCCACGTGTTCGCCGAGGCCGGACTGCTTTCCGCAGTCGGAGGCCTCTGGGGGGTGCTGCTCTCCATCTGGGGGGTGAAGCTCACCGAGTCCCACATGCCGACGATGATCCGCCAGTTGGGCTTCGTCACGCCCCATGTGAGTTGGCGCGTGGTGGCGGTGGGTGTGGTGGTCACGGCGGCGACCATGATCGTGGCCGGTCTCGCGCCGGCGCTGTACGCGTCGAGGGCCAACGTGAACGATGCAATGAAGGACGGCGGCGGGGCGAGCACGGGGCGGCGAGGCCGCGTGTATCGACTCGTGACCGTCGGTGAAATTGCGGTGGCTCTGGTGGTGATGATCGCCGCCACCTTCGCGCTGGACGTCTGGCGGCACGATTCGCACCCGATATTTGCCTACGATGCCGAACACGTGCTGTCGGCGAGCGTCCAGCCCCGGCGGTCGTGCGACAGCTTGAACGGCCGGCAGCAATTCTGGCTCGATATGTCGCATCGCGTGGCGACGGTCGGCGGTGTGCGCTACGCCGCCGCCTTCGCCACCAAATTTCCGATGGCCAACCAGATTACCTCCGACCAGCCGGGCTCGCCCATTCAGATCGTGCTCGGGCGCGGAACGTCGCTCGGCTACACGGCGACCACGCCCGACTACTTCCGGGTGTACGGATTCCCGATCGTGGCCGGTCGCGACTTCGAACCTGGCGATGCCGATGGCCCTGGCGCGGCGATCGTGAACCGCGCGCTGGCCGCGAAGTTGTGGCCGTTCATGTCGCCGGTGGGGCGGTTGCTCAAGCTCGGGCCGGCGGCGTCGAGCGCTCCGTGGGTCAAGGTGGTCGGCGTCGTCGGGCCGGAGGCCACCGACGCCGACTCGGCGTGGGACGGAACGCCGTTTTTGACGGTCGTCCGCCACCTCGACTGTCGGGCGGCATTCGTGGCGGCGCGGACCACGATCCCGCCCTCGCGGGCGTCGTCCGCCGTGTACCGGGTGGTTCGCGCCGCAGTGCCGGCGGGCGGGATGGTCACCGAGTTCCGATCACCGCAGGCCCAGTACGACGAAGGGTTGCGGGTAGCGCGTCTCACCACGCTCCTGTTCGTGGCCTTCGGCGCGTTTGCCGTGCTTCTGTCGGCCGTCGGCGTGTACGGCGTTCTCGGCTACGCGGTAGGACAACGGCTGCGCGAGTTCGCCATGCGCACGGCACTCGGCGCCCGGACCCCCGACATCGCCCACATCGTGGTGCGCGAGGCGATGGAGATGGTGCTCGGCGGTACGGCATTGGGCGCAACGGTCGCGTTGATCGTCGCGTTTCCCGTGTTCCAGGTCTCGCATGGGGGAGAAGGCGCGATCGCGCTCGCGATTGCCGAAGCCGTGGTCATCTGTGCGTCACTCGCCGCCTGTGTGGCGCCGATCCGCCGCGCCGTCCGTGCCGACCCGGTCGAACTCCTGCGGGCGACCTGACGGTTCGCATACGACCAACCGCTTGCTTCCGGCTGGTGTCCAACCGATGCTTCTTGTGTCGGTCCCTTCATTCTCCAACCCGAATAGGCCATGCGAACTCCCCCCATGTTCGCGCGCCGCGCCCTGGCCGGTGCCGCGCTGATCATCGCCGCCGCCACCACGCTCGCCCCGCCGGCATGGGCCCAGGCAAAGCCGGCCGCGTCGTCGTCCATCCACATCCCCTTCGAGCGCTACACGCTCCCCAACGGGCTCACGGTGATCCTCGCCGAGGACCACACGACGCCCACGGTCGCCGTGGACGTCTGGTACCACGTCGGCTCGAAGAACGAGGAGCCCGGCCGCACCGGGTTCGCGCATCTGTTCGAGCACGTGATGTTTACCGGCTCCGGCCACGTGCCCTACGGCATGCACGACCGCTACACCGAGGGTGTGGGAGGAAACAACAACGGCTCCACCACCAACGACCGGACCAACTACTACGAGACGGTGCCGTCCAACTACCTGCAGGACGAACTCTGGCTCGAGTCCGACCGCATGGGGTGGCTGCTCGACGCCCTGGACATCGACAAACTCAACGCACAGCGCGACATCGTGAAGAACGAGCGGCGCCAGAGCTATGACAACCGCCCCTACGGCCGCGCCAGCGAGATCATCAGCGGCGCCATGTACCCCGACGACCACCCGTACCACTGGCCCGTCATCGGCAGCATGGCCGACCTCTCCGCCGCTTCCGCGGAGGATGTGAAGAGCTTCTTCCGCCTCTACTACGCCCCCAACAACGCCACGGTAGCGATCGTCGGTGATTTCGACCCCGGCCAGACCAGGGCGTGGGTCACCAAGTACTTCGGCGAGATCCCGCGCGGCCAACCGATCGTCCGTCCCAAGGCGCCACCGGTCACCCTGGCCGCTGAGAAGCGGCTTGTGTATGAGGACCGTGTCCAGATCCCGCGACTCTACCTCACCTGGCCCACGGTCGGGGTGATCAGCCGCGACCGGTACGCCCTGGACGTGCTCGGCGACATCCTCTCCGGCTCGCGCACCGCCCGCCTCACCAAGGGGTTGGTGTACGACCGGCAATCGGCCGCCAACGCGGTCGCGTACCAGAACGAGAACGAACTGGTGGGCCAGTTCCAGGTGATCGTCATCCCGCGCCCCGGCCACTCGCTCACCAGTCTCGAACTGACCGCCGACTCGATCATCGACCGGCTCAAGCGCGAAGGGCCCACGGCCCAGGAACTCCAGAAGGTGAAGGCCGGCCTGGAGCTGCGTGCCATCAGCAGCCTCCAGTCGAACCTCGCCAAGGCCGACATGCTCAACCAGGGGAGCGTCTTTCATGACGATCCCAACCAGTTTCAGACGGACCTCGCCAACACTCAGGCGGTGACCGCCGCCGACGTGCGGCGCGTGGCCAACCGGTATCTGACCAGCGGACGCGTGGTGCTGAGCATCGTGCCCGTGGGCAAGCTCGACGAGGCGTCCAAGCCCGAAGCCAGCACGCGCGTGAGCGCGCGTCCGACATCCACCATGCCCACGAACGCGGAGGGCCAGCGATGAACACCATGCGCACGCGCGTACTCGCGCTCGCCACGACGCTCCTGCTCGCCGCGCCGTCCGTGGTGCCGGCGCAGGCCGGACCCAGCAAGATCGACCGCAGCACGCCGCCCGCACCGGGGGCGCCACGCGCGCTCCACGTACCGGCGTGGACGCACACTACGCTGGCCAACGGCGCCCAGTTGGTGGTGTCGTCCAAACACGACCTTCCACTCGTCTCGTTCACGATCACCTGGGTGGGCGGTGCCGACCAGTACGAGCCGGCGACCAAGACGGGCCTCGCCGGCATGACGGCGGAGATGCTGAGCGAGGGCACCGCCACGCGAACCGGCGACCAACTTTCCGACGCGATGGAACTGTTGGGTACGAATGTGAACACCCGCATCGGCGGCGAGACCGGCACCATGAGCTTCCTGGCCACCCGCGCCAAATACCCGCAGGTTCTGGCCGTCATGGCCGACATGCTCGAACACCCCGCGTTCCCCGACTCCGCGCTCGAGCGGCTGCGGGCTCGCACGCTCGTGGGCCTGGTCCAGGCCAAGGACCAGCCGACGGCGATCGCGTCGAACGTCTTCGATCGTGTACTCTACGGCGCCGACCACCCGTACGGCTGGTTCGAGACCGAGGGGAGCGTCAACGCCGTCACGCGCGCCGACGTCATCGCGTTCCATGACCGGTACTTCACGCCGGGGCACGCCCTGATCACGGTGGTGGGCGACGTCGACCCCGCCGCAGTGAAAGTAACGGTGGAGCAGGCGCTGGCCGGCTGGACGGCCGGTGGCACGATGCCGTCGTTCGACTATCCGGCGGTGCCCGCGGCCCGGCCAACCACCATCTACCTGGTGGACAAGCCCAAGGCGCCACAGTCGGTGTTCGCCATCGGCATTCCGGGTCCCCCGCGCACCACGCCGGACTACGACGCCCTCCAGGTCATGAACACGATCCTCGGCGGGCTCTTCCAGTCGCGGTTGAACCACGACATCCGCGAGGTGAAGGGGTACAGCTACGGCGTCGGTTCGCGGTTCGCCTACGGGAAGGGTCCCGGCAGCTTCTACGCCGGCGGGTCGATCGTCAGCGCCAAGACGGACAGCGCGCTGATTGCCTTCATGGCGCATCTGAAGGGGGTACAGGGGGGCGTGCCCTTCACCGACGACGAGATGGCGCAGGGCAAGGCCGCGCTCATCCAGCGCCTGCCGCAGATCTTTGCGTCGGTGAACGCCACCTCGTCCGCAATCTCGTCGCTCTACGTGGAGGGGCTCGCGGCCGACTATTATCAGACCCTCGCCGATCGCATCAACGCGGTGACCAAAGACGACCTGGTGAGGGTCGCTAGGAAGTACATCGACCTCGATCACCTGAACATCGTGATCGTGGGCGACCGGTCGGTGATCGAGCAGCCGTTGCAGGCCACGGGGATCGCGCCGATCGTTCATCTCGACATCGAAGGCAACCCGATACCAAACGGTAGTCCGTAGCTCTGTTCGTGCACACTCGCCACATCCTCCGCTGCGCCGTCGCGTCGGCACTCCTCGCGGTCTGCGCCGCGGAGGGTGCGGCGCAGGCCGCGCCCGCCGTCCCCGTGACCGGCGTGCCCCATCCGATCGTGGGCCTGGTGCTCAGCGGGGGCAGCGCCAAGGGCTTTGCGCACATCGGCGTGCTCGAAGTGCTTCAGGAACTCGGCATCCACGTCGATCTAGTCACCGGTACCAGCATGGGCGCCATCATCGGCGGTCTGTACGCCGCCGGCTACTCCCCGGCGCAGCTCGATACGCTGGTGACGCGCGAAGACTGGGGAAATCTGTTCCGGCGGCCCACCGACCGCCGGCGGCAGAGCCCGGCCGAGAAGGCGGCGAGCGAGAAGTACATGATCACCTTCCCGCTCGAGCACGCGCGCATCGCGCTGCCGGAGGGGGTCGTGCCGCGGCAGGCGATCGCCGAACACCTGGAGCAGTACACCTGGCCCGTGCACGACATCACCGACTTCAACCAGCTCCCGACGGCGTTCGGGGCGCTCGTGACGGACCTCGACACCGGGAATCCGATTCTGCTCCAGCACGGATCGCTGGCCCAGGCCATCGAGGCGAGCGCCGCCGTGCCCGGCGCCTTTGCCCCGGTCACGCTCCCCGACGGCAAGCGGGTGGTGGACGGTGCGGTGGTGCGCAATCTGCCGGCCGAGGATGCGCGGGCAATGGGTGCCGACCTGGTGATCTGCGTGGACGTGTCGGAGCGGCCGTCGGCCGCCGACAGCCTGCACTCGCTGATCGACGTCGTGCAGCAGACCGTGTCGTTCCGCGTGCAGGCGTCCAACAAGATCGAGCGTCCGTTGTGCAACGTCGTCATCGACCCGGACGTCAACGGAATTCCGTCGCTCGATTTCAGCCGGGCGCGGGTCTGGATCGATCGTGGGCGCGCCGCCGCGCTGGCGCAGCGCCAGCGGCTCATGGCGATCGCCGATTCGCAGCACGCGGCGCGCGGCGACGTTCCGCCCCGGTCGGCCCTCGCGCCCGACGATTCGATCTTCCTGTTGCAGGCGAGCTGGAGCCGCGTGAGTCCGGGTGCGGACGCGCTCGTGCGCGCCGCGTTCGGACTCCGCGACAGCACGTGGGTCACGGAATCGCAGGTGGCGGACGCCGTGGACCGGATCTATTCCACGGGCCGGTTCGACCAGGTCAGCTTCCGCGTGCAGCCGCGTCCCGGCGGCGACAATCTGCTATTGGACCTCACCGAGGGCGATCGGGACGTGGTGGGGGTGGGGATCCGGTACGGCACCCCGCGCGGTGCCGCGCTGCTGGTGGGGGCGACGGTGAACGACTGGCTCACACCCGGTTCGAAGGTGGCGCTCAGCGCGCGGCTGGGTGACGAACTGCAGTTCGACGGGCGGTTCCTGCTCGGCGCGGGTCCCGAGGCCCGTTTTCTGCAGACGTACCGCGCCACCTTCACCCGCACGTCGCTGCCGCACCTGCGGCCGCCGGCCGTTGGATCGGCGCCGGTGCTCGACGTGCGCGAGGTCTCCATGCAAGTCGCGCGCGTGCTTGGCCACGCTGGATACATCGGTGTGGAAGTGACCCATGCGCGTTCGAGCGATGGTGTGCCAGGGGGGGACAGTCTGCTGGCGCTGCAGTCGCAGAGCTATACGACGTTGGGCGGCAGGCTTTCGCTCGACACCTACGACCGGATGTTCGCGCCAACGACGGGCACCGCGGTCCTGATGGTCTGGAGTCAGGATGTGGGACACGGCCGGTCGTTCAGTCGGCGGTTCGCCGATCTGCAGGGCGTGCTTCCCGTGGGCAGTCACGTGTCCCTGTTGGGCCGAGTGGACGTGGGCTACGCCTTGGGGAGCAGTCTTCCGTTGCATGACCGCTTCTTTCTGGGTGGCGGCGTGCCTTCGTCGGTGTGGGCGTCGCAGTTCGTTCCCTTCCTCGGTCTCGACGCACAGTCGGCGCAGGGCACGGTCGTGCACGTGGCGCAGGCCGGCGTGCAGGCGGAAGTGCGCGACAACCTGTTCGTCAGTCTGCGAGGGAACGTGGGGAACGTGTTCGACACCTGGCCGGCCCCCGTGGGATGGCGCTCGTACCTGCGCGGCGGTGGCCTCACGATCGGCACGATGCTGGCGCCCGGGCCTCTGTCGATTACCTTCGGTTCGCGATCCCTGAATCAGCGACCGGTGATCGAGATCAACTTCGGCGCCACCTTCTGACCCTCCCACGCATGAAGAAGTTGCCCGTCCAGATGGTGATCGCGGTCCTCCTGGGCACGATCGCCGGCCTGCTCGTGGCCGCCGTCCGCAGTCCGGCGGCGGACCGCGCCGTGTCGATCATCGCGCCGCTCGGCACCATCTGGGTGAACGCGATCCTGATGACCGTCGTGCCGCTGGTCGTGGTCAACGTGATCGTGGCCGCCGCATCATCGGCGGAGCAGCAGAACGCCGTGCGCGGCGCCACCAGCACCTTGGGGATGTTCATCGGCGTGGTGACGGCGAGCGCCGTGCTCTGCGCGCTGCTGAGTCCCGTGTTGCTCTCGCTGTTCGTGTCCAGGGGCGGAATTCCGGTGCCGCCGTCGGCCGCCGCGGCGGCGGCCCAACAGCCCTCGCTCTCGGCGTTGTTCGTGAGCATCGTGCCTCGCAATCCCGTGAAGGCGGCGGCCGACGGGGCGATGCTCGGCCTCATCGTCTTCTCGCTGCTCTTCGGCTTCGCCACGACCCGCATCAAGCCCGAGCAGCGCGCGTCGATCGTGGCGTTCTGTCGCGCCGTGTCCGACGCGTTGTTGGTGATCGTGGAATGGGTGCTCGAGGTGGGCCCCATCGGCGTGTTCGCGCTCATCCTGCCGGTGGCCACGCGCATCGGCATCGACGTGCTGCGTTCGCTGGCCGGCTACATGGTGGTGGTCGTAGTGCTCTGCGGCATCGTGACGATCGGCGCCTATGTGATTGCCGTAGTGCTGGGCGGCACGCCGCTGCGGCAGTTTGCGCGGGCGCTCGCCGCGCCCCAGGCCATTGCCTTCGGTTCGCGTTCGTCGCTGGCTTCGCTTCCCTCGCTCATGCGCGCCGCCGAGGACGATCTGGCACTCCCCACCGAAGTGAGCGGGCTCGTGCTCCCGCTGGCGACGGCCATGCTCAAAGTCGCGGCCCCCATCGCCTCGGTGACGGGCGCGATCTTCATTGCGCGCGTATACGGTATTCATCTGGGCGCGGCGCGCATGATTCCGGTGATCGCGATCTCGGTATTCACGAGCTTCGGCGTGCCCGGTGTTCCCAACGGCGCGTGGACGCAGTTGCCGGTGTTCCTCGCGGCGGGGATCCCCGCCGAGGGCATCGGCATCCTACTCGCCGTGGACGCGATTCCCGACGCGCTCCGCACGGTGACCAACGTGTCCGTGGATCTCGCCGTGGCCACGGTGATTGCGCGGTGGACGCGCGCGGGGTAGGCGCGGGTTGCATCCGGCTTCCCCGCCCCCAATTTCCCAGGGTCCCGTCACCAGGTCGCAAGTCACGCCATGCTCGAATCCCTCCGCACCGCTGTTCTCGAAGCCAACCGCGCCCTCGGCGACCGGGGACTGGCGCCGTTCACCTTCGGCAACGCCAGCGCCATCGATCGCGAACGGGGGCTGGTGGTGATCAAGCCGAGCGGTGTGGCGTACGACGCCATGCGCGCCGAGGATCTCGTGATCACGGACCTCGAGGGGAAGGCGGTCGAGGGGCGGCTGCGACCGTCATCCGATCTGCCGACGCACCTCGTGCTCTACCGTGCGTTCCACGCCATCGGCGGCATCGCGCACACGCATTCGCACTTCGCCACGGCCTGGGCGCAGGCACGGCGGGAGATTCCCTGCTTCGGCACCACGCACGCCGACTACTTTCACGGTCCCGTTCCCGTCACCGAGTCGATGACGCCGCACGAGATTGCTGTCGACTACGAGGCGAACACGGGGGAAGTGATCGTGCGCCGGTTCCTGGGCGTCGACCCCATGGCGATGCCGGCAGTGCTGGTAGCCAGCCACGCGAGCTTCTGCTGGGGGCCGACGGTGGAGTCGGCGGTACACACCGCGTCGGTGCTCGAAGAGGTGGCGAGCATGGCGTATCACACGCTGGCCATCGAGGCCGATGCCGAAGCCATCGACCAGGCGCTGCACGACAAGCACTTCCTGCGCAAGCACGGGCCCGACGCCTATTACGGTCAGCGCTGAGCCGCGATCTCGCGTAGCGTCGAAAGCACGTCGCCCAGCGCCACCGGCGCCGAGTCTGGTGCGCCGAGTCCGAAGTACAACGACCGGTACATCGCGTACAGGCGCTCGTAGGTTTCGCGCGTCGCCGGATTGGGCTCCACCTCGCGGTAGGGTGGACAGAGGGCGCGCTGCGCGTCGGCGATCGACGGAAACACGCCCGCCGCCAGGAACGCAAACAGCGCTGAGCCGAGGCTCGTGATCGGGCGTTCGGGCACCAGCATCGGCTTCTGCATCACGTTTGCGTACACCTGGTTGAGAACCGGATTCTTCTGCGGGATGCCACCCGCCTGAATCACGCGCTCGATGGGCGTACCGAACTCCGCCATCCGTTCGAGCACGATGCGCGTGTGGAAGGCCGTTCCCTCGATAGCCGCGAACAGCTCGTCCGCCGGCGTGTGCTGCAGGTTCCATCCGAGCGTCACGCCACCCAGCCGCGCGTTCACGAGCACGGTGCGGTCGCCGTTGTCCCACACCAGACGGAGCAGCCCCGTCTGACCGGCGCGATAGTCCTCGAGCCCGACCGACAACTCATCCACCGTGGAGCCGGCGCGGCGCGCGATGGCTTCGAACACGTCACCCACCGCCGACAGCCCGGCCTCGATGCCGACCAGTTGCGGATCGACGGATCCGCGCACCACGCCGCACAGTCCGGGAATGCATCCCGTCTCGCGTCCGACGGCGACGATGCACGTGGAGGTGCCGACCACGTTCACGACGTCGCCCTCGGCCACGCCGGCCCCCAACGCGTCCCAGTGCGCATCGAACGCGCCGACCGGAATCGGGATGCCGGCGCGCAGGCCGAGCTTCACCGCCCACTCCGGGGACAGGCGGCCGGCGATCTGATCGGAGGTGAGATACCGTCCGGCGAGTTTGTCGCGCACGCCGGCGAGCAGTGGATCGACCGCGACCAGGAACTCCTCGCTCGGCAGGCCGCCCAGCTCGGCATTCCAGAGCCACTTGTGTCCCATGGCGCAAACGCTGCGCGCCACGTGGCGCGGATCGGTCTCACCGCAGAGCGTGGCCGCCACCATGTCGCAGTGCTCCAGCGCGGTGGCGAACCGGGCGCGCTTGTCGGGGTTGTGGCGCAGCCAGTGGAGCAGCTTGGCAAACCCCCACTCCGACGAGTAGACGCCGCCGCAGTATTCGATGGCCGGCAGGCGCTCGCGGTGCGCCACCGCGGTGATCAGCGCGGCTTCGTCCTTGGCACGGTGGTCGCACCAGAGGTAGTAGTCGTCCAGCGGCTGCAGCCGTTCGTCCACCGGGATCACCGTCGAGCCCGTGGTATCGAGGGCGATGGACAGGATGGCATCGCCCGAGACGCCTGCTTCGGCGAGCGCGGTGCGCGTCGCCACCGCGAGCGCGTCCATGTGCGCCGCGTGCGACTGCGTGGCAAAGTCCGGATCGGCCGCGTCGCGAATCACCGGGTATTCCGCCACGCCGGTGCCCACCGGACCCTTGACGCTGTCGACGATCGACACGCGAACGCTCTGCGTGCCGAAATCGACGCCGGCGACGAGTGCCATCGCGGCTACCGGTGGTGCAGCGTGTCCCACCCCAGGTAGCGGGTGGTGGCTTCGTCCAGCACGTCGGCCACGGTGCCGAACGTCGAGGCCACGTGGTGCTCGAAGCCGCGCTCGCAGATGTAACGGAGCAGCGGCTGCAGGTTGGGAATCTCCACGACGCCGGCGCCGCCGAAGGTCTTGAGCGGATCCTTGGTGAATCGTCCCTCACCCACGTACCCGCGCATCTGCCCGGCGCGGTCGTCGGTGGAGAAGCGGGCGAAGGTCATCGGTCCGGCCTTCACCTTGCCGACGATGGTGCCGTACGTGTTCTCGCGGCCCACCGTGCCGGCGATGATCTCCTGGTAGTCCATCCGCTCATCGTCGAAGAACGACTTGGGCAGGTTGCTGCAGTGGAAGCACACGGCCTTGTCGGGGTCGTCGCCGTAGTTGTTGTTCCAGTCGAGCAGCGCCGCCGGCGTTTGCGACGCGAGTGCCAGCGCATACATGCTCACCGTGCCGCAGACGTCCACCTCGCAGGCGCTGGGCAGCAGTTCGTCGCTCATCATGCTCATGAGCGTGCACGGCACCACGCCAAAGAATTCCTCGAGCGAGGTCCAGCACTGCACGGCGCTCACCGTCACGTCGGCCTCCTTCATCCACCCGTCCACGACGGCGCCGAGCTTGGCCATCTTGAGCAGCGCCGCGTCGGGGACGCCTGCCGTGTCCACGTACGCGTGTATCTGCTGCAGCTTGCGCTTCACGGCGCGGTCGCTGTCGCGCAGCCGGTTCACGCGGCCCAGGATTTCCGAGAGGTCGATGGGTTCGACGGCGATTCCCTGCGCCTCGAGGATCTTCTCGCTGTAGCGCACGGTCTTGAAGGCGGCGGGTCGGGCGCCAATGGCGCCGATGCGGGCGGTGCGTAGGCCCTTCACCACGCGGCAGACACCGGCGAAGCGGCGAAGATCCTGGCGGAAGCTGTCGGCCGTCGGGGCCACGGTATGCACCGTGGTGAGCGAATATGGAATCCCGTACTGCGTCAGCACGTTGCACACGGACATCTTGCCGCAGAACGCATCGCGCCGATTGTCGATGAGCATGCGCTTGGGGTCGTCGGCGGCGGCGTGGATCAACACGGGTACGTCGAGCCCCGCCATTCGCAGCGTCTCGGCCACGCCGCGTTCGTCGCCGAAGTTGGGAAGCGTGACGATAATCCCGGCGATCGTCTCCCGGTGCTTCTTGAAGAGTTCGGCGCAGGCTTTGGCCTCGTCGCGGCTCTCCACGGCGCCGTACCGGCTCGCGTTCACACCGAGCGTGACGACGTCGAAGCCCTCCTGTTTGAGCACGGCCATCATCTGGTCGCGGCCCTCACGCGCCAGATGACCCGGAAAGAATCCGCGGTTGCCGACGAGCAGGCCGACGGTCAGCGGTTTGGGGCGGGGCGCGGAGCGCTTGGCGGCGGCACGTTTCGCGGCGGAGGTGCGCTCGGCGGCCTTGCGCGCGGTGGTCTTGGTCTGGATCTGATGGAGAGGCATGACGGGCTCGGCAGTGAAAGCGTATACAGATTACCCGGCGAATGCGGAGCGGGGAAGTCCGTTGCGCGAACGAACGCCGGTCGCCGGGCGAACCCGAGACCCGGCTGGGGTTCGCGCGCGCCGGACCTCAGGCATAGCGGTCCGACACGGTACTTGACAAGCTGCAAGGGCTTACATACCGTCTGCGCACTCACCTTCCAGTTTTCACCGGGCGTCTATGTCCTCCAGGCGCCGGCCACCGGGAATCAGTCGCCGCACCGCCATTGGGGCGGCGGCCGCCGGGAGTACACTCACGATGCTCGACGCCGACGTCCTCGCGGTCACCTCGCCAACACCCAACAACCGAGATTGATTTGCGGCAGTGGTGTAAGCGCTTTCAATTGTCGCTCGCTCCATCGGCGCTTCCCCCGCCGGCCGGGCCTCGGCCGGCGGCGCTGTTCCGCCAGCCAACCGGCGCCACCCCCTTGCCCGCGTCTTCCGACCGGGCTGGTCAATTGCTGTGTTCCCCTCCAACGGCCCCCTGCGGGCCGGCTCAACTACTGGTCAGGAGGTCGAAGATGCGCTTCTGGATCCTTCGTACGACGGCGTCTGCCGTACTCGCGCTTGCGGCCGCCGCGCCCGCGTTCGCGCAGAGTACCGGTCAGATCCAAGGCACCGTGGCCGACTCGGTGTCCGGGCAGCCCGTGCCCAGCGCCGTGGTCACCGTGAGTGGGACGACCTTGAGCACGACCGCCCAGGCGGGCGGCCAATTCCTGCTCCGGAACGTGGCGGCGGGGCGGGTGGTCGTTCGCATACAGCGGCTCGGCTTCAGTCCCGCCGAACGCACGGTCACGGTCACCGCCGGGGCCACGACCACCCTCCATGTGTTGCTCGTGCCCAGCGCCGTTTCCCTCCGTTCCGTCGTCGCCGTCGGCTATGGAACCGAACGCCCGGAGCAGATCACCAGCGCAGTCTCGAGCGTCAACGCCGCGGACTTCATCCAGGCCCCGCCACGAGACGCCGCGTCGCTGATCGCCGGCAAGGTCGCGGGATTGGTCGTCACCACGCCCAGCGGCGATCCGACCACCGGCACCGAGGTCATGCTGCGCGGTATCACGACCATCGAGGGGTCGCGGAGCCCGCTGGTCCTGATCGATGGCATCCCCGGCGACCTCAACACCGTCTCGCCGCGCGACATCGAGTCGATCAGCGTGCTCAAGGACGCCTCGGCCGCCGCGATCTACGGGTCGCGCGCGTCGAACGGCGTCATCCTCATCACGACCAAGAAGTACGAGGGCGGCGAACCGGTCATCCACTACGACGGCTACGCCAGCATGCAGTCCATTGCCAAGTCCCCGGACTTCCTCACCGCGGCCGACTATCGCCGGTTGATCGGGCAGGGATACGCGTTCACCGACATGGGCTACAGCACAAACTGGCAGAATCAGGTGCTGCGGTCACCGATGAGCCAGCGTCACACCCTGAGCATCACCGGCGGCGACGCCAACAGCAACTACGACGGCTCGATCGATTACGAGAACACGCAGGGCGTCTTCGATCGGTCGAACAATCAGTCCCTCACCGGACGCCTCAGCGTTGGCCAATCGATGTACAACGGCAAGCTCGAGACCAACTTCGAACTGCTGAGCCGGATCCACGACTTCTTCGCCGGCCCCGACTACAACTATGCGTGGCGCCAGGCGTTGATCCGGAACCCCACGGATCGGGTGCGCGACAGCACCGGCGCCATCCAGGAACGCAGCGGCTACTTCTACGACAACCCGGTGGGAATCATCCAGACGGACAATGGCCAGGTGGAGAATCGCGACCTGCGCCTGCACGGCACCGTGAAGCTGCACCCCATCCGGAACCTCACCCTGTCGCTCATGGCCGGCACGGCCCGCAACGAAGGGCAGACCGGGAACGCGACGACCTTCCAGAACACGGCGACGACCAAGAGTGGGCTGAACGGCACCGCGTCGCGCAGCGCCACCTCCGAAGTGGATCAGATTCTGGAGGGCACCGGCACCTACAACGGCGCGATCGGCCGCCACGAATACACGGTCCTCGGGGGATACAGCTACGAAGACTTCGAGAACGACGGCTTCAGCGCCTACAACTACAACTTCCCCACCGACCTGTTCGGCTACAATGCCCTCGGGCAGGGAAGCGCGCTGACCAGCGGCCAGGCCAGCATGTCGAGCGACAAGTCGTCGTACAAGCTCATCGGCTTTTTCGGCCGCCTGAACTACGATTGGGACAACCGCTTCCTCCTCATGGGGAGCGTCCGGTACGAGGGCAATTCCCGGTTCGGCGCCAACCACAAGTGGGGACTGTTCCCCGCCGTTTCGGCCGGATGGCAGCTCGGGAACGAGCAGTTCGTGAAGCGGGCGCTGCCGTGGATGAACGAGTTGAAGTTCCGCGTCGGGTACGGCGTCACCGGCATCGCGCCCTCGCAGTCGTACCTGTCGCTCACCAGCTACGGATACGGCCGCAAGTTCCTCTACAACGGCAATTGGGTGCAGGGCCTGGCGCCCACCAGCAACCCCAACCCCGACCTGCGCTGGGAACAGAAGAGTGAGACGAACATCGGCGTGGACTTCGCCGCGTTCCGCTCACGCCTGAGCGGCAGCTTCGACCTCTACCAGTCGGACAATCGGGACATGCTGTACAACTACTCCGTGCCCGTCCCACCCTACCTCTACTCCAGCATCCTGGCCAACGTCGGCCACATGCGGAACAACGGGTTGGAACTGTCGTTGAGCTACGACGTGATCCGGGGCCGTGACTTCAGTTGGACCACGAATGCCAACTGGTCCACGAACTCGAACAAGCTGGTCAGTCTGTCCAATGCCGCGTATCAGACCGCGGACTTCTTCTATACGGGGTACACGGGCGAGCCGGTGCAGCAGTCCACGCACCGCGTCCAGGTGGGCTGGCCCATCGGGAACTTCTGGGGCTGGAAGTCCGTGGATATCGACAGCTCCGGCGCCTGGATCGTGCTCGATTCTGCGGGGAACAGGATCTCGATTCGCGACGCCAAGGAGAAGGACAAGCGGGTGCTGGGGAATGGCCTGCCCAAGGACTACCTGGCGTGGAACAACACCGTGCACTACAAGCGCTTCGATCTGAACGTGAACATGCGCGGGGCCTTCCATTTCCAAATCCTGAACTTCCAGCGGATGTTCTACGAAAACCCGACCATCCTCCAGTACAACATGCTCAAGTCCGCGTTCGACAAGGTGTATGGCAAGCGGACGCTGAACTACGACCTCGCCTATGTGAGCCACTACATCGAGAACGGCGACTACTGGAAGGTCGACAACATCACGCTGGGGTATACGATCCCCCCGCGCCTGCTCGGGCATGCGCTGTCCGCCGTCTCGAGCGCTCGGCTCTACGTCTCGGGCAGCAATCTGATGACGCTCACCGGCTACAAGGGCATGGACCCCGAGGTGACCACGTTGGGCTCCTCCGACAATCTGAGTCCGGGAGACGACACCCGCGACAAGTACCCGACGACACGCACGTTCACCCTCGGTCTCAGCCTGAAATTCTGACTCTTGCGGGCGCCGATGGCGCTCCCACCAGCGTTCCTCAAGATCAGGAGGAGGATCCTACCATGAGACACCACTACGTGAAGAGTTGGCCGGCACTCGTCTGCCTCGGCATTGGCCTGGTTGCCGGCGCGTGCACCAACCTCTCAGAGACTCCGTACAATCAGGTCACCAACGCGAATTTCCATCCCACGGCACAGGATATGGCGTCGTTGATCGCCCCGGCCTACACGCCGCTCCGCTCCATGTGGATGCAGTGGTACGGCGCCCTGGATCTCCTGGAGGAAACAGGAGACGAATTCATCACGCCGGTGCGCCCCAACGGGTGGTACGACGGCGGCGTCTACATCCAACAGCACAAACACCTCTGGACCCCCTACAACGGCCAGGAGGAGAATCTCTGGAACAACGCGTTCGCCGTCATCAATAATGCGAACCGCGTGCTCTATCAGATCGACTCCGGCGTGGTGCCCACCGACGCGGCCACCAAGACGAGCACCACCGCGGAGCTGCGCGCCCTGCGCGCCTACGCGTACTACATGCTGCTGGACAACTTCGGGAACGTCCCCATCGTGACGGACTTCACGGCCAAGGATCTCCCCCAACAGGCGACCCGAACGCAGGTGTACGACTTCGTCGTGCAGGAACTCACCGATGCGATTCCGGACCTGTCGGCGGAAACGGGCACGCCGACGTACGGCCGCATGAACAAGTGGGCGGCGCTGGCGCTTCTGGCCCGCGTGTACCTCAACGCCGGGGTCTACACCGGGACGCCGGCGTACGACAAGGTCATTCCGATTACGCAGCAGATCATCGACGCGGGCAAGTACCAACTCGACGCCGACTACCGGACCCCGTTCTCTCGGAACAACCAGAACTCCCAGGAAATCATCTTCGCCGTGCCCTACGATGCCGTGAACGGGACCTGCAGTCAGTTCCACATGAAGACGCTCAAGCCGGATCTGGAATACGTGTTCAACATGCAGGCGCAGCCGTGGGGCGGGAGCGCGTCGGACCCGCAGTTCATCTCGACGTACGACACGGCGGACGTGCGGCTCAAGGACACCTGGCTCATGGGACCGCAGTTCGACTCCCAGGGCCGCGGGTACAATTTCGTGCAGTTCGTGCCGCGCATCGACAGCACCAACTTCAACAACGGATTCCCGGTCTGGAAGTACGAGATCTACGCCGGCGAGACCGGGTGCTCGGACGTCGACTATCCGGTGATCCGGTATTCCGAGGTGTTGATGATGCAGGCCGAGGCCTTGCTGCGCACCGGCAACGCCGACGCGGCCGCGACGCTCGTCACGCAAGTCCGACAGCGGGACTTCCCGAACGACCCGGCCAAGGCGACGGTCACCGGCGCACAGTTGCAGCAGGGCAGCGCCTACAACTTCGGCTGGTATGACACGGATGGCGTCGTCAAGACGGCCGCCGGCGGATCGCCCGTTACGACCGGTGGGGCGGACGTGCAGTACGGCCGGTTCCTCGACGAACTCGGATGGGAGTTTGCCATCGAGGGACACACGCGGACGGACATGATTCGCTTCGGGGTATTCACCACCAAGTCGTGGTTCAATCACGCGGCCGACAACACGGGTATCCGAACCCTGTTCGCCATTCCACAGAGTGCGCTGAATACGAATACCAATCTGAAACAGAACCCGGGCTACTGAGCCCGGCGCTCGACCCGGCAGCCTCCCACGTCGCGAACGCGGCGTGGGGGGGCCCGCCGGCAGGTGCAGGAGGAGGTTGACCATGGCAAGACGCATCGCTGCCGCCGCGTGCTGGCTGGGGCTGACGGCCCTGGCCTCGGGGTGTGGCCGGTCGCGGGTGCGTCCGACGGTGCGTCCCACCCCACAGCCCTCCGCCCACGCCGACACCGCGCCGCCTATGGGCAATCGGACGGGCGCCAGCGATTCGCTGAGCGGACGCGACCTCACCGGTCGCCACGTGGACGAGATCGCCGAGCTGTTGCAAGGGCGCGTGCCCGGCCTGCAGGTGATCCGCCAACCCAACGGCGACATCGCCTTGCGCATCCGCGGCGGCGACATGGCCCTCAGCACGAGCGCCGGCGGCAGTGAGCCGCTGGTGGTCATCGACGGCATGCCGGTCACCGAAGGCCGGCTCAGCAGCATGCTGCGTGCCCTCAATCCCCGCGACATCGCCCGGATCGAGGTTCTGAAAGACGTGAGCTCGACATCGATCTACGGCGTCCGTGGAGCCCATGGCGTGATTCTGATCACCACGAAACATGATTGAGGAGAGAGCGATGACGATTTCCCGCCGTGCCATGGTGAAGCTCGGCCTCACCGCCGGTGCCCTGCCCCTCATGGCCGGCCTCCCGCTGGAGTTCGCGGAGGCCGAGCCACCGACACGGCCACCGGGTGGGGGCTCGCGGCTGCAGGCGCGCCGCATCCCGCTCCATCGGGTGCGCCTCACGGGCGGACCGCTGCGGCACGCCCAGGAACTGGACATCAAGTATCTGCTGGAGCTCGAGCCCGACCGCATGCTCGCCTACTTCCGTCAACGCGCCGGGCTCACGCCGCGCGCGCAACCGTATGGCGGCTGGGACGGCGACGGCCGGAATCTCACCGGACACATCGCCGGCCACTACCTGTCGGCCATCGGTCTCATGTGGAGCGCCACCGGCGACCGGCGGTTCAAGGAGCGCGGCGACTACATGGTCGGGGAGCTGCGGAACGTGCAGGACAAGAACGGCGACGGCTACCTGTGCGCGCTCGAGAATGGTCGCCGCTGCTTCGGCGATCTCTCGCGCGGGCATATCCATGCCGCGGCCTTCGACCTGAACGGCGAGTGGTCGCCATGGTACACCGTCCACAAGCTGTTCGCCGGCCTGCGCGACACCTACCGCCACACGGGCAACCGCACCGCCCTCGACGTCGAAGTGAAGATGGCCGAGTGGACGCACCGAACGCTGTCGGGGCTCACCGACGCGCAGATCCAGACCATGCTCGACACGGAATTCGGCGGGATGAACGAGGTGCTCGTGGACCTGGCCGCCGACACCGGCGACGCCCGATGGCTGGCCCTCTCGTACGACTTCGAACACCGCGCCTTCATCCAGCCCCTGCAGCGCAGTCAGGACGACCTGGGCGGCAAGCACGCCAACTGCTCGATCCCCAAGCTCATCGGTTCGGCGCACCGGTACGTCACCACCGGCCACTCCGAGGATCTGCTGGCGTCGAATTTCTTCTGGAACCGCGTCGCCGACCACCACAGCTTCGCCACCGGCGGCAGCGGCACCGACGAGTACTGGGGCCCGGCCGACGTCCTCGGCGCCCGCATCGACGGGCCCACGGACGAGAGCTGCCCCGTCTACAACATGCTCAAGCTCAGCCGCCTGCTCTTCTCGGTGTGGCCCGACGTCCACTTCGCCGACGTCCACGAGCGCATGCTCTTCAACCACGCGCTCGGGTCCATCGACCCCAACGACGGCCGGATGTGCTACATGGTACCCATCGGCCAGGGCGTGACCCACGACTACCAGCGCATGTTCGAGAGCTTCACCTGCTGCGTGGGCACGGGAATGGAGAACCACGCCCTCCACGGCGACGGCGTCTACTTCGAAGACGGCGATACTCTCTGGTGGAACCAGTTCGTCCCGTCCACGGCGGAATGGGAAGCGGCCGCCGCGCACCTGACCCAGGACACCGAATTCCCTGAAGGAGAGACCGCGCGGCTCACCGTGCGGCTCCGCGCGCCCCGGGAGTTCACGCTGGCCGTACGCCGCCCGTACTGGGTGGGCGACGGCTTCGCGGTGACGGTGAACGGAGCGCCCGCGGCGGTGGCGCCCGTGGGCACCGGCGCGGACGGCACGCGCCACGATCCGTACGCGTGGCCGGCGCCGACGGGCGCATACGTGAACGTGACGCGCACCTGGCGGTCCGGCGACGTCGTGGACGTGACGCTACCGAAGACGCTGCGGTTGGAACCCACCCCCGACGATCCCCGCCGGGCGGCGATCATGTGGGGGCCGCTCGTGCTCGCCGGCGACATTGGTCCGGAACCGACCCCGGGGCCCGGCGCGAATCGTGACGCTGCCTCGCCGTTGGTGCCCGTGCTGGTGGCCGCCGGCCAATCGCCGGACACATGGATCGAGGCCGTGTCGACGTCGCCCGTACGGTTCCGGACCAGGGGTGTGGGTCGGGACCCCAATGCCGCCGGTCGCCCGCACGACGTGGACCTCGTGCCGTTCTATCGCCTGCACGAACGGACGTACGCCGCCTACTGGGACCTATACACCCCAGCGGAGTGGATGGAGAAACAGGCGGAGTACGGGCGGGGCGAGGCGCGGCAGCGCGCGCTCGCGGCAGCCACGGTTGCCTTCGTGGAACCCGGAAACCAGAGCGAGGAGCCGAAGTTTAACTATCGGGCGGCGGACGATGTCGCCATGTCCTTCATCCAACATCGCACGGGGCGGGCCAGCCGACGCTGGTTCTCGTACGACCTGGCCGTGGATCCCGCACACCGCATGGCGGTGGTCGTCACCTACTACACCGCCGATCGCCGGACCCTGCCCGCCGACTTTCAGATTCTCGCCGACGGCCGGCCGGTGGGACACCAGAAGATCGAGCGGTCGGACCCCGCCCGTTTCTTCGACGTGTCGTATCCCCTGCCTCCCGAGTTGCTGACGGGCAAGACCAAGATCACCGTGCGCTTCCAGGCGACGGAGGGCAGCCAGATCGCCGCCGTGTTCGGCGTGCGCACGGTATGCGCCGACGCCCTCGACCATTGACGCCCCGGGCCGCACACCGCCGCGCCGCGGCAGTGTGTCGGCTAGCCGACGGCGCGGCGGCGCTTCGCGCCGGAAGCCGACGCGCGTCCGCCCGTCGCGGCGTGCGCGGCTGGGGCCGTCGACTCCCGAACGATCAGGGAGGTGTCGACCAGGATCTCGCGGCCCGGCTCCATCCGGCCCCGCACTCCGGGAAGCAACATTTCGCCGATCCGATGCCCGATCTCCTCACGGGGGATGTGCGCCGTGGTCAGGGCCGGCGAGACGAACGCGGCCAACCGGATGTCATCGAACCCCGTCACCGAGATGTCGTCGGGGACGGCGATGCGCTGCACCTTCAACTCGCGCAGCACCCCGATGGCCATGAAGTCGTTGACGCAGACGATCGCCGTGGGACGGAAGCCCGAGCTGAGCACCTCCCGGGCGGCGTTCTGTCCCCCCACCGGTCCGTCGGTGCCGGCCACAGCCACGACCTTCACGCGTGGTGCGTAGTCGGCCGCCAGTTCCAGGAACGTGCGCCGGCGGTCGTTGAGCGGATCCAGCGTCGTGTGGTGGCCGATGAACGCCATGCGTCGGTGCCCCAATCCGTGCAGGTACTCGATGATCCGCTGCATGCCGTGCCGGTAGTCCACCTTGATGTTCGTGATGTTCCCGGTGACCGTTCCCACGTCGTAGAACACTACGGGGAGGCCGCTCTCCGCCAGCTCTCGCGTCAGCGACTGTTTCATCTCCGACACGACAACGGCCAGTCCGGAGACGCGCCGTCCCAGCATGAGCCGCACGCTCGCTACGAGGTGCTGGGGGCGGTAGTCGGTGTTTGCCACGAGCACTTCGTACCCGCGGCGATGCGCGTCCGCTTCGAGTGTTCGGAAGATGTCCAGGAAGAAGGGATTTTCGAGATTTGAAACGATCATCCCGAGCGTGTGGCTCTGGCCCCCGGCCAACATCCGGGCATTCAGATTCGGGGTGTAATTCAATTCCTCGACGGCCCGTAGCACGCGCGCGGTCGTCGAGTGGCTCACCCGTCCCACGTTATTCAGAACACGTGAAACGGTAGCGGTAGAGACCTTGGCGCGTTTGGCGACGTCCTCGAGGTTCACGGGCGGACACAACCCCTGAGGGCTCGTGTAAGAGGGGGGAGGGACACTGATTCAAGTATTACACGAAGGGGGATGGCACACAAGCATGTTGGGCCGCGCGCCGGCATGGATTTCGGGCGTGTTCCGTCGACGGTACTCGCGCATCGCGTCCGGGACCTTGCCGCAGATTGTTCTCTGCGTCGCGTTGACACGGTTCCGGATGCGCCGTATCGTTGCAGACGTTTGCGAATGTAAGCCCTTACCATAACGGACGTGTCGCCCGAAAATCCAGCCACGCCGGCCGCGCCGTCGACTTCACCGAACCCATCCGCCGCACCCGGCGCGTCCCCCACGCAGTCCGTGGGCCGTTCGTGGATCCGTGCCGCACTCCGCTCTCCACAGGTCGGCCTGGTGGGCGTGCTGCTGGCGCTCGGCATCATCCTCACCTTCACGGCGGGCTCGCACGTGGACCCGCTGACCGGACGGACGGTCAACAACTTCCTCAATAAGTACACGTTCCTGCAGATGGCCACCGACGCGAGCGGGTTCGCGATCATGGCCGTCGGCGCGACGATCGTCATCATCGCCGGGGGCATCGATCTCTCGGTGGGCGCGATCTACGCCCTGTCGGGGGTGACGATGGCCATGGTGCTGCGCGCGGCCGGTCCCATGGGCCCGGTGCCGACGCTGCTGCTGGGACTCGGCACCTGCCTGGCCGTCAGCCTGCTCTGTGGCCTCGCGAACGGCCTCATGGTCATCGGGCTCAACGTCCATTCGTTCATCATCACGCTGGGCACGATGTGGATCCTGCGCGGGCTCGCCTTCGTGACGAGCCACGCCGAGAGCATCATTCTCCCCGGTCCGCTCACGAACGTCGTCCGCGCGCCCCTGGGCCTGGCCGAGGGTCTCTACCCGGTGCCGATGCTGGTGATGTTCGTCGTCACAGCGCTCGGCGCGGTGTATCTGTCGCGGACGGTGATGGGGCGGCACGTGTTCGCCATCGGCGGAAACGCGGAAGCGAGCCGGTACGCGGGCCTCAACGTCAAGCGCGTCACCCTCGGGGTGTTCGTGCTCTCGGGACTGACGGCGGGGATCGCCGCCTTTCTGGGGGCCGGCTATTACGGGTCCGCAACTTCGTCCGACGCGAGCGGGTACGAGTTGTACGTGATCGCGTCGGCCGTCGTCGGCGGTGCGAGCCTGATTGGCGGCAAGGGCAGCGCGGTGAGCGCCATGCTCGGCGCCATGCTGATCGTCGTCATCCGGCAGGCCATTCGCACGCTTCACCTGGATCAGAATTACGAATGGATCATCGTCGGCACCGCGATGATCCTCGCCGTCGTCATCGACCAGGGCGGGTCGCGGCTGCTGTCGCGCCGCGCTGGTCGTGAACCATCGCGGCCCACGTAGCCGCGCCAACTCCCGGAGTCACGATGTCGCGCTTCTCACGAATTGTCCGCCTCGCTCCCGTGGCCGCCATGGCCTGGGCGGCTGCCTGCGGTGGTGCCAACAAGCCCGCCGCCGGCAACACCAGTGCGGCGAGGGCCAGCGGTTCGCTGCCCAAGACGTTCACGATCGCGATGATCGCCAAGAGTTCCACGAACCCTGTGTTCCTCTCGGGGCGCATCGGGGCCGAGGCGGCCGCCGCCGAGCAGAGCAAGAAGCTCGGCATCGCCATCAAGATCGATTGGCTCACGCCGCCGGAGGAGGATGCGCAGGTGCAGGCGCAGCGCGTGGCGCAGGCGGTGGACGCCGGTGACAACGCGATCCTGATGTCTACCAGCGATGCGAACAAGGTGACCGACGCCATCGACGCGGCCGTGGCGCGCGGCGTGCCGGTGATGATGTTCGACAGCGACGCGCCGAACTCGAAGCGCTTCTCGTTCTACGGGGGCGACGACGAGGCGATCGGCCGCCAGGTGATGGACGAGCTGGCCGTCCAGATGGACAGCGCCGGCGACATTGCGATCCTGGCCGGGAATCAGAACGCGCCCAATCTGCAGAAGCGCGTACAGGGCGTGAAGGACGCCGCCAAGAAGTACCCCAAGATCCACATCCTGAACACCTTCTACCATCGGGAGACGCCGCAGGACGCGGCCGCTGAAGTCATGCGGGCGATGAACGCGTATCCGAACATCCAGGGATGGGCGATGATCGGCGGTTGGGCGCTGTGGACCAAGGCGCTGCTGACGACGCTCGATCCGGCCAAGGTGAAGGTCGTGTCGGTGGACGCGCTGCCACAGCAGCTCCCCTACATCACCAAGGGGATCGCGCCGGTGCTGCTCGCCCAGCCCACGTACGATTGGGGCTACGTCTCGGTGAATACGATCGTGGACCATGTATTGCTGCACAAAGCCGTGCCCGCGCACGTGCAGATGAATCTCATCCGCGTGAGCAAGGAGAACCTCGGCACGTACGCGCGCCAACTGAAGGCGTGGGGCTTTACCGACGTCGACTCCACGTACCTCGCCTTGCCGCACTGAGGATCATGGCCACGCCCGCCGTCCGCTTCGCCGGGATCACCAAGCGCTTTCCCGGCGTCACCGCGCTCGACGACGTCTCGTTCGACGTCGGCGCAGGCGCCTGCCACGCTATCTGTGGCGAGAACGGGGCGGGGAAGAGTACACTGGGCAAGATTCTCTCCGGGCTCATCGCGCCGGACGAGGGCAGCCTCTTCCTGAACGGCGAGGCGGTGCGGTTCAGCAGCCCGCGCGAGGCGCTCCAGGCGGGTGTGGTGATGGTCCACCAGGAGCTCGCGCTCTGCGAGAACATGTCGGTGGCCGAGAATCTCTGCCTCGGCGCCCTTCCCTCCCGCCACACCTTCGTGGCGCGACGCGCGATGCACGAGCGCTCCCGCGAATTGCTGGCGGCCGTCGGTGCGACCACCGATCCGTCCCGACGGGTGGCCGACCTCACCGTCGCCGAACAGCAGCGGGTGCAGATCGCCGCCGCTGTGGGCAGCGGCGCGCGCGTGATCGTGTTCGACGAGCCCACCAGCAGCCTCGCCGAGGCGGATGCCGTGCGGCTGTACGCCCTGGTCGACCAGTTGCGGGCCACCGGCGTGACGATCCTCTATGTGTCGCACCGCATGCACGAGATCTTCCGGCTGTGCGACACGGTTACCGTGCTGCGCGACGGCCGTCACGTTGCCACGCAACCCACCGCGTCGCTCACCGAGGACGCGCTCGTACAACTGATGATCGGCCGAAAGCTGGATCAGTACTTCCCAGAGCATGTGGGCCGGGAAGTCGGCGCCGAGCTGCTGCGGGTGGAGGCGCTCTCGCACCCGGGCCGATTTGAAGACGTGTCGTTCCGTGTACACGCCGGCGAGGTCGTGGGACTCGCGGGACTCGTTGGCGCCGGGCGGTCGGAGGTGGCGCAAGCGCTGTTCGGGCTGGACCCCGATGCCACGGGCCGCGTATTCGTCGACGGCCGGGCGGTGACGGTGCGGTCGCCGAGGCACGCAATGACGCTCGGGATGGGTTTCGTGCCCGAAGACCGGAAGCGCCAGGGGCTGGTGCTATCGCTCGCCTGCCGGGAGAACACGACGCTCCCGACGGTCGAGCGACTCTCCCGGTACACCTGGGTGCAGCGGCGACGCGAACGGAAGGTCGTCCTCGAGTACTTCGAGCGCTTGGGCGTGCGGGCCAACCTGGTCGATGCCGGCACCTCGTCGCTCTCGGGCGGCAACCAGCAGAAGCTGGTACTCGCCAAGTGGCTGGCCGCCGAGTCGCGGGTGTTGATTCTCGACGAGCCGACCCGCGGGGTGGACGTGGGCGCCAAGGCCGAACTGCACGCGTGGATCGACCGCCTGGCATCGGATGGTGTCGGGATCATCCTCATCTCGAGCGAACTGCCCGAGCTGCTGAATCTCTCCTCGCGCATCCTCGTGCTCCGGGAAGGTCGCATCCGTGGGGAAGTGTCCCGCGACCGCGCCGATCAGGATGTCTTGCTGCGCATGATGACCGGGCTCGAAAATTCGGAGGCGGTGGTATGAGCGATCAAGTCTCTCGGCGGGACATGTTGAAGACGCTCGGCGCGATCGGCGCATCCAGCATGATTCCGGCCTCGGCGCTGGCCGCCGCCGATGCCGGCGCCGGCCACGAGACCATCCTCCCGCCCGCGGGCGGTGGCGCCCCCGTCCCCGTGCTCCCGCTGGTGTCCACGAGCGAGGTGTACATCCCACCCCGCGGACGGGGCTTCGACAAGTTCAGCTTCGACTTTCCCGAGCCGTCGGTGGCCTTTGCCGGCCTTCGGTTCGGGTTCGTCGTGTTCACACGCGAGAACGCCTACGCCCTCGACCCCGCGGCGATGAAGGCGGAGTCATCGGGCGACGTCCTGACGCTGACGTGCAACCGGTTCACCTGGGCCGGCGGGCAGGAGCCGGCGGAGGGTACGCTGACCGCCCGGCTTCGTCGCGACGGCGACGTGGTAACGGTGGACGTGACCGCCGACATGGGGCAGCCCATCAAGACGCTGTCCACGATCGTGCGCGGCGTGCCGCGCGGCCACATCTCGACGGGGTACGACTTCTTTGATCCGCGCGACAACGAACTGTTGTTCGGGTATCCGTTCAGCGGCGGCGATCTGTTCGGGCCCGGTGGGGCGGGAGGCCTCGTGACGCCGCTGGCGCTCGTTCGGAAGAGCGACGACGAGTTCTTCTTCCTGGAGTCGCTCGACGATCAGGTGCGCACCAAGCGCTTCTACTTTCAGCCCGGCCCGGACGGGTACCGGGTGGAGGCCATCTTCGAAGAGGACGGGTGGCGCAACGAAACGAAGCTCGTCGTGCCCACGTGGCGGGTGGGCCGTGCGACCAACCCGGGCGACGTGATCCGTGCACACTACCGGCATCTCGCCCGGGCGTATCGGCTGCAGCCGTTCGATACGCGTCCCGACGTCCCCGCCTGGCTCCGCGACACCGCCCTCGTGCTCACCCTGCACGGCCAGCACTACACCGGGTACATCTTCAACGACTACGCCAGGCAGCTCGAGATTCTGCGCTGGGTGGCTACGCAGATCGATCCGCATCGCGTACTCGTCTTCCTCTCGGCCTGGGACGGGCGGTACTACTGGGACTATCCGCTGTACAAGGCATCCGACCGCATGGGTGGGGAAGCGGGATTCCGCGCGCTGATCCGCGAGGCGCAGGCCATGGGCTTCCACATGATGCCGATGTTCGGTGCCAACGCGGCCAACAAGAAACTACCGATGTACGCGCAGATCGCCGATGGCCTCACCGCCAAGATCGACGGTGACGAACTCGATCTCAACTGGGTGGATTGGGACAACGATCGGCACCAGGAAGGGTGGCTGGCCTACATGAACCTCGGCGTCGACTCGTGGCGCGAGTGGCTCACCGGGCGCATCGCCGACTGCGTCGACCGGTACGGCGTGGATGCGTATTTCCTGGACATTGCCGGTGGTTGGGTGAACAATCCCAAGGCCGACATGCATGCCGGGATGCGTCGCATGGTCGGCGAGTTGCGACGGCGCCACCCCGGGGTGGTGGCCTGCGGCGAGATGCACTACGACGGGCTGATGGAGTTCATTCCACTGTATCAATCGGGGGGCGGCGGGTTGTTCAAGGACGAGATTCACCGGTACGCGCGCTTCTTCCAGCATCTGAGCCACCCCTCGCCCGGCCGAGGGTCGAGCGGCGTCCACGAGTCGGGGTTCGGGCATTTCGATCCAGCCACGCTGTCGCTCTCCCCCGATGCGATTCCGACGCTCAATATTGTGGACGATACGTTTTCGAAGAATCGCGATGTCATGACCGCGATCATCCGCGCGGCCAAACGACGCGCGGGCATCAGCTGAGGATCGACACATGATCGCAACGCGCACGGGCCGCATGGCCGCGCCACCACGTTCGGCCGGCCGAGTCCTGGGGTTGGCGCTGGCCGGCGCCCTCATTCTTCAGGCGGGCTGCATGTCCAAAACCTCCGAATCCGCCCATGTGCTCCGTGTCCGGCGCGAGCCCTTCGGCGTGCTGGCCAACGGCGACTCCGTGCACGTATTCACGCTGAGCAACACCAACGGCGTCGTAGTCCGGGTGCTGGACTACGGCGGCATCGTCCAGTCCATCCGGACCCCCGACCGCAACGGCAAGGTCGCCGACATCGTGCTCGGCTTCGACACGTTGGAGAAGTACGTGAAGGACTCTCCGTACTTCGGCGCCATCGTCGGGCGCTTCGCCAACCGGATTGCCAGAGGAAAGTTCACGCTCGACGGCAAGGCCTACACGCTGGCGATCAACAACGGCGTCAACGCCCTGCACGGCGGCCTCGTGGGCTTCGACAAGGTGATCTGGAAGGCGGAGGCGCTGACCGACCCGTTGAGCGTCGGGCTGCTGTTGACGCACACCAGCCCCGACGGCGACCAGGGGTACCCGGGCACGCTCCAGGTGCGGGTGACGTACGTGCTCAACAACAACAACGAACTGGTCATCGGCTATGGGGCGACCACCGACAAGCCGACCATCATCAACCTCACCAATCACAGCTACTTCAACTTGGCAGGCGCCGGCACCGGCGACGTGCTCAAGCACATCGTCAGCATCGATGCGGATTCGATCACGCCCATCGATTCGACGATGATCCCCACCGGCAAGGTCGAGGCGGTGGCCGGCACGCCGTTCGACTTCCGCGCCCCCACCGCCATCGGAACCCACATCGACGACGACGACCAGCAACTCAAGTTCGCCGGTGGGTACGATCACAACTTCGTGCTCAACCGCAAGGACACGACCAGTCTCGTGCACGCGGCGCGCGTCGTCGAGCCGACCACGGGTCGCACGCTCGACCTGTACACCACCGAGCCCGGCGTCCAGTTCTATACGGGGAACTTCCTCGACGGGACGTTCGCCGGAATCGGCGGCGTGTACAAGAATCGGTACGGCTTCACGCTCGAAACCCAGCACTACCCGGATTCCCCCAACCATCCGAACTTCCCGAGCGTCGTGCTCCGTCCCGGGCAGGAGTTCCACTCCGAGACGGTGTTCAGGTTCGGCGCCGAGAAGTAACGGCGGCACGCGGGACACCGACCCGGGTGCCCGCGGCGCGCCGGCCGGCGGGCAAGCACGCCCCGATCGGGGCGCACCCGCTCCGGCCCGTGCCTATTGATTGACGGGCGTCACCCGCAGCATCACCACCCCGTGTGACGGGACGTCAGCCGTGTACCGGCTGTCGACCACGCCCAGATCCTTGTGCGCCCAGAGATCGCGCACCGTGGCCTGTCGAGTCGCGATCCCGATGCGCCCCCAGCTCGCGGTGATCTGCGAGGGCACCGAGGCGCGGTTGAAGAGCACGACCGCCTTCGATCCGTCCTTGAGTGGCTTCACCCACACCTGCAGCTCGGGCGGGTAGTCCTGCACCACCATCCCCTGCACGCCCAGGGAGTCCTGATCGACCGCGATCACTTCCTTGTTGAGCAGAATGCTCCGCGTGATGCGCGCGTCGCGCGACGTCGTGTCGACGATGGCCCGTACGTCGTTCCCCGCGATCAATGGGGCCGCCATGATCGCCCAGAGGCTGAAGTGCGCGCGGTACTCGTCACGCGTCATCCCGCCGTTGCCCACCTCCAGCATGTCGGGGTCGTTCCAGTGGCCGGGCCCCGCCGCGTGCCAGTACTGCATCGAGAGATCCACGTTGGCCACCATGCTCTGGTAGCTGTCCCAGATGTCGCCGGTGGTGCGCCAGAGGTTGCCCGTCGTGTCCGCCCACTCCCATGGCCGGTTGCTTCCCCACTCGCAGATGCTGAACACGATCGGCCGCCCCGCGTGCAGAAGCGCGTCGCGAATCTTGGCGTACTGCGCCGGTGCGTCGATGCCCTGCGCATTACACCAGTCCACCTTCACGTAGTCCACGCCCCAGTCGGCGTAGGTCTTGGCGTCCTGCACCTCGTGGCCGTACGACCCGGGCCGGTGCTGGCAGGTGAACCGGCCGGCGTCCGTGTAGATCCCGAACTTCAGTCCCTTGTGGTGCACGTAGTCGGCCAGCGCCTTGATGCCGTGCGGGAAGCGGATCGAATCGGCCACGATGGTCCCATTGGCGTCGCGCGCTACCTGCCAGCAGTCGTCGATGGTGACGTACTGATAGCCGGCGTCCCGCATGCCGCTGGCCACGATGGCGTCGGCCATCCCGCGGATCAGGCTGTCGCTCACGTTGCACCCGAATCGGTTCCAGCTGTTCCAGCCCATAGGCGGCGTGAGGGCGAGGCCGTTGCCCGTGGCAGGCGGTGGGGTCGGCGTGGGGGTGACGCCGCTCCAGGCGGCGGCCGATCCGGCGAGCGCGAGACCGGAGATGAGCGCGACGAAGCTGTTCATGAACTCTCCCTAGTGATCACGGGCGACCACGCCCGTGTATTGCGGTTCGATATTCTCGAAAAAGAGACCCTGGAACTGGCCGGGTCGCAAGGCGGGGAGCGTCAGCTCCACCGTGTGGGGCGCGTCCCCGCCGAGCAGCGAGACGTCGGCGTAGAACCCCACGAAATCGCGGCGCACCGGTCGCACCGACGAGTACGCCTTGTGCAGGGCGATCGCCGCGCCATCGATCGTCATGCGCGCCTCCCAGCTCGGGTCGGGCTGCGCGATGTCCACGAACAGCAGCAGCCGTTGCGGAGCGAGCCAGGTGGTCGCGAAGTCCTCAGTGGTCCACGGAATCGGCCACGAGCGCTGTCGTGCCCGGAGCTGGTCGAGAATGCGCGACGGAACGGTGAACGTCCCGCGGAAGGTGCCGCCCGTGAACGTCGAGTCGTACACGCCCACCGGCTGCAACTGGTGGAACGCCGAGCCGGCGAAGGTCACGTCGAGCGAGACGCGATCCAGCGTGATACGGTGCACCGGTACCGGCACGCCGTTCACCGTCGCCGAGTCGGGCGCCGGCACGGCGCCGGCAGGCAGCGTCACCAGCAGGTGCGCGGTGGTCCCGGGCTCGCCGGTCACGTGGCGAAGCGTGATCCCGAATGCACTGGACGACGCGTGGCCCGGCGCGTTGAACAGGATCGTTTGTCCCATTGCCGCATCGAAGGGCCGTACCTCGAGCACCACCGCCGAGGCGCCGTCCATCGGGATCGACACCCGGTCGCCGTAGCGCCAGAGCCCGACGCCCGGCTTCCCGATCCGCATCCCTTCCCGCGGGTATACCTCGCGCAGCTCGAGCGCCGGGCCGCGTCCCGCGGCGAAACCCAGCGTGGAGTCGAGCGTGAACTCGGCGGTCATCCGTCGCGCGTTCGGGTTGAACAGGAACACGTATCCGCTGTCACCCATGATCGCCGCGGTTCCATCGACACGACCCAGCGCCGGCTGCCCGATGATCGTTCGGGTGTGTCGCAGCAGTTCTCGGTGCGCCACCGTCCAGTCGAGCCAGTGGCGGAAGAACCCCGCGTCCTCGGACGAGAAGTCCGCGTACTCCGCCGAATCGCGCGCCGGGATCATGTCGATCACGTTGTTCCACCCCGCGATCGCGATCGACGAGAGCAGCGAGTACCGCCACCCCAGATAGTCCCAGTCACGGGCGCGGAAGCTCACGAGCTGCGGCCCGCTGTCGGTGCGCGCGAAGGGCATGTCGCCCGTGGCGTCGCTGCGCGAGGTCTGGTGCGTGATGTAGCCGGGGACGATCTCGCTGGGGGCGAACTCGTAGTTGCGGTAGCGGTAGGCGGTGTAGCGCTCGCGATCCGCCGATACCCGGTCGAAGTGCAGGTCGGGGAAGGGGACGAAGCTCTCCGGCTGCTCGTCGGTTGACGTCGGGTGCGGATACGAGCCGGCCAGCCAGCTCCACGGTCCGTACTCCTGGTACGCCTGCCGTCCGTCGATCACGAGGTCCGGCCGCTCGCGCTTGATGGTTTCCATCACGCGCCGCCACCCGTACCACTGCGCGTAGCCGCTCGTGCCGGGATATGTGAGGAAGGTGTGGTCGAATGAGTAGCCGCCGATCCCCGTGCGGTCGTGAAATTCCACCAGCGCCCTGATCAGCCAGTCCTGCCAGGCGCGCACGCCGAGGCTGGCGTAGTGCCGGCCGCGCGCCGTCACGATCCAGGCGCTGTCCTGCGTGAACGGCAGCACGGGATACACGTACGCGAGCAGCTTCAGATGCTGTGTCTTCGCATAGTCGAGCATCTCCTGCACCGACGGCGGGATCGGGCTCGACGCGATGTGCCATGCATTCTTCCGGATCTGCTGTCCGAGACCCAGCCAGAGCACGTGCTCCCAACTCCAGTCGTCTACGCTGCTGTCGCGTCGCGACAGGGCGGAATTGGAGGGGGCGTAGAGGGCGTACTCGGCGCCCATCTGCGCGGCGCGGTGGAGCAGGCGCTCGTACTCGGCGCGTCCGGCCCGGGTGGCGACGTCGATCTGATAGTCGTTGGCCGTCCACCCGACGAACACGTTGATCGGCTTGGCCCGTGGGTCGATGAGGAACGCCCGGACCATGCCTGTGAACGCGTCGCGCTCGGCGACGTCGAGGCCCGGCTGCACCGGGACGCTGTCCTGCGCCCACTCGGGGCGCATCCGGTCGGGCTGCCGGCGGCCGGTGAGCCGGTAGGTGCCGAGCAGCCCGCGGTCACTCTCGAAGGGGCCGTAGCTGGAGCGCCAGTCCATGTCCGGCGCGTAGGCGACGGTGAACGCGCCGCCGGCGAGGGACACGTGCAGGAACGGGTTCTGCACGACGGCGAGCAGGCCGCGGTTGCCGGCGAAGCGAAGAGCGCCGGCGTAGTCCTCGGGGCCGAGGCGTTCGTGCGACGACTTCACGACGTACATCGCCGTTGGCGCGCGGGCGAGGCTGTCGCGCCACACCGCGACGCTGTCCACGTGGAAGCGGGAGGCGGTGCTCGTCACGGAGAGGCGCTTGCTGATGAACCGCCAACCGGGGCGCAATTCGTACGTGACGCGGATTCGGTAGGGGCCGGCGGTCCAGGCGTACCACACACTGTCGGGCGCGCTGCGCGGCAGCGGCGCGTCCAGGGTCCTGCTGTCGTAGGTGGACCCGTCGATGGTGAGGCGGAATCCGTCCCGCGCGAAGTCGCGCGCGTCGGGCCGCGTCAGATCCACGAGATGGGAGAGGCCCCGCGGGCCGAAGTCGGCGCGGATGACGTCGTTGGAGAGCGACGGGGCCGTGCGAACGATTGGCGCGGTGACCGGGGAGGCGTGCGCCGGAGCGAGGAGCAGAACGAGCGGGGCGAAAAGCCGGAGCAGCACGGGCAACCTGACGGCGTCGGCGATGGGTGAGACGGACGGCGAGCGGCGGGTGGAACGCGGAGGGACGGGACGAAAATCGCGCAACATGGCGGCGAAGGCCAGAAAATGCCGGAACCGGCATCTCTCCGAGCAGCGAGTTCGCCGCGGCCGCCGAGGGGAACCTCGTCGCCCATGAATCGTATGGAGGCCGTTCGCGCCAGGCCTGAAACAGACAAAGCCCCTGCGACGCAGGGGCTTTGTTCAGTCGGGGCGACTGGATTCGAACCAGCGACCTCCTGCTCCCGAAGCAGGCGCTCTACCGGGCTAAGCTACGCCCCGTCGACTGTCTGATACCGGTGCCACCGCGTGATGCGCCCGGAGGGACTCGAACCCCCAACCTTCTGATCCGTAGTCAGATGCTCTATCCAATTGAGCTACGGGCGCAACGCAGTCGCTTGTCCTGCAATTACCTACGCCGGAACGGCGTAGCAGTCAAAAATATCTGCGCGGGAGAGGCAGGGCAACGGGTCGACCCGTGAATCGGTGAGGCTGTGAGGCCCTCAGGCCGAGCTTCGACCTCCCGAGCGGCGTCGCGACGACGAAAAAACCCCATGCTCCTGTTGGGATGCATGGGGCATGGGCGGTACAAGACTCGAACTTGTGACCTCCACGATGTCAACGTGGCGCTCTAACCAACTGAGCTAACCGCCCGCACCGCTCTCGGGAACTTCCCGGCCCGTTCAGCGGTTCATCACATGTGTCGAAAACAGAGAGCGGGAAACGGGACTCGAACCCGCGACCCCAACCTTGGCAAGGTTGTGCTCTACCAACTGAGCTATTCCCGCGATCTCCGGGTCGTGTTGCGGATGCTTTCCTTCGGCCCGGCCGTCAGCGCCGGTGACCCGGTGCCGATGGAGGCGAGGGGAATCGAACCCCTGACCTCTTGAATGCCATTCAAGCGCTCTCCCAACTGAGCTACGCCCCCGGGGACATCCCGCAAAGAAAGCGGGTTGTCAGGAACCGCGAAGTATATCCAGGCGTATAATGGGTGTCAACGAAGGGGACTGGCGATTCCCTGACAAAGCGGTATTTTTTGTCGCCTCCCGCTATCTGATTATGGATGGGGACGCCGTGCGCCTACCGCTGCGCACATTCCGGCAGTTCAGCTTCGCGACACACCGCGTCGCAGCTCATAGATCATTCAACACGCAGTCCGTTCGAGGCATTACATGACCGAAGTCAAGCGCCGCCGCCGGCGTACCGCCGCGCCGGCAGGCATCGCGCCGAGCGAGCCCGAGCGCGACATCCTGGATCAATACCTCTACGAGGTCAGCACGTATCCCCTGCTCAAGGGCATGGAGGAGATCGAGCTGGCGCGGAAGATCCGTGCGGGTGACCAGGATGCGCTGCAGGAACTCGTGAAGCGCAACCTGCGCTTCGTTATTTCCGTCGCCAAGAAGTACCAGAACCGTGGTCTCCCACTCATCGATCTGATCGGCGAGGGGAACGTCGGTCTGCTCACGGCGGCCCGGAAATTCGACCCCGATCAGGGCGTCAAGTTCATCTCGTACGCCGTCTGGTGGATTCGGCAGGCCATCCTGTCGGCGCTGGCACGCCAGGGCCGCACGGTTCGTGTGCCCCTCAATCGCACCGCCGACCTGTCGAGAATCATCAAGGCGTCGGAAATCCTCCGGCAGAAGCTCAACCGCGAGCCGAGCCCCGAAGAACTCTCGCACCTCACGGGCCTGTCGGTGGACGTGGTCCAGTCGCTCGCCGCGCTCAACACCAGCGACGTGCGCCTCGACGCGCCCATGGATCCCGAAGGCGATCGCTCCCTCATCGAGCGCTTCGTCGCCGACGAGATGCCCGACACCGAGGAGGAGGCAATGAACCGCTTCCTCACCGACGAGATCGAGCAGGCCCTGAGCACGCTTCCCCCGCGCGACGCCAAGGTGCTGCGCCTCTACTTCGGGCTGGAAGGCGGACGCGAGCATACGCTCGAAGAGATCGGTTCGATGCTGGGCGTCACCCGCGAGCGGGTTCGCCAGCTGCGCGACCGCGCGCTCAAGCGCCTGCGCGAAGGCGATGTCGGACGGGCGCTGGGAAGCTTCGCGGCCTAGAACGCGGTTGGCAGTTCGCAGTTCGACGACCGTAGTCTTCGGATGGGCCGGCGCAAGCCGGCCCTTTCGTTTCCCCGCTCGCTCGGTCCTGCGCCGTTGCTCGCGTGACCGCTCCAGTTTGCGGTAACGCACGGCATTGATCACATTTCTTTCCCCCGCCTCCTCCCCGGCTCATGATTCGCCTCATCGACGTTCACAAGTCCTTCGGGCCGAAAACCGTCCTCGACGGATTCACCCTCGACGTTCCTGAAGGCGAGACGGTGGTCATCATCGGCTACTCGGGCAGCGGCAAGTCCGTGGCCATCAAGCACATCGTCGGCCTCCTGGAACCCGATTCGGGCGAGGTGTGGGTGGATGGGCTCGAGGTGCCCAAGCTCTCGCGGAAGGAGCTGTACAAGCTCCGCGCGCGGGTGGGCTACGTGTTCCAGTTCGCGGCCCTCTTCGACTCGTTCAACGTCGCCGACAACGTCGCCATGGGACTGCGCAAGCAGGGCGAACTCGACGATCGGGAGATCGCCGAGCGCGTGCACGAGGCGCTGGATCTCGTGGATCTGGCGGACGTGCCCGACAAGTTTCCGGCGGAACTCTCCGGCGGCATGCGCAAGCGAGTGGGCATTGCCCGGGCCATCGCCACCCGCCCCAAATACATCCTCTACGATGAGCCCACGACGGGGCTCGACCCGGTCACGAGCGCCGTGATCGATCAGCTCATGGTCCGCCTCCGCGAGCGGCTGGGTGTGACCGCGGTCGTGATCACCCACGACATGCGGAGCGCGTACACGGTGGGCACCCGCATTGCGATGCTCTACGAGGGCAAGGTGCGTCAGTGCGGGACGGTGGAGGAAATCAAGCAGACCGAGGATCCGATCGTCCGCCAGTTCATCGAAGGGCGTCCGTCGCTCGAGGCCGACACCCAGATCGTGGCCGAGGTATCGCCGTGAGCCGTCCGCGCGCGACGCTCGAGACCTCCGCCGGCGGGGTCGTCTACCGCCTGCAGGACGGACGTCCGCTCTACCTGCTCATCCGCGACAGCTACAAGAACTGGGGATTCCCCAAGGGGCATATCGAGGAGGGCGAGCTTCCGGCCACCGCCGCCGCCCGTGAAGTGGTCGAGGAGACGGGGCTGGCCGACGTCGAGGTGCGCGGGGACATCGACACCATCGACTGGTACTTCCGATTTCGCGGCCGCCTGATCCACAAGATCTGCCACTTCTTCCTGATGGAGACCTCGACCTCGCGCACCTGCCCGCAGCGGGACGAGGGCATCAGCGCCTGCAAGTGGTTGCCGTTCGCCGAAGCCGAGACTCGCATCTCCTACGGGAACGCCCGCGAGATCCTGCGGCGCGCGAACGACCAGGTTTCCGCGCGCCTCGCCGGCGTCTGACCCATGCACCAACGCGTCGCGCCGGCCGGGCCGCCGCCTACCATTCTCGTCTTCGCGCCCCGCGAACGTACCCGCGCGCTGGCCCGCGAGACCTTCCCCCGACGCCGGTGGCGCCTCGTAGTGCGCCGATCGGTGGAGGACTTTGGCCGCAGCTTCCACGAGGAGTTGATCGACGCCGCCATCGTCGATCTCGGGTCCGCGCAGGAAGAGAACTGGCAGGCGGCCGCGCTGGCCCGCGAGTACCCGAGCGTCCCGTTCTTCGCCCTCACCACCCTCCGGGCCGCTGACGGACCGGTGCTGGCCCAGTGCGCCGCGCTCGACTTCGCGGACGTGTTGGTGGAGGATGTCGACGAGGAGGCGATGCGCGAACTCGTGCGGCGGCAGGCGTACAGCACCCGCTTCAACCGCGCCCTGGGCAAGCCGCCCAGGCCGCTGGCGCTGACCACGGCGCTGCAGGTGGGCGCCTGGCAGTATGTGGTGGGACATGCCGGCCGTCCCGTGCGCACGGCCGCGTTGGCCGAGTCGCTGGGCGTCACGCGCGAGCATCTGAGCCGCACGTTCTCGGCCGACGGGGCGCCCAACCTGAAGCGGGTCATCGATCTGGTGCGCCTGATCGGCGCCGCCGAACTGGCCAAGAATCCCGGGTACGACGTGCGCGACGTGGCCCGCGTACTCGGATTTGCCTCGTCGTCGCATCTCTCCAGCACGGCCCAACGCATTGCCGCCACCCGCCCGGCGTCGCTGGCACGGCTGCGGACCGTCGATCTGGTGGAGCGGTTCAACCGCGGACACGCCCGGAGTCGCGGCTAGGCTTGCCGGGCTCCGCGAGCTGTCGGTCCAGATACACGAGGTATCCGCCCAGCAGTCGCGCCACGAGCTGCGCCCGATGGGAAAGCTGGGCAAGGTGGGCGGCCGAAACGAGGTCGGCCTGGCGCGCGACGGCGAGTTCGGTTTCGAGGCGGAGCAGGTCCCGGCGGGCGGCTCGATAGCACTGCCGCTGCTCGGGCGCCGAATAGCGCCCGAACCCTTCGGCAATGTGGTCGGCGAGGGTGATGCCGGTGGCCATGAGCAACTCGGCCACGATCTTGATCTCGCGGCGGTTGGTGTGGCGCACGGCACGGATGACGTCGGCCGCGAGGCCGACCGCTTCCTGCCAGACTTTGAGGTCCTTGAGGCTTCCCGCCATGTGGGGTAAGGTCGTGGCACGGCCGCGGGCCACCGGCATCGAAATCGTTCCGGAAGGAGCGATCTCGACCCTGGGTGTTCGCCCTCCGGTTCCGGTCTCCGCGGCTTGCACGCCCCTCGGCCTTGTGATAATTTTCACAAGCTCTCCATCAATTTTTCGACGCCCCCTTTTCGCCCATTCCGTATGGCTACCGAGACGACACTTCGCCCCGGCGAGATCAAGGACATCCTGCTCCGCGAGATCGAGGCTGCTGATCTCCATTCGCTCGATGTCGAGGAAGTTGGTTCCGTTCTCGAAGTGAAGGACGGCATCGCCCGCATCTACGGTCTGCAGAAGGCCATGGCCGGCGAGATGCTCGAGATCACCTCGTCGGAAACCGGCAACAAGATCACCGCGCTCGCGCTGAACCTCGAAGAGGACAACATCGGCTCGGTAGTGCTCGGTGACTTCCTGCAGCTCAAGGAAGGCGACGAGGTGCGCCGCACGTCGCGCGTGCTCGACGTGCCGGTGGGGCAGGCGCTCATCGGGCGCGTGGTCGACGCGCTGGGGCGTCCCATCGACGGCCGCGGCGAGATCAACGCCACGACGACCCGCAAGGTCGAGTCGCCGGCACCAGGCATCATCGTGCGTCAGCCCGTGAAGGAGCCGCTGCAGACCGGCATCATGGCCATCGACTCGATGATCCCGATCGGCCGCGGCCAGCGCGAGCTGATCATCGGCGACCGCGGCACCGGCAAGACCGCCATCGCCGTCGATACGATCATCAATCAGAAGGGCACGGGCGTCATCTGCGTGTACGTCGCGATCGGCCAGAAGGCGTCGACGGTCGCGTCGGTGCAGGAGCGTCTGAAGGAAGCCGGCGCCATGGACTACACGATCATCGTCGCCGCCACGGCGTCCGATCCGGCGCCGATGCAGTACATCGCGCCCTACTCGGGTTGCGCGATGGCCGAGTACTTCATGTACAACGAGGGCAAGCCGACGCTGTGCGTGTACGATGACCTGTCCAAGCAGGCCGCCGCGTATCGGCAGCTCTCGCTGGTGCTTCGCCGCCCGCCGGGCCGCGAAGCGTACCCCGGCGACGTGTTCTACCTCCACAGCCGCCTGCTCGAGCGCGCGGCCAAGCTGCGTGAGGACGAGGGCGTGGTGGACGGCAAGAACATCATCAAGCCCGGGGGCTCGCTCACCGCGCTGCCGATCATCGAAACGCAGGCCGGCGACGTGTCGGCCTACATCCCGACCAACGTCATCTCGATCACCGACGGCCAGATCTTCCTCGAGGCCGACCTGTTCTTCGCCGGCGTCCGCCCCGCCATCAACGTCGGCATCTCGGTGTCGCGCGTCGGCGGCTCGGCGCAGATCAAGGCCATGAAGTCGGTGGCCGGCCGCCTGCGCCTCGACCTCGCGCAGTATCGCGAGCTCGAAGCTTTCGCCTCGTTCGCCTCCGACCTCGATGCCGCCACCAAGCGGCAGCTCGAGCGCGGCGCGCGCACGGTGGAGGTCCTCAAGCAGGGCCAGTACCAGCCGATGCCGGTGGAACAGCAGGTGATGATCATCTACGCGGTGACCAACGGCTACCTGGACGACGTGGAACTCGCGCACATCCGCGACTGGGAGCGCGGCTTCCTCGAGTTCATGTCGGCCAGTCATCCGCAGGTGGGCGAGAAGATCCGCACCCAGAAGGCGCTGTCCAAGGATCTCGAGGCCGAGCTGAAGGCGGCCCTCGGTGCCTACAAGCAGACGGCCGGCAGGGGTTCGACCAAGACCACCACCGCGAGCGTCTAGCCCATGGCCAAGGGTCGCGAGCTCAAAGGCCGCATCAAGTCGGTCGAGAACACGCGGAAAATCACGCGCACGCTGGAGATGGTTGCCACCTCCAAGATGAAGCGGGCGCAGGATCGCGTGCTCGCGGCGCGGCCGTACGCCACGGCGCTCGCGGCGGTATTGGCCGATCTGTACTCGCCCGATCTCGCCGATCGGTTTCCGCTACTGCGCCAGCCGACCGAGGTGAAGCGGGCGGCGGTCCTGCTCGTCACGTCGAACCGCGGATTGGCCGGTGCCTTCAATTCCAACTTGATCAAGGAAGCGCGCGCGCTGGTGGCGCAGCTCGAGGGCGAGGGCGTGCAGGTAGACCTGCACGTGGTGGGTCGGAAGGGCGTGGGCTACTTCAAGTACGTGGGGCGCACCATGACGTCGATGCGCACCGATATCGGGGACAAGCCGACGCCCGCAAACGCCGGCGAGTTGGTCGACGACCTGAGCGCGGCATTCGGCGAGGGGCCACTCGACGCCGTGTATCTCGTCTACACCAAGTTCAACTCGGTCCTCTCCACGCCGGCCGTGCACGAGCGCCTGCTTCCCGTCACACCCCCGAAGCGCGAGGGCGCGCCACTCGATTACCTGCTCTACCCGACCGCCGACGAGATCCTCGGCCAATTGCTGCCGGCCTATGTGCGCAACGCCGTCTATCGCGCCCTGGTCGAGAGCGAAGCGGCGTTCCAGAGTGCCCAGCGCACGGCCATGAAGAATGCCACGGACAACGCGTCCGACATGATCAACATCCTCCGCCGTACCTACAACCGCGCCCGCCAGGCGCAGATCACGCAGGAGATCGCCGAGATCGTCGGCGGCGCTGCGGCCCTCCAGGGATAGCCATGTCCGCCACTACTATTGCTCCCGCCAACATCGGAAAAGTCGTCCAGGTCATCGGACCGGTGCTCGACGTCGAGTTCGAAGCCGACAAGCTTCCCGAGCTCTACAACGCGCTCACCCTGAAAGCCACGGTGGACGGCATCGACGTCAACGTCGTGGTCGAAGTGCAGCAGCACATCGGCCGCAACCAGGTGCGCGCGGTCGCCATGTCGTCCACCGACGCCGTCGTGCGCGGCATGGACGTGGTCGACACCGGCGGACCGATCACGGTGCCGGTGGGCGAGGCCGCGCTGGGCCGGATCCTCAACGTCCTCGGGCAACCGGTGGACAATGGCGAGCCGATTCCCGCCGACGCCGAGCGGTGGCCCATCCATCGCAAGCGCCCCGACTTCGCGAACCTCGAGCCGAAAACCGAAGTCTTCGAAACGGGCATCAAGGTCATCGACCTCATCGCCCCGTTCGTGAAGGGCGGCAAGATCGGCCTGTTCGGCGGCGCCGGCGTGGGCAAGACGGTCGTCATCATGGAGCTCATCAACAACGTGCAGAAGGGCCACGGTGGCCGCTCGGTGTTCTGTGGCGTGGGCGAGCGGACCCGTGAAGGCAACGATCTCTATCTCGAAATGAAGGAGTCGGGCGTCCTCGCCTCCACGGCGCTGATCTACGGCCAGATGAACGAGCCGCCGGGCGCGCGTCTGCGCGTCGGCCTCTCGGGGATCACCGTGGCCGAGTACTTCCGCGACCGTGAACACGCCGACGTGCTCGTGTTCATCGACAACATCTTCAGATTCACCCAGGCTGGTTCGGAAGTCTCCGCGCTTCTTGGCCGCATGCCGAGCGCCGTGGGCTATCAGCCGACTCTTGCGACCGAAATGGGTGATTTGCAAGAACGCATCACCAGCACGCGCGACGGCTCGATCACGTCGGTGCAGGCCATCTACGTGCCCGCCGACGACATCACCGATCCGGCGCCGGCCACGGCGTTCGCGCACCTCGACGCCACGGTCGTGCTCTCGCGCGCCATCACCGAGCTGGGCATCTACCCGGCCGTCGATCCGCTGTCGTCGAGCTCGCGCATCCTCGATCCCCAGTACCTGGGCGCGCGCCACTACAAGGTGGCCACCGACGTGCAGAAGATCCTCCAGCGCTACAAGGAGCTGCAGGACATCATCGCCATCCTCGGCATGGACGAACTCTCGGAAGACGACAAGAAGATCGTCGGTCGCGCCCGCCGCATTCAGCGGTTCATGTCGCAGCCGTTCGCGGTTGCCGAGCAGTTCACGGGCATCCCGGGCAAGTACGTGAAGCTCGAGGAGACGATCAGCTCGTTCGAACGGCTCGTGGCCGGTGAGTTCGACCAGTATCCCGAGCAGGCATTCTTCATGGCCGGCGGCGCCGACGACGTGATCGCCAACGCCAAGAAGCTGGCGGCGCAGGGCTGAGGGCCGAATCCATGCTCAAAGTTTCCGTCATCTCGCCCGGTGCCGTCCTCTTCGAGGGCACGGCTGAGACCGTCGTGGCGCCGGCCTTCGACGGCAAGCTCGGCATTCTCACCGGGCACGCCCCGATGATGACCCTGCTGGGCAAGGGCGAACTTCGCCTGGACGAGGGATCCGCCCAGCGCCGGTTCAATGTCGAGGGTGGCTTTCTGCAGGTGGTCGAAGACCACGTGCGCGTCGTGACGGAGAGCGCTACCGCCGCCTGATTCCAAGCGGCGGACGACCAGTTGCACGATCGGCCCCGGGCAGATGCCCGGGGCCGTTCGCCTTCCCGCATCCCGCATGGGCTGTCCGCTTCGTCAGCTCTTGAGATTGGAGCAGCCGATCACCGACGAGAGGTCGGAGCCGCCGTTCGCATACAGATTCACGTGGTAGTCCAATCCGTCCGTGAGTCCCCCCTGAATTCGCGGCTGAGTCGGACGCTCCCGTTGTTGGGGACTTCGATGGGCCGGAGTTGGTTGGGAGGCGTCAGCGGGATGCTGCCGTTCCCGCAACGGCCGGGGACCACGGTCCAGAGGAGTTCCTCCATGCCCCGGTCCGAGGTGAACTCGAACTCTACGGTGTACTGGTCGTCGCTTCCCGGCGCGCTCGTGAGCCGGACGGTCCCCACGATGCGCGTGGACCCAGAGACGATGGAGCCGGAGGTCAGGTTGCTCACCGGACTGAACCGCCCCGCGAACCGCATGACCACCGGGGCCGGCCCCGAGAGCGACATCGATGCACCGTCGCCGGGCGGTGGTGTCTTGCCGCTTGCGCAGGCGCCGGCCAGGAGAAGACAACTCAGCAGGACCAACGGTGTGGCTGTTCGCACGCGGACTCCCGGATTGAAGCCGAGCAGCGTGCGCTCACGCCACAGGGGAGATACCCTCGTAAGATGCTCCGGGCTGTAGCGAAACGGAAGCTGACCGGTCAGTCGCCCAACATCCGTTCCACCAGACGGGTGGAACGCTCGGCGGCGCCAAGTCCCTGCTCGATGACTCCCCGCGCGCGCGCGCCGGCGGCCCGCCGGGCGGCGGCGTCCCGTACCCAGGCGTTCAGAGCTGCCAGCAGGTCGGACCGGTTGGCGACCGCCACCCCGGCGTCCGCCTGCAGCAGGAGCCCGGCGTCCCGCGTCCCCTGATGCCGCGGACCGAACAGCACCGGCGCTCCGAATGCCGCCGGTTCGAGCACCGAATGCAGCCCGGCCGAGTGGAACGCGCCACCGACGTATGCGAGATCGGCGAGTGCGTACAGGTCGCCGAGCACCCCCACCCGGTCCACGAGCACGACGTCGGCGGTGGAGGCCTCGGGTGTTCCGAGCCGTGCCAGGGAGATCCGTGCCTCGGCCGCCCACCGTTCCACGGGTCGCAGATGTTCGGGGGTTGGCTCGTGCGGCGCGATGATGAGTCGAACCGCGGGCGTGTCGGTGCGACAGGCCGCGAAGGCAGGAAGGAGGTGGGCCTCGTCGGTGGGCCACGTGGAACCCGCCACGATGGTCGGGCGCTCCGACACGAGCGGGGCGATCAGCGGCCGGCCGGGGCCGGCGCCGGCCGCGCGCGCCCACACCTGATCGAACCGGGTGTCTCCCGTTACCTCGACTACCGCCTCGCGCACGCCGAGGCGCACCAGGCGCTCGGCGTCGGCGCCGTCGATGGCGCCCACGCCGTCGAGGCACGCATATGCATCGCGCAGCACCAGAGCCGCCAGCCCGCGCCCGCGGGACGAGTCGGCTGCCAGGGTGGCACTCACCAGGGCGAGCTTCACGTCACGTCGCGCCGCCTCGCGCGCCAGTACCGGCCACACGTCCAGCTTGCTGAACACCAGCGCACGGGGCGACAGCGCCAAGAGCGCGGCCCGCGCGTCGCCGGTGGTGTCGAACGGGAGGTAGTCCCGGAAATCCACGTCCAACCCGGACGCGAACCGCTCCGCGCTCGGCGAGAAGAAGGTGTAGGCCAGCTGCAGGTCGGGGTGCCGGGCGCGCAGTCGCTCGAGCACCGGCCGGGCCTGCAACCCCTCGCCCACTGAGGGCGCATGCATCCAGAGCAGCGGTCGATCGGTCCGGCGTTCCTGCCGCGCCCATGCCGAGTAGCGCTCGCGGATGCCGCGCCGCGCGGCGAAGGTGCGGACCAACTTCGATCCATCCGCGGGCGCGAGGGCCGCGCCCAGCCGCGCCAGCTGCGAGGCGGCGGCGTACACGGGGCGGACGGCGGCGTTCACGGCGCGTACCGGGACGACGGCGTTCGCGCTACGGCGTGCCCGCTTTGGCCAGCGCGTCGTCCAGCACCTTTCGCATGACGGCGAGCGGCTGCACGCCCTCCAGGCGCTGGCTGCCGACGAAGAATGTGGGGGTGGACTGCACGCCGCTGGCCCGCAACCGGTACCGGTCGGCGTCGATGATGGGACGCGCAGCGTGCGTCCGCACGCAGCTCCGCCATTCGTCGGCGTTCACCCCGGCCTTCACGGCGAGGGAGTCGAAGTACGCGGCCGGGTTCGGCAGGACTTCCCAGTTGTGTTGCGTGGCGAAGAGCGTCTGGTGCATCGGCCAGAACTTGTTCTGGATCGAGGCGCACATGGCGGCTTCCGCGGCCTGCATGGAGAACTGGTGCATGGCGAGTGGGTCGTTCAGGAACGCGTACCGCACCTTTCCCGTGTTCACGTAGTCCTTGATGATCGTCGCGTACGATTCGTCGTGCCACTGTTTGCAGAATGGGCACTGGAAGTCGCTTGCTTCGATGAGCCACACCTTGGCCGTGGGCGAGCCGAGAATGCGTCCTGCGTCGGCCCGGGCCGAGATGCTGTCGGGGGCCATCTGGGCTGGCGTCTGGCCGTTCCCCGGCCGGGACGCAGCGGCGCCGAGCGTGGCGAGGGCCAGCACCACTGCCGAGGACGAGAGGAGGAAACGGGTGCGAAGCATGGCGGCTGGGATCGAGAGAGAGGGCGGAGGAAACTGCAGTGCTCCGGACTGCGTACTAACTTAATGCAGGCCAGCGACATGCGGAGGACTTGCCGTCGTCTGGCCACGGGCCCGCGGGTTGGCTAGACTCGAGCGGGGCCAACGACTTCTCTTACCCGACTCCGAACGCTCGTGTTCATGCTCTCGCTCCTTCTGGGCGTTGCGGCGCTGCTTCAGAGTGGCCCGCTGCAGATTCCAGCGCCGACCGGGTTGGTCGACGATTTCGCGCACGTACTGACGCCACAGACGGCGAACGTCCTGACGCGGCTGGCGCAGGCGGTGCGCACCAGTTCGCCCGGCGAGATGGCCATCGTCACGCTGCCCGACCTCAAGGGCCGGCCGGTGAGCGAGGTGAGCCTGGAGATCGGCCGGCAGTGGAAGGTGGGGAACGTCGGGCAGCCGGGCGATCCGAATCGGAATGCCGGCGTCGTGATCCTCATCGTGCCCAAGGAGACCAATTCGAGTGGGCGCGGTGAGTGTCGCATCGAGGTGGGGCGAGGGGCCGAAGGATATCTGACCGATGCCAATACCGGGGATATCTGTCGTGAGGCGGTCTCCAGGTACTTCCGGAGCGGCAACTACAGCGACGGCATTTCGCTGGTGGCGGTTCGCGTCGCCCAGGCGATGGCCGGGGAATACCACTTCTCGCTCGATTCAGCCCTCACGGCGGTGCGAGCGCCGGCTCGGCGCGGCAACGGACAGTCCGGCGGCATTCCCCCGGTTGTCTTTCTGTTCCTGCTGTTCATTCTCCTGAGCATGCTCGGTGGGCGCCGCCGCGGGTGCCTCCCGCTCTTCTTCATCCCGTGGGGCATGGGTGGTGGTGGCCGGGGTGGATGGGGTGGTGGGGGGTTTGGCGGTGGCGGTGGCGGATTCGGGGGGGGCGGTGGATTCGGCGGGTTCGGCGGCGGTGGTGGGTTCAGTGGTGGTGGCGGCGGCTCTTCCTGGTGACGCTATGGCAAAGATGACGCTCGAAGAATTGGTAGCCCAACTCAACTCGGGGTTCGCGGACGGCCTGCGCTCAGTCGTGCTCTACGGTTCGGCGGCGGCGGGCGAGCACATCCCCGATCGCTCCGACTACAACGTGCTCGTGATCGTCAAGCGGTTGGATGCCGACCGGTTGCGGGCGCTCTCGGCCACGGCGCGCGCGTGGGGGCAGGCCGGCAATCCGCCTCCATTGATCTTCACCGAGGAGGAGTGGCGGGATTCGGCCGACGTGTTCCCGATGGAATACGCCGACATGATCGACCGGCATCGACTGCTGCACGGACCGTCGCCGTTCGAGGGCATCCGGGTGAGCAAGGGGGATCTGCGTCTTCAGCTGGAGCACCAGGCGCGCGGGAAGTTGCTGGCGCTGCGGCAAGGGCTGCTGGCTTCGGCCGGCGATCGGAAGGCGGAACTCCAACTCCTGTCATCGAGCGTGAGCACGATCATGGTGATCTTCCGGGCAGTGGAGCGACTGCGCGGGGACACGCCGTCGCGCGACAACGTGGAGTTGAGCCGTTCGGTATCGGGTGCGGCTCGCGTCGAGGCCGATCCCTTCGTGCGCGTGGTGCGCCACGTCCGGGGTGAGTCCAAGCTCGCGCCGGTCGACGCGCCGGCGGTGCTCGACGGCTTTCTGCGCGGGATGGAGGGGGTCGTGGAGTATCTGGACCGGTTCGCCGCGCAGGGGTAGTGGGCGGAACTCCAGCCCGTGAGTGTTCGTAGGGACGGGAGGGCCGGATGCGATTCCGGTCTTCGTCCGGCGGGGACAGGCAGGTTCGGTCCGGCGCCGGTTCACCATTGGGAACGAGGGATGCACCGATGAAACGTCGCTGGCTCGTCGTAGCGCTCGCCGTGTTCGTTTCGGGTTGCGGGTACAACACCATCCAGACTCTGGACGAGCAGGCCTCATCCGCGCAGAGTCAGATCGAGGTCCAACTGCAGCGGCGCGCCGACCTGATTCCGAATCTCGTGAACACCGTGAAGGGATATGCGGCGCACGAGGAAGAGGTGTTCAACACGGTGGCCGAGGCCCGTTCGCGCCTGATCAACTCGGTGAAGAGCGGCGATCCCGAACAGATGGCCAACGCCAATCAGGGGATGACGGGTGCCCTGGGGCGTCTGCTGGCGATCTCGGAGAACTATCCGAACCTCAAGGCCGATGAGAATTTCCTGCGCCTGCAGGACGAACTCACGGGCACCGAGAATCGCGTTGCCGTTGCGCGCAGCGATTACAACGATGCGGTGAAGTCGTACAACGCCTACATCCGGCGCTTTCCGGCGGTATTGACCGCGAAGGTCACGGGGGCCAAGGAGCGGAAGTACTTCCAGGCCACCGAGGGAGCGACGCAGGTGCCGACGGTGGACTTCTCGAAGCCGGCGCCTTCGAAGGGAGCGACGACGACCACGCCGAAGTAGGCGGCCGCGGATCGGTGTAACCCGGCCGCCGATGTGGTGTAGTGAAGGCGGGTGGCGGCTCCGAGCTCCACCCGCTTTCACGAATCGTGCATCTCACTAGGTTTTAGGCGGGTGCGGTTCCGGCAGGAGCCGAGCCTGTGTACAACGGACCATGCGCCGGCGACGGCGCGCTCCGAACCCCAGATACAGGAGCCGAATTATGAAGGTTTCTCGCTACGTGGTGTCCGCGGCGGCGCTGCTCGCCCTGGTGGTGATCCCCCAGCGGTCGGTCGAGGCCCAACAGTCCGAATCGCCCGTACATTTCGGCCTGAGCGCGGGACTCAACATTCCACTGAGCACGCTCAGTCAGTCGGTGCAAACCGGGTACATCATCAACGGATTCGCCCAGGGAACGCCGCAGGGATGGCCGGTCGCACTGCGCGGCGAGTTGTCGTACACGGGCTTCAGTGGCAAGAGCGGCGGGCTCAACATGGGCATCACCTCCGGAAACCTGGACGCGGTGCTGCCCCTGGCTCCCACACCTGCGGCGCCGTACTTCATCGGCGGAATCGGGCTCAATCACCTGAGCACGGCCTCCGGACGAATCACAGAGAACGATTTCGGTATCAACTTCGGCGGCGGCTTGCAGTGGCAGCTGACCGACATGACCGCGTTCGTGGAACTCCGCTACTTCTACATCAACACCAGCGGGTCATCGGCCCAGATGCTGCCGCTGACGTTCGGCATCAAGTTCTAGAAGCGAAGCTCACGGCCGGATGCCGACTGCGAATTGCAGTCGGCAGTCAGCCGGCCGCCGGCTTTTCTTTCGGAAAGAGCGGCGGGCCCTTCTTCACCGTCCAGCCGGCGGCGTCCAGCGCGTCGAAGTCGGCGAAGCGCTGCCCGGACACGGCGCCGGGCCCGCCGAGTTGTTCCCAGAGTTCCTGCGCCTTCTGCGGCATGAACGGCTGCAGAGCCACGCACTGGCGGGCAAGCTGCCGCATGAGCGTGCCGAGCGTCGTGTCCAGGTCGGCGGCAAGGGCCGGATCCTTGGCCAGCTTCCAGGGCGCCTGACGGTCGACGTATTCGTTGCCCCGGGCCACCGTGAGCCAGACTGCGCGCAGCGCCTCGTGCAGCAGGTACCCGCGGGAACCGTCCATCGACGAGTGATAGGCGGCGTAGTCGCCCGCGTCGGCATCGTCCACCGGGCCGCGCACCGCCGCCGGCACCGCGCCGCCGCGATAGCGCTCCACCATCGCAATCGTCCGGCTCGCCAGATTGCCCCAGGCGTTGGCCAGGTCGGCGTTGTACCGGTCCTCGAACCGCTCCCACGAGAAGCTGCCGTCCCCGTCGAAGGGCACTTCGCGGGTCAGGAAGTAGCGGAAGGCATCGGGGCCGAACCGGTCAATGGCGTCGCCGAGTTCCAGCTTCACGCCGGCCGACTTGCTGAATCGCTCGCCGCCCAGTGAGACGAACCCGTGGGCCCACACCGCTTCCGGGAGCGCCAGATCGGCGGCCTTCAGCATGGCCGGCCAGATGACGCAGTGCAGCCGAGTGATGTCCTTGCCGATCACGTGAAGTTGCGCGGGCCACCGATCGGTGAACGACGGATCGGGGTAGCCCGTGGCAGTCAGGTAGTTGGGGAGCGCGTCGAACCACACCCATGTGCCCTGCCGCTCTCCGTCCGAGGTCGGAATCGGGAACGGAATCGCCCAGGCGAGGCGCGAACGGGTGATGGAGATGTCTTCCAACCCCTGTTCGAGCAGCGCCAGGATCTCGTTGCGCCGCGTTGCAGGGCGCAGGAATTCCGGGTGCGTGGCGAACAGTTCCTTGAGGAACGGCGCGTAACGCGTCAGCCGGAAGAACCAGTTGTGCTCCTGCGTCCACTCGAGTTCGCGTGTAGGATGGGTCACGCACTTCCCGTCTACGATCTCATCGGCGCGCTTGAACAGTTCGCACCCAACGCAGTACCAGCCCTCGTACGTCTTCTCATAGAAGTCGTCGGGGTTCAACTCGTGAATGCGTTCGATGAGCGCCTGCACGCCCGCTTGGTGCGCCGGCTGCGAGGTACGGATGAACTGGTCGTACGACACGTCGAGCCGCGCCCACATGGCCTGGAACGACGCGGCAATGCGGTCCACCAGCTCCTGCGGCGGAACGCCGCGCTCGGCGGCTGCCTGGGCCACCTTCTGCCCGTGCTCGTCCATCCCCATGAGAAAATGGACGTCGTCACCCCGCAGTCGTCGGTACCGGGCGATCGCGTCCGCGCCGATCTTCTCCAACGCGTGTCCGAGATGCGGATCGCCGTTGGCATAGTCAATGGCGGTCGTGATGTAGAATTGGGGCACTCAGGCTCCGGAGGATGGCGGGGCGGAGGAAGAATCGGGGGGCGCACCGCCGGTGCCGGAGTTGTCCGACCCGTCGCCCTCGTCGCGTCCGTGATTGGGGCGCGGGCCACCGCGGTTGCGGCGTCCGCCACGCCGCCCGCGGCGTCGGTGCGGACGCCGCGGCTCCTCTGCGCCCGCTTCGGTAGCGGCTGCCGGCGGCGCGTCGGCCGGCGGAGCGGCGGGGGCAGGGGCGGCGGCCGGAGGCGGCGGGACGACTCGGGGCTCTCGGCGGGTCTTCGGCTCGGCGGCGGCCGGCCGGGGGGCGGTGCCGGCGCCAGCGCCGGCCTGACCGGCGCGGAGCCATGCGGCATCAGGCTCGGTCTGGGCCACTTCCTCGCGCAGCTCGGCCAGCGGCACGACTCGAGCCTCGCCGTCCGCGCCGCGCAGCGTCACCCGCTCGCGGAAGATGTCGTTGGCCAGCACCTTGGCTTCGCCGAGCGCAGTGGTGAGCAACCGGCCTTCCTTGGGAAATCGTTTGCGGCTCTTCACGTAGAACTCGTGCTCGTACCGCAGGCAGCACATCAGGCGGCCGCAGGCGCCGGAGATCTGCGTCGGGTTGAGCGAGAGCCGCTGGTCTTTGGCCACGCCGAGGTTCACCGGCAGCAGTTCGGGGAGCCATGACGCCGAACAGTACTGCCGGCCGCAGCGCCCCACGCCGTCCAGCCGCTTGGCCTCGTCGCGCACGCCGATCTGCTTGAGTTCAATGCGCGTGCGGAAGGTGGAAGCCAGCTCACGCACCAGGGTGCGGAAGTCGACGCGCTTCTCGGCCGTGAAGTAGAAGGTGAGTTTCTTCCGATCCCACTGCCATTCGGCATCGGACACCTTCATCACGAGCCCGTTGGCCTTGACGCGTTCCATGGCGCGCCGGCGGGCCTCTTCGTCCTGATCGCGGAGTTGGCGCAGTCGGTCGACGTCGTCGTCGGAGGCTACGCGGCGGGCGCGCTTGCCGGGCAGGCCCGTGCCGTAGCCGTGCGCGGTTCCCGCGTTGCGCTTGGCGGCCTGTTCGCCCACGGCATGGACGTGGCCGATGTCCTCACCCCGGTCGGCTTCGACGACCACCGGCGCCTTGACCGGCGGCAGTTCGTCCTGTTCCCAGATGAAGAAATCCTTTCGGTTGCCCTTGAACGCGACTTCGATGAGATGCGCCACGCCTACTCCAGATACTGACCCATCCGCAGGAATTTCTCGCGCCGGCGGCGCACCAACTTGTCCGGCTTGAGGCGGCTGAGGTCGTCGAGGTTGCGCAGCAGCGCTTCCTTGAGGGCCTCGGCGGTGGTCTCGTAGTCGGCGTGGGCTCCGCCCGGCGGCTCCGGGATGATCTCGTCGATGATGCGCAGCTCGTACAGGTCGGGGGCGGTGATCTTGAGCGCCGAGGCGGCCTTCTCCCGCATTTCCGGGCTCTTGCCGTCCTTCCACAGGATGGCCGCGCATCCTTCGACGGAGATCACGGAATATACCGAGTTCTCCAGCATCATCACGCGGTCGGCCACGCCCAGCCCAAGGGCGCCCCCGGATCCGCCCTCGCCGATCACCGTGGCGATGATGGGTACCTTGAGGCGACTCATCTCGAACAGGTTCCGGGCAATCGCTTCGGACTGCCCGCGCTCCTCGGCGCCGAGGCCCGCCCACGCCCCCATCGTGTCGATGAAGGTGATCACGGGGACGTGGAACTTTTCGGCCAGCTTCATGAGGCGCAGCGCCTTGCGGTAGCCCTCCGGGTGCGGCATGCCGAAGTTGCGCTTGACGATCTCCTTGGTGTCGCGCCCGCGCTGATGGCCGATCACCATGACCGAATCGCCGTCCAGCCGCGCCCAGCCGCCGACGATGGCCGGATCCTCACGGTACAGCCGGTCGCCGTGCAGTTCCACGAAGTCGGTGAAGGCCAGGCGGAGATAGTCGAGCGTGAAGGGTCGCTTGTTGCTGCGGGCCACCGTCACGCGCTGCCAGGGCGTGAGGTTGCGATAGATCTCCTCGCGCAGTTCGGTGAGCTTCTGTTCCAGCGGCGCCAGTTCGCGCGCCACATCCAGCTGCCGGTCGCCGGCCAGGCGCTTGAGTTCGTCGATCTGCTTTTCGAGTTCGGCGAGCGGTTTCTCGAACTCCAGGGACGCGGTCGTCATGGTCAGCCTCCGCGCACGAGGCGCACGCGGTCGGGGCCGAGCACCGCCCGGAGGTCGGTGAGCGCGGCCTGCGTGGCGGTCAGTCGGAGCGAGCGCGACAGGAAGCGCTCGGTGGCACCCGACCCGTCGCGCCAGCGCACTTCGAGGGGCGGGGTGCCGGCGTGGGAGGTCGAGTGCGCCTCGACTACGGAGCGTACGTCTCGCATGATGTCGGCGCTCACGATCTCGTCCGGCGTCAGTTCGATTGCCACCGCCACCTGCCCGCTGAGGCGCAGTTCGGCGAACGGCGTCACCGACGCGACAATAAAGGTTGGATGGTCCGTCTCCTGGTCGCGGCGGGAATACCCGCCCTTGATCAGCACCGGCACGTCGGTCTTCAGCCGATCGCTGATCAAGCCCCAGGCTTCTGGGAACACCAGTACCTCCGAAGATCCCGAAAAATCCTCCACTGTCAACCGGGCGAACTCCGATCCCGTCTTCTTGCTGATCTGGCGGCGGATGGCCGTGATCACGCAGCCGATGGACTGCTCCTCGGGGGTCCACTTGCCCAGTTCGGCCACGGTGCGGGTGGCGAACAGCTCGCACTCCACCCGGAAGGGCTCCAGGGGATGGCCCGAGATGTAGAACCCGATGATCTCCTTTTCCTTGGCCAGGCGGTCGGATTCGGTCATCGGCGCCACGTTCGGCAGCGCGCGATTCTGATGGAGGGGAGCCGCCGCGGCCGATTCGTCGAGGCCGCCGAAGAGCGAGCCCTGTCCTGTGGTCCGCTCCTGCTGCATGAGCGACGCTTCCTGGAGCGCGGTGTCGAGTGCCGCGAGGTACTGCTGCCGGTGTCCGCCGAGGTCATCGAGCGCGCCGGAGGCGATCAGGGCCTCGAATACCCGCCGGTTGCACAGCCGCAGGTCAACGCGCTCGCAGAGGTCGTACAGGTCGGTGAATGGCCTTTCGGCGCGGGCCGTGAGGATCGAATCGATGGCGCCCTTGCCGACGTTGCGGATGGCGCCGAGCCCGAACCGGATGCGCTTCTCACCGACGACCGTGAATTTGTACCCCGACTCGTTGACGTTCGGGGCGAGGACCTCGATGCCGAGCTCGCGCGCCTCGTTGATGAACTTCACCACGCTGTCGGTGTCGCCGATGGCGGACGACAGCAGGGCGGCCATGAACTCCGCCGGGTGGTGTGCCTTGAGCCACGCCGTTTGGTATGAGATGACCGAGTAGGCCACCGAGTGCGACTTATTGAATCCGTAGCGACCGAAGGTCTCGATCTGCCCGGCCAGTTCCTCGATGATCTTGCGATCGTGGCCGCGCGCCACCGACTTCTCGACGAACTTGCCGAGTTCTTTCTTGATGAGTTCGGCGTCCTTCTTGCCCACCGCCTTGCGCAGCACGTCGGCTTCGGCCAGCGAGATGCCCGCGAGCAGTTGGGCGATACGCATCACCTGCTCCTGATACGTGATCACCCCGTACGTCGGCTCGAGCACGGCCTGCAGTTCGGGAAGCGCATACGTCACCGCCTCCTCGCCCCGTTTGCGGCGCTGGTAGACGCGGTGCATGCCGGCGTCCAGCGGGCCGGGGCGCATCAGCGCGTTCGATGCCACCAGATCGTCGAATCGGTCGCAGCGCATGCCGCGCAGCATCTCCGTGGCGAGTGCCGACTCGAATTGGAATACGCCCACCGTCCGGCCCGCGCGGAGCATCTGATAGACCTTGGGGTCGCCGTCGTCGATCGCCGTCAGGTCGGGGCGCGTGCCCGTGGTGCTCTCGATGGCGTCCAGCGCGTCCTTGATCACGGTCAGCGTGGTGAGGCCGAGGAAGTCCATCTTGAGCATCCCCGCCTTTTCCAGCGAGCCCATGTCGTACTGCGTGACCACCACCGCCTCGTCGCTGCCGGCCCCGGCCCCCTTGGAGGCCTGCGTGCACACCGGCACGTACTCGTCGAGCGGGCCCGGGGCGATCACCACGCCCGCGGCGTGCACGCCCGTGTGCCGCGACAGGCCTTCGAGCGCCATCGCGTAGTCCAGCAGCTGCCGATAGCGCTCATCGTTGCGGTAGAGCTTCTTGACTTCCGGCACCTGCTCCACCGCTTCCTTCACGGTGAGCGAGAAGTTCGGTTGATTCGGCACCAGCTTGGCCAGCGCGTCGGTCTCGGCGGGGGTGAACCCGAGCACGCGTCCCACGTCCTTGATCGCGGCCCGGGACTTCATGGTCCCGAAGGTCACGATCTGTCCCACCGACTCGCGCCCGTACTTCTGCCGCACGTACTCGATCACCTCGCCGCGCCGCTCGAAGCAGAAGTCCACGTCGATGTCGGGCATCGACACGCGCTCGGGATTCAGGAAGCGCTCGAACAGCAGGTCGTACTTGAGGGGGCAGACGTCGGTGATCCGCAGCGCGTACGCGACGAGCGAACCGGCCGCCGATCCGCGGCCGGGCCCCACGGGGATGCCGAGGTCGCGCGCCGCCTTGATGAAGTCGTACACGATCAGGAAGTAGCCGGCGTACCCGGTCTTCGTGATCACGCCGAGTTCGTACTCCAGGCGCTGCTTGACCTCGTCGGGCAGCGGGGTGCCGTACCGCTCGCGGGCCCCGGTCTCCGACAGGCGCACCAGCAACTCGTTCTCCGACGTCACCCCTTCGGGGAGCGGGAACGACGGAACGTGGTACTTCTTGGTGAACGTGACGTCCACCTGGTCGGCGATCGCCAGTGTGTTGGTGAGGACGTCCGGCCGGTCCGGGAAGCGCTCGGCGATCTCGGGCCCGCTCTTGAAGTAGAGCCCGTTGTCGTAGCGCATGCGGTCGCGCGACTCGCGGTCCTTGCCCAGGCCGATGCACAGCAGCACGTCGTGCGCGTCGTGGTCGGCGGCCGACAGGAAGTGGGCATCGTTGGTCGCGATCACCGGGAGGCTCATGTCCCGGGCCAGCGCGAACACCCGCTCGTTCAGGTGGGCCTGCCCTTCGGAGTCGTGCGCCTGAACTTCCAGGTAGTAGCGGTCCTTGAACAGCTCCGCGTACCAGGCGGCGGCGTCCCGGGCGCCTTCCATGTCGTCGTGCTGCAGGTGGGTGGCGATCTCCCCGGCCAGGCAGGCCGACGACACGATCAACCCCTCGTTGTACCGGGCCAGCAGCTCCCGGTCGAGTCGGGGGCGGGAATAAAAGCCCTCGGTGTATCCCAGCGACGAGAGCTTGGACAGATTGCGGTAGCCGACGAGGTCCCGGGCCAGCAGCACCAGATGGTAATAGGCCTTGCCGTTTGGGGCGCGGCTGCGCTCGCGCCGGTCACCCGGGGCGACGTACGCTTCCATGCCGATGATCGGCTTGACCCCGGCATTCTTGGCCTTCTCCTGAAATTCCCAGGCGGCGTGCAGATTTCCGTGGTCGGTGATCGCGAGGGCCGGCTGCTCGAATTCCTGGGCCCGCCGGATCAGGTCGTCAATCCGGTTGGCGCCATCGAGAAGGGAGTACTCGGAATGGCAGTGGAGGTGTACGAAGGACATTGAGGGTAAGATAGCTCCGCCGAAGGGGGGGCGCCAAAGGCGGCCGGAAACTAACTAACCCATTGGTACGTAACTTCTTAACTACGAGCTGAGAGTTATCGGTCCAGAGTCGCCGGTCTCCCGAACTCACGGGTCACTGCCAACTGACCACTGATCACTCTGAACTTGTAGTCGTCCGCCTGCTCGCTTCACTCGCCACCGCCACTCCATGCGCGTCCGCCGTTTCATCGTTCGCCTCGTCCTCGCCCTCGTAGCCGTTGTCGTTGGCTACCTCGTCCTCGTCCCCACCGGCCGCTATCTCATCCGCGCCGGCTGGGAAGAGGGGAAGATCCTGTGGCACCGCCGCCCGATCACGACCATGATCGCCGACTCGTCCACGTCGCCGGCCATCCGCGCCAAACTGCGCGTCGTGCTGGCGGCCCGCACGTTCGCGGCCGATTCACTCGGCCTCGCCGCCAAGCGGAGCTTCACCACCTACTCGCGGCTGCCGCACGACACGCTTGTCCTCGTGCTCTCCGGGGCGTATCGCGACCGGCTTCTGCCGGTGACCTGGTGGTTCCCGATCGTGGGTCGCGTGCCCTACAAGGGGTACTTCGATTTCGGCGCCGCCCGCGCCGCCGCGGAGAAGCTCGAAGCCGACGGCTACGATGCCTATCTCCGGCCGTCCCCCGCGTTCAGCACGCTCGGCTTCTTCAACGACCCGCTGCTCTCCACCACGCTCGAGGGCGACTCGCTGGAGCTGGCCAATACCGTCATCCACGAACTCACGCACAATACCTTCTATGCCAGCGGCCAGGCGGTGTTCAACGAGTCGTTCGCCAACTTCTCGGGCGCGCGGGGCGCCGAGCGGTTCTTCCGGTCGCGCGGCGATTCACTGGCGGCGCGCGCCGTGGCAGCGCGCTGGAACGACGAGAAGGTGCTGGCGCGGTTCTGGGACGGGGTGTACCGCGCCATCGATTCCGTGTACCGCGCGCATCCCGACGACCGCGCCGAGCGGATCGCCGCGCACGACACCGTGTACGCGCGGGCGCGCGACATGCTGGTCCACGATGTCGGGCCGCAGCTGCGGACCATCGACACGCGATACCTCGACCGCGTTCGGCTGAGCAATGCCACGCTGCTCGCGCAGCGCATCTACACGACCGACCTCGACGACTTCGACGCGGTGTACGAACGCGAGGGCCGCGACGTGAAGGCGGCCGTGGCCCGCATCATCGCGCTCGCCAAGTCGCGCCCCGCCGATCCCTTCGGCGCGGTGCGCGACTGGGCGTCAGCCGGTGGCGCCCCCGCCCGTGTCGGAACCGCCGCCGGCACTCCCACCGCCACTCCCCCCGCTCCCGCGGGCAAACCGGCCCAGCAGTAGCGCTCGCAGGTCGATGGGCGATTCCGGGAGGGGAGGCGGCGCCGCGGCATCGGGTTTGTCGTCTTCGCCGAGCACCACGCGCTCCATCTGCTCGCGCACGCCGCGGTCCACGAACCGCGACAGCTGATCCATGGAATAGTCCATGCTTCGCCGCGACGAATAGACGTTGAGCGGGTACGTCACCGCCAGCTGGTTACGAGCCCGCGTCATCGCCACGTACATCAACCGCCGCTCCTCCTCCAGCTCGTCGTCGCTCTCGGCGGCGCGGGCGAGCGGGAACCAGCCGTCCACCGCCCAGATCACGAACACGGCGTCCCACTCCTTGCCCTTGGAGGAGTGCGCCGTGCTCAGGATCAAAGCGTCGTCGTCCGACTCCGCGGAGCCCGTGGCCAGATCCTGCGTGCTCGACGGGGGATCGAGCGCCAGCGCCGCGAGGAACGCCCCCCGGCTCGGGTAGCCCGCCGAGATCGTCCGCAGCTGGTCGAGGTCCGCCAGCCGGGGGTCGGGACGGTCGTACCGTTCGCGGAGGATGGCGTCGTAGAGTTGCCGGATGGCGTCGATCTGCTGGCCGAGCGCCGACCCGTCGTCACCGGCCCGGTTGAGCACCCGCAGCAGCTGGGAAAGCGATTGGTGGGCGTCGCGGGCCCGCGGCGGCGGCACGAAGTGCGTGAACGCATCGGGATCCCACGAGCGCTCGGCCATGCTGTCGATCATCGATCGGGCCGTGACGTCCCCGATGCCCGGCATCAGCATGAAGATCCGATACCAGCTCACCTCGTCGCGCGGGTTGTCGGCGACGCGGAGAAAGGCGAGGACGTCCTTCACGTGCGCCGCTTCGAGAAACTTGAGCCCGCCCCATTTCTCGAACGGAATCTTCCGGTTGGTCAGCTCGATCTCGAGATCGGCGCTCATGTAGCCGGCGCGGAACAGCACGGCGATCTCGCGGAGCGGCGTGCCCATCTCGTGCAATTCGAGCACGCGATCGACGACGAATCGCGTCTGCTGCTGCTCGTCACGTGCCGTCACCAGCCAGGGTTTCTCGCCGCCCTCGCGCGCCGTCCAGAGATTCTTCGTGAACCGCTCCTCGGCCCGCGAGATGAGCGTGTTGGTGGCGTCGAGAATCGGCTGCGTGGAGCGATAGTTCTGTTCCAGCGCCACCAGGCGGGTGCCCGGGTACTGTTTGGGAAATTCGAGGATGTTCCGGAAGTTCGCGCCGCGGAACGAATAGATGCTCTGCGCATCGTCGCCCACCACGGTGAGGTTCTGGTGGTCGCGGCACATGCCGCGCAGCACCCGGGCCTGCAGCAGGTTCGTGTCCTGGTACTCGTCCACCAAAATGTGGTCGTACTGGCCGGCGATGCGTCGAGCCAGCTCGGGGGACTGTTCGAGGAGCAGCGCCCAGAAGAGCAGGAGATCGTCGTAGTCCACCAGATTGCGATCGATCTTGCGCGAGGTGTAGTCGGCGAAAATGCGGGTGATGTCTTCCACGTAGTCCACGAACCGTGGAAAGTCCTGATAGAGGATCTCCTCGATCGCCTGCTCGGTGTTGATGTGCCGCGAGTAGATGTAGTGGAGCGTCTCCTTCTTGGGGAATCGCTTGGACTTCTGCGCGTACCCCAGGTTGGCGCGCGAGAGCTGCATCAGGTCCTCGGCGTCACCCTGGTCCATGATCGTGAAGTCGGAGGGGAGCCCGCCGGCGGCGCCGAACCGGCGCAGGGTGCGGTGCCCCACGCTGTGGAAGGTGCCCCCGCTCACGCGCGCGGTGGCTGAGCCCACCAGCCGTTCGGCGCGCGAGAGCATCTCCCCGGCGGCCCGGCGCGTGAAGGTGAGCAGCAGAATGCGCTCGGGGGCCACGCCGGTGTCGATGAGGTGGGCCACCCGGTACACGAGCGTGCGCGTCTTCCCCGTGCCGGCGCCGGCGATGATGAGCAGTGGGCCGGTGCCGTGCGAGGCGCCCGCGTACTGCTCCTCGTTCAGCTCGGCGCGCAGGTCGCGGGACGAGGGCGCGATCTCACGCGGGCGGGGCGGGTAGATGCGCGGCATGGCGCTGGGCTAGCGACGCCGGGGGGCGGTCATTTCTTCGACGCGTTGCGGAACTTGTTGACCATCCACTGCTGCACGTCGAAGCCGCTGTAGCGCTCTTCCTTCCACGGGTCCCCGCGCATGTGGTACCCGTTCCGCTCCCAAAACCCGGGCTCGTCTTCCGGCAGGAATTCGAACCCGCGCACCCACTTCGCGCTCTTCCAGAAGTACAGATGCGGCACCACCAGCCGCAGCGGCCATCCGTGGTCGGGGGTCAGCGGCCGTCCATCGTGATATGCGGCCAGCAGATTTCCCGGCCGGTCGAGGTCGGCGAGCGGCAGGTTCGTGGTGAAGCCCTGCTCGGCATGAATCACCACGTAGGCGGCGTCGGACCGGGGCTGCACCATCTGGAGCAGCGTCTGCACGGGGACACCCGTGAACCGGTTGTCGAGCCGACTCCAGCGGGTGACGCAGTGGATGTCGCACAGCGTGTCTTCCTGGGGAAGCGCCAGCAGCTCCTCGAACGTCCAGGAATGGGGGTGTTCCACGTGCCCGCTGATTTCGAACCGCCAGCTGCCCAGGTCCACGGCGGGAACGTTCCCGTAGTGGAGCACGGGCCACTTCTCGGTTCGCGTCTGGCCGGGAGGAATGCGGGCCTGGTCGCGGGTTCGGAGGTCGTGGGAGGGGAGGGGCATGAGGGGGTGAGGCAGTGAGGCGTGAAGCAGTGACGATACGACGTAAGCTAAGGGGGGGCCGCAAACAGCCCGAAAACTGCAGTTCCGTCCGGAGCGTTACGCCGATCGGAGCGCGGTCACCGTCTCGACGTCGCGCCCTTCCACGGCGAGGCCGAACACCCGGCCGAACCCTTCGGCCACCGCGTGCTCCACGCCTCCCATTGCCGTCGGACTGCCGGTTTCGCGTTCGATCGACGTCATCGTGACACCAGAAATGCCGCACGGCACGATCAGATCGAAGAATCCGAGGTCCGTGGACACGTTGAGCGCGAACCCGTGCCAGGTTACCCAGTCTCGGGCATGCACGCCAATCGAGGCGATCTTGCGCCCCTTGGTCCAGACGCCGGTGTATCCCTGGTTCCGCTCTCCGGCGATGCCATAGCCCGCCAATCCGACGATCAACGCTTCTTCCACCTGTCGCAGGTACCAGTGCAGGTCGCGCTTGTGCCGCTTCAGGTCGACGATCGGATAGCCGACCAACTGTCCCGGGCCGTGAAAGGTGACGTCGCCGCCCCGCTCGACTTCGAACACCTCGACGCCGCGCGCGGCGAGCAGGGCGGGAGATGCGAGCAGGTGCGCATCCTTGGCCGAGCGACCGAGCGTGACCACCGGTGGGTGTTCGACGAGCAGCAACAGATCTTCGGAAATCTCGCCCGTGATGCGTGCCCGGGCGGCGGCGCGCTGTGTCTCCAGCGCCTCGGCGTACGACATGGTGCCGAGGCGGACGACCCAGAGTTGAGAATCGGAAGTCATGGGTCGGCCGCCCGCGGCAGGTGCCGCGTCAGATGTGGATCACGCGACCCATCGAGTCGAGTGCGGCTTCTGCGACCGCCTCGGCAAGGGTGGGATGCGCGTGGATGGCCAGATCCACTTCCTCGACCGTGAACTCGTTCTCGCGGGCCACGGCCAGTTCGTGGATCAGCTCGGTGGCGTGCGCGCCGACGATGTGCGCGCCGAGGATCTCGCCGTACTTGGCGTCGCGGATGATCTTCACGAACCCCTCGGTCTCGCCGGACGTCCGGGCGCGGCCGTTGGCGGAGAAGGGGAACTTGCCCACCTTGTAGTCGAGCTTCTGCTCCTTGCACTGCTCTTCGGTGAGCCCGATGGACGCGACTTCCGGATGGCAGTAGGTAGCGTTGGGAATGTTCTTGTAGTTCATCCCCTGGGTGTGGTGGCCGGCGATGATCTCGGCGAACACGATGCCCTCGCGCGATCCCTTGTGGGCGAGCATCGGGGGGCCGGCCACGTCGCCGATGGCGAAGATGCCCTTGGCCGTGGTCTCCATGCGTTCGTTGATCTTGATGAAGCCGCGCTCGTTGAGTTGGACGCCGGCCTCCTTGAGGCCGATGCCCTCGACATTCGGGGCGCGGCCCGCGGCCACCAGCACCTTGTCGGCTTCGAGCTGTTCCTTCTTGCCGCCCACGTCCACGGTCATCGTCACGGAGTTCTTGCCGACCTTCACGTTCGAGATCTTGGCGCCGGTGAGCACGTTGATGCCGCGCTTCTTGAAGGCACGGGCGACCTCGGCGCTGGCCTCGGCGTCCTCCACGGGAAGGATGCGCGGCAGTACCTCGACGATCGTGACGTTGGTGCCGAAGGCGTTGAACACGTCGGCGAACTCACATCCGACGGCGCCGGCGCCAACGACGACCATCGACTTCGGCGCCTTCTCCAGCACCAGCACCTCGTCGGACGACAGCACCGTGGTCTTGTTCAACTCGAGGCCGATCTGGGGGAGCCCGCGCACGCGTGATCCGGTGGAGATCACGACCGCCTTGGCGGCCTGATGCTTCTCCTCATTGCCGTCGGCGGTCTTCACGGTGACGGCGTTCTTGCCCACCAGGCGTCCGGTGCCCTTGATGTACGTGATCTTGTTCTTCTTGAAGAGGTACTCGACCCCTTTGGAGTTCTGATTGCTGACGCCGCGCGAGCGCTTCATGGCGACGCCGTAGTCGAGCTTCACGTCCCCCACCGAGACGCCGAACTCCGCGGCGTGCAGGCGCACGCGGTTGGAGATCGAGGCCGACTCGAGCAGCGCCTTGGCGGGGATGCACCCCCAGAGGACGCAGGTGCCGCCAAGGCCTTCGCGCTCGACCACCGCCGTGTTGAGTCCCAGTTGGGCGCAGCGGATGGCGCCTACGTAACCGGCGGGGCCGCCGCCGAGGAAGATGACGTCGAAGGATGCCATGTTCGGGGTTCGGAAAAGGGGAGCGAAGGTCGAGGAATGCACCTGCCGCCACAAAGATACAGAGATGGCGCCCGGTGAGGCTACCGCCGCGAAACTTACCAGGCCCTTGCTTGCCGGAGATTTGGGTCCGCGGTAGGGTACAGGGAAGGAGGGTTGCGCGATGGCGGAAGCCGAAGTGCGCGGCGAACATTCGGGACGGTGGCCGCGGTGGGCGGCAGCGATGATGGCGCTGGTGCTCTTGTCCTGCGGTGGCCGTGAGTGCGGCGCGCAGGATTCGCTGGGCACCACCCGGCTCGTGGGGCGCGTGGTGGACAGCCTGAACGCCCGGCTAGCTGGCGCCACCGTCGAACTGCTACCGGCACGGGTCAGGCGGGCGGTGTCGAACGATTCCGGCACCTTCGTGTTCGACAGCGTACCGGTGGGCCTGGTGCAACTGGCCGTGCGCCGTCTGGGCTACGCGCCGGCGACGTTCACCGCGAGGCTCCGAGCCGGGAGGATTGAGCGCGTTACGCTCCAGCTGTCTGCGGTGGCGTTCGAATTGCCGCGGCAGAATGTCGTGGACACCGTGGCGCACCCATGGCTCCGGACCTTTGAGCGGAGGCGCGACCACGATAGCGGGATCTACTTCACGCGCCAGGACATCGTGCGGGCGCAAGTCCGATCCACCAGCGACCTGCTGCGACGGGTGCCCGGCGTGGACGTGCAGCGCACGCGATTCGGCACGCGGGTGGTGTTCAGCAACAACTTCGTGCGCGCCCGCCCCTGTGAGCCGCAAGTGTTCGTGCACACGATGAACTACTCGGGGAACGTGGACGACTTCCAGCCCGATGACATCGAGGCGATGGAGGTGTACCCGACCGTCTCCACGGTGCCGGTCGAACTGCAGACGGCGCGGGCGCAGGCGTGCGGTGCGATCGTGATCTGGACGCGCGAGCCGCCGCCGGCGCCGAAAAAGGATAAAGGGTGAGGCGGTGAGGCGGTGACTGCCGCGGCGCCTGTTGCTCAGTACACCAGCATCAAGGGATTCTCGAGCATCCGGCGCAGGGTCTGGAGGAATTTCGCCCCGGTGGCACCATCGATCACGCGGTGGTCGCAGCTCATCGTCACGCGCAGCCGCTTTCGCACTTCGAGCTGCCCACCCACCGCAACCGGCTTCTCTTCGACCGCGCCCACCGCCAGGATCCCCGCCTCGGGCGGATTGATGATCGCGGTGAACTGGTCGATGCCGAACATCCCGAGGTTCGAGACCGAGAAGGTGGAGCCGGTGTACTCCTGCGGCTGGAGCTTCCGGTCGCGGGCCCGCTTGGCGAGGTCGCGAGACTCCGCGGCGATCTCGCGCAGCGACTTGCGTTCGGCGTCGAAGATCACCGGCGTGATGAGCCCGTCCTCGATGGCCACCGCCATGCCGAGGTGCACGCGGTTGAAGTAGCGGATGCGGTCGCCCATCCAGTGGGCGTTGCAGTCGCGGTGCTGCACGAGCGCGGTGGCCACGGCCTTCAGGATGATGTCGTTGAACGACACCTTGAAGGCGTCGCCCATCTGGGCCATCGCGGAACGCATCTCGGCAACCCGCTCGAGGTCGAACTCGGCGGTGAGGTAGAATGTCGGGATGGGGCCGATGGACTCGGCCAGCCGCTTGGCGATGGTCTTGCGGATCTGGGAGAGCGCGACGTCCTCGTAGTCGCCCTCGCGTGCCGGGGCGACCGCTCCGGCGGCACGGGCACCCCCGCCGGCGAGGGCTGCGTCGACGTCGCGCTTGATGATCCGTCCCGCCGGACCGGAGCCGTGGATGATGCCCAGGTCGAGTCCATTCTCGCGGGCCAGGCGACGCGCGAGGGGTGAAGACCGCGGTGTGGAGCCATCACCGGCCGGCGTGGGGGGCGGGGCCGCTGCCGGCGGGGCGGTAGCGGCTGGCGCGCTCGACGCCGCAGCGGTTGGAGCCGTCGCGGTGGGCGGCGCTGCCCCGGCCGCCGGCGCAGCCTCAGCCGGAGCAGGAGCCGCTGCACCGGCGACCAGCGCGTCGATGTTCTCGTCGGCGGCGGCGATCACGCCGACCAGCGATCCGACCGGCTTCGCGTCGCCCTCGTTCACCAGGCGCTTGCGGAGGACGCCGTCGCCGCGCGCGACCAGCTCCATGATCGCCTTATCGGTTTCGACCTCCGCCAGCACGTCGCCGCTCTTCACGGCGTCGCCCTCGTTCTTCAGCCATTTGACGAGGCGCCCTTCCTCCATGGTGGGAGAGAGCGCTTCCATGAAGATCTTCGTTGCCATGACTACACCGGGTAATGGGATGCTCGGATCGGGCGGATTCCGTCCCGATCCCTCAGTCGAGATACATGACCTTCCGGACAGCGGCGATGGTCCTGGCCGCGTCGGGCTTGGCCGCCTTTTCGAGATTCTTCGCGTACGGCATCGGCACATCGGCCTGATGCACCCGGATTACGGGCGCGTCGAGGTGGTCGAAGCAGTCGCGCTGGATGTAGTCCACCACCTGGGCGCCGATGCCCGCGATCTCCCACCCCTCTTCCAGCACCACGGCGCGGTTGGTCTTCTTCACCGATTCGCCGATCGCCTCGACGTCCATGGGACGCACGGTGCGGAGATCCACGACGTCGACGTTGATGCCGTCCTTGGCCAGTCGGTCGGCGGCCTGCAGAGCCACGTGCACCATCTTGCCGCTGGTGATGATCGAGCAGTGTTCCCCTTCGCGTTTCAGATCGGCCTTTCCCAGTGGGATCAGGTACTCTCCCTCGGGAACCTCTCCCCTGAGGTTGTACAGCATCTCGCCTTCGAGCACGCAGACCGGATTCTCGTCGCGGATCGCGCTCTTGAGCATGCCCTTGGCGTCGTACGGAGTGCTGGGCGTGATGACTTTGAGGCCGGGAATGTGCGCGAGCCACGACTCCCACGCCTGGGAATGCTGGGCGGCGAGCTGGAGCGCTGCCCCGTTGGGACCGCGGAAGACGATCGGGATGTTGAACTGCCCACCAGACATGTAGAACATCTTGGCCGCGACGTTGACCACCTGGTCGAGCGCGAGTAGGGCGAAATTCCACGTCATGAATTCGACGATCGGCCGGAGGCCGACCATGGCAGCCCCCACCCCGAGGCCGGCGAAGCCGAGTTCGGTGATCGGGGTATCGACCACGCGCATCTCGCCGAATTCCTCCAGCAGCCCCTTGGAAACCTTGTACGCGCCGTTGTAGACGCCCACTTCCTCGCCGATCAGGAACACACGGTCGTCGCGCTGCATCTCCTCCTGCAGGGCATCGTGCAGGGCATCGCGATAGGTAATGACGGGCATCGGATCAGACCCCCGCCATGGCGTCGGACGCGGTGTCGGCGAGCACGTGCTCGTAGAGCGCTTCGAGCGGCGGCTCGGGGCTGTTATCCGCGAAATCCCAGGCGTCCTGCACCGTGGCCTTGGCCTCCTCGTCCAGCTTCTCGAAGTCGGCGTCGGTGAGCGTCCCGTCCTTCTGCATCACGGCGCGGAAGAGATTGATCGGATCCCGCTTCTCGTACTCCTCGAGTTCCGCCTTGGTGCGATAGGTGCCGCTGGCGGCGTCGGACATCGAGTGGCCCACGTAGCGGTACGTCTGGACTTCGATGAGCGACGCCGTCTGTTCGCTGCGCGCGCGCTCGACGGCTCGGGCCATCGTCTCGCGCACGGCGAGGACGTCCTGTCCGTCCACGGTCTCGTCGGCCATGTTGTACGACGCGCCACGCTTGTAGAGGTCCTTGATGGAAGAGGCGCGCTCGATGGCGGTGCCCATGCCGTAGCGGTTGTTCTCGATGACGTACACCACGGGGAGCTTCCAGAGGCCGGCCATGTTGAGCGATTCGTGGAACGCCCCACCGTTCACGGCGGCCTCGCCCATGAAGCAGACGCAGACCTGGTCGCCGCCACGATACTTGATGGCGAAGCCGACGCCGGTGGCGATCGGGATGTGCCCACCGACGATGCCGTGGCCGCCCAGGAAGTTCAGGCTCTTGTCGAACATGTGCATCGAACCGCCCTTGCCGTGCACACAGCCGTCCACGCGGCCGAACAGCTCCGCCATGACCGCGCGGGGTGAGATGCCGCGAACGAGCGCCTGACCGTGGTCGCGATAGGTCGTGATCACGTAGTCGTCGGGGCGGAGCACCGACTGGGTGCCGGTACTCACCGCTTCCTGGCCGACGTAGAGGTGGCAGAAGCCGCCGATCTTGCCGAGGGCATAGGCCTCGGCGGCCCGTTCCTCGAATCGGCGCTGGAGCAACATGGTCTGGAGCAGTTCCCGGTTCAGCGCGGCGTCGGATCTGGACTCGGATTTTTTCTTCGTGGCCATTGGATTGAAGTTGTGAGATCGGATGATCTTATGAGTATGATCTACAACGATAGTCGCGTCGGGGGCTGGGCGTGTCGCTTCAGACTCCGGCCGCCTGGACCTGTTCCCAGGCGTGGTAGCTCGATCGGACCAGTGGCCCCGACTCGACGTGCCGGAAGCCCATGGCCATGCCGACGTCGCGAAGTCGGCGGAACTCTTCCGGCGTCACGTAGCGGTCGAGCGGAATGTGCCCGTCGGACGGACGCAGGTACTGACCGAGCGTGAGGATGTCCACGTCCACGTCGCGCAGGTCCTTCATCACCGCTTCCACTTCTTCGAGCGTCTCACCCATTCCAAGAATGATGCCGGTCTTGGTCGGGATGTGCGGGGCCAGTCGCTTGGAGACGCGGAAGATTTCCATCACGCGCTCGTAGCGGCCGCCGGGGCGGCAGCGCTTGTAAAGGCGTGGCACCGTTTCGGTGTTGTGGTTGTAGATGTCGGGGCTCGCCTCCAGCACCGTCCGGATGGAGGCTTCCCTTCCCTGAAAATCGGGCACGAGCACTTCGACGGAGGTATCGGGGCTGGCCGCCTTGATCAGGCGAATCGTCTCGGCGAACACCCAGGCGCCGAAGTCGGGGAGATCGTCCCGATCAACCGACGTGAGCACGACGTGGCGGAGATTCATCTCCACGGCGGCCTTTGCCACCCGCTCGGGTTCGGCCGGATCGTACTTCGGCGGCCGCCCGTGCGCGACCGCGCAGTACGCGCAGTTTCTGGTGCACACGTCGCCGAGAATCATGAAGGTGGCGGCCCCGTGCTCCCAGCACTCCCCGACATTCGGGCAATGGGCCTCCTCACACACCGTGTGGAGGTCAAGGTCGCGCATCAGATGTTTCAGGTGCAGGTAGTTCCCGCCACCCGGGGCTCGAACCTTGAGCCACGACGGCTTCCGCACCGGGAGGGGATCGGCACGGTGCCGACCCATTATCTGGTAAAGGGCGTCGCCCATTGGATACGTAGAAGTTGAAGTGCGCGGCTGAATCTAGAGCGTCGGTTGGCGGAGCGGTAGGAATCCATAACTCCTAACCTTCAATTTAACCGGTTACTTGGGGTCTGGCCGGCCTCCGAAACTCGCCTCGTCGGCATGCGTACGGAAGACCGGAAGACGCCGGTAGCAGGGACGGCGTCTGGAGTGTTATGGTTTACCGGCGCCCGCCGGGTGCCGTGCCAATGGGGGATGGGGCCATGTTCCGCACAATTTTCATGATCGGGTTGTTCGCGCTGGCCGGCTTGTTCGTGCTCAAGCTGGCGTTCGGACTGTTCGGCGTACTGTTCGCGATTCTGCTCGCGCTGTTGGGCATCGCGGTGAAGATTCTGATCGTCGGCGTGGTGTTGTATCTGTTGATTCGCCTCTTCAGTCCGGCCACCGCGCGCAAGTTGCGCGAACGTTGGTCGGGGAGTTCGGCGGCGTAAGCGACACGCGCGGCGCGCCCGGAATCGCGTAGCGCGTGGAGACGGCGGACGTGGCGGAGCATTGCCGCGTCCGCCGTCGTCTTATCCGTGAACCGGTGAAGCCGACAGCTGCCACTGCCTCACGGCCTCACCCCGTCCCCAGTGCGTCCACCACCGCCCAGACCAGCAGCGGGACCATGATCTCGTGGTGCCCCGTGATCTCGTAGCCCGCGCCGCTCTGGAGCGTCGGTCGCTGCACGACGTTGACGCGTGGGCGATAGTGCCGCTGCATGTCGAGGTCGCAGCTCACGAATCCCTGCGGTCTGCCATCGTGGAGATTGCGGGCGATGGTCAGCGCCTTCAGGAAGACTTCCGGCATGATGACGGCGCTGCCCACGTTGAGCACGACGCCGCCGTCGTCGAGGCGGAGGAGCGACGCGGCGAAGCGCCGGAAGTCGCGGTGGCTCGTATCGCCGATGGCGCCGCCGTCCGCTGCCGGGTGTTGGTGAATGATCTCGGCGCCGATAGCGGCATGCACCGTGGCGGGCACGCCGAGCCGGTAGGCGTTGAGGACGATGCTCAGTTCGGGATGCGCGAGTTCGGGCTCGTGCTCCAGGGCGTCCGCGAGCGCCTCGCCCATGCCCATGCTGCGTTCCCGGCCGTGCACGAAGGCCTCGTTCATGCCTCGTCCGGTCTCCTCGGCCATGCCGAACGTTCCGTTTGCGAGTCCGGCCGCCACGTCCTCGGATGTGGCACCGAAGCGGGCGATCTCGTAGTCGTGGATGGCGGCGGATCCGTTCATGGCCACGTGCGTGGCGATGCCGCGTCGCATGAGGTCGATGAGCAGGGGGGCGAGTCCGGTCTTGACCACGTGGCCGCCGAGCATGAGCACGACGCCGCGGTCGCGCCGCTTCGCGTCGGCGATGGCCTGGACCACGCGCTTGAAGTCCCGGGCCACGAGCACGTCGGGGAGCGCGCCGAGGAATGCGTGGAACGAGTGGTCGTCACCCGGCGGATGCGCGAACTCTTCGGCGCGCACCTTGTTGGGCCGGCGTGCGACGGGGACGGTGCGGATATCGCGCAGGTTGGCTTCGTCGTAGTCCATGAAAACAACGGTAGGACGGAAGGGACTCCGTGGGATGTGCGGCAGGTCCACCCGCGAACCGCCCTGCCGATCTACTTGCTGTACTTACGAAGATACAGATCGAGCGATCCGAATGAGAGCTTCGATTTCATCTGCAGCATCATGCGGCTGGAATCGTCGGAGAGCCAGACCTCGGCCTGTCCGTTTTCGGAGAAGAGGCCGCCGGTCATGATGGTTGGTCGGACGACGATGGCGTTGAAGGTTCCTGCGGGGACGGTGATGCGTTCGCGGCGCAGCACGACGAGCCGGACCGGGTTCCGGTTGGGGCGGAAGTACCGATAGAACGCATACTCGTGTCCCACCTCGAGGGGGATGGTCCGCACGAAGTACAGGAAGGAACCGTCGTCGAGAGGTGCAGGCACCGACGGCTGCAGCGGTCCCCCGTCTTCGGAAAAGCGTTTCCGTTCGGGGAAGATCTCGAACTGATGGTCGCGGTTGTGTCCGCCTTCATGGAGCGCTTCGCGGAAGCGGAGCGCGAAGAGGCCGCGCGGGGCGAACCAGCTCTCGAGGCGGTCGTCCACCTGGTAGAAGAACGTCCCGCCCTTCACTGTGAAAGTCGTGTGCCATGCGCGCATGCCGCGCACCGTGTCCATGGGATCCACCTGCATGCTGCCGGTGCCGACGAGGAGCGGGCCGAACATCACGTCGTAGTCGAGGCGCTCGCCGACGCGGAACGGTACGTGGGTGTCTGCCGGTCCGGCGGAATCGTGCGACCCTACGTGCGTGGCGGCGGGGGCCGGCGGAACGTGGAGCGACGGGCCAGCGGTCGGGCCCCCGTCGTTCCCGGCGAACGCGCCGAGCGTCGCGACGACGACGGCGAATCGGCGCACGGCGAGATTCACGACGCGGTCGGCCCCCGGGCGCGCAGGGTCCGCGCGGTACGGTACAGGCTGAGCGCATCGTTCCACGGGCGCACGCGACTCTCGCGCGGGCGCAGGTCGTAGCGGGCATCGAGCGATACGGTCTCGACCCGCCGGGCGAACTTCGCGGCCCGCACGAGCAACTCGGCGTTGGCGCCCCATCCGTCAGCCTGTACGATGGGCTGGTCGCCGGCCTCGGCGAGCGCGTCGCGGATGACGGCGATGCGATACAGGCGCAGGGAGCTGAACGGATCCGTGACGCCGGGGACCGTCGGGAAGGGACGGAGAATCCACGGCGCGACGCGACGCAGGCGCCGGGCCGGCGTGGGCAGGATGGCCGGCGAACGCTCGGCGACCACGAGGTCGGCGCCGCCCTCTAAGCGCTTCACTAGTTCGGGCAGATGCTCCGGCGGATCGGTGAAGTCGGCCTGCATGGTGATCATGGCGTCGCGGCGCGGATACCGCGTGCGGCGCGACACCGTGCGCGCCAGCGCGTCGAGCGCCGCGGCGTAGCCCACGTGGTCCCGGCCGCCGATGACGGTCAACGGCAGCACGTCGTGGTACGGTTTGAGCACCTCGACGGTGTCGTCGGTACTGCCGTCGTTGAACACGACCACTTCGTGCTCGCGCGAATACTGCTGGAACACCTTCCGGATGCGCCAGAGCAGGAGGCCGACGGTCGGAGCTTCGTTGAATGCCGGGATGCAGATGTAGAGCACGAATTGCGGGAGGCTGGAGGTGAAGTGTAAGGAAACCTAGGCTCCTGGCGTGGGCCGGGAAGGGGTGTGGGAGACATCGCACCGTCGTGCCGCTTGACCGGCCCGCCGACGCCACTGTAGGGTGTGAGTTCCCACGCACCGGTGGGCGGCGGGATTCCCCCAATCGGAGACACTCATGCGGCGATGGTGGTTCGCATTCGCCCTCCTCGGCACGGCATGCGCGACGGGAACGGGCGGCACGGGACCGGCGGGCGCCGCCTCCTCTGGGTCGGCGGCCGCCGACAGCATGGTCTCGAGATCGGCGACGATCGCGTCGGCCGAATTGCGGCGGGACCTGTATGCGTTTGCCGACGACTCGATGCGCGGACGCGAGACGGGAACGCCTGATGCGGCGCGTGCGGCCGTCTTCATTGCCCACCGGCTGGCGCGGCTGGGACTCGATCCGGCGGGGGACAGCGGGTTCTATCAGCGGGTGCCGCTGGCGCGCCACGACATCCTGGCCTCTTCGCGGTTCGTCGTGGAACGCGACGGCGCCGCCACTCCGCTCCGTCTGGGTGCGGATCTTCTGCCCCTGACCACGCTGGGGCCGGGGGCGTTCGCTCGCTTGCAGGCGAGCGGCGGCGTGGTGTTCGGCGCGTACGGGATCGACGACGCGACGCTGGGGCGCCACGATCTGGCCGGGCTCGACGTCCAGGGGAAGGTCCTCGTGATCGTCCACGCGGCGCCGCCCGGCGCCGACTCGGCGACCCGCGCGAAATACAACTCACAGGATGCGCTGCAGCTTCTGGTGCAGGCCGTGCTGCCGTCGCGTCCGGCGGCGGTCGTGGTGCTCATGACGCCCGAGACGCGCGATCTGTTCGATCAGGCGGGCCCCGGATTGCTGCGTGCGGTCTCGATCCGAAGCGCCGCGGGGGAGCCGACCGACAAACTGCGTGTGTTTCCGCTGATTCTGCTCGGGCTGGCCACGCCCGGCTCGCCGCTCTTGCCCCGCGGGTGGCCTGCGGACGACCAGCCGCAGGACCTGCACGCCACGTTCACCGCGCACGTCGAGACGCGGACGGTGCCGGTGACGGGATACAACGTGGTCGCCGTGTCGCGCGGCAGCGATCCGGCGCTCCGCAGTACCTACGTCGCGTTCGGGGCCCACCTCGATCACATCGGCATCCAGTCGGGGATGACACCCGATTCGATTGCCAATGGAGCCGACGACGACGGATCGGGAACCGTGTCGCTGTTGGCCATCGCCCGCGCCGTACGCGCGCAGCCCCATCGGCGTTCGTTGCTCTTCGTCTGGCATACGGGCGAGGAGAAGGGGCTGCTCGGTTCCACCTGGTTCACCGATCACCCGACGGTTCCGATCGATTCGATTGTGGCGCAGCTGAACGCCGACATGGTGGGACGGAATGCGCCCAGTGAGTTGTACGTCATCGGACCCAACGCCGCGCCCGGCGGCCAGAGTCGGGTGCTGGGGGCGATTCTGGATTCGGTGAACGCGTCCGAGTCGCAGCCCTTCCGGTTCAACCGGTCGTACGACTCTCCGAACGACCCCGAGCGGTTCTACTATCGGAGCGACCACTACAACTACGCGCGCAAGGGCATCCCGGTGCTGTTCTTCACCACGGGCCTGCACGCCGACTACCACCGGGTCACCGACTCGCCCGACAAGATCAGCTATGTGAAGATGGCACTCGTGGACGGGTTGATGATGGACGTGGGGCTGACCGTGGCCAACCGGACAACGCGGCCGAAGTGATCGTGGATGTGTCGCCGATCACGGCGACCCGGGTCGGCACGATGAGGAAACGGGCGTGGGAGCGTTTGGCTCCCGCGCCCGTTCTGCTGTCAGCACTCCCCGTTCGCGAGTGCCACGCCATCGGTGTTACCGAATGCCGTTTCCCGGAGTTGTAGCACAGAGGCCATCAACGAATCCACGGTGGAGGCTCGGCGATGATTCAACCGGACACTCGGCGACGGATGACGCGTGACGACGCACAGCTGGCCATCCGGCTCGTAGCGCGGGCCGAGGGCGAGGCCGAAGAGCGCCGCCTCGAGGCGTGCCTGGCGAACGAGGGGATCAATGCCGTCCTCGATCACCCCCGCCTGCCGGAGGCATTGCTGCAGGAACCGATGGCGGCGCTCGCCTCGCTTCCGTTGCTCACGTACGTGATGCTGCGGTCGGTGCTCTGCCGGCTGGGCGAGGACGATCGGGTGTTGAGCGACTATGCGGCGGCCGTGGTGTTGGCGTTCGGGCGGCGAGGGCGCGCCGAGCGGTGCGGCGACGGCGACGATGAGATGTACGACACCCTGGTCGCGATGCTGCGCGACGCCGAAGGCCCCGACGTGCGGCGCAGCTATCTCGTGCGCGCGCATCTGGGCAACTACGCGCTCTGGCTGAGCGGATTGTTCGCCGATCACATCGAGCACCGGCGGTGGCGGCGCGGCGGGCCGCAGCTGGAGTACTACGAAGAGATGGGCCGGCGCGGGTTCGCCATGGCGGCCGCCCATCCCTGGGCGCGCGAACAGGGCATGGCGGAGCTGTACGCCACGATGGCCGAACGGTTCGTCACCCTGCGTCTGGCGCTCACGGCGTTCAGCGACGCGTTGCTCTTTCCCAACGTGAATACGCCGGAGCGTCTCATGCGCCGGGTCCGGGACGAAACGCGTTGGCGCTGGATGCACTGACCGCTGACGCGAACGCGGCAAAGAGCGCGCGGTCCCAGGGCTCCGGGCTGTCGTCGAGTTCTTCCGGGTGCCATTGCACGCCGACCATCCACCAATCGTCCCCGTCCCACTCCACGGCTTCGATCACGCCGTCCTCGGCGCGACCGACCACGTGGAGCCCGGCGCCGGGGCGGTCGATGGCCTGGTGGTGGAGCGAGTTCGCCACGATTCGATCGGCGCCCAACGCGCGCGCCAGGCGTGAGGCGGGTTCCACGATCACGGCATGGACGCGCGTGGCACGCACGTCCTCCCGGGCGTGGCCGAGGGCGCCGTCGCGTTGGCTGGCAATGTCCTGAATCAGCGAGCCGCCGAACGCCACGTTGGCGATCTGCACGCCGCGGCAGATGGCCAGCGTGGGCAGGCGCCGGTCGCGGGCGGCGCGTGCAAGCGCGAGTTCCCACCGGTCGCGCTGGGGATTCGGTGCCTCCGCCTTGGGATGTGACGGCGCGCCGTAGAGGCGCGACTCCACGTCCTCGCCTCCGGTGAGCACCAGGCCGTCCACCCGGTCGAGCAACGCATGGACGGCGTCCGGATCGAGGGGAGGCACGGCCGCGGGGAGCATGCCGGCCCGCGCGAGCGCGTCGGTGTAGCGCTGGTTCACGCGCACACGAGGCAACTCGCGTACGATCTCGGTGGTGGTGGTGAGGGCGACAAGGGGTGGCGAATCGCGGTCGGTGCGGGGCATGGGTGTCCGTGGTGTTCATTCGGTTGCGACGGTACGGTGAACCAGCGTATCCTATCGGGCCGGCCGGCGGGTGCGCCAGCCGTGAGGTTCGCGAGTGCGGCGTCCGAAACGCCGGTGTGCCAACCCCCGTAGGTGTCCTGTGTTCGAATCCCTCCGCCAATCCCTGAACGATCTCATGGCACGGGCCACGCGGCCCGAGGAACGCCGTGACGTGCTGGCGCGCATGAAGGACTCGCTGGTGCACGCGAAGCTTGGCGTGGAGGATCTGCGTGGGGGACTCGACGCGACCCGCCGCCGACTGGAGACCGAACGCCGCGAGCTGGCCACCGTGCAGCGCCGGAAATCGCTTGCCGAGGGGATCCACGATCAGGAGACCGTGAACCTCGCCGCGAAATACGAAACGCTGCACACCGAGCGCATGGACGTATTGCAACGCAAACTGGATGCGCAGGAGCGCGAAGTCGCCCTCGCCGAGCAGGAACTCGCCGAGATGAACGCGGAATTCAAGCGGCACGCCATCGGCGCCGTGCCGCCGGCGTCCACGGCGGGGGCCGGCGTGGGGGCGGGGGCGGACCCGCTGGCGCAGGAGACGGGCGAGGCGACCCGCGAAGAACTCGACGCGCTGGCGCGCGACCACGCGCGGGCCACGCGCGATGAGGAGGCGCAGCGGCGGCTCGAAGAACTGAAACGTCGCATGGGGAAGTCGCCCTAGGATGCGGGTGGTCGCGTGCGTCACGGCCTGCGCGCTGTGGGGAGGGTGGGCGGGGGCCGCGGGCGCGCAGGCGGGCCCGGCTCGCGTCCCGTGCAGCGGTCAGCGCATCGATGCCATCACGATCACGTCGCGGGCGCCCACTGTGGCCGGGGTGCGCAGCATTCCCGTGGTGGCCGAAATCGCGCGGGCGGTGCACACCACCACGCAGCCCGACGTCATTGCCCGGTTCCTGCTGGTGCGGGTCGGGGACCGGTGCTCCGAGCGTCGGCGGGCTGAATCCGAGCATATCCTGCGCGCCCAACCATTTCTGGCGGATGCGTCGATCGACGTGCTGGCGGCGGATTCGGGCGGCGTCACGCTTGACGTGCAGACGATTGACGAAGTGGCCGCCGTATTCAGCGCCACGGTGAAGCCGAAGGCACCGGTATTCACCGGATTGCGACTGGGTGACGCGAACGCCGGGGGCGAAGGCGTCTACATGGCCGGCCATTGGTGGCAGGAAGCGGGGTTGCGCGACGGGTATTCGTTCGCCGTGAAGGACTATCAGTTCCTCGGGCAGCCGTACCAGGCCACCGCTCTGGCGTCGCGCGATCCGCTAGGGGGCGAATACCACTTCAATATTCAGCGTCCGTTTCTCACCGACCTGCAGCGCGTGGCCTGGCGGGTCCAGCGCGGACGCTCGAACCGCTACGTGCGCTTCGTCGACGATACCGGCGGGACCCACGCCGATCTGCTGAGCCGCGATTATGCGGACGCCGGCGGACTGGCCCGCATCGGCCCTCCGGGCCGCCTCGCCCTGGTCGGCGTCTCGATTTCGCACGAGACGGCGTATGCGGGTACGGCGCCGATCCTCATCTCCGAACGCGGCACGAGTCCCGACCCGAGTTTTCCGCTCGACGGGCGCTACGCCTCGCACAACGCGTCGCGGGTGAATGCGCTGCTGGGGTACCGGCAACTCCGCTACGTGCGCAGCACGGGCCTCGAGGGACTGCGCGACGTGCAGGACGTTCCGGTGGGAGTGGAGTTCGGCGCGCTGCTCGGGAAGAGCACGCCGTTCCTCAATTCCCGCGATCACGACGTGCTCGTGGGCGGCGAGTTCTACGCCGGAGCGGGCGACAGCGCGTCGGTCGTCCGGCTACGGGCGGAAGGGGAAGCCCGGCGTCCCGACGCCGGTCCGCGTTGGGACGGCATCCTCACCAGCGGGCAACTGTCCTGGTATCGACGCATGAGCCGCACGCACATGCTCGTCACCTCGGTCGACTGGGGCGGTGGGTGGCGCGTGCGCGTTCCCTTTCGCGTGAATCTCGCGGGCACGGAGGGCGGACTCCTGGGGATGCCGGAAGGGCTCGCGCAGGGAGGACGGCGTGCAATTGCCCGGATCGAAGACCGGGTGTTGCTCGAATCGGCAGGCCAGGGCTTCGCCGATTTCGGCGTCGCCTTCTTCGCGGACGCGGGACGCCTGTGGGCGGGGGATGTGCCCTTCGGGACGACGACGCCCGTGCAGTATTCGGTGGGCGTCAGCCTGTTGGCGGCCATTCCATCACGCTCCGCGCGCCTGTGGCGGCTGGACCTTGCGGTGCCGAACGTGCCGGGCCGTGGGTTCCGTCTGGCGCTCCGCCTCTCCCGCAACGACGGGTCCATCGGATTCTGGCGGGAACCCACAGCCGTGGCGATCGCACGGGAGCGGAGCGTACCGGCGAGCCTGTTCAACTGGCCGTAGGGGCGGACGGTCACGCCCGGCCCGGCAGCCGAGGCATCGGGCGTCGGGCCGGGCGTGGGGCGCGGCGGAATATCCCGGGCGTCTCGGCGCCCGGTCGCACTCCCGGCCTAGTGTATGCCGCCCATCAGTCCCTTGACCGGTCTGATCATCAGCGCCGCGATGACGGACGAACCGAGGCAGACCGCGGCGATCGTCCCGAACAATTCAGGCAGTGGCGCCGACGAGATGAAGCCGGCCGCGTAGCCAGCCACCTTGTTCCCCACCGCATCCGCCAGGAACCAGACGCCGAGCATCATACCCACGATCTTGACCGGCGCGAGCTTCGTGAACACGGAAAGCCCGACAGGAGAGAGTGACAGCTCGCCGAGTTCCTGGATGAAATAGCAGCCGATGAGCCAGAATGGCGCCACGCGAATGTCGGGCGAGGCCTGTAGGTGGTAGGCGGGAATGAGCAGGAGCACGAACGACATCCCGATGAAGAACAGCCCGGCGGCGAACTTCGCGGGCGTCGACGGCTCCCGCTTGCCGAGCCACATCCACAGCCACGCAAACGCCGGTGCGAGGAGAATGACGAAAATTGCCTGCACCGAGACAAACCAACTCGACGGGAAGCTGAAGCCGAAAATCACGTTATGGGTGTAGCGGTCGGCGAACAGGTTGAGCGTGGAGCCGGCCTGTTCGTACGCGCCCCAGAACACCGCCGCAAACGCGAAGAACACGGCCATGGCTGCCAACCGCTTCCACTCGACCGTCGTGAAGCCCCACACGGTGCGTTCTCCCGACGCGTTCGTCGCGGCGCTCCCGGGGTTGTCGGCCTGGCGCTTCTTCGATGCCTCGTGGGCCGCCGCGGCTTCACGCCGCTGCCGATCGAGCCGGTCGATGGCGGGCTGCAGATAGCGCCGCCCGCGCACGTACTGGATGAGGCCGAATGTCATCCCCACGCCGGCGCAGGCGAAGCCAAGGTGCCAATCGACTTCCTGCGCGAAGTAGCCGGCAATGAACGGCCCGATAGCGGCGCCCAGATTGATGCCCATGTAGAAGATCGAAAATCCGGCGTCGCGACGGGCGTCGTTGGTTTCGTAGAGCGACCCGACGATGCCGCTCACGTTCGGCTTGAGCAGTCCCGTACCGATGACGATCAACGACAGCCCCGCGTAGAAGAAGGGCAGGGGGTGGAACACCAATGTGAAGTGTCCCATCGCGATGATGATGCCGCCGATGAGCACACTCTTGTACTGGCCCAGCCAACGGTCGGCGATGATGCCACCGAAGATCGTGGCGGCCCACACGCTCCCCGCGTACGTGCCGTACACCGAACCGGCGTGCGCGTCGCCGAACCCGAGCACGTGCACCATGTACAGGATGAGGAAGGCACGCATCCCGTAGTAGCTGAACCGCTCCCACATCTCCGTGAAGAAGAGCGTCGACAGGCCGCGCGGGTGGCCGAAGAAGGCGCGATCATTCGGCGCAACGGGTGGTTCGCCGTGGACCGTGGCGGTTGGGGAAGCTGGGGGCACGACGTGACTCCAGGTGGTAGGTGGTGGGGTCAGGCGGTAGGCGAGTGAATCGGAAGATACCGGCCGGGTTCGTGCGTCGCACCGGCCTCGCGCTGCTGTTCCCAGGTGACGATAGTGGGCGACTGTTTGATACACGCGACGAGGTGCCCGGGCGCCTTCTCCTCCAGCGGCGGCACGATCTTCGTGCAGGCGACATCCTTGCCGGGATGCTGGCAGCGCGGATGAAAGACGCACCCGTGCGGCGGATGCGCGGGCGAGGGCACGTCGCCCTGGAGGATGATGCGGTCCCGCGCGGCCTGCGGATCCGGCACCGGCACCGCCGACAGCAGCGCCTGTGTGTACGGCATCAGCGGCTCGCGATACAGGTCCCCCGCCGAGGCGAGTTCCACGATGTGGCCCAGGTACATCACGGCCACACGGTCGGCGATGTGCTCCACGACGGCGAGATCGTGCGCGATGAACAGGTACGCCAGGCCGCGGTCTCGCTGCAGGTCGGACAGCAGGTTGATCACCTGCGCCTGCACCGAGACGTCGAGCGCCGACACCGGCTCATCGCACACGATGAACGACGGCTCCACCGACAGGGCGCGGGCGATGCCCACGCGCTGCCGCTGGCCGCCCGAGAACTCGTGGGGGTAGCGCGACGCGTACTCGGGGCGCAGTCCCACTTCCTCGAGTAGCTGCCGCACGCGTTGGTCGGCGGCGGCGCCTTCGGCCAGGCGATGGATGGTGAGCCCCTCGCGGACGATCGCGCCGATGGTCATGCGCGGATTCAACGACGAGAAGGGATCCTGGAACACGATCTGCATCCGGCGCCGCAGTCGCCGCAGCTCGGCGGCACCCATGGCCAGCACGTCCTGTCCGTCGAAGTGCACGCCCCCGCTCGTCGGCTCGAGGAGACGCAGCACGGCGCGCCCGGTGGTCGTCTTGCCGCATCCCGATTCACCCACCAGGCCGAGCGTCTCGCCCGCGCGGATCGTGAACGACACACCGTCCACGGCACGGATGGGGTCGGGCGGGGGGCCGAACAGCGGCCGGTGCCGCGCGAAATGCTTGCGCAGGTCGGTGACCTCGACCAGCGGCGTGTCGATGGCGGCACCGAGCGCGCTCATCCGACCTCCGCGCGCAACGGAGTACCGTCGGGCGCGCGCCGGTCGGGCTCCGCCGCCAGGTGGCAGCGCGACGCGTGATCGATGCCCACGTTGACGATGACCGGATGCTCGCGTTCGCATCGCTCCCACGCCGACGCGCACCGGTCGCGGAAGCGGCAGCCGGCGGGCCAGGCGGTGGGGGCCGGTACGGCCCCCGGGATGGTCTGCAGCCGGTCGCGCGATGCGCCGAGGCGCGGCATGGCCGCCAGCAGCCCACGCGTGTACGGGTGGTGCGCCTGCGCGAACAGCTCCTGCACTGGCGCTTCCTCTACCGCTTCGCCGCCGTACATCACGATCACGCGCGACGCGGTTTCGGCCACGACACCGAAGTCGTGCGTGATGAGGAGGACCGACATCCCGAACTGCTCCTGCAACTCGGCGAGCAGTTCGAGAATCTGCGCCTGGATCGTGACGTCGAGCGCGGTGGTGGGTTCGTCGGCAATCAGCAGCGCCGGCTGCATCATCAGCGCCATGGCGATCATCACGCGCTGGCGCATGCCGCCCGACAGTTGGTGCGGGTACTCGCGGGCGCGCTCGCCGGGGGCGGGAATCCCCACGCGATCGAGCATGGCGACGGCACGCTTCCAGGCGTCGGCCCGCGACGCGCCGGCGTGGATCCGCGCCACCTCGGCTACCTGGTCGCCCACTGTGAACACGGGGTTGAGCGCCGTCATCGGTTCCTGAAAGATCATCGCGATCCGGTTGCCGCGGATGGCCCGCATGCCGCGCTCGTCGAGCGCCAGCAGATCGCGCCCCTCGAACCGGATGTGGCTGCCCGTTTCGATGCGCCCGGGCGCCGACACGAGCCGCAGGATGGACAGCGCGGTCACCGACTTGCCGCATCCGGACTCGCCGACCAGCCCGACCGTCTCGCCGGGTGCGACGGCCAGCGACAGGCCGTCCACGGCCCGCGCGACGCCGGCGCTGGTGTGGAAGTACGTCCTCAGATTCTCGATGGCGAGCAGCGGCTCACCCATGGGCAGTCTCCTGCAACTCGGCGGCGGGTTGTCCGGGAAGCTGACGCGCATCGAGTGTGTCTCGCAAGGCATCGCCGAGGGTATTGAACGCCAACACCGTGGACACGATGGCCACGCCGGGGAAGATCACCGCCCACCAGGTGGACACGAACTGGTTGGCAGCGTCCTGGAACATGGTGCCCCAACTGGCCATCGGTTCGTGCACCCCGATGCCGAGGAACGAGAGTCCCGCCTCGAGCATGATCACGTTGCCAATGGCCAGAGCGCCGGCGACGATCACCGGCGACAGCACGTTGGGCAGCACGTGCCGCCAGACGATGCGCACCGGGCGTGCACCGAGCGATCGCGCGGCGACCACGAACTCCCGGTCGCGGAGCGCCAGGGCCTGGCCGCGCACGATGCGCGCCACGTCGAACCATCCGGTGAGGCCGATGAGCAGCACCAGCGCCGGCACGGGCACCGGCGACCAGAGTGCGAGCACGGCAATCAGCATCAACACGCGCGGCACCGAGAGCATGGCGTCTATGAACCGCATCATCACCGCGTCCACCCATCCGCCGGCGTAGCCGGCCACGGCGCCATACAGCATGCCCAGGGTGGACGACACGAGCACGGCGAGTGCGGCGATCGAGAGCGACAGTCGTGCGCCGTACAGGATCCGCGTGAGCACGTCGCGGCTGAATCGGTCCGTCCCGAACGGATGGGCCCACGACGGGGGGAGACTCTTGAGGTGCACCACGTCGAGCAACTGCCAGGGCTGGTACGGCGTGAGCAGGGGCGCGAATAGCGCGCCGAGCACGAACAGCGCGATGACGCCGACGGCCGCGCGCGCGCCGGGCGAAAGGCGCGCCCACAGAGATCGCCCGCGGCTCGTGCGTTCAGTCAACCCGGAGCCTCGGGTCGGCCACCGCGTAGGCGACATCGGCCATCAGGTTCCCGGCGATCACCATGACCGTGCCGACGAGCACCCCGGCCAGCACCAGAGGATAGTCGCGCATGCCGATGGCATTGACGGTGAGCCAGCCCATGCCCTGCCACGAGAACACGGTCTCGACGAACACCGAGCCCCCGAGCAGGGCGGGCAGCGAGAGTCCGAACAGTGTGATGGTCGGGATCAGGGCGTTGCGGAGCACGTGCCGGCGTACCACCCGGCGCTCGCTCAGCCCCTTGGCGCGCGCCGTGCGCACGAAGTCGAGTGGCAAGACGTCGAGCAGTTCGTTGCGCTGAAAGCGCGCGATGGCGGCCGTGGTCAGCAGCACCAGGGTGAGCGCCGGCAGCACCAGGTGCCGGAGTCGATCCACGAATGCGGCGAACGGAGACATGTAGTCATGGGTCGCCAGGCTCACCGGGTATCCCGCCGGCAGGATCGGCAGCCAGTATGCGAACGCCAGCACGATCACGAGCGCCAACCAGAAATCGGGCACCGAGTAGAAGAACAGCGCGATGTTGCCGGCCCATCGGGCCCGCCGCGTGCCCCGCCGCTCCACCTGGAACAGGGCCAGCAGAATGCCGAGCACGAACGAGAGCACGAGCGCCACACCCATCAGGAGCAGCGTGCGTGGCAGCGCGTTGGCCAGCGCCGCGCGCACGGGCTCGTGCATGGAGTGCGAGTAGCCGAGGTTCCCGCGGGCCACATTCCCCAGCCAGAGCAGGTACTGGGTGCCGAGCGGGCGGTCGTAGCCGAACTCGGCCCGCCAGTGGGCGCGCACGGCTTCGGTGACGGTCGGCGCGTCGAAACCGAACGGATCACCCGGCGCCGCGTGGATGAGGACGAAGGCGAACGTCGCCACCATCCAGACGACGACGATGGCCTGCCCCAATCGGGCGGCGACGCGGCGGCCCACGCGTCAGCGCGTCGGAGCGCCGAGGCCTAACCGGTCGCGATCGATCCGCGCGGCGACCGGCACGGTCCAGTCGGCCAGATGCTGCCACCACCCGTCGGCGCGCATGGCCGGAATGCGGAAGCGCTGGTTGATCAGGCCGTACACGAACACGTCGTAGAGCCACACGCCGGGCGCGTCGTCCGCGATCGTCTGATAGGCCCGCGAGGCATAGCGGTGGGCGGCCGTGGGATCGAAGGACTTCGACGCACTGTCGAGCAGGGCATCGAATCGGTGGTCGGAGTACGCCATGTAGTTGAGGCCGGTGGGCGGCATCGCCGCGGATCCCCATAGTTGCTCGGCGCCACCAGCGTTGGGATCGGTGCCGTAGCCGGCCAGCGCCAGGTCGAAGTCGCCGGCTGTCTGTTTGGCGAAGAACGCGCTGAATGGTTCAGCGTCGATGTCGACCTTGACGCCGACCTTCCGCAGCGCGTCCTGAATGAGCACCGCATAGCTCATACGCAGGGCGCTCGAGGTCGGCACGATGAGCCTGACGTGCAGTGGCTTCCCGTTGCGGCGGCGAACGCCGTCGGGACCGGGTGCCCAGCCGGCGGAGTCCAGTAGCGCCTCGGCGTGCGCCGGATCGTAGGGAGGCAGCCGGAGCGTGGTGTCGGCCGTCGCGAGCGCCCGCGGAAAGGGTCCGTACGAAATTGCGCCCAGGCTGTCGAAGACGTTCTGCAGCATCGCGTGGCGGTCGATCGCCATCGAGACGGCGCGCCGCACGCGCAGGTCGGCGAAGAACGGGTTGGGCTGCGCATGATGTCCGGGCTCGCGGTAGTTCATTCCCAGGAACACGTACTGCAGGCTGGGCCACGGGAACACCCGCAGGCTCGGATGGCCGGCAGCGGCGTTGAGCTGATCGGGCGTGGCGTTCTCCAGCAGGTCCGCCTGACCACTGAGTAGCTGCGCGAACGCGGCATTGTTGTCAGGCGTGATGGCCCAGATCACGCGATCGAGCTTGGCCCGGCCCCGGTAGTTCCCGGTGTCGGCCACCAGCACCAACTGCGACCCCGGTTCCCACTTGGCGAACCGGAACCGGCCGCTGCCGACCGGATGGCGCGCGGTCTCCGACGTCGGGAGCCGTTCCGGCGGAATCGTGTCGAGCAGATGCTTCGGGAGCACCCACAACTGGTACACGATGTTGAAGAACGACTCCGGCGTCCTGGCGTGGAACCAGGCGACCGCCGTGAGCGAGTCTTTCACCGAGATGGAATCCACGTTCGAGAGCAGGGGGGCGATCGTCGATCCCAGCTTGGGATTCTTGTAGAGCGCGAGTGAGAAGCGCACGTCCGCCGCGCGCACGGGGATGCCGTCGTGCCAACGGGCCCGCGGATCGATATGAAACGCCACCGACATCGAGTCGGGCGCCCACGTCCAGCTATCGGCCAGCTGCGGCTTGAACCCCAGGTCCCCCGTGGTCTGCATGCTGTCGCCGATCTCGGCCAGATGATCGTACACCAGGTCGGCCACGGCATGCCCCAGGATGCTCGCCGTCATTGGCGGCAGCAGGTTGTCGGCGTCTCCCGGCTCGGCGATCACCAGCGTGCCGCCGTCCGGCCCTTCGGCCGGTGACGCCGTTGGTTCGCCGCGGCCGCAGGCGGCAACGAACAGGAAGGGAAGACAACAAGCGCAGAAGCGGCGGAATCGCATGAGCGTCAGTTGGTGGCGAGGGTTGAGACAACGATTGCGAGCCGTGTGTACCCCGTCAAGCGAATCTACCGTCTCCAGGTCCACTGCTCGCTGCGAAACTCCAGGGCGGCGCGTTCGACGTCGCGCCGCAGCGCTTCGTCGACGGCCAGCGGCGTCGCATGGGGCGCCGTGCCTCGCAGCGCGGTCACCAGGGCGTCGGCCACGCGACCGAATGGCGGCGCCTCTTCGAGAATCGCCGCCAGCGTGGCCGCCGGAGGAGTGACGGTGTTCGGCCGCGAACGCAACAGCTCAGCGATCAGCCCCTGGTCGTCGGCGAGGAGGATCGACCCGTGCTGCAGCAATGCCCCGTCGTGGCGCCACTGCGCGCTCCCCACCAGCTTCCGCCCGCCGACCACGATCTCGCCGGCGGCAGGCAGGTCGAAGCAGGGCGCCAACCCCGGGGCGGGCGTGCGGCCCGCGGCCCCTGCCAGCTCCGCCGGGACACCGAGGGCGTGGAGGGCCTGGAGGAGCAGGTCGTTGATGCGCGAGTAGGCGCCGCCGAGCGTGGCGTCGAAGGCGTCGGGCGCCGTCACGCTGTACGTCACTTCGTGGTGGTGGAGCAGCGCCCGCCCGCCGGTGGGCCTCCGCACGAAGTCCACGCCCAACCCCGCGGCGCGGTCCAGGTCGTACGCGCCCCGGGCGGTCTGGTTGCGGCCGAGCGAGAGCGTGGGGCGGTGCCAGGCGTACACGCGAAGCACCGCCTCGCCCGTATGTCTGGCCCTGGCCATCAGCGCCTGGTCCCACGCCATGTTGACGGCCCCGTCCAGGGGTTGGGAAACGAGGTGGCGCCAGGGCAGCAATGGCTGGGTCGGGTTGGTGGTCACGGTCCCAGAATACTCGCCGGGCCGGGCCGGCGGGGGGAGGGGCGCGAGAACGCGCGTCCGCATACCTTTACGCACCGACCTTCAACTAGCCGACCATGACCCCGACAACCAAGAAGGCGCCCCCAGCGGCTGCCGACAGCTTCATACCCCGCCACATCGGACCCAACGCCGCCGCGACCGCGGAGATGCTGCAGACGGTGGGTTACGATTCCCTCGACGCGTTCATCGACGCCGTCATCCCGCCGAACATCCGGTTGCGCAAGCCGCTGGACATCCACGCCGAGTGGAGCGAGCAGGAGGCCCTGGCCTCCATGCGCCAAATGGCCAACAAGAATCGCCTGATGCGCTCGTACATCGGCATGGGCTATTCCGGTACCTTCACCCCCCCAGTCATCCAGCGGAACATCCTGGAGAATCCAGGCTGGTATACGGCCTACACGCCGTACCAGGCGGAGATCGCCCAGGGTCGGCTGGAGGCGCTGCTCAACTTCCAGACCATGATCATGGATCTCACCGGTCTGGAGATCGCCAACGCGTCGCTGCTCGATGAGGGCACGGCGGCGGCCGAGGCGATGACGATGGCCAACGGCATCAAAGGCGCCGACGGGAAGCACCGCTTCTTCGTGTCGAACGAATGCCATCCGCAGACCATCGACGTGATCAGGACGCGCGCGGCGGTCCGCGGCATCGACGTGGTGGTGGGCGACTTCCGCACGTTCGACATCGACGGCTCGGTGTTCGGGGCGCTGATTCAGTATCCCACCACCGACGGCGCGATTCACGACTATCGCACGTTCTGCGAGCGGGCGCACGCCGCCGGCGCGCTGGTGACGGTGGCCGCGGACCTGTTGAGCCTCGTGCTGCTGACGCCGCCGGGCGAATGGGGGGCCGACATCGTGGTCGGCAACTCGCAGCGGTTCGGCGTGCCGATGGGATACGGCGGGCCGCACGCCGCGTTCTTCGCCACGCGGGACGCCTTCAAGCGTCAGATCCCGGGACGCATCATCGGTGTGTCGCGCGATGCCGACGGCAAACCCGCGCTGCGCATGGCGCTGCAGACGCGCGAGCAGCACATCCGTCGCGAGAAGGCCACGAGCAACGTGTGCACGGCACAGGTGCTGTTGGCGGTGATCGCCGGCATGTACGCGGTGTGGCACGGGCCCGAGGGACTCACGAACATCGCCCGCCGGGTGCATCGGTACGCTGCGATGCTGGCCGCCGGACTGGAGCAACTGGGCTACAAGATCGGGCACGCCGAGTTCTTCGACACGATTCGCGTCGAGACGGCAAACGGCTCACCACAGAGCACGCAGACCGCACAGAAACTGCTTGATACCGCGGTGCAGCATGGGATCAACCTGCGGAAGCTCGGCGACGGCGCCATTGGCATCGCGCTCGACGAGACGACCACCGAGCAGGATCTGACCGATCTGCTGGCGGTGTTCGCGGCTGGCAAGAAGGTGCCGGACGTCGCCGCGCTCGGCGCGTCGGCGGACGATCGCTACGACGAGCGGTTCGCGCGAACGAGCGCCTTCCTTACCCATCCGGTGTTCAACTCGCATCACAGCGAGACCGAGATGCTGCGTTACATGCGCAGGCTGGAATCGCGCGACTTGTCGCTCACGCACTCGATGATTCCATTGGGCTCCTGCACGATGAAGCTCAACGCCACCGCGGAGATGATTCCGATCACCTGGCCCGAGTTCGGGGCGCTGCACCCGTTTGCGCCGCGCGACCAGGCGGCGGGGTACACGGAACTGTTCGACCGGCTCAGTGCCGCGCTGTGCGAGATCACCGGCTTCGCGGGGATGTCGCTGCAGCCGAATGCCGGCTCCCAGGGCGAATACACCGGGTTGCTCGTGATCCGGCGCTACCAGGCGTCCAAGGGCGAGGGGCGCCGGAACGTCTGCCTGATTCCGCAGTCGGCCCATGGCACCAACCCGGCGAGCGCCGTCATGGCGGGCATGCAGGTGGTGGTGGTGAAGACCGACGCCAACGGCAACATCGACGTCGTCGATCTCGAGGCAAAGGCCAAGGAGCATGCGGCCAACCTGGCCGCGCTCATGGTGACCTATCCGTCCACGCACGGCGTGTTCGAGACGGCGATCACCGACATCTGCCGCCTCGTGCACGAGAACGGCGGTCAGGTCTATCTGGACGGCGCCAACATGAACGCGATGGTGGGGCTGGCGCGGCCCGGCGACATCGGCGGCGACGTCTGCCACCTGAACCTGCACAAGACTTTCTGCATTCCACACGGCGGCGGCGGGCCGGGGATGGGTCCGATCGGCGTGGCCGAGCACCTGGTGCCCTTCCTGCCGGGCCACGTGGTGGTGGGTGGGGGCAACCCCGACGGCGCGGTGTCGTCGGCGCCCTGGGGCAGCGCGAGCATCCTCCCCATCTCGATGATGTACATCGACATGATGGGTGGGGCGGGGCTCACCGAAGCCACGAAGATGGCCATCCTCAACGCGAACTACGTGGCCAAGCGCCTCGAGCCGTACTATCCCGTGCTGTACAAGGGGGCCAACGGCTGCATCGCGCACGAGTGCATTGTCGATCCCCGCGCGCTCAAGACCTCGGCGGGCGTCGAGGCGGAGGACATCGCCAAGCGGCTCATGGACTATGGGTTCCATGCGCCGACGCTGTCCTTCCCCGTCGCGGGCACCCTGATGATCGAACCCACGGAGAGCGAGCCGAAAGGCGAGCTCGACCGGTTCTGCGACGCGTTGATTGCGATCCGCGAGGAGATTCGCGAGATCGAAACCGGCGTGGCCGACCGCGCGGACAACCTGCTCAAGCACGCGCCGCACCCGGCGCACCGCGTGGTGGCCGATGCCTGGCCGCACCCGTACTCGCGTGAGCGCGCCGTGTACCCCGTCGAGTGGGTGCGCGAGCACAAGTTCTGGCCGGCCGTGGGCCGCGTCGAGAGCGCCTACGGCGATCGCAATCTGATCTGTGCGTGCCCGCCGATGGAGGAGTACGAGATGCAATTGACGGCGGACGGCTCACCGACGAAGTAGGGGCACTACGAGCTCAGAGTGGTCAGTCGCCAGGCAGCACTGACCCGAAATAACGACCGGGGCGCGTCTCAATCGTTCGAGCCGCGCCCCGGTCTGCCGTTTCGGTCCACTGATTCCAGTTGACTGGAGACTCTCAGCCTGTCGTCCCCGAGTTTCCGGATGTCGGCGGTCGCTACTCTCCGAGATGCGCCTTGTACGCCTCGGCGTTCAGCAGGTCGTCCTTTTCCGACGGATTGCTGAGGCGGATCTTCACCATCCAGCCGTCGCTGTACGGGGCCGTGTTGACGAGGGCCGGCTCGCCGTCCAGGCGGTCGTTGATCTCGACCACCTCGCCGGCCACGGGACTGAACAACTCGGAAACGGCCTTCACCGCTTCGATGGTGCCGAACACGTCGTGCTTGCCGAACTTGCTGCCGGGCTTGGGCAGCTCGACATAGACGACGTCGCCCAACTCGCCCTGCGCGTAGTCGGTGATGCCGACGGCCACGACGTTCGGGTCGTCAGTCGACTTCAGGTATTCGTGATCTTCTGTATAGAGCAGATCCTGCTGGATATCGGACACGGGGGCTCCCTGGAAGGGCTGATGGTGCGCGCAGTCTATCTGGCGGCGCGCAACGTTGTCAAGGAACACCCGCCGCCTGACGGGCATCTTCCGCCGCCCGGAGCGAGGTCCAGACGGCGTCGACCTGCCGGGTCAGCTCCTCGAGCGTGCCGGCATTGCTGATGACGAGGTCGGCCCGGGCACGCTTCAGCTCCGACGGCATCTGCGCCGCGATCATCGCCATGGCTTCGGCCGCCGGCACGTCGCGTTCGCCCACCACGCGCTCCAGCCGCAGCGGGCGCGGGGCATCGACCAGCACCACGAGGTCGAATCGGTCCACCATCTTCTTTTCGAACAGCAGCGGGATGTCACAGACGACGATCCGGTCGCCGCGCTCCCGTGCCTCCGCCACGGCGGTTTCGCGCCGACGCTCGACATCCGGGTGGACGATCCGGTTCAACGCGTCGAGTTGTTCGGGATCGTTGAACACGGCGCTCCGGAGCGCCGCCCGGTCGAGTTCGCCGGTGGGCCCGAGCACCTCGGAGCCCCACCGCGCCGAAATGGCCTCCAGCGCCGGGGTTCCGGGCTCGACCGCCTGACGTGCCAACTCGTCGGCATCGACGATCGTCGCGCCGCGCTCGGCGAGCATCCGAGCGACCGTGGACTTTCCGCTGGCAATATTTCCGGTGAGGCCGACGAGGAGCATATGACCCATGAACTCCGGTGGTAGATCCGTGTCCGGGCCAAGGTAGGGAGGGCGGCCAGGAGCGTCAACGAAATGCTGCGCGACCGTCGCAGCCTGGCGGGTCTCGTGGAGCCGGGTGGGCCATCTATGCCAATAACCAGCAACGACTTGCGTGATCTCGAGCTGCTCACCGGCCGGTGCGGGATCCTTCCGGGGCGCCGACTGGGCTAGAGCGGCAGCCCCACCTGGTCTTCGTCGCGCCGCGGCACCTGGTGGCAGGCGCGGCAGCGGGCTTCGTACGTGTCCGCCCCACCCACCATGATCGTGGGCGAACTGTAAAGCGCCGGCCTTCCGTCGATGAGCCGCTGGTTGCGGCTGGCCGGGTGGCCGCACCGGACGCAGATGGCGTGCAGCTTGTCCACGATCTCGGCTACCGCCATCAACTCCGGCATCGCGCCGAACGGCTCGCCCCGGAAGTCCGTATCGGTGCCGGCCACGATCACGCGCATCCCGCGGCCGGCAAGATCGGTGGCGAGGGTCACGATCCGCTCATCCAGGAACTGGGCCTCGTCGATGGCCACCACCTGCGTGTCGACGTGGACGCGCTCCGCAATCTGCGCGGCCGTGTCCACGGGAATCGCTTCCGTGGTACGCCCGTCGTGGCTCGACACCTTGAACACGCCTCCATACCGCTCGTCGAGGTGCGACTTGAAGACCTGGACCCGGCGCTTGGCGATGGAGGCCCGGCGCACCCGCCGGAGCAGTTCCTCGCTCTTGCCGCTGAACATCACGCCGGCGATCACCTCGATCCATCCGCCGCGCGCCGTGAAGTACGTGTCCGACGTCACCGCTTCCGATCCTCCCACGTTCGGGGACCGCGGGGGGGCGCTCCGCGTCCGCCCCGGTCACCGCGTTCGGGTCGCCCGCCGCGGCCTCCTCGATCCCCGCGGTCGCCGCGATCCCCGCGATCCCCGCGATCGGGGCGGTCACGACCGGAGCGCTCGGGCCGCTCCTGGTCGATGCGCGCTACGATCTGGCGTCCCTTCACCGTGACGCCCGTCAGCTTCTCGGCCACGGCGGCCGCCACCGTTTCCGGCACCTCCACCAGGGCGTGGCGGTCGCGCAGTTCGATGCGCCCGACATCGGCGCCGGTGAGGCCGGCCACGTTGGCGATGGCGCCTACCAGGTCGCCGGCCCCGATGCCGTCAGTCTGGCCGGCGTTGATGAACAGGCGTGCCATGCGGGGCGGGGCGAGCGACTTGGGGGTAGCGGCGCGCCGCCGCTCCGCTTCGAGCAGGCGCACCGCGGCGGCAGCGACTTCGATGCCGTCGTATTCCGCGAGCATCGGTTCGAGCGCGAGCAACTCGCGGCTGTAGCTTCCCGCGGACAACTCGGCGCGCAAGGCGGCGCGGAGTTGTTCCTCGCGGGCCCGTGCGCGGGCCGCCGCTTCCGGCAGCACGAACGGGTTGATCACGCCGCCGGCAATTTCCCGGAGCACCGGCAGCTGTTGCGTCTGGGCCAGTGCCACCACATGGCGGGGCGTGCGCCCGCCCGTCAGGTCGCGGAGTTCGGCGCGCGTGGCCGGTAGATCGTAGAGCACGAGCAGGTCCGCGTCGTCCTCCATCACCACCCCGGCCCGCACGGTGCTGTCGGCCGCGTAGCCCATGGTCCGGAGCACGGCGTGTGCCTGGGCGTCAGCTTGCGGGTCGCGCACGTGGACGAACGCACTGGCGGGATCCAGTTCGTCGATCACACGGCGCAGCGCCACCGGCTTCGAGGCTTCGTGGACGACCACGAACTGGATGGGCATGGCGGCCAGCCCTTCCTCGACCGCGGGCATCACCCGCCGGGCGCGGCGGGCATGGCGCTCGATCAGCTGCTCCACGGCCGGCGAGATGGTGCGGGTGACGATGGTTCGGGCGGCGTCCTTGGGCAGCTCCGCGAGCAGCGTCTCGAGCGCCGTCGCGTGAACGTCGAGCGTGTCGTCGATCCAGGCGAGCACCAGCTGGCGGATGCCGGCCAGCTTGAGCGCCGAGCGCTGCAGTAGTCCGACCAGTGCGTCCGGGTCGCCGACTACGACTTGGGGCGGTGCCTCGCGGAGGATCCGGGAGGCACGGGCCGCCGATGTGGCGGCGAGCACCGTGAGCCCGCGTGGCCCACCGATCGCGTCGGCGGCCGCCGCGAGTGCCATCGCCGCCTCGGCGTCGGCGGTGACCAGCAGCAACTGGGGGCCGGGTGCCGCCGGATCGAGCCGCTCGAGGGCCGGGGTGAGGAACGACGCGGCGCGCGTCGGGTCCGGGGGTAGCACGAATGCAGCATTCAGCCCGCGAGTCACGCCCGCAGTCTCGGTCCCATCCTGTTCCACAGATCCTCACCGGTGTCGAGGCGGCACAAGGCCGCGTTGTCAAAATCGCGTTGCGCGAAAGATACCCAGAAATCGGCCCGGCGGCGGCGGAGGCCCGTTACGGTCGCTGGCCGCCGGGAGTATGTTTTCGCCGACGCACAGTATCCGGGGCGTGGTATGGCCCCCTCGGGGCTATTTCGGATCGTCCCGGGCCGGATCCGGTCCGAGATTGGCGGCAAGCCATTCAGGGAGAATCGCTGTGAACATCGCCGTCCAGATCGGGCCCCGCGACGGGGAGCCGCCACGGGTCGTGTATCGATGGGACCCGGACACGGACATTCTGTCGGCGCGGGTGCGCCCGGCGCCTACGGCCAGCAGCTCCACCGGGTCGGTGGAGGTGGAGGGTGCTGACGGATCGTGGATCATCCTCGACCTGCAGGATGAGGCCGTGTGCGGGATCGAGATCGCCGTATGGCCCGACGTGACCAAACGCGGAGGGCTCGTGGCGCCGGCCACCGTGCGCGAGGCGTCGGTCCGCCTGCCCGGCTCCGAGGTGGCGCCCGTGACCTCGCTGGAGGTGGAAACGCCAATGGCGGCCGACTCGGACGCGCAGGGCCGTATCTTTCATTTTCGCTTCGGCGGCCCGCGGCAAACGACGGTGGTCCGCGTGGCGAAGGATCTGTTGTTCGACGTGGATGCCACGGACCATGTTGCCGGCCTGTGGCTCCTCAACGTTCCACCCTTTCCCCGAGTGCCGTGATCACGACCATCGTACTGATTCGCGTGGAGCCCACCCAGATTACCAATGCCGCCAAGATGCTCGCCGGCGTCGATGGGGTGGCGGAGGTGTATTCGGTGTCGGGCGACTGGGACCTGGTGGCGGTGGTGCGCGTGCCGCAGTACGACCAGATCGCGCGGGTGGTGACCGAGGTATTCCCGACGGTCCCCGGCATCCAGCGCACGCAGACGTTGACGGCGTTCCGCGCCTATTCCAAGGGCGACCTGCAGCAGGCCTGGGACATCGGCGTCGAGTGACAGCCGGCGGTCCGGCCGGATACTTTTCGGAATGATGCTCGCTCCCGCCGCCGTGCCTCCGGGGTCCTGGCGCCTCGACCAACTGCAGCGGGCGCTCGCCGCCGCGCTTCCCTCGGCCTCGCTCAGCACGGAGGGCACGCCGCTCGAGTTGTCCACGGCCATCGATCCGCCGATTCTCGCCGCCGCCGACGTCGTGGAGGATGAGACCCTCGTCGTGCACACGCCGTCCGAGGCGGTCGTGCCGCCCTTTCCGGCGTTTCTCGACGGCACGCAGCGGACCACGCTCGTGGCCCACGCGCAGGACGGTGTGCCCATCGTGAGCGGCGTCGTGGCGGCGGTGATTCGCGAATGGTGTGACGGGCACGCGTCCACCTGGCGTCACGCCCGATCGCATCGGTTGTACGTTCCCGCGGCCGCCCTTCAACCAGCGGAGTGGCAGGCCATCCGATCGCTGGGCCTCGACGTGCACGACACCTCGGCCGACGAGCCCGCGCTCGCCGATGCGCACCCGGGGGCGCAGCGCGACGCCGCCCTCAAGCAGGTGCAGCGCGATCGCGAACAGGTCGAGTTGCAGTTGGCGCAGTCGTGGTGCGCCGAACGGCACGACGCGCTATACGTGGACGGTGGGCTGCGCAGCTCGGTGGTGTTGGCGCGCGCCGCGCAGCCCGTGGGTGTGATCAAGAGCCATCGCACGTTATACGGCGACCGCGCCGCACGACGCGTGGCGTACGACCTGAAGGCCGGCGAGCGGACCAGCGTATTCGTCGTGGCGTCGCCCAGCCGGGTGCCGGTGGCGAGCTGGTATCTGCGCCTGCGCGATCCCGTGGGACGCGATCCCCTCTGGGGGTTGGTGCGCGTGGAGGTGCGTCACGAGCCCGACGCGCCGCGCGCCCGGATCACGGCACGCGCCGACGGCATCTCACGCCGGGTGCTCGGCGAACGCACGCCCACGGCACACCCCGACGCGCGCTGGGACACGATGGTCTACGGCATCCGCGACTGCGAAGTTCTTCTCAAGGCCACGCAATGACCTCATCGCCGGTGCTCGGGCGCGTCGTCGCGACCGAGCGCAAACCCAACACGCCGCACGAATTCGGATTCTGGACGGCGCTCGACTCGCCGGTGGGCATCGGGACGATCGTGCGGGTGGAGGGCACCGAGCCGGTGAACGGGATCCTCCCGCACGTCTACGGCGTGGTGACCGAAGGCTTCAGCTATACCGACCTGCAGACGCCGCTGCACGACGTGCTGGGGCACGACGGGTCGCCGGGGGCCGCGTCGCTCTCGGCCACACGGCGCACCGAGATCCGTCTCTACACCGCGGCCGTCCTCCGCCACGTGCCCGAGGAGCCGCTGCAGCCGGTGCCGATGGGCGAGGTGTTCCTGGCCACCCCGAACGACGTCGCCGTGGCCCTGCGCATGGACGGCTATCTGCGGCCGGAGGCGAAGACGGGGATTCCCGTGGGACTCTACCGGGCGGGCGGCACCGAAGCGCCGGTGTATCTCGACGCGGACTTCCTGCTCGGTCCCGAGGCGGCGCATCTCAACATCACCGGCGTGTCCGGTCTCGCCACGAAGACCAGCGCCATCGAGTGGCTGCTGGCCTCGGTGTTCCGGCACTTTCCCGAGCAGAAGGGATCGGTGGCCGCGGTGTGCTTCAACGTGAAAGGGCCGGACCTCTGCTTCCTCGACCAGCCGGGCGAGCTGGGCGACGCCGACCGCCGGCTGTACGAAGCGCTGGACGTGCCGGCCGAACCGTTCCGCAACGTGCACTACTTCGCGCCCTACACGGCCAAGGGGTTCACGCTCAACACGCTCCGCTCCAACGAGGCGCTGGGGCACAACGTGTCGCCCCTCACCTGGGGGCTGCGCGAAGTGATGCAGTACGCCGAAGTGTTGCTCAACAAGGACGACGTGGACGCCAAGGCCGACGCGTTCATCGATTTCATCGACGAGCGGGTGATCGACCGCGAGTTCACCGACGAGGGGTTCTCGCAGACGCACCGGGTGCAGTCGTTCGCCGATCTCGAGGCCTGGTTCCGCGACCTGCTGCGCACCGTGGAGAACCAGAACCGGGGCGAGTACTGGCGGACGCACCATGTGGCCACCATTCGCAAGGTGCGCAACCGCCTGTCGAACATCTCCACCCGATGCGCGGGACTGGTGACCGACGAGGGGCTGGTGAGCGACCTGCCGTTCGGGAAGTTCGAGGACCGCGCGGTGTACGTCGTGGACGTCGCGGGGCTGGAGGAGGACGCGCAGGATCTCGTGTTCGCGCGCGTCGTGAACCAACTGCGCGAGCACTTGGAGCGGCGCGAACTCGGCGTGAACCACGTGATGGTGTTCGTGGACGAGTTGAACAAGTACGCGCCCGCCGACGGAGCCGAGACGTACGTGCGCAAGATGCTGCTCGACATCGCCGAGCGTGGGCGCTACCTGGGGCTGGTGCTGTTCAGCGCGCAACAGTTCCGGTCGCAGGTGCACCGGCGCGTGGTCGGCAATTCGGGCACGTCGCTGTACGGCCGCATGGATGGCGACGAACTCGCTACGCCGGGCTACGCCGTGCTGAGTCCGGCCACCAGGACCAAGCTGGCCACGCTGGAGAAGGGGCAGTTGATGGTCCGCCACCCGCATTTCACACAACCGATCTTCGTCCGGTTCCCGCGGCCGGCCGTGCTGCGCGGGCGCGACGGCGCCGAGCAGTACCCGCCCGCCCAGGAGATGCCGATCGACGCCGCGGTAGCGCGCGCCCTCCGACGGCTGGATCCGGGGATCACCGTGGGCTGGGTACAGGAGGTGGCGGGACCGTACGACGATGCCGCCGTCCTGCGCGCGCGCGACGCGACACTCCGGACGCGTCCCGACGACGTGAAGGCGTTCTTCCGCGCGCAGTTCAAGCGAATCGTGCCCCCCGAGGCCCCGCGTCCGCGCCAGCCGCGCGGCCTGCGCGTGCCGCGAGGCAGCAATCCATACGGCAACGACGAGCCACCCGAGGAGCCACCCTTCTGACGGGTCGGTTCACCCGCGTGAATCCGTAGTCGTGTACACTATGGACAACCGCCGGAGCGGCGGTTAGCGATTAGGCACGCGCCGCCCAGCCGGGCGGCTCTCACTCCTCGGCCCCGGATCGACTTGCGCGTCGTTCACCTCTCCGATCTGCACCTCGGCTACCGTCAGTACCAGCGGGTGACGTCGCTCGGCGCCAACCAGCGGGAAGCCGACGTCGCGCTCACGCTCACGCGCACCATCGACCGTGTCATCGCGTTGCGTCCCGACCTCGTCGTCGTGGCCGGCGACGTGTTCCACGCCGTACGCCCCACCAATCCCGCCATCCTCCACGCCTTCCACCAGTTCAATCGCCTCACGAGCGCGCTGCCGGGCGTGCCGGTGGTGGTCGTCGCCGGCAACCATGATCTGCCGCGGTCCAGCGAGACGGGGTGCATTCTGCAGCTGTTCGAGCAGGAGAACCTGTACGTGGCCGACTTCGAGGCGCGGCGGTTCTCGTTTCCCGACCTCGGCGTGTCGGTGCTCGCCGTGCCCGACGTGCCAGGGGAACGGCCCGAACTCACCCCCGATCCGGCGGCCCGGCACAACATCCTGTTGATCCATGGCGAGGTCGAGGGCATCATCCCCAAGCGGGCGGCGATGCTCGACCGCGCCACGCTGGAGATCTCCGAGGAGGAACTGAGCGCGCCGCAGTGGTCATACGTGGCGCTCGGCCACTATCACGTCCATCGCGAGGTGGCCCCGAACGCGTACTACAGTGGCTCCATCGACTACACCAGCGCCAACGCGTGGGGGGAGCTGGCCGAGGAGAGCGCCGCGGGACTTTCGGGCAAGGGATTCATCGAGTTCGACCTCGACACCGCCACGCACACGTTCCATCCCATCCCGCCGTCGCGCGTGCTCGTGGATCTGCCCTCGTTCAGCGCCCGGGGCATGACGGGGGGCGAACTGGACGCCGCGGTGCGTGAGGCCGTGGATGGCTGTCCGGGCGGCATCGAGCACAAGATCGTGCGGCTCGTCGTTCGCGATGTGGCGCGTCACATCAACAACGACCTCGACCACCAGGCGATTCGCGAGTACAAGCGGCGCGCCTTTCACTTCCAGTTGGAGATGCTGCGACCCAACGTGCGTCCGTTGCGCGGCGAGGCCGCGCCGGGCCACCCGCAGTCGCTGGCCGAGTTCGTGCGCGAGCGCCTCAACAGCCGGCAGGTGCCGCCCGAGGTGGATCGCGAGCAGTTGATCGCGCGCGTGTTCGAGTATCTCGACCAGGCCACGGCGGCTGAGTTGGCCGCGGCGGGGGAGGCGGAGGGCTGATGCGCCTCAACGCCATCCACCTCACGAACTTCCGCCAGCACGTGGACACCCGGATGGAGTTCGAATCCGGGCTCACCGGCATCATCGGTCCGAACGGGGCGGGGAAGTCGACGATCCTCGAGGCGATCAGTTGGGCACTGTACGGATCGCTGGCACTGCGCACGGACAAGGAAGGGGTCCGCACCATTCGCGCCGCCGGGCGTGCGCCGGTGAAGGTGGAGCTCGACTTCGAGTTGGCCGGACACCGCTACCGCGTGGAGCGCGGGCTCACCAGCGCGGAACTGTTCCTCGACGGCGGTCTGGAGCCGGTGGCCAACTCGGTGTCCGGGGTGACCGATTTCCTGCGACGGCGGCTGCGCATGACGCGGCAGGAGTTCTTCAACACCTACTTCACCGGGCAGAAGGACCTGAGCGTCATGAACGCGATGGGTCCCACCGAGCGCAAGCACTTCCTGTCGCGCGTGCTCGGCTACGACCGGCTGCGCGCCGCGCAGGAAATGGCGCGCGAACGCCGGCGTCTGGTGACGGCCCAACTCAACGGGCTGCGCAGCGCGATGCCCGACTCGGAGAGCGTGGGCCGGATGTTGGTGCAGGCGCAGGAGCGGTTGACCACAGCCACGGCCCAGGCCGGCAAGGCCACGGCTCGTACGCAGGCGGCGCGGTTGGTGGTGTCCGAACTGGAACCGCGTTGGACGGCCATACAGCAGACCCGCGACGCGTCGCAGCGCGCCACCGGCGAACTGCGCGTGTTGGAGAACGAAGCGGGCAATCTGGCGCGCGATCGGGAGCGGCTGGAGCGTGAAGCGGCCGAGATCGGTACCGCGCGCGGCGAACTGGAGAAGCTCGCCGAGCAGCTCCGCCCGCTCGCCGCCCTCGCCGAACGGCTGCAGGGCATGGAGGAACTGTACCGGGCCGAAGGGCGCCGGCAGACCCTCGTCGACAACGACCGTGTGCTCGCCGACGAACTCGTGCGCCTGCGCGAACGGCTGGAGCGCGTCCAGACCGCGCCGAACCTCGAGGAAGAGGTCACGGACGAGCTGGAGAGCAAACGGAAAGAATTGCGCACCGTCGAAGGCACGCTCGAAGCCACGCGCACGGAATGGGTCCGCGACCGCCAGGAAGCCGAGACCAAGATCCAGGCGTTGCGCCAGCAGTATGCCGAACTCAAGCAGCAACGCGAGACCCTGGTCGACCTCGGGGAAGACGGCACCTGCCCCACCTGCGCGCGCCCGCTTGGCGATCACTACCGCAACGTGCTCGATCTGCTCGACGCCCAGATGGAAACCGTGCAGGTCGACGGCAACTACTACCGGCAGCGTATCGGCCAGCTCGAGGAGATGCCCGAGGACGTGAAGGAGCTGGACGACCAGCGCCGGCGCGTATTCGAGGAGACGGGCAAGCTCGAGCGGCGGTTGGCCAAGACGCAGTTGGCCGTGCAGGAAATGGCGCAGCTGCGCAAGGACATCGCGGAGAAGGAGCAGCGACACGCCACGTTGCAGCAGGATCTGGCCGCGGTTCCCAGCGGCTACGACGCCGAGGAGCACAAGCGGCTGCTCGACGAACGGGCGCGGCTGCAGCCGCTGGACGCCCAGGCCACCAAGCTGTCGGCGCTCATCGATCGCGAAGAGCCGGTGCGGCGCTCCACCGGCGAAGCCACCGCTCGGCTCGACGAGGCGCGGGCGCGGATCGCCGCGTTGCACGACGAGCTGAACGTCCTGGGATTCTCGGAGCAGGCGTTCGCCGAGTTGCGGGTGCAGTACGACGGAGCGATGGTGGAATTCCGGGCGGCGGAGCTCGCGTCGGTCCAGGCCGACGCCGACGTCGCGGCGGCCGTGCTCGACGACGAGCGCGCGCGCACGGCGCAGCGCGATCTCGACGCGCAGCGCGCCAAAGCCGACGCGCTCACCGCCGAACGCCGGCTGCACGATGAGTTGGACGATGCGTTCGAGGATCTGCGGTTCCGCCTCAACGAACAGCTCCGCCCGGAAATCTCGGCACTGGCCAGCACCCTCATCACCGAACTCACCGACGGGCGCTACACCGAACTCGAGTTGGACGACGACTACGCCATCTGCGTGCTCGAGGATGGGATTCGCAAGCCGGCCATCTCGGGGGGCGAGGAAGACGTGGCCAACCTGGTGCTACGGCTCGCCATCTCGCAGATGATCGCCGATCGGGCGGGCCAGCCGTTCTCGCTGCTCGTGCTCGACGAGGTGTTCGGGTCGCTCGACGAGGTGCGGCGGCGAAACGTGGTGGAACTGCTGCGGCGGCTGCACGACCGGTTCGAGCAGGTCATCGTGATCACGCACATCGAATCGGTGCGGGAAGGCCTCGATCGCGTGCTGGCCGTGCGCTACGACGAGGAAGCCGGCGAGTCGCGCGTGCGGCTGGAGCGGTCCGGCGATGCCGCCATCCTCTCGGCGCTCGAAGTCGGGGCCGGAGTGGAGGACTGATGGCCTCGTCCCGTTCCTGGAAGCCGAGCCCGACCCTCGAGGGGCCGTTCCCCGCCGGCCTGGACGACATCGCCGGCCTCAACCAGGTGTTCAGCGATGCGTTCACCGAACGTTACCGGCGCGACGGCATGGTGGGCGTGCGCGTCCCGTTCCTGAATCCCGCCGTCTGGCGGTATGCCATTGAGGATGCGGCCGGCGGTGCGCTCTGCTGGCGAGCCGCCGCCAGCGGCGAGATCGCGGCGTTCAACATGGTGCACCGGTCGGGTGCGGAGGGATGGATGGGGCCGCTCGCCGTGCGGCAGGACTTCCAGGGCTCTGGTGTCGGCAAGGACGTGGTGCGCCGCGGGGTGGAATGGCTCGTCGACGCCGGCGCCACGGTGATCGGGCTCGAGACCATGCCGCGCACGCTCGACAACATCGGTTTCTACTCGGCGCAGGGGTTCACGCCCGGCCGCCTCACGCTCACGACCACGCTCGAGGCCGAGCACGCGGCCCGGCCGCCCCGACTGTACGGGCGCTTGTCGTCGGCGGAGAAGGACCACGCGCTCAACGAGTGCCGCGCGCTCCTCGACGCGCTCCTCCCCGGGTACGATCACACCCGCGAGATCACGCTCACCGACGAACTGGCGCTTGGCGATACCGTGTTGATGTACGACGACGACGCCCTGGTCGGATTCGCTCTCTGCCACACGATCCCGCTGGTGGAGGGGCGGCTGCGCGAGGAGCTGCGCGTGCTCAAGCTGGCGCTCGCCGACCAGCGGTACTTCGAGCCCATGGTCTCCACCCTTCGCGACTTCGCCCGGCGGAGCGGCACCCGGCGCGTGGCGATCCGCATGCAGGGCGAATACTCCGCGGCGTACCAGCAGTTGATTCGACTCGGCGGACGTGTGCGGTGGAGCGACCTGCGGATGTCGCTCGCCGGCTACGAAGAACGGGTCCCGGCACGTGGGTTGGTGCTGTCGAACTGGGAAATCTGAACGGGGACGGTTTGCCGTCTGCCGTTCGCCATCGGGCGCGGACTGCGAACCGCCGACTGCACCGCGTCAACCCGCTTGAGCCGCCGGCCGACAGCTAGCAGATCACGGACGCTTGGCCTTCTGGCTCCGCGCCGCGACCCGCCAGATCAGCGTCGCCACACCGACAGTGAGCAGCAGATGAATCCAGCCGGGGCCGTTGAAGCCGAGCGCGACGACGGCCCAGACCGCAATGAGTGCGAGTGCGGCGAGAATCCCGAAATCCATCAATTGCCCCTTTCCATGACCCAAGATAAATTCTATCTCCAGACTACCCACGGGCGAAGAGCTCCGTTTTTGAGCCAACAAGTCCTCCGAGTGGGTTCGATAATCTATACTGCCGTCACGCCCCCAGTGCGGGGGAAGGCGAAAAGTGTGGTGAGGACCTCATAATTCGACTGGGCTTCACAAAACCCTCTTCGTTCCGTCTCCTTCGAGCCCCGCGGGCAACCGCGGGGCTCGTCGTCTCCACCGCTGGCCGCGCGCGGCGTCCGGGCGATGGGAACGCGGCGCAGGTCCACGGTGTTGATGCACCAGGCGAGGGCCACATGCCACAGGTGACCGTTACGCGGCGGCTCCACTTCAATGCCGCCCACCGCGTGCACAACCCGGCGCTCTCCGATCAGGAAAATCGGGAGCTGTTCGGCAAGTGCAACAATCCGAACTGGCACGGGCACAACTACGTGCTCGACGTGTCCGTGCGCGGCGAGGTGTCGGCGCGCACCGGGTACGTGATGGATCTGGCGGTCCTCAAACGCATCGTCGAAACGCACGTCATCGACCGCGTCGATCACAAGAACTTCAACCTCGACGTGGACTTCATGCAGGGGACGATTCCGACCAGCGAGAACATCGTGGTCGCGTTCTGGCGGCTCATCGCGCCGCTGGTCGCGCCCGCGACGCTCGTCCGACTCGTGCTCTGGGAGACGGCGAACAACTATGTCGAGTACGATGGACGGTAAACGGAAGGGCGCGGCCACCGTGATGTCGATTCTGGAGACGTCCACGCGTGCCGAGCGCAAGATCTCGCACGAGAAGGCGGATCCGGAATTCGCGCAGCTCGTGCGGCGCCAACTGGAGCTCCTGGGCGAGGACCCCGACCGCGAAGGGTTGGCGCGGACGCCGGAGCGGGTGGCCAAGTCCCTGGCCTGGCTGACCCGCGGCTACACCCAGAGTGTCGACGAGGTCGTGGGCAACGCGCTGTTCGCGGCCGAAGGACATCGCAACATGGTGATGGTGCGCGACATCGAGTTGTACTCGTTGTGCGAGCATCACCTGCTGCCGTTCTTCGGCAAGGTGCACATCGCGTACATCCCCAACGAGAAGATCGTCGGTCTGTCGAAGCTGCCCCGGCTGGTGGACGTGTTCGCACGGCGCCTGCAGGTGCAGGAGCGGCTCACCGAGGAGATCGCGCTGGCGGTGGAACGGGTGCTGGAGCCCGTGGGCGTGGGCGTGGTGGTCGAGGCGTACCACCTCTGTATGATGATGCGGGGTGTGGAGAAGCAGAACTCGAAGACCATCACCAGCGCGTTGCGCGGGTCGTTCCGGGACAACCCGATGACGCGCGACGAATTTCTGCGGCTGGCCCACACGCCCTACGGGGCCACCTGAGCCGTGAGCCGCCCCCTGGACGGGCACACCGCCGTCGTCACCGGTGCCTCGCGCGGCATCGGGCTGGCCACCGCGGCGTCGCTCGCCGCCGCCGGTGCACGGGTCGCGCTGGTGGCCCGCTCGTCGGCCGATCTCGAACGACACGCCGCTGAACTGGGGGGCGGCGCGGTCGCGGTCACCTGCGATGTGGCCGACGCCCGATCGGTGGACGCGGCTCTCCGCGTGCTGCACGAACGTCTCGGAGCGGACGCCCCGGACATCCTGGTCAACAATGCCGGCTACTTCGCCGTCCAGCCGCTCGAGACCACGTCGCCCGAGCTGTTCGCCCGCACGCTGGGCGTGAACCTCGCGGCACCCTTTCTGTTCGCGCAGGCGCTCGTGCCCGGCATGAAGGCGCGCCGTCGCGGGCATCTGGTGACCATCGGCTCGGTGGCCGACCACCTGCCGTTTCCCGGCAATACCGCGTACGCGGCCAGCAAGTACGGTGTGCGCGGGCTGCATGAAGTGCTGCGCGTCGAACTGCGGGGCAGTGGCGTTCGGACCACGCTCGTGTCCCCGGGATCGGTCGATACCGACCTCTGGTCGGAGGCGAACCTCGGCGCACGGTCCGACATTCCGCCGCGCCACCAGATGCTCGACGTCCAGGCCGTGGCCGCTGCCGTGCTCTATGCCGTCACCCAGCCGGCCAGCGTCAACGTGGACGAGTTGCGTCTATCGCGAAGCTGATGTTCATCGAGCTCGTCGATTCGCTCCGCTGCCCGCACGAGCACGAAGAGTCGTGGCTCGTCCTGGGCGCCGAGCGTATGGAGGGTCGCAACGTGCTCGAGGGCGTACTGGGCTGTCCGGTCTGCCGCCGGCGGTACCGCATCGCGGGCGGCGTGGCGGATCTCCGGACCGGCGATCCCGCCGTGCCCGCTGCAGATGCAGAGCGGGAACCGCCGCCGGCCGACCCGGACCAGGCGATGCGCCTGGCCGCGTTCCTCAATCTGGGCGACGGCGGCGGCTACGCCGTCCTCGCGGGCGCGTGGACCCGGCACGCCGTCGGCGTGCTGGCGCTCGCCGACACGCACCTCCTGCTCGTGAATCCGGAACCGGGTGTGCCCATCCGTTCGGGCACGTCCGGGCTCCTGGCCGACCGCGGGCTTCCGCTCGCGCCGGGCAGCGCGCGCGCGCTGGCGCTCGACGCCACCGCGAGCGCGGGCGTCCTGGCGGCATCGGGGCGGGTGGTGCGGCTTGGCGGGCGCGTGGTCGCGCCCGTGGCGCTCCCGCTGCCCGACGGCCTCACCGAACTCGCCCGCGACGCGAGCGTCTGGGTGGCCGAGTGCGATGCGCCGGCGAGCGGCCTGGTGTCGCTTTCGCGCGGCGCGCGCTGATCGTCAGGCCTACTCGGCCAGGGCCGGCTCCTCGCGGTACATCTCGTCGATGATGGCCTTGTAGGCGCGGTCCACGACGCGGCGCTTGACCTTGAGGGTGGGCGTCAGCTCCCCGCGCTCCACCGTGAATTCGTGCTCCAGCAGCCCCACCTTCTTGGGTTGCTCGTACCGCGCCAGGTGCGCCGTCCGCCCGAAGATCTCCTTCTCCATCTTCGCCTGCACCGTGGGCATGGTCAGGAGCTGCGCGCGGTCGGTCCAGATCAGGTTCTTGTACCGCGCCCACTTCTCGAGCTGCTCCCAGTTGGGTACCACCAGTACGATCGGGAACTTCCGCTTGTCGCCGATCATCACCACCTGCGACACGTACTTGTTGGTCTTGATCTCGTTCTCGATGGGTTGCGGCGCGATGTTCTTGCCCCCCGCCGTCACGATGATGTCCTTCTTCCGATCGGTGATGCGCAGGAAGTCGTCCTCGAGCGTACCGACGTCTCCGGTGAAGCACCACCCGTCCGCGTCGATGGCCTCGGCGGTGGCGTCGGGCATCCCGTAGTATCCCTTCATGACGTGCGGGCCGCGGGTGAGGACCTCTCCGTCGCTCGCGATCCGGACCTCCACCCCCGGCACCGGCTTGCCCACCGTGCCGATGCGGAAGTTCTCGGGCGAGTTCACGCAGATTACCGGCGAGGTCTCGGTGAGGCCGTAGCCCTCGAGGATCACCAGCCCCGCGGCGAAGAAGAACTTGTTGATCTCGCTTGCCAGCGGTGCGCCGCCTGACACGAAATAGCGCAGGCGGCCGCCGGTGCGCTCCTTGAGCTTGGAGAACACCAGATGCTGGGCGATGGCGTACTGCATGGCGAGGGCGCCACGCGGTTCGCGCCCGGCCAGCTTCTGATCGGCCCACCGGTCGGCCACCCGCCGCGCCCAGAAGAAGATCTGCTTCTTCACGCCACCACCCGCGAGCGCGTTCTCCAGCACGCGGGCGTACATCTTCTCGTACAGGCGCGGCACCGAGAGCACCAGCGTGGGATGTACCTCGGTGAGGTTGATCGGCACGGTGTCGATGGACTCCGCATAGGCGATCGATGTGCCGGTCTCCATCATCAAGTAGTGGCCGGCCATGCGCTCGAACACGTGCGACAGCGGCAGGAAGCTCAGGCACACGTCAGCGCCACTGAACGGGATCACCGCCTTGGCCGCCATGACGTTGGAATAGAGATTGTCGTGGGTGAGCATCACACCCTTGGGCTTTCCCGTGGTCCCCGAGGTGTAGATGATCGTGGCCAGGTGATCCGGCTCCACCGCCATCGCGTTGCGCGTGAACTCCGCTTCGCGTTCCGGCGTCAGTACGGCCGCCCCCATGGCCTCCAGCTCCAGCAGCGTGTGATCCACCCCCGGCTCGCGCACGTCGCTGAAGCCGATCACGTGCTTCAGCGACGGACACTCCTGTCGCACCTCGGCCAACTTGGCCGCCTGGTCTGCGGTGGATACGAAGGCCGCGACGGCACCCGAGTCGCGGATGATGTACCCCGCCGCTTCGGGCGTCTCGTTGGGGTAGATCGGGACGTCGGTCACCCCGCTGGCCAGGCAGGCGTAGTCGGCGATGGCCCACTCGGGCCGATTCTCCGACAGCAACACCACCCGGTCCCCGTGCCGCACGCCGAGTTCGGCCAGCCCGATCGCGGCGTGCCGCACACGGGCGAACAACGTGGTGTGCGAGATCGGCTGGTAGTGCCCGCTCACCTTGACCTGCAACGCGTCGGGCTTCTGGTACCGCTCGACGGCGTTGAAGAACAAATGATTCAGCGTTCCCGGCTTCGAATTGCGCGGGCCTCCCGTCGCGATCATCGGAACCTCCCGAAAAGCGGCTGCGCGCGGCACATACCGCGCCTCCGGGAAGTTACGCCCCTTTCGCGAATTGGCGGAAGGGAGTCCCTGTGGGGGATTCCCTCAGTGGCCGCGGATCGGGACGACGATGCGCCACGGACTGCCGTGCAGCGACACCCCCGCGTACTCGGCGCTCATGCGGACGACGAAGCTGTCGGCCGGCAGTGGGGCGGCCGCCGGGCGCACACGGATGCGCCGCGACACGAAGCCGCTCGCGTCCGAGGTGTCCACGCTGCTCGGACGTCCTGACGGATCCACAAGCACGCCCGTAACCCCACCATTCGCACCCGGCGGTGCGTAGAGGAGTGTGTAGCGCACGATGACCGCCTGCACCGGCGCCGTCGGGATCACGCCGGTGGCAAGTACCTGGCCGACCAGCTCCACCGAATAGTCGGCGGCAGCCGTCGAGTCGGGCGTGAACCGCACCGTGTCCGTTGGCGACGCCGTGGTGTCGGCGAGCGAATCGGGAAGCGGCGTGACGTAGATGTTCGCCGGCGACGTCTGCAGCGGGCCCACCGATCCGATGATGCGCACCGGCGTGTCGCGCACGCTGTCGCCGATCACGTAGCCGTCGGACGTCACATGGGCGCCCGGATCGAAGCTGATGAACGTGGGCGTGATGTTCGTGATCGTGTCCGACTGTCCGCCGGTGCCGTAGGCTACCACGCGCACCGGCGCCGCCTGTCCGGTGCTGTCGCGCATCGTGTCGCCCGCCACCACGCCCGGCGACGGCAGCTTCACCTCCGACAGCGACAGCACGCCGTCGGAGGGCGCTGGGATGGGACGGCAGGCGAAGGCCACCAGTCCGACGGCCGCCGCGAACGCTGCGAGCCGCCGGCTCATTTCGTGAATCGCTCGGTGAGCGCGTCAGCCAGCGCACCATAGGCCACCGACGCCGGATCGTCCGGCGTGCGAAGGACTACGGGTTGGCCCGCGGCGAATGCCTCCACGGTGGCGTGGGTGCGCGGGATCCTCACGTCGAACACCAGGTCGGGGGGCAACTGCTGCAGCACATAGTCCGCGATACGCCGGGAGAGGGCATTCTGTTCCTCGAACATCGTGAGGACGATTCCCTCCAGCTTGAGTTGGGGATGCTCGGCCACCGCCGTCCGGATGCCCTTGAGGATCTGGGACGTGGTCTGCAGCGCCAGCGGTTCGCACTGCAGGGGCACGATCACGCGGTCCGACGCCGCGAGCACGCGGTGGACCACGGGCCCCATTCCGGGCGGCGTATCGACCACCACGAGGTACCCGCGGTCCCGCACGCGCGAGAGCAGTTCCCCCAGTCGGGTCGAGCTCGCCACCAGCGCCTGAAACGTCGCGTGGTCGCCGGTGTCGGCCACCGATCCCGCCAGGAGCACGCGGAGAAACGGGAGCGCGGTGGCCCGCACGATGTCCTTCAGATCCCGGGCGCCGGTCAGGTAGTCGCCAATTCCCGGGCCGGTGCTCGGACCGGGCATGCCGACGCCAAAGCGCACCGATCCCTGGGGATCCATGTCCACAAGTAGCGTCTTCACCCCGCGCGCCGCGAACGCGGCCGCCAGGTTGATGGCGGTGGTCGTCTTGCCGACCCCCCCCTTCTGACTCACGACGGCCAGGATGTGCTTCACCTACGCCTCGGGCTCATGAGGGTCCGGCGCCACCGGATCCGGGTGGGACCGGAGTTCGGCGAGCGTCTGCTTGGCATGCTCCACCCAGCGGGCGGTGTCTCCTGCGGACGGCGAGGTGGCCAGGAAGGCATCCAGGTGCTCGATGGCGCCGGGCCGGTCCTCGCGTTTGAGCAGCAGAAAGGCGAGCCCGTAGTGCGCCCCCGACAGCTCCGGGGCCAACTCCAGCGCCCTCCGGTAGCAGCGCACGGCATCCTCCAGCCGATGGGTTCGCGAGTACGCGATCGCCATGTTCTGCAGGATCTTCGGGTCGTTGGGATGGTCGCGCAACGCGAGCCGATAGGAGGTCAGGGCCGCGTCGTAGTCGCCCTGACGCTCCAGCGCCAGCGCCTCGTTCAGATAGTCGAGTCGCTGCGGTTTGAGGTCGGATTTGGACTTGCCGCCCAACAAGCGGCTCCACCAGGACATTCGGTGATTGGGGAGCGGGAGAGGGATGCGAAACGCGCGCGCGCGTCCGTGCGCCGTTCGTGGGCAAACCTACCGATTGTCGTCACTTGGAGCAACGGCAATCGCCGGCGGCGAGCGCTTCCAGCCGGGCTCGGCCCCGCGTACCTTCCGGGACCGTCGCCCGCTCACCGCCCAGGAGGCCCCGATGTCGCCGCGCCGCACCACGGTCGAACCCTCGCAGGGCGTGTTCAACGTCGAATGGCCGCTGTTTGGCGAACTTTCCCGCAGTCTCGCGCTCAAGGTGGCTCGCGAGTACGACCCGGAACTCGTCATCGGCATCGCCACCGCCGGGGTCGTGCCCGGCGCCACGATCGCCGCCATCCTCGACGTGGAGTTTCATTCGCTGCTCGTGAGCCGGCGCTACCGGGCCGAGCACGTGCGCGAAACGCCGGCGGTGTTCGGGCAGGTGCCGCACGAGGTCCGCGGCCGCCGGGTGCTCCTGGTGGACGAGACCTGCGACAGTGGGGCGACGATGCGGCTGGCCGTGTCGGCGGTGGTCAACGCCGGCGCCGGCGAAGTGCGCACCGCGGTGGCGTTCCGTACCGGAGAATACGCGCCCGACTTTCACGCCATCGCCACCCAGAGCACGGTCATCCTGCCCTGGGACCGCGAGGTCCTGGTCGATGGCGAACTGATGCCGAATCCGCGCTACGCCGACGCCCTCAAGGAGCTGCTCTAGCCGGAAGCGGCGGCGTCGGTATAGGCCACGCCGCGACTCATCTCCTCGAACACGTGGTGGAGCGACTCCGCGTTGCCGAGCAGAAACCGGCAGTGCGATGAGCCCATGGAGCGGCACTCCACTTCCATCACGGCCATCGGCGTGCCGGCCAGACGTCCGAAGAAGTCGGCGAACATGCCGGTGGTGAGGTGGCAGCCCGGAAACTCCATCGCCGCATCCGGCTCGGCTTCTCCCCAGTCCTCGGAATCGAGCGCGGCGACCGCTTCGCTCAGCGTCGTCACCGAGATCGAGCCCCAGCCCAGGGCGCCGAAGAACTGGCTGGCGAGTTGCGGGAAATCGGCGGCGGCGATCGAGTCGGCGGTGCCGTAGCCCTGCTGGGCCGTCCAGGCGTTGAACGTGGCGAACAGGGCGCCGCCGCCGGCGTAGCCCGCTTCCTGCAGGTAGCCGGCTGCCGCCTCCCCGCCGAGGTCGCGGAACAAGGCGCCCCGCAGGGCGGCCAGCGCGTCGCGCGTGATGGCGAGCATCCCGCTCTCGCCGAGTTGAATCGAATCGGTCATCGTTCGTCTCCCGTAGGTCTCACGCGTCGCAAGAGTTCCGTTTCGTCGATCGTTTCCACGCCGAGGGCCCGCGCCTTCTCGAGCTTGCTGCCGGCGTCGGCGCCGGCCACCAGCGCCGTCGTCTTCTTGGAGACACTGTCGGTCACGCGCCCGCCATTGGCCTCGATCAACTCCTTGGCCTGGACGCGGGAGAGCGTGGGCAGCGTTCCAGTGATGACGAACGTCTGCCCCGCCAGGGCACTCCCGGCCCCGGCGGCCTGGGGCTCGGCTTCGTTGACGCCGGCGGCGCGCAGCTTCTCCAGCAGCTGCCCAGCCGCCGGGTCCTTGAAGAACGTCGCCACCGCCTCGGCGATGGTCTCGCCGATGCCGCGGACGTTGACGATCTCCGCCGGACCCTCGGGGCGCCCGGCGGCCTCGCGCAGCGCGTCGAGCGTCCCGAAATGCCTTGCCAGCAACTCGGCGGCGCCGGCGCCCACGTGCCGGATGCCGAGCGCGAACAGCAGGCGCGACAGCGGCTGTGCACGCGACGCGTCGATCGCCGCCACCAGGCCCTCGGCGCTCTTCTCCGCGAACCGCTCCAGCGTCTGGAGCTGGTCGGCGCGCAACGTGTAGAGGTCGGCCGCGTCGTGCACGAGCTCGGCGTTCACCAGCTGTTCGAGCCGCGCATACGACAGCCCGCGAATGTCCATGGCGCCACGCGACGCAAAGTGCACCAGCCCTTCGAGCCGGCGTCCCGGACAGCCGACGTTCGGACAGTAGATGGCCACCTCTTCCTCATCGCGCCGCACCGGCGTGCCGCACACCGGGCAGACCGCGGGCGGGACGTAGGGTTCCGGCGGCTCGGGCGCTGCGTCCCGCTGTTCCGGAATCGGGCCGATCACCTGCGGAATCACATCGCCGGCGCGCTTCACCTGCACGAGGTCGCCCACCCGCAGATCCTTGTCGCGGATCAGATCGAAGTTGTGCAGCGTGGCCATGCGCACCGTGGTACCGCCGAGTTCCACGGCATCCAGTTCCGCGTAGGGATTCAGCGATCCGGTGCGCCCCACGTTCACGCCGATGCGCTTGAGCCGCGTCTCGGCGATGTCGGGGGCGAACTTGCGGGCGATCGCCCACCGCGGCTCGCGACCGCCGATCACGCCCAACTCCTTCTGCAGCCGGAGCGAATCGACCTTGACCACGCCACCGTCGATGGCGAAGTCGAGCTCGGCGCGCACCACGTGTTCCACATGGCGGGCCCAGACGTGCACGTCCTCGATGGTGGCGCAGCGCTCGCGGCGCGGCGCCACCGGAAAGCCCCATTGCCCGAGCAGGTCGAGCAGCGCCCACTGCGTGGGCACATCGGGGGGCACGTCGTCGGGCAGGGCCGCCGAGTAGGCGAAGAAGCGGAGGGGGCGCCGCGCCGTCACGGACGGATCGAGCTGCCGCAGCGCCCCCGCCGCCGAATTGCGCGGGTTGGCGAACACCGGTTCGCCGGCCCGCACCCGATCCTCGTTCATGCGCTCGAAGCCGCTGAACGGCATGTAGACCTCGCCGCGGACCTCGACCAGCGCAGGATGCGCGTCGCCGCGCAGGCGGAGGGGGATGTCGCGCACGGTGCGGAGGTTGGCGGTCACGTCTTCACCCACCGTGCCGTTGCCACGCGTGGCTCCGGTCTCGAGAATGCCGTCGCGGTAGGTCAGCGACACCGCGGCGCCGTCGATCTTGAGTTCGCACGTGTAGCCGCCGCGCCGAGCGTCGTCAGCCACGAGGCGGACGATGCGTTCCTCCCACGCGGCCAGTTCCTCCTCCGTGAACGCGTTCCCCAGCGAGATCATCGGCACCAGGTGCGCATGCTTGCGGAACTGGCTCTGCGGTTCGGCGCCCACCCGCAGCGTCGGTGAGTCGGGAGTGCGGAGTTCCGGGTGTTCGGCCTCGAGCGACTGCAGTTCGCGAAACAGGGCATCGTACTCGCGATCCGACAACGAGGGCCGGTCGAGCACGTAGTATTCGTGACTTGCGCGTTCGAGCTGATCGCGGAGGTGCGCGGCGTGGGCCGCGACCTTCGCCGGGGGAGCCGTCACCCCTTGGCCTCCTCGTCGAGCACCTGCAGGGCCACCGACACCAGGCGGTCGAGCTCCTCGTCGGACGCGTGCGAGAGCCCACCGTCGGTGAAGCTCTCGGCCTCGACGGTCGCGTGGCGGTCGAGCAGGCGGCGCAGGAAGGCGAGCATGACCACGCGCCGGGTTTCCGCCTTGCGCTGCGCCTGCGACGTGTCCTTCTGGGTCCGCATGGCGGCCTCGAACCGATGGGCGTTGTGCAGCGCCTTGGCGGTGAGCGACGCGACGACCTGGCAGAAGTGCACGTCGGCATCGCTGAATGGCTGCGCATCGCGTTCGGTGCGCAGGAAGATCGCGCCGATCACCGACGCCTGCCATCGGATGGGCACGACGATGATCGACCGGACGTTGCGCGTATCGAGCGCCGGCTTGATCGCCCGGAGCATGGGGTCGGAGGAGGCGTCGGGGATGAACACCGTCTCCCCCGACTCGAAGGCGCGCTGCAGTTCGGGGTACCGCCGGAGATCCACCACCAGGTTGCGGATCGCGGGGTCCTCGTAGCTCGCCACCAGACGCACCTCGTCCTTGTTCCCGGACAGGAAGATGGCGCACCGATCGAGTCCGAATGCCTCACCCAGCTTGCGGGCAATCGCCTGCAGAATGTCCACGAAGTGGAGCGACGAGGAGATTTCCTGCAGGATGTCGACGACCGCAATCAGATGGTCGCGTTCGCGCTGCAGGTCGGCCATCTGGGCCCGCAGCCGCTCGACCTCGGGTAGGGCGGTCTCATCCTCCCCGGACAGCGCGAGGCCGTCGGAGTGTTCGATATGTGGTTCCATGGATTCCCGTCCTACTTCAGCCGGGCCAATGCCTGTTCGGCCTCGTGCTTGTAGTTGGTGTCGTTGTACTCCGTGGCGGGCAGCGAGAGCACCAACTCGTACTGCTCACGCGCCTTTGTCTTGTCGCCGACGTCGGCGTACACCTGTGCCAGATCAAGATGGTGTACGATGCGTGTCGGCTGTAAGGCCACGGCGTGTTCCAGGTCACGTTGGGCGTTATTCCAACTGGCCTCGCCCAGCACGCCACCGCCGAGCAGCGTCTTCGCAAAGAAGCGCGTGAACGTGTTCAGGCGCATGATCTCGGCGTTCCAGACGCCCATCACGTGCCAGGCGCCATCGTCCAGGGAATCCAGCTTCAGCGCCTCCAGCGCCTGCTCGCGCACCCGCTTGGCGTACTTCACCCGGTCCCGGCTGCCGAGCGTGAGCGCGGCGCGCCCCAGGGCCTTGGCCATCGTGAAATGCGTGACCGCGACATTCGGGTTCGCTTGAAGGGCCCGCGTGGCATATTGTTCACCGAGCTTGTACAGACTGTCGCGCGCGTTGTCCTGGTGGGCGAACCCCGCGGCCTCGCCCAGGTCCACGGCTTCGCGCGCCGCCTTCCAGAGGGCTTCGGCATTCACGGAATCGAGTTCGATGGCGGCCTGGTAGTGGGCGAGCGCGCCCTGCGCGTCGAGCGCGGTGGCGGCACTGTCTCCGTGCGCGATCGCCTCGGCGGCGGTCTGCGCCCGCGCGGCGCCGCCGACGCTCAGCAGCAACACGGCGGCTGCAAGTTCGAGCTTCATTCGGACGACTCCTGATTTGGGGGGCTGGCTCTGCGAACACAGGCGCCCGCCCGAGCCAGTCCGAGCAGCGTCTTCCCACACCCGTCAACGTTAGAAATACCCCGGGAACCGGTCAATGGACGCAAGGAGAACCATCGAAAAGAAGCGCGACGGCGGACGCCTGATGCCGGACGAATGGGAGGCCTTCATCCACGCGTACGCGAAGGGGGAAATCGCCGACTACCAGATGTCGGCATTCCTGATGGCATGTTTCATCCGGGGCCTCGACCGCACCGAGACGTCGGCGCTCACCGATGCCATGCTCAATAGTGGCGGCCGGCTGGATCTGGCCGACCTGGGCCGGCCGCGCATCGACAAGCACTCCACGGGCGGCGTGGGCGACAAGGTCTCGCTGATTCTCGCGCCGCTCATTTCGAGTCTCGACGTCGCCGTGCCGATGATGTCGGGTCGCGGACTCGGCCATACCGGCGGCACGCTTGACAAGCTCGAGTCGATTCCCGGGTTCCGCACCCGCCTGTCGCTGGCCGAGGCGCGCGCCCAGATGGAGCGCATCGGCTGCGTGCTCATCGGACAGACCGACGAGATTGCGCCCGCGGATCGCAAGATGTACGCGTTGCGCGACGCCACCGCGACGGTGGAGGCCATCCCGCTCATCTCGGCCAGCATCATGAGCAAGAAGCTCGCCGAGGGACTCACCGGGTTGGTCCTCGACGTCAAACGCGGAGAAGGAGCCTTCCTCACCGAACTGGACGCCGAACTGGAACTCGCCCGCATGATGGTCGCGTTGGGCGCCGACCGCGGCTGTCCGGTCGTCGCCCTGCTCACCGCCATGGATCGTCCGCTGGGACGGGCGTGCGGAAATGCGCTCGAGCTGGAGGAGGCCATCCATGCGCTCACCGGCGAGGGGCCCGCCGATCTCATGGAGCTCACGCTCGCCCTCGGCGCCGAGATGCTGCTGCTCGCCGGGGCCGCCGCCGACGGACGACAGGCACGCAGCCGGATGGAAGGTGCCATCACCGACGGGCGTGCCGCCCGCCAGTTCGAGCGCATTATCGAGGCGCAGGGCGGCAACCCGGCGGTCGTGAACGATCCGGCGCTGCTGCCGCAGGCCGTGGAGTGCGAGATCCACGTGGCGCCCCGCCGGGGCATCGTGGCCGGCGTCGCGCCGCGCACCATCGGGTACGGCATCACACAATTGGGGGGCGGCCGGATCAAGGTCACCGACACCGTCGATCCGACGGTCGGATTCGTGATCACGGCGCGTCCCGGCGACTGGGTGGATGCGGGCGAGCCGCTGGCCACCGTGTTCGCACGCGATGCCGCCGGCATCGCGGCCGGCCACGCCTGCCTGACCGAGGCCATCGTCATCGCGGACAGCGCCGAGCCGCCGCTGCCGTTGATCTCGCATCGGGTCAGTCAGGCGGGCGTGGAGCGGTACCCCACCGCATGATCGCCGCCATCGCGACGTGGTGGCGCGACGAGGATCTGCCCACGCGCCTGGCACTGCTGGGCATCGTGCTCGCGGGCGGCATCGCGCGGTTCTCCGTACTCGGTCAGCCGATGCGGTACGACGAGTCGATGTCGTATCTGTATTTCGTGGGGCGTCCCTGGGCCACGGCCATCACGGCGTACCCGTTTCCGAGCAACCACCTGCTGTATACGGTCATGGCCAAACTCACGGCGCCGCTGGGCCACGGAGCGCCATGGGCCCTGCGGCTGCCGGCGTTCGTGGCCGGCGTGGCGATCGTTCCCCTCACCTTCGCCGTGGGGCGGGTGTTGTTCACGCGCACCGCGGCGCTCATGGGCGCCGCGATCACGGCGGGTGCCACGCCGCTCATCCTGTACTCCGCCAATGCGCGCGGCTACGCATTCGTCGTCGCCGCCTATCTGCTGCTGCTGCTCGTCGGAGCGCGCGTCCGGCACGGCGGCGGTCGCTGCTGTGAGTGGGTGGCATTCGTGGTCATTGCCGCGGCGGGTTTGGCGGCCATTCCGATCATGCTGTACCCGCTGGGCGCGGTGGCGCTCTGGCTGGCCCTCGTGCTGTGTGTGGAGCGCGGCCGTCGGGCGTGGCCGGCCCTCGGGGGACTCGTCGCGGCACTCGTCGCCGCGGTGGCGCTCGCGCTGCTCGCCTATCTCCCGATCATCGCCGCCAACGGCCTCGCCGCGATCGTGGCCAATCGGTTCGTCGTACCGTCCGCGTGGCCGCAGTTCTTCGCACAACTCGCGCCGAGTCTGGCGCGCACGGTGGCTTCGTGGGCGCAGCCGTATCCGCTGGCGCTGGTCGTACCGTTTGGTGTGGTGGCGTTCGCCGGCGTGGGATGGTCCACGCGCGCGTCGCGCGAGGGCGTTTCGGTCACGCTGGCGGCGTACGTGTGGTGTGCCGTTCTGCTGTTGGCCACGCACCGTGCGCCGTTCGCGCGCACCTGGCTCTGGCTGCTTCCCGTGGTGGCGCTGGCCGTCGGCACGCTGGGTGACGCACTGGTGTCGAGACCGCGAATGCGCGTCCTGACGCCCTATCTGCCCGCGCTCGCCGCGGTGCTGGCCGCGGCCGGGGTGTCGCTGGGGTTCGCCACGGGAGCCGTGGGGGCCATGGGTCAATCGGGTGTATTCGCCGGCGCTGAACAGATTGCGAATGCGCTGGCCACGCAGGCGCAGCCGGGCGACCGCGTGCTGGCCGCGGTTCCGTCCGACGCGCCGTTGCGATACTACATGTTGCGCGCCGGGGCTGATACGGCGCTGCTCTCCACGCCGGAGAGCGTTGCGACCCGGGAGATCATCGTGCTGAACGCCACGTATGGACAGACGGTGCCGTGGGCGATTGCCACCGGGATGGTGGATACTGCACGATTCGGTCCGATCGCGCCTGCCATGTACGCGGCCGACGCCAATGTGTACGTGGCGGAACGCCGGGAACGCGGACGATGACCACGCCGCACCCCGACCGCCGTGGGAGCGTCGCGCCGCTGGCGGTCGTCGCGGCGGTGGCCATGATCGCGGTCGGCTTCTATCCGCTGCCCCTGCTGATGCCGAATCATGCCGGCATTGCGCGCCAGAACCTGCACTACGGGGTGGGTGCCGGTGTGCTCACGCTCGGGCCGGTACTGGCGTTGGCCGCCATGCCGTTCGCGTGGCTGCGCGCGCTCCCCGGCCGCGCCGTGCGATTACTGCGGCGTCCTCCACCGCTCGCGTTCGCGATCCTCGTCGGCTTCCTGTTCGCCGGACTGACCGTGTTCGTCGCCTACTACGCGTATCACTTCGCGCCGATCACGGAAGACGAAATCGCGCAACTCTGGCACGCACGGATCCTGCTGCACGGCCGCCTGTCGCTGCCGGCCGATCCGAACTTCGAGTTCTTTGCCGTGGACAACGTGATCGATCGCGGCGCGTGGTACTCGCAGTTCCCCATCGGCGGCCCGCTGGTGCTGGCGCTCGGGTACCTGATGCGCGCACCCTGGCTGCTCGATCCGCTCCTCGGCGCGTTCACGGCCGTGGCGCTCTACCATTTCGCTCGGCGCGCATTCGGCGAGACGCAGGGACGCGCCGTCGCGGTGCTGTTCACGCTGGCGCCCGTCACGCTGCTGATGTCGGCCAGCTACATGAACCACGTGCCGGTGTTGTTCCTCACCGTGGGGTCGCTGGCCCTGCTCACGGAATGGGATCGCGCCACGACGACCGTCCGCCGGGTGCTGCTCGCGGCGGCGATGGGACTCGCCGTGGGATTCATGGCCACCATCCGTCCCCTCGATGCCGTCGTGGTCGCGGTGGGGCTCGGTGTCTTCCAACTGACGGTGCTCCGCCGAGAGCCGCCGCGGTGGCGCGATCTGTTGGTGGAGATCCTCTTCGGCGTCGTGGGCGTGGCTCCCCTGCTGTACGCCAACTGGGCGACGACCGGCGGTGTGTTCCATTTCGCGTACGAGGTGATGTGGGGGCCCGCGCACCGGCTCGGATTCCACGCCGACCCCCAGGGGCATCCATACACGCCAATTGCCGCGGCGGCGCGTGCGGCCAAGTACGTGAGCGAACTCAACACCTTCGTCGTCGAGTGGCCGGTGCCGGCGCTCCTCGTCGCCGTGGCCGGACTTGTCTCGATGCGTCGCGCCACGCGATGGGACGCGCTCCTGCTCGGCCTGTTCGGCGCACAGGTGCTGGCGTACGGGCTCTACTGGCACGACGGCGAGTTCCTGGGCCCGCGCTTTCTCTACACCATCGTGCCGGTGGTGGTCATTCTGCTCGCCCGCGCGCCGTTCCTGATCGCCGACCGGTGGGGCGGGTATTGGCGCCACGCCGCACCCCTGGGGGTGTTGGCGTGCATCGCCGTCGCGTGGCTGATCCCCATGGGTCCGTATGGCGCCCTCGGCGATGTGCGCCAGGTGCAACGCTCACGTGACAGCTTCAAGGTCGACCTCGCGGCCGCCACCCGCGCGGCGGGGGTGCACCATGCGCTGGTCCTGGTGCACGAACCGTTCAGCGGGCGACTCATGCGCCGGCTCTGGGGGGTCGGCTTCACGCGCACGGCCGCTGCCCAGGTGTTCGCGCATGGCGATGCCTGCTCGGTACTCTCGGCGGTGCGCCTGGCCGAGGCGGATACCACATCGCCGCTGGACGAGCGCGCCAGGTTCGCCGCCGAACGCATCGCCACGTACGCTCCGGGCGCCGCGCCCATCCATGCGCTCGATCCCGCCATCCACATTTCGTCGGAACTCTCGCTCACGCCCGAGTGCAAGACGGCGCTCGCCTCCGATGCGAGGTACGGCGGCCTTCCGTTCGGCGTCGGCCTCCTGCTCGAACCGATCGGCCCGGCCGGCCGGCTGAACGGCGACGTCATCTACGCCGCCGATCTCGACGATCGCAACGAGGCGCTCCGCTCGAGGTTCGGCGACCGGACCTGGTACCGCGCCTGGGCCGAACGCGCCCCCGACGGCTCCGTATATGCCGTCGTCGGCCCCTACGTCGCACCGCCGACCCTCGACGTTGCGCCCCGACCGTGACAGATTACCAGAGCCACCTTTCATCAGAATCCGGGAGCCGTCGCTGATGCCGAAAATGATCGCCCGCCTGCTGGGAATCGGAGCTTATTTCGCCGGGACGGGACTGATGGCCGTATTCGTGCTCGTCGCCTACACCAGCCGGCGGACCCCCACGGGCGGCATGGATGCGACGACGGCACACGTCACGTGGCTCGCGCTGGGCGGGGTGACGCTCGGCCTGTTCGTGGCACACCACATGATCGGCCGGCAGTTGCTGATCATCGCCCGCGAGGGCGACGCCCCGCAGCCGCTCGGCGCGCGCTGACCGGCCGCGGCGGGCTTGGCTCGCCGCCAGCGTTCCCCCGAGACACACACGCGCGACCGGCACAGTTGACAAATCAATTTTGGTTGATCTATATTGGCATTCATGCCGGCCACGACCACGCTCGACCTCGATCGCGCTGCGACGCTCTTCCACGCGCTCTCGGACTCCACCCGTCTCGCCGTCCTGGAGATGCTGCGGAGCGGCGAGCGGTGCGTCTGCGAACTCCAGGATGAACTCGGCGCTGCGCAGTCGCGCCTCTCGTTTCATCTGCGCGTGCTGAAGGATGCCGGGCTGGTTGCCGACCGGCGAGAGGGCCGGTGGTCGTACTACTCCATCACGCCCGCCGCTGTGGCCGAAGTGCACGATCTCGCGGTCTCGCTCGAGCCGAAGCGCGGCCAACTGCCCACGCTGCGCCGAGGGCGCTGCTGCGGGTGAGCACCCTGGCACCTAGGTGAAGACGCCTGTGTCTGACATATCAACGATTCTTGATCAAGGGAGAATACATGTCCGCGTCGAGTGAGAAGCTCACCACCACCATCCGCGAGAAGTACGGCGCCGCGGCGCTCCGCGTGCTCGATCGCGTCGACGGAGGTGCTGATGCCGCATGCTGCGGGCCGGTCAGCTGCAACTGCGGCGGTGCGGCGTTCGACGGCACCACCGATCCGATCACCGCGAATCTCTACGTGCGCGGCGAGACCGATGCGCTACCGGAAGCCGCGGTGCTGGCGTCGCTCGGATGCGGAAACCCCACCGCGCTCGCCGAGTTGCACGAAGGCGAGGTGGTGCTCGACCTCGGCTCCGGCGGCGGCATCGACGTGCTGCTCTCGGCGCGCCGCGTGGGGCCCACGGGCCGGGCCTACGGCCTCGACATGACCGACGAGATGCTCGACCTGGCGCGGCGGAACGCCGCTGAGGCCGGCGTTGCCAACGTGGAGTTTCTGCGGGGCCACATCGAGGCGATTCCACTGCCCGACAATTCGGTGGACGTGATCATCTCCAACTGCGTCATCAACCTGTCGGGCGACAAGCCGCGCGTGCTGCGCGAGGCGTTCCGCGTGCTCAAGCCGGGGGGGCGGTTCGCGGTCTCCGACGTCGTGGTGCAGGGCGAGCTGCCCGCCGACGTGAAGCGCAGCATGGAGCTGTGGGTGGGCTGCGTGGCGGGGGCCTTGCAGGACGTCGAGTTCCTGGCGCTCCTGCGCGACGCGGGATTCGCGCACGCGAGCGTGGAGATGACGCGCCTGTACGAGCTCGACGATGCGCGGGCCTTCCTCGCGAACACGGGACTCGACGTCGACCGCATCGCCGCCGAGGTGGCGGGCCGGGTGGGCGCGGCGTTCGTGCGGGCCGCCAAGCCGGCGACGTTCGCATTGCGTGATGCCAACCCGTCCGATACCGAGGCCGTCGAACGGCTGCTCGTCGACGCGGGCCTGCCCGTGGTCGGGGTGCGCGAGGCGCTGGCGCGCCCGGCGTCGGGGTTCGTGGTCGCCGAATCGGGCGGCGTCATGATCGGGGTGGGCGGCCTCGAAGATTGCTGCGACGACGTGCTGCTGCGGTCGGTGGCGGTGACTCCCGCATGGAAGCATCACGGCGTCGGGCGCGCCCTGGTTGCCCGGTTGATCGCGGAGGCCGAGGCGCGCGGGCGCCGGGCCATGTATCTCCTGACGACGACCGCGGAGCGGTACTTCCCGAGCTTCGGATTCGCCGTCATCCCGCGCGACGAGGTACCAGCGGACGTGAACGCCACGGATGAGTTCCGCGAGGCCTGCCCGTCGAGCGCGGTGGCGATGGTGCGACAACTGGGCGCAGCAGTGCAGTCGGCGACGCACGGGGCCTCGGACGCCTGATGGCGCCCGCGAATGCAGCGCCGGGGGGCGCGGGCGCGGATGTGCCGGCGGCCCTCGTGCGCCGGCTGTCCACGCTCGACCGCTTTCTGCCGGTGTGGATCTTCGCCGCCATGGGTGCGGGGATTCTGCTCGGCCGGCTCTTCCCCGGTCTCGGGGCGGCGCTCGACCGCGTACAGCTGGCAGGCGTGTCCGTGCCCATCGGCGTCGGGCTGCTCTGGATGATGTATCCCGTGCTCGCCAAGGTGCGCTACGAATCCATTGGCCGGCACGTAGCGAACCGGAAGCTGCTCGGCACGTCGCTCGCCTTCAACTGGGTGCTGGGCCCGCTCGTGATGTTCGCGTTGGCGTGGCTGCTGCTCCCTGATCTGCCGCACTATCGGAACGGGCTGATCATGATCGGCCTGGCCCGTTGCATCGCGATGGTGCTGATCTGGAACTCGTTGGCCTGCGGATCGGGGGAGTTGGCGGCCGTGCTGGTGGCGCTCAACTCGGTATTCCAGATCCTCACCTACTCGCTGCTCGGCTACTTCTTTCTGGCCGTGGTTCCGGGATGGTTCGGCGCCGACACGGCGGCGCTCCATGTTTCGATGGCCGCGATCGCCAAGAGCGTGTTCATCTTTCTCGGCATTCCGCTGCTCGCCGGCTACCTGACCCGACGGCTGCTCGTCGCGCGTCGGGGCGAAGCGTGGTACGACGGCACGTTCATTCCGCGCATCGGGCCGACGGCGCTCGTCGGACTGCTCTATACCATTGTGTTGATGTTCGCGATGCAGGGCGACCGCATCGTGCAGCTGCCGTTCGACGTGGTCCGCATCGCCGTGCCACTGATCGTGTACTTCGCGGTGATGTTCGGGCTCGCGTTCACGCTCTCGGTCAAGCTGGGATTCGACTACGAGAGCACAGCCGCGCTGTCGTTCACGGCGGCGGGGAACAACTTCGAACTGGCCATCGCCGTGGCGGTGGCGACCTTCGGCATCGGATCGGGCGAGGCCCTGGCGGCGGTGGTCGGGCCGCTCATCGAGGTGCCGGCGCTCATCGGGCTCGTCTACGTGTCGCTCTGGGCGCGTGGGCGGTTCTTCTCACAGGAGGCGGCCGCATGACGGCGACGCAAACCCTCGGCGTGCTCTTTCTCTGCACCGGCAACTCGGCGCGTAGCCAGATCGCCGAGGCAATTCTCACCGTGAAAGGGAAGGGGCGCTTTCGCGTCGGCAGCGCCGGCACGAAGCCGGCGCCGCAGGTGAACCCCGGCGCCATCGAGGTGCTTGGCGATCACGGCATCGACTGGACCGGACACCGCCCCAAGACCATCGACGAGATCCAGCACGACGAGTGGGATCTGGTGATCACCGTGTGCGACAACGCGAAGGAGACCTGTCCGGTGTTTCCGGGCAAGCCGGCGTTCGCGCACTGGGGGATGCCCGACCCGGCGGAGGTGGTGGACGACGAGACACGGGCGCGGGCGTTCCGCGAGACGTACCAGGTGTTGAATCGGCGCATCGACCTGCTGCTGGCGCTGCCGGTGGAGAAGCTGGAGCAGCGGATGCTGGAGTTGCGGGTGGGGGCGATCGGCGGGATGACGCGTGAGGAATCAAGAACGTGAGGCAGTGAAGCGGGAGGTTTCGCAGCTATCCCTGCCTCACTGCCTCACTGCCTCACTGCCTCACTGCCTCACTGCCTCACTGCCTCACTGCCTCACTGCCTCAGATATCCAGATTACTCGCGAACCGCGCATTCGCCTCGATGAACAGCCGTCGCGGCTCGACGACGTCGCCCATCAGCGTCTGGAACATCAGATCGGCGGCCACGGCGTCCTCGATGTTCACCTTGAGCAGCGTGCGCTTCTCGGGATCCATCGTGGTATCGAAGAGCTGGTCGGCGTTCATCTCGCCGAGGCCCTTGTAGCGCTGCAGGTTCACCGACTTGCCGTCGCCGTTGCCGAGGCGCTTCACGAACTCGTCGCGCTCCTTCTCGTCGAAGGCGTAGTACTCTTCCTTGCCCTTGGCCACGCGGTAGAGCGGCGGCTGCGCGATGTACACGTACCCTGCCTCGATCAGCTCCGGCATCTGCCGGAAGAAGAAGGTGAGCAGCAGGGTGCGGATGTGCGCGCCGTCCACGTCGGCGTCGGTCATGATGATGATCTTGTGGTAGCGCGCCGTCTCGAGCGTGAACTCGTCCTTGATGCCGGCGCCCACCGCCGTGATGATGGTGCGGATTTCCTCGTTGGAGAGCACTTTGTCGATGCGCGCCTTCTCCACGTTGATGATCTTGCCGCGCAGCGGCAGGATGGCCTGGAACTCGCGCTTGCGCCCCTGCTTGGCGGAGCCGCCCGCCGAGTCGCCCTCCACCAGGTAGAGCTCGCAGAGCGCCGGGTCCGTCAGTGAGCAGTCGGCCAGCTTGCCCGGCAGGTTGCCGACGTCGAGCGCCGACTTGCGCCGCGTGAGGTCGCGCGCCTTGCGCGCCGCCTCGCGGGCCCGCGCCGCCGACACCGCCTTCTCGATGACGATGTTGGCCGTGCGCGGATGCTCGTCGAGATAGCTCGACAGCCACTCGCCCACCACCGTCTTGACCGCGCTCTCCACCTCGGAGTTGCCGAGCTTGGTCTTCGTCTGCCCCTCGAACTGCGGCTCGCGCACCTTCACCGACAGCACGGCGGTGAGCCCCTCGCGCACGTCGTCGCCCGACAGCGAGAAGTCGGCCTTCTTCAGGAAGTTGCCCTTCTGCGCGTACGAGTTGATGACGCGCGTGAGCGCCGACTTGAAGCCGGTGAGATGCGTGCCGCCTTCGTGCGTGTTGATGTTGTTCACGAACGAGAACGTCGTATCGTTGTACCCGTCGTTGTACTGCAGGGCCAGCTCGATGCCGATGTCGTCCTTGGTGGTGTCGACGTACAGGACTTCGGGATGGAGATTCTTGCGCGACGCGTTGAGGTGGTGCACGAACTCCTTGAGCCCGCCCTTGGCGTGGTAGGTGTCCTCGCGCTCCACGCCCGGACGCTCGTCCTTGATCGAGATCACCACACCCTTGTTCAGGAACGACAGTTCGCGCAGCCGATCGGCCAGGGTCCGGTAGTCATACACGAGCACCGTGAAGATCTGCGCATCGGGCTTGAACCACACCGTGGTCCCCGTCTCTTTCTCGGGCACGTCGCGCAGCGTCTTGAGCTTGGTCTGCGTGATGCCGCGACGGAAATCCATGTAATACTCGTGCCCGTTGCGCTTCACCCACACCTTCAGCTCTTCGCTCAACGCGTTGACCACCGAGACACCCACGCCGTGCAGTCCGCCCGACACCTTGTACGAACTCTTGTCGAACTTGCCGCCCGCATGCAGCACCGTCATCGCCAGTTCGACGCCGGGAATCTTCTCGATGGGATGGATGTCCACCGGAATGCCCCGCCCGTTGTCGAACACGGTAATCGAGTTGTCGGCGTGAATCGTGACCGCGATGTTGTCCGCGTAACCCGCCAGCGCTTCGTCGATCGAGTTGTCCACCACCTCGTACACGAGATGATGGAGTCCGCGCTCGGACGTCGATCCGATGTACATGCCGGGACGCTTCCGGACCGCTTCCAGCCCTTTCAGTACCTGAATCTGGCCGGCATCGTACTTCGACCCCGTTTGGTCCGCTGGTGTGCTCATGGGCCCTCGAATTGGCGCTGGATTGCGTCCCGAAAAGACGCCGAAAGAACGACTGGAACTCAACCCCAGAAATCTAAGCGAAACTGCTGCATTTAGCAACACTAGCGACGCCTTTTAAGTTGCGGTAACACAACCGGTTAGCGTACCAGCCGCCACCGGATGCGCCGCACCTTCCGAGCCCCTGCTTTCTCGTTGATCACGCGCAGCAACTCCGGCTCCATCATCGACAGTTCCGTCATCCACGCGTTGTTCGTGACCGCCACCTGCAATACACCCTGTTTGTCGATCGAAATCGGCTGCGCCACCTTCGCGATCTCACGCCCGACGATCGCCGGCCAGTTCACGATCACCGACGCCTGCTCCAGTCGCTCCGCCAGGCCCGTCTCCCCCAGCACCGCCGGGACGACGTCCTTGAGCGGCGTCGGCTTCCCACGCTTCCGGTCGCTCATGCGGCCTGCCAGGCGCGCATCACGCCGCCTTCCACCCGCGCGCGCTCGAGCCGCGTGAACTCCGCCGGAATGTCGGTCTCGCGCGGCACCGTGAGCATCGTCTGCCCGATGCCGGCGTCGGAGAGCAGCGTGAGGATTCGCGCCGCGCGGCGCGCGTCGAGTTCGGCAAAGGGATCGTCGAGCAGGAGCATGGGCGCTGCGCCGCACGCCGCACGCAGCGTGTCCCATTCGAGCATCCGCAGCGCGATCGCGGCCGACCGCTGCTGCCCCGCCGATCCGAAGGTGCGCAGGTCGCGTCCGTCGAGCGTCAGCGCCAGGTCATCGCGGTGTGGCCCCGCCTGCGTCATCCCGCGCCGCACGTCGAGCGCGAGCTTGGCCTCGAGTGCCGCCGCGATCGCCGCCGCGGGATCGGCCGCCCCGTCCAGCGCGCTCGCATAGCGCATGGTCGCGGCGTGTGATTCGCCGATCGCCGCACACAGCTGGCCGTACCGCTCCGACGCCCGCGCCACCCAGTCGCGGCGCTGCTGCCAGAGCACGCCGCCCGCCTCGGCCAGGGGAACGTCCCAGACGCTCACCCGGGCATCCGCGCGCCCGGTGCGCGCCGCGTCGCGCAGCGCCGCGTTCCGGCGCACCAACGCGCCGCGGTACGTCTGCAGCGCCGTGAGGTATGAGCGCGACGTCAGCGCGAGCAGAATGTCCAGGAAGCGGCGGCGCACCACGGGGGCACCGCTCACCAGCTCCACATCGGCCGGCGAGAACATCACGGCCGGCAGCGCGCCGATGCCGTCGCTCAATCGCTGCATCGCGACACCGTCCACGGTCACCCGCTTGCGGCGCGACCCGCGCTCGAACCCGATGGCGACGCGGCGCCCGCCGCAGATGATCCCCTCCACGTGAAACCCGGCGGCGCCGAACCGTACGAGATCCACGTCGCGGGCGCCCCGCACGCTGCGCAACAGCTGCAGGTAGTACACGGCCTCGAGCAGATTCGTCTTGCCATGTCCGTTCTCGCCCACCACTACCAATCCGTCGGCGGGCAGTTCGAGGTCCTGCCGCTCGAAGTTGCGGAAGTCGCGGAGCGCGAGCGTGGTCAGCCGAACGGCGGCCGAGCTCACCGACCCGTGAATTGGGCCGCCCGCTTCTCGAGGAACGCCGTCGTGCCTTCCTTCATGTCGGCCGAGGCCGCCAGCAGACCGAACTTCGCGGCTTCGAACGCCAGCGCCTCGTCCAGCGGCACGTCGGCCCCGCGATACACGGCGTCGATGCAGTGGGCGACGGCGAGCGGACCGTTGGCGACCATGCGGCCGAGCATCTTCCGCGCCACGTCGAGCAGGTCGGCGGCCGGCACCACGGCGTTCACGAGGCCGATGCGCAGGGCCTCGGCGGCGTCGATGGTGTCGCCGGTGAGCAGGAGTTGCAGCGCCCGACCGGCGCCGACCAGCCGCGGCAGCCGCTGCGTGCCGCCGTAGCCCGGAACGATGCCCAACTTCACCTCCGGCTGCCCGAACTTGGCGTGCTCCGAGGCAATCCGAACGTGGCACGCCATGGCGAGTTCGCATCCGCCGCCCAGCGCGAATCCGTTCACGGCCGCGATTACCGGCTTGGCCAGCATCTCGATGTGCCGGAACAGCGCCTGACCCCGCCGTGACATCGCGTGTGCTTCGATCGGGGTCTTGCGCTGCAGCTCGGCAATGTCGGCGCCGGCCACGAAGGCGCGCCCCGCTCCCGTGAGCACGGCCCCGGCGACATCGTCGCGCGCGCGTACCTGATCGACGGCCTTGCCGAGCGCTCCCATCAACGCGTCGTTGATGGCGTTGAGTTTGTCGGGGCGGTTGATCGTAATCGTCGCGATGCGGTCCGCGACGTCGAACGTAACGAGAGAGTCGGACATGGCGGCGGGGGTTGGAATGTCCCCGAATCTAACTCCGGCGCGGGCGCCCGCATACATTCCGGCCATGCAAATGCCGGAGGCCGTGCGCTGGAGCCCCGACCGTCGCGCCGTACGCATAATCGATCAGCGGGCGCTGCCTGAACGCCATGTGGAGCGCGATCTGCGCACGCTCGACGAGGCGTTCGAGGCCATCCGGACCCTGGCCGTCCGTGGGGCGCCGGCGATCGGGATCGCGGCCGCGATGGCGTTCGCGGTCATCATGGCCGACGAGGCGGGCGCTTCGGCATCCGGCCGCGCACGTCGCGCCGCCACGATCGCGGCCACGCTCCGCGAGACGCGCCCCACCGCGGTGAACCTGGCCTGGGCGCTCGATCGCATGCTCGGCGTGGTGCAGCGGACGGCGGATCGCGACGATTGGCACGAGGCACTGGTGGACGAGGCCACGGCGATCCTCGACGAGGACCGCGCCATGTGCCGGCGCATCGGCGAGCACGCGCTGTCGCTCTTCCCCGCCGATGCCCGCGTGGCCACGCACTGCAACGCCGGCGCGTTGGCCACGGGCGGCATCGGCACCGCGCTGGCGGGCATCTACCTTGCCGTTGAGCGCGGCGACCGGGTGCGCGTGTTCGTGGACGAGACCCGCCCCCTGCTCCAGGGCAGCCGGCTCACCGCCTGGGAACTCCAGCGGGCCGGCATCGACGTCGTCCTCATCGGCGATGCGATGGCGCCCTCGGTGATGCGCCGCGGGGAGATCGACCTCTGCATCGTGGGCGCCGACCGCATCGCCGCCAACGGCGATGTGGCCAACAAGATCGGTACCTACGCGCTGGCGGTCGCCGCGCACCATCACGGCGTGCCGTTCTACGTGGCCGCGCCGAGTTCCACCTTCGACCCGGCCACGGCCACCGGCGCCGACATCGTCATCGAGCAACGGGCCCCCGACGAGTTGCGTCGCGGATTCGGCACGCTCACGGCGCCGCCCGACGTTCCGGTGTACAATCCCGCGTTCGACGTGACGCCCGCCGCACTCATCACCGCCATCGTCAGCGACCGCGGCGTGCACCGGCCACCCTTTGACTTCCACACTTCGCCATGAAGCACGTCCTCGCCATCGACGAAGGCACGACGGGTGTGACCTGCCTGGTGATTGCCGCCAACGGGCACATCGCCGGGCGTGGGTATCGCGAGATCACGCAGCACTTCCCGCGCCCGGGATGGGTGGAGCACGACGCCGACGAGTTGTTCGAGCGGACGCTGGCCGCCGGTCGCGACGCGATTCGCGAAGCAGGCGTGACGCCCGAGGCCATCGGGATCACCAATCAGCGCGAGACGGTCGTGGTGTGGGAGCGGGCCACCGGGAACCCCGTGTGCCGCGCCATCGTCTGGCAGGACCGCCGCACGGCGGCACGCTGCGCCGAGTTGGCGCCGCACGCCGACCGGATCCGCGCGATCACCGGTCTGGTGATCGATCCGTACTTCTCCGCCACCAAGATCGAGTGGGTGTTGCGCGAGCAGCGGCTGCTCGAACGGTTCGCGCCCGAGGCGCTGGCGGTGGGCACCGTGGACGCCTGGTTGATCTGGAAGCTCACGGGCGGCGCCGTGTTCGCCACCGACCACACCAACGCGTCGCGGACCATGCTCTACGACATCGACGCCCGCGCCTGGAGCGACGAACTGTGCGCGCTTTTCGGCGTGCCGCGCGTGATGCTCCCCGAGGTCCGGCGTTCCAGCGGCGACTTCGGGACCGCACGTCCGGAGTGGTTCGGCGCCGAGATCCCGATTCGCGGCGTGGCCGGCGATCAGCAGGCCGCCCTGTTCGGACAGGGATGCTGGGAGCCCGGCATGGGCAAGAACACGTATGGCACCGGCGCCTTCGTGCTGCTGTATGCGGGGGACGAACGCCCACACGCCCCGCCGGGAATTCTCACCACCATTGGCTGCGATGCCACCGGCGCGCCGGCGTACGCGCTCGAGGCGGCGATCTTCATCGCCGGCGCGGCGGTGCAGTGGCTGCGCGACGGGCTGGGTGTGGTGGCGCACGCCGCCGAGACCGAAGCCCTCGCCGCCGCGCTCGAGTCCAATGAAGGCGTGTATTTCGTGCCGGCGCTCGTGGGACTCGGGGCGCCCGTGTGGGAGCCGCACGCCCGCGGCACGATCGTCGGTCTCACGCGCGGGGCGGGGCGGGCACACCTGGCACGGGCGGCGCTGGAGGCGATGGCGTACAGCACCGCCGACGTGCTGGACAGCATGGTGGCCGTGTCGGGCACGGCGTTCGACCGGCTCCGCGTGGACGGCGGCGCAACCCAGAACGACTGGCTCATGCAATTCCAGGCCGATGTCCTCGGCGTCCCGGTGGAGCGGCCCGGCAATGTCGAGACGACGGCGTTCGGCGCCGCCGGGCTGGCCGGCATCGCCGCCGGCGTGTGGACCGATGCGGCGCACTTCTACGCCGTACAGGAGGTGGCCACCTTCGAGCCCGCGCGGGCGCCGAGCACGATGACCGATTGGCGCCGGGGGTGGGCCCGGGCCATGCGCGCCGCCGTGGCCTGGGCGCGCGACGACACCGCATGACCCTGATCGGCGAGCTCTGTCTCTGGATCGCGCTCCTCATGGCGGCGTGGGGCGCGACCGTGTCATTCGCGGCCGTGGCGACGCGCCGCACCGATCTCGGCGCCAGCGGACGACGCGCCGTGTACGTGGCCGCGGCGTCGCTGCTGCTCGCCAACGTCGGCGTGATTGCCGCGCTGCTGTCGCGTGACTTCTCTTTTGCGTACGTCGCCCGGCATGTCAGCCTCGACCTGCCGCGGCCATACGTGGTGTCGGCGCTCTGGAGTGGAACGGCGGGGTCGTTGCTCGTGGCCGCGTTCGCGCTCTCCGCGCTGGGAAGCCTCGCGGTGGTTTCGGGGGCGAGGCGCAGCCGCCCGGCGAGCACATGGGTTGCCGGAACGATCGCCGCGATGCTGCTCGCCATGGTGCTGACGCTCTGCTTCGTCCGCAATCCGTACGAGCGGCTCGGCTGGCTCACCGGCGACGGGTTGGGGCTCGATCCCATGCTGCGCCACGCCGCGATGGTGTTGCCGCGGCTGGCGGAGTCGATTGGAATGGCCGCCGTCGCCACGGGCGCGGCGGTGGTAGTCGGGGCGTACGCCTCGGGGGCCCCGCGCCGTCCCTTGGCGGTCCTCACGCGCCCGTGGATGCTCCCCGCGTGGACCCTGCTCTCGTTCGGTCTCGCCCTGGAGATGCGGGGGACGTACGCGTATTCGCCGGAGGGCGGGGTGTGGCGATGGACGCCGTTTGCCGCGGCGGCGTTCGCCCTCTGGGTGCTCGCCGGGGCGTTGCTCCACCTGCGCGGGGGGCGCCGGCATTGGCGCGTCGGCGAGCATCTCAGCCATATCGGGGCGGCGATTGTCGCGCTCGCGCTGGTGGCCGGTGCGTACGCGACGTCGCACCAACTGGAACTGCGCACGGGCCAGGCGTCGCTCCTCACCGATCCGCTGGGACACCAGTGGCGCTTCGTGAGCCAGGGCGTATCGCGATACGGCACCGCCGACCACGACGTGACCGCGGTGTCGCTCGTGAGCTGGCGTGACGGGGCGCCGCGCGGATTGCTGGTGAGTCAGCGATTGGACTACAAGACGGCGCAGGGCGGTGGCCCGGCGGTGTTGCGGCCCGCGTTGCGTGCCACGCCGTTGGTCGATCTCCGGGTGGCGGTGGATGCCACCGATGGCGATCTGGCCCGCGTCCGGGTGACGTTCGTGCCGCTGGCGGGAGCGCTCTGGTTGGGGGCGGCACTGCTGGTACTCGGCGGCCTGGCTGCCATGCTGCCGGTTGCCCCATCACCTGGGGCGGCGCTCGGGAGCGAGTCGTGAGCTTCCCGTTGCTGGTGGGAACGGTGCTGGCCATCGGCGCGTTAGCCGTCGTCCTGTATCCGCTCTTCTTCCCCGCCGACGAACCGGCGAACGGCACGGCGGTTCCGGCCACGGCCGACACCGTCGAGGCGGCGCTCCGGGCCTACCGCGCCGGCCGTCCTGACTGTCCGGACTGTGGTCCGCGTCCGGAAGCCGACGCCACGTACTGCTCCAACTGCGGACGGCGCCTCGTGCGCCGCGAGGGCGCCGGAGGCTGAAACGAGCGACTCCCCGGAGCGCGGTTGGCGTTCCGGGGAGTCTGGACTGCGAAGAGGGACGTCAGCCCTTCTTCTTCGTACTCGAGTCGGTCTTGGCCTTCGGCTTCGCACTCTTGCGCGCGTGGTGCTTGGCCATCTTGGCGACGGGCTTCGCGCTGACCTTCCCCGTCTCCGCCGTCTTGGAACTGCTCGTTTCGGCCTTCGAGCTCTTGTGCGCCATCGACGTGGTCTTGCTTTCGGCCTTGTGCGCACGGGCCATGTGCGTGCTGGCCTTGTGCGTCGCGGCCTTCGTCATGGCCGGCTTGGCCTTGCCGGTGTCCTGAGTGGTCTGCGCGTGAACCGTCGTCGCCAAGCAGCAGACGAGCGCCAGCGCGAGCCAACGCATGCGAACCATGTCCAGCCTCCTCGATCGGTAACCGTTTCGACGCCCGTCCGGGTCGGGCGAAGCGTTGCCCACCCCGGACGCGGGGTGCGTCCACAGGAGCGGGCGTCGTCATTGACCCGTCGCATGGTCGCCGCGTCACCGGCTGGTTCAACGACTTCTTGATATCAAGAAAGTGTGAAGTCGCTACCGCTCCACGGCGGACAGGCGGCTCAGCGCGATTCGTATGGGGACCAAAGTGCACGCCACGCACAGGAGTCCTGCCGCGCCGAAGCCCAGCCACATCTCCAGCGGGCTGGAATGCGTGTGGTACATGCGGGCCGACAGGTACATGTACACGGGCCTGGCTTCGAGAATCACCACGCCGCCGATCATCGCCACCGACGCCATCATGAACAGCAACCCACCGAACGACGTCGGGATCTGCGCGGCGTTCTCGGTCTCGAACTGCGGGAACAGCGTTCCAAAGCCCAGCGCCATCCCGGCGACGGCGAAGGTCATGAGGGCGATAGTGAGCACCGAGACGGCGAACATGAACGGGCTCACTTCCAGCAGGTAATCGGTCACAACCACAATGGCGAGGGCGAGTACGAGCAGGGGCAGGGTCCCGACCCAGAACTTCGCCCACAGCAGGTCGCGCACTTCCATGGGGCTGGAGCGCAGCAGCCACAGCGTGCGCCCTTCCAGGCTTACCGCCGGGAAGATGAACCGAGCCGCGATCGACGCGAGCACGAACCCCGCCAGCACGAGATTCAGGAAGGGGACGATGTTGATGAGAAAGAACGTCATCCCGTCCCCGTGCAGCGGGAGGTACTTGATGTTGAACACGTACACGACCACCAGGACGCCGAGCAGGATGAGCTGCGACCACTGGGTGGTGTCGCGGAAGAACAGCCGGAGCTCCTTGAACACCAGCTCCCGCTTGAGCACCGACAGTGGGCGGAATACGAACATGCCGATGCGCCGCCAGAGGCGGCCCCGCGCCCACTGCGCGCCGCTTTCCTGGGCCTTGCTGAACCCCTTGAGGTAGAGCGCGCGGTGGAGCACCGCTCCGAGCACGATCGCCGCCGCCGCCGACGTCCACAGCAGGTAGAAGGGCAGGTAGTCCAGCCGGTACTGTAGCCAGCTCATCACGCCGCGGGCGGCCCACTCGCTGGGCAGCATTGGAGAGGTGGGTGTTCGCAGCACCGTGACGAAGTCCACCAGCGAGCGGAACCCTTCGGGGCGCGCCAGGCGCTCGGGCCGCACGAGCCGGAACAGCAGCACGATGCCGCCCGCCGCCAGCACCGCGATGACGCTGAGAATGTCCCGCGTGCGTCGCGCCGGGAAGATGTTCACCAACAGCAGCGTCACGGCCGATCCGATCACCGCCGGGATGATCAGGAAGGGCAGGAACACCGACGCACTCACCAGCGGGAACCACCACCCGCCTTCGTACACGCGCCCGTAGGCGGCGAACATTGGAATGGCGAGCAGCGTCACCATCCAACTCGAGTGCACCGTGGTCTCGAGCAGCTTGGCCAGGTACAGCTTGAGCCAGTCCACCGGTCCCGACACCAGCAAGTCGAGGTCGCGCGCCAGGAAGAAGCTCGACAGCGCGGTGATGACGTTCGAGAGGACGAGGATCGAGAAGAAGCCGAGCAGGATCAGCCCCAGCAGCTTTCCGGCCAGGAGCGGGCCGATTTCCGCGACGCCGCGGAAGTAGTGCAGCAGCCGGTACAGCACGAAGTACACGAACGACCAGAACAGCGCGCCGAACACGACGAGCACCGCGAACCGGGCGCCCCGGCCGCGTTCGCCGGCCAGCATGCGGGCCCGCGCCGTCAGCCACTTGGGCTCGAGCAGATGGAACAGCGACGGGTCGGCGACCGGGTGTGGGGCCGGAGGGGCGGCCGCCACATCAGGCATTCAGCACCTCGATCAACTCCCGGGCCGCGTTCTCGCCGGTGAGCTTGAGGAAGATCTCCTCGAGTCCCTCGGCGCCGCCCTCGGCGCTCTGCCGCAACTCGGCCATCGTGCCGCACGCCCGGATCTTGCCTGCCTGGATGATCGCGATCCGGTCGCACATCGCTTCCGCCACTTCCAGCGTGTGGGTGGACATCATGATCGTGTTGCCGCGTTGCACGTATTCGCGAAACAGATCCTTGAGAATGCGCGCCGCCTTCGGATCGAGACCCACCATCGGCTCGTCCACCACGATCACCTCGGCGCGGTGCACGAACGCGCTCGAGATAATGAGCTTCTGGCGCATGCCGTGGCTGTAGCTCTCGACGAGTTCGTCCTGCCACGCCTCGAGGTCGAACAGCGCCAGCAACTCGCGCGCCCGATGCTCCACCTCGGGGCCCTCCTGATCGTACAGCCCGGCCACGAACCGCAAGAACTCGGCGCCGGTGAGCTTCTCGTAGATGAACGGGCGGTCGGGGATGAAGCCCAGCTTCATCTTGGCGGCGATCGGATCGGTCGAGATGTTCACGCCCCCGATCTCCACCGTGCCACCGGTGGGGCGCAGAATCCCGGCGATCATGCGCAGCGTCGTCGTCTTTCCAGCGCCGTTCGGACCCAGGAACCCGAACAGTTCGCCGCGCGGAACGTCGAGGTCGATGGCGTTCACCGCGGTGAAGCTGCCGTAGCGTTTGGTGAGAGACGTCAGTCGGATCATAGCGAGAGCGTGAAGAGAAGATGCCGACCCCGGGGCGCGGTCAGCGCGCGTCGGCCAACGGCGTGGACGACCGGACGTCGATGCGCAGCGTCCCGATCAGCGACAGCAGCGAGGTCTGGCGGCCGAGCCCGCCCACGACCAACCGCAGGTGCGCCGCGTCGGCCGGGAATTCCCCGAACGTCGGATCCACCGCCACCCACTTCCCGAGATAGACTTCGGGCCACGCGTGGTAGTAAAACTTGCCGTTCACCAGCGCCAACCCCGCCGCCGCCCGCGCGGGAACCCCGCTCGCCCGGGCCAGGGCCAGATAGAGTTGCGTGTGTTCGTTGCAGTCGCCGCTTCGGGACTGGAGCACCTGGACGGCGTCGGGAATGCCGAAGGTGATCCGCTGCTTCAGAGAATCGTGCACCCAGCGGTTGATCCGCTCCGCCACCACGCGCGGGTCGCGTGAACGCCCCCGCAGCCGACCGGCCAGGGCGCGGATATCCCGATTGCGCGACTCCACCAGCGGTTCCGGCTCGAGCGCCTTCAGCACGTCCGGCGACCGCCGCACACCCATGAAGAAGCGCGGGGTCAGGCTGTCCCGCGCCTCGCGGACAATGGTGAGTGTGTCGCCGCGCAGCGTCTGCCGCCCACCGTCGAGGTCGAACCCGTCGAGCGCCGCGTGCCGCAGGACCACGCGCAACCGCGACAGCTGGTGCGTCACATGCACGTCGGCGGCGATGGCCGTCGACTCCAGGATGTCGTTCTTGCCGTCGGCGGTGGTGGCGCTGTCCTGTTCGTTGTCGATCCGCCAGTTCTCGTAGGCCACTTCGTACGGCCGGCGTTCCAGTCGCAACCCCATCTGTGTGGTGGCCACCACGCGACCCTGATGGTCGATCCACCCGGCGATGCCGGCCTCGCCGGGCGCCTGCAATCGCCACGCCCGCAGCGTGTCGGGCTGCACGCCGCGCCAGTGCTTGGTGGCCGAGTCGAGCACCGAGCTGTCGTTGACCACGAACGTCGTCTCGGCCGTCACGCTGATGCGGGCATCCCTGGGAGTCATCGTGGTCGGATCGAACACCGGGAGCACGTACGACTTCCCCGCCTTGGGCTCCTCGCCCAGCGCGATGGCGAGCGGAACGAGCGTGGGGAGGAGTACCGGGCCGCCGATGCGCACCCGTTCCGAGTCGGCGGGCGTGTCGGCGCCGGTCGAGATGGCGTACACCACCACCGAGTCTCCGTCCACGCGTCCGCCGGCGTGGAAGGGCGCCGAGTCCGACTCGACGTCCACTTCGAAGCGACGCACCCGCAGGGTTCGCGACACGTCCACCGTGGTGCGGGCCTGCAGGCGGTGCACCGCGCCGCCGGCGCCGAGGTTGGCGACCAGGTAGTCGGTGGCCGTGATCCCGCCGGTCACGGTGTCGATGGTGGACGACGCGAAGCCGACCTGGCGGTCCCCCTGCAGCACGGCGTAGAAGACGGCGCCCGGCGTCACCCGGGTTCCGGCTTCGGCCAGACGCTCCACGTCGGGTTGGAAGTACTCGCGGCGAATGAGCGCCGCCACGCCGCCCACCCACAACACGAGGATGACGATGCCCGCCCACCCGCGTCGACTCATGCGCCGGCCCGGGCCAGCATCGCGTTCCATACGGTCTGCTCCATCTCGGTCTCCACGATGACGACGATGGAGCGGGGATGCGCGCTACGCGCCTGGTGCTGACGCATCACGTCGATCATCACGCCGGCGCTCTCCTCCACGTCCAGATTCCCGGCGCCGATGCCGAACGGCGCCACGGCCAACTCGCCGACGCGAAAGTCGGTCGCCCGCTGGAGCGCGCTGGTCAGCGCGCGCCGCACGGCGTCGCGGGACGCGCGCTCCTCGCGGCTCATGATGACGGCGTGGATCAGCAGTTCGACTCCGAGGTCGCCGGCCACCGTGACCACGGCCGCGCCCACCGGCAACGGCTCGTTGAGCGGCGGCCGCCCCGTCAGGGCCGGACCGGCCGCCATCTCGACGCGGCGCAGCAGCGGCGTCGTCGCACCGAGCGTGGCGTCCACCGGCCAGGCGATCGCCTCGCCGCGGTAGAACGCCAGGTCGTCGATGCGGACCTCGATCACGCGTCAGGCCAGGGCCAGGGTCGTCTCGCCGCTGATCCAGTCCAGGTACTTGGGCAGCCCGGCCGAGACCGGAAGCGCCAGGAGTTCGGGCACTTTGTATGGGTGCAACTCGCCGAACGCGGCCTGCAGCGTCTCCAACCGCGCCGACCGCGTCTTCAGGATCACCATTACCTCGCGCTCGTCGGCGACCTTGCCCTGCCACCGATACAGCGAACGCACGCCGGGCACCAGCGTGCCGCAGGCAATGAGGCGCCGTTCGAGCAGCGCGCGCACCAGCCGGACTCCCTCTTCATCCGAGGCGACCGTGGTGAGAACGACAATGGCATCTGTATGAGGCATGGCGGGGTGTTCGAAAGGTTCCCATAACATAACGCCGTCCCCCCCCGGCTTGTCTCCCCCCGCCGGACCGGCCAGCTTTCCCAGGCTATGGCTGAAGATGCTCTGATCATCCGCGGTGCGCGGGAACACAATCTCAAGAACCTCGACGTCTCCATCCCGCGCGACCGGCTGACCGTGATCACCGGCCTGTCGGGTTCCGGGAAGTCGTCACTCGCCTTCGACACCATCTACGCCGAGGGACAGCGGCGGTACGTGGAGTCGCTGTCGGCGTACGCCCGCCAGTTTCTGGGCCTGATGGAGAAGCCCGACGTCGATTCCATCGAGGGGCTCTCCCCCGCCATCTCCATCGAGCAGAAGAGCGCCGGGCACAACCCGCGCTCCACGGTGGGGACGGTCACCGAGATCTACGATTACCTCCGCCTGTTGTTCGCGCGCGCGGGAACGCCGCACTGTCCCACCTGCGGCCGCGCCGTCCAACGGCAGAGCGCGGCGCAGATCACCGACGTGCTGCTCACCTGGCCGGCCGACACGCGCATCGAGGTGCGCGCGCCGCTGGTGCAGGGCCGCAAGGGAGAGTTCCGCGACCTGTTCGAGAGCGCCCGGAAGCAGGGGTTCATTCGCGCGTACGTGGACGGCGAGCTGATCGAGCTCGCTGCGCCGCCAAAGCTGAACCGCCGCCAGAACCACACCGTGTCGGTGGTCGTCGACCGTACGACGATTCGCGCCGACGATCGCGCCCGGATCACCGATTCCATCGAGACGGCGCTCAAACTCGCCGACGGACTGGTCGAGATCCACGATGCCGGTCGCAAGGCGACGGAGATCTTCTCCGAACGGTACGGCTGCCCCACCTGCGGCATCTCGCTCCCCGACCTCGAGCCGCGCCAGTTCTCCTTCAATTCGCCCTTCGGCGCCTGCCCGGAGTGCGGGGGGCTCGGCACACGCCGCCGCGTGGCCGAGGCGCTCGTGCTCGGCGATTCGCGCATCTCGATTCTCGAGGGCGTCGTGCTGCCGTGGGGCGAGCCCTCCGGACAGTTGCGCCGCGTCATCCTCCCGGCCCTCGCGCGCCAGTACAAGTTCGATCTCAACACCCCCTGGGGCGACCTCCCCGCCGACGTGCAGCAGGTGATCCTCCACGGTGACGCCGGCACGAAGACCGGGCGCAAGTCGAGCGTCTCGTGGGAAGGGGTGATCGCCAACGTCGAACGGCGCTACGACGACACCGGCTCCGACGCCGTCCGGCTGGACCTGCAGGAGTACATGCTCGAGGTGCCGTGCGAGGCGTGCCACGGATACCGCCTCAAGCCCGAATCGCTCGCCGTGACGATCGACGACCGCAACATCGGTGAGATCACCGATCTGCCGATCGCCGCGGCCCGCGATTTCATCGGCGGGTTGCGCCTGCGGACCAGGGGGAGGCCCGGCCTCGACCCCGAGATTGCCGGTCCGATCCTCAAGGAGGTAGGCGAGCGCCTGCGCTTCCTGGTGGACGTCGGGCTCGACTACCTCACGCTCAGCCGGTCGGCCGAGTCGCTCTCCGGCGGCGAAGCCCAGCGCATCCGCCTCGCCACGCAGATCGGTTCGCGGCTGGTGGGCGTGCTGTACATCCTCGACGAGCCGAGCATCGGCCTCCACCAGCGCGACAACGCGCGACTGCTCGCCACGCTCGAGCAGCTCCGCGATCTCGGCAACACGGTGATCGTAGTGGAGCACGATGAGGAAACGATGCGCGCCGCCGATCACGTCATCGACCTGGGACCGGGAGCGGGCCGGCACGGCGGGCACGTGATCGCCGAGGGCACCGTGGACGAGATCATCGGCACGCCCGGGTCGCTCACCGGCCAGTACCTGTCGGGCCGCGTCAGCGTCGCCGTGCCCGAGCAGCGGCGTCCGTTCGACGCCGACCGCGTGATCCGCATCGAGAACGCCGAGGAACACAACCTGCGTGGCGTCACGGTGGAACTCCCGCTCGGACTCTTCGTCGCCGTGACCGGCGTGTCGGGCTCCGGCAAGTCCACGCTCGTGGAAGACATCCTGCATCGCGCGTTGGCGCGCCACTTCTATCGGGCCCGCACCATTCCCGGCAAGCACGCCCGCATCTCGGGGCTCCAGCACATCGACAAGGTCATCGACATCGACCAGAGTCCGATCGGGCGTACGCCGCGCTCCAACCCGGCCACGTACACCGGGCTGTTCACGCCCATCCGCGAGCTGTTCGCCGAGATGCCCGAGGCCAAGATTCGCGGCTACGGGCCGGGGCGGTTTTCGTTCAACGTCAAGGGAGGCCGGTGCGAGGCGTGCCAGGGCGACGGGCTGGTGAAGATCGAGATGCACTTCCTGCCCGACGTCTACGTGCCGTGTGAGGTCTGCAAGGGCCGCCGCTACAACCGCGAGACCCTCGAAGTGCGGTTCCGCGGCAAGAGTATCGCCGACGTGCTCGAACTGACCGTGGAAGACGCCCTCGCGTTCTTCGAGAATCAGCCGCGCATTCACCAGAAGCTGCAGACGCTCCACGACGTGGGCCTGGGCTACGTGCACCTGGGCCAGAGCGCCACCACGCTGTCGGGTGGCGAGGCGCAACGCGTGAAGCTCGCCACCGAACTGTCCAAGCGCGACACCGGCCGCACGCTCTACATCCTCGACGAGCCCACCACCGGACTGCACTTCGAGGACGTGCGCATGCTGCTCGACGTGCTCCATCGGCTGGTCGATCGCGGCAATACGGTGCTCGTCATCGAGCACAACCTCGACGTGATCAAGACGGCAGATTGGGTGGTGGATCTGGGCCCCGAAGGGGGTACGCGCGGCGGCGAGATCGTCGCGGCCGGCACGCCCGAGCAGGTGGCGGCGGTGGAAGCGTCGTACACGGGGCAGGTCCTGCGCCCGCTCGTCGCCGGCCCCAAACCCCCGGCGCGCAAGCGCAAGGCCGGCTGATGACGGGCGGCCCACTGCCAACGGCATACTGACCTATGGTCTCCCTCCTCGACATCATCGGCCCCGTCATGGTCGGCCCGTCGTCCTCCCACACCGCCGGAGCCTGCAAGCTCGGGCTCATTGCGCGGTGCCTGGTGGGCGGCACGCCCGACCACGCGCGCATCGAGCTTCACGGCTCGTTCGCCCGCACGGGTGAGGGCCACGGTACCGACAAGGCGATTGCCGGCGGCCTGCTCGGCTTCCGCGCCGACGACGACCGGCTGCGCGACGCGGTAGAGATTGCCGAACGCGAGGGCGTGGTGTACCGGTTCGAGAAGACCACGCTCGCCGACGATGCGCACCCGAATTCCGTGCGCATCACGGTGGAGCGCGGCGACCGACGACATGTGATGCTCGGCGCCTCGCTTGGCGCCGGGCGGATCCGGGTGAGCGAGATCGACGGGTTCCCGGTGGAAGTGCTGGCCAACCACTATACCATCGTGCTCGTTGCCGAGGACGTGAAGGGATCGGTGGCTCGGATCACCGCGCGCCTTGCCGAGGACGGCCTCAACATTGCCACGCTGAAGCTCAGCCGGAAACACAAGGGGGGCGATGCGCTCATGGTCATCGAGGTCGACGAAGCGCCCGACGCCGCCGTGCGCGATCACCTGCGCGCGTTCCCGTGGGTCCGGTGGGCGCACCGTCTCGAAAAGGTGAGCGGCTGACATGTATCGATCGCTGCTCGAAGCCATTCGCGATGCCGACACGCAGGGCATCACGCTCGCCCGGCTCGCGCTCGCCACCGAGGCCCTCGATCAGGGGCGCCCGGTGGAGGAGATCCGCGATGCACTGCGCCGTGCGCTCGACGTCATGCGGCAGGCCGCCGACCGGGGCCTGGCCGGCGACCTTCGGTCGATGTCGGGGTTGGTCGGCGGCGACGCGGCCAAGCTGCGTCACGGCCCTCCCGGCCCTCTGGCCGGAACCCTGTTTCGCGATGTCCTGGCGCGGGCACTTGCGGTGCAGGAGGTGAACGCGGCCATGGGCGTGATCGTCGCCGCGCCGACTGCCGGCGGGGCGGGAGTGCTGCCCGCCGTCCTCACCGGACTCGCCGTCGCCCAGCAGATTGACGACGAACGCCTGGTGGACGCGCTTGCCACGGCCGGTCTGATCGGCGCCGTGGTGGCTGAACGCGCCTCGCTGTCTGGTGCGGAGGGCGGCTGTCAGGCCGAAACCGGCGCTGCGGCCGGAATGGCGGCCGGGGCCGCCACCGAGATGCTCGGCGGCACACCGGCCCAGGTCGGCCACGCGGTGGCGCTGGCACAGCAGGCGACGCTGGGCCTCATCTGCGATCCCCTGGGCGGGCTCGTCGAACTTCCCTGCGTCTTCCGCAACGCCACCGGGTCGGCCATCGCGCTGGCCGCCGTGGAGATGGCGCTGGCCGGCATCGAGTTCGCGATTCCGTGCGACGAGGTCATCGATGTGATGGGCGAGATCGGCCGAGAAATGGACGTGCGGTACCGCGAAACCGCGGGGGGCGGGCTCGCCGCGACGCCCACCGGACGCCGGCTGGCCCGCGAACGTCTGGTGCAGTTGAAGCGTGCCGGGGGGTGACGGCCCCCAGGGCGCTGGCCCGGGTCGATCGGCTATCTATTGTAGAGGGCGCCCGGCCCGGGCCGTTGCCCGCTCTTGTCTGCAACGGTAGCTTGCCCGAAGACGGTTGAAACGCCGGCGCGCCCCATCCGTAGGTTCTTCCAGTCGCGTCACCGGGATAACGACCATGGTTACCAAGGAAGAAATCGAAGGCTATCTCGATCGACTGAACGTGGATGGGGCCTCCCATTCCGAAGTCGAACCTGGGCTCTGGGTGGTCAAGCCGGGCGGTGCCCAGGACTTCGACGTCGTGGTCCACTATTCGCCGCCGGTCGTGCTGCTCCGGGTCAAGGTGATGAACCTGCCCAAGCAGAACGGCGCGTTGGCCACATTGAGCCGGCGCCTGCTCGAGCTCAATGCGAGCGACCTGCTGCACGGCTCCTATGGCATCCAGGGAGACTCCGTGGTGCTCACGGAGGCGCTCGAGCTGGAGCACCTTGATTACGACGAGTTCCTGGCGAGTTATGAGAGCATGACCCTGGCCCTGGCGTCGCACATGCGCGAGTTGGGCTCGTTCCGCGAGGCACACTGACCCATGGGCATATTCGATCGACTGTCCCAGATGCTGCGTTCGAACATCAATGACCTGATCTCGCGGGCCGAAGATCCGGAAAAGATGCTCACGCAGATTCTCGCCGACATGCGTTCGCAGTTGGCCAAGGCCAAGCAGCAGGTGGCCAGCGCGATTGCCGACGAGAAGCGCCTGCGCGATCAGGCCGACACGGAATTCAAGCAGGCACAGGATTGGGAGCGGCGGGCGATGTTGGCCATCCAGGAGAACCGCGACGACCTGGCCAAACAGGCACTGGTGCGGCAGGGCGAACACGCCAGCCACGGCCAGCAGCTCGAACAGACCTGGGAATCGCACCGGCTCGAAACGGAGAAGCTCAAGAACTCGCTCCGGGACCTCAACGACAAGATCGAAGAGGCCAAGCGAAAGAAGAACCTGCTCGTGGCGCGCCAGCGCCGTGCCCAGGCGCAGCAACGCATTGCCGAGACCATGTCGTCGCTGTCCGAGAAGTCGGCCTTCGAAGCGTTCAGCCGCATGGAAGAGCGTATCGAGACCAACGAGCGCCAGCTCAAGGCGGCCAGCGAGATCGACGAGGAATTCACCGGCGATACCCTGCAGCGCGAGTTCAAACAACTCGAGCACGGCGCGGTGTCCGGAGGTGTCGACCAACGGCTGCTCGCCCTCAAGCAGAAGATGGGCGTACTGCCGTCGGCTTCGTCGGAGCCGGCCAAGCAACTCGGGCGTGGTGACGATGAGACCGTCGCTGCCGAAATCGAGGACGCGCCGGACGAGAACAAGACGAATTGAGCGCTGACGCACCCCGTTTCAAATATGCGCCGGCCCTCACGGCGACGGTTCTGGTTGTCCTCCTCCTCTGGCTGATCGGTTCCGTCGCCGATGTGCTGATGCTGCTGTTCCTGGGCATCCTCATCGCCGTCTATCTCACCGCACTCGCCGCCACGCTGCGGCGCCGGTTCCGTGTCCCCGCCCGCCTCGCCCTTCCGGCGGCGCTGCTCGCGAGCCTGGGCATACTCGTGCTGCTGTTCGCGATCCTCGTGCCGCCGGTCGTGGCGCAGACGCAGGAACTGGTCAAGCTGCTGCCGCAGTACCTCGAGCTCTGGCAGCGCACCTTCCAAGCGACCGTCGCCCGGATTCCCGCGCTCGCCGACGTCATGCCGCCGGGCCAGAACAGCATCGTCCTCGCCCTCTACGATCAGCTCACCAGCACCGCCCACAACGTGGTGCCCAAGTTGTTTGCGGGCGTCCACGCGCTGATCAACGTGTTCTCGGTGGGCGTCATGGCGATCTACCTGTCGCTGACGCCCCACGTCTACACCGACATCGTCGAGTCGCTCTTCCCGCCGCGGCGCCGGCCCTTCGTGCACCACCTGCTGCACGAGCTCGGCGACACGCTTCGCGCGTTCGTTGTCGGTCAGCTGTTCACGATGACGGTGCTCGGCCTGCTCACCGCCATCGGGTTGTATCTGCTCGACGTTCCCTACGCGCTCACCTTCGGCGTGGTCTCCGGCCTCGCCGCCATCGTGCCCTTCTTCGGCACGCTCGTGTCGACGACGTTGCCGGCGCTGTTCGTCCTCAACACGCCCGATGGCAGCACGCGCTCGCTACTCGTGCTCGGGCTCGGCGTCGTCATCCATCTCATCGAGAGCAACGTGGTGGCGCCGCTCGTAATGTCCGAGAAGGTGGACCTGCCGCCGGTGTTGAGCATCCTCGGCGTGCTGGTGATCGGTGAGCTGCTGGGCGCTTTGGGGTTGCTGATCGCCGTACCGACGCTCGCCATCATCATGGTGCTCGTGCGGCGCATCCTCGTGCACGGCATCTACGATGGCGGGATTACGGTCGAACCTGGAGTGCTCTACGCCTCGTCCTCGGATTCCGTACCTCCGCCTCCCGCCCCTCCGCCCGCCGACTGATCGGCCCTTCCATCCATGAGCCGCGCGCCCCGTTTCCTCATCCTTGCCGAGGGATCGTTCAACCCGATTCGCTCCAAGACCGCCAACGCCTGCCTGCGCTACACACCCGGCCGCGCGGCTGCGGTGCTCGACTCCACGCAGCGCGGCAAGACCGCCCAGCAGGTGCTGGGGTTCGGCGGCAACGTGCCCGTGGTCGGTTCGGTTGATGAGGGGCTCGCCCATCGGCCCAATGCACTGCTCATCGGCATCGCGCCGCAGGGCGGGCTGCTGCCGGCCGAATGGCGGGCTACCATCCTACGCGTGCTCGACGACGGCCTGGACGTCTGGAGCGGGCTGCACACGATGCTCGGCGACGATCCGGAATTCACCGCGCACGCGGCCGCCACGAATGCCCGCATCTATGACCTGCGGCGTCCGCCCAGCGATCTCGACGTGGCCCGCGGTCGCGCGCGCGATGTGGCCGCCACCGTCGTGCTCACCGTGGGCACGGACTGCAACATCGGCAAGATGACCGCCGCGCTGCAGCTGCTCGACGGGTTGCGCGCCAAGGGACACCGCGTGGCCTTCGCCGGCACCGGACAGACCGGCATCCTGGTGGACGGCAAGGGCATCGCCGTCGACGCCGTGGTTGCGGATTTCGTTGCCGGCGCCGCCGAGCGGCTGGTGGTCGAGGCCGCGCGCGATGCGGACATCGTGCTCCTGGAGGGCCAGGGCTCGATCATTCACCCCAGCTACTCCGGCGTCACCTACGGGCTCCTGCATGGATCGCTGCCCCACGCCCAGGTGATGTGCGCCCAGCCGTCGCGTACGGCCATCCGGCACAACGAGTGGGTCGCCATCCCGCCGCTGACCGAGTTCATCGCACTCCACGAACGCGTCCCGCTGCGTCCGGCGCCCGTGATCGCCGTGGCGTTGAACACGCTCGACATGATTGACGCCGATGCCGCGGCCGCCGTCGCGCGCATCGGCCGCGAGACGGGGCTGCCGACGACCGACCCGGTGCGGTTCGACCCGGCGCCGGTGGTGGACGCCATCGACGCCTTCCACCGCTCCCGCGCGCGCTGAGGCAGCCGGGGGCCCGGGTCGGAGCGCGCGTGCCGACCCGCCCGTCGTCTTTCGTGCCGGTGCGCGGGTTTCCGATGGCGGCGCGTGGGACGCAGGGCCCCACAGTACGTGCGTCCCCCGTGCTTGTTGCCGCGTCCCTCCCCGCCCCCGGAGTCGGCCCATGCTGTTCAGCGCGCACCGTGTCTCCAAGTGCTACCTCGCAGGAACTCCCGGCTGCTCGGCCGCCGCCCGCGTGCTCTCCCGGGTCAGCCTCGAACTCGAAGCCGGGGACGTGGTGGGCGTCACCGGCTCGCGTGGGTGCGGAAAGACCACGCTCATACGGTGCGTGGCCGGCCTCGCCAGGGCAGACGCCGGCGCTATCCGGTGGGCGCCGGGGGCGCGGCGGCCGCCCGTCGTGTCGCTTGCGCCGGCCGCGCTGCCGTTCGAGACCGTGCACGAGGTGCTCGCGCGCGCCTGCACCGACCCACTCGTAGATGCCGACCGGCTCGCCGCGTCCCTCGCCGGACTCGCCCTCGACGGTCTGCTTGGCAGATCCCAGATGGCCCTCACGACGGACGAGCGCGCCCGGCTGGCCCTGGCGGTTGGACTCGCCACTCGCCACCCGCTACTGCTCCTGGATGGTACCGCCGACGCCATCGCCGCCCGCGCCCGGGTCACCGTCCGCGACCAACTTCACCGTCATGCCGCGAACGGGTGCGCGGTGCTGGCGACCGGTCGCGACCCCATGGCGGTGGGTGCGCTGGTCACGACGCTCCTCCACCTGCGGGACGGCCGCCTGGCGCCGCCGTGCGACCGAGACGACCGCGCGCAGGCGGCACGCGTGGCCGAGCGGACGCCGGCGTCCGTCCCTCCCCCACCGCCGCCACGCGCCATCCGTTGACCGTCACCGCGGGCGCCATCTAGCTTCTGCGGATGCCCCACGTCCCGCCGCTCGCCCTGCAACTCTCAACGCACGTCCCGTACACGCTGCCCGAACTCATCCGGTCGGCCAAGCAATTCGCACCGGTCCTCGTCGCATCGGTCATCGCGTGGTTCGCCGTGCGGCTGCTGGCGGCGCGCATCGAGAAACTCGCCCGCCACGCGCCCGGTGAGGAGTGGGAGCCCGCTCGGGAGCAGCGCGCCCGCACGCTCGCGCTGCTCCTGCGCAACTCTGGGCGGACCGTGATCGTGATCGTCGGCGGCATCATGTCGCTGCGTGCCTTCGGCGTCGATACGAATCCGCTGCTCGCCGTGTCGGGCGTCGTCGGGCTCGCGATCTCATTCGGGTCGCAGAGCCTGGTGCGTGACTACGTCACCGGGTTCCTCCTGCAGTTCGAACATCAGTTCGGGCTCGGCGACTTGGTGCGCGTCGGCGCGGTGGAGGGGACGGTCGAGGACCTGACGCTGCGCCTGGTGTACGTGCGCGCCGGCACCGGCGCGCTCCACATCATTCCCAACGGACAGATCGCGCAGATCACCAACCTGTCGCGCACCTGGCGGCGCGCGGCGGTGAATGTGGACGTGCCCTGGCGTGCGGCCGAGACGGCCGCCAAGTCGCTGGCCGCGGTGGCGGCGGCGTTGCTGGCCGACGAGGCGTGGCAGCACCGGTTCCTCGAAACGCCCAAGGTGACGGGCATCGAGAAGTTCGGGCCGGGGACGGTAACGCTCGGCATCGCCGCCCGCACCAGACCGGCCGATCTCGATGCGGTGAACGGTGAACTCCGACGCCGTGTGCAGGCCGGGTTCCAGCAGGACGACGTGCCGCTGGTCCCGATCCCGGCTGTCGTGCCCGTTACATTGTGAGCACACCCATGCCAGCCCCCGACTTTCGCCTGTACAACACGCTCACCCGTCGGGTCGAGCCGTTCGCGCCCGCCGACGGGGAGACGGTGCGGTTCTACAGCTGTGGGCCCACCGTGTACAACCCGGCCCACCTGGGGAACTTCCGGACCTTCCTGTTCAACGATCTGCTGCGCCGCGCTCTGCGGCTGCGCGGATGGAAGGTCCGTCAGGTCATGAATCTCACCGACGTGGACGACAAGATCATCAAGCGGGCGGTGGAGCAGGGCAAGCGGATAGGCGAGATCACCGAGCCTGTCACCGAGGTTTTCGACGCCGACCGCCAGTACCTCCGCATCGAACCGGCGGAGATATACCCGAAGGCCACGCAGTACATCCCGCAGATGATCGCGCTCGTCGAGCGGCTGGTGAAGGCGGGTGTGGCGTACGAGGCCGAGGACGGATCGGTGTACTTCGCCATCGCGCGCTTCCCGCAGTACGGGCGGCTTTCGCGCCTCGATACTCGGGAGATCAGGTCGGGCGCGCGGGTGGCGCAGGACGATTACGCCAAGGAGAACGCGCAGGACTTCGCGCTGTGGAAGGCGGCCAAGCCCGAGGACGAGCAGGTGGGCGCGGCGTGGGATTCGCCGTGGGGACGCGGACGGCCCGGCTGGCATCTCGAGTGTTCGGCGATGGCCATGGACCTGTTGGGCGACACGCTCGACCTCCACACCGGTGGCATCGACCTGGTGTTCCCACATCACGAGGATGAGATCGCGCAGTCGGAGGCGGCGACCGGCGTACCATTCGCGCGCTTCTGGTGCCACGGCGCCTTCCTGTTGACCGACGGGACGAAGATGGCGAAGCGGGTGGGGAACGTGAGCACCGTGCAGGGGCTGCGCGAGGCGCACGTGTCGGCGGCGGCCATCAGGCATTTCATCTTCAGTGCCCATTATCGCAAAGAACTCAACCTGTCGGAGGAGGCGCTGGAGGCCAGCGCCGAGGCGGTGCGGCGGGTGGGTGACTTCGCCGAGCGGCTGGCCCAGGCCGGGGGGGGACGCCGGCGCTGGCGGCGGGGTCGCGCGATGCGGAGGCGGCGTTCGCGGCGGCGTTGTTCGACGACCTCAACGCCCCGAAGGCGATGGCGGTGCTGTTCACGTTCATCAACGGGGCCAACGCCGAGTTGGACCGTGGGGGGGCGGATGCGGCCGGACTGGCGGCGGCTCGGGCGGTGTTCGAGCAGATGAACGGCGTGCTGGACCTGATCCCGGATCGGACGGTGGTGGATCCGGAGCTGGGGAAGTGGGTGGAGGAGCGGTTGGAGGCGCGTCGGGAGGCGCGGGGTCGCCGGGATTTTGTCGAGGCGGATCGGATTCGGGCGGAGCTGACGGGTCGTGGGATTGCGATCGAGGACACGCCGTCGGGCACGAAGTGGAAGGTGGTTGGCTGACGCGAAACCTTTGTTTCGGCCGGGAATTGCGTTTTGCGAAGTCCGGTTTGGCGGGTGGCGCGGTTGGTTCTCGTAAGTGGGCATCGGAGCGCGGCTTGACACTTGAAATGCGGTCTGGTATTCTACGAGTCTCGCGCAAAACTGCCCGGTTGCTGACGTAGCTCAATTGGCAGAGCACCTGATTTGTAATCAGGCGGTTGCGAGTTCGATTCTCGCCGTCAGCTCTGAGTCGAGCGTCGTGCGCGTGAGGTCTGGCGCGCGGGCGAGTGTGGGCGCGTGCGACGGTGGGGTACCCAAGCGGCCAACGGGAGCAGACTGTAAATCTGCCGGCTTATGCCTTCGAAGGTTCGAATCCTTCCCCCACCATGGGTGTGTGCGGTGAGCATCCATCGACGGGCGGGAGAGGGAAACGCGGGAGTAGCTCAGCTGGTAGAGCGCAAGCCTTCCAAGCTTGATGTCGCGGGTTCGAGCCCCGTCTCCCGCTCTGGATGAGGGCCGCAGGGGACAATGGCAGGTGGCAGGAGGTCAGCTCGGCGGGCCGCCGCAGCACTCGTGGCGGCTCGTGGTTTCGGTGGGACCCGCCTTGGCGGGGCAGGGATATCGTTGCTCGCGTAGCTCAGTTGGTAGAGCACACCCTTGGTAAGGGTGAGGTCATCGGTTCAATCCCGATCGCGAGCTCTGAACGATTGACGGCAGGAAGCGGGACCCGCGCCGGGTCGGGTGCGGTCAACACGAGAACTTGACATGCCTCGCGAAAAGATCATTCTCGCCTGCGGCGAGTGCAAGAACCGGAACTACTTCACCATGAAGAACCGTCGGCTCCATCCGGAGCGCGTGGAGTGGAAGAAGTATTGTCCGCGTTGCAACAAGCATCAGGTGCACAAGGAAACCAAGTAATCATGGCCGACGTGACCACCTCGGGGGGGGAGCCAAAGGTCGGGCTCGTCCGCGGTAGCATCGCGTACTACCACTCGGTCATGGCCGAGATGCGCAAAGTGACGTGGCCGGATTTCCCGCAGGTGCGGTCGGCCACGATCGCGATCATCATCTTCGTGCTGCTCATCGGCATGGCGATCACGATCATGGATTTCGTCCTGCAGGGGGTGCTGGTGACCCTGCTGCCGCGCCTGTTTCTCGGGTAGGCGGCATGGAGCATCGCTGGTACGCCATTCAGACGACGTCCGGACACGAGAACAAGGTCCGGTCGCTCGTGCAGCGGAAGATCGACCAGGACCCTCGCGAGCCGACCGTGCGCCCGATTCGACAGGCGCTCGTGCCGACGCAGGAAGTCGTGGAGATCAAGAGCGGAAAGAAGGTGACCGTGGAGCGGAAGCTGTTCCCTGGGTACGTGCTGGTCGAGATGGACATGAATCAGGAAACCCTGCATGTCATCAACTCGATTCAGGGCGTGATCAAGTTCGTGGGACAGGATCGGCTCCCGCAGGCGTTGCGACCGGATGAAGTCAATCGGCTGCTCGGGATCACCGAGGAAGTCGAAACGCAGGAGCCGGTGGAGGAGATTCCCTTCCTCGTGGGCCAGGCGGTGGCGATCACCGAAGGGCCGTTCACCGACTTCAACGGCACGGTGGAAGACGTGATGCCCGACAAGGGCAAGGTGCGGGTGTCGGTGTCGCTGTTCGGACGGCCGACGTCGGTGGAGTTGGATTACCTGCAGTTGAAAGCCTACTGATCGTAGTCCGCAGTCCGCAGTCCGCAGTGAATTGGAAGTCCCGTCGGCTACCACTCCGACGTCCGAAACAACAGTGGGAGTTTGCCGCGCGCTGAGTCGCGGCCAACGTGATAGGAGTCCTATGGCCAAGAAAGTCACCGGGTTCGTCAAGCTGCAGATCCCGGCCGGACGCGCCAACCCCGCGCCCCCGGTCGGTACGGCGCTCGGTCCGCAGGGCATCAACATCATGGCCTTCTGCAAGGAGTTCAACTCCCGCACGCAGAACCAGGATGGGATCATCCTGCCGGTCGAGGTCACGATCTACGCCGACAAGTCGTTCACCTTCATTCTGAAGACGCCGCCGGCGGCGGTGCTCCTCAAGAAGGAATTGGGAATCGAGAAGGGATCTGGACAGCCCAATCGCAACAAGGTGGGAAGCGTGACCCGGGCGCAGCTGCGCAAGATCGCCGAGATCAAGATGCCCGATCTCAACTGTGATTCCATCGAATCCGCCATGGCCATGGTGGCCGGCGCGGCCCGTTCGATGGGTCTCGAGGTGGCGGACTGATGCGCACCCACGGCAAGCAATACGACGTCGCGGCCAAGCGACGCGAGTTGAAGACCGCGTACCAGGCCCGGCAGGCGCTGGAGCTGGTCAAGACGGGGGCGTTCGCGAAGTTCGACGAGACGGTCGAAGTGGCGGTGCGCCTCGGCGTTGACCCACGCCACGCCGACCAGGTCGTCCGCGGCACGGTCGTGCTTCCGGCGGGTACCGGGAAGTCGGTGCGCGTACTCGTGATCGCGGTCGGTGACAAACTGAAGGAAGCGCAGGATGCCGGCGCCGATTATGCCGGCGTCGAGTTCATCCAGAAGATCAAGGACGGATGGCTCGATTTCGACGTCCTCATCGCGACTCCCGATCAGATGGGCCAGTTGGGCCAGCTCGGTCGGATCCTCGGGCCTCGCGGCCTGATGCCGAACCCGAAGGCCGGCACGGTCACGTTCAACGTCGGCAACGCGGTACAGGAAACCAAGGCGGGCAAGATCGAATTCCGCGTCGACAAGGCGGGCAATCTCCACGCCGCCATCGGCAAGGTTTCGTTCGGGCTCGATGCGCTGGAACAGAATTTCTCGGCGTTCATGGATCAGGTGGTGCGCGCCAAGCCCACCGCCGCCAAGGGCGTGTACGTGCGCAACGTCGCGGTCTCGAGCACCATGGGCCCCGGCGTCATGGTCGACACCACTCCCTACCGGTAACGAGCGATGAAACGAGCCGACAAGGAACAGCTCGTCACCGAGCTGCGAGAGAAGATGGCGGGAGCCAACACGCTGTACTACACCGACTTCACCGGGCTGAACGTGAAGCGTATGACGGAGCTCCGGCGCCGGCTGCGCAAGGCGCAGGTGGAGTATGTGGTCATCAAGAACACGCTGGCCCTCCGGGCCGTGCAGGAAGCCGGGCTGCTGAGCCAGCCGCTGCGGGGTCCCACCGGCCTCGTGGTGTCCAACGATCCGCTGACGGCGGCGAAGGTGCTCGCCGATTTCGCCAGGGAGAACGATCAGAAGCCGGTGGTCAAGGGCGGCCTGATGGATGGCCGCGCCCTCGATTCAGAGCAGGTCAAGAAGTTGGCGGCCATGCCGTCGCGCGAGCAGATGCTCGCCGAGCTGGGCGCCGGACTGCAGTCCCCGATGGCCGCCTTTCTGGGCGCCATGAACGGCCTGCTGTACATGTTCGCTGGATCGCTCGACGCGCTGAAGACGCAGCGCGAGGGCGCCTGATAATTCCCAGGCGTATCGCCTGACCAACGCCCCAGGGGACCCTGGGAACGACGAGGAGAGAACGACAATGGCAAATGCGACGATGGGCAAGGACGAAATTCTCGACGCCATCGGGAACATGTCGGTGTTCGAGTTGTCCGAGCTGATTGAGGCCTTCAAGGAGAAGTTCAACGTCACGATCGCGGCGGCGCCAGTGGGTGGCGCGCCGGCGGCCGGCGGCGCGGGCGCCGGTGCCGCGCCGGCGGTTGAGGAGCAGACGGAGTTCGACGTCATCCTCAAGGAAGCGGGTGGCAAGAAGATCCAGGTCATCAAGGTGGTGCGCGAACTCACCGGTCTCGGCCTCAAGGAGGCGAAGGACATGGTGGACGGCGCCCCGCAGGCCGTGAAGTCCGGTGTGTCCAAGGACGAGGCGGCCGCCGTGAAGGCCAAGCTGGAAGAGCAGGGCGCAGTCGTCGAAGTGAAGTGAGCCGGTTTCGGTGGGACCGCGGCCTCCGCCGCGGTTCCACCCCGTCTCTCTTTTCCTTCGCCGGTCTGCTATTAGTGAAATCACATCCCAGCATCACAACCGTTGGTTTCGTGGCAACACGGCCTGCCCCACGCGCCCTTTCGCGCGTCGGGGGTCCCGGTCGTTTTTTCGCTTGCGCGGGTGAGCCATGCCTGAATTGATCAAGCAGATCTCCTTTGGAAAACTCGAGCAGGGGATGGATATGCCCCATCTCCTCGACATCCAGACCCGGGCGTTCGACGCCCTGCTGCAACTGGATGCCGCCTCGCACGACCGCGAGGACATCGGACTCGAACGGGTCTTCAAAGACCTGTTCCCGATCTCCGATGTGCACGAGAACTTCTCCCTCGATTTCGTGCGGTATAACCTCGGCGAGCCGAAATACTCGGTCGAGGAATGCATCGAGCGCGATATGACCTACTCGGCGCCCCTCAAGGCGACGCTGCAGTTGGTCATCAACGAGACGCTCCCCGACAACACCAAGCGGCCGCGGAATATCATCGAGAAAGAGGTCTATCTCGGTGAACTGCCGCTGCTCACGCCTCTCGGCACATTCGTCATCAACGGCGCCGAGCGCGTGATCGTCAGCCAGCTCCACCGGTCGCCGGGCGTCGTGTTCGAAGAGGCCACGCACCCCAACGGCCAGCGCCTCATCTCGGCGCGCATCATTCCGTTCCGGGGCTCGTGGGTCGAGTTCACCGTCGATATCCACGACGTCATCTACGTCCACATCGACAAGAAGAAGAAGTTCCCGGCCACCGCGCTACTGCGCGCGTTCGGGTACGGCTCGAACTCCGACATTCTCCGGCTGTTCTTCGCGATTCGCGATCTCGATCTCACCAAGAAGCGCGAGAGCCGCACCGACGTGCGCGAGGTCATCGGCGCGATCATTGCCGAGGACATCGAGCTGCCGGGTGAGGCGACCGCCGAAGACGCGCCCAAGGCCCGTACCAAGAAGGCCCGGGCCGAGCGCGAGCGCGCCGAGAACGTGCTGCTCGTGAGTGAGGGCGACGAGCTGACGGAAGAGGTCTACAACCGCCTCCGCCGCCAGAACATCCGCAAGGTCAAGGTGTTTGCGTCGTACATGGCCATCGACCTCCGGGACGAGCAGGAGGCCATCGAGCGCGGCGAACGCCCCGTGCGCCGGGCGATCGCGGTCGACGTCGTGGACCCCGACGGCGAGGTGATCGCCGAGGGCGGGCAGTCGCTCAGCGACACGATGATCAAGAAGATCCGCCGCGCCGGCATCAACAAGGTCTACGTGTTCGTCGCCTCCGGCCGCGCCGAGTCGACGCTCATCAAGAACACCCTGGCCAAGGATCCGACGCACAGCGAGAAGGAAGCGCTGTCGCAGATCTACTCGCTCCTCCGCCCGGGCGACGCGCCCGACCAGGAGACGGCGAAGCAGGCGCTGGAACGGCTGTTCTTCTCGCCCAAGCGCTACGACCTGGGCCGCGTGGGCCGCTACAAGATCAACCAGCGACTCGGCCTCAACACGCCGGCCAACCACACAGTGCTCACCACCGAGGACTTCGTCGCCATCGCCCGCTATCTCGTGGAACTCCACGAAGGCCGCGGCCACGTGGACGACATCGACCACCTCGGCAACCGCCGCATCCGCTCGGTGGGCGAGCTCATCGCCAATCAGTTCTCGGTCGGGCTGTCCCGCATGGCGCGCCTGGTCAAGGAGCGCATGTCGATCAACACCGATCCCGAGAAGATCTCGCTGGACGATCTGGTCAACGCGCGGACGGTATCGGCGGTGATCCAGGCGTTCTTCGGATCGTCGCAGCTGTCGCAGTTCATGGACCAGACCAACCCGCTGGCCGAGCTCACCCACAAGCGTCGCCTGTCGGCGCTCGGACCGGGTGGTCTGACGCGCGAGCGGGCCGGGTTCGAAGTCCGCGACGTGCACTACTCGCAGTACGGCCGCATGTGCCCCATCGAGACGCCGGAAGGCCCGAACATCGGGCTCATCACGTCGCTCGCCTGCTACGCCCGGGTCAACGACCTCGGGTTCGTCGAGACTCCCTACCTGGTGGTCAAGAACGGCAAGGTGACCGGCGAGATCGCGTGGCTCGACGCCAATAAGGAAGAGGACGCGATCATCGCGCAGGCGAACGCACGGCTCAACCCGGACGGCACCTTCGTCGACGCGTTCGTGCTCTGCCGGTTGCAGGCCGACGTGCCGCTGACGCCGCCCGACCGCATCGAGTACATGGACGTGGCCCCGGAGCAGGTCGTGTCCATTGCCGCCGCGCTCATTCCGTTCCTCGAGCACGACGATGCCAACCGCGCCCTCATGGGCTCGAACATGCAGCGCCAGGCGGTTCCCCTCCTCAACCCGCGCACGCCGTTCGTCGGCACGGGTCTCGAGGAGAAGGTGGCCGTCGACTCCGGCGCCGTGGTCATCGCCAAGCGCGCCGGCATCATTTCGCGCGTGACGGCCGACGAGATCATCGTCGATGCCGGTTCGACCGAACGCCGCAAGGCGGACGACGAGGGTCGGCCGCTGGCCCGCCTCACGCAGCACGACCGCTACCGCATCAAGAAGTACTGGCGCACCAACCAGGACACGGCCATCAACCAGCGCCCCCTCGTCAAGTTGGGGCAGAAGGTGAAGGTGGGCGACGTCATGGCCGACGGCGCCGGCACCGAGAAGGGCCAGCTGGCACTCGGATCCAACGTGACCGTCGCCTTCATGCCCTTCTACGGCCACAACTTCGAGGACGCCATCGTGCTCTCCGAGCGCGTGGTGAAGGACGACGTCTACTCGTCGATCCACATCTCGGAGCTCGAACTGCACGTGCGCGACACCAAGCGCGGCCAGGAAGAGATCACGCGGGAAATTCCGAACGTGGCCGAGGAAGCGCTCACTGACCTCGACGAGCGCGGCATTGTCCGCATCGGTGCCCACGTGCACCCGGGCGACATTCTGGTCGGCAAGATCACGCCCAAGGGCGAGACCGAGCTGAGTCCGGAAGAGAAGCTGCTCACGGCGATCTTCGGCGAGAAGGCGAAGGACGTGAAGGATTCGTCGCTCAAAGTGCCACCGGGCATGGAAGGCGTGGTCATCGACGTGAAGATCTTCTCGCGCATCGAGGACCAGGTGGTGGAGAAGGACCGCGGCGAGCGGATCGGCGAGGTGCGCCGGCTCGAGGCCGAAGAGAAGCTGCGCGTGAACGAAGTGCGCGACGCCGAACTCGTCGAACTGCTCGACGGACAGACGGTGGCGCTGGCGCTCAGCGCGGGCACGGTCGAGGAAGCGATTCCGGCCGGGACCACGCTGACCGCCCAACAGATGCGCGAATACAAGATCTCGTCGCTCGATCTCAAGACCTTCCGGGTGGAGAACAAGAAGGTCAACGAGCGGGTGCGCGCGGTCATCGACCTCTCGAGCGACGAGAAGGCCAAGATCGAGGAGCGGGCCGAGGAGCGCATCGACCGCATTCTGCAGCCGGATGAACTGCCCCCGGGCGTCATCCAGCTGGTGAAGGTCTACCTGGCCGAGAAGCGCAAGGTCTCGGTGGGCGACAAGATGGCGGGCCGCCACGGCAACAAGGGCATCGTGGCCCGCATCGTGCCCGAGGAGGACATGCCGTTCCTCCCCGACGGCCGGCCGGTGGACATCGTGCTCAACCCGCTCGGCGTGCCGAGCCGCATGAACGTGGGCCAGATTCTGGAGACACACCTCGGGTGGGCAGCCCGCATTCTGGGCTTCTACGCCAAGACCCCGGTGTTCCAGGGCGCCAACGAGCGCGAGATCGGCCTGCTGCTGAAGATGGCCGGCGTGATCTGGGCGCGCGACGCACTGTCGCTGCAGGCGCCGGCGCCGGAAGTCACCGACGGCGACGTCAAGACGATTCTGGCCGATATCAAGCCCGATCGGACGCAGGTCGAGGAACACTTCGAGCTGCTCCAGGAGGCGTCGATCAACGATCTCGGCGGACGGGCCATGTCGCAGGGGACGCGCGACGTGTTCCATCGGGTGCGCGACTTCCTCGCGGCGGCGGCGGCCGAGTTGGCGCAGCGCGACGCGACGGAACTCGAGAATCAGGTCGCGTTCCATCAGGACGAGTCCGAGGAGCTGACGCCGCAGGCCAAGACAGCCTACAAGGCGGCGCTCAAGGAACTGGAGAAGCAGAAGGCGCTGGACGCGGCCCCGCTGCTCAACGAGCAAGAGCTGCCCGCGCTGGCGTCAATGCTGGGCAAGAAGTCCGAAGCCGACGTCGACTCGGCGGCCGTGGAGTTGATGCGGCTGGCCGGGCTGACGCCGTTCGGCAAGGTGCGCCTGCGTGATGGCCGCAGCGGCGAGACGTTCGCCTCGCCGGTGACGGTGGGCGAGATCTACATGCTGAAGCTGTCGCACCTGGTGGACGACAAGATCCACGCGCGGAGCATCGGTCCCTACTCGCTGGTCACGCAACAGCCGCTCGCCGGCAAGGCACAGTTTGGCGGTCAGCGATTCGGCGAGATGGAAGTGTGGGCGCTGGAGGCGTATGGCGCCGCGCACGTGCTGCAGGAAATCCTGACCGTGAAGTCGGACGACGTGAACGGCCGGAGCCGCGTGTACGAGGCGATCGTGAAGGGGCAGAATCTGCCGGAGCCCGGCACGCCCGAGTCGTTCAACGTGCTGGTGAAGGAATTGCAGGCCCTCGGCATCAAGGTGACGATGGGTCAGAGCGTGGATGCCTTCGCCGAGAACGGCGATGGGTCCAACGACGGGAACGAGGAGTAAGCGATGATTGATTTCCGGAGCGTGCGCGAGACCCGCGCATCGGCGTTCGATTTCATCCACGTCCGCATCGCCTCGCCCGAGGAGATCCGTGGGCCCAAGGATCCGAAGGAGCGCGAGCGCCTCGAGATGCAGGGGCTGCGCACGTGGTGGTCGTGGGGCGAGGTCACCAAGCCCGAAACGATCAACTACCGGTCGTTCAAGCCCGAGAAGGATGGCCTCTTCTGTGAGCGCATCTTCGGTCCCGTCAAGGATTGGGAATGCCATTGCGGGAAGTACAAGCGCATCCGCTACCGCGGGGTGATCTGTGATCGCTGCGGCGTGGAGGTCACGCTCAGCAAGGTGCGGCGCGAACGCATGGGCCACATCGAACTGGCCGTGCCCGTGGCGCATATCTGGTTCTTCAAGACCCTGCCCAGTCCGATGGGCAATCTCCTCGACATCACGCTCCGTGATCTCGAGAAGATCATCTACTACTCGAACTACGTGGTCGTCGAGCCGGGCGATCAGGAAGTGCAGGTCAACCAGCTGCTGGACGAAGAGGAGTACCTGACCCTTCGCCAGAAGGCCAAGGAAGAGAAGGACGCGGCGTTCCTGGCCGACATCGGTGCCCCCGCGGTGCGCGAACTGCTGCGCCGCCTGGACGTCGACAAGCTGGCCGGGACGCTGCGCACCCAGGTGCTCGAGGAGTCGTCGCAGCACCGCAAGAAGATGCTGCTCAAGCGGCTCAAGATCGTGGACGCGTTCCGCAACTCGGGCGACGCCGGCGACACGCGGAACAAGCCGGAGTGGATGATTCTCGACGTCGTGCCGGTGATTCCGCCCGACCTGCGGCCCCTCGTGCCGCTGGACGGGGGGCGCTTCGCCACGTCCGACCTCAACGATCTCTATCGCCGCGTCATCAACCGCAACAACCGCCTGCAGAAGTTGATCTCGCACCGTGCGCCGGAAGTCATCCTGCGCAACGAGAAGCGCATGCTGCAGGAGGCGGTGGACGCGCTGTTCGACAACGGGCGCCGCTCCAAGGCCATTCGCGGCCGCGGCAAGCGTCCGCTGAAGTCGCTGTCCGACATGCTCAAGGGCAAGCAGGGCCGGTTCCGTCAGAACCTGCTCGGCAAGCGCGTGGACTATTCGGGGCGTTCGGTCATCGTCGTCGGCCCGGAGCTCAAGCTCCACCAGTGCGGGCTCCCCAAGCTGATGGCGCTCGAGCTGTTCAAGCCGTTCATCATCCACAAGCTCGTCGAGAAGGGTATCGCCGAGACGGTGAAGCGCGCCAAGAAGATCGTGGAGCGGGAGAGCCCCGAGGTGTACGAGATCCTCGAGGAGATCATCCGCGACCATCCCGTGCTGCTCAACCGCGCGCCGACCCTCCATCGCCTGGGCATCCAGGCGTTCGAACCGGTGCTGGTGGAGGGCAAGGCCATCCGCATTCACCCGCTGGTCTGCGCGGCGTTCAACGCCGACTTCGACGGCGACCAGATGGCCGTGCACGTGCCGCTGTCCTTCGAGGCGCAACTCGAGGCGCGGTTGCTCATGCTGTCGAGCAACAACATCCTCAAGCCGTCCGACGGGCGGCCGGTGGCCGAGCCCAGCCAGGACATCGTGCTCGGCTGCTATTTCGCCACGAAGGCCCCGGTGGGTTTCGACAAGGCCGACCTGAATAAGCTGCCGCACGCGACCTCGGTGGGCGAGGTGGAGACCGAGATCGCCACGCACCGCATGGACATGCACACCCCCGTGCTGTACTGGGTGTCCGACGCGTCCGGTGCCCGTTGGGAGAAGACGACGGCCGGCCGCGTGCTGTTCAACGCGATCGTGCCGCCGGAACTGGGCTACCAGAACCGCGACATGAAGAAGAAGGCGCTCTCGGAGCTGGTGTTCCAGAGCTATCGGAAGGCGGGGCTTGCGGCGACGGTCTCGTTCCTCGACCGGCTCAAGGAGTTCGGCTTCTTCAACGCCACCCGCGGCGGCGTCTCCATCGGCATCGAGGATCTCCAGATCCCCGCCGCCAAGAAGGAGCTGCTGACCGAGGCCGAAGAGCGCGTCGAGCGGTTCCAGCGCGCCTACCAGACCGGTAACATCACCAACGGTGAGCGCTACAATAAGGTCATCGATACCTGGACCCACGCCAACTCCGACGTGGCCGAGGCGATGGTCCGCGCCATGCGGGAATCGAAGGACGGGTTCAATCCGGTGTTCATGATGTTCGACTCCGGCTCCCGTGGTTCGCGCGACCAGATCCGCCAGTTGGCGGGCATGCGCGGCCTCATGGCCAAGCCGCAGAAGAAGCTCACCGGCGGCATCGGCGAAATCATCGAGAGCCCCATCAAGTCGAACTTCCGGGAAGGCCTGTCGGTGCTCGAGTACTTCATCTCGACCCACGGCGCCCGGAAGGGCCTGGCCGACACGGCGCTCAAGACGGCCGACGCCGGCTACCTGACCCGCCGCCTCGTCGACGTCGCGCAGGACGTGACGATCGCCGAGGAGGATTGCGGCACGATTCAGGGTCTAGAGATTTCCGCGCTGAAGGAAGGTGAGGACATCATCGAGCCGTTGTCCGAGCGTATTGTCGGCAACGTGGCCGCCGACGACGTCGAGGATCCGCACGAGATCGACGAGACCGGCCGCCGCACCCTGCTGGTGGAAGCCGGCACGCTGATCGACGAAGAAACCGCGATGAGCATCGAAGAGGCGGGCATCGAGACGGTGCGCATCCGCTCGGTGCTCACCTGCGAAGCCAAGCGCGGGCTCTGCCGCATGTGCTACGGCCGCAATCTGGCCACCATGCAGATGGTGGACCTGGGCGAGGCCGTGGGCATCATCGCCGCGCAGTCCATCGGCGAGCCCGGCACGCAACTCACGCTCCGCACCTTCCACATCGGCGGCACGGCCTCGCGTATCGCCGAGCAGACCTCCCGCAAGTCCAAGGTGGCCGGCATCGTGGAGTACAGCGATCGACTGACCGCGGTCACCGATCCGGAAGGCCAGAGCATCGTCACGTCGTACGAGGGTGAGATCATCATCCGGCCGGCCGGCGAGAAGAGTACCGGCATCGGGGCGCGGCTGCAGGTGCCGCTGGGCGCCATCCTGATGGTCAAGGACGGCGACGAGGTGAAGCGCGACCAGGTGATCTTCACCTGGGATCCATACACCAACCCGATCATCGCCGACTGCGAAGGCACCGTGAAATTCGTCGACATCATCGACGACGAATCGGTGGCCGAGGAACTCGACGAACTGACCGGTCTGCGGCAGCGCGTGATCATCGAGGACCGCGAGAAGAAGCTTCACCCGCACATCGAGATCGTGCAGGCGAAGGGCGGGAAGGAGAAGCGCATCCGCGACTACGTGATCCCGGTGGGCGCGCAGCTCACCGTGGAGGACGGCCAGAAGATCTTCGCCGGGACGAACCTGGCCAAGGTTGGTCGTGAAGCGTACAAGACCCGCGACATCACCGGCGGTCTGCCGCGCGTGGCGGAACTGTTCGAAGCGCGGCGCCCGAAGGACCCGGCCACGATCTCCGAGGTCGACGGCATCGTCCGGTTCGGCGAGATCAAGCGCGGCAAGCGCGAGATCTACGTCCAGCCCGTGCGCGCCGACGGCAACGCGTGGGTGGTCGACGACACGCAGGACGCGCACCTGTACGAAGTCCCCGCAGGCAAGCACCTCCGGGTCCACGAGGGCGATCGCGTGCGGGCCGGCGACCGGCTGTCCGAAGGTCCGGTGAATCCGCACGACATTCTGCGGATCAAGGGACCGCGCGCGGTTCAGGAGTACCTGCTCAACGAGGTGCAGGAGGTCTACCGCCTGCAGGGCGTGAAGATCAACGACAAGCACATCGGCGTGATCGTTCGCCAGATGCTGCAGAAGGTCCGGATTCTCGCACCGGGCGACACCCAGTTCTTGGAAGGCGAGCACGTGGACAAGCAGGTGTTCCGCACCGAGAACGACCGGGCAAAGAAGAAGCAGGACGACCCGTCGATGGCCGAGCCGCTGCTGCTCGGGATCACCAAGGCGAGCCTCACCACGCAGTCGTTCATCTCGGCGGCGAGCTTCCAGGAAACCACCCGGGTGCTCACCGACGCCGCGATCCGCGGGGCCAAGGACGACCTTCTGGGCCTCAAGGAGAACATCATCATCGGACACCTGATCCCCGCCGGCACGGGTATGTATCGGTACCAGTCCATCGAGATGGACGTGGAGCAGCCGGAAGGGTTCGGAGTGCTCCCGACCATGGCCGAAACGCTCCCCGGCGTGTTCGCGGTGAGCACCGAGGAGGAACCCCTCCCGGTGTCGCGTCCGGGCGTGCCCGACGAGTTGTAGTCGGAACGTCGTTCCGCACCAGACAGGCGGCCCGCCGGATTCGTCCGGCGGGCCGCTCGTTCGTCGGCACGGCACGGCACGCCGTAAGGGTCGCGGGGGAGCGGGTTTACACGCCTTGACCGACCTCGGCGAGATGGCTACCTTTAGCGTTCTGTTCCGTGCCGCCCATCTGGGGCGATCCACGTAGAAGCAGATTCACGAACAGCACAGGTTCATGCCGACAATCAATCAGCTCGTCCGGCGGAGTCGCCGCGACGTGGGGAAGAAGGAGAAGTCCCCGGCCCTCAAGTCGAATCCGTTCCGTCGTGGCGTGTGCACGCGCGTGTACACGACGACGCCCAAGAAGCCGAACTCCGCGCTCCGCAAAGTCGCGAAGGTGCGCCTCACCAACGGCTTCGAAATCATTGCCTACATTCCCGGCGAAGGACACAACCTGCAGGAGCACTCGATCGTGCTCGTGCGTGGTGGCCGCGTGAAGGATCTGCCGGGCGTGCGCTACCACATCGTGCGCGGTTCGCTCGACGCGTCGGGCGTGAACGGGCGCAACAAGAGCCGTTCCAAGTACGGCACCAAGAAGCCCAAGGCGGGGAAATAGACCATGAGCCGTCGCAAGAGTGCCGTGAAGCGCAGCGTCCTGCCCGACGCGCGCTACGATAGCCAGACCGTTTCGAAGTTCATCAACGCGCTGATGCTCGCCGGGAAGAAGTCCACGGCTGAGCGCATCTTCTACGGGGCGATGGACATCGTCGAGGAAAAGACGAGCCAGCCCGGCGTCAACGTGTTCAAGCAGGCGCTGTCGAACATCAAGCCGGTGGTCGAGGTGAAGAGCCGCCGCGTGGGTGGCGCCACCTACCAGGTGCCGGTTGAGGTCCGCCCGGAGCGCCGTACGGCGCTCGCCATGCGCTGGTTGATCGCCTACTCGCGTGGCCGCGGCGAGAAGTCGATGGCCGAGAAGCTGGCCGCCGAGGTGATTGCGGCGTCCAAGGGCGAGGGGAGCGCGGTCAAGAAGAAGGAAGACACGCACCGCATGGCCGACGCGAACAAGGCGTTCGCGCACTATCGCTGGTAAGCGCGCGGCGAATCGCTGTGCTGAAGACGCCCCGCCCGGTGTGACCATCGGGCGGGGCGTCTTCTGTCGCGGGGGGTCCCTCCCCCTCAGTCCGGGGGATGGGGCCCCCGCCGCTCATCCGACGGGCCCACGGGTGCCTCGTCCTTCGGGATCCTGGTGTTCCGCCCGAATCCGGCCACGGTCCAAGCGAACACCGGGCAATGCGCCGCCAGGATGACGCCCTCGGCCACGCTCCCGACCTCAATGCCGATCTCTTCCGGCGCGCCGCGGCCACGCGTGGCCATCATGATGAGGTCACACCCCTCGGCGTTCGCCACGCCGGTGATCGTGCGCGCGGCGCCGGACCCGGTGACGTGCGTTTCCACCGCGATGCCGGCCGCCCGGAGCGCGCCGGCGACGGACTCGAGATAATGCTCGAGCCGCAGGACCTCGCTCTCCGCCTCCGGCACGGCGAGGAGGACGATCGTGCTCGAGAACGACTGGGCGAGGATCCGCGCCGACGGGAGCACTTCTTCCGCGTCTCCCGATCCGTCGAGTGAAACCAGCAGCCGCTTGAACGCCGTGTGTCGGCTGGTCCAGGCGTCGGTCGGCCGGACGACGAGCACCGGGAGCTCGGTCTGGCGCACCACCGCGGTCGCGATATTCCGGCCGAGAATGCGGTCCACGCGCGACAGGCCGTGTGTGGCCATGACGATCACGTCGGCGTTGCTCTCGATGCCGTGCCGCCCGATCTCCTCGGGAACGCTTCCGCTGCGCAGGCTGATGCCCGCCCGGATTTCGCGCTGACGCAGCGTTTCCGCCATCCGATTCAGATACGCCGTAGTCGCCCAGCCGGACGATTCCGGTTCGTCGGTTCGCGCGCGTCGGGCCGACGTGACCGACATCAGGTCGATCCTCCCGTCGACGGCGCGGGCGAGCACCTCGGCCACGGGGAGTGCCTGCTCGGCCAGCGCGGAGCCGTCGAGCGGAACCATGATGCGTTCGATGCGAAAATCGTCGTCGGGCAGTTCGTTCCGCTGGACCGGCAACAGGTACTGGCCGGCGAAGAAGCGGCCGAGGTGCTCGTCGAGCGGCTTGGGCGCGCCCAGGCGCGCCCGGAATCGGCTGAAGACGACATACAGGGCCGGGATGAACAGCAGGTACGTCCAGGCCCCGTCGAGGAACCGCTCGTCGAAGATGACCAACGTCGCCCCGGTGGTGAGCAGCGCGGCGACGATCGTCCCGACCAGGGTGATCACGGCAGCCGGGGAAGACTGCACGCGCATCTCCCGGCGGAGGCGCTTGGCGGCGGCCCAACCGGTCATGCTGAGGAGGATGAAGACGCCGGCGGCATAGATGGCGAGATAGGTCTCTTCATGCGTGCCGAATGCGACGAAGCAGAGGGCGACGATGCCGACCTCGACCCAGACCGGCTTGTCGGCCACGTCGAACATGTTCCGGGTGCCGAGCCAGGCCGGGATGTAATGCCGGTAGCGGAGTCCGAGGGCCAGGTTCTGGATTCCCTGCGCGCTGGCGGCGGCGGCCGAGGCGAGCACCAGCACGCCGATGAGCGTGCCCACCCAGGGCAGGGGTGACGGCAGCAGGTGATCCATGGCCTGGGTGAATACCGACACGTTCACGTTGCTGGGGTCCGCGTCTGCGAGGATGGCCGGGCCGACGATCAGCATGGTGAGGCAGGTGGTGCCCATGATGATGATCAGGCTGCCGAAGGCCTTCCGGCTCCGCTCGGCGTTCGTGCCATCATAGGCCGCGACGAGGTTGGCGAAGATCTCGATTCCGGTCATCAGCGCGAGGATGCGCGCGAAGCCTGCCAGAGTGTAGTGGATGTAGGTGGGGTGGAACGCGCGTACGTTGAACGACGGCAGGTGGAACCCGCGCTGCCAGATCGTGGCCCCGATCATGGTCCAGAGCAGCAGCAGCACCGCGGCGGTGGCGGGTCCGAACGCGCGCGCGGCCGTCTTGGGACCACGATTGACCATCCACCCGATGCCGACGCTGAACACGATCGCGACGAGCGTCCGGAAGGGCAGTCCGGCGACGGCCCCGTCGAGCGCCGGCAAGCGGTCGGCCAGGAAGGTGACCAGGGCCGCCATGCTCACCAGGAAGGTGAGGGTGTACTCCACGAAGGTGATGCCCGCGTTCACCTTCACGGCCCATGAGCCGAACTCCTCTTCGGTCAGTCCGCTGCCACCGGTGCCGTCCACCACCCAGCGCATGACCAACCGGTACATGGCCGACACGGTGATCACGGTGAACACCACCAGCCAGATGCTGGCGCCGAAGGTCACGTCGGCGACGCCGGCGATGACGATCAGCTTGAGGAACGGCCCGAACACGTAGAGCGGTGACGTGGCGGGATCACCGCCGCCGGCGAGGGCGCCCTGGAACGCGTTGGACAACCGGTGGGAGACGTGCGCCATGCGGGCTCTCAATCAGGGATGCGACCGCCGGGGTACCGGCGGCGGGGATGCGGCCCACGGCGGATCGTGGTGAGATCCGGCGGGAAGGTGGCGGGGCGCCTCCACCGACTGCCTAGAATCCGAACCCGAAGTCCAGGGTCCAGATCCACGGGCGATCGGTCGTGTTTCCGCTCACGCGGCGCAGCACTCCGAGGCGCGGCCCGATGGCGATGATCGGAAGCACGGCGAGATCCACGCCGACGTAGGTGGCGTTTTCCGGAGCATTCCAGGGGTGGTCGATGGTACGGACCACGGAGGCGCCGGCGGCGATGCCGCCGCCGAAGCGGCCCGGCGAGTAGACGAAGGTCAGGGATCCCCGCTCGGCGCCGAGTCCGGGGGCGAGGGCCAGGAGGATCTCCCGTGACGCATGGTCGGCGTCGACTCGTGGATTGAGGTCAATGCCGACGCCGGCGCTCAGGGAGAGTCGCTGCGGGGTGCCGAATCGAGCACCGAGCATCGGGAAGATCCGGATGTCGGGTCCTGTGACGGCACCGGCATCCACGGCCGACTGTGCTGGGAGGAGCCCCGGGCTGACCGCGAGCGCGAGGCCGAGGGCGAGGCTGGCGTAGAGGGAGTTCCGAAGCGAGCGGCGAGGCATGGGGCGCATCCTCTGGAAGTCGGAGACGGCTGGGTAGGAATGTACGGGTTGACGCGCCTCGAGATTACCGTGCATGGGCCGTTGACAATCGTCCAACTGCCAATAAATTCAAGGGGCTACGGCAATTTCGAAGTGAGGAATGCGTAGTATCTGGACTGTCGGCGAACTGCGCGCCGACCCTTATGGGCTCGCCAATTGGAGCGAGGGGACTACAGACCGGCCGGAGCGCATGGGCGCCGAGGCTCCCGAAAAGCAACGCAGGACAATCAGACGTCGAGCGCAGGTGGCTCGACGCGCCATGGGTCCCGGCTCGCGCTGCAGTGGCGAGCACACCCGGCGGCAGCGGATGGATACCGGCTCCTCGTGGAGCGTCCCGGTCCACCCGCGTTTTCGTTGATGATGGTTTGACTCGCACGATCGGCAATTACCCGGCGCCTCTGGACGCGCCAATAGCTGGACGGGACTTCAGAACACTTATGGCACGCACCACTCCGCTCGATCACTATCGCAACATCGGCATCATGGCCCACATCGATGCCGGGAAGACGACCACGACCGAGCGCATCCTGTATTACACCGGCAAGGCGTACAAAATCGGCGAGGTGCATGAAGGCACCGCGACGATGGACTGGATGGAGCAGGAACAGGAGCGCGGCATCACGATCACGTCGGCGGCGACGACGGCGTTCTGGCCGCGCGACGATGTGATGTACCGGATCAACATCATCGATACGCCGGGCCACGTCGATTTCACCGTCGAGGTGGAGCGTTCGCTCCGCGTGCTCGATGGCGCGGTGACCCTGCTCGATTCGGTGGCGGGTGTGGAGCCGCAGACGGAGACCGTGTGGCGTCAGGCCGACCGGTACAACGTGCCGCGGCTCGTCTTCGCCAACAAGATGGACCGGGTGGGGGCGGATTTCGACCGCTGTCTCACGATGGTGCGCAACCGGCTGTCGCGATATGCGCATCCGCTGCAACTGCCGGTGGGTTCTGGTGAATTGTTCACGGGCCACATCGACGTGCTGGAGCGCAAGCAGTACATCTTCGACGACGCGACGCTGGGGAAGACGTTCAGCGTGGTCGACGTACCGGAAGAGTTCAAGGAGCGGGTCGAGGCGGCGCGTCACGAGTTGGTCGAGGCCGCCGTGGCCCACGACGACGAGTTGCTGGAGAAGTATCTCGGTGGCGCCGAGTTGACGGTGCCCGAGATCCGGCGGGCGATTCGCAAGGCCACCTGCGCGCTGCAGTTCGTGCCGGTGCTGTGCGGGGCGTCGTTCAAGAACAAGGGCGTGCAGGCGCTGCTCGATGCGGTCATCGACTATCTGCCGTCGCCAGAGGATGTGCCGCCGATTCAGGGCCACGTGCCCTACCACGACGAGCATTTCGAGACGCGGCCGACCACGGATGACGCACCGTTCGCGGCGCTGGCGTTCAAGATCGCGACCGACCCGTTCGTCGGGAAGCTGACGTTCTTCCGGGTGTATTCCGGCGTGCTGAAGTCCGGGTCCTACGTCTACAACTCGACCAAGGACAAGCGGGAGCGCGTGGGGCGGCTGTTGCAGATGCACGCCAACAAGCGCGAGGAGATCGAGGAAGTGCGGGCAGGCGACATCGCCGCCGCGATCGGGCTCAAGGACACGCGCACGGGCGACACGATGTGCGACGATGACCACCCGATCATCCTCGAGGCGATGAAGTTCCCGAATCCGGTGATCGACGTCGCCATCGAGCCGAAGACGAAGGCCGATCAGGAC
>CAWAHC010000006.1:0-253542 GCA_963781765.1 uncultured Gemmatimonadaceae bacterium
TGCGTCGGAGCCGCTGGAGGAACCGTTGCGGCTTCGCGCGATCCGGCGCGACATCGCGCGCCTGAAGACCATCCTGCGTGAACGGCGGCAGCCGACGGCTGCACGCTAGCGGGGAGCGACCAACGGAATGGCAGACATGACGAATCCCAATACCGCCGCCGATCAGGCACGCACGTCGCGGAAGACACGCGTGGGCCTGGTGGTGAGCGACAAGATGCAGAAGACGGTCGTGGTCGCGCTCGAGCGCCGGGTGCCCCACCCCATTTACGGCAAAATCGTGACGCGCACGCGGAAGGTAAAAGCCCACGACGCGGAGAATGCGGCGAAGCTGGGCGATAAGGTGCGCATCATGGAGACCCGGCCGCTGTCGAAGGACAAGCGGTGGCGTGTGGTCGAGATTGTCGATCGTGCACGCTAAGAGGAACGGCCGATGATTCAACAGGAATCGATAGTCCGGGTGGCGGACAATTCGGGTGCCAAGAAGGCGCTCGTGATCCGCGTGCTCGGCGGTACGCGCAGGCGATACGCCGGCCTCGGCGACGTGGTGATCGTCGCCGTCAAGGATGCGTTGCCGAACGGGACGGTGAAGAAGGCGGAAGTCGCGCGGGCGGTGGTGGTCCGGACGGCCAAGGAAACGCGGCGCAAGGACGGGAGCTACATCCGCTTCGACGAGAACGCGGTCGTGATCATCAACGACCAGGGGGAACCACGGGCCACCCGTATCTTCGGGCCCGTCGCGCGTGAGCTGCGCGAGAAGCGGTACATGAAGATCGTGTCGCTGGCGCCGGAGGTTTTGTAACATGCGTAAGAACGAATACCGCGAGACGGGCCGGTCACGGGTCGTGAACCGGCGGCGGCATCAGATCAACGCGGCGCGCCTGCCGGTCCACGTCGTCAAGGGTGACACGGTGCGTGTGGTGCGCGGCGACGACAAGGGCAAGGAGGGGAAGGTCCTCCGTGTCTATCTCAAGACCGGGCGGGTGCTGGTCGAGGGCATCAACATCGTGAAGAAGCACCGGCGCGCGCAGAACGCCGACGAGCAGAGCGGGATTCTGGAAATGCCGGCCCCCATCCACTCGTCGAACGTGATGCTCCTCGATCCGAAGTCGGGCGACCCGACGCGGGTCCGCGTACGGTTGGACGAAGACGGGACCAAGGAGCGCATCGGCGTGAAGAGCGGGGACGCGATCCCCCATCCCAAGCGCTGAGCGAGGACGAAAGACCATGGCAACCAAGGAAAAGCAGGCACAGGGCGGCAAGGCCAAGGGCGGCAAGCGCGACAAGGGCGGCGAGAGCAAGGCTCGCGGCGCCCACGCCGGCGCCGGCCTGCCGGTGCCGCCACCGCGGCTCCGCGCGCACTACCAGAACACCGTGCGGCCGAAGCTGATGGAGCAGTTCGGGTTCAAGAATCCGCACCAGGTCCCGACGCTCTCCAAGATCGTGCTGAATGTGGGCATGGGCGAGGCGATCAAACAGCCGAAGGTGCTCGATACCGTAGTGGAGGAGCTGGCGACGATCACCGGGCAGCAGCCGGTGCGCAAGAAGGCCAAGAAGTCGATCGCCAACTTCGGGCTGCGGGAGGGGCAGGACGTCGGGGCGGCGGTGACGCTGCGCGGCGCGCGCATGTGGGAATTTCTCGATCGGTTCATCTCGGTCTCGATCCCGCGGGTGCGCGACTTCCGGGGCCTGCCCACGCGGTCGTTCGACGGGCGGGGCAACTACTCGCTCGGCATCAAGGAGCAGATGATCTTCCCCGAGATCAACTACGACACCGTCGAACAGATCCACGGCATGGACATCACGTTCGTCACCACGGCGACGCGCGACGATCACGCCCTGGGCCTGCTCAAGGAATTGGGCATGCCCTTCAAGGGCGAAGACAAGAAGGGCGGGCGCCTGCTGTAGGCGCCGTTCACACCTGGAGAGATTGCTATGGCTCGTAAGGCCATGATCGAGAAGGCCAACCGGAAGCCGAAGTTCCCCGTACGGCAGCACAACCGCTGCGGTCGGTGCGGGCGCTCGCGCGCCTTCCTTCGGCGGTTCGGACTCTGCCGCATCTGCTTCCGCGAGCTGGCGCTGAACGGGATGATCCCCGGCGTACGCAAGGCGTCGTGGTAGGCAGTGCGGCAGTGAGCAGGGAGCCGGCGACGGGCGTTCGCACGACCGCGGCCCGGCTTCCCCGCAGGACGATGGCAGGACCTACACTCTTTGATTCCCGCACGTCCGGCGACGGATACGGCGGGAAAGGAACAACACCATGAGCATGACCGACCCGATTGCCGACATGCTGACGCGGATCCGCAATGCCTGCGGATCGAAGCACCGCCGCGTCGACATGCCGGTGTCGAAGATCAAGACCGAGATCGCACGGATCCTGAAGGAGGAGAATTTCATTCGGGACTACCAGACGATCGAAACCGAGGACGGGCGGAAGGTGCTGCGCGTGCGGCTGAAGTACGCGGGCGATGCGCCCGTGATCCGCAACCTGCAGCGCGTGTCGACGCCAGGGCTTCGCCGCTACGTCGGAGCGCGGGAGATCCCGCGTGTCCGCAACGGGCTGGGCGTGGCCATCCTCTCCACCTCGCAGGGGCTCATGTCCGATCGGCAAGCGCGTCAGACGCGCACCGGCGGCGAGCTGCTTGCGTTCGTCTGGTAGGGGGACGTCATGTCGCGAATCGGAAAGCTGCCGATCCCGGTGCCCAAGGGCGTCACGGTGACGGTGAATGGCCAGACGGTGAAGGTGAAGGGTCCGCGCGGCGAGCTGACGCGCACGCTCCACCGCGAGGTGGGGATCGTGATCGAGGGCGACGTCGTGCGGGTGACGCGCCCCTCGGATGAGGCCCGGCACAAGGCGCTGCACGGACTCTCGCGCACGCTCGTCCACAACATGGTGGAAGGCGTCACGAAGGGATATCAGAAGCAGCTCGAGATCACGGGTGTGGGATACAAGGCGGAAGTGCGCCCGTATGGCCTGCAGCTGGCGCTCGGGTTCTCACATCAGATCGAATACAAGGCTCCCGAAGGTGTGAAGCTCACGGCCCCGCAGCCGACGCAGATCGTGATCGACGGCGCGAACAAGGAACTGGTGGGTCAGGTGGCGGCGGAACTGCGCAACCTGCGTCCCCCCGAGCCATACAAGGGCAAGGGCATCAAGTACGCGGGCGAGCAGATCCGGCGGAAGGCCGGCAAGGCGGGAGGCAAGTAATGGCAATCATTCCCAAGACGCGCGAACAGAAGCGGGTTCGCCGGCACCTGCGGGTCCGCCGCCGGATCTCCGGCACGGCCGAACGGCCGCGGCTCGTCGTGTTCCGTTCGCTCAAGCATATCTATGCGCAGTTGGTCGACGATGTGGCCGGGCGCACGCTCATGACGGTCTCCAGCTCGGCGGTGACCGAGGGGAAGAAGTCTGAGCGGAGCGTGCAGGTGGGCAAGTCGATCGCCGAGAAGGCGAAGGCCGCAGGAATCACTCGCGTGGTGTTCGACCGCGCCGGTTACAAGTACCACGGCCGCGTGAAAGCGGTGGCCGAAGGCGCCCGCGAGGGCGGTCTGGAGTTTTAATCATGGAACAAGACCAGAAGCAGGCACCGGCAGCACCGGCAGCACCGGCAGCACCGGCAGCACCGTCCAGTCCGGCCCCTCGCCGGGGGGCGGCGGCGGCGGCGGTGGTGGCGGCGGCGGGCGTGGGCGCGGCGGCCCGGGTGGCGGACGTGGGCGCGGTGGCCCAGGCGGCGGTGGGCGTGGGCGCGGTGGTCCGGGCGGCGGGCGTGGCCCCGGCGGTCGTGACGGCGGCGGGCGCGGGCGTGGTGGCCCGGGCGGCGACGGGCGCGGCGACCGTGGAGAAGGCAGCGATCTGATCGAGAACGTGATCGCGATCAACCGGGTGGCCAAGGTCGTCAAGGGCGGCCGGCGGTTCTCGTTCAACGCCCTCGTGGCGGTGGGCGACGGCCAGGGGAAGGTCGGCTTTGCCGCCGGCAAGGCCAACGAGGTCTCGGAAGCGGTCCGCAAGGCGGTGGAAGCGGCACGCCGGCACATGGTGCAGGTGCCGCTGACCGGCGCCACGATCCCGCATGCCATCACGGGCCATTACGGCGCCGGCCGCGTGCTGATGAAGCCAGCGGCCCCCGGTGCCGGCGTGATCGCCGGCGGCGCGGTTCGTGCCGTGCTGGAGTGCGCGGGCATCGCGGACATCCTGACCAAGAGCCTCGGCTCGACGAATCCGCACAACATGGTGCGGGCGACGATGAACGGACTGCAGTCGCTGACCACGGTAGAGCAGGTGGCGCGGGAGCGCGGCGTGGAGCCGGCCTCGCTCGGCTACCGGTCTCGCGCGCACGTGAAGGAGACGATCTGATGGCACGCACCTTCGTGTGGCACCCCGGCAAGGGGCCCAAGCAGACGGCCAAGAGCGAATTGACCGACGGCAAGGTTCAGATCCGCCAGGTGCGGAGCAAGATCGGTCATTCCTGGCGTATGCGGCGAACGCTCGAATCCCTCGGGCTGAAGCATCACCAGGACGCGGTGGTCCATCAGGACTCGCCGTCGCTCCGCGGTCAAATCAAGAAGGTGCGTCATCTCATCGAAGTGACGCCGGTGAAGGAGTGACATCGTGAGCAACTCGGAAAAGATCGGCCTGCACAATCTCTCGGCGGCGCCGGCTTCGCATCGGAATCGGAAGCGGCTCGGTCGCGGTCCCGGATCGGGCACGGGCAAGACGTCGGGCAAGGGCCACAAGGGTAGCAAGGCGCGCGCCGGCCATCACGGTCCGGGCGGCGGCAAGCCGCACTTCGAGGGCGGCCAGATGCCGCTCACGCGGCGGCTGCCCAAGCGCGGGTTCACCAATCCGTTCCGGGTCGAAGCGCAGATCGTGCGCCTCGACGACCTGGCGACGTGGCCGGCGGGAACTGAGGTGACGACGGAAGCGCTGGTCGAGGCCGGACTGATCCGGGCCAACAAGGGTCCGGGTAAAGTGCTGGCCAACGGCGAAATCACGCAGGCGGTCACGGTGCGCGGCCTCAAGTTGAGCGCCGGCGCCCGCGAAAAGATTCTCGCGGCCGGGGGCCGCGTCGAGGAGTAACATGGCCCAGTCAAACCCGATGGCGGCGGTCCAGGGGTTGTTCAAGACCCCGGAGCTGAAGGAGAAGATCCTCTTCACGCTGCTGTGCCTGCTGATCTACCGGATCGGCGCGCACGTCACCGCGCCCGGCGTCAACCCGGTGGGGCTGACCGACTTCTTCAAGCAACAGTCGGGTGGCCTGCTCGGGTTGTACGACCTGTTCACCGGCGGCGGTCTGTCCAAGGCCACGGTGTTCGCGCTCGGGATCATGCCCTACATCTCGTCGAGCATCTTCTTCCAGATCGCGGCGGCCGTGGTGCCGCAGGTCGAGAAGATGCAGAAGGAGGAAGAGGGCAGAAAGACGGTGGAGCAGTGGACGCGGTACGGCACGGTGGCGCTCGCCGCCGTTCAGGGCTGGGGCTTCGCGCTGTTCGCCGAGGGGATGCCCAACGTGGTGGGGCACCCCGGGATGGCGTTCCGTCTGCAGTTCACGTTCTTCCTCACCGTCGGCGCCGTGTTCGTGATGTGGCTGGGCGAACAGATCACCGAGAACGGCATCGGCAACGGCGCCAGCCTGATGATCTTCTTCTCGATCGTCGAGCGCATCTGGCCGAGCATCGGCCAGGCCTACACCTACGTGACCACGGGCGCGTTGGGAGCGTTCTCCCTGGTCGTCGTGCTGGCCATTCTCATCGCCGTGGTCGCGGCGACGGTGTACATCACCGTCGGCGCCCGCAAGGTGCTGATCCAGATCCCGCAACGCACCATGGCGCGAGGGCGAATGCGCGAGGCGTCGCGCAGCTACATCCCGCTGCGCATCAACGCCGCGGGCGTGATGCCGATCGTCTTCGCGCAGTCGGTCATCGTGGTGCCGGCGGCCATCGCCCAGTTCATGGGCAACCAGCGGCTGCGCGACATCTCCGAACTGTTCAACCCCGGGACGGGGTGGTACTACGTCACGTTCGCGGTGCTGAACATCTTCTTCACCTACTTCTACACGTCGATCATCTTCAACCCGGTCGATCTGGCGGAGAATCTGAAGAAGCAGGGCGGATTCATTCCCGGCGTGAAGCCGGGTTCGCGGACCGCGGAGTACATCGACAGCGTGGTCTCGCGCATCACGCTGCCGGGCGCGCTGTTCCTGACGGCGATTGCGCTGTTCCCGACCTGGCTGATGAGCGTGGTGAACGCGCCGTTCGTATTCGGCGGCACCTCGCTGCTGATCGTGGTCGGCGTGGCGCTCGACACCCTGCAGCAGATGCAGCAACACCTGCTGCTGCGGAAGTACGACGGCTTCATGAAGAAGGGCCGGATCAAGTTCCGCGGCGGGACGACGAATCTCGGCGGCGGATTCTGACGCCGGCCGGGTTGTAGACGATCATGTATTCGAATCCCCCGGTACACGCCTCGACGTGCCGGGGGTTTTCATTCCATTTCCTTCTGCGACCTTCTGTGTCATCCTTCATATCATGAACATCGTTCTCTTCGGAAAGCCCGGGGCGGGCAAGGGCACCCAGGCGCCCCGCCTGGCGGAGGCGCTCCACGTGCCGACGCTGGCCACGGGCGACGTCTTGCGGGCCGCCGCGCACGCGGGCACGCCCCTCGGGCTCAAGGCCAAGGACTTCATGGACCGCGGCGCCCTCGTGCCCGACGAGGTGATCCTTGGCATCGTGGGCGAGACGCTGTCGGCACCGCTGTACGCCAACGGTGTGATCCTCGACGGCGTGGTCCGCACGGTACCGCAGGCCGAGGGGATGCGCGACGCCCTGAAGCGCCTGGGGCGCCAGGTGGACGCGGTGCTCAACTTCGACGTCGCCAGCGACGAGATCGTGCGCCGCCTGAGCAGCCGTCTGGTCTGCGCCGGGTGCCAAACGCCGTACATGTCGGGAGCGGTGGGTGACGCCTGTGCCAAGTGTGGCGGCAAGCTCGTCCGACGCAAGGACGACGAACCGGACGCGATCCGCAACCGCCTGGCCGTGTTCGCGCAGCAGACGGCCCCGGTGTTCGAATGGTACCGCGCCCACGGCACGCACGTGGCGACGGTGGACGCCACCGGAACCGTGGACGTGGTGACGGCGCGGGCGCTGGAAGCGCTGAGGCGGGCCCGGTGATCAAGCTGAAGTCGGCGCGCGAGCTGGAACTGATGGTGCACGGGGGGAAGATCCTCGCCGCCACGCTGGACACGCTCCGGCAGACCGTGCGGCCCGGCCTCTCGACGCTCGATCTGGACCGGGTGGCCGAGGAGTTCATTCGGAGCCATGAGGGGGCGACGCCGGCCTTCAAGGGGCTGTACGGATTTCCGGGCAGCATCTGCTCATCGATCAACGAGGAAATCGTCCACGGCATCCCGTCCAAGAAGCGGGTGCTCCAGGAGGGCGACATCGTGTCGCTCGACGTGGGTGTGGGCTACCGCGGGCTGTTCACCGATTCGGCGATCACGGTGCCGGTGGGCGCCGTGGACGCCGAGACGCAGCGGCTGCTGGACGTGACGCTGGCCTCGCTCGAGGCGGGTATCGCGGCGACGCAGGCGGGCAACCAGGTGGGCGACATCGGGGCCGCCGTCCAGGCGGTGGTCGAGGCCGCCGGATACGGCGTCGTGCGCGAGCTGGTGGGGCACGGGGTGGGCGCGGCGATGCACGAGGATCCGCAGGTCCCCAACTTCGGCAAGCCGCACCGGGGGACGAAGCTGATGCCCGGCCTCACCATCGCCATCGAGCCGATGGTCAACGTGGGCGGGCATGCCGTGAAGACCCTCACGGACGGGTGGACCATCGTCACGGCCGACGGGTCGCGCTCCGCCCACTTCGAGCACACGGTGGCTGTCACCGAGACCGGCCCTCTGGTGTTGACGCGCGGAACGCGCGGCGCGCCAGCGGTTGACGTGTTCGCGCCGTAGTTTTCCAGAAGTCCCCCTTCCGGTCCGCGGCATGCCCAGCCGGCGTGCTACCGGCCTCGTTTCCTCCTGGAGGTCCCTCCATGCGGTCGAGCCTGTCTCGCCTGTACCGCGCCCTCGTGCTCCCGCTGCTCCTCACGGCCAGCGTCGCGCAGGCACAGGGCCACGTCACGACACCCCAGCAGCACTTCGGCCACAACATCGGCGATGACTACTGGCTGCCCAACTACGACCAGTATGAATCGTATCTGAAGACGATCGCTCGGGAATCGAACCGGGCCCAGCTCGTCGAGATCGGCAAGACGGCCGAGGGGCGTCCGCAATACACGCTGCTCGTGTCGTCGCCCGAGAACATCCGGAACCTCGAGCACTACCGGCAGATCGAGCAGCGGCTGGCACGGGCCGAGGGACTCACCGACGCCCAGGCCCACCAACTGGCCGCCGACGGGAAGGCGGTGGTGTGGATCGACGGGGGCCTGCACGCCACGGAGGTGCTCGGCGCCAGCCAGCTCATCCAGACCGAGTACGACCTGCTCACGCGCACGGATCCCGAAACGATGCGCATCCTGCGCGACGACATCGTGCTGCTGACCAACGTGAACCCGGACGGGATGCAACTCGTGGCCAACTGGTACATGCAGGAGGCGGATTCGCTGAAGCGGAATGAGAACATTCCGCGGCTCTACGAGAAGTACGCGGGGCACGACGACAACCGTGACTTCTACATGGCCAACCTTCCGGAGACGCAGAACGAAGAGAAGGTCATGTTCTGGGAGTGGTATCCGATCATCGTCTACAATCACCACCAGACCGGTCCCGCCGGCACGGTCGTGTTCACACCGCCGTTCCGCGATCCGTTCAACTACGTGTACGACCCGCTGCTCGTGATGGACATCGACATGGTGGGCTCGGCCATCCATACGCGGTTCGCGGCGGAGGGGAAGGCGGGATTCACCATGCGGTCGGGCTCCAGCTACTCGACGTGGTGGGACGGCGGCCTCCGCACGTCGGTGTACTTTCACAACATGATCGGGCTGCTCACGGAGACGATCGGCAATCCCACGCCGACGCGCATCCCGTTCGTGCCGGCCAACCAGCTGCCGCACGGCGACCTGCCGTTTCCCGTGGAGCCGCAGGCGTGGCACTTCATACAGTCCATCGACTACATGGTGAGCGCCAACTACGCGGTGCTCGACATCGCGTCGCGGCGGCGCGACGAATTCCTGTACGGCCTGTATCGCATGGGCAAGAACTCGATCGACAAGGGCAACCGCGACAGTTGGACGGTGACGCCGACCATGATCGCGGCCGTGGACTCGGCCGTGGCGCGCGAGCAGGGGAGCCGCGGCGGCGCGGCGGCCGGCGGCCGGGGCGGGCGCACGGCGAGTGACACCATGTTCCAGCAGTATCTGCGCGACCCGGCGCTGCGCGACCCGCGCGGCTACATCATGCCGGCCGACCAGCCCGACTTTCCGACGGTCACGCGGTTCATCAATTCCCTGCGCTACAATGGCGTGGACGTTCTGCGCGCCACCGCCGACTTCACGGTCAACGGCAAGCCCTACCCGAAAGGCTCGTACGTAGTCAAGACGGCACAGGCCTTCCGGCCGCAGGTGCTGGACATGTTCGAACCGCAGGACTACCCGAACGACTTCGCCTATCCCGGCGGGCCGCCCATCCGCCCGTACGACAATGCCGGGTGGACGCTGGCCTACCAGATGGGCGTGCACTTCGATCGGATTCTGAGCGCCTTCAACGGGCCGTTCGAGAAGATCGACGACCTGGCGAAACCGATGCCGGCCGTGGTGGCCGATGCCGCCGGCGCGCGCGGGTTCGTGTTCAGCCACGCCGAGAATGATGCGTTCACGGTGATCAACCGGCTGCTGATGGCCCACGCCGACGTCTACTGGCTGCGGAGCCCGATGGCAGTGGGCGGAACCACCTACCCGGCCGGCACCTTCTACGTGACCGCGTCAAGCAGTGTACAACCCATTCTCCAGACGGCGGCCCGCACACTCGGCGTGCACGTTGCCGGCGTGCCGGCAGCGCCGGGTTCCGACGCGGTGAAGCTGCACCCGCAGCGCGTCGCGCTGTACGACCAGTACGGCGGGTCGATGCCGTCGGGGTGGACACGCTTCGAACTGGAGCAGTTCGAGTTCCCGTACAAGTTGATCTACCCGAAGGAACTCGATGCCGGGAATCTCAACGCCAAGTACGACGTGATCATCTTCGTGGACGCGGCGTTCCAGGGTGGCGCCGGCGGCCGCGGGCGCGGCGGCCGCGGATTCGGCGGCCGGACGGCGGACATTCCGGCCCAGTACCAGTACATGGTCGGGAATCTGACCGCGCAGCAGACGGTGCCGCAGCTCAAGCAGTTCATGCAGAACGGCGGAACCGTGATCGCGGTCGGCAGCTCCACGGGGATCGCCTACGACCTCGGGCTTCCGGTGGAGAATCAGCTCACCGAGCGCACGCCGGAGGGCCAGGTGCGCCCGCTGACCGGCGAGCAGTTCTACGTCCCGGGTTCGCTGCTCACGACCGCCGTGGATTCCACGAGCGTGCTCGGCGCGGGCATGCCCGGTCACGTGGACGTGTTCTTCCAGAACTCACCGGTGTTCCGCCTGAACCCCGACGCGGCGATGCACGGCGTCACGCCCGTGGCCTGGTTCGACACGGCCACGCCGCTGCACAGTGGATGGGCTTGGGGGCAGGGGTACCTGCAAGGTGGGGTCGCCGCCGCGTCGGCGACGATCGGCAGCGGACACCTCTACCTGTTCGGCCCGGAGATCCTGTTCCGCGGCCAGCCGCACGGAACCTTCAAGTTCCTGTTCAACGGGATCTACGGGGGCGAGCAGTAGCGGGCGGGTGGGGGGGACGATCGGCGGCGCTCAGCCGCCGATCGCCTTCTCCACCATCCCGATGGCCCGCGCGGCCGACGCACTGGCCGTCCGAACGAGTTCCGCGGCCTCGTCGGCCCGCGACTTGCCAAGCGACGGATCGTCGAGCGACGACACGTTGATGCGTACGTTGTACGCCGCGCCCTTGCACGCCGCTTCGCCGAGAAGGGCCGCAACGCCAGCGTCCGACACCGCGTTCGTGTTGCCCTTGGCGGCCACCGTGGCGGCAAGTTCACACACCCGCACGCAGGCGCGCGCGGATTCGAGGGGCACGTCGGCGGCGCCGAGGAGGGCGCCGGTGATGGCGTCGGCCCGTAAGCGCGTCTCGGCCGCGGTCTCGCGCGGCAGCTTGTAGGCGGCGCTCACCGCGGCGTACGATTCGGCGTCGCGATCGACCAGCGTGGAGAGTTCGCGCACGAGGGCGGCGGCCTGAAGGCCCACCTCTCGCATTTCGGCGTCCACCGCCGCGTACTTCTTCCGGCCCACGGTGAGGCCGGCGACCATCTGGGCGAGGGCAGCACCGAGCGCTCCCACGTGGGCGGCCACGCTCCCACCGCCCGGTACCGGCGCTGACGACGCCACCGAGCCGACGAATCCCGAGAGCGAGATCCCGCCGGCCACGGCGTCGCGCACCTTCCGCTCGAGCACCAGCTCGGGGGTGAAGCCGCGGAGCCGCAGGTGATGGGCCGCGGTCTCGAACAGGGCGCGCTCGGGGACCAGCCCGACGATCTCGCTCCAGGTGGGCGTCACGCCCTCGGCCTCGGCTTCCATCTTCACCATGTCGAAGGCACGGTGGACGGGCGTCTTCTCGGTGTCCACCAGGTTCATCGAGACCTGGGCCTGCCCATCCACTTCGAGCCCCAGCCCCTTCACATAGCGGAGGCCGCCGGAGGATCCGCGGACGGCCTTCGCGATGCGCTTGGCCAGGGCGAGATGCTCGGCGGGACCGAGGTAGACGTTGTATGCCACGAGGAAGGGCCGGGCCCCGACGGCGGTGACGCCGGCGGTGGGATGGACGCGTTCGGGGCCGAAGTCCGGCTTGCGCGCGGGGAGCGTGCCGATCTCGTCGCGGATGCCCTCGAACTGGCCGCGGCGCACGTCGGCGAGGTTCTCGCGCTCGGGACGGGCGGCGGCTCGCTCGTAGAGATAGACCGGGATTTCCAGTTCGGCGGCGGCGCGCGCGCCCAATTCCCGGGCGAGGGCGATGCAATCCTCCATCGTCGTGCCTTCGAGCGGGATGAACGGCACGACGTCGGTGGCGCCCATACGCGGGTGCTCGCCGGTGTGCACGGTCAGGTCGATGCGGTCGCGCGCCACGCGCATGCCGGCGAGCGCGGCCTCGACCGCGCGATCGAGCGGGGCGACGAAGGTGATCACGCTGCGGTTGTGGGAGTCGTCGGAGGACACGTCGAGGATCGTGGTGCCGTCGACGCCGGCGATGGCGTCGCGGATGGCGGAGACGACTTCAGGGCGGCGGCCTTCGGAGAAGTTGGGAACACATTCGACAAGGCGCATGGCGGAGTGCTGGCGTTGAGAGGGTCGAGTACGAGGCGAAGTCCAACCGACTGGAACTACAACGATCGCGGATGAAGCGGAATGCGCGGAATGCATTCGTTAGAAGGGAATCGCGGCACGACGCCGTCGTTCGCCCTCATGCTGTTCATCCGCGGTATTCGCGCCCTCCGCGTCCATTGTAGTGCATTCTGTTCATGTCCGCAGCGCGACCGGACACCGCGGGCTCGCGGGCCGGGTGGCCCCGATCACGGGTGACCGAGTTGCTCGAGCAACCAGGCGTGGATGGTCGGGTTGCCGGCCACCACGGGACCGAAGCCCACGGGCGCGTCACGTCCCTGCAGGTCGGTGGCCAAGCCCCCCGCCTCGCGCACCAGCAGGAGGCCGGCCGCGACGTCCCACGGGGCGAGGGCGAGTTCCCAGAAGCCGTCGAAGCGGCCGCACGCGACATCGGCGAGATCGAGGGCGGCGGCGCCCGCCCGGCGAATGCCGGCGGTGCGGCGGGTGATCTCCCCGAATGGGCCGAGGTAGGGGGCGACCAGTTCCGGATTCTTGAAGGGGAAGCCGGTGCCGATGAGCGCCCGCTGTGGGTCGACGAGCGTCGACACGGCGACCGGGCCGCCCGCTCGGCGGGCGCCCCCGCCTGCGGTGGCGGTGAACAGTTCACCGGTGGCCGCGTTGAGCACGGCGCCGGCCACCGGCGCGCCGTCGATCACGGCGGCCACGGAGACGGCATACCAGGGGTAGCCGTGGAGGAAGTTCGTGGTGCCGTCCAGCGGGTCGGCCACGAAGGCGAGTCCCGAGAGATCGCCCGCGGCATCCGGAGACATCTCCTCCCCGACCATGCGCGCGTCCGGGTGGCGCGTCCGCACCAGTTCGGCAATGGCGCGCTCGGAGTCCCGATCGACATCGCTCACGAAGTCGGCGGGCGACTTCACGTCCCACGTCAGGTGGGGCAGGTCGGCGGCGCCGGCGCGCACGATCTCGCCGCCGCGGACGGCGGCGGCGACGCACGTGGCGAGCAGCGCGCGCGCATCGGAACGCGGCGCGTTCGGCGTGGCTTCAGTTGCTTGCGACGGCTCTGGTGCACTCATAGCTTCACGCAATGTCTAGAATTTTCAGCGGGATCCAGCCCTCGGGCGAGCTGCACCTCGGCAATTATCTGGGGGCGGTCAAGAATTGGGTGCAGTTGCAGCATCAGCACCCGACGATCGTCTGCATCGTGGATTATCACGCCATCACGGTGGCGTACGATCCCGAGGTGCTGCGCGTCCGGCGGCGCGACATGGCGCTCTCGCTGCTCGCCGCGGGCGTCGACCCCGACGTGGCGACCGTGTTCGTGCAATCGGCCGTTCCGGAACATACCGAGTTGCAGTGGATCTTCAACACCATCACACCGCTCGGAGAGCTGGAGCGGCAGACGCAGTTCAAGGAAAAATCGGGCCGACAGGAGAGCGTGAACGCCGGCCTGTTGATGTACCCCGTGTTGCAGGCGGCCGACATCCTGCTGTACCGGGCTGATCTCGTGCCCGTGGGCGAAGATCAGGTACAGCATCTGGAGCTGTCGCGCGTGATCGCCCGCCGGTGGAACACGGCGTTCGCGCGCGGCGAAGGCTACTTCCCGGAGCCGCAGGCGGTGCTCACGCCCACCCGCCGTATCATGGGGCTCGACGGACAGGCCAAGATGTCGAAGTCGATGGGCAACACCATCGGCCTGCTGGAGTCCAAGGAAGAGATCTGGGCCAAGTTGCGGCCGGCGGTGACGGATCCGGCGCGCGTGCGGCGCACCGACCCCGGGCATCCCGACGTCTGCAACATCTATCATCTGCACAAGGCGTTCAGCACGCCCGAGACGGTGACCAACGTGTACGAACAGTGCACGACGGCCGGCTGGGGGTGCATCGACTGCAAGCAGGCACTGCTCGAATCCATCGATCAGGAGTTGGTGCCCATCCGCCGGCGTGCCGAGGAACTGCGGGCGCAGCCGGAGCGGGTGGACGACGTGCTCGCCGCGGGCGCCGCGGCGTGTCGTACGATTGCCGGGCAGACGATGCGTGAAGTGCGGGAGCGCATGGGGCTCGACTGATGTCCGCCGCGCGCAGCATGGAGCGTGTGTTGGTCGTGGATCTCGCCTCCACCTCACGGAATTGGGCCTTGAAGCCGGACGGGGAGGAGACGATCCGTCGAGCGGCCCCGGCGGGCTGGCGGGTGGAATTTGTGCGGGCGGCCACGATTTCCGACGGCGACGGTTCGCCGACGCCGAGCGCCGAAGCGTTGGGTGCGATCGCGGGCGCGGAGGCGTACTTCGGGTTCGGCATCTCACGGCCGCTGTTCGTGGCCGGCGCCAAGCTGCGCTGGGTGCACTCCGCCACCGCGGGCATGGGCAGCCTGCTCTTTCCCGAGATGGTGGCAAGCGACGTGCTGCTCACGAACTCCGCCGGTGTGCACGGTCCACCGATTGCCGAGTCGGTACTCGCCGGCGTGATGCACTTTCTGCGCGGGCTCGACGTGGCGGTCGATCAGCAGCGGTCCGGTCGCTGGAGCAAGTCGTTCTTCGTCTCCGGGGATTCCCCGCTGCGCGAGGTGGCCGACTGCCGGGTGCTGGTGATCGGCGCCGGCGGAATCGGGTCGGAGGTGGCCACGCGATTCCAGGCGCTTGGCGCGACGTGCGTCGGCATCCGGCGGCGGCCGGCACGCGGCACCCCACCGGGCTTCGCGCGCGTCGCGGGCCCCGACGCGCTCGACGCCGAACTCCGGGGAGCGGATGTCGTGGTCGTGGCAGCGCCGATGACCGCGCAGACCGGCGGGTTATTGAGCGCCGCCCGGCTCGATCTGCTGCCGCGACAGGCGATCGTCGTGAACGTGGCGCGGGGCGCGTTGGTGGACGAGGCGGCGCTCGCGACGCGGCTCGCGGATGGCCGGTTACGTGGCGCCGTGCTCGACGTCTTCAACGAGGAACCACTGGCGCCGTCGAGCCCTCTGTGGCAGCTTCGGTCGGCGTTGCTGACCCCGCACGTTTCGGCTGTTTCCCCGCTCCGATTCTGGCCTCGCCAGCTCTCGTTGTTCGTGGATAATTGGGCGCGGTACCACCGCGGCGAGACGCTGCGCAATCTCGTGGACAAAGAGGCTGGATACTGAGTATGGAACGGATCATCAAGGCGGGCGTGGACCGCGGGGCGTCGGACCTGCACATCAAGGCGGGCGACGTGTTCCGGGCGCGCATTCACGGCAAGCTGGTGGGCCTTACCAAACAGGCCCTGACGGCCGATCAGACCCGGGCCATCGCCCTGCGCCTCATGAGCAACGAGGAAGACAAGGCGAACATCGACAAGCTCACCGACTACGACTGTTCCTGGGAAGCGCCCGGGATCGGGCGCTTTCGCGTGAACATCATGCGGCAGCGCGGCACGCTGATGATCGTCATGCGGGTGATTCCGCTCGAGGTGCCGACGTTCGAGAAGCTGCGCCTGCCGCCGGTGCTGGCCAGGGTGGCGCAGGCCGAGCGCGGCATGGTGCTCGTGACCGGCGTGACGGGGTCGGGCAAGTCGAGCACGATGGCGGCGTTGATCAACTACATCAACCAGCACCAGAACCGGCACATTCTCACGCTCGAGAACCCGATCGAGTTCCTGCACCAGGACATCAACTCGGCGGTCACGCAGCGCGAGATCGGCGCCGACACGATGGGCTTCAAGATGGGGCTGCGGGCGGCGCTGCGTCAGGATCCCGACGTGATCATGATCGGCGAGCTGCGCGACGCGGAGACGATCGACACCGCCATGAAAGCGGCCGAGACCGGCCACCTGCTCATCTCCACGCTGCACACGCCCGACGCGCAGAGCACGATCCTGCGCATCATGGCGATGTTCCCGCCCGAGGAGCAGGAAGTGGTGCGCATCCGGCTGGCGGAATCGCTGCACGCCGTGGTCTCGCAACGACTGCTCAAGCGGCGCGACGGAGACGGGCGCGCCGTGGCGGCCGAGGTGCTCATCGTCACGCCGGCGGTGCGCGACATGATCGCCGACGGTCGGCGCATCAACGAGATTCGCGACTACATCGAGGGCGGACGCGAGCAGTACGGCATGCAGACGTTCGATCAGCACCTGGCGGATCTGGTGCGCACGCACGAGGTGACGTTCGAGACGGCAATGGCGGCGTCCACCAACCCGTCGGACTTCGAACTCAAGCTGCGCATGTTCGGCCGACTGCCGCATCCGCCCGCACCGGCCGAGGCTCCTGCCGCCGCGGCGGCCGACGATGGGGAGTCGTCGTCAGGGCCGGCGCTCGAGGGGATCCAGCCGGGCGGCTTCAACTTTCTGGACACGTGAGCCCCGACCTGCACGGCGTCCTCGGCCCAGTGGTCACCACGTTCGACGCGGCGTCGGGCGACCTGGATGTGCCGGCATTCGAGGCCAATCTGCGCGCGCACCTCGCGGCCGGATTGCACGGCGTCGTCGTGTGCGGCTCGACCGGCGAGGCGGTGTTGTTGGACGAAGCCGAACGCGAGCGGCTGGTGGAGACGGCCCGGGCCGTCACCCCCCGCGACCGGCTGCTGATTGTCGGAGCCGGCGCCGAAGCCACGCGCACGGTGATTCGGCGCGCTCGGCATGCGGCGGCGACGGGAGCCGACGCAGCGCTCGTCGTCTCGCCGCACTACTACACCGCCGCCATGACGTCCGAGGCGCTGCTCGGCCATTTCCGCCGCGTCGCCGATGCGAGTCCGATTCCCGTGGTGCTGTACAACATTCCCAAGTACGTGGGATTCGCCCTCTCGCCGGCGATCGTTGCCGAACTGGCCGCGCATCCGAACATCATCGGGATCAAGGACAGTTCGGGCGACCGCGATCAGTTGACGGGGTACCTCGGCGCGCAGGGGGACGGCTTCTCGGTGCTCACCGGCAGCGGGACGCTGTATCAGGCGTCGCTGGCGGCGGGCGCTCGCGGGGCGATTCTCGCCGTGGCGCTGTTCGCGCCCGAGTTGTCGCTGGCGGTCTACGAGGCGATGGTGCGCCACGAGGACGCCGCCGCCCAGGCCGCCCAGGCGCGCCTCACCCCGTTGGGGGCCACGATCGTGGGAGCCATGGGCGTGGCCGGCGTGAAGGCGGCGCTCGACGCGGTGGGGCTGCGGGGCGGGGCGGTGCGACCTCCGCTGATGCCGCTCGGCCGGAGGGAACTGGTGACGTTGCGCGCCCTGCTCACCGAGGGAGCGCCGGCCGCGACGGGGTGATCGTGGACGCCGGCGACCCGATGGCGCTGCTCCGCGCCCTCGCCGGCAGCGGCCGGTTCACCGGCACTCCCGCGCTCGACCGCGCGCGCGCGGTGTGCGCCGCGCGTCTGGTAGCCCTGGGCTTTCACGTTCGCGAATCCCGGTTTCGCTATTCGACACTTCCGGCACGGTTCGGCATGCCGGCCATCGGGGTGTTCTCCGCCGCGTTCCTCGCCGTTGCGGCCTCATTCGAGGCCCGGCGCGGGTTCGGTGTGGCGGCGGCAACCGCCGTCGGTGGTCTGCTGCTCGTGGCGGGGCTGGCGCGCTGGTTGACGTCGAGTCGGGCCGTGATGCGGTCGGGGCGTGGCGCGCACGGCACGAACCTGGAAGCCACGCGGGCCGAGCCGACGCGCGTGTGGCTGGTGGCGCACCTCGACTCGAAGTCGCAGCGGTACCCCCTGGCCTGGCGGGCGGCGGGGGCGACGCTCACGGTGGCGGCCTGGCTGGCGCTGCTGTTGTCGGTGGCGGCCCGGGCGGGCGGATCCCCCTGGTGGCACCCGTGGTTCATCTGGGCGCCGGGCGCCGCGGGTGGGGCATTGCTGATGTTCGCGTCGGCGGGCAATGCGTCGCCCGGCGCCGTGGACAACGCGTCAGGGGTGGCGACAGTGCTCGGCGCGGCGGCGCTGCTGGCGCCCGATGCCGGGGTGGGGGTCCTGATCACGGACGCTGAGGAGGTGGGGTTGGCCGGGGCGCATGCGTGGGCCGCCGGGCGCGTGCCGGGCATCGCGGTGAACTGCGATACGATCGACGATCGTGGGTCGCTGATGCTGCTTACCTCCGGTCGGCGGCCGGCGGCGCTGGCCTCCGCCGTGGAGCGCGCCGCAGAACGGACCGGCACGCCCTGCCGCGTGCGCGCCCTCCCGCTGGGCGTACTCACCGACGGTGTGGCGCTGGCGCGGGCGGGGTGGGAGTGCGCCACACTGGGACGGGCCACGCTCGGCACCCTGCTTCGAATCCATACGCCGCGCGATTCCGTAGAGCATCTTGAGGGAAGCGGCGTCGCCCCCGCGGCGGCGCTGCTCGCTGCCATCGTTCGGGAGTTGCGCTGATGTCCGTTCTGATTCTCGTAGTCGCCCTCGCGGGCGCCATGCTGCTCATCCCGCTGGGACTGCCGGGCACCTGGGTGATGGTGGGGGCCGCCCTCGTGTATCACATCGCCGTGCGGGGCAGTATCGGCATGGCGACGGTGGTGGGCACGGCCGTGCTGGCGCTGATCGGCGAGCTGCTCGAGTTCTCGCTCGCGGCGCGGTTCACGCGGCGCTATGGCGGCTCGCGTCGGGCCGGCTGGGGGGCGATTCTGGGTGGATTGGCCGGCGCATTCATCGGAGTCCCAGTGCCGGTGGTGGGTCCCGTGATCGGGGCGCTGCTCGGCTCGTTCTTCGGCGCGCTGGCGGCGGAACTCACCGTGCGCGGCGACCACCGCGCAGCCACGCGGGTAGCCACCGGCGCGCTGTTCGGCCGCGCGACGGCGGCGGCAATGAAGATCGCACTCGGCATGGTGATGGCGGTGTGGATCATCCTCGCTGCAGTTACGGGATGACCTTGAGAGTCCGCCGTATGCGGTGAGCAGTCCGCAGTGACTGCCGACTGCCGATGGCCGAGTGCTGACTCACGACCGGCTTCTTCCCCTCGTGTTGACAGGTCGGTTCGGCTCCGTAAATTGATTCAACGCCTCGGGCACCCCGGGGCGTTTTTTCTTGCGTACCGTTTTCTTCGCCAGGGGCCGCATGTTCACAGACGACCGCCGGACCATCGTCGTGGTGGGGGCACAGTGGGGTGACGAGGGGAAGGGCAAGCTCGTGGACGTGCTCGCGGAGCGGGCGCAGTGGGTGGTGCGCTATCAGGGCGGGGCCAACGCCGGGCACACCGTGGACCTGGGCGACTCGCACTTCGTGCTTCACCAGATTCCGAGCGGCATTCTGCACCCTGGGGTGCGCTGTGCCATCGGCAACGGCGTCGTGCTCGATCCCGACACGCTGTTCACCGAGATCGACGGGCTGGTGCGCGACGGCGTGGACGTGGAGGGGCGCCTGTACGTGAGCGACCGCGCGCATCTCGTGCTGCCGTACCACAAGCTGCTGGACGCCGAAAGCCATGCGAGCCAGGCCATCGGGACCACGGGGCGCGGCATCGGTCCGGCCTACGAGGACAAGATCGCGCGGCGCGGCGTGCGTGTGGTGGATCTTCGCCATCGCGATCGCCTGCAGGGGCTCGTGGAGCAGGGCGTGAGTCACGCCAATGCGCAGCTGCAGCGCTTCGGCAGCGACAAGCGGGTGGCCTGCGACGACACGATGGCGTTGCTCGACCGGCTGGCCGAGCGCCTGCTGCCATTGGCCGAGGACGTGGGGCTGATGATCCACCGCGCGAACGAGACCGGCGCCGCCGTGCTGCTGGAGGGCGCGCAGGGTTCGCTACTCGACGTGGACCACGGCACGTACCCCTTCGTGACGTCGAGCAATACGACCTCAGGGGGCGCGGCGGTGGGCGCCGGCATCTCGCCGATGATGATCGACGCGGTGGTGGGCGTGGTGAAGGCCTACACGACGCGCGTCGGCAACGGGCCGCTGCCCACGGAGCTCGAGCCCGATGCCGCCGAGCAGATGCGAAAGCTCGGCAACGAGTTCGGTGCGACGACGGGTCGTCCGCGCCGGTGCGGCTGGTTCGACGCCGTCGTGGTGCGGTACGCATCGCGGATCAATGGGCTGACCGATCTGGCGGTCACCAAACTCGATGTGCTCGACAGCTACGAGCGGGTGGCGATCTGCACGGGCTACGAATTCGAGGGCGAAGTCCACACCGAATTCCCGGCCGACGTGGCGGCGTTGGAGGGGATCAGTCCCCGCTACGAGTGGCTGGAGGGCTGGCGCGCGTCCACGGCGGAGGCGCGCCGGCTGGAGGACCTGCCGGCGGCCGCCCGCCGCTACCTGGATCGCCTCGAGGAGTCGGTGGGCGCGCCGGTGACGTTCGTGAGCGTGGGCACCCGCCGCGATCAGATCATCGGATTGCAATGAACCGCGACCCGAAGGGCCGACATGGCTGATGACGTCGAGTACGACCTCCTCGTGGTCGGGGGCGGCCCGTGCGGGCTGGCGGCGGCGATCTCGGCGCAGCGCGCGGGGCTGCGCGCGGTGGTCGTGGAGGGCGGCGTGGTGGCGAGCACGATCAGCCAGTATCCCACGTACGTCCGCTTCTTCTCCACGGCCGAGAAGCTCTCGCTGGGCGACATTCCGTTCGTGGTGGCGGAGGACAAGCCAAGCCGTCGCGATGCGCTGGCCTACTATCGGGCCGTCGTCCGGCACTTCGGGCTCCAGGTGCGCCAGTACGAGAAGGTGCGGGCCATCGAGGGGAGGTCGGGGGACTTTCGGGTACGGACCCGCACGCGGGGTGGTGAGGATCGCGTGATCCGTGCGGGCGCGGTGGTCGTGGCCACCGGGTACTTCGGGTCCCCCAACAAGCTGGGCGTGCCGGGCGAGGACCTGCCGCACGTGGCCCACGTGTACCGCGAGGGGCACGAGGCATTCCAGCAGGATGTGGTCGTGGTCGGCGGGGGTAACTCGGCGGCCGAGGCGGCCCTGGACCTCTGGCGCTCGGGGGCGCGGGTGACGCTGGTTCACTTCGGACCGGCGTTCGACAAGCGCATCAAACCGTGGGTGCAGCCCGACTTCGAGAACCGGGTGAAGGAGGGGAGCATCGCCGTCCAGTGGAATGCCCGGGTCTCGCTCATCGAATCGCCGGCGGTCGTGGTGGCCACGCCCGACGGCGAGCGGCGGATCCCGGCATCCATGGTCTACGTCATGACCGGATTCGCGCCCAATCTGACGCTGCTCCGTGACGTCGGCGTCCCGATCCACGCCACCACGGGAGTGCCGGCGCACGACCCCGAGACGTTGGAGACGACCGTGCCGGGGGTGTTCGTGGCGGGGGTGGTGGTGGCCGGGTACGACGCCAACAAGGTGTTCATCGAGAACGGCCGGTATCACGGAGACCGGATCGTGGCCCGGCTCCAGGGGCGGGCCGCGCCACCGCCGCCCAAGTTGAGCGCCGAACTGGATTCGTGACGGAACGCGGAATCCGGGTTTAACTTACATAGATGCAGTCGGCCGACAGCAGGACGCCGTGGGGTGCCAACTGCCCGCTGTCGACTGGCGGCCCTCGACTCTCCGACTTCACTCCTCTCCGAACTTCCATGTCTGCCAGCGCCCGTCCCGACGTAATGGAAAAACTCGTATCGCTCTGCAAGCGACGCGGGTTCGTCTTCCAGTCTTCCGAGATCTACGGAGGCACCGGTTCGGTGTGGGACTACGGACCGCTGGGCGTGGAGCTCAAGCGGAACATCAAGGATCGGTGGTGGAACGCCATGGTCCGCACGCGCGACGACATCGCGGGACTCGACGCGGCGATTCTCATGCACCCGCGGGTGTGGGAAGCGAGCGGGCACGTGGCGGGATTCACCGATCCGCTGATCGACTGCCGGAACTGCAAGAAGCGGTTCCGTGCCGACGATCCGAAGATCAAGGGCACGCCGGGCACCCCCGATGCGCAGTGTCCGGCCTGTGGGATGAAGGGCACGCTGTCGGAGCCGCGCATGTTCAATCTGATGTTCAAGACGTTCATGGGGCCCGTCGAGGACAGCGCGGCCGTCGTGTACCTGCGACCGGAAACGGCGCAGGGCATCTACGTGAATTTCCTGAACGTGCAGCAGTCCACGCGGCAGAAGGTGCCGTTCGGCATCGCGCAGATCGGCAAGGCGTTCCGCAACGAGATCACGCCCGGGAACTTCATCTTCCGGACGCGCGAGTTCGAGCAGATGGAGATGCAGTTCTTCGTCGATCCCGACGGCGACCACATGCACTGGTTCGAATACTGGAAGGCCCAGCGCATGGACTGGCACCGGGCGCTGGGCCTCGACGAGTCCCGGCTGCTCTTCCACCAGCACACCCCCGAGGAACTGGCGCACTATGCGCGGGCGGCCTTCGACATCCAGTTCGACTTCGGGGGCACGCTGGCGTTCCAGGAAATCGAGGGCGTGCACCATCGGGGCGACTTCGACTTGAGCCGGCATCAGGAGTATTCGGGGAAGAAGCTCGAGTATTTCGATCAGCCCAACAACCGGCGGTTCGTGCCGTTCGTGATCGAGACGTCGGTGGGCGCCGACCGCACGGCGCTGGCGGTGCTCGTCAACGCCTACCGCGAGGAGTCGGTGGAGGGCGAGTCGGAGGGGCGGACGGTGCTCGGCCTCCATCCGTCGCTGGCGCCGATCAAGGCCGGGGTGTTCCCGCTCGTGAAGAAGGACGGGATGCCGGAGTTCGCCGAGAAGCTGGCGCACGACCTGCGAAAGTCATTCCCGGTGTTCTACGACGAGTCCGGCGCCATCGGGCGCCGATACCGCCGTCAGGACGAAGTGGGCACGCCGTTCTGCCTCACCGTCGACGGACAGACGATGGCCGACGGTACGGTGACCCTCCGCGATCGCGATACCCTCGCGCAGGAGCGGGTGGCCGCGGATCGTGTGGGTGCCGTGATCGCGGAGCGCATCTCCACGTGAGCGCGCTCTCCATTGACCGTCTGCGCCGCGAAGGGCAGGCGTTCACGGAGGCGATCTCGCGCGAGTACTACCTCGCGCATTCCGGCCAGAAGCGGACGGCCGAGCTGCAGCCGCTGTACGAGCAGTACGCCGAGGTGATGGGCGAGGCGTCGCTCGCGCTCGTGCTCGACGCGTTCCGCGCCGCCCCGCCGGACGGCGAAGCCTACCGGAGCCTTCGGCAACTGCTCGACTGGCAGGTGGAATCGCGGGCGTCGCGCGAGCTCGCGCAACTGGACGAGCGCGAGATCGCCTGGGAGAGCGAGGCGATGATCTCCCTTCCCGACGGGGGGGCGGTGCCGTTCCAGCGGGCGTCCATCGACCTCGCCAACAGCACCGACCGGGCCGAGCGACTGGCGCTGGACCGGGCCCGGGCCCGGCTGGTGAACGCGGAGTTGGCTCCCCTGCGGCTGGAGCACTTCCAGCGCGAACGCGAGATCACCGAGGGGCTGAAGCTCGCCGACGGGTACAATGCCACGTTCGATCTACTCGCCGGATTCTCCTTGCTCGACCTGCGCGCCGCGTGCGAGCAGTTTCTGCGCGACACGCGGGCGATCTGGGACGACGTCTATCCCGAGTTCGTGAAACGAGAGCTGGGGATCGTGCCGGCCGAGGCCACGCGCGCGGATGCCCTGGCCCTCATGCGCGCCCGGGCGTTCGATGCCGGGTTCCCGTGGGATACGATGGAGGCGCGCATCCTCGGTCAGGTTCGGGAGATGGGGGTCGTACCGGACGCCGACGGACGGGTGATCTTCGATACCGGGACCCGCGAGGGGAAGCGCGCTCGCGCGTTCTGTTCGCCCGTGCGGGTGCCCGAAGAGGTGTACCTCGTGCTGCGCTCGCACGGCGGTCAGAACGACTGGAACACCTTTCTGCACGAGCTGGGGCATGCATTGCACTTTGCGTATATGCGCAGCGATCTGCCCTTCGAGTACCGCTGGCTGGGGGACAACTCGATCACCGAAGGGTACGCCATGTTGTTCGACCACCGCATGCAGGATCCGCGGTGGCTGGCGCGGTACTCGTCGCTGTCCAAGGCGGAGATCCCCCGCTTCCTGCGCAGCGCCGGCTTCGAGGAGCTGCAGTTTCTGCGGCGGTATTGCGCCAAGCTGATCTACGAGACGCACCTGTACGGGGGCAACGTGTCGTGGAGTGCGCTCCCCGACCTCTACGTGCATCTGCTCACCGATGCCACGACCTTCCGCTACGACGCGGCCGACGCGTTCGTGGACGTGGATCCGCGGTACTACGCGGCGCGCTACCTGCGCGCCTGGCAACTGCAGGCGCTGATCAACGACACGCTCACCGAACGGTTCAACGACGACTGGTGGCGCAACCCGAGCGCCGGCCCGTGGATCGTGAACGAGCTGTTCGCGCACGGCCAGCGCGAGCTGGCGCACGAGCAGGCCGCCCGGATATCGGGTAAATCATTGAGCTTTGCGCCCCTGGTGCGGAGCGTGGAGCGGCTGCTGGGGTGAGTCGCCGCGCGCCGGGTACCGCGGAGCAGGAGAACGTCATGCCAAGACCCACCGCCGTCATCACCGGAGCATCGCGCGGCATCGGCCGCGCCATCGCCCTGCGCCTGGCTCCCGAGCACGACATCGTGGCTGCGGCGCGTTCGGCGGCCGACCTCGAATCGCTCGCGGGCCAGATCCGCCACGCCGGCGGGCGTTGCACCCCGGTGGTGGTCGACGTCGCCGATCCCGGCGCGGTGGCGGCCGCGTTCTCGAGCATCGAGGCCGATATCCTCGTCAACAACGCCGGCGTCGGGATCATCAAGCCACTGCTGGACACCACGCCCGAGGAGTGGCAGCGGCAGGTGGACGTGAACTTCAACGCCCTCTACCACATGACGCGCGCTCTGTTGCCCGGCATGGTGGATCGGGGGCGCGGCCACGTGGTGATCATCGGGTCGATTGCCGGCCGCAGTGCCTTTGCCGGCGGTGCTGCCTACACGGGCACCAAACACGCCGTGATGGCGTTCGCGGAATGCCTGCTGCTGGAAGTGCGGGACCAGGGGGTGAAGGTCTCGGTCGTGAGCCCGGGAGGTGTGGCCACCGAATTCGGGGGCGGCGATCCGGCGGCAAAGCCCTGGGCGCTCAAGCCGGAGGACGTGGCGGAGGCCGTGGCGTATGTGCTGGACACGCCCGCAAATGTGCTGGTGCACCGGGTGGAGATCCGGGCGCTGTCAAAGAAGCCGTAGGCGGTGGGCAGCGTAAACACCCGTCTAAACATCCGTCTGGACCGTTTTCACTCGCGGGCGTACATTGCCCTCACGTGACCCAGGCATCTGTGACGTCAGGCGATACGCGCCTCCGCACGCCCGCCGAGGGCGTCGACTTCGGACTGCGCGAGCTGATGGCGGTCCGCGAGATCGTCCATGCCTTCCTCACCGCCGATCGGCCCGAGGAGGTCTTCCAGTTCGCGCTGGACCGGGTGAGCCCGGTGGTCGGGGCAACGTTTGCCTGCGTGTATCTCGTGGACGGGGCCTCGGAGCTGATGCGTCTGGCCGCGGCCCACAACTGGCCGGAGCGCTACACACAGTTTCTCGGCGATATGCGCGTGCGGCTGGGGTTCGGGCCGAGCGGCGAAGCAGCGAGCGAACGCCGGGCAATCGAGGTGCCGGACATCTTTGCCGACCCGTCGCTCGAAGACTGGCAGGAGGTGGCCAACGAACTCGGCTTCCAGTCGCTCGCGGCGCTGCCGTTGCAGACCGGCGAAGGAGTGCTGGGCGCGGTCACCTTTTACTTCGCCAACGCGGGTGGGCTGAGCGCCGAGACCCGCAGCCTGCTGCGCATGGTGGCCGACCAGATGGCGGCGACGGCGCAGAAGGCGCGGCTCATCGACGACCTGCGCCGCGCCAACTCGGCGCTCACCGACACGAACGCCGAGCTGGAACGGCAGTACGCCGCCCTGCTCGAAGCGCGGCGGCTGCAGGATGAGTTCCTGGCCAATCTGTCCACGGAATTGCGCGCGCCGCTGGCCGAGTTGGTCGGTTACATTTCGAGGATTCAGACGGGGGCCGCCGGCCCGCTCACCGATGCCGAGAGCGCCGCACTGCTCGAGGTGAAGGAGTCGGGAGAGGGGTTGCTGTCGCGGATCGCCGATCTGCTGGAGATTTCGGAGTTGAAGCGGGGCGGGGTGGAGCCGGCGGTGAGTGCGTTCGATCTGCGGGAGCCGATGCGCGAGGCGCTGACGCTCACCAGAGGCCGGCGCGAGGGAGTGACCGTGCAGAGCACCGAGCCGGAGATCGTGCCGGCGATGGCGAGTGATCGCCGCCGCATCGTGCGGCTGCTGTCGGGGCTCATCGCCAACGCGTATGCGTTCACCACGGCGGGGACGGTGCGGACGGCGGTCGAGGTGCACGACGATCGCGTGGTGTATCGCGTGGAAGACACCGGGGTCGGCATTCCCCTGGCCGCGCAGCGCTATGTGTTCGAGGAGTTCCGGCGGGCCGATGCCGGATCGCCGCTCGAGGGACGCGTGGGGGCGGGGCTGGGACTGGCGCTGGCGCGCCGCACGGCGCGCCTGCTGGGCGGGGACATCGTGCTCGTCAGCGCGCCGGGTGAGGGGACGACGCTCCGCGTCGAATTGCCGTTGGTGTACGAGGGGCCCGCCGAGCGGGCGACGGGGACACGCATCGCGTCTCCGGCAACACGAACGATACCGGAATGACCGCCATGAAGCCGTCCACCGAAACGATGCAGGAATTCTTCACGACGCTCCCGTCCGACGAGGTGCTGGCCCGGGCCAGGAAGTTCTTCGCGACGCGGAATCCGCTCTATGCCGCGTTCATCGACAAGGAAGGGCCGGGGTGGGCCAGCTTCCGCGGCCAGGGGGGCGAGGAACTCGTCGTCGCCGCCGGGGCGGTGGAGGGAGGCAGCCGGGTGACGGGGTCGTCGTACCTGTTCACGATGCAACTCCGCCGCTTCTTCACCACGCTTCCGGCCCTCGATCGGCCGGCGGAGGTCGCATGAGCGCCCCGGCGCCGTTCGTCACCACCCTCCGCGCCCGGCGGGCGACGATCCGCATGGGAGGCGAGGGCGAGCCGACGATCACGATCCGCGTGGAGATGCAGGCGGTGTGGGACGTGGTCCGCATCGCGGTGCCTCCCAGCGCGACGGTCGAAGCGGTCAAGACGCGCGCGCTTGCCGCGCTCTTCCCGCAGGGGAAGTATCAGGAGGATTTCGTGGCCAAGTTGCACGGGTGGGAGATCCTGAACGAGCACGAGTCGCTGTCGGCAGCCGGCCTGAAGGACGGTTCGATTCTCCTGCTCATGCATCGCCACCGGCGTCCCCTCCGCTAGCGCGGCCGGACGCGGGCCCGGACTGGCGCCGCCCGGCGATGTCGATCGCTTACATCTCGCACTCAGACTGCGGCCGTCACGACACCGGATGGGGACATCCGGAGCATGTCGGGCGGCTGCGCGCGATCCCGCGCGCCCTTCGTGACGATCCCGAACTCTTTCACGCCGCGCAACACGTGGAAGGGCGGCACGCCACGGATGCCGAACTGGCGCTGGCGCACGCTCCGGCCTACGTGACGCGGGTGCGGGAGCTGGCGGCGGCCGGGGGCGGTCGGCTCGACACCGACACCGTGGTGAGCGAAGGATCGTGGGACGCGGCGCGGGCGGCGGCGGGGTGCGTGCTCGACGGCATCGACATGGCGTTCGACGGCCGGGCCGTGCGATCGTTCGCGGCCGTACGCCCGCCGGGCCACCACGCGCTGCGCGATCGGGGGATGGGCTTCTGCCTGTTCGGAAACGTGGCCATCGGCGCCCACTACGCGCGGCGCCGGCACGAGGCGGAGCGTGTGCTGATCGTGGATTGGGACGTGCACCACGGCAACGGGACGCAGGCCCTGGTGGAGGACACGTCGGACATCCGGTTCGTGTCCATGCATCAGTGGCCGTGGTATCCCGGCACCGGGGCTGCCGAGGATCGCGGGCCGCACCGGACGGTGTGGAACGTGCCGATGGCGGCCGGCCTACCGCCCGAGCGCTATGTCGAGGCGTTTCTTGCGGCCGTGGACGACGCGGCGCGGGGCTTCACACCGGACGTCGTGTTGATCTCGTCGGGATTCGATTCGCTGGCCGGCGACCCGCTGGGCGGTTTCACGCTTGAGTTGGAGCACGTGACGGCGCTGACGCAGGCCATGGTTGCGCGTGCCGATGCGTGGTGCGGCGGTCGACTCGTGAGCGCCCTCGAGGGTGGGTACGCGCCCGATCGCCTCGGGGCGGCGTGCGTGGCCCACCTGCGCGCACTTCTCTAATGCGGGAGCAGCGTGGGCATGCTAAGTTGTGAACTGACCCCGATGTCCCAGCCACGGCGACCGACCAAGCGGAGCGCGTAGCATGTTCTGCCCCGAGTGCGGCACCTGGAATCGCACGTCTGCCGACACCTGCATGCGCTGCAATATCGCGCTGCCGGAGTTGGAGCACGCGCCGTCCGAGAAGCCCAACGAAACGATCTCGGCACTGCGGCAGGCCACCGGGAGCCGCTATCGCGTGATCCAGCGGTTGGGCGGCGGCGGAATGGCAGATGTGTTCCTGGCTGACCACGCGCAGCTGGAGCGACCGGTGGTGATCAAGGTGCTGCACGCCCACCTGGCCAAGGACACCGAGATGATGGAGCGCTTCCGGCGTGAAGCACAGGCGGCGGCGCGGCTGGTCCATCCCCATATCTGTCCTGTCATGGACGCCGGGCAGCACGGGACCACGGTGTACACGGTGATGCCGTACCTGTCCGGCGGATCGCTCTCCGACCGCATCGCCCGCTCCAAGGTGGTCGATCCGGTGGAGGCGGCGATGGCCATTGCGCAGGTTTCCACCGCGCTGGACTACGCGCACCGTCGCGGCATCGTGCACCGCGACATCAAGCCTGACAACGTGCTGTTCGACGAGGATGGCAATGCGATCCTCACCGACTTCGGGATTGCCGAGGCGCGCCACCAGGGACGGCTGACGGCCACGGGCCGCGCCATGGGCACGCCGCACTACATGTCGCCCGAACAGGCCATGGGCAAGCTGGTGGACGGGCGGAGCGACGTGTACGCGTTGGGCATCGTGTTGTACGAGTCGGCGCTGGGGTTTCCGCCGTTCGACGGGCCCGACGCCTTCTCGGTAGGGTACAAGCAGGTACACGAACAACCGGTGGCCCCCGACACGATCGACTCGCGTGTGCCGGCGCAGTTCTCGGCGATCACCCTGCGCTGCCTGGCCAAGGCGCCCGGCGATCGATACGCGCGGGCCAACGATCTGGCCGACGCGCTGATCGCCTTCATCAAGAGCATGCCGGATCGCGCCGACGCGCTGCGCGCGGCCAACGTGTCGCGGCATGCGGTGCGGACGCCGCCGCGGACATGAAGCTCTCGTACGATCGCGTGGTGGTGCACACCGCCAATCCGTTCGTGATTGCGCGGGGGGGATCGAGCGAGTACACGCGGGTTCGGGTGCGGCTGACGGACGCGGAGGGCGTGGAGGGGCTCGGCGAGGCCGCCCCGAGCACGTTCTACGGGGAGACGGCCGACACGGTCGTGGCGGCGCTCGAACAGCTGCGGGCGATCGTGGAGGCGGCGGACCCGTGGGCGCTCGAAGCCCTCGAGCGCTCGCTCCGGCAGGCGCTGCGCGGCAACGCGGCGGCGCGGATGGCGGTGAGCGCCGCCGCCCACGACCTCGTGGGCAAGCGACTCGGGGCGCCGCTCTACCGGCTGTGGGGGCTGAGTCCCGACGAGGCGCCGCCGTCGAGCTTCACGATCGCGATCGCGCCCACCGAGGAGGAACTGGTGCGCCGCGTGGAGCAGGCGGCCGCGTATCCGGTGCTGAAGGTGAAGTTGGGCACTGACCGTGACGACGACATCGTGCGGGCGGTACGCGGCGCGGCGCCGAGCAAGACGATCCGCGTGGACGCAAACGCGGCGTGGACGCCCAAGCACGCGGTGACGATGGCCGAACGCCTGGCGCAGTACGGCGTGGAGTTCGTGGAGCAGCCCGTGCCGCCCGGGGACATCGCGGGGCTGCGCTTCGTGCGCGAGCGTTCGCCGCTGCCGATCATCGCCGACGAATCGTGCGTCACGGCCGACGACGTGCCGCGGCTGGTGGGTGCCGTGGATGGCATCAACATCAAGCTCGCCAAGTGCGGGGGACTGCTCGAGGCGCGACGGATGATCGCTGTCGCGCGTGCCCACGGGCTGTCGGTGATGATGGGCTGCATGATCGAGACGAGTCTCGGCATCACGGCCGCGGCGCATCTGGCCCCGCTGCTCGACTACGCCGATCTGGATGGCGCGGCGCTGCTGGCCGACGACCCGCACGAAGGGGCGACCATCGTGGACGGTCGCATTGCGATCCCCGACGCGCCGGGGCTGGGAGCGCGGCTCCGCGGGCGTTGACGGGCCGCCCACCGGTGCGCCCCCCATGCTGATCTCGGTCGCCCTTCCGCTCCCGCTGTTCCGCGAATTCACGTACGCGGTGCCGGAGGCGCTCGCGGTACGCGCCGGGGTGGGGTCGCGCGTCGTCGTGCCCGTGCGCGGCCGCCGCACCATCGGGCTCGTGGTGGGCATCGCCGAGCCGCGGGACGACGTGACGCCCAAGGACATTCTCGATGCGCCCGATCCGTCGCCGGTGGTGAGCGCGCACCTGCTCGACCTCGCGCGATGGATGTCGGAGTACTACGCGGCCCCGCTCGGCATGGTGCTGCGGACCATGCTGCCTGCGGCGCTGTCCGCGGTGAAGGCGCCGACGCCGGTGCGCAAGGAGCGGCGTGTGGCACGACTGGCGCGGGAGCTGCCCTCGTTGCTCGAACGCGAGGAGCTGTTCAAGCGCGCTCCCAAGCAGCGGTCGGCGTACGAGATGCTCGAGTCGTTGGGCGGGCGGGCGCCCGTGGAGCACCTCGTGGGCCAGCTGGGCGCCTCCCCGGCGGCCCTGACGGCGCTCGGCAAGCGCGGGCTGGTGGCGTTCGAGCGCGAGGTGGTGGTCCGCGATCCGTTCACCGCACGGCCGGCCCCGCCGCCGACGTCCCACGAGCCGACCGAGGCCCAGGCACAGGCCGTCCACGCGCTCTGTCAGGCCGGGGGCGGCGAATCGTTCGTGCTGTTCGGCATCACGGGCAGCGGCAAGACGCTCGTGTATGTGGAGTTCCTGCGAAAGGTGGTGGACGAGTGGGGCAAGACGGCGATCGTGCTCGTGCCCGAGATCGCGCTCACGCCGCAGACGGTGGATCGCTTCCGGGCCGTGTTCGGCGACCGGATCGCGGTGCTCCACAGCGGCCTGAGCGACGGCGAGCGGTACGACGCCTGGCTGGCCCTGTCGCGCGGCGAGAAGCGCATCGCCGTGGGCGCGCGGTCGGCCGTCTTCGCGCCACTGGAGAATCTCGGCGCGATCATCATCGACGAGGAACACGAGGCGACGTACAAGCAGGGCGAGACGCCGCGCTATCACGCGCGCGAAGTGGCGCTGGTGCGCGCCCGACGCGAGGACGCGGTGGTCGTGCTGGGCAGCGCGACGCCGAGTCTCGAGAGTTGGCACAATGCCCAGCGCGGGCGGCACCATCTGCTGCGGCTGCCCGATCGCGTGGGCGGGGGCGCGCTGCCCGAGGTGGAGGTGGTGGACATGCGTCGCCCCGATCCGATGACGCACCCCAAGCGCCTCTCGCCCGACGAGTACGCGCTGCGCTACGTGCTCAGCGAGCCGCTGGAACGCCACTTGACCGAGCGGCTGGAGCGGGGCGAGCAGAGCATTCTGCTGCTGAACCGTCGCGGCTACGCGTCGTTCGTGCAGTGCGATGCGTGCGGCGACGTGGCGGCGTGCCCCAACTGCAACGTGAGTCTCACCTACCACCGGGTGCCCGAGCGGCTGGTGTGCCACTACTGCCAGTACGCAGAGCCGATGCGCGCCGCCTGTCCCAAGTGCGGCGGCCCCGTGCTGCGCGGCCGGGGGCTGGGGACGCAGCAGGTGGAACGCATGCTCGGCGACCGCTACCCGGCGGCCCGGATCGCGCGCATGGACATGGATACCACCAGCGGCAAGTGGGCGCACGCCAACATCCTCGACCGCGTGGGGCGCGGCGAGGTGGACATCCTGCTCGGCACGCAGATGATCGCCAAGGGCCTGGACTTTCCCAACGTGACGCTGGTGGGCGTGGTGGACGCCGACATCGGGATCAACATGCCCGACTTCCGGGCATCGGAGCGGTGCTTCCAGTTGGTGAGCCAGGTGGCGGGTCGGGCCGGGCGCGGCGCCAAGCGGGGGGAGGTGGTCGTGCAGACACGCGTACCGAACCACCACGCGGTGCGGTTCGCCGCGCAGCACGACTACGAGGGGTTCGTGGCGCAGGAGTTGGAGGGGCGGATGAGCCCTCCGTACCCGCCCTTCTCGCGGTTGGCCAACGTGATCGTGAGCGGGTTCTCGGAGAATGCCACCATGGAGCTGGCCCAATCGGCGGGCGCGTGGCTGCACGCTCTGGTGGCGCGGCGGGAGCCCGGCGCGCTGTCCATCATTGGTCCCGCCCCCTGTCCCGTGGACCGGGTCAAGAAGCGGTGGCGCTGGCACCTGCTGCTCAAAGCCGAGCAGGCGGGTCCCCTGACCCGGGTAAGCCGGTATTTCGCGTCCCGATTCCCGGTTCCGTCCAATTACGGGCTCCGGATCACCGTCGACCGGGATCCGGTGTCCCTCCTGTGACGCCACCGGACAAACTCCGCTTGTTCCCCTTCCTGCGCCCCGTCATCTTACACGGGTGATCATCATCCCTCCTCCGGACCTGACCGTACCGGGGCTCGCGAATGCGCCCGAGGCGCGGTTCGTGCCGGCCCCGGCCGACGGTGTGGTGCCCGAAGGGTTCTTCTCCACGACCAATCTGCCGACGTACGCACGCATCGCCGGGACGTGGCGCATGCCCCGCGAACCGCGCATGGATGCGGCGCTGGTGCTGGACGCGGACGGCGAGCTGTGGGCCCGCGAGATGCGCCGTGTGAAGCGGGGCGAACTGGTGGCCGTGGGGCGCGCCGAGGATGGGAGCGAGGGGATCTACGTCTACGAGCGCGCGCTCGACGCCGGCGGCGAGGACGAATTCCAGTTCATGTCCAGCCAGGTGTCGCGCGAGAAGCCCATCGACTACGCGCAGATGGCGCAGCTGCTGCTCGACGAGCGCGACCGCGGCGGCTATCCCATCTGGGTGACCGGTCCGGCGCTGGTGCACGCGCGGGCGCGTGCCGACCTGGTGTGGTTCATCGAGCACGGATTCGTGAAGGCGCTGCTGGCCGGCAACGCGGTGGCGGCGCACGACATCGAGGCCTCGATGTTCGGCACCACGCTCGGCATGACGGGCAGCGGGATTCCCACACAGGGCGGGCACGGCAAGCACATGCGCGCCATCAACCGCGTGCGTGCCGCGGGCTCGATCAAGGCGGCGGTGGAGCAGGGGCTGATCACCGAAGGGATCATGCGCGCGTGCGTGCTGCACGATGTGCCCTTCGTGCTGGCGGCGTCCATTCGCGACGACGGCCCGCTGCCCGAGGTGATCACCGACATGCTGCAGGCCCAGGACGCGATGCGGCGGCACACGATCAAGGCGACGATGGCGATCCTGATTGCGAGTGCGCTGCACGGGATCGCGACGGGCAACATGCTGCCCGCGTTCGTCACGGACGCCGACGGATCGATGCGCGAACTGATCACGATCTGCGTCGATTCGTCGGAATTCGTGGTGAGCAAGCTCAAGGATCGCGGTACGCACCAGGCGTTCGGCGTCGTCACCAATGCCCAGGACTTCATGCACATCATGCGGTTGTACGTGGAACGCGAACTCGACGCGCGCCGGCTGGCCGCGACCCCCGAGACCGTGGGCGCGCGATGATCCAGAGCGAGACGCGCGAGCGGTTCATTCTGGATCTGGTGGAGCAGTTGGACGGCGCCAATATCATCGAGGTGCACTTCTTCGCGCCGCGGCGGGTGAGCGGCGTGGAGCGCGGGGTGGCGGTGATCGCGGCGCGGCAGCGGGCGCCCCATGTCGACGCGCCCGAGGGGGAGGGGGAGGCGATCGACGCCCCCGGGGGCGAGACGCTGGGAGCACTGGCCGAAGGGTTGCCCGCAGAACCCGGCGAGCCGGCGTCCGATGGGGCCGAAGCGCCGCCCGTGACCGTCGAGGCAGACGCCGTGGATCTGCCGTCGCTCGACGAATCGCCGTACGCGCCCGAGACCGTCGACGAGTCCGAGGGGCTGGAGCGGTACACGGTGTTCACGGCCACCTACCGGCACACACTCAAAGGGCCGGACCGGGGCAAGTGGGAGACCTCGGTGAAGGCCGAAGCCGACGCGCCGCTGGTGACGGTGGACCAGGTGGTGCGTGGCGTGCAGCGTCGCGCCGAAGACACCGACGAGGTGGAGCGGCTGAGCGGCGACGAGATCCGCGCCGTCGTCGATGCCTGCCAGCCGGCGGCCGGGTAGCCGCATGCGGCGCGGAGCGGAAACATGACCGGTGGGGGCGAGATCGGACTGTTCGTCGCCTTCGTGGCCGGACTGGTGAGCTTCATCTCGCCGTGCGTCCTGCCACTGGTGCCGAGCTATCTCACGTTCATCACGGGGATCTCGCTGGAAGACGTGCAGTCGTCGCGCCGGTTCGCGCTGCTGCATGCATTCCTGTTCGTCATCGGGTTCTCGATCGTGTTCGTGACGATGGGGGTGGCGGCGAGCGCGGTGGGACGGGTGCTGCTGGTGCACCGGGTCTGGGTGGCGCGCGTGGGCGGGGTGATCATCATCCTGTTCGGGTTGTACCTGGCCGGTGCGTTCAACCTGTCGATTCTGGGGCGCGACACGCGGCCGCATCTGCGCGACAAGCCGCTCGGCTACCTCGGCACGGTGGTGGTGGGCATGGCGTTCGGGGCGGGCTGGTCGCCCTGTCTGGGGCCGATCCTGGGCTCGATCCTGACCTTCGCGGCCACGGCGGGTGACGCGACGCGCGGCGCGGTGCTGCTCAGCGCCTACTCGGCGGGGCTCGCCGTGCCCTTCCTGATCTCGGCAGTGGCGCTCGAGGAGTTGATCGGCTTCGCGCAGCGCAACCGCGCGCGGCTGGCCTGGCTCACCCGGGCGTCGGGTGTGCTGCTGGTGCTCGTCGGTCTGCTGCTCGTGAGCGGCTACCTGAGCGTGCTCACCGGCATGCTGCAGAAGATGACGCCCGCCTGGATCCTGAATCGGATGTAGCCGCTGGGTTCTGCGCCCCTGGTAGGTGTGGCGGGTTCTCCGGACATCAACCGATGGAACCACAATTTCGCGGAATTCGCGGATTACGCGGAATGAGTCGCGAAGGCATTGGCTGCGGGGGCTACAGGCGGCGACGGCGGGGCCGTGAGGCTCGTGGATTCCACGTGTCCAGCGCCACCTCCATCATGGCCCTTGCCGTTTCCGCGCCCTCCGCGTTATCCGCGGCCTTGTCGTTCTCCTGTTAGCGCCCGTTTCACGGAGGCGCCATCCTGGGGCGCGCCCGCCTACGGCGACTCGACGGACTCCTCGAGCGACTCCTCGAGCTGCTGGCGGTTGAGCAGCGACCAGTAGCGGCCGCCGGCGGCGATGAGTTCGGCGTGCGGCCCCTTCTCCACCACGCGACCGTCGTCGAGCACGATCGCGAAGTTCGCGTCGCGGATGGCCGATATGCGATGCGAGGCGATGAGTGCCGTGCGTCCCGCGAGCGCGGTGCGCAGGGCATTGAGGATCTCCGCCTCCGTGTGCGTGTCGACGGCGCTCAGCGCGTCGTCCAGCAGCACCACCGTCGGGTGGCGGGCCAGCGCCCGGGCGATCGCGGCGCGCTGCTTCTGCCCGCCCGACAGGTTGATGCCGCGCTCCCCGAGCATCGTGCCGTACCGTTCAGGCAGGGCGTCGATGGTCGTGGTGAGCTGCGCAACCGACGCCGCCCAGTCGCGCCCCGACTCGTCGGGCGCGCCGTAGTCCAGATTCGCGCCGATGCTCTCGCTGAACAGGAAGCTCTCCTGCGGCACGTAGCCGATCTCCCGGCGCCAGGCGTCGAGGTCGAGGTCGCGGAGCGGAATCCCGTCAATTCGGATCTCCCCTTCCTGCGGGTCGAACACCCGCGGCACCAGGTCGAGCAGCGCGCTCTTCCCGCTGCCGGTCGCCCCGACCACGCCGACGGTCGCACCGGCGGGAACGGTGAAGTTCACGTCGCGGAGCACCCAGCGCGGCTGGCCGCCCGGCTCCACGGGGTAGTGGAATCCCACGTGCCGGAACTCGATGGTCCGTCCGACCGCGTTGGTGGGGAGTCGGCGTGGCGCGGTGGGCGCGACGACGGTCGGTTGCGCATCGAGAATGTCGAGCAGCCGACCCATGGAAGCAGCGCCGCGCTGGAACAGGTTGATCACGAATCCGAGCGCGATGAGCGGCCAGGTGAGCATGCCGAGGTAGAGTCCGAACGCGACGAACGAGCCGACCGTGATCGTGCCACGAACGGTCATGGCCCCGCCGAGGCCCAGCACCACCACGCTGCCCAGCCCCGCCAGCATCTGGAACGATGGGTGCATCATGCCGTAGAGGGTGGCCAGCCGCATCTGCTTGACCAGGTACTGCTGCCCGAGGTCGGCGAACCGTTCCGCCTCGGGTTGTTCCTGGCGGTAGGCGCGGACCACGCGCACGCCGGAGATGTTCTCCTGCGCCATCGTCGTCATGCGGCCGAAGTGCTCCTGCACGGCCTCGAACCGCTGGTGGATGGCGCGTCCCAGCCAGATCATCGAGATCGGCAGCAACAGCATCGGCAGCAGGGCGATCAGGGTGAGCCGCACGTCGATGTGAAGCATGAACAGCAGCGCGAAGGTGCCGCCGGCGATGGTGTTGGTGAGATACATGACCGCCGGGCCGGCCGCCATGCGCACCGCGGACAGATCGTTGGTCAGCCGCGCCATCAGGTCGCCCGTCCGCACGCGCGCGAAGTACTCGGCGTCCAGCGATTCCAGCCGCGCGAACAGGTCGTTCCGCAGGTCGTACTCGATCCACCGACTGACCTTGTTGAGCGTTTCCCGCATCATGAAGCGCAGGAACCCGCCCACCACTGCCACGCCGAGCATCGCCCCCACGAGGAGCCAGATGCGCGACATCGGCGCCTTGGTCATGAGGTCGTCCACGGCCAGGCGGAGGAACCACGGCCCTGCCGTCGAGAAGGCGTACGACAGGACAGTCAGGGAGAGCCCCAAGACCATCTTGCCGCGGTAGGGGCGATAGTACGGAAGCAGCCGTCTCAGGGTACGACGTTCGCTCATGGCCGACCTAGGGTGGGCCGCCGGCGGTTTCCGGTCATGCGGCGGCACAATTCTGCCCGTTCCTGGTATAATCCATCCGCCTGGAACGTCTTATATTGAATAGAGTACAGAAATGGAAATATACCGCTGGGCGATGGACGGTGCTGATGCGCACGGTCATGCCGACAGCGTGAGGCCGGAGTGTTTGGCGGCCCCATCAGCCGACAGGGTGCAGGTGCAATTCATGGCCCCCATCGAGGTGCGGTGATCGTTTCATCCGCCGGTTGGAGCCACAACAGTCGAGGAGGAAGCATGACCAGTTATTCCAGCCGTATCGCAGGTGCGATCGCGCTCATGGTGGCCGTCGCGGCCTGCGGTGGCAACAAGAGCTCGGCCGCGGCTGACACCGCGATGAGCACCGATCTGCAGATGGCGGGTGGTGACACGGCCGCGCGGCCCGGGTTGGGCGATACGGCGGCGGCGGCCACGACGCCGGCCCCGACCACACCCGCGCCGGCCGCCGCCGCGAAGCCGGCACCGGCGCGTCCGAAAGCCCCCGCGGCCACGAAGCCGGCCGCGCGGGCCACGGGCGAGATCGCCGAGGGTACGACGATGGTGCTGCACCCCAGTGAGAAGGTGTGCACCAACACCCACAAGGTGGGCGACACCGTGATGGCCACATTGGCCGACGCCGTCCCGGGAACCAATGGCCTGAGCATTCCCGCGGGCGCGACGGTGAAGCTGGAGATCACGGCACTCAAGCGGAGCGAGAACGTCAAGGATCCCATCGACATGGGCTTCAACCCGGTGTCGGTGACGTTCGGCGGGGAGATCTATCCGATCAGCGCCACGGTGACCGCGGAGAAGATCGACCGCGTGCGCAACGAGCCCACGTCGAAGGATGTGCAGAAGGTTGTGGGCGGGGCGGTGATCGGCGCCATTGCCGGCAAGCTGATCGGCAAGAGCACCAAGGGCGCGGTGGCGGGTGCCGCCGCCGGAGCCGCGGCCGGCGGAGCGGTTGCCGCCACGACGGCCAACTTCGAAGGCTGCATCGCCCAGGGCAGCGACATGACGGTCAAGCTCAACTCGGCCGTGACCATCCACTAGCAGGGCGGCAGGGACATGCAACGCGGGCCGTGCGATTCGATCGCGCGGCCCGCGTTCTGCATTGCGCGCTTGCCGCGTCTCCTCCGCGATCGGTAAACTTACCCCGTGGTCCGGAGAGGAGGCACGATCCCCGGACAATCCTTCGAGCTCCCGCACCGGACCCCGTGGCCGCCAGCCCGCACGACCCGCGCATCACCGAACAGCGCAATCCGCGCACGGCCGACATCGACCTCGCCACACCGCTCGAGATCGTCGATCTCATGGCCGCCGAGGATCGGCTGGTGCCCGCTGCCGTGCACGGCGAGCGCGACCGCATCGCCGCCGCGATCGCCGAAGCCGAGCGCACCTTCCGCCGCCAGGGGCGCCTGTTCTACGTCGGGGCGGGCACGTCCGGCCGGCTGGGCGTGCTCGACGCGTCGGAGTGCCCGCCCACGTTCGGCAGCGACCCCGACCTGGTGCAGGGCATCATCGCCGGTGGGCCGGCGGCGCTGACCCGCGCGCAGGAAGGGGCCGAAGACCGGGTGGAGGACGCCGTGCGCGACCTCGATGCCGCCGGCGTGCGGGCCGGCGACTTCGTGATCGGGATCGCCGCCTCCGGCACCACGCCCTACGTGCATCGTGCGCTCGAACACGCCAGAAGTGTCGGGGCTTCCACGGCGCTGGTGGCCTGCTCCCCGCCGCCAGCCGCAGAGTCGCCGGCCGCCGACATCGTGATTCTGCCGATCACGGGACCGGAGGCCGTCACCGGGTCCACGCGCATGAAGGCGGGCACGGCCACGAAGCTGGTGCTGAACATGATCACCACCGGCGCGATGATCCGGCTGGGCAAGACCTACGGCAACCTGATGGTCGATCTGCAGGCCACCAACGCCAAGCTCGGCGACCGCAGCCGCCGCATCGTTGCCGAGGTGTGCAGCGTGCCCCCCGACGAGGCCCGTGCGCAGCTGCAGAGCGCGGGGGGGAGCGTGAAGACGGCCATCGTGATGCACTTCCTCGACGTCGATCGCGACGCGGCGGAGGCGGCGTTGGCGCGCGAAGGGGGCGTCATCCGGCGCGTGATCGGCCGTCAGCCACCCCCGGTGAAATGACCGCCGCCGCCGTGGCCGCGCCGCGCCCTCCCGTGTACGTCGGACTGATGTCGGGAACGTCGCTCGACGGCATCTCGGCCGTGGCCGTGCGCTTTCACGCCCGGGGCGATGGGTTCGAGCCCGAGATGCTCGCCTTCGTGGTGCGCGACTACGACGCGGCACAGCGCGGCGCACTCCAGGCGGCGATGGCGGCCGGCTCGGCGCGCGACTACTGCCGGTTGCAGTTCGATCTCGGACGCTGGTTGGCCGACGCGGCGGTGGCGGTACTCGCCGAGGCCGGGGTGCCGCGCCACGAGGTGCGCGCCATCGCGTCGCACGGGCAGACGCTCTGGCACGAGCCGCCGCACTCCACGTGGCAGATCGGCGAGCCGGCGGTGATTGCCGAGCGCACGGGCCTCGACGTGGTGAGCGACTTCCGCGTGCGCGACCTCGCGGCGGGTGGGCAGGGAGCGCCGCTCGTGCCGATCGCCGATGCCCTGCTGTTCGCGTCGGGCAAGTGGCGGGCGCTCCAGAATCTCGGCGGGATCGGCAACGTCACGGTCGTCCCGCCGGGCGGCGACATGAGCGGCGTTCGCGCGTTCGACACGGGGCCGGGCATGGCGGTGATCGACGGCGTGGTGCGCGCGCTGTATCGCGGCGAACGGTACGACGCCGGCGGCGCGTACGCGCGCCGTGGGACGCCGAGCGCGCGTGTGGTCGAGCTGCTGCTCGACGACGCGTACTTCGCTGCCGAGCCGCCCAAGTCCACCGGGCGTGAACTGTTCGGGACCGCCTACGTGGATCGCCTCATCATACTCTGCCGCGAAGCCGACGCCGACACGTCGCGGGAGGGCATCGTGGCGACGGCCACCGCGCTCACGGCGCGGAGCGTGGCCGATGCGTATCGCCGCTTCATGCCGGAGCCGGTGGTGGAGGTGCTGCTCTCCGGCGGTGGGGCGCACAACGCGGCGCTCGTGTCGATGATCACCGACGTGGTGGCGCCGAAGGCGGTGCGCCGCTTCCGCGAGGCGTATTTCGACGACGAGGCGAAGGAGGCGGTGGCGTTCGCGCTGCTGGCGCACCTGTTCCTGGAGCGGCGCGCGGGCAACGTGCCCCGTGCGACCGGGGCGGCGGGACCGCGCCTCCTCGGCAAGCTCACGCCTGGCGCTATCTGATCGTCGCGCGGGCCGCCGGCGGCAGGAATGCTGCCAGCTTGTCGGCCGGCACGGCGAAGACCACGTGGCCGGCGGCCTCGGCGGGACCGCCGTACACGACGCCCACGACGTCGCCGCTCGCATTGAACACCGGACTCCCGCTCGAGCCGCGCGTGGCGTAGGCGTCGATCTGGAGCACGGCGGGCGTGCGCCGGCTCACCGTCCCCGGGTCGAGCGCCGATCGTGCCACCAGGTCGGAGTCGCCGCCGCCAGTGACGAGTTCATTGATCAGGGGGAAGCCGATGGTCACCACCGGGGCGCCCTCCGGCGCCGCGGCGGCGGCGGGGCTGATGCCGGCGACGACGGGGAACGGGCCCGGGCGGTCGACCTGCACGAGCGCGAGATCCACGGCGGGATCGTCGCTCACCTTGACGACGTGCGCCGGCAGCACGGCCTTCGTGTTCCGGAAGGTGACGGCGAGCCGCGTGGCTGCGGTCCCGTCCGAGGCCTGCACGTTGTGCCGGTTGGTCACGAGCAGCCCACCGGGCGTGACGCCGAACGCGGTGCCGCCATACGGCGTGCCCGCGATCTCGGTATAGAGGATCGCCACCGCCGGCGCGTTGCGCGCATTGATCGCCGGCACGTCCATGGTCAGCAACCGGTGCTGCGATTCGAGCGCTGCCCTGAGGGAATCGATGGTGCGGGCCGAGGCGGCCGGGGTGGCGGCGATGCGCGCCTTGAGGGAGTCGATCTGGCGCTGCAGGGCGCGTGCGACGTTGGTGTCGGCCATGCTCTGCAGCTGCGCCTGCAGGGCGGCCGACGCCGTCTCGTTGCGCGCCAGCAGCTGGCGGAGGTCCCGCAGTTGCGCCTCCGATGCGCGGTGACCCGTCCAGAACGCGACGCCGATGCCGGCGGTCAGCACCACGGCCACCGCCACCAGCGCCCGGGCAAGCCACGAGGTGCGCTCCTGGACGGCGATCGCAATGCGCTCGGTAGTGGAGCGGGGTGCGTCGTCACGCGCCGGCGTGACGGCGACCAGATTCGCCGGCGAGGTACGGTCGGCGGTTCCGGTTCGTGCCGCCGTCGCCGGCCGCGGCGCCACGAAGCGGACTACCACCTGCGGCCCGCGATCGCCGAACGAGATGCGGTCGCCGTCCCGCAGCTCGCGATCGGGGAGCACGCGCTCGCCGTTCACGAACGTCCCGTTGGTGCTCGTGTTGTCGTGGATGACGTACTGCCCATTCGCGCGGCGGATCTCGGCGTGCCGCGTGGAGACATCGAGGTCCACCTCCGGGTCGAAGCGCAGGTCGCTCGACGGGTGGCGTCCGATGAGAATCACCGCCTTGTCGAACACCTCGCGCTGACCAGCCCGGGCGCCGCCCAGGATGCGGAATTCCAGCGCCACGTCAATTGCGGTGCATCATGCGTCCGATCCACCAGACCACGGCGAGTCCGGCGGCGACGACGAGCGTGACGAGCAGCAGACGCTGGATGGCACGCCCCATGGCTCGGCGTTCCTCACTCACAATCGGGGCGGGGGCCGCGTCAGCGATGTCGGAGCCGGGGAGGGGAAGGGTCTTGGCACGCACGGCGCGCACCGGGGTCGTGATGCGGCGGCTGGCGTCGTCTCCCACGCGTTCGCTACCGCCGGACGGGGTGCTGCCCGAGTCGGCGAGCGGGAACACGCGATGCCCGACCTCGTCGCCGGCCGCGGCCGACTCCAGCCCCTCGCCTTCGAACCGGGCCGCGACGACGGTGATATTGTCGGGACCGCCGGCGCTGTTGGCCATGTCGATGAGCCGCCCGCACACCGCCACCAGATCGGCGTCCTGCCGCACCACGTCGGCAATCTGGTCGCGCGAGACCTGCCCGGAGAGTCCGTCGCTGCAGAGCACCAGGGTGTCGCCGCGGCGCAGCTTCTGATGCGTGAGATCCACCTTCACCGTGGATTCGGGGCCGAGGGCCTGGAGGATGATGTTGCGGCGCTCGCTGTGCTCGGCTTCTTCCTCGGTGATCTCGCCGGCCTCCACGAGCTTCTGCATCAGCGACTGGTCCTTCGTGATCTGGCGGGCGACGCCGTCGCGGACGAGATAGGCACGGCTGTCCCCGACCTGGGCGACGTAGAGCGTGTCCCCGAGGTGTCCGGCGATGGTGGCGGTGGTGCCCATGCCGCGGTACTCGGCGTGGGTGGCGGCGAAGGTGTTGATCTCGGCGTTGGCCACCGCGGCGGCGCGCCGGATCGCCTTGGCGAAGTGCTCGCCGTCGGCGCTGGGTTGGGCGAGCCACTCGCGTCGCAACTCGCGGAGCACGACGGACGTGGCCATCTCGCTGGCGATCTCTCCGGCCGCGGCGCCGCCCATGCCATCGGCCACCATGAACAGCGTGCCGCGCTCACCGGCCGTGTGCGATCGCACCGACGGATGCAGCGACGCGTCGTCGGCGGTGAGGTCGGCGATGACGAAGGAATCCTCGTTGTGCTCACGCGTGCGTCCCACGTCGGTCTTGCCGAACACATGGACGATCACGGATCCGCGGTCAGTGCCGCCGGAGGAGGGCATGGAGAATGGGGTCAGATGGCGGTCATCAGTTGCACGCGCGCACGATGGGGACGAAGCGCTTCTTCAACAAGGGATCCTGAACGAGGCGGTAGCCCCTGCGTGCCCAGTCGCAGGCGCCCGCATCGTCGTGCTGCAATTGCTTGGCGAAGGCGCGCAGGAGGTCAAGGTGCGCGCTATCGTCGCCGGTGGTCGCGAACGGCGCGATTGAATCGATGACGAGCCACGCCCGCGCGGCGCTCGACTCCGTGCCGTCGGCGATGTCGGTCAACGCCTCGAGGCGGCGAAACTGGCCCGCGAAGTTCACGGGCGTGGTCGGGGTCGTCGTGGGACTTCCCGCCGGACGCGTGGATGGCGGGGTGGGCGGGCGCGTCTGTTGCCGTGCGGCGGCGCCCGTGCGGGAGGCGTCGGCGGCCGTCATCGACGCGGAATCGCGACCGGCCGCGGCCGTGCCCGGTGGAACGGCGGGTCCACGCCCCTTCATCAGGAGGGCGACGGACCCGGTGCCGCCCAGCACGACCACGGTTGCGATGGCCGCAATGAGCGGAGCCTTGCTCTTGCCGGACGGTGTGGCGGCGGCCGGGACACCCCCGGCGCTCGCGGCACCCGCCACGCGGGTTTCCGGGACTCCGCGCGGTGCCCCGGCGTCGAGCGCGGGACCGATCACCTGCGTGGCCGCGGCGGCGGCCGCGCTCTCGGGCATTGCTTCGACTGCCCGGTACAACGCGCCTCCGAACTCGGCCGCGGTCTGATAGCGCCGATTCGCGTCGCGCTCGAGCGCCCGGTCCATCACCGCCTGGACGTCGGACGTCCAGGCGACGCCGGGCTTCATCTCCGACAGCCGCTTCGGCCGGTCGGTGAGGCGCATGACCATGGATTCCTGCGCCGATTCGCTGGAGAAGGGCAGGGCGCCGGTGAGCATGTTGAACGTCACGAGCGCCAGCGAGTAGATGTCGCTGCGTCCGTCCAGCGTGTCGCCGGCCAACTGCTCGGGGCTCATGTAGTCCGGCGTGCCGACCACGAACCCCGTCTTCGTCACCTTCTGTGCTTCATTGTCGGCGGCCTTGGCGATGCCGAAATCGACGACTTTCACGAAGTCCGACCCGTCGCGATGGCGGGCCACCATGATGTTGTCGGGTTTGAGGTCGCGGTGGACGATGCCCATGTCGTGGGCCGCCGACAGCGCGTCGGCCACCTGTCGCGCGATCTCCGCGGCGCGCAGCGGGGGCAGGCTGCCCTGCTGCGCGATGAGTGTGGTGAGCGGCGGGCCCTCGACGAACTCCATCGCCAGATAGATGAGGCCCTCGCCGGTCTCGCCGAAATCGTAGACGGCGGCGACGTTCGGATGACTGATGCGACTGGCGTTGGCGGCTTCGCGGTTGAACCGGCTGATGGCCTCGGCGTCGTGCGCCATTTCGGGATTCATCACCTTCACAGCGCTCTTGCGGCCCATCTTCACATGCTCGGCCAGATACACCTGGCCCATGCCACCCTCGCCCAGCTTGCGCAGCACGTGGTAGCGGTCGGCGACGATCGACCCGACGAGGTCGTGGACGCCGCCCGACGTGCGCAGCGTCGTGCCGTCCTTCGGGCAGAAGCGCTGGTCGAGTTCGTACTCGGCGCCGCACTGCGGGCAGATCTTCAGCTGGCTCACACGTTCTCCACGCGCAGGATCTGGTCGCCCAGCAGCAGCCGCTGGGCCCGTTTGAGGGGCTGTTCCCCGCGCACGGCGAGCGCGACCCCATTGCGACTGCCCGCATCGTTCACGAAGAAGTCGGCATCCTCGGACCGGATCTCGGCGTGGCGTCCACTCATCGTCTGATCGTACGGAAACGTCCAGTCGCCCGTTTCGCGGCCGAGCATCACGCTGCGCCCGGGCGAGAGATGGAACGTGTCGCGCACGCTGCCGTCGGCGCGGAGCTGCTCGAGCACCGCGACGTCGAGCGACGGGGTGAGTGAACCCATGCGGCGGGTCGAGTCGGCTTCGGGCGCGTGCGGACCGGGATAGCCGAGCCGGCGGAAGCGGAGCACCTGCGAGCCGACGAGCACGCGGTCGCCATCGACGAGCTTGGTGGCGGCATCGAGAAAGACCCAACTGGCGTTCCGCGATCCCAGATCGCGGATCCAGAGCACGCCCTCGCGGAGATCGAGACGCGCATGGAGGGGCGACATGTACACGTCGTCGGCGAACTTGATGTCGGCCTCGCCGCGTCCCACCACGGCCTCGCCGCGATCGAGCGTGAAGATCTTCGCGACGTCGCCGGAGTCGTTCAGCAGCGACAGCTTCGGTCCGCCGTCGCGCCGCGACACGCCGAACACCTGCGTCCCCGCGGCAACCTGCTGTTCCATCACCGACACGCGCTCGCCCACGCGCGCGCCGCAGCGGGCGCAGTACATGTCCGCGCCGACCTGAAACGCGGCGCCGCAGGTGGGGCAGGCGTCCTCGGCCACCGATGCCGTCACGCGGTTGCCACAGTGCGCACAGAAGGGCAGCGACGCGTCGACGGTTCGACCGCAGCGCGTGCACACGGCCAGGGAGGGAGGGGGAGCACTGGAGACGCGCGTCTTGGGGACGCCGGCGGGATTCGATTCGCTTGGCACCGTGGATCGGGAGGTGGGGTGTGGACGTGACTGGGCCGCGGGGTCGGGTGCATTCGCCGGCGCCCCGCGGGCACCGGTTGTCTGGATGGGCTTGCCGCAGTCGATACAGAATCGCGCGCCCGCCTCGTTCTCACGTCCACAGAACGTGCAGTTCGTCACGACGTCGGCCCCGGGTGAAACAGCACCATGAAGCGCGAATATAGGACTCGTGGAAAAGGGGGTCAATGAAGCGGACCGCATCGTGCAAGTGCCGAATTCGCCGTCGCTTCCCTCTCCCGACCGGGGTTCGTAGGTTCCAACGATGCCGCGCTCCGTTCCACGATTCGCGCTGGCCGCCGCCTCCGCGCTTGCGGCGTGCACGCGCCCAGCCCCTCCCACCACCGCTCCCGCACCCCATGCCGCCGACTCCACGCCGCGGCACCGCACGCCGGCACGCCCCGCCGTGCGACCCGTGCGGGAGCGTCCCGTCGGCCTGCCGCCCATTCCGTGGGTGGCGGGCTCGCTCGCCGTGCACGTGGTGTATCCGGCCAGCGACCATCCGATCACGTCGGCCGATTCGACGTTCGTGCTGGGCTGGGTGGGAAACGGCCACGCCACGCTCACCATCGACGGCCAACCGGCGCGCGTGTATCCCAACGGCGCGTTCATGGCGTTCGTCGCCAATCCGCCCGCCGATCACCCCGCGTACGAGCTGCTGGCCGCCCTTGGCGCCGATACGGTGCGGGCCACGCACGCCGTGCAGCTGAGGCTCCCCGACACCACCGCGCCCGACACGACTCCGGTGGTGCCCGACACGACGGGCGAGTGGGTACGGCTGGACGATCCGGCGGCGGCGGTGCTTCCCGACACCGACGCGACGATCGTCGGGCGGCCGCGCCCCGGGGACACGTACCACTGGTTCTTTCTGCCGGGCACGGTGGTCTGGCGCGACCGGAGCGAGGACGGCTACACGCGGCTGCGCGTGGACAGCGCGCTGCACGTGTGGGTGCCCGACTCGGTGGCGCACCCCGTGGGCCCCGACGCGCGCGCGCCGTGGCGTGTGGCCGGCAACGGGCAGGTGCGGTCCGAAGCCGGCTGGGAGGACTTCGTGCTTCCGGTGGGGAGTCGTCCCGCCTATTTCGTGGAAGAGCGCGACCGCGCCATTGACCTCACACTCTACGATACGCGCGGCAACACCGACATCATCCGCTATCCCACCGACGATTCGCTGATCCGCCGGGTGGAGTGGGCGCAGGTGGCGAACGACCGGGTCCGATACACGCTGCACCTGTCCGCGCCACCGTTCGGCTATCTGGTGCTCTGGGATCACGGCCGGTTCGTGCTCCGCGTGCGGCGGCCGCCGGCGGTGGACGCGGCGCACCCGCTTCGGGGGCGGATCGTCGCCATCGACGCCGGCCATCCCCCGGCCGGCGCCACCGGGCCCACCGGCCTGTTCGAAGGGGACGCTGTGTTGCTCGTGGCCGAGCGCCTGAAGACGATGCTCGAAGCGGCGGGCGCCGACGTGGTGATGACGCGGACGGACGCGAACCCGGTGGGACTCGACGACCGACCGGTGATCGCACGCCGGGGCGATGCCGACGTGTTCGTCTCGATCCATCTCAACGCGCTGCCCGACGGCGTGAATCCGTTCACCGTCACCGAGGGGAGCGCCACGTACTTCTACCGCGGCCAGTCGGCGCCGCTGGCGCGCGCCGTGCAGCGTGGCCTGGTGAACGCCATGGGTCTCCCCGATCAGGGCGTGGTGTTCCGCAGCCTGGCCGTGGTGCGGCAGACGTGGATGCCGTCGATCCTGTGTGAGGGAGCGTTCGTGATCGTGCCGCAACAGGAGGCCGCGTTGCGGACGCCGCAATTCCAGGAAGCGTACGCCCGTGGCATCGCCGACGGGCTTCGCGCCTACTTCCGCGGGCTCGGAGGGGTGCCGTGAAGCGTGTCTGGCTGGCCGCCTTCGCCGCGGTGTGCCTGGCGGCACCGGCGGCCCGGGCGCAGCTGGCGCCCAACGCCGACTGGCACACCATCCGCACGGCGCACTTTCTGGTGCACTTCACCCCGCCGCTCGAATCGGCGGCGCGCCACGCCGCGGCCGCCGCCGAGGTGGCCTTCACCGAGCTGTCGCGCGAACTCTCGCCACCGCGCGTGCCCATCGATCTCGTCATCGCCGACAACATCGACGTCACCAACGGGTACGCGACGCCCTTCCCCACCAATCGCATCGTCATCTATGCCAACCCGCCGGTGAACGATCCGGCGCTCCGGTTCACCGACGATCCCAACGCGATGGTGGTGACGCACGAACTCACGCACATCTTCCACCTCGATCGCTCACGCGGCATCTGGAGCCTGGGGCAGCACATCTTCGGGCGGGCGCCCTACCTGTTTCCCGATTCGTATTCGCCGGCCTGGCTCACCGAGGGGCTGGCCGTGTACTTCGAGTCGAAGCTCACCGGCGCCGGTCGGGTACTGGGATCGGATCATCGGATGATCGCCCGTGCGTACGGGGCCGAGCACCGCTTCCCGTCCATCGATCGGATGAGCCGGGCCGACGCGTTCTTTCCGTACGGGCAGTCGCCGTATGTGTTCGGCTCGCTGTTCGTGGACTACCTGGCGCGCACGCGCGGCGACCACTTCCGGACGTTCGTGGAATCGCAGGCGTCGCAGATCATTCCACTGTGGCTCAACCGGCCGGCCAAGCAGGCGTTCGGCATCTCGTTCACCGCGGCGTGGAAGCAGTGGAGCGATTCCGTCACCAGAACGGCGGGCGATCCCGTGCTGCCAATGGCCGGCTGGCGGTACCTGACCGTGGGCGGCGGCATCGCCAGCTATCCCCGCTGGGCCGACGACACCGCCATCACATACACCGGGACCACGGGCCGAGAGGCGCTGGGCGCCTACAGCGTCACCCTGGACGGCACGTCGGAACGCATCAACCGGCGCAACAGCGATTCTCCCACGCTGCTGCTGCCCGATGGCGAGCGGTTGTTCACACAGCTCGACTACACCGACCCGTACCACATCCGGTCGGATCTGTTCGCCCAGCGCGGACGGCGTACGGTGCGCCTCACGCGCGACGCGCGCCTCACGACGCCGGATCTGCGCGCCGATGGCCGGCTCGTGGCCGTGCAGACGTTGCCGGCAACGTCGCGCCTGGTGACGCTGTCGTCGGACGGCACCGACCTGCGTCCGCTGACGCAGGGCAGCATGGACGTGCAGTGGGCGGAGCCGCGCTGGTCGCCCGACGGCAGCCTCGTGGCGGCCGTGCGCTGGCAGCGCGGCGGGACGTCGGAGATCGTGGTGCTCGATACGACGGGGCGCATCCTGCAGCGCCTCTCGCCGGCGCACGCCATTCAGGCGTCCCCGAGCTGGTCTCCGGACGGCAAGCATCTCTACTTCACGTCCGATCGTGCGGGCGTCACCAACGTCTACTCGGCGCCGGTGGGTCCCGGGCGCACCGACAGCCTCGAAGTGCTGACGGCCGCGACCACGGGGATCTTCTATCCGGAAGTGTCACCCGACGGGCGGTGGCTCGTGGGTTCGGTGGTCCTGGGTGACGGCTATCATCTGGGCATCGGACCGATGGCGCGGCTGGCCCCAGCGCCCGCGGGCTCGCTGTCCACGGCGGCCCGGCCGCAGCCGGTGCCGCCGCTGGACAGCGTGGATACGCCGGCCACGTCGTATTCGCCATGGCGCACGCTGTGGCCGCGCTACTGGATGCCGGTGGAAGAGCCGTCGCTGGCCGGCGGCGTTCGACTGGGGGCGTTCACGAGTGGCAGCGACGTGATCGGCCGGCACGCGTACGACGCGCAGGTGATGGTGCCCACCGACGCCAGCGGGTTCACCGGGTTCTTCGACTACGTGTACGCGGGGCTCGGCATGCCCCTGCTCGTGGCCAACGGGCAGCAGGATTGGGAGAACGCGGGCGCCATCCACGACACGCTGAACAACCCGGTGGGCGAGTTGCGCAAGCGCACCCGTACGGTGACCTTCGGCACCACGTGGCTGCGCCCGCGCTCCCGCACCGCGTCGTCGTTCTCGCTGCAGGCCGGCCTCGAGGTGCACGACTACGCCACCGATCCGGCGCCGCTGCTCCCCCTGCTCGATCCGGCGTTCGGGCGCCCCTACTACTACCCGATGCTGCTGGCCAGCGGCGGCTGGAGCAACACGCAGTATCCGGTGACGGCCGTGTCGCCCGAGGACGGGGTCAGCGGCGCGTTCACGGCGCGCGAGCGCTTTCTCAGCGGCTACGCGTCGCGCCGGACGTTCAGCGTGGTGGGAACGGCGCGCGCCTACAAGTCGATCGATCTTCCCGGATTCGCGCACCAGGTGTTGGCGATCAGCGGCTCGGGCGGCTACCGCGATGCCCAGTCCACCGACTACTTCCAGGTCGGTGGGACGAGCGGTTCGACGCTGGAGCTTGCCCCGGGGGTGCTGTTGGGCGAAGGACGGCGCAGCTTTCCGGTGCGCGGCTTCGACGCGGCGACGCTGGAGGGGATCCGGGCGTTCGCGGCGTCGGCCGAGTACCGGGTGCCGTTGGCGCTCACGGATGGGGGGTGGGGCCTGGTGCCGTTCTTCCTTGGCCGCAGTTCGTTTTCGGTGTTCTACGACATGGGGAGCGCGTGGTGTCCGGCCGTGGTGGCCGGTGGCGTTGTGTGCGCCGACCCCGCGCGCACGCAACGGTCCACCATCGCCTCGGCCGGCGCCGAGTTGAACGTGACGGCGGCCGTGTTGCAGTGGGACTCGCCGTACCGGTTCCGGTTCGGCGTCGCCTTTCCGGCGCAGGGGCGTGGGAGATTCGGCGTGCCCTCCGCGACGACCTACTTCTCTCTGGGGCTCTCGTTCTGATGCCACCCACCGCTCCCCGCGTCGACCCGTCGGCGTTCGTGCACCCCCGTGCCTTCGTCTGCGGCGACGCCACGCTCGGGCCGCGCGTCTCGGTGTGGCCGTTCGCCGTGGTCCGCGGCGACACCGCCCCCATCGTCATCGGCGCCGACAGCAACGTGCAGGACGGGGCCGTGCTCCACGTCGACCATGGGGTGCCGTGCCACGTCGGGGCGCGGGTGGGCATCGGGCACCGGGCCATCGTGCACGGGGCCACCGTCGCCGACGACTGCCTGATCGGAATGGGCGCGGTGCTGTTGAACCGCGTGACCGTCGGGTCGGGATCGATCATCGGCGCCGGCGCGCTGTGCCCCGAGGGGTTCGCGGTGCCGCCCAATTCGCTCGTGCTGGGCATTCCGGGGCGCGTCGTTCGCCAGACCACGGAGGCGGAGCGGGCGCGGATCCGCTCGACGGTGGAGAGCTATCTGGCGCTGCAGGAGGAGCATCGTCGCGGGGCGTTCCCGGAGTTGTGAGCCGCGGTGCTGGGAGCGGGGCGCGGCGGCTCTCCGGAGGGCCGATCGGACGTGAGGCGTGGTTGATTTTGGCGTGTGAGAGCGAGCAAGACTGCTCATCAGATTTGTGAGCTACCCTGGTGATCTTCGGTGCCTCGCCGGTGCCGGGTCTGATGGAGGGTCAGATTGGCAAGTCTTTGAATTAGATTGCCTTAGGCTGTTGCAGACAGTTGTAAGGAGCTGGTCTTTGTGGCTTCTTCTTTGTTCTCATTGTGTCACGATTTCTTTTCAACTTGGCCCATGGCGGGGGCGCACGTTCGTGATGTTGATATCGCAAGTTGTTGATTTGCAGCAACTTGCGTAGGGGCTGGCGTGGTTTCACGAACCCGGGTACGTTGCGCGCCCACCCCAGAAGTACGGGGACTTTCGGGGTTCCCGGCAGGGGTCCTGCCTTCGCCTTGACTTGGCTTCAGCAACAGGGAGTGTTTCCAAAATGCCCGTTTCGAAGAATCCGCCTGCCGGCCTGGCCTCGCTGACTCAGAATGCGAGGACGGTCCTGGCGAAGCGCTATCTGATCAAGAACGAAAAGGGGGAGCCGGTGGAGCAGCCGGAAGACCTTTTCTGGCGCGTGGCCACCGTCGTGGCCGAGGCGGATCGTCGATACGGGAGTACGGACGAGCAGGTACAGGCGCAGGCCGAGGCGTTCTATGCGTTGATGACGCAGCGTCGCTTCGAGCCCAACTCGCCGACGCTCATGAACGCCGGCCGCCCGCTCGGCCAGCTCTCGGCGTGCTTCGTGCTGCCGGTATCGGATGCGCTGTCCAATCACAAGGACGGCATCTACGACACGCTGGCGAGCATGGCGCTCATTCACCAGTCGGGTGGGGGCACGGGGTTCTCCTTCTCGCGCCTGCGGCCGAAGGGCTCGATGGTGCGGAGCACCACGGGCGTGGCGTCGGGGCCGGTGTCGTTCATGAAGTTGTATGACGCGAGCACCGATGCGGTGAAGCAGGGCGGCACGCGGCGCGGGGCCAACATGGGCATCCTGCGCGTGGACCATCCCGACATTCTCGAGTTCATCTCCTGCAAGGAAGACCTGACGCAGGTGACGAACTTCAACATCTCGGTGGGTGTGACCGCCCAGTTCATGGATGCGGTGCGGGATCACACGAGCTACGATCTCGTCGATCCGTCCAACGGGAAGGTGGTGGGGCAGCTCGACGCGAACATGGTCTGGGACAAGATGATCCTGGGCGCGTGGCGCACGGGCGAGCCGGGCTGCTACTTCATCGACGAGGCCAATCGCTACAACCCGGTGCCGCATCTGGGCGCCTACGAAGCCACGAACCCGTGCGGCGAGCAGCCGCTGCTGTCCTACGACGTCTGCAACCTCGGGTCGATCAACGTCGGCTACTATGTGACGGACGGCGAGATGGACTGGGAGGCGCTCCGCGCGGACATCCGTCTGAGCACGCACTTCCTGGACAACATCATCGACGTCAACAAGTACCCGCTGCCCGAGATCGACGCGCTGTCCAAGCGGATCCGGCGCATCGGGCTGGGGCTCATGGGCTTTGCCGACATGCTGGTGCGCATGGGCATCGCCTACGACAGCCCCGAGGGTGTGGCGATGGGGCGGAAGGTGATGGAGTTCCTGGACGTCGAGGGCAAGCAGGAGAGTCAGCGGCTGGCCGAGGAGCGCGGGCCGTTTGCGGAGTGGGCGCGGTCGATCTGGGGACCGGACGAAACGTGCGCGCGCGATGCCGAGGGCAACCGCATCCGGCCCATGCAGCTCCTGCGCAACTGCAACGTGACCACGGTGGCGCCCACCGGCACCATCTCGATCATCGCCGGCTGCTCGTCGGGGTTGGAGCCGCTGTTCGCCGTGGCCTTCATGCGCAATCAGGCGGGCGTGATGATGCCCGATGTGAACGAGGACTTCGTGCGCATCGCCAAGGCCGAGGGGTGGTACAGCGAGGCGTTGATGGCGCGGATCGCGAAGGAAGGACAGATCGCGTTCCCCGAAGTCCCTGAGCGCTGGCAGCGGGTGTTCGTGACCGCCAATCAGATCGCGCCGGACATGCACATCCGGATGCAGGCGGCGTTCCAGGAGCACTGCGATTCGGCGATCTCCAAGACCACCAACTTCGCACACACGGCGACGGTGGAAGACGTACGGGCGATCTACGAACAGGCATACGCGATGAAGTGCAAGGGCGTCACGGTGTACCGCGATGGCTCGCGCGACAACCAGGTGCTCTCCACCGGCGCCACGGAAAAGGCGGCGGCGCAGCGCGACGGCAAAGCCGCGTCACGCGAGGAACAGGCCGACCTGCACGGCACGATCACCGAACTGGACGCCGAGATCGAGTCGCTCAAGAAGAAGCTGGTGGCGGTGGAGACCGAGAACCTGCAGCGGCGGGCCAAGCGGTCGCGCCCCGAGAAGCTGCGCGGCACGACCATCCGCAAAGAGACGCCGCTGGGCGTGATGTTCGTGAGCATCAACGAGGACGAGAAGGGGCAGCCCTTCGAAGTGTTCATCAACCTCGGCAAGGCGGGCGGCAGCGCGATGGCCGACGCCGAAGCAATGGGTCGACTGATCAGCCTGGCGCTGCGGTCGGGCATCCCGCTCACCGAGGTGCACCGCCAGCTGCGCGGCATCTCGTCGGACCGCATGGTCGGGCTCGGCCCGAACAAGGTGATGAGCGTGCCCGACGCCATCGGCCTCGCCCTCGAAGAGTGGATGCGCGACAAGCAGGGCGTGCAGCAGGAGTTGATTGCCGACCGCCCCATGTCCGGCGGGCTCGACGCCGATGTGGTGCGCACGGTGGGCAAGGCGGCGCCCGGCTCCGCCGCACAGCCGCAGTTCGAGATGGAAGCGTTCGATGGCGGCGAGGGGTTCATGGGGACGTGCCCCGACTGCGGGTCACAGCTCGAGTACGCCGAGGGGTGCGTGAAGTGCCACGTGTGCGGATTCAGTGAGTGTGGATGATCCGCGCGAGAGAAGCCGTGAGGCGGAGAAACGGCGTCGCCCACCAGGCATACAGAAATCGCAAACGGCGCCTCCCCAGGGAGGCGCCGTTTGGCTGTTTGCGCGGCACCGGAGAATCCCCCGGTGAGGGTGAACCCGGCGCGGCAGCGCGGGAGGTCACCGCACCGCTTACATGCGAAGCCCGGCCACGAACTGCAGGTTGCGATTCTTCACGTTGAACCCGGTCGCAATCTCCGTGAGGCCGTAGTTGTAGCGCAGGCCGAGGGAGAGCGCGTGCGAGCCCATGGGGAACTCGTACCCGGCTCCAACCATGGCGCCGACGTCGAACGACTTGATGTCGGCACCCCCGTTCGTGCACGACGTCGACACGGACAGGCCGCCCGACGAGCCGGAAATCGTGCAGTCCACCTTCACGGCGAGCGCCGGTCCGATCTCGCCGAACAGCTGCCCGGCCGGCGTGCTGGGCGCCGCGACGCGGAACAGGAGCGGCATCTCCAGGTAGTTCAGGTGGTACGTTTCCGATCCCCCGGGGCCGCCTGCCTTCACGCCCTTGCCGGCATACTCCAGCTCCGGCTGGAACGACCACATCGGCGACATCGGAAGGCGGACGAAGCCGCCCACGGAGAAGCCGACCTTGTTCGTGGCGTTGGAGACGTCGCTCCCGCCAAAGGTGGCGAGGTTCAACGCCCCGATGAAGCCGAACGACGGGTGGGGCAATGGCAACTGTGCCCGCGCTACCACCGGCGTGGCCAACGCGAGGGCGGCAAGAAGCGACGCAGCTCGTGTGCGCATATCATAACTCCAATGACTTGGGGGTTCGACGGCCGGCAGACATGCCGGGGCTCATAAGTACGGACGTCGGGCGCCGTGCAAGGCAACATGAAAGCCGCGGCATGCCCACCGGTTTCACCGGGGGATTGCCCCGACCCCCGCTCCGGTGCGAGCATGATCCGAGCGCCGCACGGACCGCACAATGTTCTCCTCTATTCCGTTGGGATTCCTTCACCGTTCAAGTCAATGCGTCGTCGACTGCTCTCCACGCTCGCCCTCCTGGCATCGCTGACACCGGCGTTCGTCCCAGCCCAGCAGGTTGGGGCTCCGGCGAATGCGCCCGCCGCGCTCGACCTCCGGAACGGCCGGCTGACGCTCGCCTACGGTGGGCGGGTGATCCTGTCGGCCACCCTGACCAGCACCGGTGCCGTTCCTGAGCCCCGCATGCTCGTGGATACGACCGGCGACGCCGTGACGCAGGTGGTCAAATGGACGGCGCATGGCGGCGCGCGGCTCACGCTCGCCGGCATCGTGCACGCCGGCGCCGGGGCGTTCGCCTGCGCCACGGCGCCGGTGACCGACGGCCTCGCGTTGGTGCGGAACAGCGTGGGTCCCAGCGACAACCGGCTGAACCGCGGCGTGTACGACCGCCGGTCGGACTGGGTTCTCTCGTTCGACGAGCCCACGCGCGTGGCCGTCGACGCGCATGCGCCGGTGGGTGACTCGGCGAGCTTCGCCCTGGAGGCCACCGGTTCCGAAATCATCCTGCGCTTTCGGCCGCGCTACTATCAGAAGCACCGCGGCCTCGCCGAGTACCGCCCGTGGACGTACGACGTGTGGCGTGGCTCGGTGGCCGGGTGGACGTCGTGGTACGCGTTCCTCGACAAGGTGACCGAACGGGACGTGCGGAACGCGGCCGACGTGATGCACGATTTGCTGGCGCCGTTCGGGTACGACTACCTGCAGATCGACGACGGGTACGAGCGCGAGCCCATCGGCACGCCGGCCAACTGGCTGCATCCGAACGCCAAGTTTCCGTCCGGGCTGCCGGCGCTCGAGCGGTACATCGCCGCGCGGGGCATCCGGCCGGGCATCTGGACCAACGTCAGCTTCGCCGACAGCGCCTACGCATTCGCGCACCGGTTGGAATTCGTCACCAACGCCGACGGCACGCCGGCATCCGGTAACTGGATCGGATACGTGATGGACGGCGCGAACCCGGCGACGATGCGCGACCTCATCCGCCCGGTGTACGACTCGCTGGCGCGCATGGGGTGGCGCTACTACAAGCTCGATGCCCTTCGGCACCTGCGGTATGAGGGGTACAACAGCCACGCCGGCTACTTTCGCGCGCGCGGGCTCGATCGCGAGGCCGTCTATCGGAGCGTGGTGCAGACGGTGCGCGACGCCATCGGCCGCGACGCCTTCCTGCTCGCATGCTGGGGCATCCGTCCCGAGCTCATCGGACTGGTGGACGCGGTACGCGTGGGCACCGACGGGTTCGGCTACGGTGGATTCGCCGAGTACAACTCGTTCAACAACGTCGTCTGGAGGAACGACCCCGATCACATCCAGCTCTCGGCGCCCGACGCCTATCGGGCGGCGACGTTGGCATCGCTCACCGGCTCGCTGCTCATGCTCACCGACAAGCCGGCGGTCTACCGCACGGCGCGCGTCGAGATCGCCAAGCGCACGGCGCCGGTGCTGTTCACCCAGCCCGAGCAGGTCTACGACGTCGATCCGTCGCGGTCGGGCCTCATCGGGCGGGCGGCGACTGCGGTGAGCGGGTCGGGGCCGCGTGCCTTCGACGCCGACCAGCGATTGACCGTGCCTCTGTATCTGCTCGATGTGAACCGGCCGTTCGAGCGGTGGTCGGTGCTGGCGCGCACGGCGGGGGCGGGGGGCGGCGCCGATACGGCGACGGTGCGCTTCGCCGATCTCGGGCTCGATCCGGCGAACCGGTATCTCGTGTTCGAGTTCTGGTCGCACCGGTTGCTCGGCACCTTCCGCACGGGGTTCACGCCGGGGCCCATCGATCCGCGGTACCAGGTGCAGGTGTTCTGTATTCGCGAGCGGGTGGCGCATCCACAGGTGATCGCGACGAACCGTCACGTGAGCTGCGGCGGGCCGGACCTGGAGCAAGTGTCATGGAGCGCGAGCGACACGACGCTCTCGGGGGTGAGCCGGCTGGTGGGGAAGGACGACTACGTGCTCTATCTGACGGAGCCGTCGAGCTACCGGTTTGCCGGAGTGACGGCGAGCGGCGCGGCATACGGCGGGACGTCGATGCATGGAGGGATGCGGCTCGTCCATCTGCGCGCCGTGAGCAGCGGTATGGTGACGTGGACCGTGCGCTACTCGGCGCCCTGAACGCAAACGGCGCCCCATCGTCGGGGCGCCGTCTATGTGGCGGACTTGGGTAGCAGCCCGAGCGGCCGACGCATGGCGCCGGCCGCCTGCGCGATCAGAAGCGCAGCCCGGCCACGAATTGCAGGTTGCGATTCTTCACGTTGGATCCGCTCGTGATCTCTACGAGCCCGTAGTTGTAGCGCACCCCGACGGAGAGCCCGTACGTCCCCATGGGGAACTCGTATCCTGCTCCGACGATTCCACCGACGTCGAACGACTTCATGTCGAACCCGGCGTTCGCGCACGAAGTGGATGCCGAAGCGCCCCCGCCCGAAGCCGAAATCGTACAGTCCACCTTGAACGCGAGCGCCGGTCCGATCTCACCGAACAGCCGGCCGGTTGGTGTGCTCGGAGTGGCCACGCGGAACAGCATCGGTACCTCGACATAGCTCAGGTCGATCGAGCCCGAGCCCGAGCCACTGCTCGCCTTGGCGCCCTTGCCGGCATACTCCAACTCCGGCTGGAACGACCACATCGGCGTCATCGGCACGCGGACGAAGCCACCGATGGAGAACGAGGTCTTCGTGTCGAGCCCGCTGGCGTCACTTCCGCCAAAACTGGCGAGGTTCAACGCCCCCATGATGCCCCACGCCGGGCGCGGCAGGGGCATCTGGGCGCGGGCCGCCACCGGCATGGCCAACGCGAGGACTGAGAACAGCGACGCAACTCGTGTGCGCATAGCATCACTCCCGTGACTTGGGGGGTCTTGAAGCCCGGCGGACATGCCGGGACTCATATTACGGACGGCGTTGGGCGGACGGCGCAACATCGGACTCCCGGAGGCCGGCCCCCGGCCCCGGCCACGGTGCCGCCGGCGTCACGCGCTCCGGCGTCGCGGATTGCGCTATCGTCCCTCCGTCAGGTGCACGTACATCGATTGCATGCCGAGTCGTCCCGGTCCGGTGCACCGGTTCCAGAAGATCTGCCCGCCGCCGCCGAGCAATCCCGTGGTGAGGCGCTGGAATTGCGTGTCCACGCGGACGGTGCGGTCCTCGTAGATCCAGCCACCGCTTTCCACGTCGATGGCTTCGCCGTCTTTGAGCGTCACTTCGAACACGTTGCCGTAGCCGTGCAGCCAGAGGATGCCGTCGCCCTGGGGCGCGCCAAAGGTATCGATGAAGAAGCCGGTGCCGCCGAACAGAATGTTGGCCGCACCCTTCACGCGCTGAAAGGTGAAGTCGATGTTGTCCGTGGCGGCCAGGAACTGATGCTCACGCACATCCACCGACTGTCCGTGTTCGAGATGCAGCGCGAGGACATGACCGGCCTCGTCGCGGCTGAACGCGATGTGTCCGACGCCCGCCGCTTGGGTCATGAACACCGGCATGCCGGAGATCATCCGCTTGAACGCGCCGGGCATGGGTTTGCGCCCGACGGACACGGCGGGGCGTTTCCACAGCAGCACGTGGTGCTCGAAGTACACACTGGAGTTCCCGAGTTCGACGTGGAGGACGGGCACCAGTTCGCCTTCGAGATGATAGGTCACGCCGGGGAAGGTTTCGTTGACGACGGTGGTCTTGCAGAGGGACGGGGTGGCCACAGGCGGACCTCGGTACGAGACGCGGGGCGTGCGGGGAAAATTTGCGATGCGTAGGCGGGACCCGGGTGTGCAAGCGGGGTCGCTTGTGTGCCTGGCCCGGCAGTCGCAGATTCGGCCTGGCGTCGATCCCCTGAGGAGCGGGGATGGCCGCGGTCTAGGTCCGGAACAGGTACTCGACGCGGCACGTCTGAGTTCACGCAGCAAAGCCCCCCAGCCCGCCACAGTCGGAGGAATGCACCGGTGAGATCCACGAGATGGTTCGCCGCAACGCTCGCGCTGGTACTTGCCGCGGCTGCCGCGGGCGCCCAGACCCCCGATGCCGCGCTCATGGCGCAGATCAACCGCATCCGCGCCATCGACAACCATTCGCATCCGCCCAAAGTGGTGTCGGCCGGCGAGAAGGACGACGAGTTCGACGCGCTGCCGTGTGATCCGTTGGAGCCGACCAGCCCTGGACTCATGACCCGCACGGACAATCCGGAGTACGTCGCGGCCTGGAAGGCGCTGTGGGGCTACGCGCACGACGATCGGGATTCCGCGCACGTACGCGCGCTGGTTGCGGAGAAGCAACGGCTCCGTGCCGAACATGGTGATTCGTATCCCGGCTGGGTACTCGACCGCCTCGGCATCCAGATCGAGCTGTCGAATCGGATTGCGATGGGCCGCGGCCTCGACGCGATGCATCACCGGTGGGTGCCGTTCGACGACGCGCTGATCTTTCCACTGGACAATGCGCCGTTGGCCGCGCAGACACCCGATCGGAAGTTCTTCTTCTCGCGGGAGGACATGCTCCAGCGGCGCTACCGGCGCGACGTTGGCGGGGCGGCACTCCCGGGCACTCTCGCCGAATACACATCGCGCGTTGTCACGCCGGAACTCGAGCGGCAGAAGGCGGCGGGGGCGGTCGCGGTCAAGTTCGAGGCCGCGTATCTCCGCTCGCTGGACTTTGGCGCTGCCTCGGAGGCCGAGGCGGCGAGGATCTACGAACGGTACGCCGGAGGCAACCAGCCGGACACCGCGGAGTACCGGCACCTGCAGGACTACCTCTTCCGTTACGTGGCCCGTGAAGCAGGCCGGCTCGGCATGCCGGTGCACATCCACACGGGGGCGGGGTGCGGGAGCTACTTCTCGTTGCGTGGCGCCAACCCGCTGCTGCTGGAACCGGTGCTCAACGACCCCTCACTCCGCCAGACGAACTTCGTGCTGCTTCACGGGGGCGCGGTGGCGTACACGCGCGACATCGCCTATCTGCTGATGAAGCCGAACGTCTACACCGACATGTCGCAGCAGACGTGGATGGAGTCGCCGCGGCAACTCGCGTCGGTGCTCCGGTATTGGCTGGAGTGGTACCCGCAGAAGGTGTTGTTCGGTACCGACCTCTATCCCACGGGATCGACGGCCGTCGACTGGGAGGAGATCGGGTGGCAGACGACGCACGCGGCACGCGAGGCGCTCGGCATCGCCCTCACGGGGATGATGAACGATGGCGAGGTCACGCGGGCGCAGGCGGCGACGATCGCCGGCGAAGTCTTGCGCGGGAATGCGATGCGGTTGTACGGCTGGAGCGACGCTCTGCGCCCATGACGCCGTGGGGCCCCGAAACGGCCCCACCGCGTCGTGGCGTCCGACGTTCCGTCAGCGGCTGGCCCCCGCCAGGTGCTCGGCCACGAACCACACCTGCATTTCGTTGGTGCGGATCACGTCGCTGACGATCAGGTCGTTGGTGCCGTCGTCGCCGGACTTCGCGGCGTCGCGGGCCATGCTGCGGGCCTCTTCGAGCACCGCTTCGTGCGCCTTCAGCAGCCGGTCGATCTGCGCCTCGGCGGTCTCGCGACCGCGCGGCGGACGGGGAATGATGGACGTCTCCGCCACGTCCTGCGCCATGGCGATGCTGACGCCGCCGAGCATCATCACGCGCTCGGCGATGCCGTCCACCAGCTCGACCTGTTCGCCGAAGTGCTTGTCGAAGAGCAGGTGGAGCGAGTAGAAGTTGGGACCGGTGACCTGCCAGTGGTGCTTCTTGTACATGTCGCGCAGCGTCATGGTGTCGGCGAGGAGCTGATTCAGATTCTCCACCGACTTCTTGCAGGCGGCCGCCGAAAGGGCAATCGGGAGCTTGCGCTCCTGTCCGAACGCCTGGATGACGTGGTGGTCGTCGCTCGTCATGGGCTTGGCGCGCGCCTGCGTGGGTCTCGTGGTCGTCGTCATGGTCGTTCCTCCGTACATGGAGCTGAACCGATTCGGGGGCACCGGGCAAGTCGCGGAATTCCGCGACGCGGTTCAGCGATTTCCGGACACCGGCCGTCCGGTGCCGTGGCTAATACTCGGCGAAGGCCTCGTCCGGATAGCAGTACAACCACCGCTCCCCGGGCTCGGCCGACGAGATGACCGGATGTCCGGTGGCGCGGGCATGCTTGGTGGCGTGCCGGTTGGGCGAATCGTCGCAGCACAGGGTGACGCCGCACTCCTGACAGGTGCGCAGGTGCACCCAGCGCCCTCCAATCTTGACGCACTCCGCGCACTCACGGCGCTCGGCCGTCTTCAACACGTCCAGCGCGTCCATGTGGCCGCACCCGCCGTCGGTCTTCATCTGCACGCTCCTTGTACCATGGGTGTTCGGTGGGCGGACGACACGCGAATCATCCTGCTGCCGTGTCCACCCACCCGGATCATAGCCGCGCGGTCAAGGGTCGACCAATGACTCCTTTGGGGAATGGACGCGCGCCGGCCGGGTCGGGCGGGCTCACGCACCGCCGTCCCGCGCCGTGAGCATGTCCTCGAGCGCGGCCAGCCGCAGCTGGATCTCGGCCAGACTCGCCGTGCGTTGGCGCATGAAGATGCCGACGGTGGTGAGCGTGGCGACGAGCAGGCTGATCACCCCGACGACGATGATGAGCGGCGTGGCGAGGCCGAGCGCGCTGAGGTTGCTCGCTGCGCCGACGCCGACGAACCGGAACATCTGGACGATCTGCGCGATGACCAGCGCGGCATAAGCGATGACGGCGAGAAAGGCGGCCCCCCAGGCGGCGAAGCATGCACGGCGCACGAACCGGTCGATTCGCTTGCTCTGATCGATGGCCTGCCAGGCTGTGTTGCGGGAGGGATGGGTGGCGTCGGTCATGAGATACCTCGGGTGGTTGAGTCGGCGGGGCGAGCAAGCGGCGCGATGCGGCCGGCGTGCCGTTCGCGAAGACGGTGGATGGCATAGTGGAGGCGCGAGCGGACGGTGCCCACGGAGCATCCGGCCACGAGGGCGATCTCCGCATAGGTCAGGTCGTCGCGGTATCGGAGCAGCAGCACCTCGCGGTGGATGGGCGCGAGGTCGCGCAGCTGGACGTCGATGGAGGGCAGGTCGTGGGCGACGGATGCGTCGTCCGCGGCCGTGAAGTACTTCGCGTCCCCGGCGTCCCCGGCGTCATCGAAGAGCTCGCGCTCCCGCCGCAGCGTTCGCAGGTGGTCGATGGCGCGGTGGCGCGTGGTGCGGTAGAGCCACGTGCGGAAGCGGCGCGGGTCGGTGAGGGTAGCGAGACGACCGTACACGGTGAGCCAGACCTCCTGATTGACGTCCTCCGCCCCGTCTCCGACCAGCCCCTGCAGGTAGCGCAGGGTGCGCTGGCTGAAGCGATCCATCAGCGTCGCGAACGCACGCGCATCCCCCGTCTGGCAGCGAAGCACCAGCAGGTGCAGGCGAAGCGCGTCGCGTTCGTCGGCGGAGGAATCGGCCATTGAATTCGGTGGCGGAGCGGCGAGCATGTGCCCTAGGGACGGCCCCCGCCATTGAAAAGTTCACGGCGAGGGCGAATTGGCGGTCCGCGTCGCGCCGGGGCGAAGGGGCTCGGGGGTTTCACCGAGCCCACAGGGGCAGAGGGCGCCGGGAGATCCCCGGCGCCCTCCGCCGCGTGCTAGTACTTCCAGGCGCTCGTGTTGGTGCCCGGGGGGGCGTGCTTGGTGATCGCCGCCTCCATTTCCTCGAGCAACTCCGTGTTCGGTACGTGCTGCCAGCCGTGCCCCTTCTCCGGCCGGCCGTAACGAAACACGCCGGGCACGTGCGGCGACCTGGTCGACTCCATGAAGTGCTGCAGGTCCATCACCGCCAGGTTGAGATAGAAGTTGTCCATGTCGCCCACGTCCACGTGGATCTTGTCCACGAGGTCGGGCCCCACGGTCTTCCAGTTCTTGGCCAGGTAGGCCTCGAGGTCGTAGCCGTGGTCCCGCATGTAGTCGATCACCGACCGGTCGATGTGTCCCGTCTGCTTGTTCCAGAGCGGCTTGGGATAGCCGTCCGCGCCGACGGGGGCGTACACCGACTCCCACGCCTCGAGCTGCTCCCCGGATCGTCCATGACTACCGAGCACGTCCTCGAGCTGGCTGAAGGTGCGAAGGCTCAGCCAGGGCTGTCCGTCGTCGTCGCGCATGACCATGCGCTCCGGGTGGTACCATTCGCTGATCGGGCTGAAGGGAGCGATGCCCGGGGCGTCATCCACGAACGCATTCGTGTCGACGTACGCATTCACGGTTCCGTAGTGATGGAAGTCCACGGGATCGGGGTACAGCGTCCAGGTGCCGCCGAAGAACTTCGGATGGTAGATCTGGAGCGCGATCGATTCCCACCCGCCGGTGGAGCCGCCGGTGAGTACGCGCGCGTACGGCGCCTGGATCATCCGGAAGTGCGATTCCAGGTACGGGATCAGCTCGGTCATGATCGCGTCGCCGTAGGGGCCGTTGTTGGCCGAGTTCACGGCGTACGAGTCGTCGAAATAGGGCGTCGGATGCTGGAAGGTGACGGCGATCATGCGCGGCATCTTCGGCCCCATCCAGTGGCGCGCGAACACCCAGCCCGGCTCCAGGTTGTACGAGGCGAACAGCGCCTTGTACTCCGGCGGCAACGGGAAGCTGTCGGGGTTGAAGCCGAGCGGCGCACCGAGTCCGAAGTGGCCCTGCTGGAACACCACCGGATAGTGCACGTTCGGATGCGTGTCGTAGCCGGCCGGCAGCAACACCGTGGCGCCGAGATAGAAGGGGTGGCCCCAGAACTTGGTGAGCAGCGCGCTCTGGATCTTGATGTGTTTCACCCACTTCGTGTCGGGCGGCATCTTGATGGGCGGAATGACGTGGGTGAGCGAGAGCTTCACGTCGGACGCGGCGGCGGGATCGAGGTGCACGCGCTGTGGCGCGCTCACCAGGTTGCCGGGCGACCTCGTGAAGTTCTGGCCCTCCCACTGGTCCATGTGCGCCCAGATGGTATGGCCGTCGGCACGGGGGAATTCGGTGTAGACGTTCATGATCGCCTGCACCCAGTAGTCGCCGGCCGGGATGTCGGTGAGCGACGTCGTGGGGTATCCCGGAGTGGAGGCGTCGATTACCGCGTCCTGTCCGGGCGCGAGCGCGCTCACGTCGAGTCCGAACAGCGGCGTACTGTTGGTGAACGAGCCGGCGTTGGCGATGGGGGGCGGCGCGGAGTCGCGGCTGATGGCAAGGAACACGCGGCCGGTGATCGGCCGCGCGTGGGCGGACGCGGGGAAGGAGATCTCGAACCGCGGCGACGCGGCCGTGTGGGCGGCCGGCGTCGGGTGCGCGGCGGGGCGAGACTTGCCCGGCATCGCGCCGGAGGCAAGGAGGGCGAGGGCAAGGCTGACACTGCGCATTGCATCCGACTCCGGAGGTGATGGATGCGCCAAGCATAGCGTCGCCCGGCAGCGATGGCGAGTACGGCCGCGTCGCTCCGGCGCCGGTGGCGGGCTACATTGGCGCCATGCTCGAGACTCTCGGAGTGTTCTGCGCGTCGAGCCCGGGCGCCGACCCGTGCTACGTGGACGTGACGCGCGCGTTCGGGACGTTGGTGGCCGAGTCGGGGCGCCGCATCGTGTACGGCGGCGGCAACACCGGACTCATGGGCGTGCTGGCTGACGCGGCGATGGCCGCCGGCGGCGAGGTGATCGGCTTGATGCCGAAGCACCTGGTCGATCGCGAGGTGGCGCACCACGGGCTCACGCGGCTGGAGGTCGTGTCGTCGATGCACGAGCGGAAGGCGCGCTTGGCCGACCTGGCCGACGCGTTCGTGGCGCTGCCGGGCGGGCTCGGCACCCTGGAAGAATTCACCGAGATCTGGACCTGGGGGCAACTTGGCCTGCACGCCAAGCCGTACGGCCTGTTGAACATCGCCGGGTACTACGATCCGCTGTTGGCGTTTCTCGATCACGCGGTGTCGGAACGCTTCGTGCGTCCCGAACACCGCGCGATGGTGCGGGTGGCGGACGAACCGGCGGCGCTGCTCGACGCCATCGAACGCGCGCCGCCGCCCGCGCAGCCCAAGTACATCGATCGTTCGGCGACCTGAGGCGCTACTCGCGTTCCCAGAAGTGCGGCGGCTCGATGCCCAACGCGCGGAGATACACGTAGCCCTGGGCGCGATGGTGCACCTCGTTGTCGATCACGTACATGACGAGGCTGTGCGTGGTGCCGGTGTACTGGCCGAACGCCGTGATGGTCTCCTGAAAGCGCGCCGCCGGGATCTTCGGCCAGAGGTCATTCATCACCTTCGTGCTCTCGTCCCAATGGCGCAGCGCGTCGGCCTTGGACAGCGGCTCGCTTTTGATCCCTTCGGACCACTCGCCGGAGAGCACACCCTGTACGGATGGCGCCGCCATGCGGAGCAGCTCGACCGTCATCGTCCCGAAGGGACGCATCCCGCCCACGGCGAAGGTGTTGAACTGCTCGTCCGGAAACGCCTCGATGGTGCGGCGAGTGAGCCGCCGGTGTCCCTGCCAGTGATCGAGCAGGGCCTTGGACGACAGAAACAGATCCGGTGTGGTGGTGGACATGGTCGGATTCCTCGCGGTCGTGCGATGCGAAAGGGTGGGCCGGCTCCCGGTCAGCTTCGGCATTTGTTCGGGACGAGAAGGTTACGACCGTTCGGGAAACGCCGCAAGGGCGCCGCGGTCAGACCGGGGTGGGGTGCTCCACTTCGGCGGCCGCGTCCACCCGGCGCCCGACGTCGCGAGCCCGCTCGAGGTCGGCGGTGAGTTCGTCCATCGACGCGCGCCCGGCGTGCAGCTTGAGCAGATCGAGGCGCAGGTTCTCGAGCGCGGTGACCGCCGATTCGAGACGCTCGGCCTTTGACGGATCGGCTTCGTCCAGCATGTGAAGGGCCGCGGCGTCGGATTGGAGCCGGGCCAGCAGGGCCGGCACGTCGGCCAGCTGCCGCCGCTGGTCGCCGGGCAGCGCGTGATAGAGATCTTCCGTGGCACGCGCCAGCAGCACGGCCGTGGGTTCACCGGATGGTGAGGTGGCGTCGGTGTGCACGGTGCCGCCGGCCAGCCGGAACAGCCAGCGGCCGAAGCGTCCCTCGACGAGCCGGTTCCAGAACGTGCCCGGCTTGCCGGCGCGCAGGTCGCGCAGCAGCCGGTGCGTGGTGACAACGGGCGCCGTGATGCCGAGCAACCAGCCGATGAACTGGAGGTGATACGCGTCGCTGTTGCCGGCCAGCAGTGTGAAGCCGAGGCAGGTAACCGCGACGCCGGCGGCGGCGCGCGCCCACATGGCGGCGGTGGTGCGCGGCGAGTGTGGCGCTGCCCGATCGATCTCGTGCTCTCGGTCGGCGGCCACGACGCCGACGCGCAGGGCGTCGTGCCGGTATCCCTCGCGGATCAGGCGGCGTGTTTCGCCGAAGAGCTGTCCGGCGCGCACGGCGGCGAGGCCGAGAAACGACAACGTCGATACGAGTTCGACCACCGATGTGATACCCAGGAAGTCGCCCTTGACCAGCTTTATGACCTCCATGCCGACGACGACCGTGGCCGAGACGCTTGCGAGCGTTCCGATCTCGGTGGCGGCTTGCTGCGAGTATTCCAGATACCGCCGCACCGGCGCGGGAACGATGCCGAGTGATCCGCGTGCCTCGCCGATCGCCACCGCCGCCGCGTCGGCGGACTCGGGCCGATCCGCCGGCGCCTTCGCGAGCAACCGATCCACGGTGGCGGCGAATTTTTGCGGCAACCGCGGGGCGCCGGCGCGCACGGCGGGCGCCGGTTCCGCGGCGTGCTTGAGCAGCAGGGCGTGTGCGTTGGCCGCCTCGAATGGCAGGCGTCCGGTGGCGGCGAAGTACGTCGTGACGCCGAGGGAGTAGAGGTCGCTGCGGCCGTCCACGTCGTCGCCGCGTCCCTGTTCGGGGCTCATGTATTGCGGCGTCCCGGCGGGCATGCCGCCATCCGGATCGAGCGACTGGACGACGCGGGCGATGCCGAAGTCCGTGACCAGCGCGCGTCCGGTACCGCGTTCGAGGAGAATATTGTCGGGCTTCACGTCCCGGTGCACGACCCCGCGCGCGTGGGCGTGCGCCAGCGCCCATGCCACCTCCTGCGTGATTCGCATAACCTCGCCCGGGGCGAGGGGGCCGGCGCGCCGGACGCGGGCGCCGAGCGTCTCCCCGTCCACGAACGCCATGACGAAGAACACGAGGTCGCCGTGTTCCTCGACGGCGTGAATGGGGACGATGTGCGGGTGCGCGAGGCCGGCGGCGGTGCGGGCCTCGCGCAGGAATGCGTGACGCAGCTCCGCGCGCGCGGCGAGGTCCGGAGGGAGCAGCTTGATGGCCACCGGCCGATCGAGGGCCACATCGCGTGCGAGAAAGACCACGCCCATGCCGCCGCGTCCGATCTCGCGGTCGAGGGAGTAGCGCCCCTTCACGACCTGCTGGAGGGCGAGGAACTCGGGGGTGCCTGCGTCGGAATGCGGCATGGTTCGGTAGCTTAGCGTACGATCGTTGCGGATCGGAAGATTCGGTCGCATTCATGTGGCCCCCCCAACGGGAGCGCACGTGCGAACGTACCTGCGGTCGGGCCTCGTCCGGGCGGGCCTGTTGCTGTTGGCGATCGGCACCGGGCCGCTCGTCGGGTATGTGTTGCTGGCAAAGTACGGGCACGGTGCACTCGGCGTGACGCCCGATCCGAATCCGAACCCCGTCATGTTCGGAATTCTCGCCATGCTCACCTTCTGGCCTAGCGTCATCATGATCGGCATTGGCGTGTTGATGGTGCGGCGGGCGCTGAACCTGGCCGCGATGGGGCGCAACGATCCGCGAGTGCCGCTCCCCGACGGCGTCGATCCGGCATCGGGACTGCGGCGGGCGCGCGGCGACCGCGACCGCGTCTGAAGCGGCCGTTCCCCGACCTGCCTTTGGTACGTGACTCCCCCAACGCGAGGTGATGTGAATGGCCGAGCTGAAGACGAAGCCGACGGCGGCGAGCGTCGACAAGTCTCTGGCGTCGATCAAGGACGAGCGACGGCGCGACGACTGTCGGGCGCTTGCGGCGATGATGCAGGGTGTGACCCGGGCCGAGCCCGTGATGTGGGGCAAGAACATGGTGGGGTTCGGCGAATATTCATACACGTACGCAAGCGGACACAGCGGCACCTGGTTCCTCACCGGCTTCGCCCCGCGCGCCAATGACATCACGTTGTACCTGTTGGTGGGACTCGGCCGATACGACGAGCTCCTGGCGAAGCTCGGGACGTATTCGATGCGGAAGTCCTGCCTCTACATCAAGCGTCTGGACGATGTCGACCGGAAGGTGCTGCGGCAGTTGATCGCCGCGGGCGTGAAGGACCGGAAGGCGCGTGTGGCGGAGACGAAGCGCGACGCCAAAGCGCGCCGGTAACGCGCGGCGCTGACGCGAGCGACGAAGGGGGCGTCCTGTGGGACGCCCCCTTCGTATTTCGCCCGTGATGGGTCAGTGGGTCAGGGCACGATGCCGCACACCTGGCCCTGCGCACACTTGGGATTGATCGGCGGGAGCCCGAGCTTCTTCGCCTGCGCGTTGAAGGCGGCGAGGTCGGTGGCCCAGACCTTCGCCAGCGCGTCGGTCTGCACCTTCAGCTTCCCGCTCAGATAGTCGAAGATCGGTTCGGCGTTCCCGATCGGCCGGCCGTCGCCCTGGTTCACGGTGCTGAGCAGCGTGGCGATGCGGTTGTTGATCTTGATCGGGAAGTTGAGCGGATCCTGCCCGCTCTGGTTCTTCACCTGGTAGATGTTCTGCTCGATGGCGCCGGCGTGGTCGTCGAGTCGGGCGCCCAGCGTCTTGAGCGTGGCGTCGTCGGACTTCTTGAGCCGGTCGTCCACCTGCGACTTGACGTTGCGCACGTCGATCACCGCCCGGTTGGCCTCGGACAGTTTGTCGCGAATTCTGATGCCGAGCGCGAACTGCGCCTGCAGATCGGCGTTGGTGACGTCGGTGAACAGTGGGTTGCGCGTGACGACGAGCGGCTGGCTGAGGGTGTGCCCGTCGACGAGCAGGCGGACGGCGTACCGGCCCGGAGGCGCGGCGGGACCCTGCGTGCCGCCGCCCCAGAGGATCATGCCGTCGAAGCCGGTGGCGGGCTCGTAGCGCAGATCCCAGGTGAAGTGGTTCACGCCTTCCACTTTCGGTGGGGCGGTGGGGCCGAAGCGCCGGAAGCCGCCGCGCGCGCGGCCGCTGTCGGCTTTGGCCGTGTCGGGCTTGTAGGTCCGGATCACCTGGCCCTTGGCATCGAGCACCTCGAGGGTGACCTGCCCGGCTGGGTGCTTGAGCCAGTAGGTGATCGTGGCGCCGCTGGTGGAGCGGACGGCCGCGGGCGGCGCGTACAGCCAGGCGTCGCTGGCCGCCTCGACGGCGGGCGTGTCCTGCTCCAGCGGCTCGATGTTGTCGAGAATGTAGAAGCCGCGGCCGTGCGTGGAGATCACGAGGTCGTGGCGCCAGACGATGAGGTCGGACACCGGCACGTCGGGCAGGTTGAGCGACAGCGAACTCCAGTGATCGCCGTCGTCGTAGGACAGATACACCCCGTGCTGGGTGGCGGCGAAGAGCATGCCCCGGCGGCTCGGATCCTCGCGCACCGCGTGCACGTAATCGTCGGCGCGGATGCCGGTGACGATCTTCGTCCACGTCTTGCCGTAGTCGTGCGTGCGGAAGATGTAGGGCGCCTTGTCGTCCAGCAGGGGACGCTTGACCGCCACGTAGGCGGCCCCGCCATCGAACGCCGAGGCATCGATCTGGCTCACCCGTCCGAAGTCGGGCATGCCCTTGGGGGTGACGTTGGTCCACGTCTTGCCGCCGTCGCGCGTCACGTTGATCAGTCCGTCATCCGACCCCGTCCAGATCACGTTGACGTCCTTCTTGGACGGCCCGACGGCGAAGATCGTGGCGTACACCTCGGGGGCGTTCATGTCGTGCGTGATCGGGCCGCCCGAGGGTCCCATGGTGCTGGGATCGTGGCGGGTGAGGTCGGGGCTGATGCGGGTCCACGTCTGCCCGCCGTTGGTGGTCTTCCACAGATGCTGCGAGCTGACGTAGAGCAGATGCGGATTCAGCGGCGAGAAGACGATCGGGTACGTCCACTGCCACCGCTCCACGAGCGCGCTCGACGGCTCGCCCGAGAACATGAGCGGATACGGATTGACCTCGCGGCTCTCGCCGGTGCGGCGGTTGAGCCGCTCCAGGAAGCCGCCGTTGTTGGAGCCGGAGAAGAAGACGTCGGGGTCGAGTGGATCGGGGGCGATGTACCCCGGCTCGGCGCCGCCGGCGCTGTACGTCTCGGCGGCGGCCCCGCCGCGTCCGCCCCCACGTCCGCCGCGGCCGAAGCCGCCCTGACTGAGGCCGGTGGTACTGGGAATGCAGGTCGTGCCGTCGTCCTGCTGGGCGCCGCAGACGTCATACGGATAGCCGACGGTGGCGGCCACGTGGTACATCTGCGCGGTGGAGTAGTCCTGGGCGGTCCAGTTCTTGCCGCCGTCGGTGGTGACGGCGCCGCCGCCGTCGTTCCCCACCACCATGTGCTCGCCGTTGTCGGGATCGATCCAGAGATCGTGGAAGTCGCCGTGCGTGCCGCGGAGCGTGGTGAGCGTCTTCCCGCCGTCGGTCGACTTGAAGAGGCTCGTGTTCTGCATGTAGATGAGGTTCTCGTCCTTCGGGTCGGCGTACACGTGTGTGTAGTAGAAGGCGCGCTGGCGGATGTCGTGGCTGTCGTTGACCAGCGTCCAGGTGGCGCCGGCGTCGTCGGAGCGGAAGAGGCCGCCGTTGGCGTTCTCGACCAGCGCGTACACCCGATTGGAGTTGGCCGGGGACACGGCGATGCCGATCTTGCCGTCGATGCCCGAGGGGAGGCCGGGGTTGCGCGTGATCTCGGTCCAGGTCTCGCCGCCGTCGGTGGACTTGAACAGGCCGCACCCGGCGCCGCCCGACCAGGCGGTGTATTCCTTGCGATACGCCTGCCAGAGGGCGGCGTAGACGATCTTCGGGTTGTTGCGGTCGATCTCGATGTCGATCGCGCCCGTGCTGTCGTTGCGGAAGAGCACCTTCTTCCAGGTGACGCCGCCGTCGGTGCTCTTGAACACCCCGCGGTCGGCGCTGGGCACGGCGTACTTGCCGAACACGGCGGCGAACACGGTGTTCGCGTCGGTGGGGTCGACGCGGACCTTGCAGATCGCGTCGGCATCCCCGAAGCCGACGTGGGTCCAGCTCTTGCCGGCATCGGTGGAGCGGTACATGCCGTCGCCCGGCATGATGTTGCCGCGGATCTCGCACTCGCCGGTGCCGATGACCACCTCGTTGGGGTCGGTCTCCGAAACGCCGACCGCGCCCACGGAGGCACTGGTGATCTGTCCGTCCGTGACCGGCGCCCACTTCTGGCCGGTGTCGGTGGACTTCCAGAGGCCGCCGCCGACGGCGCCGAAGTAGGCGACGTTGGGCTGGCCACGGACCCCGGAGACGGCGATCGAGCGGCCGCCGCGCTCCGGTCCGATGTTGCGCCACTTGAAGGTGGCGAGAAGGCTGCTGTCCAGCGGCGCCGCAGCCGAGCGGGCCGCACGTGGCACGAGGTGGGGATGGGTCCAGCCGGCGGCCGAGAACACGAGCGCGGCGGGAAGGGCGGCGAGGCCGAGGAGGTGCGGCAAGCGTGGCATGTCGAGTGTCCTGACGGGGTTGCGGAAGGGATGGCGCCTCAAATACGCCTCGCGGACAGGGGATTGTAAAGAGCGACCCCCGCGGCGCGCCGGGCGAGACATTTGTTGCTGGGGGCGCATGGTGTCATCTTGAACCTGCCATGACCCTTCCCTTCGATGGACCCGGTCGCCGGGTGAATCCTCCGATGCGGCGTGAGGTACGACGGCTCATGATTGCCGCCGTCGCGCTCGTCTTCATCGCGCTCTTCGTCGTGCCCTGGCTGGCGAGCTTCGCCACCGACTGGCTCTGGTTCGGCCAGGTGGGCTTCACGCCGGTGTTCATAACGTCGCTGGTGTGGCGCGTGGTGTTGTTCGTGGTGGGCGGGGCCGTGGCGTATACGATTCTGGGCGGCAACATCCGTCTGGCCACGCGGCGCGCCGGCAAGACGCCGGCGCTGTTCATCCATCGCGTGAACCAGCCGCCGCTGGACGTGTCGCAGGTCCTGCCGCGCATGCTGCGGCTGGGCGCGCTGCTGGCGTCGTTCCTGGTGGCGGTATCGTTCTCGGCGCTGTGGATGACCTTCGTGCAGGCGTTCCACGGGGCGACGGTGGGCACCCGCGACGCGCTGTTCGGGCGCGACGTCGGCTACTACATGTTCACGCTGCCCGCGTTGGCGGCGGTGCTGAACGTGGCGATCGCGCTGCTGGTGCTGGCGCTCGCCGCCACGGGGGTGCTGTACGTGCTGCGCGGCGAACTCCCGATCGGCCCGCAGGGGGGCACGCCCGACCGCCGCGCGGAGCTGCACGTGGGGCTGCAGCTCGCGGTGCTGTTCCTGCTGGTGGCGCTGCGCCTCTGGTACGTGCGATCGGCCGAGCTGCTGTACTCCACCACCGGTCCGCTGGTGGGCGCGAGCTATACGGACGTGCACTTCATGCTGCCCGGCATCCGCGGCTCGGCGGTGGCGGCGCTGGTGGGCATGTGGCTGGCGGTGTACGGGGCAATGCGCGGGCGCCTGCTGCGCTTCATGGTGATCGCCGTCGGGATCTACGCCGGGGTGGGGGTCGTAGCGCGCGGGCTGGTGCCGCTGGCGGTGCAGAAGCTGGTGGTGCTGCCCAACGAGCTCACCAAGGAGACGCCCTTCCTCAAGGACCACATCGCGGCCACGCGCGCGGCCTGGGGGATCGACAGCGTCCAGACGCGGTCCCTCAGCGGCGAGGCGTCGCTGACGATGGCCGACATCAAGGCCAACGCGCCCACCATCGACAACGTGCGGTTGTGGGAGCGCGATCTGCTCCAGCAGACGTTCAAGCAGCTCCAGGAGATCCGCACCTACTACGACTTCGTGTCGGTGAACGACGACCGGTACACGATCGACGGCAAGTACCGGCAGGTGCATCTGTCGGCGCGCGAGCTGAACTCGAATTCGCTGCCCACGCAGACGTTCATCAACAACCGCCTCACCTTCACGCACGGCATGGGCGTGACGATGGCGCCGGTGAACCAGGTGACGGACGAGGGGCTGCCGGTGCTGTTCATCAAGGACCTGCCCCCCGTCTCGAACATCAACATCAAGCTGACGCGCCCGCAGATCTACTACGGGCAGCTCACCAACAGTTACGTGTTCGTGGATTCGAAGCAGAAGGAGTTCGACTATCCGGCGGGGGACCAGAACATCTACACCTCGTACACGGGCACCGGCGGCGTGCCGGTAGGCTCGTTCCTGCGGCGGGCCCTGTACGCCTGGCAGTTCGGGTCGCTCAAGATCCTCTTCTCCGACGACATCACGGGCGCAGCGCGGATCATGTACCATCGGAACATCATGGACCGGGCATCGACGGCGCTCCCGTTCCTGAGCTTCGATTCCGAGCCGTACATGGTGATCACCGACGACGGCAAGCTGCAGTGGATCCTGGACGGGTACACCACCAGCAGCGGCTATCCGTACGCCGAGACGGTGGGCGGCATCGACTACATGCGCAACAGCGTGAAGGTGACGATCGACGCCTACACCGGCGCGATCACCGCGTACGTGGTCGATCCGAACGATCCGGTGATCCGGACGTACGAGGCGATCTTCAAGGGCGTCTTCCAGCCGATGTCGGCGATGCCGGCCGACATCAGGCGGCACCTGCGCTATCCGGGGCAGCTGTTCCGGATCCAGGCCACGCTGCAGGCCACGTACCACATGGACGAGCCCGACGCGTTCTACCACCGCGAAGACCAGTGGCAGATCCCGACGCCCAACGATCAGGGGTCGAACGTGACGCCGTTCATGCGCCACATGATCATGCGGCTGCCGGGAGAGACGAAGGAGGAGTTCATCTACATGACGCCCTTCACGCCGCGCGGCAAGGACAACCTGGCGGCGTGGATGGTGGCACGGATGGACGGCGATCACTACGGGCAGCTCATGGTATACCGGTTCCCGAAGCAGAGCCTGGTGTACGGGCCGCGCCAGATCGTGAACCGCATCAATCAGGACACCGACATCTCGCGTCAGATCACCCTCTGGGACCAGCGCGGATCGGAGGTGATTCGCGGCGAGCTGCTGGTGATTCCCATTGAAGAGTCGCTGATCTACGTGCAGCCGCTGTTCCTGCGGGCGCAGGGCGGCACGATTCCGGAGATGAAACGGGTGGTGGTGGCGAGCGGCAACCGCGTGGTGATGGGGGAGACGCTCGATCAGGCGCTGGAGGCGATGTTCGGCGGCGGCGCCGCGGTGTCGGTGAACGGTCAGGCGGCGGATACCACGGGGCAAGGCGCCCTGCAAGCGCCGTCGTCCACCACCAAGGCGCCGACGGCCACCATGGCGTCGCTGCTGCAGCAGGCGCAGTCGCACTACGACAAGGCGATCGCCGCCCAGCGGGCCGGCAACTGGGCCGCGTACGGCAAGCAGATCGATTCGCTGGGAACGATCCTTCAGCAACTGCGCTCACGGAAGTGAGTCGGACCGTCCATAGAGGAAGCGTGGAAGCACAATTCATGTTCAGACGATTCGTGTTGGCGGCGGTAGCCGCCTGCGTGAGTTCCGCGCCGCTGGCCGCGCAGCAGACCAAGGCGCCGGCCGCGTCGGACCTCGCCGGCCGGTTGCCGGTGGACAGCGCGGTGACGATCGGCACGCTGCCCAACGGATTGCGCTACTACATCCGGGTGAACCACAAGCCGGAGAAGCGCGCCGAACTGCGACTGGTGGTGAACGCCGGGTCGATTCTCGAGACCGATGGACAGCTCGGCCTGGCGCACTTCATCGAGCACATGGCGTTCAACGGCACCACGCACTTTCCCAAGAACGACCTGGTGAGCTACCTGCAGTCGATCGGGGTGCAGTTCGGCGCCGATCTCAATGCGTCCACGGGATTCGACGAGACCGTGTACATCCTGCCGGTGCCCACCGACACGCCGCGCATCGTGGACCAGGCGTTCGAGATTCTCGGCGACTGGGCGCACGAGCAGCTGTTCGATTCGTCGGAGGTGGTGGCCGAGCGGGGCGTGGTGCGCGAGGAATGGCGCGGGCACAAGGGGGCCGAGGATCGGATGATGCAGCGGTGGCTGCCGATCGCGTTCAAGGGGTCGCGCTACGCGGTGCGGCTGCCGATCGGCAACGAACACAGCATCATGACCGCCACGCCGTCGCGGCTGCGCGGGTTCTACGACAGCTGGTACCGCCCCGACCTGATGGCGGTGGTGGCCGTGGGCGACTTCGATCCGGTGCGCATCGCGGCGCTCATCAAGCGCGACTTCTCGGACATTCCCGATCCGGCGCACGAGCGGTCGCGGCCGACGTTCGGCATCCCGGACAACGGGGCCCCGCTGGTGGCGATCACCACCGACAAGGAAGCCACGGGGTCGAGCGTCGATCTGATCTTCAAGATGCCGCGCCGCCGGACGGCCACGGTGGCCGGGTATCGGCGCGACCTGATGGCGAGCCTGTACCTGTCGATGCTCAACAACCGGTTCAGCGAGATGGCGCAGAAGCCCGACGCGCCGTTCCTGGACGCCTACGCGGGAAAGGGCGACTTCTTCGCGCGCACGGTGGAGGCGTTCTCGCTGGCGGCCGACGTGAAGGACGGCGGCATCGAACGCGGCACGGCGGCGCTGCTCGAGGAAGCGCGGCGCGTGGACCGGTTCGGCTTCCTGGCCTCGGAACTCGGCCGCGCCAAGCAGAACCTGCAGCGCGCCTACGAGCGCAGCTACGACGAGCGCGACAAGACCAACTCGTCGTCGTTCGTGGGCGAGTACGTCAACAACTTCCTGGAGCAGGAACCGATCCCCGGCATTGCCTGGGAGTACCACGCCGTGCAACGCCTCCTGCCGACGATCACGCTCGCCGAGGTGAATGCGCTGGCCAGCCAGTGGATCACCGACAGCAACCGCGTGGTGATTGTCGAGGCGCCCGACAAGCCGGGCGTCGAGGTGCCCTCGAAGGCCCGATTGCTGGCGGTGATGGACAGTGCCGCGAAGGTGCCGGTGACGCCGTACACGGAAACGCTGTCCAGCGCGCCGCTGCTGCCGCCCATCCGCACGGTGGGCCACGTGGTGTCGGAGCGGACCATTCCGGCGGTGAACATCACCGAGTGGACGTTGTCCAACGGTGCGCACGTGGTGGTGAAGCCTACCGACTTCAAGGCCGACGAGGTGCTGATGAGCGCCTACGCCGACGGCGGCACCTCGCTGGCGGCCGATTCGAACTACATGTCGGCGGCGCTCGCGTCGCAGATCGTGGCGATCAGCGGACTGGGCAGCTTCAACCGCGTGGATCTCGGCAAGAAGCTGGCCGGCAAGGCAGCCGGCGTATCGGCGGGCATCGGCGACAACGCCGAGTCGCTCGGCGGTCGCGCGTCGCCCAAGGATCTGGAGACGATGTTCCAGCTCATCCATCTGGAATTCACCGGGGCGCGACTCGACACCGCCGCCTTCAAGGCCTTCCAGGCGCAGGCGGCGAGCTTCCTGGCCAACCGCGGCGTGTCACCCGAAGCCGTGTTCGGCGACACGGTGCAGGTAACGATGGCGCAGCACGACTTCCGCGACCGGCCGCTCACCGCGCAGACCTTCGCCGAGGTGAATCCGCACCAGGCGCTCGACTTCTTCCGCCAGCGGTTCGCGGGGGCCAGCGGGTTCACCTTCGTGTTCGTGGGCAATGTGAACCTCGACACGCTGAAGGCGCTGACCGAGCAGTACATCGCGACGCTCCCCGCCGGCCACGCGGAGATGTGGCACATGGTGAGCCGCGGCCCGCCCACCGGCATCGTGGAGCGCGTGGTGCACAAGGGCGTGGAGCCCAAGGCGAACTCCCTGATCATGTTCACCGGCCCCGCGCGCTACACGCCGCAGAGCCGGTTCGACATGCGGGCGCTCACCGAACTGTTCCAGATCGAGGTGGACCGCACGCTGCGCGAGCAGTTGGGCGGCACCTACAGCCCCAGCGTGAACGGCGGCAACACGAAGGTGCCGCGCGAGGAGTACACGCTGACCGTGCAATACGAGTCATCGCCGGCCAACGCTGACACGCTGTCGGCGACGGTGTTCGCGCTCATCGACAGCCTGCGGACGCGCGGCCCGGACACGGCCGATGTGGAGAAGGTGAAGGAGCAGCTACTCCGCGAGCACCAGGTGGAGGTGAAGCAGAACGCGTTCTGGGTGGCCAGCGTCGCGGCTCGCCTGCACTACGGGGAAGATCCGGCGGGGCTCGACTCGGTGTACACGGCGATGATCGAGGCGCTCACGGGACCGCAACTCCAGGCGGCGGCGCAGCAGTACTTCAATACGAAGAACTACGCGAAGTTCGTGTTGCTGCCGGAGGCCAAGCAGCCCTAGCGTCGTTGCGCATCTACCGACTTGCCGCCAAGCCGCAGGTCGGTCGGTCCGAAAACTATGGTTGCGGAAGCTGCAGGTGATACAACTTCACCGCGTTGTCGCGCAGCACCATCCGCGCCAGTTGCTCGGCGCGCGCGCGTGTGATCTCGCCGTCGCGCATCATCCCCGTGAGGGCCATGCCGAGCGCGCGGCGCGCCGAGGTGGTGGCCAGCCAGGCGCCCTGATCCCAGCCCTGCACGGTGCCCCCGTCAAAGGCGTCGGTGCCGAACAGCACCTTGGACGGCCACTGGCCGAGCCAGCCGCGCAGCACCCCCGCCAGCTGCCGGGGCTCGATGAACTGCGTCATCATCGAGATGTCGGCGTACATGTTCGGCTTGCCGAGCAACGACAGCGTCTCATTGGTGAGCGGCCAACCGCCGTGCAGCATCACGAAGTTCGTGCCGCGTAGCGTGGAGTCGTTGGCGATGCTCTCGAGCTGGTGCGGCGCGGCGCCGTTCTCGTCGTAGAAGCCGCCGAACTCGTAGAGCACGTGGATGTGCACGGCCATGCCCAGGCGGCCGGCCCGCCGCGCGATCTCGTGGAAGAGATAGTCCTCGAGCGTCTTGTACTCGGCGTGCGTGGGCACCCCGCCGTTCACGTACCGCGCGTAGACGGCGCGCGCCGCGGCGGCGTCGGCGGGCCCGAAGTCGAGCGGACGCAGGTAGGCGGCCTCGAACTTGACGGCCGGCGCGCCGGCGTCGTGCTGGCGCTGCAGCGTCGCTTCGACCACCACCTGCACGTACGCCTCGAGGTTTCTGGGGAGCGCCTTCAGTCCGAGTGCGCCGAGGTACCGGTGCAGCAGCCGGGCTTCGCGGGGATACAGGGGGCGCGTGTCGGGGGTGCGCGCCGCTTCGGCGCGGGTGTCGAGTGGAAAGAGCAGCGGATCGTCGAACGGCACCCACCGGAAGCGCGGCCCGGCGAGGCCGGGCCCGACGGAGATCCGATTGGCGAACATCATCGCGATGCCGGCCCGGTCGAGCACCCAGGCGGGGAAGCTGTCACCCCTGGCGGCCAGCACCTTGGCGCGCGCGGCCCCGAGTGCGTCGGTGTACGCCTTGCCGGTGTCGGCCGCCGGCACGTCGTACAGGGCACGTGCAGCCTGGGCCCATTCCGGATTCTCGCCGGCGCGCAGCCGCCAGGGCAGCTGGAACGGCGGGATGCCGTCCAGCGGGAGGGCGTCGTAATCGGTGTCGGCCGGCGCGCCGGCCGGCACGGAGAGCATCGGGTGCGCATGGTTGTCCACCGCCTTGATGGAGTCGATGGACGCGGCGAGCTGCGGGTCCACCGGCGACTGGCGGTCGGCGCCGGCTCCGCAGGCGGCGAGGAGCGTGCAGGCGGCGAGGGCGAGGATCTTCATGGGCAGCGATGACGGAGTGGATGGGGTGGGCGGGACTACCATACGGGCCCGCCGCGCTGGCATCAAGCGCGCACGGCGCGTGCGGGAGGCAGGGCGGGGGCGGCCGGCGCGCCGCAGGGCACCATGCCGCCGGCCGAGCCCCGGGGTTGCCCGAACCCCCGCCTTGCGGCACGTTCAGGAGTAATTACCTCCCCTTTCCACTGCACCACATCGGACGGAACCATGCGTAAGACACTCCTCTCCTTCATCGCCGTGCTCGCCGCGTCGGCGGCCACCGCCGGCGCCCAGATGTCGAACCCGGTCACCGACGCGCTCCGCGCCATGGTGCCCGGTGCATCCCGCAACTTCGTGGGGTCGGCGGAACCGAGATGCCGGCGGACAAGTACAGCTACCACCCCACCGAGAAGCAGATGACCTTCGGGCAGCTCGTGCTGCACGTGGCCACGTCCAACGAGTTTCTCTGCTCGCGCATCAGCGGCGAGCCGGCGCCCACCGAGGCCAAGCTCACCGCGACGTCGCCCAAGGCGGAGCTGGTGGCCCGGGTCAAGCGGTCGTTCGACTTCTGCGAGAGCGCGTTCGCGAAGCTCACCGACGCGTCGCTCAACGACAGCATCCCGTTCTTCGGGGGGCGCAAGGTGACCAAGGCGGCGGCCATGCTCGACATCTCCGCCGACTGGGCCGACCACTACGGGGCATCGGCCATCTATCTGCGTCTCAACGGCCTGCTGCCACCCACGGCGAAGCGGGGCAGCATGTAGGGTCGCACCCGATGGCGCGTGGCGCGGGAAACCTCATCGGGCACGCCGCGTATGAATGAGTGTGCGTGAACCGCAGGTCATCATTCACCGGAGTGTCCGATGGCAGCCACGAACGGCAATACCGAAGAACACAAAGTCAGCGGCGAAGGTCTCGTTGGCCGGGTGAAGGAGCTGGTGCACCAGGGCAACATCCGGCGCATCATCGTCAAGAACGACAAAGGCCATACCATTTTCGAAATTCCGCTGAGCGTCGGCCTGGTGGGCGCGGCGCTCATGCCGGTGCTGGTGGCGCTTGGCTCGATCGCGGCGCTGGCGGCGGAGTACACGTTGGTGGTGGAGAAGCGTGATCCCGAGGAGCCCACGTCGTAAACGCCCCATGGGGTTCATCACACGCGCCGTGCCGCCCGTTGGGGCGACACGGCGCGTCTGGTTTCACTCGATGCGCATGGCGATGAGCGGGTCGACACGCGCGGCGCGGATGGCGGGCACGATGGACGCCATCACGCCGGCGAGGGCGATCGCCGCCGCGGCGGCAATCCACGACACCGGGTCGCCGGCACTCACCCCATACAGCAGCCCGCGCAGCAGGCGCGTCGTGGCCATTCCGCCCACGAATCCCACCGCCAGGCCGGCGCCCAGCAGCAGCGCGCCCTGGCGCGTCACCAGCCCGACGATTCGCGTGGCCGGACTGCCGAGCGCGCTGCGGATGCCGAGTTCGCGGGTGCGCTGCGCCACCGTGTAGCTCATCACGCCGTACAGTCCGGCCATGGTGAGCAGCGCCGCGACGACGGCAAAGGCGCCGAGCAGAATCAGATAGAAGCGGGGCTGGCCGACGCTCGCGGCGATCGTTGCGTCCATCGGCTGCATGCGGGCAATGGCCGCGCCGGGATCGACGCGATGCACGGCGGCGCGGACCGCGGATGCCACCGCGGCCGGATCTCCCGTCTTCACGCGGACGACGATCGACGTGCCGGTGGTGCCGGGGGAGGACTGGTCATACGGGTAATACACCTCGGGGTGCGCCGGCTCGTACGGGCCGTAGTTGTGGATGTCGCTCACGACGCCGATGATGGTGGCATAGGTCGAGTCGCCGGTGTGGAAGCGCTGACCCACGGCGCTCCGGCCGGGAAAATCACGCTTGACCAGCGCCACGTTGGCGACGACGACGCCGGGGGCGTCCGGTTTCGAATAGTCCGCGGGGCCGAACAGGCGGCCGGCCACCAGCCGTTGGCGTGTGACGGCGAAGAAGCCGGGGGTGGCCTCGCGGTATTCCACGAGCGGCAGCTTTGCCGGGTCGTCACCCGGCCGGCCCTCGTAGCGGATGTTGAAGTTGTTGCCCCAGACCGAGTACGGCAGGGCGCTGATGGCGCCGGCCGACGCCATGCCGGGGATGGCGCGAATCTCATCCAGCACCGGGTGCAGGAAGTGCCGGACCTCGGCGGAATCCGGGTACGCGGTCGGGGCGACGCTCACGTCGAGCGCCAGCATCCGCGACGCGTCGAACCCGGGATCGGCGTGGAGCACCGACACGAATCCGCGCAGCACCAACGACGCGCCGATGAGCAGCACCAGCGACAGGCCGACCTCGCCGATGACGAGGGCGCCGAGCAGGCGATGATGGCCGCGTCCGGTTCCGCCGCCGCGGCCAGCGCGCAGCGCCTCCTGTGGATCGACCGACGAACTGCGCCATGCCGGCAGCACACCGCACACGATGGCCGTGACCACGCCGAGCGCGATGGCAAAGAGCGCCACGCGATAGTCGAGATGCAGATCGTGCAGCTGTGGAATCTGCCGTTCGGCGAGGGCGCCGATGGTGCGCACCCCCGCCCACGCGAGCGCGAAGCCGGCCGCCAGCCCGAGCGCGGTGAGCAGCACGCTCTCGGCGAGCACCGGCCGCACGACGGCCCACCGGCCGCCTCCCAACGCGGCGCGCACGGCGATCTCGCGCCGCCGCTGGACGCCGCGGGCCAGCAACAGACTCGCCACGTTGGACACCGCGATCAGCAGCACCATGCACACGGCACCGAACACGAGCAGCAGGGGGGTGCGCACGGCGCTCACCGCCTCCGCCTCGAGCGGGACCACCCGGATGGACTCGCTGCGCAGGTTCGGGTAGGTGGCAATGAGACCGTCGAACAGCGACACGAGTTCGGTCTGGGCCGTGGCCGCGGTGGCGTGGGGAGCGAGCCGGCCCACGAGCATGAGGTAGTTGCTGTAGCGCGAGCTGCGTTCGCGGTCGGTGAATCGCATCGGAACCCAGACGTCCTCGTCGAGTTCGCGCGTACCCTGAATGAAGCGGAAGTCGCGCGGCAGGATGCCGACGACCGTGAACGGGCGGCCGTCGACGTGAATCGATCGTCCCACGGCCGATGGGTCGCCGCCGAGATGTTCGCGCCAGAAGGTCTCACTCAACACGGCCACATCCGGAGCGCCGGCGCTGTCGTCGGCCGGCGTGAACAGCCGCCCGTACAGCGCGCGCACGCCCAACAATGGGAAGAGATTGCCGGTCACGCGAAAGAGCGCGGGCTTGAGCGACTCGCCGTTCACGCCGACGATCCCGGAGGTCCAGGTGCCGGCCGCCAGGCCAGCGAGCTGATGGGATTCGCGCTTCAGATCGAGGTAGTTCGGGGCGGAGTGCGGCCAGTTGTTGGACTGCGGCGCCGTGCGGTAGATGGTGACCAGGCGTCCGGGATCGCGGTAGGGCGGCGGACGGAGGAGCGCGCGATCGATGGCGCTCGACACCGACGCGGTCACGCCGAGCCCGAGTGCGAGACAGACCACGGCGGCGGCAACGACCGTGGGAGCGCGACGCAGGCCACGAAAGGCGTCGCGGAAGTCCGACGAGGAAATGAAAGGCACGGCGGGCTCGGCAGGGTGATGGACGCCTGTTCGACAGGAAGACCGAGCAAAGGGTTGAAACCGGGACGTGCCGCCGGACGGCCCCGGCCGTAGTATTGCCAGATGCCAAACGCCTTCGTGCATTTGCCGCGCGTGAGCCTGTACCGCGCGGCCGCCGCCCTGCTTTTGGGCGCGGCGCCACTCCAGTCGCAGGCGCCCCCGCTGGAGCACCTCACGGTGACCGTCGACGGGCACCCGCTGGCGGTGTGGGCGCGGCGCCCGGCCCAAGCGCGCGGCGCAATCCTGTTCGTGCACGGGCGCACGTGGAGCGCGCGTCCCGATTTCGACCTGCAGGTGCCGGGCGAGCCACGATCGGTGCTGGCCGCAGTCGCGGCGCGTGGGTACGCTGCGTACGCCGTGGATCTGCGCGGCTACGGCGGCACACCCGTGGACGAGAGCGGTTGGAACACCCCGGACCGTTCGGCCGCCGACGTGGCCGCGGTGCTCGACTGGGTGAAGGCGCAGGCGCCGGCGCTCGGCCCGCCGGTGCTGTTCGGATGGTCCAACGGCGCCACCGTCTCGCAACTCGTGGCGCAGCGCTGGCCGTCGCGCATGTCGGCGCTGGTGCTGATCGGCTATTGGTGGAATCCGGACACCACGCTGGCGGCCGACACCACACGGGGTCCTCCGCCGGTGGTGAAGAACACCGCCGAAGCCGCCGCGAGCGATTTCATCACTCCGGGCGTGATCGACGACCGCGTGAAGAACGCGTACGTGAAGGCGTCGCTGAAGGCCGACCCGGTGTTCGCGCAGTGGCGCCACATGGATCAGTACAACGCGCTCGACCCGGCCAAGGTGCACGTGCCGACGCTGTTGCTGCAGGGTGAGTTCGATCCGCTGGCGCATACCGGTTGGCAGGCCATGTTCTTCACGCGTCTCGGGACGGCGAATCGCGAGTGGGTGACCATTGCGGGCGCGGACCACGCGGCAATCCTGGAGAGCACACAGTTGCAGGTGATTGCGGCGACGTTGGGGTTTGTGGAGCGGGTCAAGCAGTGAGGGAGTGATGTGGCGGGGTTGAAATCCAGGGAAAAATGTGTATATTTATACACAGCAACGACTTAGCTCGCTGTCGTGTCGTTGCGGCAGTCGGAGTCGGTACCAGGCTCCCCGAGCAAGGCGTTGTTCTCCCAGGATTCAGGAGGATAGCCATGGCGGGTTCGAGCATACGCGAGCTCAAGCGCATCCTGGACCGGGGTTTTCACCCAAGCCAACGGAGGACACCCGTGAAAACTCTTCGTGCCCAAGATCTGAAACGGATGATGGACCAGAAGCAGGATCTGCTGGTCGTCAATGTGTTGAGCCAGGAGGAGTACGAGAAGGAACACATTCCGGGATCTGAGAACGTCCCGAACGACGCGCCGGACTTCACCACGCAGGTGGAGAAGCTGGCCGGATCGAAGACGCGCCCGATGGTGGTGCACTGCGCGAACACGAAATGCTCAGCGTCCACCGCAGCGGTGAACAAGCTCAACGCCGCCGGGTTCACCAACGTCACGGAGTTTCCAGGCGGCATGGCCGAATGGAAGTCCGCGGGCGGCAAGGTGCAGAGCCTGAGCACCGTGGGCACGACGTCGTAGTGCCGACCGGCAGTTGCTCAACGAGAGAGGGGCCCGAAAGGGCCCCTTTTTCGCGTGCGTTGCTCCCCCGGCCTGAGCGCCCCCCCACCCCAACTCCCTCCCACGACTGCCCGCCCGGGCGCGCTCCGCTTACCTTGAGAAGCACGAACGCGCGCAGGCCGCACCCCAACCCGAGTGCCCCGACCCATGAGCGACCGCGATCTTCATACCCTGCTCAACGAACTGCATCACGGACTGCAGGACGCGAAGCCGGTGGACGCCCAAACTCGCGCACTCCTCGAGCAGTTGGCGGCCGACATCCGGCCGATCGTGGAGCAGGGCGCGGCGGGGCCGATTGCCGGTGGCAAGGCGTCGGGTTTACGGGAACGCCTCGACGCGGCCATGGCCGCGGTCGAGGCCTCGCATCCGCAGTTGGCGCAGACCATCGGGCGCGTGGCGGACACGCTGGCGTTCTACAACCTCTGAGGCGAATGGGGCGGAAACCCGCTATACTTCAAGGGTAGGTTCTCACCGCCGCGGACGCCCTGGCCGCGACTCGCCCACCGAGGAGCGACCATGACAGCTCAGCAGGCCCTCACCGCCGCGCGGCAGGATTTCATCGCGGCCATCAAACGCGACACCGCACCCACCGAATGCCCCCGCTTTCTCGCCGTGCTCGATTCGTTCATCGAGTGGAGTCTGGCGCGGCCGACGCACGTGAAGTTCGATGCCGAGGAATCGCACGACGGGACGATCGTCTTCTCGCGCGTCGGTTCCAAGTCCAAGAAGGTGGTGATGTGGGCGGCGTCGCCGCGCAAGCGCGACATGCCGCGCCTGGAGCTGCTGCCGCGGGCGGCGCGCTTCCTGCCCGAGGACGATCGCGCCGCGGTGGTGGCGACGTTCAACGCCCATGCGCGCGACGAGATGAGCATCGAAGAGCCGCTGCGCATCAACTTTGGCGCGCTCAAGAACAAGACCGCGCGGGCCGCGGTGCTGGAGTGCATGGACCGCCTGCTGGTGGTCACCTGACCCACGACCGCGCCTCCGGCCGCGCGGTCTGACTCTCGAGGACCCTGCGTGCCCTTTACCGGACTCAAGCTTCATCCCGGGCTCCTTCGTGGTTTGAAGGATCTCGGCTACGCGCGCCCCACCCAGATCCAGACGGATGCGATTCCGCCGGCCATGGAGGGGCGCGACCTGCTGGCGTGCGCCATGACGGGCAGCGGCAAGACCGCCGCGTTTCTGCTCCCCATCCTGCACCATCTCATGTCGCGGCCGCGCGGCGCCACGCGCGCGCTCGTCATCACGCCGACGCGCGAGCTGGCCGCGCAGATTCTCGAAGATCTCAACGACCTCGCGGTGCACACGCCGATCACCGGCGCCGCCGTGTACGGTGGCGTGGGGATGGGCCCGCAGGAGCATGCGTTCCGCAGCGGCGTGGACGTGCTCATCGCGACGCCGGGCCGGTTGATGGATCACTTCAAGCAGCCGTACGCCAAGCTGGCGCAACTCGAATACCTGGTGCTCGACGAGGCTGACCGGATGCTCGACATGGGCTTCCTGCCGGAGATCCGGAAGATCATGCGCCATCTGCCGGCCAAGCGGCAGACGCTGTTCTTCAGCGCCACGATGCCGCCGCCCATCGCGCAGCTCACGCGCGAGATGCTGCGCAATCCGGTGACGCTGAACGTCGAGCGCCAGTCGGCGCCGGCGGTGGGCATCACGCAGGCCGTCTATCCGGTGAAGCAGGAGCTCAAGTCGGCGCTGCTGCTCGCGCTGCTCGAGCGGGGCGACATGTCGCAGGCGCTGGTGTTCACGCGCACCAAGCACCGCGCCAACCGCCTGTCGGAGTTCCTGGTGAAGCGCGGCATCAAGGCCGAGCGCATTCACGGCAACCGGTCGCAGGCGCAGCGCACGGCGGCGTTGGACGGCTTCAAGCGCGGCAAGCACCGCGTGCTCGTGGCCACCGACATCGCGGCCCGCGGCATCGACGTCGAGGCGCTGGGCCACGTGGTGAACTTCGACGTGCCAGGGGTGCCCGAGGACTACATCCATCGCGTGGGCCGCACGGCGCGCGCCGAGGCCACGGGCGAGGCGTTCACCATGGTGTCGCCCGAGGAAGAGGGCGAGCTGCGCGGCATCGAGCGCGCCATCGGCAAGCGACTGCCGCGCGTGGTGCTACCCGATTTCGACTACGCGGCGCGCACCGACGCCAAACTCGAAGTCCCGCTGCAGGAGCGCATCGCCGGCATTCGCGCGCGCAAGGCCGAGGAGCGCAAGCGCGCCCGCGAGAAGGAAGCGCGCCGCCGGAAATAGTGTAGATTCGCGTTTCATGAGCGACGCGAACTTCACGATCGCGGTGGACGAACATCCGTCGGCCGACGATCAGCAGGTGGTGCAGGAAGGGCTCCGCGCGTTCAACGTGGCCGTGATCGGCGACGGCAACGAGCGGCCCATCTCGTGCTTCGTGCGCGATGACGGGGGCCGCACCATTGGCGGGCTGCTGGGTCACATCCGCTGGCGGTGGCTGTACGTGGCCAAACTCTGGCTGCCCGAGCAGACCCGCGGCCACGGGGTGGGCCGCCGCCTGATGGCCGCCATCGAGGAGTACGCCTGGTCGCAGGACTGCCTGGGCGTGTATCTCGACACCTTCGAGTACCAGGCGCGGCCGTTCTACGAGAAGCTCGGATACGCACTGTACGGCACGCTCGAAGGCTATCCGCCGGGCTACCGGCAGTACTACTTGCGGAAGCTCCGGCCCGGCGGCAGCATATCCCGATGATCACTCCCGCCTCCCCGTTCCCCGCCATGCGCCGCGTGCCCACCCCGCGGCGCATCGTCGTCTCGTCGCTCGTCGTCGCCGCGCTCGCGACGATGGCCCCCGCACTCGCCGCCGCCCAGCAGGCGGTGGACATGGCCAAACTGCAGGACGAGGCCGTGTCGCGCATCGAGCAGTACATCAAGATCAACACCACCAACCCGCCGGGGAACGAAGACCAGACGATGAAGTTCTTCGCCCGGATCTTCACGGCCGAGGGGATCTCATTCGACACGGCGTCGTCGGCGCCGGGCCGCGGCAACGTGTGGGCGCGGCTCAAGGGCGGCGACCAACCGGCGCTCGTGCTGCTGAGCCACATGGACGTGGTGCCCGCCGACCGGAAGTACTGGGACGTCGATCCCTTCGCCGCCACGGTGAAGGACGGCATCCTCTTCGGCCGCGGCACGCTCGACACCAAGACGCTCGGCATCGTGGAGTTGGAGGCGTTCCTGGCGCTCCATCGCAGCAAGCCGCCGCTCGACCGCGACGTGATCTTCATGGCGACCGCGGACGAGGAAGCGGGCGCGGCGTTCGGCGCCGGGTGGGTGATGGAGCACCATCCCGAAGCGTTCAAGGGCGCCGGCTTCGTGCTCAACGAGGGCGGCGGAGGAAGCGTGGACGACGGACGCGAGCAGTTCGGCATCGAGGTCACGCAGAAGGTGCCGTACTGGTTCAAGCTCACGGCCACGGGCACCCCGCGGCACGGCTCCGAGCCGCAGGTGGCCTCGGCGGTGAACCGGCTCATCCGGTCGCTGTACCGGCTGCAGACGTATCAGTTCGCGCCGCGCATCATCCCCGCGGTGGATGCGTACTTCAAGGGGCTGGCGCCCACGGCGCCGCCGCAGTGGAAGGCCGCCTTCTCCGACATGAGCAAGACCATCCAGAATCCGGACGCCATCCTGCGGCTGCAGACCGAGATGCCCGAGTTGGCGGCGCTCACGCGCAACACCTGCTCGATCACCATTCTGCACGGCAGCGAGAAGATCAACGTCATCCCGCCCGAGGCGTCGGCGCAGCTCGACTGCCGCCTGCTTCCCGATCAGGACGTGGCCGAATTCAAGCGCGAGCTGCGCGACGCGCTCAACGACCCCGGCATCACGATCGACCAGATTCTCGGATTCACGCCGGCCGTGTCGAGCACCGACAACGCGCTGTACCGCACCATCGTGCAGGTCACCAAGCAGCACTATCCCAACGCCGCCATCGTGCCGGCCGTCTCCACGGGATTCACCGACAGCCACTTCTTCCGCGACCGCGGCATCGCCAGTTACGGCTACGCGCCCTTCCTGATTCCGCAGGCCGACGAATCGGGCGTTCACGGGAACAACGAGCGAATCTCGCTCGCAAACGTGCGCACCGGCACACAGATGATGTACGAGATCGTGACCGCGATGGTCTCGCACTAGGGCGGCGGCGTGCACCGGCGATCCTTTCTCGCGGCCGGCGCCACCGGACTCGGCGCAATGGCGCTCCACCCGTTGCTCCGTCTGAGCGATGCGGGCGACGGCCTGTGGGCGACGAGCGTCTTCTCCCCGGCCGCCGAGCGCATGGCGTGGTGGCGCGAGGCGCGGTTCGGGCTGTTCCTGCACTGGGGGCTGTACTCCATCCTCGCCGGCGAGTGGAAGGGCCGCACCGACTACGCCGAGTGGATCCGCAACAACGCGCACATTCCGCTGAGGGAGTACGACCAGCTCGTGCACCGGTTCAACCCGGTGAAGTTCGACGCCGACGCGTGGGTGGGGATGGCGAAGGACGCGGGCATGAAGTACGTGACGCTCACCACCAAACATCACGACGGCTTCTGCCTTTTCGACAACACGCTCACCGACTTCTGCATCCGATCGACGCCCTTCAAGCGCGACATCTGCACGGAGATGGCCGCGGCCTCCCGGCGCGCGGGGCTGCATCAGTGCTGGTACCACTCGATCATGGACTGGCATCACCCCGACTATCTGCCGCGGCGCGATTGGGAGGCGGAGACGCGCCCCGTGGACGGCGCGAAGTACGCGAAGCTACGTGCAGTACCTGCACGGCTCGGTGGAGCAGCTGCTCCGGAACTACGGCGACGTCGGCGTCATGTGGTACGACGGCAACTGGGAGTCGCACCTGGACGCATGAGATGGGCCGCGCGCTCTACGACCGGTGCCGCAAGCTCCAGCCCAATGTGATCGTGAACAATCGCGTGGACGGGTGGTCGCAGTCGAAGATCACCGATCCCCTGGGCGACTTCCGCACGCCCGAACAGCAGGTGCCGGCGACCGGACTGCCGGGCGTGGATTGGGAGTCGTGCATCACGATGAACCACAACTGGGGCTACAACGCGCACGACCACGACTTCAAGTCCACGGCCGATCTCATCGGGCTGCTGGTGGAGACGTCGTCCAAGGGCGGCAACCTGCTGCTCAATGTGGGGCCCAAGGCCGACGGCACCTTCCCCGACGAGAGCGTGGAGCGGCTGGCCGGCATCGGCCGATGGATGAAGGTGAACGGCGAGGCGATCTACGGAACCACGGCGTCGCTGTTCGCCAGGGCGCGCTTCCGCTCGACCACCAAGGGAAACCGGGTCCACCTGTTCGTCACCGACTGGCCCACGGGCACGCTGCCGCTGCCGGGGTTGAAGACCGCGCCCGCGCGCGTGACGCTGCTGGCGGATCCCGGCCGTCATCCGGCGGTCCTGACCGACGCCACGGGCGGGTTCGGCCTCGCGTCGCTGGGGTCGGCGCCCGACCCGGTGTGTTCGGTGATCGCGCTCGACTTCGATCGGACACCGGTAGTCGGCGCGTAGGCACGGTATGCCGACGACGATCATCGGCGTCGAGGCGCTGGACATCCGCTTCCCCACCTCGCGCGGCAAGCACGGGTCCGACGCGATGCACACCGATCCCGACTATTCGGCGGCATATGTGATCCTGCATACCAGCCGCGACGATGGCCTGGCCGGGCACGGACTCACGTTCACGCTGGGGCGCGGCAACGAGCTGTGCGTGGCGGGCATCCGGGCGCTGGCGCCGCTGGTGGTCGGGCTGACGCTCCAGGAGATCCGCGCCGACATGGCCGGCTTCTGGCGCCGACTCACGAGCGACTCGCAGCTGCGCTGGGTGGGCCCCGAGAAGGGCGTGATCCACCTGGCCACCGGCGCTCTGGTCAACGCCGTGTGGGATCTGTGCGCCAAGGTGGAGGGGAAGCCGCTCTGGAAGCTGCTGGCCGACCTGACGCCCGAGGCGCTGGTAGCGTGCATCGACTTCCGCTACATCGAAGACGCGCTCACGCCGGCGGACGCGCTTGCCATGCTGCGCGACCGCGCGCCGGGGCGGGGCGAACGCGAAGCGGAGATGCGGCGCGACGGCTACCCGGCGTACACCACGTCGGCGGGGTGGCTGGGGTATCCGGACGACGAGATCCGGCGACTCTGCCGAGAGGGAGTGGCGGCCGGATGGTCTCACTTCAAGATCAAGGTCGGCGCCGACCGGGCCGACGACGTCCGCCGGGCGGCGTTGGTGCGCGCGGAGATCGGCCCCGACCGGCGGCTGATGCTCGACGCGAATCAGCGCTGGGGCGTGGAGGAGGCGATCGCCTGCACGCGCGAGTTGGCGCGCTTCGACCCCTGGTGGATCGAGGAGCCGACGAGTCCGGACGACGTGCTCGGGCACGCGGCCATCGCCAAAGCCGTCGCGCCCATCGGGGTCGCCACGGGCGAGCAGTGCCAGAACCGGGTGGTGTTCAAGCAGCTCATGCAGTCGGGGGGCATGCGGTTCTGCCAGATCGACGCCTGCCGACTGGGCGGGGTGAACGAGGTGCTCGCCGTGCTGCTGCTCGCCGCGAAGTTCGGCATCCCCGTGTGTCCGCACGCCGGCGGCGTGGGGTTGTGCGAGTACGTGCAGCATCTGGCCATCTTCGACTACATCGCCGTCAGCGCCTCGCTGGAGGATCGCATCGTGGAGTACGTGGATCATCTGCACGAACACTTCGTCCATCCGGTGGCGGTCCGCGCCGGTCGCTACCGGGCGCCGGCCGCCCCCGGCTACAGCATCACGATGAAACCCGAGTCGCTCGCGCGGTACGCATTTCCCGGTGGGGCGGCATGGAAGGAGGATCAGGGATGAGCGCACAGCCGTTCGCACTCACGGAGCGAGTCGCGGTGGTCACGGGCGGGGGGAGCGGCATCGGTCGCGCGATCGCCGAGGTGTTCGCGTCGCGCGGCGCGACGGTCCGGATCCTCGACACCGACCGGGAGGCGGCCGAGGAGGTCGTGGCGGAGATCGCGGTGGCGGGAGGCCGGGCGGTGGCGCACCGGTGCGACGTGTCCGACCAGGCGGAGGTCGACGCCTGCTTCGCGGAGATTCTGGGCGCCGGCTCCGTGGACATCCTCGTGAACAATGCCGGCGTGTCGCACATCGGCACGGTGGAGAGCACCACGGAGGAGGACTTCGACCGGCTGTACCGCGTGAACGTGCGAGGCCTGTACAACTGCACGCGCGCCGTGGTCGGCGCGATGAAGGAGCGGGGGCGCGGGGTGATCCTCAACATGGCGTCCATCGCCGCGTCGTCGGGTGTCGCCGACCGGTTCGCGTACTCGATGACCAAGGGCGCGGTGCTGGCCATGACGTACTCTATCGCCAAGGACTACGCCCGGTACGGGATCCGGTGCGTCTCGATTTCGCCGGCGCGCGTCCACACGCCGTTTGTGGACGGCTTCTTGCGAAAGCACTATCCGGGACGGGAGGAGGAGATGTTCGGCAAGCTCTCGGCCACGCAGCCCATCGGCCGCATGGGAAAGCCGCGCGAAGTCGCCAATCTCGCGCTCTACCTATGCTCCGACGAAGCGGCGTTCGCCACCGGAACCGACTACCCGCTGGATGGCGGGTTCCTGCACCTCAACGGATGAGGACCGGCACATGCGACTGATCAGATTCGGCGATCCGGGGCACGAGACCCCGGGCGTGCTGGACGCCGACGGCCAGCGCCGGGACGTGACGGACTTCGGCGAGGACTGGAACGAGGCGTTCTTCGGCTCCGACGGCCTGCGCCGCCTGGACGCGTGGCTGCGGACGGAACGCGGCGCATGTCCCGTGGTGCCCGACAAGGTGCGCCTGGGGCCGTGCATCGCGCGACCGTCCAAGCTGGTCTGCATCGGGCTCAACTACTCCGACCACGCGCGCGAGACCGGGGCCACGCCGCCGACGGAACCGGTGATCTTCTTCAAGTCCACGACCTCCATCTGCGGTCCCTTCGACGACATCGTGATGCCGCCCGGCTCCACGAAGACAGACTGGGAGGTGGAGCTGGCGGTGGTCATCGGCCGCCGCGCGTCGCGGGTGAGCGAAGAGAAGGCGATGTCGCACGTGGCGGGGTACATGCTGCACAACGACGTGAGCGAACGGCACTGGCAGATGGAGCGTGGCGGGCAGTGGGTGAAGGGGAAGAGCTTCGACAGCTTTGCGCCCATTGGGCCGTTCATGGCCACGCCCGACGAGATCCCCGATCCGCAGGCGCTGGCGCTCTGGCTCACCGTGAACGGCGAGCGCGTGCAGAACGGCACCACCGCGAACATGATTTTCGGGGTGGCCGCGCTGGTGTCGTACGTGAGTCAGTGCATGACGCTGCTGCCGGGCGACGTGATCTCCACCGGCACGCCGGCCGGCGTGGGACTCGGCATGACGCCGCCCCGGTATCTGGCCGCGGGCGACGTGGTGGAGTTGAGCGTGGCCGGATTGGGAACGTCGAGGCAGCGCGTGGCGGCGTCGGCGTGACGCCACGCCGGGTGGATGCGCACCAGCACTTCTGGCGCTTCGATCCGGTACGAGATGCGTGGATCACGCCCGACATGGCGGCCATCCGGCGCGACTTCCTCCCCGTGGATCTGGCGCCGGTGCTGGCCGCGAATGGCATGGACGGCTGTGTGGCGGTGCAGGCCGACCAGTCCGACGCCGAGACGCTGTTTCTGCTCGAACTGGCGCACGCCAACGCATTCATTCGCGGCGTCGTGGGGTGGGTGGACCTTCGCGCGCCCGATCTCGACGACACGCTCGGCCGGCTCGTGGCGAACCCGCGGCTGCGCGGTGTGCGGCACGTTGCCCAGGCGGAGGCCGACGACTTTTTGGCGCGCGACGACGTGGCGCGCGGCATCGGCCGCCTGCATTCGTTCGGCCTCACCTTCGACCTCCTGGTATTCGAGCGCCAACTTCCCGCCGCCATCGCACTGGTCGATCGCCTGCCGGATCAGCCGTTCGTGCTCGACCATCTGGGCAAGCCGCGCATCCGCGACGGCGTGCTCGAGCCGTGGGCGACGCACCTCAGGGAGTTGGCGCGCCGCCCCAACGTCTGGTGCAAGCTGTCGGGAACGATCACCGAGGCCGACCTGGCCCACTGGCGCCCGGCCGACCTGCGGCCGTATCTGGATGTGGCGTTCGAGGCGTTCGGCGCGGACCGGCTCATGTTCGGATCGGACTGGCCGGTGTGTCTCGTGGCCGGCGACTACGCGCGCGTGGTGGGTGTGGTGGAGGAGTACGCCCACGCGTTCTCGGCGGACGAACAGCAGGCGCTGTTCGGCGGCAACGCGGCACGCTTCTACGGACTCGACGAGCAGGAAGGCCGGCGTGGATCTTGATCTCAAGGGCAAGTGCGTGCTCGTGACGGGCGGCGCCAAGGGAATCGGTGAAGCCGTCACACGCACCCTGGCCGCCGAGGGCGCACGGCCCGTGGTCGTGGACCGCGATCGCGAGGCAGGCGAGACGCTGTGCGAGCAACTGACCGGCGCCGGCACGCCCTGCACCTTTCTCGAGGCCGATCTCATGGAGCCGGGCGCGTGCGAGCGCGTGGTGCAACAGGCGCTCGCGGCCACGGGTCGCATAGACGCGCTGGTGAACAACGCCGGTGTGAACGACCGCGTGTCGCTGGAGCAGGGCACGCCGGCCGAGTTCGCGACCTCGCTGCGCCGGAACCTGGTTCACTATTTCGAGATGGCGCACTTCGCGCTGCCGGCGCTGCGCGAGTCGCGCGGCGCCGTGGTGAACGTCGCGTCCAAGGTTGCGGTGACGGGCCAGGGGGGCACGTCGGGCTATGCGGCGTCCAAGGGCGGCGTGCTGGCACTCACGCGCGAATGGGCGGTGGAGCTGCTCCCCGCCGGCATCCGGGTGAACGCGGTGGTGCCCGCCGAGGTGATGACGCCGCTCTACCGGCAGTGGCTGGACAGCTTTCCCGATCCCGCGGAGAAGTTGGCCGGCATCGTGCACCGCATTCCGCTGGAACGGCGCATGACCGAACCCGACGAGGTCGCGGCGATGGTGGCGTTCCTCCTGTCGCGGCGCGCCGGACACATCACGGGGCAGCATCTGTACGTGGATGGCGGATACGTCCACCTGGACCGGGCCATCACCTGAGAGGCGGCATGAGCCAGCGACCGGCGTTCACCGAGCGGCGCTACGTCGTTCCCCTGGTGCTCGTCACCAGCCTGTTCCTGTTGTGGGCGCTGGGGGTGAACCTCAACGACATTCTCATCCCGCACCTGAAGCGCGCATTCGGCCTCACCGACTTCGAGTCGTCGCTCATCCAGACGGCGTTCTTCGGCGGCTACTTCCTGTCGGCGCTGCCGGCCGGATGGTGGATGCGGCGGGTGGGCTATCGCTGGGGGATCATCACCGGGCTGCTGGTGTGCGCCGTCGGCGCGCTGCTGTTCATCCCGGCGTCGTACGTGCGCCTGTACCCGTTCTTCCTGCTGGCGCTGTTCGTGATGGCGTGCGGGCAGGGATTCCTGGAAGTGGGCGCCAATCCCTACGTCACCACGCTGGGTCCGCCGGAGACCGCGTCGTGGCGGCTCAACACCGCGCAGTCGGCCAACTCCGTGGGGGCGGTGATCACGCCGATCATCGGCGCCGCGTTCATCCTCTCGGGCGCCGACTCGGCGAGCACCAACGTGGCGGCGATGACGCCGGCGCAGCTCTCCTCGTTCCGGGCCATGGAGGCCGGGCTGGTGCGCGGGCCGTATCTCGTGATCGCGGCGATCTTCCTGTTCGTGGCCTTCCTGTTCTGGCGCGTGCATCTGCCCGAGGTCAAGGAGGAGCCGGCGGACGAGCCCACGGCCGCGCTGCGGCACTCCGGCATCCTCTCGCACCGGCATCTGGTGCGCGGCGTGATTGCGCAGTTCTTCTACGTGGGCGCGCAGGTGGGCGCGGCCAGCTTCGTCATCCGGTTCGTGGAGCACATGGTGCCGGGTACGCCCGACAGGCTGGCGGCGCGCTTCCTCATGTACCACCTCATCGGGTTCATGCTCGGCCGCTTCTTCTCCGCCGGCGTGATGAAGTATGTGAAGGCGCAGCGGCTGCTGGCGCTGTTCGCGGTGGGCGGGATGGTGGCGGCGGGCATGGCGGTGGGCGGGGCGGGGATGCTGGCCGTGTGGATGGTAGTGCTGCTCGGTTTCTTCAATTCGCTGATGTATCCGACCATCTTCGCGCTCAGCCTCGAGGGGCTGGGCCCGCACCGCAAGCTCGGCGCGTCGCTGCTCGTGATGTCCATTGTCGGCGGCGCGGTGCTGCCCGCCGTGATGGGGCTGGTGTCGGACCGCACGAGCATCCAGACGGCGTTCCTGGTGCCCATCGTCTGCTATGCCTACGTGTTCTACTTCGCGGTGCTCGGCCACCGCCGCGCGCCGGCCGTACCGGCCGATGCGCTGGTCCATCCGTCGCCGGTCTGATCCCCGTCACCGAGACGCGCCGATGACTCGCCGCTACTGTTTCGCGCTGGACCTGAAGGACGACGCCGGCCTGATCGCGGAGTACGAGCGCCATCACGAGCGCATCTGGCCCGAGATCACCGAGAGCATCCGTGGCGCGGGGATCGCGGACATGGAGATCTACCGGACGGGCCACCGGCTGTTCATGGTGATGGACGTGGCCGACGACTTCTCGTTCGAGGCGAAGGCCGCCGCCGATGCAGCCGACCCGAAGGTGCAGGAATGGGAGACGCTCATGTCTGCGTTCCAGCAGGCGCTCCCGTGGGCGGCGCCTGGGGAGAAGTGGGTGCGCATGGCGCGGATCTTCAAGTTGGAATCGGTATAGGACGAAGTGTGCGCCGGCGCACAGACTTGCCGGTCAGTGCGGTGCAGCATGAGGCGTCGCGATGCGGCGAATGGGGTCCCACGCCATGCGGGGCCTAGAGTGGAAGTCTTATGCCTGCAAGCAGTTGCCGAATTGTCGGTTTTCCCGGGCGCTCAGGATTGCAACCTCGGTGTTGCTGAATGGGTATGTCGGGAATCAACGGCAGGAGGCCCGCATGAACCGCATCCTTCCCGTGACATCGATGGCGGCCCTGATGGCGATGGGCTGCGCCCGCACGACTCCCCCGACCACGCGTCCCAGCGTGGTGCCCGTGGCAGACCCGGCGTTGTACGCATGCGCCCAGCGCACGGCGTACGACCTGGGCTTCGACCGCCAGATGCGCGGTAGAGATGGGCGGGGCGCCTTGCTGGCGACCACCGACACCAACCACGCCACCGGCCGGTACGACGGGCTGCGTGTGCGCGTTCTGTCGGACACCGGTCACGTGACCACCTGGCTCACGGCGTCGCCGTACACGGAAGTCGTGAACCACGCGCCGGAAGCCAGGCCGCTGCTGCCCAGTCGCCGCGCGATCGACGCGGCGGCGGTGGTGGAGCGCCGGTGCCGGCCGGGGCGCGTCGCGGAGCGGGGCAGGCGGGCGCCGCGGTGATCCCCCCCTGGCGGGCGCCAGCACGGCGCCCGCGCCACGGCTAGATTGAGCGAATCTCATTCCAGATCGGACCGCCCATGAAGCCGTTCACGCTCCTTGGCGCAGCCGCGTTTGCGCTCGCCGCCTGTTCCGCTCCGCGCGTCGTCACCCAGGCGCCAGTCCCGGTTCCGTCGCCCGCCCCCGCCCCCGCCCCCGCTCCCGCGGGCGCCAACGAACCGGCGATCGTGCCCCGGGCCACGGTGGACACACCCCCCAGTGACTGGCAGCTCCTGGACGAGCTGAACGATCACCTGCCGGGGATCAGCGTGTTGCGCGCCGAGCGGACGTTGCTGGCTGGGCAGCAGCCCAAGCGAACGGTGGTGGTGGCGGTGATCGACGGTGGGGTGGACACGGCGCACGTGGACCTGCTGCCGCACCTCTGGCACAACCCCAAGGAGATTCCGGGCAACGGCCAGGACGACGACCACAACGGCTACGTGGACGACACGTGGGGGTGGAACTTCATCGGCGGCGCTGACGGCAAGGACATCGACCACGAGACGTTCGAACTCACGCGGCTGTACGCGCGCTGCATGCACATCGCGCCGCTGAGCGTGGCGGGTCCGCCGATTTCGGCCGAGGAGTGCGCGCAGATCGCGGCGCAGTTCGAGAAGAAGCGCGTGGAGGCCATCAAGACGCTGGACAACATCAACGGCGCCGGCGACGCGCTGGACCGCGCCACGGAGATTTTGCACGCGGCCATTCCCGATTCGCTCACGCTGCAGCGGGTGACGGACTTCGCGCCGCAGTCGCAGGAGCAGCAGCAGGCGCGCGCCATCTACCTGCAGCTCACCAGGGCGCACGTCACCAAAGCGGTGATCGACGAGGCGCGCAAGGAGTACGAGTCGCAGGTCAAGTTCGGCTACGACTCCACGTACATGCCCCGGGCGATCGTCGGCGACAGCCTGATGGATCTGACGCAGCGCGACTACGGCAACCGCGACGTGATGGGTCCCGACGCGCTGCACGGCAGCCACGTGTCGGGGATCATCGGCGCGGTGCTCGACCCCAAGGAGGGTATTCAGGGCGTGGCCCAGTCGGTGCGCATCATGATGGTCCGCACCGTGCCTGACGGCGACGAGCGCGACAAGGATGTGGCCAACGCCATCCGCTACGCGGTGGACAACGGGGCGCAGGTGATCAACATGAGCTTCGGCAAGCCCTACTCGCCGCAGAAGTCGGTGGTGGACGCGGCGGTGAAGTACGCCGACGCGCACGGCGTACTCATGGTGCACGCGGCGGGGAACGACGGCGAGGACATCGACCTGGGGCACAACTTCCCGACGCCCTACTATCTGGACGGCGGCCACGCGAACAACTGGATCGAGGTGGGCGCGTCGACGTGGGTGGGGGGCGATTCGCTGGCGGCGTCGTTCAGCAACTACGGCAAGCAGCGCGTGGACGTCTTCGCCCCGGGCGTGGACATCCTGTCCACGATTCCGGGCAACAAGTTCGAGCGCGACCAGGGCACGAGCATGGCGTCGCCGGTGGTGGCGGGGCTCGCGGCGCTGATCATGTCGTACTACCCCAACCTGACGGCCACCGAGGTGCGGGACGTCATCCTCCAGTCGGCGACTCGCTACGCCACGCAGCGGGTGGCCAAGCCGGGGGCCAAGGAAGGCGATCCGCTGGTGCCGTTCGGGTCGCTCTCGGTAACCGGCGGGATCGTGAATGCCGACGCGGCGCTTCAGATGGCGGCCAAGGTGTCGGCGGCGAAGCCGTAGTCCGGCGTGGCGCGTCGGACTCCGCGCGGGGGCGGGCGCCAACAATTGGAACTACAATTTCGCGGAGTGCGCGGATTACGCTGATAGAGACTTTGGGGGGCTGAAACCACACCCGGCTTCTCTTCCGCGTAATCCGCGTTTTCCGCGCCCATTGTTGTTCGATCGGTTGATGCTCGACCTGCAGCGGAGCCCCGCCCGGCACCCCGCAGCCGGAGAGCCCCCGGCCGCCCCGGAAGCGTGATGCGGCAACGACTTGCCCCGCGGGGGTCCATTGGGCAACGTTCGGGGGTTGGACCGTCTTTCACGGAGAGACCAACCCGCCATGCCAGCTACACCCAACACGCGTGCCTACGAACGTCTGACGCAGCCCCTGGTCCGCAAGGACGGCGAGCTTCGCCCCGCCACCTGGGACGAAGCCCTCGATGCCGCGGCCGCCGGATTCCGCCGCAACATCGAGAACAAGGGGCCCGAAGCGCTCGGCATCTTCTCGTGCTCCAAGAGCACGAACGAGATGAACTACCTGGCGCAGAAACTCGCCCGCGTCGCCTTCGGCAGCAACAACATCGATAGCTGCAACCGAACGTGACACGCACCTAGCGTCGTCGGTCTGGCGACGGTCTTTGGTGCGGGCGGGGGCACGAGCTCCTACGAAGAAGCAGAGGACACGGACGTCGCGTTCCTCTGGGGCTCCAACGCGCGCAACGCCCACCCCATCTGGTTCCATCATCTATTGAAGGGGATCCGGAAGGGGACGCGGCTGTACGTGGTGGACCCTCGGCGGAGCGAGTCCGCCCAGTGGGCCGACGTATGGATGGGGCTCAACGTGGGCACCGACATCGCGCTCTCCAATGGCATGGCGCGCGAGATCATCCACGCTGGATTGGCGCACAAGGAGTTCATCGAGAACGCCACCGAGCATTTCGACGCCTACGCGAAGTCGGTGGAGCCGTTCACGCTGGAGGTCACCGAGCAGCTCACGGGCGTGCCCGCCGACGTCATCCGCGAGGCGGCGCACACCTACGCCAAAGCCGACAAGGCGATGATCTGCTGGACGCTCGGCATCACCGAGCACCACAACGCCACCGAGAACGTGCTGGCGCTCATCAACCTGTCGCTGCTCACCGGACACGTGGGGCGCTGGGGCTCGGGGTGCAACCCGCTGCGCGGGCAGAACAACGTGCAGGGCGGCGGCGACATGGGCGCCCTGCCCAACAAGCTCCCCGGCTTCCAGGACATCCTCGACGACGTGGCGCGCACCCGCATCGAGAAGATCATGGGGTGCACGATCCCGCCCAAGTACGGGTGGAACCTCACCGAGATGCTCCACGCCATGGACCGCGGCGACATGACGGCGCTGCTCGTCATCGGCGAGAACCCGGCGCAGTCCGACGCCGACGGGCATCACGTGGAGAAGCTGCTCACGGGGCTCGACCACCTGGTGGTGCAGGAGATCTTCCTCACGAAGACGGCGCAGCTTGCCGACGTGGTGCTCCCCTCCACCGCGAGCTGGGCCGAGGCGGACGGGAGCGTGACCAACAGCGAGCGGCGCATCCAGCGGGTGCGCAAAGCCGTGGAGCCCCCCGAGGGCGCGCGCGACGAACTCTGGATTCTCTCCGAGCTCGCCAAGCGTATGGGCCACGACTGGGGATACCCGACGGCCGAGCAGGTGTGGAACGAGGTGCGGAAAGTCGCGCCGGCGTTCTGCGGCGGCATGAGCTACAAGCGCATGGAGGCGATGGGTGGCATCCAGTGGCCCTGTCCGGACGAAAAGCATCCGGGCACCAAGTTCCTGCACGCGCGTCTCTGGGAGACGCCGCGCGGCGGACGTGCCGCACCCTTCTCGGTGGTGAAGCACGAGGGGCCGGTGGAAACGCCGGACGACGAGTACCCGTTGCTGCTCACCACGGGGCGCCGGCTGGAGTCGTACAACACGGGCGTGCAGTCGGGCGGGTTCGACTCGCCGCTGCACCTGGGCGAAGCGCTCGAGATCTCGCCCGAGGACGCGGCGCGGCTGGGCATCGCGACCGGCGACCAGGTGCGCGTCACCTCGCGGCGCGGGAGCGTACTGGCGCCGGCGCGCATCGATCGCGGGCTGCGCCCCGGCGTGGTGTTCATGACGCTGCACTTCCCGGACGAAGTACCCACCAACCTGTTGACCATCGACGCCTCCGACCCACTTTCCGGCACCGCGGAATTCAAGGCGAGCGCCGTGCGCGTGGAGTTGGCCGGCGTCGCGGTGGAGACCGGAGACTGATGGACAATCGCGTGATCGACACGGCCCCGACCGCCGAGGAGCGTGGCGCGGTGGATGCCTGCCTGGGGCCGCCGGCCTCGGCGTGGGATGGCGGAGCGCGCGGCAGCACGCGCGACCAGCACATGGCGCACGGCGGCCAGTCGATGCGCGACCGGCGGCATCTGTTGTTGCCCGCGCTGCGCGCGCTGCAGGCGCGCGTGGGGTGGGTCAGCGAGGGCGGGTTGGGCTACGTATGCGAGCGGCTGAACGTGCCGCCCGCCGACGCGTGGGGCGTGGCGACGTTCTACGCGCTGCTCTCCACGACGCCGCGCGCGAAGCGCGTGCTTCACGTGTGCGACGACATCGCCTGCAAGTGCCGCGGCGCCGATGCGCTGTGCGCGGCGCTGGAGGAGAAGTTCGGACCGGCGCACACGCACGGGCCCGAGGGCAACGAGATCACGATTGCCGACGACGCGGCGGTGTGGGTGCGGTCGCCCTGTCTCGGCATGTGCGACCACGCGCCGGCGGCGATGCTGCAGGTGGCCGGTGTCGAACCGGTGGAGTTGCAGATTGCCGGGTTGAGTGCCGGGGCGGCGGTCGAGATGCTGGCGCCAGGATTTGAACCACAGAGCACACAGAACACGCAGAAACAACCACAGAAAACACACCAGAAGGGAGACGGCTCTGGTGTGGCATCTGTGTCGTCTGTGTCGTCTGTGGTTCAAGCATTCGACGGAACCGTATTCACCGCCGCAAAGGGCGAGCCGCGGCTGCTCAAGCGGGTGGGCAAGGTGGACCCCACGAGCATCGACGCCTACACCAAGAGCGGCGGGTTCGAGGCGCTGGAGAAGGCACTCGGCATGAAGCCGGAAGCCGTGGTGGCCGAGGTGCTGGTGTCGAAGCTCATGGGGCGCGGCGGCGCCGCCTTTCCCATGGGGCGCAAGTGGGAGGCTGTCGCGGCGCAGGCCGCCACGCCGCACTACCTGATCTGCAACGCCGACGAGTCGGAGCCCGGCACGTTCAAGGACCGCGCGCTGATGGAGGGCGATCCATACGCACTCGTCGAGGCGATGACCATTGCCGCGTACGCCACGGGGTGCGAGCACGGCTACATCTACATTCGCGGCGAGTATCCGCTGGCCACCAGTCGGTTGCAGCACGCCATCGACCAGGCGCGGACGCACGGCTTTCTGGGCGACGACGTGCTGGGTCGCGGGCTCAGCTTCGACATCGAGATCCGGCAGGGTGGGGGCGCGTACATCTGCGGCGAAGAGACGGCGATCTTCAATTCCATAGAAGGCTACCGTGGCGAGCCGCGCAACAAGCCGCCATTCCCGGTGCAGGCGGGGTTGTTCGGCTGCCCGACGGTGGTGAACAACGTCGAGACGCTGGCCAACGTGCCGGGCATCGTCCTGGACGGCGGTGCGGCGTTCGCGAAGATCGGCACGGAAGGCTCCACCGGCACCAAGCTGTTCTGCGTGAGCGGTGCGGTGGAGCATCCGGGGGTGATCGAGGTTCCGTTCGGTGCGACGCTCGGCGAAGTGCTCGGACTCGCCGGCGGCGTCTGCGCTGGGAGCACGCTCAAGGCCATCCTCCTGGGCGGTGCGGCGGGCGTCTTCGTGCGCCCCGACGAACTGGACATCCCGCTCACCTTCGAGGGGGTGCGTGCCGCCGAGGCCACGCTGGGTTCGGGAGTGATCGTGGCGTTCGACGAGTCGGCGGACATGGAGGAGGTGCTGCTCCGCATCGCCGCCTTCTTCCGCGACGAGAGCTGCGGGCAGTGCGTGCCCTGCCGTGTGGGCACCGTGCGGCAGGAGGAGGCGCTGCACCGTATCCGGGTGGGCAAGACACTCGACGGCGTGCGCGAGGAGTTGGCGCTCATCGACGAAGTGGGTCGCTCCATGAAAGACGCCTCCATCTGCGGACTCGGGCAGACGGCATACTCCGCGGTCGAGAGCGCCATCAAGCGGTTGGGATTGTACGGAGAGCAGTAGGCGGTTGTAGTTGGTAGTTGCAGTTTGCAGTTGCAGTTGCAGTTGCAGTTGCAGTTGCAGTCGTTGCAGTTGCAGTTGCAGTTCACCAAGTGTTTTTGGTTGCAGTTGCAGTTGCAGTATCCGCGTTGTTTTCCGTTGTTTCCGTGAAATTGTAGTTCGAATCTGTTTGCACCTGCCGTACAGAGCACTGCACTCAGCCACACCGATCCAGACGCACCAACCACCATGACCGGTATCGCACCAGTACCCCTCGCGCAGATCCGTCGTCGCCGCGGCGCCGAGTCGAAGAAGGTGTCGCTCACCATCGACGGCAAGAAGATCGAGGTGCCCGAGGGCACCACCATCCTCGCCGCCTGCGCCACCATGGGCGTCGAGATCCCGACCCTCTGCTTCCTCGAGACACTGCGTCCCGTGAACGTGTGCCGCATCTGCGTGGTGGAGGTGAAAGGCGCGCGCGTGCTCGTGCCGAGCTGTTCGCGCACCGTGGAGCCGGGCATGGAAGTGCTCACCAACTCCAAGCGCGTGCGGCACAGCCGGAAGCTGATTCTCGAGATGCTCGCGTCGTCGGTGGATCTGTCCGAAACCCCGAAGGTCGCCGAGTGGATCGCGGAGTACGGGGCGAAGCCCGAGCGGTACGGTCCCAAGGCGCCCGCCGCGCGCCGCCGGCGCGCGCGACGCGCTGGTCCCCGGTCACCACGCGCCGCCCGACCCCGCGTACGCCGCCACCGTGGCGCAGCCCGCCAAGGTGGACAACGATCTCTACGTGCGCGACTACGCCAAGTGCATTCTCTGCTACAAGTGCGTGGAGGCGTGCGGCCCCGACCACCAGAACACCTTCGCCATCGCCGTGGCGGGGCGCGGCTTCGACGCGCGCATCAGCACCGAGTTCGCCGCCCCGCTGCCCGAGAGTGCGTGCGTGTACTGCGGCAACTGCATCGCCGTGTGTCCCACCGGTGCGCTGATGGCGAAGACCGAGTTCGACATGCGCGCCGACGGCACCTGGCACGAGGAGAAGCAGACCGCCACCGACACCATCTGTCCCTACTGCGGCGTGGGGTGCACGCTCACGCTGCACGTGCAGGACGGTGACGATCGTGAAGGCCACGACGCCGCTGGACAACGACATCACCGTCGGGCAACCTGTGCATCAAGGGGCGGTTCGGGTGGCAGTTCGTGAAGGGGCGCGGCCAAGGGCCAGGGCGTGGTGGCGGGCACGGGGAACGGCAAGGCGAATGCCGAGGCTGACGACCCCGCGGAGCGCGGCACCCCGGGACGCGACCGAGCGCAGATGCGACGCCGTCGGACGCGCTGGGCCCGGTGCCCGGACTCGGCTACGGCGATCCCGTACACGACCGCGGCTTCGTGCGGCTCACGGACGACGAATCGAGCGACGACAGCGCGCCGGTGGCCGAGGAGGTCCCCGTCGCGTTCGTGTATTCGGGGCGGGCGCACGCGGTGATGATGGCGACGCCGGCCGACCTGGAAGACTTCGCGTATGGGTTCACGCTGAGCGAGGGGATCGTCGCCTCGCGCGACGAGATCGCGAGCGTGACCGTGTCGCCGCACAGCCGCGGGGTGGAGCTGGCCATCGAGATACCCGCGCCGTTGGTGGAGCGGCTCGCCGAGCGGGCGCGGGCGATCTCGGGGCGCACCGGGTGCGGGTTGTGCGGCGTGGAGGCCATCGAGGACGCGGTGCGCACGCCGCGACCGGTGACCTCGCCGCTGGTGATCGAGTCGGAAGCGTTGTGGAGGGCGGGCTCGGCGCTGGATGCGCGGCAGCCGTTCAACCGGGCCACGCACGCCGTGCACGGCGCGGCGTGGGCGACGGCCGACGGCGAATTGCGCGTGGTGCGCGAGGACGTCGGCCGTCACAACGCGCTGGACAAGGTGCTGGGCGCGCTGGCGCGCGAGGGGATCGACGCTTCGAGCGGGTTCCTGGTCGTGACCAGCCGTGCGAGTTTCGAGCTGGTGCAGAAGGCGGCGGCGTTCGGGGTGCCGCTGCTGGCCGCGGTTTCACGTCCCACCGGTCTGGCCGTGCGCCTGGCCGAGCGTTGCGGAATGACGCTCGTCGGGCTGCTGCGCGGCCGGACCGCGAATGTGTATGCCCATCCGGAGCGCGTGCGCGCTCCCATCACGCAGGAGCAGAGTTGACCGGACCGAACGTTCCTTCCGACATCGAGATCGCGCAGGCGGCGCGGCCGCGTCCCATCGTGGACGTGGCCGCGGACATCGGGCTTGGCGCGGACGACATAGATCTGTACGGGCACTACAAGGCGAAGATCCCGCTCGAGGTTTCCACTCGGCCCGTGAAGGGGCGGCTGGTGCTGGTGACGGCCATCAGTCCCACGCCGGCGGGCGAGGGCAAGAGCACGGTGAGCGTGGGGCTGACGCAGGCGCTGCGGCGCATCGGCAGCGACGCGATTCTGTGCATGCGCGAGCCGAGCCTGGGTCCCGTGTTCGGAGTGAAGGGTGGCGCGGCGGGCGGCGGGTACTCGCAGGTGATTCCGATGGACGACATCAACCTGCACTTCACCGGCGACTTCCATGCGATCTCGAGCGCGCACGCGCTGTTGAGCGCGATGCTCGACAACCATCTGCAGCAGGGAAATCCGCTGAACATCGAGCCGCGGCGGGTCACCTGGCCGCGGACCATCGACATGAACGACCGCGCGCTGCGGAACGCGACCATCGGGTTGGGCGGGATGGCCAACGGTGTGGTGCGCGAGGAGCACTGGGTGATCATCCCGGCCAGCGAGATCATGGCCATCCTGTCGCTGGCCACGAGCCGCAAGGATCTGGAGGAGCGGCTGTCGCGGATCATCGTCGGGTCCACGGCGGGCAAGGATCGGAAGCCCGTGCGTGCCGGTCAGCTCAACGCCAGCGGCGCGATGACCATGTTGTTGAAGGATGCCATCCGTCCGAACCTCGTGCAGACGTTGGAGGGCGGGCCGGCGCTGGTGCACTGCGGGCCGTTCGGCAACATCGCGCACGGGTGCAACAGCATTCTCGCCACGCGTTCGGCGCTGGCGTTGGGCGACGTGGTGGTGACCGAGGCCGGGTTCGGGTCGGATCTGGGCGCCGAGAAGTTCTTCGACATCAAGTGCCGGTTCGGGGGGCTGAACCCCGAGGCCGCGGTGCTGGTGGCCACCATCCGGTCGCTCAAGATGCAGGGCGGGATGGACAAGAAGCAGCTCACCACGGAGAATCTGGCGGCGTTGGAGAAGGGGTTGCCGCATCTCAAGCACCATCTGGAGAACGTGCGGCAGTTCGGGGTGCCGGTGGTGATCGCGATCAACCGGATCCTGAGCGACACGCCGGCGGAGCTGAAGATGGTGCACGACTACGCGGCGGGGCTGGGCGCGCGCGTGGTGCTGGCCGACGTGTGGGCCAAGGGTGGCGAGGGCGGCGAGGAGCTGGCGAAGGAGGTCCTCGACATGCTGAAGCAGGGCGGGGCCAAGTATGCGCCGCTGTACGACGCGAAGAAGCCCATCCGCGAGAAGATCGACACGATCGTGAAGAAGGTGTACGGTGGGCGACGGGGTGGACTATGCGCCCGCCGCCGAGCGTGCCATCGACTATCTGGAATCGATCGGGATGGGTGAGACGCCCGTGTGCATTGCGAAGACGCAGTATTCGCTCACCGACGACGCGAGCAAGCTGAACAAGCCCACCGGGTTCCGGATCACGATCAACGAGGTGTACGGGAGCGGCCGGCGCGGGGTTCGTGGTGGCGAAGGCTGGGGACATCATGACGATGCCGGGGTTGCCGAAGGTGCCGGCGGCGGAGGGGATGTCGATCGACGAGAAGGGCGTGATCGTCGGGCTGTCGTAGGGCCCGGGGCGGGTTTCCACCCCGCCGCGAAATGGATTGATGATGCCGGCGCCGAGAGGGGCCGGCATTGTCGTATCATGCCGCTGCCGCCGATTCCCGAATCCCATCTCAATGGTCCGCCAGATCCCGGCCGCCGCTTTCGGTTGATGGAGGTCGTGCGTCGGCGGCTGCGCGAGCGCCGGTACAGCCGGCGGACCGAGGAGGCCTACGTCCACTGGATCCGGCGGTACGTCGCGTTTCACGGGCGGCGGCATCCGCGGGACCTCGGTCCCGACGCGGTCCGGGCGTTTCTGTCGAACCTGGCGGTTGGCGAGCAGGTGGCCGCCAGCACCCAGAACCAGGCGCTTGCCGCGCTGCTCTTTCTGTACGCGCATGTGCTCGGCACCGCCCTGCCACGAATCGAGGGGATCACTCCCGCCCGGCGTCCGCGGTACGTGCCCGTGGTGCTGTCGCAGAACGAGGTACGAGGGTTGCTGGGCAAGCTGCCCGAGCCGGCGCGGCTGTGCGCGAGTCTGATGTACGGCAGCGGGCTGCGCGTGTCGGAGTGCGTGAGTCTCCGGGTGAAGGACGTGGATCTGGACCGGCGGGAGATCGTCGTGCGGGGCGGGAAGGGGAAGAAGGACCGGCGGACGCCCCTGGCCGAGTCGTGCGTGCCGCCACTCGAGCGGCGGCTGCGGGATGGCATTGAGTCCTTCCGGCGCGACCGGCGGGAGCGCGTGCTGGTGACCGGCGTGGCGCCCGCGTTGGCGCGCAAGTATCCGGATGCGGAGACCAGTTGGCCCTGGTGGTACGTGTTTCCCGCGGCGAGGACGTTCGTTGACGAGCACCGCGTGGCGAGGCGGCATCATCTGCACGAGACCGTCGTGCAGCGGGCGGTGAAGAAGGCCGTGTGGGAGCTGGGGCTGACCAAGCGGGTGACCACCCACTCCCTGCGCCACTCTTTCGCGACGCATCTGTTGGAGGCGGGGGCGGACATCCGGACCGTGCAGACCCTGCTGGGGCATTCCGACGTGCGGACGACGATGATCTACACGCACGTGCTGAACAAGGGCGGGTTGGGCGTCCGGAGCCCGGCCGACCGGTTGTAGGCCCTTTCTCGACCCTCGGCCCTCCGGCGGCCGTTCGCGCACGTTATCCGACGTGCCCTCGCCGCAGTTCCCTCCCCCAGAAAAGGATTCCAATCCCGCAATGGCTGGCAGGGTGTAGGGTTGCCTTGCAGGCCGGGAACGCCGAGCACAGAATTAACAGCGGCGGCTTGCAGTATTTCGCGCCGCTTCGCAGGATATCATGGTCCTAGAATTTGTAGTTAGACCGGCGACCAGCTCCGAGGAGGACATGGCTGTGACCGGAGTTCGATGGAAGCGCCTTTGTTCAGGCCTGGCTGATCGCGCTCGTTATCTGTCGCCTTACTAGCGTGGCCGATGCACCTTGGACACACCCGGCTAATCGAGAGTGGCGCCTGCACACTCGCTCTGGCTACCGTGATTGGTCTGTATGAGCGACGTACTGATGGGCCCACAGTCGCGGACATGCCGACGCGTCTAACGAGGCGCTGCTGCTGCCGGCGTTGGCTAAGGAGGCGGCCGGCTCGCTGCGCTCCCTGGCCGCGATTATGATAGGACGCCGCAGCAGAGCGCCGCGGCGTTAGGCGGCCTTCAGACGCTGTAAGCGAACGATGATTGACGGCCGCGGAGCCGGTGCGATGCTCAGATTGCTGCGCGTGGTCGATGGTGTTGCTCGTGTTCCTCGATTTTGGGTGTAGCGCCAGCTTGTCGATCCCGATTACTTCCTCGCGCGCTCCGGATTGCGAAAGGCGTGGTGAGATGCGTGACGGATTCGTATCGATTCGATTTCGCATCGTTGGGGCGGTGATGGCGGCAACGCGATCGTACATGATAATCGTGGTACTTAGACAATGGTCGTCGTCCGGCTGCAACGACGGGTGGTGCGCCTAAGTCGTGACGCTTCGGCAACTGCTTTGCACGCGCTTGACGGTGACATCGGCCATCGTGGGCGACGGACTCATCGTGAACGATCGCGACTGACTCTGGAAGACGTGGAGTACGAGTCGAGGCAAGACTCCGACTCGGATGTGAGCGCTCGCCGGAGCCGCATTCTGGTGAGTGTGTGATGCCGCGCCCAGCCTAACGAGGCGCTGCTGCCGGCGGCGTGGGCTTTGGAAGCGGCCGGCTCGCTGCGCTCGCGGGCCGCAATGATGATAGAACGCCGCAGCAGAGCGCCGCGGCGTTAGGCAACCATGGAGGCCGTCGGGTGAAGGATGGCAAGCTATACCGATACCCCGCGCATTCGCGAGCGTTTCTGGACCGCGCCCAGGCTGCCATCAATGCGTTTAAGACTGACCATGATGTGCAGCAGCTTCTGATCAGCGCGCTGATGCTCCGCCTTGGAATTCGAGGCGCGCCTCTTTGAATACATCGAGGCGGAATTGCCGAGTGAGACACGGCGCCAGCAACTGCCGCGCATTGCGGAATTTCAGGCGACGAAGCTCCTGTCCCGCCTGACCGGCATGAATCCAGACGCTAAGAGGGGGGTCGTTCTCACCATTACGCGAAGCGAGGGCGGCCCGTCGTTCGGCCTGCGCTATACGCCCGTTACAGATTCCCTGGCTAGAATCCACGGTCAACTCGGTAATCTGCTCCACTTCAACTACTTCACAAAGAACCCCTATTGGTATATCGCTGATCGAACGGACGCGCCGGGACTGCCGACGGTGCTCCATGCGCAGGACTTGGTGGAGTGCGGCATCAGCGAGCTTGCCGAGGCCACCTCGGGTGATCTGTTGTCGCACCCCCAGTTCAAGCAAGTCGTTCAGGAGTTGGTGCAGGAGAGCGAGGGAGGGGAAGCGCTCTGAAGACATGCAACGCGCAGCGGTTGCCTAACGAGGCGCTGCTGCCGTCGGCGTGGGCATTGGAAGCGGCCGGCTCGCTGCGCTCGCTGGCCGCGACTATTATGGAACGCCGCAGCAGAGCGCCGCGGCGTTAGATGGCCACGAGCGTCTCTGCTATGCCCGCATTCGCGAAGTACATCGCACTCCTGATGTTCGTCGGTGGCTGCGGCGGCCACGCTTCCCAGGCTGGCCATCGTAGCCGCGGTTCGGCTACAGCTCCGCCACCGATCCCCGCATTCGCCTCGTTTCCGGCCGGGCGGGAATACCGTGGGGCCCCAGCATCGGTCGACTTTGCCTCTGATCCCGACGCGCGGAGGTTTCAAACCGTTTTGGAAGCGGGGATTCGCAACGGCCCCAACTTCGCCGGGCATTTTAGGATCGTGACCTGGGGCTGCGGTACGCAGTGCCAAAGCTACGTTACCGTGGATGTGGCCACCGGTCGCATATTTGGTGATTCAGCGTTGGAGTTTGACTGCTACGATCCAAAGTTCCGCGTCGATAGTCGGCTCGTGGTTGAGGTCGCCGACACTGCCGTGTTCGGTCCATGCTCGAAGGCGAACCACTATTATGCATGGAATGACTCCGTTCTTGTTGAGCTGAAATGAGCGGTCCATCTAACGAGGCGCTGCTGCCGTCGGCGCAAGCTGCGGAGGCGGCCGACTCGCTACGCTCGCTGGCCGCAATTATGATACGACGCCGCAGCAGAGCGCCGCGGCGTTATGCATGCCACGACTAATCACGATAAGAATGCCTCAGAGTCCGTTGCGCCTGATTCGCCGATGCGCCGAGTACCTAGACGAAGCTATGGTGTTCGAGCTACCGCCGAACCTCCGTGGCATGTATGTGCTCTACAAGAGGCGCAAGGACAAGTTCGACGTCGTCTACGTCGGCATGGCTGCGCGAGGTGGAATTCGCGGCCGCCTCAAGCTCCATCGAAGGAAGAAGCGCGGTCAGTGGACGCACTTCTCGGTGTTCGAAGAATGGGACAATATTCGCGATGAAGAAATCCGCGAGCTGGAGGGCCTGTTTCGCCACATCTACAAGCGTGATTCCCGAGCGGCGCGACTGAACGTCGCTCGTGGCTTCAAGGCACTCGGCAAGCTTCGGCAGAATCGGCTCGCGAGTTGGCATTCTCCGGCAGGGGATCTTGCGCCGGATGCATAACGAGGCGCTGCTGCCGACGGCGTTGGCTAGGGAGGCGGCCGGCTCGCTGCGCTCGCGGGCCGCAATTATGATAGGACGCCGCAGCAGAGCGCCGCGGCGTTAGGCGAACTGCTCGGAATCATGACAAAGGAGAGTGCCTTGTGGCGTCCACCACCGTGACCAAGCGGACCAACGCTGTCCAGTCGGCCGTACGAATCAACATCGGGCTCCTTCTCGTCCTCGCGGCGTTTCCGTTGCTGGCGCCCAACCTCCTGCTGCGAGGCTTTGGGATCACCGATGCGTCGTTCGCTGTCATGGGACTCGTGCGGATCTTTGCCGTCCTTGCGCTGCTGTTGGCGGTCGTCGTTTGGGGGGCGCGGGAGTGGCTGGAATCGCCCTCTGCGCAATCCACCGTGGGCGCCCTCGCGGGCGCATATGCGTTGGGCGCACTCCTACTGTTTACCCAGCAATGGGCGGTATGGGATGGCCGGAGCGGCGTGGGGTTGATGTTGGGATGCGCCGTGCTCGCCGTATCGTACGGTCGAGCGCTCGGCCAATCGCGGGCCATCGGGGCTCCAGTCGCCTAACGAGGCGCTGCTGCCGTCGGCGTGGGCTTTGGAAGCGGCCAGCTCGCTACGCTCGCGGGCCGCAATTATTATGGAACGCCGCAGCAGAGCGCCGCGGCGTTAGGCCGATCAAATGACTCTCGTGTGTGCCCAGATATGACCAAGCTTGTCCTTCCAGCACGGCTGGCAATCCAAGTTCACGTCTGGCGCGACGGGGCACTGGGCGCCTATTCAGACGATCCGCTTGTCTTCGGTGTTCGCACGTACGCGCGAGTGAAGAACGACTATCACCTTGGGCCGATCTTCACAGATCAAAAGGGATCCGCGTTGGTGCCGCGATCCCAACTCGATGCGTATCGTCGGGCGACGCTCTCCAGCGGGCTGATGGACTACGCAGGGCTGGAGGACGCCTTCAGCTTCGTTCAGATCCTCCACTGGTCACCGGAGGACGTTCGTCGAGCGATCGAAACCAGGAGTCATGTATGGAATGCGCTCCTAGACGGCGAGGAGGAGCTATTCGGCTCCATCGATGCGCTCATTGCCCGACTGCGCGAGACCGCAAATGTCCGCTACGTGCCACCTGGAGCGGCTTCCGGCCACCTGCGGGATGAATGGACCAATTCGACCTACGAACCGGCATATGACTACACCATCTATGCGGTCCCGACGGCCTAACGAGGCGCTGCTGCCGTCGGCGTGGGCTTTGGAAGCGGCCGGCTCGCTGCGCTCGCAGGCCGCGATTATGATAGAACGCCGCAGCAGAGCGCCGCGGCGTTAGGTGGACGACGGAGGAATCATGAGCCGAATTGCGCGGGACTTTCTCATCGCAGCGCTTGCATTTCTGATTGTGGAAGGGGTGCTACGCGTGATCAACGGAACCTTCAGTCCGTTCATTCTCGGATCGGCGGCTGGATCTGCGATCATCGGCGTGGTCGCAACGTATGTGACCCGGCATCCGACATCGTCCTCTTCCGCCACCTAACGAGGCGCTGCTGCCGGCGGCGTGGGTTGTGGAAGCGGCTGGCTCGCTGCGCTCGCGGGCCGCAATTATGATAGGACGCCGCAGCAGAGCGCCACGGCGTTAGGCAGAGCACATGATCCCTACTGAAGCGAAGGGTCGCGCCATTCAAGAATCGATTCGTCAGGTTCTCCTGCGCGAATGGGATCCGATCGGCGTGCGCGATGTCGCTGAAGCGCAAGACGAATACGACGGCTATGTGGGCGGCGTCTGACCGATTGCTGGCGAGCGATTCTTCCACCTGGTTATCGCGGAGCACTTGGCGCGAATTCAGACCGAGGCAATGGGCCTTCGCGCTTCCGCCCTATCGCTGCTCCCAGTAGCCGTCCGGCTCAAGCAGATCGATGTCGCGTTGCGGCCTGCCTAACGAGGCGCTGCTGCGGCCGGCGAAGTCAGCGGAGGCAGCTTGCTCGCTGCGCTCGCATGCTGCAACTATTATGAGTCGCCGCAGCAGAGCGCCGCGGCGTTAGGCTGAGCACGAGCTGCCTCCGGAGGAGAGATGACGGCCCCTCAACAGAAGTGGATCGCCGGATGGCCAGTACAGAGTTGGTTCGGCTTTGTCGGTGCACTGGCTGCGACGTCCGTAGCGCTGTGGCTGCACTACTCGGCGGGTCGGGTGGACGGGGCGGCCATCGCTGTGGCCCTTATGTGCGTGACTGGCGCATTGGCCGCTCGGCGCTCGGTGGGCCGATAGCGGTCGTGCCGCCAGCCTAACGAGGCGCTGCTGCCGACGGCGGTGGCTGCGGAAGCGGCTGGCGGCCGTTTGCCGCCTGCCGCATTGTTTATGGACCGCCGCAGCAGAGCGCCGCGGCGTTAGGCCTACTTCCACTGACTAACCATGCCGAGCATACCAGTACTCATCGCCGGATTTGCGATCGGAGGCGTAGCGAATCCGATGGTCGTTGCGGTCGGGCTTGGCCCGCGTCGGCGGCGGGATCCCCTGCTGCTTGCCGGGGCGATCTTCGTCGTCAGGTTTGGCGTTGCGGGGATCGGGAAGCTGGTGACCGAGGGACCGCAGGCCGCCGGGGACCTCGTTCCGGCGGTTCTTGGCGCGATCGCCCTTCGCCCGCGCTGGCTTGCGGCCGCGCAGTCGCAGCGTGTGCCACCAGAGGCCTAACGAGGCGCTGCTGCCGTCGGCGGTAGCTGTTGTCGGAGAGCGGCCGAGGCGATTGGCGCCGTGGACGCGGGTGGACATCGGAGCCCGTCGTCGTCTTGCCGCTCCGCGGTGGTGGGTACGCCGTTGTGGCCGGGGCCCAGGGGATGCCATCGCCGCGTGAAGTCGATTGTGTGGCGGAGCTCGATGCGAGTTTCCGATACCTGGGCCGTGCATGTGAATAGATTCGGGCGCGTGCGCCCTAACGAGGTGCTGCTCCCGTCGGCGTGGGCTTCGGAAGAGGCCGGCTCGCTGCGCTCGCGGGCCGCGATTATCATGGAACGTCGCAGCAGATCGCCGCGACGTTAGACCGCGACAGGCTCATCGGAGGAGTCCACCATGGCGGCACTTCGCTGGAAGCGGCTCGCACTGTTTTGCGCGGGGGTGGTTGGCATTGTGACCGTTGTTGCGCTTACGAGGGGAACCCGCCCTGGCTGGCTAGTTGTGGCCGCGGTGGTCTGGGTGGTCGTAGCGACTGTGCTTGGCGTCCTCGGACGGCCCAGTGATGATGGGAAGTTCGCGAAGCCGTCGGTCTAACGAGGCACTGCTGCTGGCGGCGTGGTCAGCGGTGGCAGCTTGCTCGCTGCGCTCGCATGCGCACCTATCATGAGTCACCGCAGCAGATTGCCGCGACGCTAAGCTGCTCACTCCTCCGGGAGCATGTCTAAGCCGGTGTACGCCGGACTTCGCGCCGAGCTCCAAGCCAATTGCAGGTCCCGGGAAGCTCCGCTCACGTGGATGGGCATACCTGTCGCAGGAAACAGGGAGGAGACACGATGGACATCTTGCTGTGGGTGCTGCAGATCCTTGGCGCACTCGTGTATGGGGCGTCAGGGGTCATGAAAGTCTTCATGTTCGACAAGGTGAGCAAGGATGTGCCGTCCTTTGGTGCGTTATCGCGGGAGGTCTGGATGGCCCTCGGTATTCTCGAACTCCTCTGCATGGTTGGGCTGATCGTTCCCTCTGCCCTCCGCTGGCATCCGAGGCTCACTGTGGTGGCTGCCACGCTACTGGCGGTCGAGAGCCTCGTCTTCATTGGGGTGCACATCAAGTACCGCGAAAGCGCGCCCATCATCATGAGCGGGGTGCTGGGCATCGTGATGGCATTCATTGCATATGGACGGATGGTCGTGCGGCCGCTCCCGTAAGTACCGACATCGTTACACAGAGCTCGAAGGCAGCGCAGCCGAACACGCGCTTGCTGCCACGAGGCCAGGGCGATTCGGCCGCCGCGATGTATTCTATATCTAAGGGCTGCGGCGGCCTCACCTGGCCTCGCGGCAGAAGCGCAGGTCGTTAGGCAACCCCCTGTTGGAGAGCAATCGCGAGAATGCGGGTTCTCTTGTTGACGGGTACCTGTGGAAGCGGCAAGTCGACTATCGCGGCTCTCCTGGGGGCTCGGACGGGATGGGCGCATCTCTCCGAGGACGAGATCTGGGCGGCGGAGTTCGGGCGCAATCGAGGCCCATTTGGCTCCGTCGAACATCGCGCGAAGCGGCACCAGGTTCAGCAACTCGTATTCGCTCGGATTGACCAACACATGACCGCGGGTAACAGCGTCGCGGTCGACGTAACGCTGCATGAGTCGCCGCCGGAAGGATTCGAGGCGTACCGCTCACACTTGGAGCTACGCCGTGTCGACTGGGCAATACGTGTCCTGCATCCAGCGCTAGCGGTTGCGGTCGCGCGAGACGCACAGCGATCGCGCCATCCGATAGGTGAGCAACGGATTGCAGCGCTTCGAGCAAAGTTCACCGGACGCACCTTTCCGCCCGAGTGGTTCATGGATACGTCGGCCGAGACTGCCGAGCAGACGGTGGAACGATTGGTTCGCGAACGTGTTGCCTAACACGCTCTTGCTGCTGGCGAGGCCTAACCGGGGCGGGCGGCCCGATATAGTCTTATGAAGCATGGGCCGCCCGGCCCAGGCCTCGCAGCAGAAGCGCAGGGCGTTGGGCAGACAACAAGACGGACGAGAATGCCAGATCTGAAAGTAAAGCCACTTGAAATCGGGCGCCGACCGTACTCCGGGCTGGCCGGCGGCCTTCGAATCGGAGGCTCTCCGCCTGCGAACGGTGGTCGGCACGCTGGCCGTGCGGATTCCACCACAATGGCTCCACGGCCGTTCCCGGGCTCCAGCGCGAAACCGATTCTCGATATCCAAGTGTCAGTCGCCACGCTTCAGCCAATGGCGGTGTACCGCTATTTGGTCTAGGCGCTCGGATACGTCCACGTTCCTCACCCAGACGACTCGTTCTGCCCATTCTATCGTTGGAGTGCTCAGCGGCCTCACAGCCACCACGTGCACGTCGTCGAAAGCGGCGGGGCTGAAGAGCGGCGAACGTTGGCCTTTCGCGACTATCTTCGCGACCACGCCGCCACGGCGCGCGAATACGAACACCTCAAACAGGGCCTGGCCGAGGGAACTCGCCGCGACCGATTGCGGGTTCCTCGCCGTGGCGTACGCCCGAGCCAAGTCCGACTTCATCGAGGGGATTGTTGCGATGGCCTTGCGTAGCGGCTATCCGCGAGACCTGTTCGTGGAGCGTTGGAGCTGGCCAACAAGGCGCTGCACCCGTCGGCCGCGTCGAGAGAGGGCGGCCGTGGGTGAGCGCCGGCGTTAGGCGGGCCACGGGCCTCAAGACTTGACTGTACGTACAACATACGTACATTTGAGCATGAGTCAGCCGCGTTTCGACTGGGATCCGGTCAAAGCCGCCGAGAACGCCCGCAAGCATCACGTGTCGTTCACAGAAGCGATGACCGTGTTCGAGGACGACGAGGCCCTCTTGGTGGCCGATCCCGATCACTCGGTTGGGCAGGAACGGTTCATCTTGCTCGGCCTGAGTTCGGGGCTCCGGGTGCTCGTCGTCGTCCACTGCGAAACGCGGGACGGCGCTGTGATTCGGATCATCTCGGCGCGCAAGGCAGACCGAAGCGAACGGGAGCTCTATGCTGATCGGAGGCGATGATGCGCAAGCACTATGATTTCTCGAAGGCGGTCAAGAATCCCTATGCGAAGCGGCTCAAGCGGTCGGTCACGATCCGGTTAGATCAGTCCACCGTCGAGTATTTCAAAGGGCTGGCCGACGAAACGGAGCTGCCGTATCAGACGTTGATCAACCTCTACCTGCGCGACTGTGCGGCATCGGGGCGAAAACTAGCGCTCACCTGGCGGCCTTCGAAGGCGGGGACCGCCTAACGAGGCGCTGCTGCTGGCGGCGTGAGGTAGGGAAGCGGCTGGCGCCCTGCGGGCGCCTGCCGCATTCTATTAGGGAACGCCGCAGCAGAGCGCCGCGGCGTTAGATGGCGACGGACATCCGTACGAGCCCCGATTAACTATGACCGGATTTCGCTGGGTATGCCCGCACTGTGAACACGCCGCATTCATGACTTCAGATGCGACTGCGTCGGGATTTGTCACGTCCACGGCGAACAGTGGCGACGGGCCTTGGTTGGCCTATGTCCATTATGCCGTCTGCCCCAACCCTAGTTGCCGGCTTACCACCATCCACCTCCAGTACGGCGTTGGTAAACTCAACCAATACAGACAAGCGGAGTGGCGAGAGACGCCCCGGCAGCAACGCCTGAGGCCGGCGACCTATGCCCGCATCATACCTGAGTACGTGCCGGCAGCCGTTAGTAGGGACTACGCCGAAGCATGTGCCATTGTGGACCTTAGCCCGAAGGCAGCGGCGACGCTCGCGCGGCGCGCGTTACAAGGAATGATTCGCGATTTCCACGGGATCACGAAGCCCACGCTGGCCAAAGAGGTCGAGACATTGAAGGACAAAGTCGATCCCTTGACTTGGCAGGCTATCGATGCCGTTCGCGGCGTCGGCAACATCGGCGCACATATGGAGAAGGACATCAATACGATTATCGATGTCGAAGCGGATGAGGCAATACGGCTCGTCAGGTTGATTGAGCTGCTGGTGAAGGAATGGTACGTAGCGAAGCATATCCGTGAAGAGGAATTGGCCGCGATCGTTGCTCTCAATGCAGGTAAGCAAGAGCAGAGACGCGACGGCGCTGAGGGGAAAGCCATGCCCGGCGATGACACGTCGAAGTGAGTGGCGGCCGCCATCTAACGAGGCGCTGCTGCTGGCGGCGTGAGGTACGGAGGCGGCCGGCTCGCGGCGCTCCCTGGCCGCAATTATGATAGGACGCCGCAGCAGAGCGCCGCGGCGTTAGGCGGGAGCAATGGTGTCCAGTGCGGATTTGACGCAACCTCGTCGTAGAATTCGCGAACTCATCGCCCGAGTGTGGTGGTTGGGGATGTTTCGCATCGCCCGCGGTCAGGTGGTGGCGGGAATCGATCTACGATTCTTCATGCTGGACGATCGTTGGGCTGAGATAGCGCATAGGAAGTGCTTCGAGGCCGTTCAGCTGATTGCGCGTTACGATCCAGGACGTTTCGCGTACTTGAGGAACCTGACGCGCGGCGTGATCGTTGTGGGGGAGGGGAGCGCTGTGGGTGAATGGCTCTGGCCAGCCCGACTGGTGCGGGTCGGAGAGGACTTTGTCCACGATGAGAACACAACGCCGGCTGACGTAGCTGCGACAATCATTCATGAGTTGGCCCACGCCCGCCTGGATCGCGCTGGAGTCGGTATGCGGACAGTCGACCGTGGGAGAGTTGAGGCCATCTGCTACGGTGAGTCGGCCGCCTTTGTACGGCGGTTGCCATATGACGCCGATCGGATCACGAAGTATGCTGAGGATGCGGAGTGGGTACGCCAGTCCGACCCGGCGCTTTGGTCCGACGAAGCGACCCTAGCTAGGGGCCTGGATGATCTGCGGAGATATGGGGCCCCCGAGTGGCTCATACGCAGATATGAGCGGGCATCGCCGCGCGGCTCCGCCTAACTAGGCGCTGCTGCGGCGGCGGGGGGTTGCGGAAGCGGCTGGCGGCCAGGGCTCGCCTGCCGCAATTTGTTTATGACCGCCGCAGCAGAGCGCCGCGGCGTTAGACAGGGACGACGGATCGAAGCGAAGTCGATGCTTCTCAAGGGGGGCGTCGTGGACCATACACAGCCTGTCGTGCGGCCGATTGCCAACGTTGCTGTTCGATGGGGTTGGACCGGAGTCGCCGTGGCAGCATTGTTATTCGCGGCTGGCATGGCGATGGACCATCTACTCGTTACGCCTCCCTCCATCGATGCGCAGTGGCTCTTTCAGGAGTTGATGGTATCCGCGTGGCCGACCTCGATCATGCTCATGGCGACCGAGACGATGACCGCATCCCAAGGAGCAGTTGTTGTCGTGATTGCCATCGCTATGAATTGGGTCATCTGGGCCACTGCGGGATTGATCATCGTGAGTGGTTGGCGACGGTTCTGGAGGATCACAGATGGAACGAAGGTCCGTGAGCCCGATGGGAAGCTGCCCGTTGTTCCGCTTGGCCCCTGTCTAACGAGGCGCTGCTGCCGGCGGCGGGGTAGGGAAGCGGCTTGCTCGCAGCGCTCGCATGCTGCAACTATTATGAGTCGCCGCAGCAGAGCGCCGCGGCGTTAGGATGTCCGAGGTCCCAGGCCATTCTGCAATTCATGAGTCATCCATTAGCTGCTGGGTCACTCCTGGTCGCCGTCGCGTTAGGCGCTAGCTGCCGTTATCGACAGTCAGCGGCGCCAACGCCGGCAGTAGCACAAGAGGATTATTGCTGGGCATAAGTTCAGAGTTCGCCCTTCCCCGCAGACTCCGTGGCTGCGCGTTTCGCTAACGCGTTTACAGTCGCCGGCTTGACGAACGCCCGATGGGATCATCAGGGGGACACGGCGTGGGCGACCGCCGCTCCCACGGAGCTCCCTGGACCGCCGGGAGGCGTGCAGTTTACGAGTCGCGTCATCGGGTATCAGAAGGGCACTAACACCCACTATCGCCTCTATGTGACCGTGCAAGCGCCGCCGCAAGGCTGGCAGGTAGCGGATACGGCTGACGGCGCGGCCACTCGGCGTATCATCGGGGCATGCAGTGCAATTGCGAAGGCCGCAGGCGTTCATGCAACCACCCGGCGCGCGGCGATCGGCGAAGAGAGCCTCTCAGTCTGGGGCAGAAAGTAATAGGAATTGTACATTGGCCGCAAATCCGCTACGCCGCAACCTAACGAGGCGCTGCTGCCGCCGGCGTTGGTAGGGAAGCGGCCAGCTCGCTGCGCTCGCAGGCCGCGATTATGATAGAACGCCGCAGCAGAGCGCCGCGGCGTTAGACGTGTGACAAGATGACAGAAAAGCGACGAGGTCTCGGCGACGGCTTTACGGACTCGCTGAATCGCGTGTTCGACTGGGTAAGTGGCCAATCGGCCTGGCTCCAACCAGCTCTCTTCGGAGCTGGCCTTATCTACGCATTCGCCATTTATGCGGCGGGTTGGTCGTGAATCCGCTGGTTGTGCTCGTGGCGGTCTTCTGGCATCTCACCTGGGCAAGGCGCCTCCGAGTATGCGTGCTGATTATAGCGATGGCAGGAGGGTTGTTGGGCGGTTTGGCTTATTCAGCCGTTTCGCCGATCACACGCTGGATCGGGCGCGCCGAGCGCAGCTACGACTAGTGCCGCGTGCTTTCTCTACGGGTTGGTCTTGGAGTTCATCATTGAACCAATTCGCTCAGATGCGGCGCTTGCCCTGCCGCAACGCGGGGACGTGACAACGAACCTAGCGATTGCAGGAGTCATCGGGCTCATAAGCGAGAAATGAGTTGAGCGTTCCCGGCGAAGGCCGAGAAGTAACCGGCAAGACCAACTGGGCATTTGTGGGTGGCGTCGTATTGGTTGGAGGAATCTTGGCGCTGGCCATGTTTTCGGCTGGGTAGGCATAGTGAGCTCCACCGCCTAACGAGGCGCTGCTGCTGGCGGCGTGGGCTAGGGAAGCGGCCGGCTCGCTGCGCTCGCGGGCCGCAACTATTATAGAACGCCGCAGCAGAGCGCCGCGGCGTTAGGCTGAGCACGAGCTGATCCCGGAGGAGAGATGACGGTACCTCAGCAGAAGTGAGATCGCCGGATGGCCAGTACAGAGTTGGGTCAGCTTTGTCGGCGCACTGGCTGCGACGTCCCTAGCGCTGTGGCTGTACTACTCGGAGAGTCGGGTGGACGGGGCGGTCATCGCTGCGGCCTTCGTGTGCGTGGCGGGCGCATTAGCCGCTCGGCGCGCGGCGGGCCGATAGCTGTCGTGCCGCCAGCCTAACGAGGCGCTGCTGCCGGCGGCGGGGGCTTAGGAAGCGGCCGGCTCGCTGCGCTCGCTGGCCGCAATTATTATGGAACGCCGCAGCAGAGCGCCGCGGCGTTAGACGGACCTACGAGCGTATATGCGGAAGACGGCTGAGGAGTTCCTTGCAGAGCTGGAGTCTGATCCCGCTTGGGTAGCGGCTCGAGAGCAACGAGAGCGCGACCACCGGTTGCGCGAAGCGGAATTGGCGCGCGCTGAGGCGGATTTGGTCGCCGAACTGCGAGCCGTGGGGCTAGATATCGACAGCGTCTGGGACTTGGTTAACAACGCGCCACATCCCATTCTGGTGCGTCGGTTTATCGGGCGGTACCCTGAAGGGTATCCGGTACTGCTCCGACACCTACCTCGGCCTTACCCGCGGCCCATACGGGAAGGGATCATCAGAGCTCTGACGGTGCGGGATGGAGGGCGACCCGCTGAGGCCGCGCTCCTGGGGGAGTTCGAAAGGGAGCTCGATCCGCATCTTCGTTGGGTGCTCGCCAACGCGCTTAGTACGGCCATGCCTTACAGCCGTCGTCGGAGGCGTCCGGAGATTGCCGCGGCCCTTAAGGGTGAGAACGTGAGGAAGCTAGATGGGGCCGTCTAACGAGGCGCTGCTACTGACGGCGTGAGCTGTGGAAGCGGCCGGCTCGCTGCGCTCGCGGGCCGCAATTATGATAGAGACGCCGCAGCAGAGCGCCGCGGCGTTAGATGGCCACGAGGTTACGATGACGGACAGTTCCCCAGCGCGCCCCTCGACGGACCACGATCCTCCTGACGAGCCACCCGTAGATGCGAAAGTCCTTGCTCCCGGTGCGCAACCGCCGACCGAGCGGGATGAGACCGGCTTCGACGAGCCGTACGCGGGATTCGCGCGGGTCCTCCGCACGTGGTTGGTGGCTTATGGCATTGGGGCGCCCGTACTCTTCCTAAGCCAGGCGGCGGTCATCGAAGCACTTCGCGCAGCCCATGTCGCCCGTCGCGTAGCAATTGTATTTCTGCTTGGAGTGGCTGTGCAGGTTGTTGGGGCGCTCATGTACAAGAGCACGATGTGGTATCTCTACTTGGGCGAGCTATCGAAGAAGGACCAGGAGAAATGGTACTACAAGCTCTGCGAATGGATTTCTGTTGCGTACTGGCTAGAACTCAGCATCGACATCAGCACCATCGTGCTCTTCGGCTGGGCGACGTGGCGGGTCATGGCAGTTCTAACGTGAGCCGCCGGCCATCTAACGAGGCGCTGCTGCCGTCGGCGTGGGCTTTGGAAGCGGCCGGCTCGCTGCGCTCGCGGGCCGCAATTGTGATAGGACGCCGCAGCAGAGCGCCGCGGCGTTAGGCTGAGCACGAGCTGATCGCCGGAGGAGAGATGACGATTCCTCAACTGAAGTGGATCGCCGGATGGCCAGTACGGGAGTTGGTTCGGACTTTGTCGGCGCACTCGACTGCGACGTCCTAGCGCTGTGGCTGTACTGCTTGGCGGTCGGATGGGCTGGGGCGGACATCGCTGCGGCCCTCGTGTGCGTGGCGGGCGCACATGGCCGCCCGGCGCTCGGCAGGGCGTGATAGCGGTCGTGCCGCCACGCCTAACGAGGCGCTGCTGCCGGCGGCGTGGGCTATGGAAGCGGCCGGCTCGCTGCGCTCGCGGGCCGCAATTATGATAGAACGCCGCACCAGAGCGCCGCGGCGTTAGATCGCCGACGAGCTTCGCATCACGATAGCCGAGATCGTTCGGGACGCCTCGACGGAGTGGACCCGCTGCGGACCGGCGCAAGGGGCTGCGTCGACGGCCTGGCCACTGACCTACCATCAGTACCAGCCGGACTTTCTCGCGATTCTCCGACGTTCGGACGGCGGGGAGGGCGAAATGGGCTTCGAGCCAGGGCGGTTCCAGCTGTGGAGCGCGGAGCAGATCGCCGGATTGAATCGCGCCTACAACATCCCCTCCCAACTTCCGGGATACGTCGGCTTTGGAAGCAGCGGTGGGGGGAACTCCTGGCGCTTTGATCCGAGCGGCGTCGTAGTCATGTTGCCGTTGATCCCGTTGGACGCGAAGGAAGCTCGCAGAATTGCTCCAAACGGCACGCGGTTGGCTATCGGATTCGGTCATGCTGCTCCCGCTATCTAACGAGGCGCTGCTGCCGGCGGCGTGGGCTATGGAGGCGGCCGGCTCGCTGCGCTCGCGGGCCGCAATTATGATAGGACGCCGCAGCAGAGCGCCGCGGCGTTAGCTAGTCGATCAACTTTGGAGAGTGGCGATGAGCTTACTCAAAGCAGTGATCGCTGCCGCCCTCCTGGCATCGGCGTCGGGCCGCGCGAGTGGCCCCAAGCCGGCGCCGTCAAGCACGTTTGACGCCGTAACTGCTGGCAGGTCCTGCTCGCACAGTACCGCTGAGCCTGGCACGATGGAGTGCCAGTATCGGGTCGGGACATCGCTGCAATTCACGATTGCGGGCGTTGGGCTTCAGGACGCTGGCATCGCCTTCGACAAGTCGGACAGAGACGGCGACTACTACGCGGGGTTTGGGCTGCAGCACCAGTGCGTAATCGTTTGGCCGGGGAAGGCCACGACGGACGCGACTCCTGCGCGAGTCTCCGATTTGGCATTCGTGTCACCAAGCGATGGCAAAGTCTATCGGGACTGGGCTTCCTGCGCCCGGCACGCAGCGTAGGGGGAGCGCGTGCCGCCGCTAGCTAACGAGGCGCTGCTGCTGGCGGCGTGGGGTAGGGAAGCGGCCGGCTCGCTGCGCTCGCTGGCCGCAACTATTATGGAACGCCGCAGCAGAGCGCCGCGGCGTTAGGCGCACGACATGATTCTCGGTCCAGAAAGGATGAGCATCCCAAGGAGCCATGCCGAGGCAGCTGTTCGACGCTCGGATTCGGGACATGGCGAATGAGTGGCGCGAGTCGTCACTCTCGCCGTAGGCGCGGAAGGCGGGCATTCTCGGCTGAAGGCCGATGTGGCCCCGCCGGGGGAGGTCGTGCTGCGACCCGTCTGGACAGGGGACACGACTTTCGCCCAACCTTTGCCGGACGTATTGAGAGCTCAACTTCGGGATCGGTCCTGATCGAGGAGTTACGGATCTCCGCCATCGCGCGCGTCGCCATGACCGCATGGTTCAGCCGCGTTTGTCTGTAACCCGGCTCGACAAGCTCGCTGCAATTCGTATCGTTCCGCGGCCGTAGATCGGCCCCACATCTACTTGAAGTTCATTGAAGCGAACTGAGTGAATGCAGTGGGTCCACTGTCTAACGAGGCGCTGCTGCTGCCGGCGTGGGGTGCGGAAGCGGCCGACTCGCTCCGCTCGCTGGCCGCAATTATGATGGGACGCCGCAGCAGAGCGCCGCGGCGTTAGGTGCACGACCGCCGCTTACCTAGGAGCCGCTATGAATTTCCACGTGAATGGTGGTGGTCTGTGGGTGCTGTTCTTCCCCCTCGTCTACATCGCGCTCGTCATCTACTTTGTGCTGCGCTTTCTGCACGCGATGGAGCGAGGCGTGGCCGCCCACGAGCGGATCGCCGACGAACTCGGGCGGCTCCAGGCGGGCGGGATCAGGGATGGAACCGGTGTCCGCGGCACCTAACTAGGCGCTGCTGCCGACGGCGTAGGTTAGGGAAGGCGGCCGGCTCGCTGCGCTCGCTGGCCGCGATTATTATTGAACGCCGCAGCAGAGCGCCGCGGCGTTAGGCAGAAGACGGGCATCTATGACCGCAGAGTTTGCGCGGATTCTCGCGCTAGTCGATACCTACTTGGCGAACGAAGAGTTCGGGCCGCTCTGGCGGCCGATTGCCGGGCCCGACGCAGACACGCTCAAAGCGGATGCCTTGTCACGGGTCGAGGAGCCGTTGTGGGAGGAGCTCTACGAGATCGTCTACATGGGCACGATCACACGGCCACTCCGGCAGAACGTCATGATGGGCTCTTGGGCGCGGACCAGCTCCGGGAGCGCCTCCGGAGTTGGCGCGAATCGGCACGTGCGGCACTCTCTGCCTAACGAGGCGCTGCTGCTGGCGGCGGGGGGTGGCAGCGGCCGGCTCGCTGCGCTCGCAGACCACAATCGTGATAGGACGCCGCAGCAGAGCGCGCGGCGTTAGACGCCAACCGAGCACTCGCATGCATCGAAGAATTCTGGTGCTTTTGGCTGCGAGCTTCGTCGGGCAGAGTGCCACCGCTCGAGCGCGCGACTTCTACGGGGAAGGCGCAACCGTCTACGCGGCCGTCCTGGCAACCGTCGCCCGCGGCGATCGACGACCCATCCTGATCGACCGGTTGATGCCCCTGCCGCGCCACCCGGAGCGCGCTCGGTGGGTGCGGCCGGACTCCATCCGCCGCGAGATCGACTCGCTGGTTGCGCACGCGCCGGGCACCGCCGATGCGGATTCCGCTGCGAGCCCGCCCGCCGAGCTACGGCTGCTGGGGAGGCTCGTGCCCGCTGACAGTGCTCTGGCGGCCGCCAAGGCGGCCCTCGGCGGCTTGGCCGTGTACCAGTTGTCTCGCATCCTGTATTCCGCCGATTCCACAGGAGCCGTGGTCGCGGTGGACATCCACTGCGGCGATCTCTGGGATTTGCGGAGTATTTGTATCTGACCAAGGTTTGGGGGCGTTGGTTCGTGCGCGCCCGAGCCCCGCGGGTGAGAATTGGCGCTATTGGCGTCTAACGAGGCGCTGCTGCCGTCGCGTGGGCTGTGGAAGCGGCCGGCTCGCTGCGCTCGCGGGCCGCAACTATTATGAAACGCCGCAGCAGAGCGCCGCGGCGTTAGGAAGGCGCCGAACTTTCTGGCGCGGCCGAGAACTCGGGAGGCCTGATGCTGGGTTTGCTCTTCTCGCTCGGAGTCACCGTCGCGACCATTTGGGCGGCGGTCTGGTGTGACGACCCTGGCAGAACTCAAGCAGGGGCGGCAGAAGATCCTGCGGCGGCTGGCGGCCTTGGAAGTAGGGCGGGAGCATCCATGGTTTCACGCTCAAGAGGCGCTGCTGCCGCCGGCGCCGGATCAATGAGGCGGCCGACTCGCTGCGCTTTCAGGCTGCAATTATGATAGGGCGCCGCAGCAGAGCGCCGCGGCGTTAGATGGCTCCAAGCTCACGGAAGTTGGCACCCGATACTTAACACTTCGAGGCTCGTGCCCGACTTCACCCGATCATTCGCCAACACAACCGACGGCATAGTCGAGTACGAAGGTCGCATGCTCCGGGCCTCGTATCGGGTGTCAGTGGTTCCGCAGACCCGGTTGCGAATCACCTTTCAGAAGTGCGTCAGGCGGCCGGTCCAGGGTTTGTCTATCAAACTTGAGGACCCCAGAGGCGCTCTTGAAATAGAAGGAACGCGGAGCCGGGGGTTCGCGCTGTGGACCGACACAGCGCCCCATGATGTTGAGTGTGTGGTTCTCAAGGCAAGACGCAACTGCCAGCTGTCACTTCACAATACTTGGCGCGACGAGAAGTACGGCACGATGATGTATCATCTGAATGCGGCAGCAATGGACGTCCGGGAGCAGCCCGATGGATCGTTGCTCATGTGCTGCAGTGATGGCTGGGGAACAGAGCCGAGCTTTGAGGATCTTGTTGTGCGCCTTGCCATCGACCTCCCATCGGGCGCCGGTCGGCCATGAAGGCCAGCCATCTAACGAGGCGCTGCTGCCGACGGCGCAGGCTAGGGAAGCGGCCGACTCGCTGCGCTCGCTGGCCGCAATTATGATAGGACGCCGCAGCAGAGCGCCGCGGCGTTAGACCGCCACGTGCTTTCGGTGGGGGTTCAGTGCGTCGAGTATGGAATCTTGCCGCAATTGTGATTCTGGGAAGCGCCTGCGTCTCATGGCCGGGGCGGGCGCCCAACGGCGGCCTCCGATTGGTGACCAGGGAGCCGAGAGTAGAGTATCCGGCGCTGTTACTCAATGCGCACGTCGAAGGCGAGGTTGCGGCTCGGGTCTTCGTCGACTCGCTGGGGCTCGTAGGCCCGCGGGCGTTCGTGGTCGTGCACGCCACGCACACGCTGTTCGCGATCGCTTTGCGTACAGGCATGAGCGGGTGGCAATTCCAGGCAGCGCGCCGCAACGGACGGCCCGCGAACGATTCGCTGGTGGTCCACGCGAGCTTTCAAATCGCGGATGGGCCGCACTGCCCCCACCCGCCACGTTGCTCCACGGAAGAAGTCAAAGTACCCGCGCCCTTGGTCCTGGTGAGCCGGGATTCGCTTCCGCGCACTCTTGGCGTCAGAGTTGTATCCTGCCCGCACCCGACCCGTGTGGCTTGCGTTCCGGCCACGTCGGCGGGGGCGGTCTAACGAGGCGCTGCTGCCGCCGGCGGGGGCTCGGGAGGCGGCTTGCTCGCTGCGCTCGCATGCCGCAACTATTATGAACCGCCGCAGCAGAGCGCCGCGGCGTTAGACATCGACAGGCATGCACCGCACTCAAGAGTTTCGAGCCAAGTTGCCGGAAATCAGGCGCATCCTGATGGAGCGCTGGGATCCGATCGGAGTCCGCGATGAGCCGATGGCCGCTGACGAATACGACGAGTACGCCACGCAGCTCTTCGGGCTTCTGGCGCGCGGAGCGAGCGACGACCAAGTCGTTGGGTATCTTGGCCAGGCGGAGGACCAAATTGGTCTTGGCCGTTCCCCCCGAAGTGTTCTCACGCCCATCGTGGCGTTGTTGCGAGGTCTGGGGATCGAAGTTGCAGCAAGGGAATCCGATGTCTAACGAGGCGCTGCTGCTGTCGGCGTGGGCTTTGGAAGCGGCCGGCTCGCTGCGCTCGCGGGCCGCAATTATGATAGTACGCCGCAGCAGAGCGCCGCGGCGTTAGGCGGGCCACGGGCCTCAAGACTTGACTGTACGTACAACATACGTACATTTGAGCATGGGTCAGCCGCGTTTCGACTGGGATCCGGTGAAAGCCGCCGAGAACGCCCGCAAGCATCACGTGTCGTTCACAGAAGCGATGACCGTGTTCGAGGACGACGAGGCCCTCTTGGTGGCCGATCCCGATCACTCGGTTGGGCAGGAACGGTTCATCTTGCTCGGCCTGAGTTCGGGGCTCCGGGTGCTCGTCGTCGTCCACTGCGAAACGCGGGACGGCGCTGTGATTCGGATCATCTCGGCGCGCAAGGCAGACCGAAGCGAACGGGAGCTCTATGCTGATCGGAGGCGATGATGCGCAAGCACTATGATTTCTCGAAGGCGGTCAAGAATCCCTATGCGAAGCGGCTCAAGCGGTCGGTCACGATCCGGTTAGATCAGTCCACCGTCGAGTATTTCAAAGGGCTGGCCGACGAAACGGAGCTGCCGTATCAGACGTTGATCAACCTCTACCTGCGCGACTGTGCGGCATCGGGGCGAAAACTAGCGCTCACCTGGCGGCCTTCGAAGGCGGGGACCGCCTAACGAGGCGCTGCTGCTGGCGGCGTGAGGTAGGGAAGCGGCTGGCGCCCTGCGGGCGCCTGCCGCATTCTATTAGGGAACGCCGCAGCAGAGCGCCGCGGCGTTAGACCGCAACCATGTGACGATGCGATTTCGAGATCCGTCTTACGCTCGAGCATGGCGCCGGTATCGGCGAGCCTATCTGGCGGCGTGGGCGCTGTTTCTCGGCTACATACCTGGATTTCTGACCTGTGGCGTGCTCTTCCCAAAGTTCACGGACGCACCGGTTCTGCTAACCATCTTCTGCTGCTATGCGGGAGCGTGGGTTGGCGCCGCCAATGTCGTTCGCTTCTTTCACTGCCCTCGGTGTGGTAACTGCTACTTCGGGAGTCCGTGGGTCCTTCATCGCCCGGCGCCATTTGTGTCCAACTGTCGCTCGTGCGGCCTTCCAAAGTATGCCGATCGGAATCCCGACCCTGCGGTCTAACTAGGCGCTGCTGCTGGCGGCGTAGGGTAGGGAAGCGGCCGGCTCGCTGCGCTCGCTGGCCGCGATTATTATGGAACGCCGCAGCAGAGCGCCGCGGCGTTAGCCAGACACCGGAGCATTGATGCAGAATCGAATTCTCGAGGAGATCCCGGCCCGTCAAGGGTCCGTCTCTCGAAGCGAGGCTGTTCTGCTGAGCGCCTTCGTCCCGGGTCTTGGCCAACTGGCTCAGAGGCGATATCTGGCCGCGGCATCCCAACTCAGCACGGTGCTGATCTACTTGGGTAGCGCGTTTGCGATGGGCGGCCGACGGGCGCTATTGGCGGCCGGCTTCTGGAACCTCTGGTCAGTTGTGGACGCGTATCGACGTGCTGATGATTGAGCTGGTAGCTGCTGCAGGCTAACGAGGCGCTGCTGCTGGCGGCGTGGGGTAGGGAGGCGGCCGGCTCGCTACGCTCGCGGGCCGCGATTATGATAGGACGCCGCAGCAGAGCGCCGCGGCGTTAGACCGGTGACGGGCTATCGATGATCGATCTGATACGACAGGACGAGCATGGAGCCGCCGAGGCGCGGTTCGACGACCTCCCCTTCCTGGAACGCATCATCCGCCTCGGTGCGTCGGATCCTGAAAGCCGCTGTCTCCGCTTCGTCGACCCATACGGGGACACGACGTTCAACCAACTCCAGATTCCGATCCTGATCGAGGAGTTGACCTCGTGCCGGCCAAAGGTGGTTGATCCGGGTTTGGTAACCCGGCTCGACAAGCTGCTGCAATTCGTATCGTCCGCGGCCGATCGGCCCCACATCTACTTGAAGTTCATTGGCGACTGAGTGATGGTGGGTCCACTGTCTAACGAGGCGCTGCTGCCGACGGCGTGGGCTGTGGAAGCGGCCGGCTCGCTGCGCTCGCGGACCGCAATTATGATAGGACGCCGCAGCAGAGCGCCGCGGCGTTAGGTGGCTGCCCAGCGTCCTTGGATGACCGAGTCGTGATCGATCTCAAAGCACCGCCGAATGCCGCGCTACTGGCCTACCTCGCAGATCCCGCGCGCTTGGCCAAGTCCCTATCTGGCGCGAAGGATACGCCAAGTTGCTCTCCGGCCGCTGTGCAGAAGCCGTATGAGCACCTGGGCACCCACCCCGACCTACTCTCACACTTCTGGGACGAACTTGGGGGTAGCCTTCCCGAGGACTGCCGCTGGGTCGTCTACGGTACGCCCGCACTGGTCCATCCGCGCTCCGGCATCGCGTTTGGGTTCGCCGGTGGTACTCATACCTACGCGCTGAGACTGCCACTCGACCGTCGTCAGGCAGCAATAGCAGACGGAGGCGTCACGAAGCACGAATATCCGGCATATCCAACGCTCGGCATCCAAGCCTCAAGTGTAGACTTGGCCGCAATTGGCCCAGAGTGGATTTTCGGTCGTGGGCTACGCGAGCCGCGGGAGTGGTGTCGAGCGGCGTATTTGCATGCTGAATCCCGGTAGGACCGGCAAATTGGAGAGCCAGGCGATTGGGGTCACAAAGGTCAGTCCACCGCCCGCACCACCTAACGAGGCGCTGCTGCTGGCGGCGTAGGATAATGAGGCGGCTGGCTCGCTACGCTCGCTGGCCGCAATTATGATAGAACGCCGCAGCAGAGCGCCGCGGCGTTAGGGTGCACCGAACCGAAGTCCCGGGATGCGAGTCGCTGCGAAGAGTGACAGGCGCAATCCCGGCCTGCACCAGCGACGAGACTCGTCTGAGCGTGACGGCGATGGGGCGAGATCGTCGCGCGGACGGAAACAGAACCCGGCTACGGGCGAATTCATGATCAGTCGAGGTGGCGACCATGCGAGCTGAATGGCGGTTTGCCTTACGGTCCCTGGCCCACGCGCCGACGTACGCAGTGGCGCTTGTCCTGTCACTGGGCATCGCGGCTGCCATGTGCATGATGGCGGGCAGCGTTGCCGTATCGCTTCGTCGCAGCGCGAATGCACTGCCTCCAAGGTCCGGAATGGTCTTGATTCTCGCGAAGAACGGGCCGTGCGCGCTCTGCCTTGACTCGTTCACGCAGACCGAAGCGCAGACACTGAGCGAGACAGCGCTGAGGAGTACCGTCCGGCTGTCGGGGTACGCACCCGTACGTCTGCCAATTGAGATCAACCGGCGTGTGCTCAATTCCGAGCCGGTTGCATTCGTCGATTCGGGGTTCTTTCGACTGTTCAACGGGTCGGCCTCCGTGGGTCGACTGTTTTCGGCGGGCGACTTCACGGGCAGCGGTGGTGGCCCCGTGATCCTTGCGGGCTGGTTGGCCCAGGAGCGGTTTGGGAGCCGCGCCAGGGCCATCGGTGCGACGGTCAGGATCGGGTCTCAATCCTATGTCGTCGTCGGTGTCGCAGCGGCGAACTTCGACTACCCCACCGGGACCGCCGCGTGGCTCCCGATCGGTGATGGTTTCGTCGTTCCGGCCCGGGCCCGGAGTGGGTTCGAGTTTGTCGGCCGGCTGCGCGATGGAGAGAATCCCGGCGCTGCCCAGCGGGAACTCGATGCGGTGCGGCTGAACGGCGGAGCGGGAACCGACGGCGCGCTAAACGCGGCCGCGCCACAGCGGCGGATCGGGGTCCTTCCTGGATCAATGATAGAAGCGGGAAGTACCGCTCCCTCCGCCGCGCTTCTGGCGGCCGTGTGCCTGATCTTTGCGGTTGCCTGCGTGAACGTTGGCGCCCTGTTCTTCACGCGCCTGGCCGACCGGGAGCAGGATCTGGCTATCCGCGCGGCCATGGGTGGCGGCCTTTCGCAGGTACTCGCGCCAGTAGCGTGCGAGCTCGCGATCATCGGTGGACTCGCCTCGCTCATCGCGGCAGGCGTCGCACAGGTTGGCCTCGGCCCGACAGTCCGAGTGCTGCGGGAGCGGTTCGGGATTGTGGCGAACCCTCACCTTGAACTCGCCGCCACGGCGGCAGTGGTCCTCCTCATCGCACTCGTGATCTCGGGACTGTTGCTCGGTGCGGTGGCGATGCATCGCCGCTCCGCGCCTGGCAACGCACTACGGTCAGGCTCGGCGGTTACCGCCAGTGCCAAGCGCCTTCGCGGGAGGAGCGCGGCCATCGTGACGCAGCTGGCCGCCGCCTTTGTCCTTGTCGTCGGAAGCGCGTTGCTGGTGCGTTCGTACACGGCAACCCAGAACATGAGTCTCGGCTTCGACGCGGACCACCTCTTCGTCGTGCGCGTGGAGGCGGAGTCGCCTACCGCAGCCGGGCGAGTCGCTCGTGATGCTCAGTCCCTCGAGCATGTGCTTCGCGCGCTTCCAGGCGCCCGCGCAGCGGCGGTCTGGGCAACCGCGTCGACTGGACGCCCGACGCTGACCGAACCCGTTGTGACGTTGGAAGATAAGGGGGAGATCAGGCCGGACTGGACGAAACCGTTTCAGTATCCCATGCTGGCTATCGACGGCTCCGCCGACGTGCTGGCGACGTTGGGCCTCCGCCTGCTGCAGGGGAGGACCTTTACGCCGGAAGAGGTGGAGGTCGAGGCTCCCGTCGTCGTCTTGAATGCATTGGCGGCGCATCGGCTATGGCCACGTGAGAATCCGATCGGGAAGCGGTTCAAGCTTGGTGCGTCGACCTCTACCGAACCGTGGCTCACGGTTATCGGCGTATGCAGCAACAGCGTCTTGCTCACGCCGTCGGGGATGTCGCTGGCCGCGATCAACGGAATCGTGGACTCGCCCCAGATGTTTCGCCCATTGAGCCTTCAACACTCGAACCCGGTGTACATCGGGGTTCAGGCCGGTGCGATGACGGGCCGGCTGGCACACGGATTCAAAGATGCGGTCGCAGGCTTCCTCGGCGATGAGGTAGTAGAAGCTCCGCGAACGTATCGTTCGCTGTTCCAGTCCGATCGGACCATCGACCGGATTCGCGCGGTCGAGTCCGCACTGACCGTCTCGGCAATCGTGGCGCTTATCCTCGCATGCCTCGGGGTCTATGCTCTAGTCAATGAGGTTGTCCGACGCCGCACGCGCGAATTGGGAATTCGCATCGCCCTCGGCGCGACGCCAAGGCGCATCGCGGCCCTGGTTGGCCGGCAAGTTGCCGTGATCAGCGTGGCCGGGCTGACGAGCGGGGGGGCTGCGGCGAGCGTCGCGGGGATTGTGCTGCGATCGGTGCTCTATGGCAGCCAGCCTCGCCCGGGCATGCGAACCGGACTCCTGTTCGGTGTCAACCTGGGTGATCCGCTGTCGTTAGGATGTGCCGCCATGCTTGTCGCCATCGTAGTGGTGATTGCGGCCATGCGGCCGGTGTGGAAGGCAACGTCGGTCGATCCAATGTCAACGCTCAGAACCGAGTAACAGCGCGGTGTTCGGACGGCGGGCAGCGAACGGCTTCGGCGCCCCGCACCCTAACGAGGCGCTGCTGCTGGCGGCGTGGGCTTTGGAAGCGGCCGGCTCGCTGCGCTCGCTGGCCGCAATTATGATAGGACGCCGCAGCAGAGCGCCGCGGCGTTAGGATGCCAGCCAGACTCTATTGTCCATTCAACGATGCATGTATGCGCCGATTGCGGTGCCACGTATGGCGATAAGGGCGTCGATTGCGCGGCGCGGTTTGCCGCCTTGCTCGCGCTTGACCATTCGCGGCGCGAACCCTGGGGCAGCCGGCACGGGCTTGCGTTCAGCGCGTACGTTCTTCAGCACCCCAAGCATCACGTCCGCCCGGTGCTGGAGCGCGCATGGCTGATGCTGTACGCCGTCTTCGTGACCGGCAGAGATCCCAGCGACGTCGCACGCGCGTTGGGACGAAGCGGCAAGGTGACGCCGAACTGGGGAGCGCCGCCGTTGCCTGCCGAGGGACCACGCGGGGCATTCACGGTCACGATCGCCGACCTCGGTGCGTTCCAGGAAGCCAGTTATCCCGCGTTGCTCAACCAGTGGTGTCGAGCCGCACTGGCGGGCTGGGCCGTGCCCCCCGCATCCTAACGAGGCGCTGCTGCCGCCGGCGTGGGCTGGGGAAGCGGCCGACTCGCTGCGCTCGCATGCTGCAACTATTATGAGTCGCCGCAGCACAGCGCCGCGACGTTATATGGCCACCAGTTTTTCCTGTGCCGCCCGGCCACTTGCTTCAGGGCCGGGGGCGTAGCACCTTTTCCTGCATGGCGGATCACCCGAGTATCAAACCGGACGCCCGGCAACTGGTCGAGGCGCTCCCCGAGTCGGCGACTTGGGACGATTTGGCGTATGAAGTCTATGTACGCCAAGCGGTTGCGGCTGGTCTCGCCGATGGGGAGGCTGGTCGCACGGTCGCGCACGACGAAGCAATGGCGCGGATTCGTAGTCGGATTCGTCGGGCCTCGTGACTCTCGCGCTCCGCTGGACGGAGCCGGCGGTGAATCAACTCGGCGGCATCGTCGAGTACATCAGCGTGACCTCGCCCGTTTATGCCGAGCAAACTCTCGAACGGATCGTTGGTCGGCTGAGCCAAGCCCAAGCGTTTCCTGACGCTGGGCGTCGTGTGCCTGAGGCACCAACCCTGGATGTCCGCGAGTTGATCGAATCGCCGTATCGCCTGATCTATCGAGTGGAAGGTGAGGCGATCGAGGTCGTGGCGATCGTCCATGGTCGCCAGGATCTGCCCTCCCACCTGGTGCTCTGAGATGGCGAGGCGGCCAGATAACGAGGCGCTGCTGCTGTCGGCGTGGGCTGGGGTTGCGGCTGGCGGCCTGCGGCCGCCTGCCGCCATTATTAGGAAACGCCGCAGCAGCGCGCCGCGGCGTTAGACAACAAGAAAGTGCTCTATGACGCCACAGGGAGCCCCCGTTCGAGAGCGTACGAGATCATCTGAAGCCCCGAACATGGAAGCGGGGCTCCAGGCGGCCGACGCGATGCTGCCGATCCCTCCAAAGATCCGAGCGGCTCGCCGCAGGCTTGTTCGGGTTGGCGTGGTCGTCGCCTGCTGGGTGATTACGGCGCTCGCCATCAGACACACGGAGCAGGCGCCCTCGTATGCCCTTGTCGCTCGGGACGCCGCTACGAAGACGTATCTCAGCCCCGTCTGCGCGTTTGGGCGAGGGCAGTTGCCGATCACAACCATCGAGACGGCTAAGCAAGCCGGCTTCAAGCCGGATCCCGCCTGCGAAAAGAGCGGAGGGTTCCTCGGGGCAAGCCAGAGCGTGATGGAGGAGGAGCTCGCTTTCGTGCACTTGTATCCCAAGCGTGGCACCCGGTGGCGACCGGATGGTTCGTGGAAATGGTAGATCGGCCTGTCGTCGAGGCGCGCACCACACGCCAGAGCTAGACGAATTGGGGAACCAGACATGGGCGTGAAGAATTTTCTGGTCGAAGGCGTTTCCGGCTCTGGCAAGACCGCGGTCTGCGATGAACTCCAGCGGCGCGGCTATCACGCCATCCATGGCGACCGAGCGTTGGCCTATCAGGGCGATCCCCAAACCGGTGCCCCCTTGGATGGCTTCGCCCACGAGCATCATAGCTGGGACGTCGAAAAGGTCAGAGCCCTGGTGGCGGATCACCGTCATGCGGCGTCGTTCTTCTGCGGTGGCTCCAGGAATTTTGACCGTTTCATCGATCTGTTCGATGGCGTGTTCGTTCTTGAGGTCGACCTGGACACGCTGGACCGGCGCCTTCGGTCCAGACCTGAAAGTGAGTGGGGCGGGCGAGCCAGCGAACGCGCGTTCGTCGCGCGACTGCATGCGACACGAGAAGACATTCCAAAGAACGCAATAGCCATCGACGCGACTGCCCCCGTCTCAGCCGTCGTCGACGCAATTCTTGGAAGTGCCTTGGATGGAGCGCGGTGACGATCGAGACACCCACCAGCGAACGGCGTACGTGGGCGAGCCGTGCGGCAGTCCAGGAGCCCACGATGGGAGATTGAACATGGCACGCTTCTTCGAAGCGATCCGGAATGGCGTCCGCGCCGCCAACGGCCAGGAAGGCCCGGAGCGGTTCACCATCGATGGTCGCCCGGTGCGCTGCCCGCACTGTGGCGGCGATCACTTTGGCATTGGGCGGGCGCAATTGAACACCGCGGGGCTGACGTTCTTCGGGCTGGACTGGGCCGACAAGTCGGCGTCGACGCTTCTCTGCGCCGAATGCGGCAACATCCAGTGGTTCGCGCAGACGCCGAGTCGAGTGGAGTAGCAGCGCTCCCTCACGAGGCGCTGCTGCTGGCGGCGCGGGATAGGGAAGCGGCCGGCTCGCTGCGCTCGCGGGTCGCAACTATTATGAACCGCCGCAGCAGAGCGCCGCGGCGTTGGCCTCAAACCGATGCTGGATGGAAACGACTCATGCCTGCTGAGTTACACGTGATCTTCGGAACCGGCCCGGTGGGGTGTTGGACGGCGCGGGCACTGCGCAGCCAAGGACGCGCTGTGCGCGCGGTGAATCGAAGCGGGGTGGGTCCAGGTTTGATGCCGGCCGACGTCGAGATGGTCAAAGCGGACGTCACTGACCCAACTCAGGCGGCTAGGGCGGCCGCCGGCGCCAGCGTCGTCTACCAAGCACTCAATCCCCCGTATCACCTCTGGCATGAGCTCTTCCCGGGCCTCCAGGCCGCCGCGCTTTCCGCTGCGAAGACCGCGAACGCCAGATACGTGTCGATTGAGAACCTCTACATGTATGACTCCTCGAAGCCGATGACCGAGGCCTCGCCAATCGCACCGGTGTCAAGGAAGGGGGCACTCCGCCAGAAGATGGCTGAGGAGGTTATGGCGGCTCACGCGCGCGGCGAAGTACGCACGACGGCCCTTCGTTCCAGCGACTACTACGGGCCCGGGGTGCTCGCTTCGGCACTGGGTGAGGGGGTGTTCGGCAATCTGGTCGCCGGCAAGAAGGCCCAACTCAGTGGTTCGACGAAGATGCCGCATTCCTTCTCGTATATCGAGGACGTAGGCCTCGCGGCCGCGGCACTGGGCACGCACGACAAAGCCCTCGGTCAGGTCTGGATTGCCCCGCATGCCGCTGCCAGAACGCAGGGCCAAATGGTAGAGGAGGCTTGTCGAGTCCTCGGCGTCGAACCGAGAATCAGCGCAGTGTCACCGCTCATGATGCGTCTGGTCGGGCTGTTCATCCCTGCCGCGCGGGCCAACGTGGAGATGATGTACGAATTCACAGCGCCGTTTGTGGTCGAGTCGTCGCGAATCGAACGCGAGTTCGGCTTGTCTGCCACGCCAATCCCGGCCGCCATCGAACGCACGATTGCGTGGTACCGGGATCGCCTTGCCAAAGGGTGAGGTCATGGCCGGTCAAGGTGAGGCTAACAACCGGTTGCAGCGGACGGCGCTGCGCGCCGCCGCTGAACCGGAGCGGTCGCTAGGCCACCGACTTGGATCACCGCCGTGCTCGGCAGGCTGAACGCCACCGTGATGGTGGGTGACTCGCGAGTCATGGCCCGGGTCGAGATGTCGGCAAGCGACCCTGCCCCCGTTCGACGGCGGTCCTAGGCGCGCGCCTGGTACAACGGAATCGCGGTACGCAGGGTGATGGCGATGGACACGGCCATGGCGGTCTGGAAATACAGGCTCATGACGATGGCGTCGAAATTCTGCATACCGAAGGCCGCGTTGGCCGCACGGCACAGCATGTAGATGCTGAAGGCGATGCTGATCACAGCAAAGACGGTCAGCTGGGCGCTGATGCTGCGGTTGCGTGCTTCCGGGTTGGGCTGCGGCGTGAGGCTGCGGCCACGCAGTTTCCACCAGCCGAGCAGCACCAGCAGGCCGTTGGTCGCCAGCATGGTCAGGTTCCTTACCAGGGTCTGGCTATCGAGGGCGAAGCCGTGCAGGTACAGGTCCGCAAGCACGGCAATCGCCATCATCGCCAGCGCCAGCGCGAGCAGCCACGACGGTACGAAGTCGAACAGGCGGCGGGGCGCCAGGCTGGCGCTGCGTTGTTTCATGGGCTGCAGTTCGCGCAGGCGGCGGAACAGTTTGAAGCAGAACAGGTCCATGGCCAGCATCGGCATGAACTGCATGCAGCCGAAGACCGCCGGCCAGGTCTCGGGGATGGGTGTTTCGGTCCCGTGCTGCCGATAGAGGATGAATACAAGCGCGAGTCCCGCCATCAACAGCAGGTGATTGGACCAGGTGAAGATTGCCAGGCCGGTGTGATAGGCGGATAACGGACGCGGGTACAGCGGTGGATCGGCCGAAGCCGGGAAGGCATCCATGACGTCGCGCAAGCGGCGCTTGACGCGAGACGGAACGACCACCGAGATCAGCAGTACCTGGCCAAGGAATACGAGGTAGAAGAGGATGCTCATGCGGTCGTGCCTCCCGTGTGACGCGAGTTCATGACATCGGTGAAGGCAATGCGGATCTCCGAGTCGGTGGCACCTGCCTCGCGCAGGGATTGGATGGTCTGTTCGAGGGCAGCACGCACCTGGGCGGGCAGATCGACCCGGCTGTTGGCCCTGGCGTCGGGATGCACGAAGGTGCCGCGATAGCCGCGGGTCTGGATCACGGCGTCGCGCTCGAGCAGGCGGTAGGCCTTGGCGACCGTCTTGTTGTTGAGTTCCAGGTCGCCCGCCAGCTGGCGGATCGAGGGCAGGGGATCGCCTGCGCGCAGCCGGCCGACCTGTACCGCGGCCCTGATCTGCGCGATCACCTGCGCAAACAGCGGTTCGGGGGCGTCGATGTCGATGCGGATGTCCATTCAGGGCGTGGGTGATGTACCAGGTGTAGTACGTAGCGTAATGGTACATATGGGTCGACGAGAATGCAACTGCGCCCGTGCAACGACGTGTGTCCCCGGTCAGTACCCCCCGGCACCTAACAGCGCGTTGCCGCTGACATCGGCGGGTTCTGTCGAACGCGAATCAGGCGCGCACGCTGGCTCGTCGCTGCCCGCCTACGCGCCCGCACGGCGACCATCCTGCTTGGCGGGCTCGCTGTGTCGCAGGGCGCTGAGTTCGTGATGGACCTCGTTTCCGGAGCACCGGCAATTCTTGGGTTCGGTGCCCACATAGCGCTCATGATTGCGGGCGTTGCCGGAGTTGCGGTGGGTCGGGCCGTTTGGGGGCGTGGCAGTGGACCCGAAGCGGGCGGCCATGACGCTCGCGAGAACACGCCGCATTCACCGCCCGCCGACGCATCCGAGTCGCGATCCATCGACCCTCCGAACGCGGAAGCAGACAAACGATTTATGGAGTCGCTGCGGCTGCGCCGGCGCTCCTATGCGACGCACCGGCAGCTTGGCCAGGGAGCCGCTTCGATGATCGCTCCAACGTGCCGTTGCTGAATGCGCGCTAGTTGAACGCCGCCACGAGGGCGCGGATCGCCGCCGGGCGCGTCACCATATCCGAGTGACCCATACCGGGAAGAATGGACACCGGCACATCGGAACGCTGCGATTGAAACTCGCGCTTCAACGCCTGGGCATCGAGGAGTTCGTCTGACCCGCCCACGAAGACTTGCAGAGGGCGAACGGCGCGACGAATGTCGGCAAGATAATCGTCGTCGGCTCCGAAGTTCTTATACATGCGCCACGAGTATGTCCGGGTCGTCGCTTCGAGATTGCCAGGGACCGGAAAGGCAAGCACGGGCAACCCATTCCAGATAGGCACCCGCAATCGATTGAGCATGGTGAGCCCGATGATTCGACCCACGGACGCCGCGGCCCAACTCTGCGACGCTGCGGCTCCGGGCTCTGCGTGTCGGACCGATGGGGCGTCGTAGCGCAGATACGGTGACACCAGTACGTACCGGTCAACCAACGTACCAGCGGGAGACTCGGCCGCAAAACGCAAGGCAAACGCGGCCCCCGATGAGAACCCGAGGATCGTCCACTTCGAATTCAGGAACTCCGGCTTCTTGCGCGTGATGAAGTCCGCCAGGTCATCATCCAGTTGACCGACATACGCGACGTCACCGTGCGGACGGTTGGCGCCATGCCCCCGCAGGTCCGGGACCAGCGCCGTGATTCCCGCACGTTGAAGCGCCAGCGCAAGGGGATGCATGTCGACGCTACTGCCCGCCGACCCGTGCAAGAGTATGGCGACGTTGTTGCCGGATGCGCGGTACTCGCGGAAGGACAGGAGCGCGCCGTCCCGCGCCGGGTACCGGAGCAGCGGCGGCAATGTCTGGGTGTCGATGTCGGAAAACGGCTTCGTAATGGCGGGATTCACCGCCGGTGCTGTTGCGGTGCCAAAGGTGATCAGCCCCACAGCGATCGCGCCATACACGACCAACGAGATCCCAACCCAGCGCACAATGCGCTTCAAGTAAGGTGTCATAGGTGTACAGTGTACACTTCCACTTTCCGCGATGCAATGGTGTAGAATTCCGCTCATGCCCCAACGGAGAGAGACGTCGACCCGTGAGAGACTCCTTGCCGCCGCGCTCGAGCTCATGGAAGGCCCTGACGGCGTTGACGGCGTTACCATGCGCGCTGTCGCCGCTGCCGCTGGCGTTACGACGATGGCGACTTACAAACATTTTCAGAATCGGGACGCCCTGTTGCATGCCGCGACGGCCGCCGAGTACCGGCGGATCGCCGGCTACTTTGCCCGTGCAAATGCTCGGACTGGGGTTCCGGGGATGCGGGGAATGCTCGGATACATGAATTACGCGCTCGATCACCCGCAGATCTTCCGGTACATGTATTCGAGCCATCGTGCGGACGCGCTCGTATTCCCGCACGACCTCAAAGAGGGCAAATCGCTGACCTTCAACATTCTGCTTGGAAACGTCTCCGAATTGATGGAACGTCGGGTCCTGCGATCGGACGATGTCGCGGAGACTGCGCTCAGCATTTGGGCGCATGCGCACGGGCTGATTACCCTGTATCTGTCCGGGCGGATCGCGGCACCACGAGCGACGTTTCAAAAGCTGTATATGCGCTCGTTGGACCGTTTAGCACGAGGGCTGGCCGAGCGCGGTACTGACACTGCCTGATCGCGAGATGGAAGCGCAACGTCTTCAGGAAATCGCGTCTGAGCATCTCGTCCTCACGTCGCGCCGGACTGGCGGCTCGAGCAGCATGTCGTCGAGGCGGGCGTAGCTGTACTCCATGCCGTCGGTCATGCCGGTGGAGACGGCGCCATCACGCGCTTCCTTCGACACGTACGTCATATGGCAGACGAGCGTCGTGACGCCGTTCTGCTCAGTGAATTCAAGTGACACGATGCAGGGATCGCCCGCCGGCATGGCGTCGCCGATACGCCCGGGCCGCCGACATCGCCCGGGTCGAAGTATTCTTTCGTGACAAGCTTCGACGGGCCGTCGACTTCGGTGTACGTGCCGAAGAAGCCGAACTGCTTGCCGTCTTCGCGGCTTCTCCACTGCCACTTGTATTTGCCGCCGACGCGGACATCCATCTCGCACACCGGCAAGTCCCAGCCATCGTAGCCGGACTGCCATATCTGGACGAGTTCGGGCTTGGTATGCGCATCCCACACCAATTGGCGGGGGGCATTGAACGTACGGGTGACGCGAACTTCGCGATCACTCGGCAATGTAACTGCTGCGGGCTTAGGCATGGTCTTCTCCCTGGTGCGTCATCGTGATTGCGCGGCGGCCTGAGAACGAACGAGCGAACAGCGCGCCGACATGTCCGCGCTATTTCTTGTTCGTTTGCGCCTGGCCGGTTTGGCTTGGAGTTGTTCGAGCAGCGCATCGAGGCGCTGGTAATGCTGTTCGAAGATCTCGCGGTACCGTTCGATCCAATCCACGGCCTCCTCCAAGGCCTTCAGTTCCAGTTTGCGTGGACGCCGTTGCGCATCGACGTCCGTCGAGATGAGGCCGGCGCGCTCGAGCACTTTCAGATGCTTGGAAATGGCCGGCTGGCTCATCGCGAACGGCTCGGCGAGTTCCGTCACCGTGGCCTCTCCCGTCGCCAGCCGCGCCAGGATGGCGCGGCGGGTGGAGTCAGCCAGAGCGGCGAAGGTGAGATCGAGGTGTTCCGAGGTTTGCATAACCGGCAAGTTCTATAAGGTGCAGGTTATATACAAAGGCGAGACAGGCCCGTCAAGGCTTTGGGGTCGTATTGCCAAGGTTTCGGAATGCGGCGAATTTCCGCGCCGTGGCGGACGGCCAGCACGAGGGCGATCGCGAGGCCGGTCATGTCGGCGCTCGTCTCCTGCCTGGTGACCGAACGCGGTCTGCTCTCTGGCCGGCTGGCACGACATGGGCGGCTGGCTTTGCCCCTTCTTGTGGTTCGTGATACGGAGCGCGATATGGACGTGCAAAAGGAGATCGCCGACTACATAGCCGCTCAACCAGCGCGCAAGCGCAGTGACATGCAAGCCCTGCACGGCATCATCCAAGGGTTGATGCCGGACTGTCGGTTGTGGTTCCTGGATGGCACGGATGAGAACGGTCGAACAGTGTCCAACCCGAACATCGGGTATGGAGTCCAGACGAAGAAGTACGCCGACGGACGTACCAGAGCGTTCTATCAGATCGGCATGAGTGCAAACACCACGGGCATTTCCGTCTACATCATGGGTCTCGAGGACAAGAAGTACCTAGCCGAGACATACGGCCGTAAACTCGGAAAGGCGAGCGTGACGGGGTACTGCATCAAGTTCAGGGCACTCAGCAACATCAACATCGAAAGTCTTGAAGCGGCGATTCGGGATGGGATTGAACAGTCAAGCAGCTGATATCCTGTTCGGCGGCGCTTCCGTCGTGGTCCGTCGGCGGCCACGTGCTCCTCAAGGACCCTGCGGCAGGGCGCGCGGCAAGCCGGCGGACGGCATCATGGTCGGTTGGTGATTGGAGGCCGCGGCAGACCGCCGCGACATCGGGCAATCAACATTCGGTTGGGTATGCTCCAGGCAATCGCCCGCGGGCCGAGAATTCTCGGATGGTCCCGACTGCCCATTCTGATGCGGGCGGGTATGGTGCTTTCCGCTCTCTTCGCCGGCATCTGGATCATCTTCATTCCTCTGGCCTTCCTGAACATCGGGACGTACAGGGTCAGTGGCCGCGCAGTAACCGGTCACTACTTCCTGATCCATGTGTATCCGTTACTTCTTCCGATGATCGCGCTGTTGGTCGCCATTGCCTATGGGTTCTGGATGGAACGGCGCTGGGCCCGTTCCCTCTCCATATGGTTTTGGTTGTCCCTCGGCTTTTTGTTGGTTCTGCCGTCTGGCTCCGGGAAAACGGGGTGGCCTGATGTCGCGGAGTCCTTTGCCAGTCTCGGGTCGTTCGCTCTCATGACCGGCTTGTACTTCTACGGGAAGTGCGTTGTCCTGGATTCAGTAGACAGCATCCTAGAATGCACGGGGGCTTGAACGTGCCAGATCCGGCGCCGGCAAAGCTCGTCGCACGCGCAGTTGGGCTACCCCATCGTGACCAGCCCGTGGGGGCCGCCGCCCATGGCGCCACCATCCCGCCCACCGAAGAAAACAATACTTAGGTATTGACCTTAGTATTGGCCGGTGGTATTATCTCCCAGTCCGATCGGGTAACCCCATCCATCGACTGGTGGTGAAATGGTGCAATCGGCAGTCACTGACGAGGTGTTCTATGCCCTGTCCAATTCGACTCGGCGGCAAGTCCTGGAGCAACTGTCGGTCGGACCAGCCACCGTTGGCGAGTTGGCCGCACCGTTCGACATGAAGCTTCCGTCGTTCGTGCAGCACCTGGCGGTGCTCGAACGGAGCCGACTGGTGAAGTCGAAGAAGCAGGGACGGGTACGGACGTACGAGATCACCCCCGAACGATTCGGGGTCGCCGAAGACTGGCTGGCCGCGCGTCGCCAGGTGTGGGAAGCGCGACTGGACCGGTTCGACCAATACGTCAAACAACTCAAGGAAAAGGAATCCGACTCATGAGCAAGCAATTCGCCTTCAATCCGAAACTGGATTTCGCTATCGAACGGTTCATCGATGCTCCCCCGCGGCTCGTCTGGGAAGCGTTGACGAAGCCGGAGCATCTCAAGGAGTGGTACATGCCCAAGGCGTGGGGGCGTGTGGCACGAACCGAAATGGATGTGCGGCCGGGCGGAATCTTCCGCATCGATATCGCGGTGACCGACGGTCCGGAGGTTCCCAACCTCGGCTGTTTCCTGGAAGCCGTTCCGATGGAGCGACTCGTCTGGACCTCCATGTTGTTCCCCGGCTATCGTCCGGCTGTCTTCGACGACATTCCGATCACCGCCATCGTTACGATGAAACCCGAGGGCACCGGCACCCGCTACATCTTCACGGCGCTGCACCGGGACGAAGCGGACCTCGAGAAGAACAAAGCGTCGGGCTTCTATCAGGGCACCGAGATCGCCATCGATCAGTTCGTGGAACACGTGATCGCAATGAAGTAGTGCTGAAATCCAAGCAGGGGCATGACAATGACGCGAGTCCGAGTTGCGAGCTTCACCATTTCGCTTGACGGATACGGAGCCGGCCCGAATCAGGACCTCGACCATCCCATGGGCGTTGGCGGACAGGATCTGCACCCGTGGCTCCTCTCGACACGCACCTTCCAGCGAACCCTGTTCGGCAAGGAGGGCGGCACGACGGGCGTCGACGACGACTTTGCCGCGCGTGGCTTCCAGAACATTGGGGCGTGGATTCTTGGACGGAATATGTTCGGCCCGGTTCGCGGTCCCTGGCCGGACATGAACTGGAAGGGCTGGTGGGGAGACAATCCACCCTACCACGTTCCGGTCTTCGTCCTGACCCATCACGCGCGGCCACCGCTCCCGATGGAAGGCGACACGACGTTCCACTTCGTCACGGGCGGCATTCGCGAGGCGCTCGACCGGGCACGCGAAGCAGCAAACGGGAAGGACGTGCGGATTGGCGGTGGGGCGAGTACGATCCGGCAGTACCTTCGTGAAGGCCTCATTGATGAAATGCACGTCGCCATCTCGCCGGTGCTGCTGGGGCAGGGGGAGCGGCTGTTCGAGGGGGCCGACCTGCGGGGGCTGGGATACGCGTGCGTTGAAGTCGCCCCGTCCGACAAGGCCACACACGTCGTGCTCCGGCGCCAGGGGCGCGCCGACGGCTGACGGGAACACGGCTCGAAAACCGCGCGGCTCTGCGGCGCGAGGAGAGGAACCGGTATGGCGAGGCTCGTGTTCGGAATGAACCAGTCCCTGGACGGTTACGTCGACCATACGGCGTTCGGGCCGGGCCCCACGCTCTTCCGTCACTTCATCGAGCAGGTGGAAGGGCAGACGGGCGCTATCTACGGTCGCCAGATGTATGAGGTCATGCGGTACTGGGACGACGAGCATCCTGAATGGGATGCCGAGGAACGCGCCTTCGCGGCGGCCTGGCGGAACGTTCCGAAGTGGGTAGTCTCGCGCTCGTTGAAGGCGGTCGGTCCCAACGCCAGCCTCATCGAGCATGATCTCGAGGGCGCGATCCGAACGTTGAAGGCCGAGCACGACGGGGAGATCGAAGTCGCCGGCCCGAACCTGGCACAGAGCCTCACCGAACTCGGCCTGATCGATGAGTACCGCATCTACCTGCACCCCGTGGTGCTCGGTCGCGGCAAGCCGTATTTCGCCGGCCCGCGGCCACCGCTCCGCCTGCTGACCAGTGACCGGATTGGCGAGGATGTGATCAGGCTGACCTACGGGCCCGCATGATCGCGCGACTCGCTTCTCTGATCGCGATTGCGCTGGCTGCGGCGTGCGCCCATCAGCTGAGTCCGATCGCGCGCGGGCGCTACGTGTTCGGCGGGGAAGTGCGGTCGTTCCAGCCGTGTGGCGACGCGAACGAATACTGGGTCGTCACCTCAGACTCGAATAGGATGCGCCTGCGCACGCTCCATGGACAACTCACATCACGCCCGTATCAGGCCATATACATCGAGGTGCGCGGCGCCCGCACGGATGGCGTTGCAGGGGAGTTCTCCCGGGCATATGACGGGCTGTTTCGGATCGATACCATACTGAAGGTCTCCGCCGCGATCCCAGGCAGTTGTTCGGCGCCGGCGAAACCGAAGGAGGATGCGCAGCGGACGATCAACACAACCCACCGTGAGACGGTGCGGGAATTCCTCTGGAGGGCATCTCCGTCGTGAATCGTGATCATGAGTTGCTGCTGCACTTTTTGGCGGCCATCGCCTACCGGACGCAGAAGGCAGCTGCGCGGTGCCCCGGCGCGCTATCCGGACCTCGCGGTGGGTCATGGATCCCGGACGCCCGTTGAGATTCTCCGGCACATGACCAGTCTCATGGGCTACACCACGACGTTGTTCCTGGGTGGTGAATACCCGATGGTCCCTGACGCATTGCCCACCTTTGACGACGAGGTGGCGCGCTTCCACGACGTGCTGAACGGTGTCGGAGAACTCCTGCGGTCGGGGGCACCGTTGAGAGACATCTCTGCGGAGCAGCTGCTTCAGGGCCCTTTGGCCGACACGATGACCCATGTGGGACAGTTGGCCTTGATGCGGCGCCTCTGCGACAGCGCCGTTCGCGGCGAGAACTTCATTTTTGCCGAGGTGCGCGCAGACCGGCTGGGTGTGGATCAGGCCGCTCCGGCTCGACCGGACCCGGAATGATCTGACGCAGGCCGGCCCAACAAGCGCACGCTTCGCTGGCGACGCGGACGATCGCGGGGTATACTCGCGCACGCTGCAACCAACTCCTGATCCCTGGCGGGAGGTCCCCGTGACGGTACCAACGCCGAATCGGCGCCTGCGTTCCCTGTGCCGCGGCGTATCGCGCCGCCTCTCCAGCACCGCGCTCCTGCTCGTTGCGGCATGCGCGGGCCGACCCGGAACGCAGGCTCCATCTCCCAGCGGCGGCAGCTACGACCTCCTCATCCTGAACGGCCGGATCGTGGACGGGACGGGAGCCGCCTGGCACTACGGAGACGTGGGCGTCCGCAACGGCCACATCGTGGCGGTCACCCCCCGGGGGATGCTCGCCCACGCCACGGCGGCCCGGCGCGTGGACGCCACGGGCATGGTGGTCGCCCCGGGCTTCATCGACATCCAGGGCCAGTCGGGCGGCTCGTTCCTGTTCGGCGACGGGCGGGACGTGAGCAAGGTGACCCAGGGCATCACCACGGAGATCCTGGGCGAGGGCGGGACGCCGGCGCCCATCAACCCGGCACAGCTCGCCGACAACCTCCCGCATGATTCCGCGCGGGCGAAGGTGGTGCGCACCTTCGCCGAGCCTCACGGCTTCCGGAACTGGCTGCAGGCCATGGTCGCGCACGGCATCGCGCCCAACGTGGGCTCGTTCGTGGGCGCGGCCACGGTGCGCGTGTACGCCAAGCAGGAAACCATGGGAGATCCCAACGCCGCGGAGCTGGACACGATGCGCGCCGTGGTGCGCCGAGCCATGGAGGACGGCGCCATGGGCATGGGCTCGGCGCTCATCTATCCCCCGGGGAACTACGCCACCACCGGCGAGCTCATCGAGGAGGCGAAGGCGATGTCGCCGTACGGCGGCGTCTACATCACGCACATGCGCTCCGAGGCGGACCACCTGCTGGAGGCCGTGGACGAGGCCATCCGCATCGGCAGGGAAGGCGGCGTGCCGGTGGAGATCTACCACCTCAAGGCGGCGGGCAAGGAGAACTGGCACAAGGAAGCCGGCCTCATCTCGAAGATCGACAGCGCCCGCGCCGCGGGGCTGGACGTGCAGGCGGACATGTACCCCTACACGGCGGGGGCCACCGGGTTGAGCGCGTGCTTCCCGCCGGCGGCGTCGGAGGGCGGCAAGCTCTTCGCTCGCCTGGCCGACCCCGCCGAGCGGGCGAAGATCAAGGCCGAGGTGGAGCACCAGACGTCGGATTGGGAGAACCTGTGCACCCAGGCCGGTCCCGACGCGGTGCTCCTGGTGGGCTTCGCCAGGGACGCCAACAAGAAGTGGGCGGGGAAGCGCCTCTCCGAGGTGGCGCAGGCCATGAACACCGACTGGGTCACCGCCGCCATGGATCTGGTGCTGGCCGACAGCTCACGCATCGGCACGGTGTTCTTTCTGATGAGCGAGGACAACGTCAAGCTCCAGCTGCAGCAGCCGTGGATCAAGATCGGCACCGACGCCGGCGGCATGGATCCCGACACCGCCAAGGCCCAGGGCGAGCTCACGCACCCGCGCGCGTACGGGACGTATCCCAAGATCCTGGGCCAGTACGTGCGCGAACAGCACGTGCTCACGCTGGAGGACGCCATCCGCAAGATGACGTCGGCGGTGGCGACCCGGCTCTCCATTCCGGACCGGGGGGTGCTGCGTCCGGGGTTCTGGGCGGACATCGTCGTCTTCGATCCCAACACCATCCGCGACGCCAACTCGTACGAAGACCCGCACCACATCTCCGTGGGCATGAAGCACGTGTACGTGAACGGCGTGGAGATCGTGCGCGACGAGCGCGTCACCGGCGCCAAGCCCGGGATGGTAGTGTGGGGGCCGGGGGTGAAGCGGTAGGGATGGGCCGGGCCGACATTCCAAGGTAGACTCCCTCCAGTGCTCAAGAACCTCATCTCCATCCTCGGCTTCCTTGTCGCCGCCGCATCACTGGTCGGGCTGTTCTTCGCGCACCACCTCTTCGCACACAGCCCCCTCCTGCTGGCAGTCCAAATTGCCGCGGCTTCGCTCATGCTCTGGGCGCGCATGACCTTCGGGCTTCGCAGCCTCCATGCCGCCGCGAGTACATCAACAGGCGGCCTTGTCACAACTGGGCCCTACCGCTACTGGCGACACCCGATCTACGCCTCGATCATTTATTTCGTCTGGGCCGGCCAGGTTGAAGCGCCCGCGCTTCTGCCTCTCGCCCTGGCGTCGTTGGCCACCATCGGCCTCGCCGCCCGTATGCTTCTCGAGGAACGGTTTCTGACTCACGCCTATCCCGAATACTCCAACTACACCAAGAAAGCCAAGCGCCTGATTCCTCTTGTGTTCTAGCTTTCACGGCCCGCCGCCCAACGCCTCGATGCAGCGGACGCCTATGGTTACCTGGCGCATTGCTGCGTTGTCGACGCTTCTGGCCGACACGTTCCGTCGCCGGCCTGCCCGGCCGGCGTCGCTGATCTCATAATTCGTGAGTGAAACCGGATGCCACATTCGACATCCCGGTGTCAGATACTGGCGCTTACGATATGCTGGTCATGCGCAAAGGGCTCGCTGCGCTCGCCGGCCACGATTATGATCGAACGCCGCAGCGGACCGCCGCGGCGTCAACCACCCGAATGAACTCCATGACTCCGAAGGGAGCGCCCGTTCGAGAGCGTACGAGATCATCTGAAGCCCCAGACATGGAAGCGGGGCTCAAGCCGGTCGACTCGATGCTGCCCATCCCTCCAAAGGTCCGGGCGGCTCGCCGCTGGCTCGTTGGGGTTGGCGTGATCGTCGTGTGCTGGGCGTTGACTGCGCTCGCCATCAGCCACACTGAGCAGGCGCCATCGTATGCCCTCGTCGCTCAGGACAACGCGACCAAGACGTATCTCAGTCCCGCCTGCGCGTTTGGGCGAGGGCCGTCGCCGATAACAACCCTTGAGATGGCCAGGGACGCCGGCTTCAAGCCGGATCCCGTCTGCGAAATGAGCGGAGGGTTCCTCGGGGCAAGCCAGAGCGTTATGGAAGAGGAACTCGCTTTCGTGCATTTGTATCCCAAGCGTGGCACCCGGTGGCGGCCGGATGGGTCGTGGAAATGGTAGACCGGAAGTTCAAGGCGCATGAGGCGTGGCTCTACCGGAACCCGTCCTCGTAGAGGTCCGCCAGCTTCGCGAGACCGCTGAAGTCGCCCGTCAGCTCCGACGTCGAGACGATCGCCGCGAACTCGGCCGTCATGTCGGGGCACCCGGCGAGCGTGGTCTCGATGGACTGCGTGGCCAGCTGCCGCTCGCCGATGCGCGACACGAACGCAAGCACCTCCGGGCTCGCGGAGGCGTCGGCGGCAAGATGCAGCGCACGCGGCAGCGTGAGTCCGGCCTCGATGGCCGTGGTGAGCGCTCGCGCCATCCGGGCGCGCACCAGCGCGGGCTTTCGCCCGTAGTGCGCCGACGTCGCGGCCACGAGCGCTCCCGACCCGAGCAGCATGGCCGCGATGCCGCTCCCGGCGATCGCGAGATACGCGCGTGGGTGCCCAATGACCAGCAGCGGCACCGGCGCGATGAGGCACGCGAAGAACCCGGTGACGAAGGGGTACACCATTTTCTTCTTCACCCAGAGCATCAGCAGGTACTTCTTCATATAGAAGGAGCTCAGCAGCCGCAGGCACTGGTCCAGGCGTCCCGACTCCTCGCCGAGCGTGAGGAGCGCGCGCTCGAACTCCTCGAAGCGGGTGCCGCCGGCCTTCACGATGTCCGCGATCGACCGCCGGCGCTTGGTCCCGACCAGCAACCAGAGCCGGATCTGCTCGGTGAGCGCCGACTGCCGTACCCCCATGGTCTCGAACGTCTTGGGATGCGGGAACCCGGCGGAGTACATTGTCCGCCACATGTCGTAGAACTCGGCGCGGTGCTTGCCGTCGTCGAGCGCGCGGATCGCGGCGAGGGCGGCCGTCATGGGGTACTTTCGCTCGCAAGGGAGGGACGAGTGACCATGGCTCAGAAAGATAGCGTCGAGGAAATATCAATAGTAGAGCGCGGCGGCATTGGGCAGCTCCAGCCGACATCGACATGAAGAAGGTGATCATCGCGGGGGGCGTCACACTTGGCCTGGTGCTCTGGGCGCATCAGCTGCCCACCATCGGAGGGCGGGTGCCTATGGTATTCGTCGCCCTCTGGTTTGGCGCGACAACGATGGTGGCGTCGATCTTCTCGACGGACGGCGGCGGCCCGCATCTGCGGGGGATCATGCCTGGAGACACCACACGACGAGACTTATGGCGTTACAAGATGCGTATAACGGTATGCAGTCTACTGCCACTCACGCTCGTGCCCCTCTTGGAGCGCCGTGGCGTTGGCAATGACCCTGCCGTATGGCTCCTCGATTCTGCGCTGTTCATTGCTATTTGTAGTGCGCCCTATTTCACGCTGGTCAGTCGAACCGTTGTTGGAGGTGTCGTATTGAGCGTTGGTGCTTTTCAAGCACTGTGGATTTGCGGCGCGTCAGTGCTCTTCAGGGTCATGGATGCGTCGGTAAGGGCCAAGGGAGGTCGGATCGCGCACGGCGCGGCCTTTGAGGAATTCTTCAGGAGGCCCGAGTATCGCTACCTCTTCTATATTCTCTGCGCCTTGATGCTGCTGGGCTATTGTCCCGCCCTGTTGTGGCTGGGGCACAGACGCTTTCTGCGACAAGCGGGGCCGCCCAGCCCCGCGCTGGAGCCGGTGTCGATTGCGGAGTAAGTCCATCATTACACACGGATGCCAGGCCGGGCGCAGCTACTCCATCGCCTCGCCTCCCGGACCGATCTGCTGAGGCCGATCGGGCGGCAACCTCGTCCGGACCACAACGGACGGCGGGCCGCTGCTGCTGGTGGACGACTCGCCGCGCCCGCCGGCCGCAGCTATAATAGGACGCCGCCGATACTCTCGCGGCGCCGGACCGCGCTCCCCATCATGCGTGACCGGGTGCCGCACTTCCCGCCGCACGGTGCCTCCCAATGACCCTCCCCGTCCTGTCTCGCTGGTCCGTGCCGGCCACCCTCCTCGTCTGCGCGTGCAGCGGTGGCGCGCTCGCGTCCAACGGCGCCGACCACTCGAGCTTCGATCTGGCCGCGACGCGACGGATCATCGAGCAGCAGAACGACCGCTTCACGCAGGCCCATGTCACGGGAGACACGGCGGCCATCGATGCGATGTTTGCGAGCGACGCGACCGCCATGCCGCCCGAAACGGACGCGGTGGTCGGGATCGAGGCGCTCCATGCGGTCACGGCGGAGTACATCAAGTCCGGGGTCAGTGAGTTTCGCGAAGCAACCACTGATTTCTATGGGGACGAACATCTCGTCGTCGATCAGGGCACCTACGTCATGACCTACGGTCCCAACCACACGACGGAGCACGGCAAGTACCTGAACGTGTGGGTGAACGAAGGCGGCAGCTGGAAGATCCGGGCGAACATCTGGAACACCAACGCGCCCCCGGCCGCGGCCAAGTGACCACCGCAACACCCCGCCATGCGCTGTTCGTACGCCTGACCCACTGGTTGGCGGTGCTGGCGTTCTTTGCGCTGCTGCTCAGCGGCCTCGAGCTCGTCATCTCTCACCCCCGCTTCTATTGGGGAGAGGTCGGCAACGTCAACACGCGCGCGCTGTTCTCGATTCCCGTGCCATCGTCCCGCGCGACCGTACCAACGGGCTACAAGACGGTCCTGCCGGACCAGAACGGCTGGAGCCGCTACCTGCACTTCGACGCCGCGTGGCTGCTGCTCTTCGTGGGGGCGGTCTACGTCGGGGTCGGGCTGCGCAGGCGCCATTTCCAGGAGAACCTGGTCCCCTTGCGCGACGACCTGTCCTGGCAGGCGCTTCGGGCGAGTATCGGTGAGCACCTCAGGCTTGCCGCGTCGGCATTCGCCGACGCCTCCTCGTACAACGCGCTCCAGCGGCTCTCGTATCTGGCCATCGTGTTTCTGCTCTTTCCGCTCATGATCGTGACGGGCCTCGCGCTGGCACCGGCCTTCAACGCCGTGTGTCCGTGGGTCGTGCACGTTCTCGGGGGGCGCCAGTCGGCGCGAACGCTGCATTTCATCGCGACGATCGCGCTCGTCGGGTTCCTCGTCGTGCACGTCGGGATGATCGTCCTGGCGGGATTCCGCGTGCGCGTGATGGCGATGGTTACCGGCAACGCGGAGACACGCGCATGAACAACCTGACCCGTCGCGGCTTCCTGGCCGGTGGTGTGGTGGCGGCCGGTGCCGCGCTCGGCGCGGCGTTGAACGCCGTCGGCCACCGCTTCGGGCTGGTGCCACCCGACGCCGGCGGCGTGTTCGGGCCCGGCGAAACGCTGGCCTACGCCTCGCACCGGATCTTCGGCCGCCACGCCATGGCACGCGAGTTTCCGCCGAGCATGATCTCAGCCAAGCCATTCGCGAACGAGATCGACCCGCCCACCGACGCATTCAAACGACATCAGGCGGCGAACTTCACGACCTGGCGTCTGAGGGTGGAGGGCCTCGTCGCGCGACCGCAATCGTTGTCCCTTGCCGAGCTGCGTGGCGTGGAGCAGCGGTCGCAGATCACGGAGGTGACGTGCGAGGAGGGTTGGTCGTACGTCGCCGAGTGGACGGGGACGCCGCTGTCCGAGGTGTTGAACGGGGTGGGTATGCGCCCCGAGGCAAAGTATGTCGTGTACTACTCGTCGGACCCCGAGTGGTATGAGAGCATCGACATCGACGAGGCGATGCATTCACAGACGCTGCTTACGTGGGGGATGAATGGCGGCGAGCTCCCGGTGCCGTTCGGCGGTCCTCTTCGCCTGCGGGTGCCGCGACAGCTCGGCTACAAGAGCGTGAAGTTCCTGGATCGTCTCCTGGTCACGGAGAGTCTGGATGACGTCCCCGACCAGGGCTCCGTGAACGTGAAGTACGGCTACGCGTGGTACGCGGGGATCTAGAGGAAACGTCGGCAGCACCGGCCGAGCCCGGCCGTGCCCCGGTCCGCCGTCACCGCCGCGTGAGCACCATCGCCAGGGGTACGTACCGCAGTCCGGGCCACCGCTGCTCGCCGTCGGGGGCGCCGCTGCGCAGGAGCAGTTGCGCCGAGATCCCTCCGTCGAGCATGACGGCGTCGTGCGCGCCCAGTGCTCCCATCACCGCCGCCATTTCGGGTGTCGTCAGGCCGAAGGGGACGAAGCCGAGGCCGGAGCCGAATGCGTCGAAGCGCGTCATGGCCACCACGATGCGGCCGTCGGGCAAGGCGCCGATTGCCAGCCGGGCGTCCCGATGCGCCACGTCGAGCGTGCCACCGGCCACCTGAAGGTCGGCCGGCACGTCGCCACCGCGCAGCAGCGTAGGGTACGATTGGAACGCGGACGCCACGGCCATGCCCGCGGGAACCGGGGCGTCGCCATGAATCCAATGGAACACGCCGGTTGAGTCCACCACCACCGCGGTGGTGAGTGGGCCCTTGCCGCGCGACAGGAACTGGTGGCCGTCGAGCACCACCCAGCCCCAGGGCATGGACTGCAGGAACTGTCCGGCATTCAGGGCGACGGCGACATTCGGCGGCGCCCGGTCGAGGCGCCACGCGGCGGAGCCGTCGCGCGAGAATGCGGTGTCCAGCCGAACGCGAAATCGCCGCGGGTCCACGCGTGCCACGACGAGCCGCGTCCGCCACGCCTCGCCGGATCCCGCCAGGAGCACGTCGCCCCACTCCAGGCCCGCGCCCGCCGCATGCCAGGTGATCGCGTGCGCCAGGACCCTGGCGGAATCCATCCAGTGCACGGGTGCACTGTCCGAGCGCCACCACACGCGCCAGCCGCTCCCGTGCCGAAACGCGAGCGTGGACATCGGGAGCGCCCGCCGAGCGGACACCGGCTCGCGGGCATCGGCCGGCGCCGACGAATGTGCCCAGGCCGCGGCGCCGCTGCCGACGACGAGCAGCGTCAGGGCGGCGCCCAGCCGGCGGGTCACAGCGCGTTCTTGACCTGGTTGAAGTCGTTGCGATGCTCCGAGAGCGCCTTGTGCTCATCGGGGCTGAAGCCGGACGGCGTGTTGCCATTCTCCGACGCGGCCATCCACTGGAGCACGCGCTCGCGGGCGAGCGCGTAATCCTGAGGCGCCATGCCGCTTTCCTGCGCGCCGACCTGCTGCATGCCGAATTCGGCGTCGCGGATCTGGCCGCCCAGCTTGTCGATTTCCGAGCGCAGCGTCTCTTCCTCGGAGAGCCAGCCGGGCTTGTCGGGCACCGGGCCGCATTCCTTGATTGCCGCGACGGTATCCGCATGGAAGTCGACGCCGAGCAGCTTCGCGATCTCGTTGAACTGCTTGAGCGTGAGTGCGGCGGCAGCGGCCGTGTCGCCCTTGGCTTGCGCGGCCTGAATCTGCTGGGAATACGTGGACTGTATCTGAATGTACTTCTGCTGCTTGGCGGGATCGGCCATGAGCGACATGCCGGCGGCCCTCGCCGTGGCGTCGTGTCCCTCCTCCCGCTTGTCGAAGAAATCGTCCTGGCAGTTCGTAGCCCGTTGGGAGACGTCGTTGAAGTGGTCCACTTCCTGCTCGGGGTGCTGTTCCAGCAGCGCGGAGAGGCGGGTCTGCTTGGCCTGCTGTTGCGCGCGGAGGGCGTCGCGCTCATTCGCCTTGGCCGAGGCCGCTCGGAGTCCTTTGAGCAGGGCCGTGATCGACGCCTCGGTGAATGCCTTGCCCTTGATGTTGCTGGACGAGTCCGCCGGTTTCTGGAGGGCCTGCTTGGCCCGGCGAATCAATCCACCCACCTGGGGCTGGGCAGGGGTCGGCGATACGGCGACGAGCGTGAGCGCGAGGAGGATCGGGACTCGCGAGGCGCGAGCGAGGGGATGGGTAGACATCCGGCAACTCCTGATTGGGGGATCGGAGGATGCGGGCGAATCCCAACACTTGCGCGGATTTTGCGCCGGCGCAAGGCCGATTTCGGCGTGCCGGAATTGCGACCGTTGCCCCGGCGCGTGGGCTCGTCCTCACGCGCCGGGCTCCGGGTTCCGGCAGGCGGTCAGAACATCTCGTGCCGGGCCCTTCGGCTTCCCATCTGGGTAGAAGGAAGTCTCGGTGCATGGTCTGGTCTCGTTCCTCGGTAAAGGGGGGGGCGCGGCGGGGTAACGTGGGACGTACCATAGGAGTGCCAACCGCGCGCGGGGGCCGGCTCGCCGCGCTCGCGCGCCGCAAGTATTATGAAACGCCGCGGACCCGTCAGCACCTAGGAGGGAGAAGACTCCGATGAGCGACGAACAGGTGGCACCCGAGACGAAGGGTGTTGCGGTGCAGTTGCTGGCAACGGTCGACCTCGGCCCCGAGATCGACGGCATGACGGGACGCCAACTGCGGATGCGTATGGTGACCATCGAACCGGGCGGCGTGTTCGGTCCGGTGCACGACCACAAGGACCGGCCGGGCATGGTCTACGTACTGCAGGGAACGATCACCGACCATCGGAACGGCGTGTCCACGGAGTATGGGCCGGGACTCGGCTGGCCCGAGGACAAGCACACCATGCACTGGCTCGAGAACAGAGGCACCACGGCGGCGGTGGAGATTTCAGTCGATATCGTTCGGCAACCGCGGCCAGGCGGAACTCCATGAGAAGTGACGCACCATGACCTTGCTGACTGTACGAATCGGTCCGCTGTCGTTCAGGGCAACGCTCGAATCCGAACGCGCCCCACGGACGACGGCCGCGTTTCTGGCGCGTCTGCCCTTCGAGGGACACCTCGTTCAGGCGCGGTGGAGCGGTGAGGCCGGATGGGTACCGCTCGCCGACTACGATCTCGGTGTCGACTACGAGAACGCCACGAGCTTTCCGGCGCCGGGACAGGTGCTCTGGCACCCACCCGGGCTCAGCGAGGCCGAGCTGCTGGTGCCGTACGGCGGTACGTGTTTCTCCAGCCGCGTCGGCCAACTGGCGGGCAATCACTTTCTGACGATCATCGATGAACGCGGCGGACTCGCCGAGGTCGGGACCAGACTGCTGAGGGGTGGTGCGCAGCCCATCAGTTTTCGGCTCGCCGAATGAGCGAGGTTGCAGTCGCCGGATGCGGGCAGCCAGTCCAGCTTGGCGGACAGAACGTGTTCGTCTACCGCGGCGCCCCCGATCGGCCGGCCGCGTCGGAGATACCAGAGAGTTTCGGTGAGGAAGGTGACCGTGAGGAAGAAGTTCAGCGTCGGTGACTGTGTGCGAGTCCCGGACGGCCGCATCGGCCGAGTCCGAGCTGTCGAGGCGGGGCAGTACCGGATTCGGGTGCAGCGACGGACGAGCAAGACGCACCAGTTCCTGCTCCTCCGCGCGAGCGATCTGTCGCGAGTCGAGTGCCCTCATGGATGGATGAGCCCGACGGCTACCGGCGTTACCTCCAGGCGACGCTCGCCGCGCTGCGCGCGCGTCAGCGGTTGGCGACGTCGCGGGGGTGAAGCGGTCCGCCAGATGATGAGGCGCTGCCGCTGCGGCGCTTGACATGATCGCCGGTCCACTTCAACATTCCGGCGTGCGCCTGGGGCGCCCGCGGGTCCGCGCGAAGGACTGAGTCCACCCCTCCCGATCGAATGACTGCACGGCTGTCTCCGTGCTGGCCGGCTTGCGGACCGCTGGCATTCAGCATGGAGGTTACATGACGGCCCAGCAGCTACCCGCACGTCCCAGCCTCGACCAGCTCAAGCGCCAGGCCAAGGACCTGCTCCGCTCCGGCACCGCCGGAGACCCCGCCGCGCTCGCGCGCTTCCGCACGCTCCCCGCCTTCGCTGCCAGCTCCAACGACGAACTCGCGCGTGGCCCGCTGGCCCTGCACGACGCCCAGTCGGTGATCGCGCGCGAACTCGGGTTCGACTCGTGGAACGCCCTGCGCGAACGCGTGGAGGAACTCACCCTCGAATTCGGCGCGGCGGTGACGCAGTTCATCGAGGCGTGCACCGACGACCGCAGCGACCGCGCCGAACGGTTGCTCGCGCTGCACGCCGGGATCGCCGGCGCGAACTTTCACACCGAGTTGCTGGTGGGCGACGCCGCCGCGGTGGAAGTGCGCCTGGCCAAGGATCCATCGCTCGCCACGAGGGCGGGCGGCCCCCGCGCCTGGCCGCCGATCGTCTACCTCTGCCACAACGCGCTGCGTCCCGACTCCGACGCCCGGCGCGAGGGCGCCGTGGCGATCGGCCGCCAACTCATCGCGCTCGGCGTCGACCCGAACACGCGCGTACCCTGGCTGCACCATGGAGTGCATCGTCCGATCCTGTGGGGCGCCGTCTGCTCGACGCGCAATCTGGAACTTGCCGAAGTGCTGCTGGAGGCCGGAGCGAATCCCAGCGACGGAGTGACGCTGCCCATCGCGGCGTCGGGCGGCATGATCCCGTCGCTCGACCTGCTGCTCAAGTACGGGGTGGACGTGAATCACCCGTGGGCCACCGACGGAGCCGCGCCACTCTACGCGATCATGCAGTGGTCGCGCACGCCGGTGGGGATCTACTGGCTGCTCGACCATGGGGCCGACGCCGACCCGGTGTTCGACGCCAACGGTGAGACGCCGTTGCACACGGCGGCGCGCGGGTGGGACGTGGAAATGGTGGAGCGGTTGGTGGCGCGGGGCGCCGACGTCACGCGTCGCCGTGCCGACGGACGGTCACCCTTCGCCGTCGCGACACTGAATGGGAACAGCGCCGTGGCCGACTGGCTGCTGGCGCACGGGGCGTCGGACGACGTGTCGGCCGTAGACCGACTGGTGGCGGCGTGCAGCCGTGGCGATCGGCCGACGGCGGAGTCGATGCTCGCCGCCCGCCCGCAGTTGATCGACGAGATCGCGCCGGAGCACTATCTGGTGTTGATCCAGGCGGCGGAGCGGGGCGATGCGGCGGCGCTGGACGTGCTCCTGTTGTGCGGGTTCGACATCAACCGCGGCGACGACGAGATCGGCAAGACGCCGCTGCACGCGGCAGCGATGGAAGGGTGGCCCGATGCGGTGCGCGTGCTGCTGGCGCACGGGGCGTCGGTGACGGTGCGCGACCGCGAATTCCACGGGCCGCCGCTGGTGTGGGCCGCCGAGGGGGCGCGTATGCACGGACCTAATGGGCGCGACGGGCGCGACACTCGCGACGGGCGCGACCATGCGGCGGTGGGACAGCTCTTGCTGGCGGCCGGTTCGCCGCACGACTGGGAGGCCGGGCAGGAGCCGGCCGAGGGGCTGACGGATATTCTGGCGGCGTGGCAGCGGGAGTTCGCGCGCAATCCCGGCTGATTCGCAGTCGTCGCGGTGATCCCGGCGTGGCTGGTGCCCGGCTCGATGGCGGGCACCGCGCGCCGGCTACACCCGAGCGGCCGCCAGCCCGGCCGCACCGCGCAGCTCGTAGCCGCTGGTAGCTTCGAACACGACTGACTCCGGCGCCGCGCCGCGGCGTTGGGCGGATGCACCCTCATCGGCGGAGACCAGCGGCATGACCCACCCTCAGTCACCGACGTCAGCGCCCGCGGGAATGGTGCGGCTCCCGATCGCCGATTCCGTTGCCGCCGCCATTGCGCGCTTGGAGGCCGCGATCAGCGCTCGCGGCCTTCGGCTCTTCGCGCGCATCGACTTTGCGGCCGATGCCGCGGCCGTTGGCCTCCCGATGCCGCCGGCCCTGCTGTTCCTCGTCGGGCAGCCCCGAGCCGGCACGCCGCTGATGATCGCGGCCCCAACGGTCGCCCTGGACCTGCCGCTCAAGCTCCTGATCTACGAGGACCGTAGCGGGGCGAGCTGGGTGGGCTATAACAGCGCCGAATATCTCGGTACGCGGCACCATGTGCCTCAGCACCTTCTCCCCAACATTGCGGGCGCGGGCGTGCTGGCAGCCATTGCGGCGGGCACCGCACCGCCACACACCGGCTGACTCGCTACCGAGGGCGACCATGAGCTCTCCCGCTCGTTTGGCGCGCTCTGGTGGTCGGGCGTCACTGCCGGCCAATAGTTGACCTGGGGGATGCCGGCCGGGTTTCCGATTGCCTCGATCGTGTGGATCTTGCCGGGGATGGACGGTGCTGGAGCGGTGCTCGCGATCCTGATCCTGACCTACATGATCGGGCTCGGCGGCCTGTCCCACGTGGTAGTAGGTTCCACTGAGTTGTTCGTGTTGGTCTTGCACGGGGATCTCGGTGCGTTCGCGGCCGTGGGTCATGGAATCCTGCCGGCCTTTCTCGGCAATGCCCTGGGAGGTACCGGGATGTTCGCCGTGCTCACCTACGCGCCGGTGCGAGACGAGGTCTGAACATGCCGGACCGCTTGCGACGACAACGCACGTGGCGAAAGATGGCGCTTCGCCGACAGGCCCTTGCGGCGTATCCTTCAGTCACCCGACCGCTGTCACGGGCTCGGCGTGAACCGAAAGGAGATCAAGGTCTTCGAGGGTAACCGTAGCCACAGGAAGACGGACTTATGCACATCCAGATCAACACCGATAGCAATATCGAGGGGAACGAACGGCTGGCTCAACAGGTGGAAGCGGTAGTGAGGGACGCATTGGATCGGTTCAGCGCGCAGATCACACGGGTGGAGGTCCACCTCAGCGACGAGAACAGCGACAAGAAGGGCGGCGCCGAGGATAAGCGCTGCCTGCTGGAGGCCCGGCTCGCCGGCCTTCAGCCAATCGCGGTGAGCTATGAGGCGGCGACGCTGGACCAGGCCGTCGACGGCGCGATCGAGAAGTTGAAGCGTTCCCTCGACAGCACTCTCGGGCGGTTGGATACACGCTAATGGACGACGCCTGTGGCCGAAGGCGCCGGCGGCAGTGAGCGCTGCCGTTCGATGGCCGAATTTCCACATGCGGAGGCTACAATGCGAAAGGTACTCCTAACAACAACGACAGCACTTCTGTTGACACCCGCAGCGGGATTTGCCCAGATGGGCGGCGGTCAGGGTGATCACATGACGGGCGCCGAGCATGGATGGGGAATGGGGTATGGATGGGGGCCTTGGATCATTGTCTTGATAATCGTCGTCGCTGGCGCTGCCTATCTCATGAAACGGAAGTAACGCAACGAACGATTCAGGAATGCGCACCGGTCGCTGGTACGGGCGGCCGTTCCTGCGGGGCGTTCGGCCGCGCTCCCGGTGACGGTGGCTGCAGCTTGAAGGCGTCGGCGGCACGGTAGCGCGGGGGAACCGGCTACCGTATTATCGCTCACTATGTCGACACGTCGATACGGGGACGACGAGGTACGTGAGATCTTCAGTCTCGCGACGACGGGCGACCCGCGCGATGGGTCGCTCCCCGCCGAGTCCGGTGGCCTGACCCTCGATGATCTCCAGCGCATCGGTCAGGAGGCGGGCATCGAGCCGGCGCGAGTCGCGCAGGCCGCGGCGAGTCTCGATGCTCGCGGAAAGCCGGCGCCCATCCGGCGATCGTTCGGGCTGCCGATCGGAGTGTCGCGGGTGGTCGATCTTCCGCGAGCCCCAACGGATCGGGAGTGGGAGCAACTGATCTCTGAATTCCGGACGACGTTCGAGACGCAGGGCCGCGCGACGAGTTCCGGCGGGCTCCGCGAATGGTCCCAGGGCAACCTGCACATCTCCGTGGAGCCGACCGAGCATGGCGAACAGCTCCGGCTCAGCACGCTCAAGGACGACGCCATCGCCCTCAACATGCTGGGGCTCGTGATGACCGGGATGTCGGTGCTCATGGGTGCCGTGGTCGTCGCCGCCGGCAAGCCTGGGAAGGCGCTGGTGATCGTCGGCATGTTCGGCGGTATGGCGGTGGCCGCGTTCGGCGCCAACCTGATCCGGTTGCCGCGCTGGGCGCGCGAGCGCGAGCGGCAGATGGAGGCGATCGCCGAGCACGCGGTGAAGCTGCTTTCCAATCCCTAGGCCAATCCGCCTCCGAGGTCGTGGAGTCAGCGGCGGTTTGCTTTGGTCATGCTGTATCTCGAGCCGGGGACTCAAGTAGCGAGGCCGGCCGTCGCGAGGTCAGTTGGTTCAACCGCGGTCACCGCGGCTTGCCTGAGGAGGCGGAAATGGCGAAGGCCTGGCGGGTCAGCAGTATGCTGCTTGGTGTGGCTGTTCTGTCCTGCGGACCGAGCGACGCGTCTCGCAACAGCGAGAACAGCGCTGTCGTTGACGCCACGTCGGGCCAGACGCCATTCCTCTCGAGAGTGGACCATTTGTTCGCATCGTCCCCCCAGGCGGAGGCGCTCTTCAGCTTCTTCCGCGATACGCTGGGCTTGCCGGTGTCGTGGCCCTTCAAGCGCTATGGGGATTTTGCGAGCGGAGGGCTCTCGCTCGGGAATACCGAGCTGGAGTTCGTGCATCGGGAGGCCACCGAGGATGAGACCCCGCCTACCGCGTGGAGGAGCTTCGCATTCGAGCCCGTTGGTGATACGGAGGCTGCTCTCAAGGCGCTCGCGAGACGACGGATCGGCCATTCGCCCCCTGCCGTCTACCGTTACAGGGACGCCAATGGCCAGGAGCGCGTAGGCTGGACCAATACCGACCTTACCGGGCTGCCCCCGTCAGGCGTCGCGTTCATTTGCGACTACGCCGACCGGGAAGGGGTCCACGCGAGCCATAAGGTCGCCAGGGATGAGTTGGTGCGGCGGCACGGTGGATCGTTGGGGGTGATCCGCCTCAAGGAAATCGTGATTGGGGTGATCGACGTGGCGAAGGCCTCCGAGCAGTGGCGTCGTCTGCTCGCCAGTGCCGGGCAGGAATCGGATGGTCTGTTCACGTTCGGCGATGGGCCCGGCATTCGGCTCGTGCCGGCAGAGACGGATGGCATTCGGGAGCTCGTGATCGGGGTACGCTCCCTGGACGACGCCAGAGGGTTTCTCGCCGACCGAGGCCTCCTGGAAATCGGAGACGGCGCACGGGTCTCAATCGCGCCGGCGGCCATTGGCGGGTTGCAGATCCGCCTGGTTGTCGACTGAGACGAACCAACACCGAAGCCCGGGCGCGACGCTGGGCAGCGACCACCATTCGCGAAAGGGATAACTTCACCGCATGCACACCCGCGCCGCCGAGTTGATCAGGACGCTCGATCTCAAACCTCATCCCGAGGGCGGATTCTATCGGGAGCTGTTTCGCTCCGCGACGACGGTGATGCCGGATGACAACCGGGGTGCGCGCGCGGCGCTCACCACGATCTACTTCCTGCTCACTGGCGACGCGCTGAGTCGCTGGCATCGGGTCCGTTCGGACGAAGTCTGGCATCTCTATGAAGGCGGTCCGCTCGAGGTGCTCGACCTCGATCTGGACGCACGGCGGCTGGAGCGGCATCGGCTCGCGGCTGTCGCCGGCGATGACTCCCGACCCACCTGCGTCGTCGCCGCGGGGCGCTGGCAGGCGGCGCGACCGCTCGGCCCCTATGTACTCGTGGGCTGCACCGTCGGCCCGGGATTCGACTTTGCCGATTTTCAGTTGATGGCCGATGATCCGGATGCCATGCAGGCACTGCGCACCCGGTGGCCGGATGAGGCCGGCTGGTTGTGAAGGGCGGGGCGCTTCTTGCCCGCAGCCCAGCATGTGTTGCGGCTGACAACGGATCGCTATTGAACGGGCGGCCTGACGGCCGCACTCTTATCAGGAGGCTCAAGTGAAGCGAGTCACGGGTATCGGAGGAATCTTCTTCAGCGCGAAGAACCCTGTCGCGCTGCGGGCGTGGTACCAGCAGCACCTCGGCATCGACGTCCAATCATGGGGAGGCACGGCGTTCACGTGGGCCGACGCATCGGGCCAACCGACGGCGGGAACGACCGTGTGGTCCATCGGTGCCGATGATGGAAAGCACTTCGCACCCAGCGAGGCGACCTTCATGGTCAACTATCGCGTCGAGGACCTGACGGCGCTCCTTCAGTTGCTTCGGGACGAAGGATGCAACGTCCTGGAGAAGACCGACGACTCCGAGTACGGGAAGTTCGGTTGGGTCATGGATCCTGAGGGCAACAAGGTCGAACTCTGGCAGCCGCCTTCAGGACAGTGAGTTCCGTGCCTGAAGACCAGATGCCGACGCCCAACCCACCGCTGCAGCCGACGGGCGCCGCCGGCTGCTGAGCGGCAAGGTGGGCCGGACGCCACGCATCAGTGCCATCCAATACGCGCGGCCTTGCCGTCGCGCGGTTAGCGCCCCGGCCTGTGGAGCGCCTTGTATCCCGCCGGCGCCTGGAAGTCGCTGGCGTTCAGGGTCCGCTTGTCGACCTTCGTGACCTCCATGTCGACATGCGGTTTGCCGTTCACGTAGCTCGTCACCTTCATGATCCCGGCGTCTGGGGGAGCCCCGATCTTTGCGTAGAGCGACCGCACTTCCTCCCCCATCGGGCCCGCACCAGACATCACGGCCGGCATGAAGCCGACTCCCTTCGCGAAGCAAATATCGCCCTCCTGCGGCTTGCCACGTTCCGTCGTGACCCCATGGTAGACATCGCAGGACACACCGGCGACCATGTCGGTGCGACCGGTGCGGGTCAATTTGCCCATGTCGTCATCCTTCTTCCCATTCTTCTCCGCGGTCTGCGGTCTCGGAGCCGTCAGGGGGCTGGTCATGTACATGTGTTGGTCGTGCATGACCATCGTCACGGTCTTCGCATCATGGTTCACGATCATCGTCGCGTTACCGGGGCCGTCGTCTCCCTTGGAGACCTGCTTCATGTCGAGACGGAACTTGTTGGCCATGGTCCACTGCACCATGGTCGTCTCCCCCTCCTGCTTGTCGTGGACGGCGATGGTGACCACACCTTGGAACTGGCCCGCCGCCCTCGTTGGGAGGAGGAGCGTGGCCGTCGTGGCAAGTGCCGCAAGCATCATCGTGTTGCGCATCAGTAGCCTCATTCGGGTTGTCAGAATTTGCTGAACGCCTTCGTGGCGAACGCTTTTGCCTTGTCCATCGACGCCGGGCCGACGCCCACCGCGATCATCACGTCCTGCCGGACTGCCGTAAACGTCCCCCCGGTATCGTTGGCGTCGTCCCAGGGACCGGCGATGGCCGGCGCGTGCAGCGAATCCGTGCCCCCCACGACACCGCCCGTGATGCGTGGCACCGCGCGGGTGCCGACGATGCCCTTGACGTGCATGTCACCGGCGAACGCCGCGTAGCCCTGGCTCCAGGTCACCGATACCTCGGCCGACGCCGGGTACTTCTGTTCCGTGTACAGGTACGTGCACTTGTTCCCACGCCCGCTGTCCGAACGCTCCGGGGCAGCCGTCAAAGGGCCGAAGATGGCCTCGGCTTCCGCCCGCGTCACGAGGCCGCACGGGTCGCGATCCTTCGGCTCGGCGGCCAGGCGGGCGAGCACCGCGGCGACGGGTGCCGAACCGTCGATGTCGAGCGGGTGACCGAGCCGCTGCACGGCGGCATCGAGGAGCCGCGCACCCTCCGCGGTCGTCAGTCGGGTCCCCGTCCAATCGAGCGCCACCAGCTGGTCGCCGAGGAGCGCCTCGAGAATGCAGCAGTTCATCGGCATCGGCGCCACTTCGTCCCAGGCACCGGCGATGGTGTCGCCGGTCTCCGTCACCATGGTGCCCGACATCGCCTGGTCGGTCATCTGCCGGGCGCCCCGCAGCATCTTCATGTCGCTGGCGCCGCCCGACCAGTCGACGTTCAGCTTCATGCGGCGGAGGTCCCTGGCCTGGTAGACGCAGGTGCCTCCGGCAACGTCGGGGCGGTTCTCACTCTCGTCGTACCGATAGGGCGGGTCGCGGAGCGGCCCGATAGCGGCCTCCACTTCCTTCACCGCCAGCAGACCGCAGGGGTTGCCTTCAGATGCCTCGGCATCCGACGAAGCAGCCGCCTGGTTCCCGCTTTCGTTCGATGCCCGCTCCTTCGCAGAACACGCCGCCAGCACCAGCACCGCGGTGAAGGCCAACAGAGGCCAGCTTCGGGTCATCATCAGGCTCCGGTTCAATTGTAGAGTCGGTGGTCGAGGTGGTCGCTCAGCACTTCCGCGACAACTCGACCCTCCGATTGCGCGCACGGCCCTCGAGGGTCTTGTTGGATTCGACCGGACGGGAGGCTCCGAAGCCCGCCGTCGACAACCGGGCGGCGGGGATCCCGTGGCGCGTCTGGAGCGCCTGGCGCACCGCCTCGGCGCGGAGCCGCGAGAGCTCGAGGTTCGCCTTTGCGCTGCCCACGCTATCGGTGTGCCCTTCGATGGTCACTATCCAGGTCGGGTTCGCCCGGAGCAACGCCGCGACGCCGGCCAGCGCCTGTTCGGATTCCGGTCGGATCACGGGGCTGGCAAAGTCGAAATAGATGCCGTGCACTTCCGTATGGCACTGGGTGCCAAGCTCGGTTGCCGCGGCGGCAGGGACAACAGTGGCGCCGGGAGGTGCCCAGTCGAGGGACACGATCTGCACGGTCCACCCGAGAAACTTCCACTGGAGGTTCAGCGGATTCTGTGGATCGTCGAGGAATACGAATTCGACGTCGCCACCATCCCCACCCACCGACACCCGCCCCGCCGCACGGATGGCCGGCAGCTGGCGGCGGACGCCGTTGACCAGCACCGGGAACGTCGTGGGCCCGCCCACGCGCGTCAGCGTGCCGCGGAAATAGCGTCGGGCATTGAGCAACCCCCCGAGCGATGCCGCGATATTGCCGTGCGGAAGCTCCATGCCGAAGACGAACGCGCTCGAGCCCTTGCTCTTGAGCTCGTCAAGCATCGCGGTGGAGGTTTGAATTGCGGTCGCTCCCGGGAAGAGCGGCGGATCGGAGGAGTAGAAGATGGCGTTCATGCGGTGCGCGCTCGCGAGATCGGACCGACGGACGACCCGGTTGATGTGCAACTGTTGGGTCCGGCCCGGATCCTTCGGATCGGGCACATCCGAGGTTACCGAGAACTGGATGGCGTCGGGTCCAAGCAGGTGGACCTTGAGCAGCGCCTCGTAGTCGCCCCGATCGTCGCGGACCGCCTTGACCACCGTCAGTCCTTCGACCAGCGGAATCTGCTGCGCGGCGGCACCGCGCGCGCACACGGCAAGGGCGAGGCTCAGCCACCGCAGCCGGTTAGACATCACACTTCAGCCCCTGCGGCCAGGTCGAGGATCGCTCCACCGACCAGAGCGGCGGACTCTTCTTCCAGCTGAGCGCGCCATTGATCTTCTTGGACAGGATCCCGCCGATGGCGGGCAGGTCTGCGATGCCAAGCACGTCGGTGGCGATGCCCGCGCCGACGGCGGCATTGAGTTGCGTCCTGAGGCACGGCAACAACGCGAGCTTGCCCGCGTTGGTGAGCGAGGCCGTTCCGACCAGATCGATGTAGGCGATGGAATAGGCGTTGAACAGCCCGAGGCCGAACCCGACGCGCGGAAACTGCGCCGCCACGAGCACCGCCGAGACACCAAGGCTGCTCGCCTCATTGCGATCGGGCACGATGAACGCGCCACCGTCGAAATTGCCGCTGGCGTCGGCGTTCCCCCGGCCGAACTCGATCCTGCCGCTGCCGGTGAAGTTGAAGTGCGCCTTACCCGTCATGGTGGCATAGTGACCGGAGAGGCCTGGGATGGCCATGAAATTCATGGCCAGTTGCAGCATGAAGGGCACGCCGCCGATGATCACCGGCATGTTGAACGTGATCGGGAGCGAGCGCTTGAACTTGTCGGTCCAGCTGCCCTGGTCCTTGCCAAGTCTGGCGATATAGGAGAGGTCCACGATCCCGTCGAGATTCGAGAGCGAGAACTGCGAGGCCAGGTGTTGGGCATTGTCGATGGAGATGTCGCCCTGGGTGCCGAACCCGGTGAGATGTCCGCGCGCCTTGATGCGCAGATCCAGCTGGTCCTTCGCGATGCCCCAGAGCGCACCGCTGGTCAGCTCCGCCAGCCCCCCCCACACGGCGCCCGGCGCATCGACCTTGGATCGTTCCTTCTTCCAGGCGTCCGCCGCGTTCTTCGACTTGATCCCCGCATCCGCCGCCAGCTTGGAGGGATCGGCGTCGGCCCCCAGGGCCGGTGTGCCGTTCGCGGGCTTTCCCGCCTCGATACCTTCGCGCGCCTTCTTGAGCGACTTGTCCTGGGCACCGCTTTCTCGGGCCTTTCCGACATCCGCCTCGCTCGTGCCGCCTTTCCCCATGGACGCCTCGAGTTCAAAATCGAGTGCATCCTGCGCGAAGGCGTAGGCGATTTCGAAGCCGAAGCCGCCGACCTCACCGCTTGCCTTGTTGGTGTAGCCCCCGCCGCTCGGCGCTTTGCCGGCGCTGTCCCCCGCCAGTTCGGTGAACTCGCCGGCCCCGACGCCGGTGGGGGCGTGCCACCCGGCCAACAGCCAGGGAGCGCGCGCCGGTTGAGCGAGGCTCACCGCGACCGGATCGGGTTCGGGGACTTTCTCCACCAGCATCCCCTGGTCGAATTGAGCCGGCGTCGTCCAGGCGATATGGGCTTGGTCCATCGCCTCCGGCAGCGATGCCGGCGTGCCCTGCACCACCAGGTAGCCGCCAACCGGTTGGACCGAGGTCACCCTGAGCAGGGCGATGCCCCACACCAGCAAGACCTGCCCGGGCTTGAGCCCACGGATGGCCGGTTCGTCCGACGCGAAGCTGAACGTCGTGCCGTCGCTGCTGGCCTGCCGGAGCGAACGAAGCGTGGTGGTCCGGTCGAGCCGCACCGTGTTGGCATTCCATGTCACATCGAAGGTGGCCCCGACGATGGTATCCACGGTCTCGAGATAATGCCGGATGCCGGCCGAGTCGCCGTGCAGCATGGGCGCTCTTCCGGGGGCTGCGGGTGTAACCCCCGTTCCGCTGGAAGTCGCTACTGGCCGGTCGCCCCTGGAGCACGCGGCAATGCCGAGCGCGAGGCACCACACGAGCGCGGAACACGATCGAGTCGCCATGGTGCCGCTCTCCCTGAGGAGTCGCTCATAGATGGTGGATGTGCAAAGACAACCCCCGGGAGACCACGGGCTAGAAGTATCGCGCTCCAATCGAAAAGGACAAGGGGGGTGAACGGCCGCTCACCGGACGAAACGCTCCGGTCCCGGGCTCAGACCGTGGAAACGGTTGGCTCGCTTCTCTCGCACGCCGCGATTACGATAGAACGCCGTCGCAGAGCGCCGCGACGTTAGATCTCAACGGGTAATCCCGTCGCGGCAGTCGCGCGGTCTAGGTTTTCGTGAGGCGTCCCCCCCATGACGCAGGAGTGTGACTATGTCGTGCGCTCGATTCCCGATCATGTTGGCCGCCTGTTGTGTTGTGGTCGCGTGCGGGGCACCCAGGGTCGATGCGACCGCGGCGGTCAACGCAGTGCGTGCGCGTAGCGAAGCGCTCGCAGCCGCCGAAGCCGCGAAGGATCGCGAAACGGCGCTGACGTTCTGGGCCGCCGACGGGATCGTGCAGGGAGCGGGCGCTCCCCAAGTCCAAGGCCGCGACGCCATCGGCATGCTCTACCGGCAAATCTTCGACTCGAGCGGGCTCAAGGCGTTTTCCGGGAAGGCGTCCAGGATTGTGGTGTCCGACCGAGGCGACCTCGCCTATGAGACCGGCGTGAACCGGATGACTTTCGGGACCCCCACGGGAGATGTGCTGGATATCGGCAAGTACCTGATGGTGTGGAAGAAGACGGACGGGGTCTGGTACGCGGCGGCTATCAGCTTCACGAGTGACGCACCGGCGCCGGTCCCGGTTCCCAAGTAGTGCGCGTGGCACGTGCCGGCGGTGGTGCGTTCGGCGCGCTGACGATCTCCAACGGATCCCTATGCGCATCGCACTCGCGGTCCTGATCGCGCTGCACGGCCTGATTCACCTGCTCGGCCCAGCCAAGGCCTTCGGTTGGATGGAGGTCCGCCAGCTGCGGGTACCGATATCTCCCGCGGCCGGACTGCTGTGGTTCCTCGCGGCGGTACTGCTGATCGCTGGCGCCTTCGGCCGCGTGCGTGGTGCGCCGTGGTGGTGGTATCCCACGCTGCCCGGCGTGCTGCTGTCGCAGGGATTGATCGTGACGGCATGGAGCGACGCCAAGTTCGGCACCATCGCCAACCTGATCATCGCGCTCCCATTGCTCATTACGGCGCTCGATGCACGCGCGTCGAGTTTCCGATCACGCTTCACGCACGACCGCGACGCGCTGCTGGCACGCCCGACGGTTCCGGCGCCGCTGGTGACCGAGGCGGACCTGGCGCCCCTGCCGCCTCTGATGCAGACGTACCTGCGTCGGGTGGGCGCGGTCGGACATCCGCGCGTGCACAATGTCCGTGTGACGTTCAACGCGCAGATGCGCAGCAGTGCGACATCGCCGTGGATGCAGGCCACGGCAACGCAGTACGAGTTCTTCGATCCCCCGGCACGATTGTTCCACATGAACGCGAGCCGGGCGGGCCTCCCCTTCGACATCTACCACCGCTACGTGGACGGCGCCGCCACGTTCAAGGTGCGGGTTGCCGGCCTGATCCCGATGGTCGACAAGCACGGGGCCGGGCTCACGAACGACGAAACGGTCACGCTCATGAATGACGTACTGGTGATGGCACCGGCCGCGGTCCTGGACCTGCCATTCACGTTCGAGACCATCGGTGAAGGATCGCTGCGGGCCACCTTCCGCAACGCCCAATACACGGTGTCGGCCGTCCTGACCTTCGACCGCGCGGGCGATCTCGTCGGCTTCGTGTCCGCCGACCGGGCACACGACCGAGAGGGCGGTGCTGCGGAGTGGTCCACGCCGATTTCCGAGTATCGCCAGATCGATGGGACCCGGATCGGCTCCCACGGCGATGCGAACTGGATCGAACCCTCCGGCGAGTGGACGTACGGCCGTTTCGCGATCACGTCGATCGCCTACAATGTGACCAGGTGAAATGGGGCCGGTGGGCTAGCCAGGGCTTGCACCCGGCAGTCCGCTTCGCAGGCCACAGGGAGGGACAGGCGTCGGGCTCGCGATTATGATAGAATGCCGCGGTCGATCGCCGCCGCCACCGTCTGGACGGCCACATCACAGCTCGTCGTCAGGCAGGGGTATCGCCCGCCGAGCAATCAGGGGAGGTCTCTCGCGATGCCGAAGAAGTGGAAGAAGGGTCGAGGGAAGCTGGGGGTCCTGGATCCGCTGCTCGGCGAGTGGGTTGCCGAGGCGGTCACACCGCGGGGGCCCGTTCGTTGTCGGCGAACCCTGGCGAAGACACTCGGCGGGACGCGTATCGAGATGCGCGTGCGCTGGGAGTTCGGGAAGAACCGGGCGTATGAGGAACTGGCGATCATCGGTATCGGTGATGCGCAGGACGTGCGGTTCTGGTCGTTCACGTCGGACGGGAAGCGGTCGGAGGGCGTGATCGCCGACGTCAGCGACGTACACCCGGAGGCGGTGGGATTCGAAGCGCAGATGCCGGCGGGTCTGGCGCGCATGGTGTACTGGCCAGATGAACAAGACGGTTTCCACTGGGCGGTCGAATCGAAGAACAAGAAGGGATGGCATCGATTCACCGAGCACCACTATCGAGACGCGAACGCGAAGCGGTAGTCCGGGGTGCCGGCTTACGTCAGTGGGAGAAGGCTGCCATGTGCCCGACTTCATTCGCGTTGACGAAGCTGACGGCCACCGACGCGGCAAGGGTCGTCGCGGGCATCAGGACAGCGGTCGATTGAGGCGCGGAGCGGCCATGAATGAACGACCCGAACGCCAGGACCCCGAACTCCTACGCCGACTGTTGCGCGCGAAGGACCGGATGGATGCCGCCTCGCACGAGGACTGGCCCGTCCGGCGCCTGGCGCGTGTGAGCGGCGTTTCAGCGGCTCACTTCGCGCGGTCGTTCAAGCAGGCGTTCGGTGTGCCGCCGCATCGCTATCTGCTCACGCGGCGCATCGAGCGCGCCATGGCGCTGCTCCGCGACACCGACCTGTCCATCACCGAGATCGCGTTCGACACGGGCTGGCGGAGCCTGGGGACGTTCGGGCGTACCTTCCGCGATGTGACCGGGGAGAATCCGGGTGCCGTCCGCGCGCGCGCCAGCACCGCGACACACGCGCTCGACCGCGTGCCCCCATGCTTTGTCAGTGCCGCGCACCGCCCCGACCTCACGATCGCAGTTTCGGAGAAGCGACGACGGGGAACGGACGATATCATCCGGTCTCACCAAGAGGAGGCCTGATGCGCCAGGGTGTCGATGTGGTCGGCGTGTACGTGCGGGACCAGGACGAAGCGCTGGAGTTCTACGTGGAGAAGCTCGGCTTCCGCGTCCACACGGACGTGAAGAACGGGGACTATCGCTGGCTCACGGTGCAGCATCCGGAGCAGCCGTCGTTCCAGCTTGGCCTGTTCGTGCCGGGGCCGCCGGTGCACGACGCGACGACGGCGGAGACGCTGCAGGCCGTGGTGGCCAAGGGCGCGATGCCGCCGCTGGTGCTGGTGGTGGACGACTGCCGCGCCGCGTACGAGCGAATGCTCGAGCGGGGAGTGGAGTTCACGCAGGCACCCGTCGCCCGCTACGGCAGCGTCGACGCCGGCTTCCGCGATCCGTCGGGGAACGGGTGGAAGATGATCCAGGCGCGTACGTGAGGCAGTTCATATGAAGAAGACCGGATCGAAGAGCGCGCGTTCGCCATCGGCGCTCATCGATGCCAGAATCGCCGAGCTTGGCGACTGGCGGGGCGAGATGCTCGCCCGGATCCGCGCCCTGATCAAGGCTGCGGATCCGGACGTGGTGGAAGCGTGGAAGTGGATGGGGACGCCGGTGTGGGAGCACAACGGCATCATCTGCACCGGCGAGACCTACAAGAGGGTCGTGAAGCTGACCTTCGCCAAGGGAGCGTCGCTCGCGGATCCCTCGGGCCTGTTCAATTCCAGTCTCGAGGGCAAGGTCAGGCGCGCCATCGACGTGCACGAGGGCGAGAAGCTGAACGGGACGTCGTTCAAAGCACTGGTTCGCGCCGCCGTGGCATTGAACCAATCCAAAGGCAACCGCTGATTCACGCCGGCACTCATTTCGCGCCGGCGGCCCGCTCCTTCCATGTCGTCGCCAGCGCCGAATCGCCGCGCAGCTGTTGCACGCGCGCCATGTCGCGCGCGACGTCCCCCGCCTGCGGCATCGATGTTTCGCCGGCGGCGGCGAGTCCCGCCCACGCGGTGCGGAGCTGGGCTTCCGCGTCGCTCAGCCGGTGCCTGGCGATCAGCACGTCGGCCAGCTGGCGGCGCCCGATGGCCACCCGCCAGTACGCGTTCGTCGCATGCGCCACCCGAATGGCGAGGGCGCGTCGGACGTACACCTCGGCGCTGTCCGGGCGCCCCTCGCGCAGCAGGGTCTCGGCCAGCCCGGCATACGCGTAGGCGGTGGTCGGGTGGTCGCGGCCGAAGATCTGTTCCTCGAGGCCGACGTCGTCGCGCAGGATCCGCTCTGCCTCGGCGAGCTTGCCCAGATGGAGCGTCGCGTTGCCCAGGTTCATCAGGGTGATGGCATAGACGTCGCTGTGGTCTCCGAGCAGCCGTGCGCGGATCTGCCGCGCGTTTTCGAAGGCGTGGGCGGCGCTGTCGAAGCGCTGCTGGTCGAAGTACACGGACCCCAAATTATTGAGGAACCGGGCGAGGCCGAGTTGCGCGCTGTCGCCGCGTGCCCGGCGCGCCAGCTCCACCGCCTGACGCAGATAGGCCACCGCTGTGTCGGGCCTTCCCATGTCGGCGTACGTGTTGCCGAGGTTGCTGAGCGACTCGGCGTGGTCGAGGAGATCGGTGTCGGCATGGCGCGCCGTGAGTCGCGCGAGTTGCTGCCGCACGGCGAGGGCGTGCGCCAGATCGCCCTGATGCCACTCCACGGTGCCGAGCGCGTACAGGGACTCCACCACGCGCGGGTCGTCGGGCGCGAACAGGGTGCGGCGCAGATCGAGTGAGCGCTGGATCAGGGTGCGTGCCTCGCGGTACTGCCCGAGCCCTCCGTAGCTTTCGCCGATCACCAGGGCGAGCGACGCCTCGGTTTCCGGATCGTTGGCGAATTCGCCGGCCAGCAGGCGGCTCCGCGCGGAGTCGAGCACCTGGCGCACGGTCACCGCTCGCCCCTGTTTGTCGGGGCTCACGGAGGCGAGGAGGTTGGAGAGGAAGTCGCTGGTGGCCTGGGCGCGCCGCGCCTCGGCCCGGGCGCGTATGAAGCCCGTGGAGGCGGCGACGGCGCCGGCGGCGAGCGCGAGCACGACCACGGCGCCGGCCGTGATACTAAGCCGGTGGCGTCGGGCGAACTTGCGGGTGCGGTAGGCGAGCCCCGGCGGTCCCGCGCGCACCGGACGATCGTGCGCGTACCGGTCCAGATCTTCGGCCAGCGCGAGGGCGGACTGATAGCGGCGTTGCGGGTCCTTCTCCAGCGCCTTCATCACGATCCAGTCCAGCTCCTGCCGGCGCCGGCGCTGCCGCCCCCCGCGCTGAGCGCGTTCCGTGGGCACGATGCGCGGATTGCTCCGTGTCTGGCGGCTCGGGCGTGGTGGGTCCGTTTCCAGAATGATGCGCTGCGCTTCGAGCAGACCGGCGCTGTGCAGCCCCACATCGTCGAATGGATGTCGCCCGCAGATCAATTCATAGAGGATCACGCCGAGCGAGTAGACATCGGAGCGGACGTCCACGGCGTCTCCGTTTCCGCGGATCTGTTCGGGGCTCATGAAGTTCAGCGTGCCGACAATCGCGCCGGCGCGTGTGTGGACGCTGTCGTCGAGCGGCGTGCCGTTCACCGCCTTGGCGATGCCGAAGTCGATGACCTTGGGGGCGGCGTGCCCGTCCACCTGCGTGACGAGCACGTTGGACGGCTTGAGGTCGCGGTGGATGATGCCGCGCTGATGTCCGTGGTGGACGGCCTCGCACACCGTGCGGAAGAGGGCGAGCCGCGCGTCGAGGTGGAGTTCCTCCTGGTCGCAGTAGTCGGTGATGGCCGGCCCCTGCGCCAGCTCCATGACGAAGTAGGGGAGACCGGCCTCGGTGGTTCCCGCGTCGAACACGCGGGCGATGGCGGGGTGCGCCATGCGCGCCAGCACCTGGCGTTCGGTGGCGAAGCGCGCGAGCGTCTCCGGATCCGCCGTGCCCGGACGGATGACCTTGATGGCCACGTCGCGCCGGAGCGGGGTGTCCTGTCGCGCGAGATACACCAACCCCATGCCCCCGTGGCCGAGCTCACGGACGATCGCATAGGGGCCGATGTGCGTGGGGGGTGGGACCGGCGCGGGCAGGGCGCTCGCGGCCGCGTGATCCACCACGGACGCCACCCGCGCCGTCACCAGGTGGAGCGAGGTCTCGTTGGCCTCGGCGGCCAGCGCGCGCGCTTCGTCCAGGAGCCCGGGGTCGTCGGCGAGCGCGTGCGCAAGAAACGCGTCGCGCTCCTCCGTGTCCCGCTCCATTGCCTGTCCCACGACGTCGATGAGGCGTCGAAAGGTGCCACGGTCCATACGCAGCGGATCGAGAAGGGGAGGGGAGGGGGAACGGAGCCGCGGATATGGCCGCGACCGTCGTCGCCCGAACGTATCCCTCCTCCTTCCGTGCCGCAATCATGCCGGGGCGGCGCGCTCCCCGCCCCGGCGTCCGGCGCTCACCCTCCGGTGCGCGACTGGTCGGGTGCCCGCGGCGGCGCTTTGGTGCCGTTGGGGTAGAGCTGCTTGAGCAGTGCCGCCTCGATCCGGCCCGCGCTGAACTGCTGTCCTGCCTGATCCGGGTGCATCATGCCCTGGTAGTCGCCCTGCCGCAGAAACGTTTCGTCGAGTCGCGTCACCCAGTGATCGTGGGCGCAGTACCCGTGCGGCGCGTAGCCCGCGTAGATGCCGGTGACTTCGTTCCACCCGTACTGCGCGGCGGCCGACTGGACGTCACCGTTGAGGTCGCCCTCGGCTGTCTGGTCCAGCCACTGCATCTCATCCAGCGTGACGCCGGGCATGGTGCCCAGGAGGTCCTGCGGGTCGGGGGTGCAATAGGCGCTGGCGTCGTTCTTGGTCAGGCTTCCGTATTGGGTGATGTACACCCGATTGGATCGCACCCGCTGCGCGGCGGTCGAGCCCGTACTGGAGTCGGGGCGCAGGAGTCCCTGCAACTCGGGCAGGAATTGCGTGGCGAGGTCCCCGTAGCGCCCGGGGAGCAGCGCGTTGGCACTGTCCAGGATCTGTTTGGCGGACTGCTGCGAGACGCTGCTAGTGAAGAAATCGGAGCACTTGGTGCCACCGCTCGGAAGGAGGGTCAATGGTGCGCAGGCCGCGATCGCCTTGGCGGGGTCGATGGTTGGATTGAGAGAGTAGCAGGGCTGCTGCTCGACGCACGCGGCGGCCAGACCGGAAAATCCGATGTCGTTGCCGCCGATCGACACGAGCACCGCATCGATTTCGCGGTCGCCGATGAGCTTCTTGGCCCAGGCGATCTGCTGGCTGATGGCCTGGCCGCCCCCTTCGATCTTGGCGCCCGAACAGGCCAGGTGTACGAAGGTGACGGAGGTGTGCGGGTCGGCGTTCTCGAGCGCGAGCGCGGCCTGGGCCGACGCCGCCTCGGCTGAGCGGTGGCACTGGTAGAGCGAATCGTAGGTCTCGACGGAGTACTTGGCGTGCCATTTTGGAGCCGCGAAACCGGCCTGTGCCCGCGTGATGGCTGCCTTCGCGGCGGTGAAGGCGCTCGTCGCGCTGGTGACGGCTGCCTGGGCGTCGCTGACCGCCGCATGGGCATGGGTGACCGCTGTCTCGGCGTCCGTCAGGCGTTGCTGGGTGTTGGTCACGATCTGGTTGAAGTAGGTGCGCGCCGCGTCGAGGCTCGCGAAGGAAACGGCTTCCGTTGCGAGGAAGCTCACGCACGATGTCGAAATGATGGTGCTGCAGGCGGTCTGGAACTGCTGGTAGAGCTGGACGGCGTTGTTGTAGGCGGTCTGGGCGAGTCCCTTGCTGGCCAGCGCGGCCTGAAGGCTCTGTTGCGCGGCGGCCAACTGGTGCTGCGCGGCTGCCAGTTGCTGCTGGGCGGTCAGCGCCTGCCTGAGCGATGCTTCGACGTCCGTGACGAGCGTGTCGGTGGCCATCGGCACGTCCGGGTTCCCCTCGCCCGATCCGTACGAATCGCCGATCGACAGCACGAGCCAGTCCTGCACTACCACCTTCTGGTCGGAGCGCAGGGTCGTGTCCGTGGCGCCGGTGACGTTGACGGCCACGTCATACGTGCCTTCGGTGGGGAACTGGTACGCGTACTTGCAGGTGCTCACCGTCCCCACCGAGACGCTGTCGACATACCACTCGTAGTGGGTGCCCGTGATGTTGCAGGCGTCGAAGTTCACGGTCCACGAGGCGGGGTGGATCTGCGCCGAGTCGGGATAGTCGATGAGCCCGTCGTGGTTCGCGTCCTGCCCGAAGCGGGCGGGCATCGACCAGGTGTACGGCGCGGCCTTGACCACCGGCGGAGGGGGCGGCGTTCTGGATGTGGACGGCTCCGACGTCGCTTTGCTGCAGCCGGCGATGACCAGCACGGCGAACGCGGCAGTCAGAACGGCAACGGGGGTCGGGCGGGGCGCATCGGCGCGCGTGGCGTGGTGGCGTGGTGTGTGCGGGGACATGGTTCTGCTCCTCGGCATCAGGTGTGCTGCGGCGGGCGGGAGGCCGCTACCACTCTGATGCGGAAAACCGAGGAGGAGACTGCACACGCCGGCTCAGCCGGCGGTCAGCTCCCGGCGAAGCCAGAGGCGGACGGCGACCCAGTCCTTGGCGGCCTTCCGCGGGGAGATGCCGAGCGTCTCGGCGGCCTCATCGACCGTAAGTCCCGTGAAGAAGCGCAGTTCCACCAGGCGTTCGAGCTCGGGGGCCAGCTCGGCCAACCGCGAAAGGGCGTCGTGCAGGTCGATCAGGTCCCAGGGGTTTTCCTCCGCGCCCGCCAGATCGCCCTCGAGCGTCACGCGCTGCCAGTCGCCCCCGCGCTTCTCGGCGTTTCGCGTGCGGGCGGCATCGACGAGGATCTGGCGCATGGCCCGCGCGGCGAGTTGGAGGAAGTGGCGGCGGCCGGTGACGGAGAGGGTACCGGCGTCGGCGAGGCGGACGTACACCTCGTGCACCAGGGCCGTGGGACGCAGCGTATGGTCCGCGCGCTCACCGCGGAGGCGGCGGCGCGCGAGCTGTCGCAACTCGTCGTACACGAGCGGCATCACCCGCGCCGCCTGTTCGGGGTCGCTGAGGTTGACGGCGCCCACGATCGTGGAGAGTCTGGTGCGTGGCGTTTCCACGGGTCGAATGTACGAGGCGCCGGGCGGGGGCGCCAAACCGCCGGCGGCGGTTGGCCTTGCCTTGCCGGTCGCTGAACCCCGCGCAATTATGGAGCGAACGGGGGCAGCGCTCGTCGCGGGTTCGCGGGGTGATGTGGCCGCAATCGAGAGGGAATCGTGTGGGTTGCTGAGCTTGCCGAGTTCGGACCGCCGGAGACCGCCGTGCGCCTGGTCGCGCGGCCGGAGCCAGGCGAACCTGGCGCCGACGAGGTTGTGGTCGCGGCGGATCTCGCGCCGATCAATCCCTCCGATCTGCTCAACATTCAGGGCCTGTACGGCGCCAAGCGGCCGAAACTGCCGCTGATCCCGGGCGGCGAAGGCGTCGGCCGTATCGTGCAGCGCGGCGCCGGCGTGACGCAGCTGAACGTGGGCGACCGCGTGCTCCTGCCCGGACCGGGCACCTGGCGCGAGCGATTCCGGGTGCCGGCACGCTCGCTCATCGCGCTTCCGGAGGGCGTCGATCCGCAGCAGCTGGCCATGCTGCGCGTCAATCCGCCCACGGCGTTCTTGTTGCTCCACGACTTCGTGCCGCCGCAGGCCGGGCACTGGGTGATTCAGAATGCCGCCAACTCCGGCGTCGGCCACTGCCTCATCCGGTTGGCGCGCGACGCCGGCCTGAAGACCGTGAACGTGGTGCGCCGGCCCGAGCTGGTCGCGCCGCTGCAGGCGTTCGGCGCCGACATCGTGCTGGTGGACGGACCCGACCTCCGCCGGCGCGTACGCGAAGCGATCGGCAACGGTACGCTGCGACTTGCCATCGATGCCGTGGGCGGCACCGCCACCGAGCGCCTCGCCCGCTGTGTGGACGACGACGGGATCGTGGTGAACTATGGCGCGCTCAGCGGCGAGCCCTGCCGCGTGGACACCCGCGACACGGTGTTCCGCAACGTGACGTTGCGCGGCTTCTGGCTGGTCCGCTGGTACGCCGTCACGCCGCCCGAGGTCGTGGCGGCGACGTATCGAACGCTCGCCGCCAAGGTGGCGGAGGGAACGCTTACGGTGGATGTCGAGGCGGTGTATCCGTTCCGGGAGATCGGCCAGGCGCTGGCGCACGCCGCCCGGCCCGGACGATCCGGAAAGGTCCTGCTGCGCTTCGGCACCGACTAACCACGTCACCGCTTCTCCCTCTGCCTTGCGGTACGTATCTTTATGTTGTAAAGTACTCTACACAGATACCCGCGAGCGTCCATGGTTCCCCCAAATTCAGGACCGGCGGCAGGCTCCGATCCGGCGGTTGCATTGAGGGCCCCCGCCGCGGAGCCCGCGTCTACATCCCCCCGCGCCGTCGTCGCCCGACGCGCGCTGGTGGCCGCCGTTCTGCTCGGTGTACTCGGCGACCCGCTGCTGCGGAACGGTCCGTGGGGGCTGGGATTGCTGGTCTGGATGGCCGCGTTCGCCGTCGTCGCGATGGTCGTGGTGCGGCGGAGCGGGCGCCGCCTCTCCTACGAACGCACGATCTGGCTCGCGGTCGCGTTCCTTTCGGCCGCCGGCTTGTCGTGGCACGACGCCGACCTGCTCACGTTCTTCGACGTGCTGGCCATGCTCACGGCGCTGGTGCTGCTCGCCATGAGTCTCGACGGCATCCCCGTGTCCGGTCTCGCCATCGCGCGCGTGCGCGACGTGATGCGCGCCGCGTTCGGCACCGGCGTCGAAGTGGCCACGGGGGCCGTGCCGCTGTTGATGCGCGACGCCGAGTTCAATGCCGGAGCCGACGTGGCCGCCGACGGCAACGTCAGGCAGGTCGGTAAGGCGCTGGCGATCACCGTCCCCATCCTCGCCATGTTCACGCTGCTGCTCGCGAACGCGGATCCACTCTTCGGATCGTTCTTCAAGTTCCCGGACATACAGCTGGGCGTCCTGGTCTCGCACGTGGTGACCGCGGGCTTCTTTGCCTGGGTGGTGGCCGGTTGGCTGCGGCGTGCACTGCTTGGGCGGTCGGCTGCTGCCACCGATGGCGCGCCGGCCACGGCGCTACCGCTCACACTCGGCGCCACGGATGTGGCGCTCGCGCTCGGCGCATTGAACGTGTTGTTCGCGGCGTTCGTCGTCGTGCAGATCGGATGGTTGTTCGGCGGTGAGGCGCTCGTGCTGCGGACCACCGGACTCACCTACGCCGCCTACGCCCGGCGCGGCTTCGCCGAGTTGACGGGTGTGGCCGGCCTGCTGCTCCCGATGCTGCTTGGCGCGCGAGCCCTCGTTCCGGCGTCGGATGCCCGGACGCACCGTCTCTACCGGCGGCTCGCGGTTCCGCTGGTGGTGCTGCTCGGCGCCATCATGGTCTCGGCCGGCGCGCGCATGAAGTTGTACATCCACTACTACGGCATTTCCACCGACCGGCTGTATGCCTCGGCGTTCATGATCTGGTTGGCGATCGTATTCGTGTGGCTGGTGTTCACCGTGCTGCGTTCGCGTCCGCGCACCTTCGCCGCGGGACTGGTGATCAGCGGGTTCTCCGTGCTGTTCACGCTCAACGTGCTGAACCCCGACGCGCTGGTGGCGCGGGCAAACCTGGCGCGTGGCGATGCGGGGCAAACCGGTGCGGCTGGTGCGGATCTCCGGTACGTGGCAGCATTGGGTGGAGACGCCATCCCGCTGGCGGTGACCGCGTTGACGGCAGGCTCGTTCGCCGGCGACTCGGCCGCCGCGGCCGACCGCTGTGCCGCGGCCAGGATCGTGCTAGATCGGTGGACGGGGGAGCGACGCGCGCGGATGGGCAGCAGTTGGACCCAGTGGAACGCCGCCCGGAGCCGGGCGATGCAGGTGGTGCGTGCGCACGAGGCCGCGTTGCGGCAGCTCGCCTGTCCTGTGGCGAAGGGATAGCAGATCCAGGATGGAGGTGGCTGTGTCTCGTTGGCTGCGCGTCGTGCGAGGGATGATCGGCACCGGACTGGCGTTTGCTGCGGGAGTTGGCGGTGCCGCGTCGGCCGTTGGAGCGCTCGTATGGCTCGGTGGCGGCGTCACGGGGTTGGAACTGCTGCAGATCGCCGGGAAATTCTCGGTCGTCGCATTCCTGCTGGGCGTGACGTTCTCCGGAGCGCTGGCCATCACCGCACGCACGCGGTTGATTCGCGAACTCTCGCTGCGTGTGGGCAGCGCGCTGGGAGCGGGAGCGGGGCTGCTCTACTGGGCGTTTCTCGCCGTGAACGGGGGCCGGAACTGGTCGGCGCGGAACGCGATCGGCAACCTGGTGATTCTGCTCCTCATGGGTGCCGGAGCGGCCACCGCCACATTAATGATTGCCCGCAGGGGCAGGGTGGCGCAGATGCCTGGCGACGAAGCGCCCGGTCTGGGGGCGGGTGACGACGAGATCGTCCGCGAGCGCCGCAGCGCTAAGGTCGAAGTGCCGAAGCGCTGACCGGGGGCTAAGTTGGCGGCCGGGACCAGGCTCCGCAGCAGGCCGCCCGCCGCGTACCGGGCGCCGATCAACTTCCGCTTCTCCAACTTCACGCCCATGCCAACCTCCGGAACTCCCATCGCGCCGGCCAGGACGACCCGATTCATCCACGCGGCGATGTTCGCGGGCGTCGTGCTGCTTGGACTGGTGACTCACTTGTTGAAGGCGAAGGTACCGGCGACTGCTACGCCGCTTCCTGCCGTGCTGGTGAACCTGCTGCCCGGCTTTTCGCTCGCCGTGTGCGTCGCGGCACTGTTCCTTCGCCGATCCGTGCCTCGCCGGGCATCCGACGAGTCGGCCGATCTCTTCTGGTCGCGGGCGATGGCGCCAGCGCTGGTGATGTGGGCGCTGCTCGAAGGCGCGGGCCTGCTCGACGTCATCGTGTACTGGCAAAACGGATCGGAGACCGCGCTGGCTCTCGCCGTCGTGGTAGGGACGGTGTTCGTCGTCCTCAATCCGGCAATGCTCGAACGGCGATAGAAGCCTGAAGCAGACTTCGTCAAGTTCTTGACGGAGTCCAGACGTATGGGTATCCTCCGCCCATGCTCGACGACCCGGCCGACCTCCTTCGCCAACACGGCCTTCACGTCACGGCGCAGCGGCTGGCCGTGCTGCGCGCGGTGTCGGGTCAGGCGCACATCACCGCCGATGGCGTGACCGAACTGGCCAACACCGAGATCGGCGCCATCTCGCGCCAGGCCGTGTACGACGCCCTCGGCGTTCTGGTGGACAAGCGCATCATCCGGCGCATACAGCCTACGGGATCGCCGGCCCGCTACGAGACACGGGTCGGTGACAACCACCACCACCTGATCTGTCGCGAGTGCGGCCGTGTGGTGGATGTGGACTGCGCGGTGGGATCCGCACCCTGTCTCACGCCGGCCAACGACATGGACTACGAGATCGACGAGGCCGAGGTCGTGTACTGGGGCCGCTGCCCGGAGTGCCGGGCGCGCGTCCGGACCGCGATCGAGGTCTGAACACGTTCTTTCAACCACACCCGAGACCATCATGAGCAACGAATCCAAGTGCCCCGTGCCCCACGTCGCCGGAAGCGGCACCTCGAACCGCGACTGGTGGCCCAACGAATTGAAGCTCGATCTGCTGCGCCAGCATTCGTCCAAGTCCGATCCGATGGGCGAGGAGTTCGACTACGCCAAGGAGTTCAAGACGCTGGACCTGAAGGCGGTGAAGCAGGATCTCGCCGCGCTGATGACCGATTCGCAGGACTGGTGGCCCGCGGACTTCGGCCACTACGGCCCGCTGTTCGTGCGCATGGCGTGGCACAGTACGGGCACGTACCGCACCGGTGACGGTCGCGGCGGCGGGGGACGGGGGCAGCAGCGCTTCGCGCCGCTCAACAGCTGGCCGGACAACGTGAGCCTGGACAAGGCGCGCCGGCTGCTCTGGCCCATCAAACAGAAGTACGGCCGCAAGATCTCGTGGGCCGACCTGATCGTCCTCACGGGGAACGTCGCGCTCGAGACGATGGGCTTCAAGACGTTCGGGTTCGGCGGCGGGCGCGAGGACGTCTGGGAGCCGGATCACGACGTGTACTGGGGTGCCGAGACGACCTGGCTCGGCGACAATCGCTACTCGGGCGACCGCGATCTCGAGAATCCGCTGGCCGCGGTGCAGATGGGGTTGATCTATGTGAATCCGGAAGGCCCGAACGGCAATCCGGACCCCGTGGCCGCCGCGGTGGACATCCGCGAGACGTTCGCGCGCATGGCGATGAACGACTATGAGACGGTGGCGCTGATTGCCGGTGGCCACACCTTCGGCAAGACGCACGGCGCCGGCCCGGTGTCGAACGTGGGGCCCGAGCCGGAAACGGCGCCGCTGGAGGAGCAGGGATTCGGCTGGAAGAGCAGTTTCCGCTCGGGAAAGGGCGGCGACACGATCACCAGCGGGCTGGAAGTCACCTGGACCACGACGCCCACCAAGTGGAGCAACAACTTCTTCGAGAACCTGTTCGGGTTCGAGTATGAGTTGGAGAAGAGCCCGGCCGGCGCGCATCAGTGGGTGGCCAAGGGCGCCAAGGCGACGGTGCCTGACGCGCACGATCCGTCCAAGAAGCATCGGCCGACGATGCTGACCACCGATCTCTCGCTGCGCTTCGACCCGGCGTACGAGAAGATCTCGCGGCACTTCATGGAGCATCCGCGCGAGTTCGCGACCGCGTTCGCTCGGGCGTGGTTCAAGCTCACGCACCGCGACATGGGCCCGCGTGCGCGCTACCTCGGCCCCGAAGTTCCGAAGGAGGAGTTGATCTGGCAGGACCCGATTCCGAAGGCGAATCACAAGCTGATCGGCGCCAAGGATGTCGCGGATCTGAAGAAGAAGATCCTCGCCTCCGGGCTGTCGGTGTCGGAGCTGGTGTCCACCGCGTGGGCGTCGGCGTCCACCTTCCGCGGCAGCGACAAGCGCGGCGGCGCGAACGGCGCGCGCATTCGACTGGCCCCGCAGAAGGATTGGAAGGTCAACCAGCCGGCGCAGTTGGCAACCGTGCTGAAGAAGCTGGAAGGCATTCAGAAGGCGTTCAACAAATCGGCGACCGGCGGCAAGAAGGTCTCGCTGGCCGATCTGATCGTGCTCGGCGGGTGCGCCGGCGTCGAGCAGGCGGCGAAGAACGCGGGGCACAAGGTGACGGTGCCGTTCACGCCGGGCCGCATGGATGCCTCGGCCAAGCAGACCGACGCCGATTCCTTCGCCGTGCTGGAGCCGATCGCGGACGGCTTCCGCAACTACCTCGGGGGCAAGTACACCGTGGCGGCCGAAGCGCTGCTGGTGGACAAGGCGCAGCTGCTGACCCTGACGGTGCCGGAGATGACCGTGCTCGTGGGCGGCATGCGGGTGCTGAAGACCAACGCCGGTGGAACGGCGCACGGGATGCTCACCAAGCGGCCGGAGGCGCTGACCAACGACTATTTCGTGAACCTGCTCGACATGGGCACGGAGTGGAAGCCGGTCTCGAAGGACGCCGACGTGTTCGAGGGTCACGATCGCACGACGGGCAAGCGCCAGTGGACCGGGACGCGCGTGGACCTCGTGTTCGGGTCGGACTCGCAGCTCCGCGCCCTCGCCGAGGTGTACGGAAGTGAGGACGCCGAGGACAAGTTCGTGCACGATTTCGTCGCGGCCTGGAACAAGGTGATGAATCTGGATCGATTCGACCTGGCGTGACCGTCGTGTGAATTGAGCGTCTCCTCATGGGAGGACGGCGTGGCGCCGCCGGCGGGGCGCCACGCAGGTTCTTCCGCACGCTGCTTCCAAGCTTCGCAGGATTGTTGGGAGTGCCAATCTCGACCTGCCGCGTGGAGGGGGGAACATGGCTGGAAAGACGGTGACGCTCAGTGGATGGAAGTTGGTGCTCGTGGTGCTCGTGCTGGGTAGCGTGGCAGCGTTCCGCGTGGTGACGGCGCGCGCCCAGATGGACACGCAGGGTCGTGACCAGCTTCAGCGGTGGGTCCAGGCCGAGGTGGTCCGGCCCATTCTCGCCGACACGACCCGGTCGGTTGCGGCGCGGGACAGCGCCCTCTTGCTGGCATCGTCGGTGACCATCAAGTCGCTGAAGGTCCACGGTTCGCTCCAGAACGCCGTGGTGCGTGTGGAGCTGAATCCGAGTCCCGCGCTGCCGCCGGGCGCGCCGCTGGTGCGGTATTATCGCGCGCGGTACAGCCAGCTCACCGGGTGGACGCACCATGGGAGCGCCACGTCGCTGAAGTGGTACCTGGCCGTCTTCTGATGGAGCCGAGGTACTCCGGGCGTTGCCAGCGCCGTGGCACTCGTTGATATTCCGAGTGCGTCGCCCGCAGCACGCACTCGAGGCCGGAGGGTCTTGTGGATCCTACGTTCTGGCATCGCTTTCAGTTCGCCTTCACGGCGACGTTCCACTATCTGTATCCGCAGCTGACGATGGGGCTGGCGCTCCTCATCCTCGTGATGAAGACGCTGGGCCTCCGACGCGGCGGTGAGCGCTGGAACACTGCGGCCCGCTTCTGGATACGGATCTTCGGGATCAACTTCGCGGTCGGCGTCGTCACCGGCATCCCCATGGAATTCCAGTTCGGCACGAACTGGGCCGGCTTCTCCGCCTTCACGGGGAGTGTCATCGGGAACACGCTCGGCATGGAAGGACTGTTCGCGTTCTTCCTGGAGTCGAGCTTCCTGGCCATGCTCGTGTGGGGCGAGGGCCGCGTGGGACGCATCGGCCACTGGCTGGCGTCGCTGGCGCTGTTCGTGGGCAGCTGGCTTTCGGGCTACTTCATCGTGGCGACCAACGCCTTCATGCAGCACCCGGTGGGCGCCCAACTGGGCGCCAACGGCACGATGCAGCTCGACGGCTTCTGGCGCTTCCTGCTCAATCCGTGGGCGGTGCTGCAGTACCTGCACACCATGGACGCGAGCGTGGTCACGGCCGCGTTCGTGGTGGCCGCCGTGGGCGCGTACTATGCGCTCCGCGGCCTGCACGCCGAGTCGGCGCACGCCTTTCTCAAGATCGGTGTGATCGCCGGACTGGTGGCGAGCGTGATCGTGGCGTTTCCGACCGGCGATCAGGAGGCGAAGGCGGTGGCCCGTTGGCAGCCGGTGTCGCTGGCCGCGATGGAGGGGCGATTCGAGAGCGGGCCCTATGCGGCGATCACGCTCATTGGCCAACCCGACGTGCAGGAGCGGCGGTTGGACAATCCCATCCGGGTGAGCGGTGTTCTGAGCGTGCTCGCCTTCGGTGCCTGGCACAGCAACGTGCCGGGGCTCTCGGCGTTTCCCACGGATCAGTGGCCCACCAACATCGAGCTGCTCTACTACGCCTTCCACATCATGGTCGGGCTCGGCACGCTGTTCATCCTGCTGATGGCCGCGTCCACGTTGCGGCTGGCGCGAGGGAAGCTGGCCAACACCCGATGGCTGCTCTGGATGCTGATGCTGGCCTTCCCCTTTCCCTACATCGCGAACACGGCGGGGTGGCTCACCGCGGAGCTGGGGCGGCAACCCTGGCTGGTGTACGGGATGATGCGCACCGACGCGGGCGCGAGCCCGATGGTGCACCCGGGCACGGTCCTGTTCACCACCATCGGCTTTGCGGGACTGTATCTCGTGCTCGGCCTCCTGTTCTTCTTCCTGATGGCGCGCGAGATCGCGCACGGGCCGCAGCCGGCGGCGGAGGTGTCCCATGTTTGAGGTCTGGTTCGCCATCGTCGCCGTGATGTTCACCGGCTACGTGGTGCTTGACGGGTACGACCTCGGCGCCGGCGCCCTTCATCTGTTCGTGGCGCGTACTGGCGACGAGCGGCGGCAGGTGCTGGCGGCGGTGGGTCCGTTCTGGGATGCCAACGAGGTGTGGCTACTCGCCGCCGGCGGCGCGTTGTTCGTGGGCTTTCCACGCGTGCTCGCGGTGGGACTGTCGGGATTCTACCTCGCGATCTTCCTTGTCCTCTGGACGCTGGTGCTGCGCGGGGTGGCCATCGAGTTCCGGAGCCACGTGGCCGACGCGCTCTGGCGCGCCTTCTGGGATGCGGTGTTCACGATCGCGAGCGCGCTGCTGGCCATTCTCTGGGGCGCCGCCATCGGCAATGTGATCCGCGGGCTGCCGCTGGGCGCCAACGGGTGGTTCGCGCTCTCGCTGTTCACGGACTTCAGCGCCAAGCCGCCGGTGGGGATTCTGGACTGGTACACGGTGCTCACGGGCGTGTTCGCGCTGGTGGCGCTGGTGGGGCACGGCAGCCTGTTCCTGGCCTGGCGCACCGAGGGCCCGGTGCGCGACCGGGCGCGGGCGCTGGCGCGATGGGTGTTCATCGCGCTCGCCGTGCTGTGGCCGCTGGTCACACTGGCCACGAACGTGGTGAACCCGACGCTGCTGCCGGCGCTGCCGGGACGTCCGTTCGCCTGGCTCGGGCTGTTGCTGGCCATCGGCGGGCTCGTGGCCGTGTTCATCGGGCTCGCACGCTCCCGGCCGCTCATGGCATTTCTCGGATCGTCGTCGTGGCTCGCGGGGATGCTGGTGGCTACCGCGGCGTGCCTCTTTCCGGTGATGCTGCGCGCCGTGCCGGACGCCGCGTACTCGATCACGGCGAGCGACTCGGGCAATTCAGCGGCTGGGCTCCGCACGGCGCTGGGCTGGTGGGCGGTGGGATTCCCGATCGTCATCGCGTACTTCGTGATCCTGTTCCGGGTGCACCGCGGCAAGGCCGTGGCGGCGGCGGAGGGGAAGGGGTACTGAGCGGGTGCTGTCGCCCGGTGGCTCAGTCTGGCGGCCGGCGCGGGCTTCGGGTTCCGGATCGGGCGCGGCTTCGACGCGTCGACCTTTCTGATTGCGCGGCCCGTTGGTCCGCAGTAGCGTTTGCGGATTCAGCCACCTCGACGGGAGGGAGAGATGCGCATGGGAATCCTCGTGGGTTTGCTCGGCGTCGCCGCGGCGCCCGCCACGCTGCTCGCCGACACGGGCGATCGCGCCGGGACGGCCGGCGTCTCGGGGATCTGGATCCTCTCCAACTTCTGTTACGCCGGCATGCGCGCGCAGGCGAGCGGCAACTCGGGGTGGCGCGTGGTGTCGTTCATCTTCGGCTTTCCGGGCACGCTGCTGAGCCTGCTCGTCATCGAGGAAGGCGGCCAGCGCGTCTACGGCGTCGACCTGCCGCGCGCGGATCGCCGCGTCCCGCCCGACGCTGTCCCGCCGGACTTCGAGCCGTAGCCTCTCCCATGCCGCAACGGTCCCCCCTCGGGCGCGTCAGCGCCGGCGTGCTCGGCGCGGCCGTCTTCCTCTGCTCCGCGATCATCACCGTCGGCGCGTCGCTGGTGGCGCCCGTCGGCGTGTTCCTGGCGCGGCGTCTGTCGCGCCGTCGGGGCCGCACGCCCTCGCGGTGGACCTCCTGGATCGGCGCGACGATCGCGTCGTGCGTCGCCCTCGGGCTGTTGCTGGGTGTGGTGTTCGTCCGCGTGTCGCCGCAGACGCTCCGTGCGCTTCGCGAAGCCGGGCGCGCCGACACGACGGTGCGCGCGGCCCCGCCACCCGCCTGGTTCACCCGCATGTTTCCGCAAGCGGCGCGGCGGCCCGACCCCGCCGCCGAGCGCCTCGTTCGGTCGAGCGCCTTCACCGGCTATGTGCTCGTCGAATCGGCGGGGCTGATGTTGCTGATGTTCGGGGTCATTGCGGGAAGCGCGGGGTGGGCGGGGACACTGCTGCTGGGCTATGCGTTCGGGCGCGGGCCCTCAGGTTAGAGGGGCCGCGGCTTCATGGTGAGCGCATCGCGTCGGGCGGTACGGCGCATGCTGCAGGCCGGTGGTACGCTGCTGCTGCTCGTCGTGGCGTGGATGGCGCTTTCGGGCGGCGTCGCGCAGCTGCCGCGAGCGCATGCGTTGGGCCAGCGACTCGAGACCGTCGTGCAGATCGCGTGCGGGGTGCTGAGCCTGCTGGCGCTGCTCACGAGCGTTTGGGCGCGCGGATGGGGTCGCGCGGTACGCATCGCCTGGATCGTCTCCCTGATGATGACGGCCGGCCTGTCGTCGCTCGTGTGGGGGTCGCCGTCGCTGATGGTCGGGGTGCTGTTTGCGGTCGTCGCGCTCCTCGTGGCGCGGGTGATCCTCTGGCTGCTGCGAGCCAGCCTCACGGGCTGAGCGACACGGGCGGCGCGGACGCCGGGCCCCTGGTGCCGCACGGGGCCCGTACCGCGGCGGACCGTTGCACCGTGCTCCGGCAACCTTCGACCAACACGATTACATCATCGCCGGCCGCGGTATTCGGTGGCTCACCGCGGCAGCAGGCTGCGACGCCTGCGCCTGGACACCGGTCATCGGCGGCATCATCAGATCGCACAGAATGAGGTCGAAGTGTTCGCCCGTGGTGATGCGCGCGAGCGCTTCCCGGCTGGACGTCGTCGCCACGATATCGTGTTCCTTGCCGAGGACCAGCCCGATGATGCGGAGCTGAGCGGCTCATCGTCGACGACGAGAATTCGCCCCCGGCGTTGTGTTGGCTTCGCCGGCGTGGGCGGCACGGCAACGGCTGCGTTCTCCCGGGGCCAGAGCGGGAGCACCACACGAAACGCCGCCCCCCGGCCCATCCGGCTCTCGACCATGAGCTCGCCGCCCATATCGGCGGCGATGCGGTGGCTGATGGCCACGCCCAGCCCGGTGCCGCTGCCATTCCTGTATATAGATGTTTTCGGCGCGGATCGTGCACCGAAGAACGCACGACGGAAGAGGCCCGATCCGAAGGCGACGGCCCCATTTGGCTGAGCGTCGGGGCCCGGGGCGTGACTTGGGGGCCGCTGATTCGACGTCCGGAATCCCGCCGAGTAGATTCGCCAACATGTCGTTCTTCCTGGCGACGTTGGGGATCGGCCTCGGCGGACTGCTGTTGATGGCGCTGCCCGGCATGCGGCGGCACGGGCATGTGGCGCATGCCCGTGCCAGGACGCACGTGCGGGCACACGCGCGCAGCGCGGTGCGCGGCCAGACCCGGGCCCGCGGTGCTGCACACGCCAACGCCGGAGCGCACGCCCCGCACGCCCCGCACGCGTCGGGCGCCCCCGCCCCCGCCCCCGCCCCCGTCGCGGCGCCCCACGGCCCAAACCACGGGCTGGCCGACGGGCTCCTGCACTACCTGCCGGAGCCGCGTGTGCTGTTCAGCGTGCTGGCGCTGCTTGGCGCCTTCGGCAACGTGTTGCAGCGAGCGCTGCACCTGCCGTTCTGGACCTCGCTGCTCGGCGGAATCGTGATCGCCCTGGTGGTGGAGTGGCTGATCGTGGGTCGCCTCTGGCGGTTGGCGCTCCGGTTCACCGGCGCGCCGGCCTCCCCGCTGGCATCGCTGGTGATGGACCAGGCGGAGGCGGTGACGGCATTTAGAAATGGTAAAGGCATCGTGCGCGCCGTGCTCGATGGGCGTACCGTACAGTTGAGCGCGGAGCTCGTGCCCAACGAGCGAACCCTGTCCGTGCACGTCGGCGACCGGATGACGATCCAGGAAGTCGATCCGGACCGGGAGCGTGTGCGGGTGTCACTGCGCTGATCCGCCCCTCGATTTCATTGGCAAGGAGTCGGTTGTGAATTCATCGTTGTTGGTGCTGGTGGGAACGATTCTCGCGGTCGTGGTGTTCACGCCGGTCATCGTCGGTTCGTTTCTGCGGGACGTGGAAGCGGGCGAGATCCGGCTGGTGAGTTGGTTGAACGGCAACCTCAGGATCTACCGCGGGCCGTGCAAGGCGACGGTGGTGCCGCTGCTGACGGTGAGCCGGGTGATTCCGGCGCAGGCGATCAATGTGGACATCGAGATCACGGATCAGACGGCGGACCTCGACGCGCACGGCGTGCCGGCGCCGGTGAAGGTGACGGTGCGCGCGTCGGCGATCGTGAGCGTTGGCGAGGACGACGCGATGGTGAACACGGCGGCCAACAAGTTCTTCTCCAAACCCGCCGGGGAGCAGCTCAACACGCTCACCGACGTGCTCTCGTCGGCCGGGCGTCGCGCCATCAATCTCCTGCGGCACGACCAGCTCTTCAATGCGCGGAGCGCGGCGACACCGGCGTCAACGGCGGTCGCGGCGCGTCCGCCGATGGCGGTGGAGCGCGTTGATGCGGCGGATCGCGGCGAGGACGACGAGCTGGCGGTGATCATCAAGGAAGCGTGCTCGCGCGAGCTGCTGGACCTCGGGCTCTCGTTCAACAGCCTCAACATCAAGGCAGTGCTGAGCGAGGTGGCCGACGCACGGCGGCGGGAGGCGGCGGCGCGCGCCAAGGCGAGCGCCGACGTGGTGCAGGCGCAGGAAGAGCAGCGCTCGCGCATCGCGCAGCTCGAAGCCGAGGAGAAGATCAACGACCAGGAGCGGGCGCTGAAGATGCAGATCGCGGCCAACGGCGCGGCGATCGCGCGCGCCGAGGCGGAGCGTCAGGCGGCGGTGCACCAGCAGCGCGAGGCGGAACTGAACGCGTCGCAGATCACGCAGGCGCGGGCCGACGCGGAGCAGAACGTGATTGCCTTCGAGGCGGAGGGGCGCGCGCAGGCGGCGCGCATCCGCGCCGTGGCCGAAGCCGAGGCGGCGGCGATCCGGCAGAAGGCGGAGGCGCTCCGCGATGCGGGGAACGTCTATCTCGACCTCCGGCGGCTCGAACTCGCGCCGGAACTCACCCGGCAGGTGGCGGACGCGCTCTCGGGCGGCCAGTTCATCAACTTCGGTACGAGCGGGGCGAATGGCGCCGGGTCGGCCATGTCGACGGGGTCGGACGACATCCTGCGCGTGGTGCAGACGCTGGTGGCGGCGCAGGTGCTCACGGGCAAAGAAGGCGCGGTCACCAGAATCGAGAAGCCGGCGGCCGCACCCGCCGCACCCGCCGCGACGGGCAGGAGCAACGGACCCCGGTAGTGGGAGAGCGCCGCCCCGGCGCTGAGCCCTCAGTTGCACAGGTAACGCGGAGGTTGCCACGCAATTCTCTCTGCTGACCATCGACGCCGTGATCAACGTCGGCCTGGGTGGGCTGCTGCTGATTTTCCCGCGACCGGTGATCGCGTTCCTCGGCCTGCCGTCGCCGGCCGTGGTGTTCTTTCCGAGCATCCTCGGGGCCGTGCTGTTGGGCATCGGCATTGCGCTGATCGTGGAGCGGCGGGACTCGGAACGCCCGACGGCGGGGCTGGGCCTCCTGGGCGCGGTGACGATCAATGCGTGCGGCGGCGTGGCGCTTGCGGTATGGCTGATCTCGGGGCAGCTCGCGTTGCCGGTGCGCGGGGCCGTGTGCCTCTGGGTACTCGTCGCCTTGCTGGTGGGACTCAGTAGCGTGGAACTCGGCGCTCAACTCGCCAGACGGCAGGGGGAGCGGCCGGGCTGAACCGCGTCCGCCCTCGAGGCGGCACGTGGGTTCGCGTACGGGCGGGGCGTGCACGGTAGGGAGGCGCACCGCGCGTCGGTTCCGGCTGGCCCATGCCGCGCCAGGGCGCCATCTTGCCACGGAGTGGGGGCTGGCGCACGAGCGGCCGGCCGCCATCGCGGCTCCCTCCTCCCAATGGACCGTGTGCGCTGATGCATCTGTCTCGTTCGTATCGCCGACTCGTCGCGCTGCTCCTGGCGCTGCCGGTCGTCCTCTTGCTCATGGCCGTCGTCTACCAGCTGGGGATGGCGCATCTGGAGCACACGTCGCGCACCCTGGGCCAGAGTCTCGAGTGGGCGGCGGAGACGCTGACCACGACGGGCTACGGGCTGGACGCGAACTGGGCCAACCCGGTGATGCAGTTCTACGTCATCGCGGCGCAATTCTCCGGCCTGCTGATGGTGTTCCTGGTGTTCCCGGTGTTCCTCCTCCCGTTCATCGAGGAGCGCTTTCAGGGGAGGCTGCCCACGCAGCTGCCGAAGTTGGCGGGCCACGTGCTCGTCTATCGATACGGACCGGCCGTGACGTCCCTGCTGGATGAGTTGGATCAGATCCGCGTGCCGGTGGTGATCCTGGAAGAGGACGAGCCGACGGCGCGCCGGTTGGTGGAGCGTGAGCGCACCGTGGTGCTGACCGATCTGGACGAGGACGACATCGATCTGACCAACCTTCGCGGCGCGCGCGGCGTGGTGGCGAACGGCGACGACGATGCGAACGCGGCGCTGACGCTGAGCGCGCGCTATCACGGGTTCCAGGGGCCGATCGTGGCTCTGGTGACGAATCCCAATCGCCGTCCCCCGATGCTGCGCGCCGGCGCCAACGTGTGCTTCACGCCGACGCACGTGTTGGCGGCTGCGTTGGCCGCCCGGGCGAGCGCGCGCATCAGTCCGCGCGTGGGGGGCGCGCGACGGCTGGGCCAGCATCTGGAAGTCGCCGAGATGCGCGTGACCGCCGCCAGCCCGCTGGCCGGGAAGACGCTGGAAGAATCGGCGATCCGGTCGCGGACCGGGGCCATCGTGGTGGGGCTGTGGGAGGGCGGGCGGCTGGTGCGCCAACCGAAGTACTCCACGCGGATCGACGCCGGGACGATCGTGGTCGCGGTGGGGAGCGTCGCGAGCATCGAACGGTTGAGCGAACTGGCGACCCCGGTGCCGCGCCGCGGCCCGTTCGTCGTGCTCGGCCACGGGGGGGTGGGCGCGAAGGTGGCCGAGTTCCTGCGGGACGCCGGTGAAACGGTGACGGTGGTGCATTCCGCGGCCGGGCCGGGGGTCGCGGTGGTGGGTGATCCGCTCGATCTGGACGTGCTGGAGGGAGCGGGGGTTGGCATTCACGATGCGCAGGCGGTGATCCTGGCGCTGGACTCCGACAGCGCGACGTTGTTCGCGGCGGCGGTGGTGCGCGATCTGGCGCCCGAAGCGGTAATCCTGGCGGGGGCCGACCGCGTGGAGAACGTGGCGCGCATCCATCGCGCGGGGGCGGACTTCGCGTTGTCGGTGGGGCAGGTGGCGGGCCAGCTGCTGGCCTACCATCTCCTCGGCCAGGAGTCGGTGTCGCTCGAGGCCGAGATTCGATTGATGGCCACGGCCGCGGGGAGTCTCGCCGGCCATCCGTTGGCGACCAGCCGGATCCGGGCGCGCACGGGCTGCTCGGTGGTGGCGGTGGAGCGGGGCGAGGACGTGATAGTAGAGTTTCCAGATGGGTTCGCGCTGGAGCCGTCGGACGTGGTGTACCTGAGCGGCACCAAGGAAACGCTCGCCGAGTACTTCCGTCAGTTTCCCGGCACGCGGTCGGCCCCCGGCTGAGCCGGCGCTCCGGCGGTCAGCGGTCCCTGGTCTTGTCGAACACGGAGTCCAGGGCGCGTTGGACGGCGCGGGCCGACCCGACCCCGACCGCCAGCGCGAACGCCACGCCAATGGCGCCGAAGCCGATGAGGAACGCCGCCAATACGATCTGGCGGGCGAAGTCGAGCTGCCAGAGCGCCAGCGCGCCGACGACGGCCAGCAGGGCGCTCTCGAAGATCTTGGCAATGAGCCCGGCGCGGGCGACGCCCTCCTCATCCAGCGCCTCCTCTACCCGATGGGCGAGCGTGTTGGCGAGCAGGAAGCCCACGCCGGCGATGAGGGCCACGATCCCGAGATTGGGGAGGTACACGAGCACCCGGTCCACGAGGTGGGAGAGCACGGTCAGTCCCCAGATCTGCAGGGCGTTGTCGAGGAAGACCAGTAGCACGAGCGCCATGACCACGTTCCCGACCACGTTGTAGAGCGCCGAGCGCACGTCACCCTTGGCGAACGCGGCGCGCCACGACCGATTGCCGCCCAGCCGGTCGAGGCGCAGCCAGATGAGCGCCCGGACCACGGCCCGCTTGGCGAGCCAGGCGACGCCGATGCCGAGCAGCAGGACCACCAGGCCGGCGGCGAGCGTCGGGAGATATGCGGCGAGCCGGCTCTGGAATTGGGTCACGGGTCCGGCGGCGGGAGTCTGGAGCATGGGCTACTTCCTCGAGAAGAAGACGTCTTCCAACCGGCGGGTGCGGCGGGGGTCCACGGCGTGCACGACGACCACGGGATTGCGTTGGTGGGCGGCGATGAGGGCCGGGATGGTCTGACCGACGAGCGGAACGACCGGCCCGCTCGACGGAGCGCCGATGAGCACCAGTTCGTGGGGCGCGATGGCGCCGATGAGGCCGCCGGCGGGGTCGCGTCGCCGCAGCACCTCGAGTTGTTGCCCCGGGACGGAGGCTTCCACCAGCGCCTGCGCCTCGGCCGTCCGCAGCGCCGCGTCGGCATCGCTGAGCGAATGGTCGACCACCGTCAGCGTGCGGATCCCGGCACCGAACCACTCGGCGAACGCCGGCGCCAGCCGCGCGGCCAGCGTCGCGTTGGCGCCCCTGGTTACCGGCACGACGATCTGCGCCACGGCGTCGCGGTGGAGCATGCCGTAGACGACGGCGACCTGACAGGGCGCGTGCTGCAGTACCCGCGCCACGACGGAGGGGACGAACCGTTCGAGCAGCGACTGCTGCTGCGGCTGTCCCATGACGAGGAAGTTGCAGTCGGCTTCGCGGGCGGCCTGCACGAGGGCATGGCTCACGCGGCGGCCGATCTCCACTACCGGCCGGACTTCGGTGCCGCGCTCGCGGCCGTAGCGCACGGCGAGGTCGAGCAGCTTCTCCACCGGCCGCGGGAGCGGCTGGTCGGCGAGGATCGGTGCCCCGTCGGCAACTTCGATTACGGTGACGGCCACCACCTCGCCGTGGCGGGGACGGGCGATGGCGAGCGCGGTGTCCATGAGGCTCGGGAGGGTCTCGGGATCGGCGAGGGCGACGAGTACGCGGTAGTCGTCCCGCGTGATGCGTTCCATCCACGAGGTGCGGGCCTGGAACACCGTCGCCTGCTTCCGGGCGTAGAGCATGTAGAAGAGCCAGCCCAACACCATCCACCCGCCGGCCGCCACCCAGGCGAGCGGGTAGCCGACGAACATGAACACGGCCACGAACAGCATCGCGGCGATCGCGACGATGGGCGTGAACGGCACAAACGGTACCTTGAAGCCGCGATCGAGGTCGGGCTGCTGCTTCCGCAGCCGGATGAGGGCGATGTTCACGCCGCCGAAGAGCAGGAGGAAGAGCACGCTGGCCGCGGCGGCCACGTCTTCGATGGGGAGCGCCACGGCCATGCCCATGATGAGGCACGTGGAGACGAGGATGGCGACGTGGGGCGTGCCGCGCGTTGGGTGAACACGCGCCATGGCGCGGGGCAGGCTGGCGTCGCGTGCCAGGGCGAACGCCACCCGCGACGAGGAATAGATCGTGGCGTTGAGCGCCGAGATGGTGGAGAGGAGGCCAGCCACGAGGATCACGATGCCGCCGCCGGTGACGAACTGGTTGGCCGCCGAGACCAGCGCGACCTCCTTTTCCTTCCCCAGGTACGCGGTCACCGAGATGCCGGGGGGCGGAATTACGGCGCCGATGGCCACGAACGCCACCAGCAGGTATATGGGAATGACGATGATGAGCGAGAGGAACACGGCCCGGGGGACGTTGCGTTTGGGGTCTTCCACCTCCTCGCTGGTCTGGGCGATGATCTCGTAGCCCTCGAACGCGATGAAGGTGAGGCCCATGGCGGCGAACACGCCGCCCCAGCCGTTGGTCAGCAAGGGCGAGAACGAGGCCTGCCATCCCGTGCGATGCGCCATCGTCCACAGGCCGGCGACGACGAACGCGCCGATGATCGCGATCTTGCTGATGGTGACGACGTTGCCGGCCTTGCCGGCCTCGGACGCGCCGCGGTAGTTCACGAACGCGAACACCGCGCACACCGCCACCGCGAGCCAGACTTCGAGTGGGGCGAATGGCATGCGGACCTGCGTGATCCCCACGACGCCGAGCACTTCCTTGAAGTACGCCCCGAAGCCGAGCGCGTAGAGGGCGCAGGCCACAGCGTGGGCGAACCAGTCCATCCAGCCGGCCAGAAATCCGCTGGGATCGGGGAGCGACTGTTTGATCCAGAGATAGCCGCCTCCGGCGCCGTGGACCGCGCCGCCCAATTCGGCGTAGGCCGCGGCCGTGAGGAGCGCGACCAATCCGTTGAGCAGGAAGACGAGGAGCAGCCCGGGTCCCGCCACGCCGGCCGCGATCCCCGTGAGCACGAAAATCCCGGCGCCGATCATCGCGCCGACGCCGATCATCGTGATGTCGAGCAGCCGCATTTCGCGGCTCAGGCGAACTTCGACCGACAGAGCGACTCCGGTGCGGGGGGGTGTGCCGAGTGTACCCGCGATGACACGGCACGGCAAGCGGACGATCGGCGGGGGCGGGGGGCGAACTCGGGATCGGGCGAACCGGCAGAACGGCGCGGGTGGCGGGCGGCAAAGATCGGCGTATCATAGGACGCTGAATCGAACCCTCCCTCCATGCACATCCTCGTCGTCCACGGCTTGGCGCGTACGCGCCTATCGTTCGCGCAACTGTCGCGCGATCTGAAACACCTCGGCCACACCGTTGCCTCGCTGGGCTACGTCGCCGCCGTGGAGCGGTTCGACACGGTGTGCCATCGCGTGCGCGACCGGCTGGAGGGCATCGCCGCCGAGGGCGAGCCCTACGCCCTGGTCGGCCATTCGCTGGGCGGGCTGATCCTCCGGATTGCGCTGGGGGTCGATCCGCCGCTCGCGCCGGAACCCCAGATCCTCGTCATGGTCGGCACGCCGAACCGCGTGCCCAGGCGGGCCACGCGCGTCCGGCGGTGGTGGCCGTATCGTGTGCTCGGAGGCGAGGCGGGCCAACTGCTCGCCGATCCGGCGTTCTTCGCCGGCCTGCCGCCGATCGTCACCCCGTACCGGATCATCGCCGGCACTGCCGGACGACGCGGACGACGGAGCCCGTTCGGCGCCGAACCCAACGACGGTACGGTGAGCGTGGGCGAGACCCGCGTGTCCCCCGCGGATTCCCCAATCGTCGTGCCGGTGCACCATACGTTCATGCTGAACGACCCGGAGGTCCGACGGGTGGTGGTCGACCTGGTTGCGAGCTCGGAGCCGCAGGCAGCCATTCGCGCTTTCTCCGGCCGCCGGTAGCATTGGAGCGTGGTGACCCGCTCCCCGGTCGCCGCGCGACGGTCGACTGGCACGACCTGCCCGCCGTACTTATGATTGGGGCCTCGCCGAGGTCGACCCCATGACCGCTCCTTCGCAGCCCTTCCCGCAGCGTAATCCGGTTCCGCCGCGCCGATCGATTCGATCGACGGCCCTGCGGATTCTATTGCATGCCGGCTTCCTGGTGGTCGCCGTCGGCTGCCTGGCCGCCTACGAGCACTTCAGCGTCGAGGGGCAGTCGCGGGTGGCGGTTGCGAGTCTGATCGCGGCCGCGGGGTTCGCCTTCGCGCCGCTGCGCGACCTGATCCGCGTGGCGTTCCGCGTGGAGGGCAAGACGCTGCACATCGTCCATGTGCTGGGCGGGTTGGGGCTGGTGGCGCTGCCGCTCACGGGTGTGGTTTCCGGCACGCCGGTGCTCACCCACGCCGCGATGGCGCCGTTCGCGATCATGGGTGCCGCGCAGGCGATCATGCATCAGAATCACCCGCGCAACGCCAAGCAGGCCGCGGCGCTGCAACGGTTCGCGGCAAGCCTCCCCGAGGTGGCGTCGTTCGCGGGGGCCAAGGATCTCTCGTCACCGGCCAATGCGGAGCGGGCGGTCGCCGCGCTCACCGACATTCTGACCAAGGCGCAGGCCCTGGGTCAGACGGAATTGGAGGCCGATCCGGGTTTCCAGAACGCGCTCCGCCAGGTGTCGACGCGCGTCGGGGCCAACCTCGGGCTCGACGCTGTGGACCTCGCGCTGGCGAAGCTGGCGGCGAATCCGGCGACGGCGGCCGCCGTGCCCACCCTGCGGAAACAGCTGGCTACGGCGCGTCGGATGATGGCGGGCGGCGCTCACTGAACCGGTAGGCACGAGGCAGGTGGGAGCGGCGCTGCCGCTACGTGGGCCGGGTTGCCCGGTTCCGAAGCCGGAATTATGATGGGGCGCCAACGACTAACCCGTGGCGATCGGCACCCTCTCCCTCCCACCCGAAGTCCGCGAGCCCCCCGCCATGCAATGTCCCACCTGCCAGTCGTCAGACGTGTCCAGCTGTGCGGTCGCCCACGCCAAGGGAACGGGCTACGGCACCAACGTGCGGACGGCGTTCGCCGCGAAGGCGTCGCCGCCTGACTCCGGCATTGGGAACGCCGTGGTCCTGGCGGGCTTTGCGACGTTGATCCACCTGTTTCTGCGCGGGTTCTACATCTACGCAGTGCGGGGCGCCATGCCGGGCTGGCTCTCGATGCTGCTGATCGTGCTGCAAGTGTGGGGCATCTGGCTGGTGGTGTCCGCAATCGGCGGGCTCCCCAAGCACCGGGCTGCGACGGAGCAGTGGCGCAGGACGTGGATCTGCGGACAGTGCGGGCACAAGTTTGTTCCCGACGCGGCCGCCGCCGCGTAGCCGTGGGATGCCGGCGCCGGTGAGGGTCTGGATTCCGTGCCTCCTGCTGATCGCGGTGGCCTGCCCGCCCGCCCTGCCGGCGCAGCACACGTTGGCTTCCACAGATCACGACCGGCTGCTGGCGTACGTCAACACGTATGACGGGAGCCGCCTGCTGGCCGACTCGATCGTCGCTCCACAGCTCGCGCGCCTGCTGGCGGGGGAACTCGATCACCTGAAGCGGAATCTCGACGTCATCGGGCCGATTGGCGTGCAGTCAATGATGCTGACGCTGAGCGGCAACGCGGCGCACGCCGGTGGCGAGGAGGACGGGTTCTTGGGCGTCAGTCTGGCCGACGGTGCGGTCTATGCGTGTCTCCTGACGCACGGGGCGATCGAGGTGTACGCTGCGTCGCAGCCCTACGCGCAGCTGCCGGATGCCGTGCGCCATTGGATTCTCTACACCTGGGCGAGTACGCACGTGCAGGATGGGGAGCCGCCGAATGTGGTGATGCACGCCGGAGGGCGACAACGCTGACGGCGCGCGCCGCTACACCCTCCGGAATGCGAGCACGCCGTTCTGCCCGCCGAAGCCGAACGAGTTGGAGAGCGCCGCATCGACGCGCATCTCGCGCGCCGTGTTGGGCACCACATCGAGCGGACAGTCCGGGTCCGGGGTCTCGAAGTTGATGGTCGGCGGCACGATGCCGTGCGCGACGGTGAGCGCGGTGGCCGCCGCCTCGATGGCGCCCGCCGCGCCGAGCGTGTGGCCGAGCATCGACTTGATGGAGCTCACGGCCGGCGGATCGGGGAACGCGGTGCGGATGGCCAGCGATTCCGTGCGGTCGTTGGCCTTCGTGGACGTGCCGTGCGCGTTGATGTACCCGACGTCGGAAGCGTCGAGGCCCGCGTCCGCGAGGGCGGCCGTCATGGCCGCCGCGGCCCACCTCCCGTCGGGGTCGGGCTGCGCGAGGCTGAACGCATCGCTGGTCATGCCGAATCCGGCCATCTCGGCGATCGGTTCGGCGCCGCGGGCCCGCGCATGGTCGAGGGTCTCCAGCACGAGCACGCCTGCCCCCTCGCCCATCACGAACCCGTCGCGGTCGCGGTCGAATGGGCGGCTGGCGCGCGCCGGCTCGTCGTTGCGGCGTGAGAGCGCCCCCATGGCACTGTAGCCGTTGAGCACGAACGGGGTGATCGTGGACTCCACGCCGCCCGCCAGCATCACGTCCGCCTGGCCGGCCCGCAACACGGCCAGCGCCATGCCGATGGAATGGGCACCGGTGGCGCACGCCGACACCGCCGCGAAGTTCGGCCCGTGCACGCCGAGCGCGATGCCGACGTTGCTGGCCGGCATGTTGGGGATGACCTTGGGGACGCAGAAGGGACTGATCGCCTTGGGGCCGCGTTCGAGGAATCCGCGGTGCTGCTCCTCGAGTTCGTTGTAGTCGCCGGCCGCGGTGCCGATGCAGCAGCCGACGCGGTGCGACGGCTCGCGCTCGAGGTCGAGGCCGGCGTCCTTGACGGCGTCCATGGCGGCACCCACCGCCATCTGTGAATTGCGCGCCATGCGGCGGGCGAGCTTCGGCGGCAGGTACGTAAGCGCGTCGAAGTCCCTGACCTCCGAGGCGATGCGCGTGGCGTACGGCGACGCATCGAATGCCGCGATGTCCCGCACGCCCGACGTGCCGTTGACGAGCGCCGACCAGAACGCACGCCGCGACGAGCCGATGGAGCTGATCACGCCGATTCCCGTTATCACCACTTTCGTCTGTGGAGCCATGGTTTCCTCCCCCGCGTCCGTGCGGCCTCGGTGAATATTAGTCGTGCGCGGCCGGGGACGGCTCGCTCCACGGACCGCCGGCGCGTTAGATTCTGGCCCGATGCGAGTTCACTGGTATCTTGGCGCCGCGATGCTCTGCGCCGCCGCGGCGCGGCCCGCGAACCGTTCCGGCCGCGGGGCCAGAGGTGCGATGTGACGATGGATCCCAGCAATCGGGTGGTGGCGCTGTGCGCGGCCGGCATGGAACGCGAGGGAACGCCGGACGAGGCGCGGGCGCTCTTCCAGCGGGCGTGGGACGTCAGGCGCGACGATTACGAGGCGAGCGTGGCGGCGCACTTCCTGGCCCGCCATCAGCCGACGCCGGCGGATACGCTCCACTGGAACGAGGTCGCACTGCGGCATGCGCAGGCGGTGCCCGGGGGGCGCGCGGACGAGCTGATGGCGTCGTTGTACCTCAACGTGGGCGACGCGTATCTGGCGGTGGGCCGGCGCGACGCAGCGGCCGCAGCGGCTGAGCGGGCCGCCGAGTGCGCGGCGGGACTCCCGGCCGACGGCTATCGGGAACTGGTGGAGCGAGGCATCGGGCGGCTGCAGCAGCGGCTCGAGACGAACGAATAGGCGAAGCGAATCGGAGCGATGATGGGGAGGCCGGATACGCGTGGCAACGCCCCGCTCGATGCGGAGCGGGAGGCCTACGAGGCGCTGCAGTGCTATACCCTCGAACTGGGCGACGCCACCTTCATCCATCAGCACGTGGTGGACGCGTGGGCGGCGCAGCATGCGGACGCGCACACCAAGCCGATCACGATCACGTTCGCGCTGGTCGGCCTGTACCTGCACCTCGAGCGCGGGTTCACGGGGCGCGAGGTGCAGTTGGCGCACATGGCGATGGCGCGGACGAAGCACGAGTGGCCGCGGTTCGCGCGGCCACCGATGCGTGGGCCGGTGACGCCGCGCGACGTGATGGCGGCACCCGCGGGCCCGGCGCGTGACCAGGCCATCGACCGCTGGTGCGCTTCGGTGTGGGAGGCATATGGCGACAGTCACCGCGCGGTGGGCGAATTGCTTCACCAACACGGCGTGATATGAACGCGAACCACTGGGCGGCTCCGGCGGACACGACCCGATGATCATAGGACTGGCGTCGCCGGCCGTGGCGCGCGATCTCGACGACGGGCTGGCGCGGATCGGCCGCCTGCTGGGCGAGGCGGCGGCACGCGGGGCGGAGATCGTCTGCTTTCCCGAAGCGTACCTGCCGGGGCTACGGGGGCAGGACTTCGCGGTGTGGCACTGGGACGCGGCGGAACAGCAGCGTGCGCTCGACGCCGTGGCGGACATGGCGCGCGCGCACCGCGTGGCGACGATTCTCGGGATGGAGCGGGTCACGGGTGCGGGGCGGCAGATCGCCGCGTTCGTGATCGACGAGTACGGCGCGTTGCTGGGGTACCAGACCAAGAACCAGCTCGATCCCACCGAAGACCCGTGCTACCTGCCCGGCGATACGCGGCGCATGTTCGAGGTGCACGGCGTGAAGTTCGGCATCGCGATCTGCCACGAAGGCTTCCGGTATCCCGAGACGGTGCGGTGGGCGGCGGTGCGCGGCGCGAAGATCGTATTTCACCCGCACCTCACCGGCACGCACACCGACGGGGTTCGCCTGAGGCACTGGGGGGCGGCCGAAGCGCCGTATTACGAGAAGGCCATGATGCTGCGCGCCCTGGAGAACACGATTTACTTTGCCAGCGTCAACTCCGCGCTCCCCTTCCAGGAGTCGGCTACCTGCCTCATCGACCCGGCGGGCCGGTGCCAGGCCTTCCGGCCGTACGGCGAGGAGGGCGTGCTGGTGCAGGCCATCGATGTCGAGCGGGCGACGGGCCTCCTGGCCGGGCGCTTCGCGCCCGACCGGTACCGGGAAGGGACGTGAGCGTGTGCCGCCGCGATTCCCCGCGTCCAGTAGCCGCTGACCGGAGTGGCAGGTAAGATTGTGGCGCCGCTCGGTTTGTGGGCGGTGCGGTCCGACGCAGGACCATAGTTGGAAGACGTCGCGACCTGGGTGTTGGATCGGTCGCGACCTCCGCAGGTCACACAGGAGACACTATGGTCGATCAGTCATCGGTTCCGGAACACGCGCGCAAGCGCGCCGATCCGGCTTCGTTTCGCGCCCGCGGCCTGTCCGTGTCGCTGACCGTGAAGGACGTGCAGAAGAGTCTGACATGGTACCGCGACGTGGTGGGGTTCACCGTGGACATGCTGCACGAACGGGACGGGCGGCTGAATTCGGTATCGCTCAAGGCGGGCGACGTGCGCCTTCGGCTGAACCAGGACGACGGCGCCAAGGGGTGGACGCGGGTGAAGGGCGAGGGCATGTCGCTCCACCTCTCCACGGCGCAGGACGTGGACGCAATTGCGGCGCGGATCAAGGAGCGGGGCGGGACGCTGGATTCGGAGCCCGCCGACATGCCCTGGGGTGTGCGTTCCTTCCGTCTGCGCGATCCCGACGGCTTCCACTTCTCCATCTCGACGATCCCCGCCGGCGGCTAGCCCTCCGTCAGTCCGTCGTCGCCTTCGGGGGCACCTGGTAGCGCGCCGACATGCCTCCTGCCATGTGCTCCGCGAAGTGGCAGTGCAGGAGCCAGATGCCGGGATTGTCGGCGGTCATGTCCGCGGTCTGCATGAGCAGCGGGCCGCCCATGTCGAGCACGTCCTTGCGGTCGCCATGCACGAGCAGCGTGTTGGCGCGCACGATGCGAGGCCGAGACTGGACACGCCGAGCATGACGGCACGGGTGACGAACGGCCGGAGCCGCTGGGCGGTCGACGGCATCGTCGGACCTCGCTGGAAGGGGGGTGGGCGGGCGGGCGGGGAGCGGCGGGGCCGCCCGGACCGTGCGCGAGGATATGGGAACCGGCCGCCCGCGTCAATGAAGGATTTCTGGCGGCCCCGGCCGCGCGTTGACAAGGACGTCGCTAGCCGCCCATTATCGACACAGCGGCGCCGGGGGCGGGATCAGCCCCCAGCGCTCCAGTCCCCTTCAGGAGCCGGACATGAGACCCGTTCTCGCCATCGCCGGAGCTACCGCAATACTCGGGCTCGGTGCTTTCGCCGTTCCCGGGTCGACCACGCCACCGCCGAAGACCGCGCGCGTGATGGTGCACTGTCCGAATGGAAACCGGGCGGGGTTCGTCACCCCCCCGAGCCTGCACGTCTCGGTCGGCGACAGCGTCGAGTGGCGCATGACCGGGCAGGTGACGGCGAACTCCCTCGAGATCTCGCTCAAGGACACGGCGCAGGCGTGGCCGTTTGCCGGCGAGCTCCCGCGCGGCAACAGCAGCGCCACAGCCCCCGATGCCGAAAGCAAGGGCACGTACGGGTATAACGTGACACTGGAGTGCCGGGTGGCCGGCGGCGGCACCGAGCATGTCGTCATCGATCCGGACATCATCATCGAGTGAGCGACCCGACGGCTCCGGGCCCGCGGTTCGGGTCCGACGAGCCGGCACGCGACGTCCCCGCGGAGCCGGCGAAGCGCACTGCCGGCGTCCCGGACCATCCGGAACGCGTAGGCCCCTACCGCGTGCTCCAGCTTCTGGCGCAGGGCGGTATGGGCGTGGTGTACGTGGCCGAACAGACGGAGCCCGTACGCCGCCGCGTGGCGCTGAAGGTGATCAAGGCCGGGATGGACACCCGCGAGGTCGTGGCGCGGTTCGAGGCCGAACGTCAGGCGCTGGCGGTGATGGAGCATCCCAACATCGCGAAAGTGCTCGACGGCGGCGCCACCGCCGACGGCCGCCCGTATTTCGTGATGGAGCTGGTGAAGGGCGTGCCCATCACCGAATACTGCGACACGCACAAGCTCTCCACGCGCGAGCGGCTGGCCCTGTTCATCGAGGTCTGCCACGCGGTGCAGCACGCCCACCAGAAGGGCGTGATCCATCGCGACCTGAAGCCGTCCAACGTGCTCGTGATGCTGCAGGACGGAAAACCGGTGCCGAAGGTGATCGACTTCGGCATCGCCAAGGCGCTGTCGCAGTCGCTCACCGAGCGCACGCTGGTGACGCAGGTGGGCCAGGCGGTGGGCACCCCTGCCTACATGAGCCCGGAACAGGCGGACGCGTCGGCCCTCGACGTGGACACCCGCACCGACGTGTATTCGCTGGGCGTGATGCTCTTCGAGCTGCTCGTGGGTCGGCTGCCGCTCGATCCCACGGAGATCGGACTGCAGGCGTTCATGATGAAGCTGGCGTTGCGCGAGACCACGCCGAGCACGCCGAGCGCCAAACTGGGCACGCTGGGCAACGCCGCCGGGTCTGGTGTCGGACTTCCGCCGCACCGAGGTGCGGGCGCTGCGGCGCGAGCTCCAGGGCGATCTGGACTGGATCGTCATGAAGGCACTCGATCCCGACCGGACGCGCCGCTACGAGACGGTGAACGCGTTCGCGGTGGACATCCAGCGGCACCTGGACAGCGAGCCCGTCGCGGCCCGGCCCCCGTCCACCTGGTATCGCGTCTCGCGATTCACGCGACGTCACCGAACCGCGGTGGTCGCCGGCGCGGTGGTCGCGGTGGCGTTGGTGGTCGGGCTGTCGGTGGCGGCCATGGGGATGGTGCAGGCCCGTCGCGCCGAGACGCTTGCCCGGCGCGAGGCGGAGGCGTCGCGGCAGGTCGCGGGCTTCCTCACCGGCCTGTTCCAGGTGTCCGATCCCAGCGAGGCGCGCGGCAACACGGTGACGGCGCGCGAGATCCTCGACCGCGGCGCCGAGCAGATCCGCACGGGGCTCGCCGGCCAGCCCCTGGTCCAGGCGCAGATGCTGAGCACCATGGGGACGGTGTACCGCGAGTTGGGGTTGTATGCGGAGGCGCAGCCGCTGCTCGAGGAGGCGCTGGCCAACCGCCGGCGCGTGCTGCCGGCCGGCGACTCTCTGGTGCAGGCGAGCATGCTCGAACTGGCCCGACTGGCGCAGCGCCAGGGGCGGTTCGCGGTCGCCGAGTCCTTGTATACGGAAACGTTGAACGATCGGGAGCTGGAGTTCGGCCCCGCATCGCCGGCGCTGACGCCCGTGCTGAGCGGGTTGGGCGGGATGTACGTGACGCGGGGGCGGTACGCCGAGGCCGAGTCGCTGCTCACGCGCGCCGTGGCCGTGCGCACGGCGGAGCACAAACCCGACGACGCTGCGTTCGCCGGGCTGCTGCGCAACCTCGCCTCGGCCGAGCTGGCGGACGGACAGTATGCGGCGGCGGAGCCCGTGTTTCGGCGCGCGCTGGCGATGTACGAGCACGTGTCCGGAGCGGACAGCCCGGAGGTGGGGCGGACGCTCAACAACCTGGGGATCGTCTACTACTATCTGAATCGGTACGACGAGGCCGAGCAGTACTACCTGCGCGCCGACGCGAACCTCACGCGCAATCTCGGCCCGGATCACCGCGACATCGCCTCCATCGACATCAATCTCGGCGAGGTCGACTGGCACCGCGGGCACTACGCCGACGCGGAGGCGCGGCTCCGGCGGGCTCTGGAGATCCTGCACAAGAACGTGCAGCCCAACCATCCGAGCATCGGCACCGCCGAGTACGATCTGGCCAACGTGCTGCGCGATGCGGGACGCCCAAAGGAAGCCGAGCCGCACTACGAGACCGCGCTCCGCGTTCGACAAGCGGCGCTCGGGTCCAGTGCGCCCGGCGTGGCCGAGGTGCTCACCGACTACGCCAAGCTGTTGCGGAGCGTGCATCAGGATGCGGAGGCCGCGCGGATGGAGGCGCGGGCCGACGCCATTCGTGGCGCCGCGAAGTAGGCGGGCTCGGCGCACCGGACTTACCATCACTGCGGGGGTTCCCCATGCATCGCGCCGTTCTGTATTCCACCGCGGCCGCCCTGTGCGCGGGCGCGATCGCCGTTCCGTCGCGGGCCCTCGCCCAGCGGGCCGATCTCGTATTCCTCGGCTACCACACCACGGCGCCTGCCACCTGGGTGGCGCAGACGCCGTCGTCCCGGTTCCGGCTGGCCCAGTTCGCCGTACCGGGCCCGGACTCGGCCAACGACGCCGAGGTCGTGGTGTACTTTTTCGGGGCGCACGAAGGGGGCACGCCCGATGACAACATGGCGCGGTGGCGCGCGCAGTTCTCGACGCCAGACAGTCCGCCGGTGCGGGAATCGGTGAGCCGCGATTCGTCGGGCGCGTTCCCGATCACGATCGCCGAATACGAAGGCACCTACCGGCGGGGTGTCGGGATGGGATCGGCCGATTCGGTTCGGGCGCATCAGGCGCTCGTTGCGGCGATCGCCGAGACGCCGCGGGGCACGCTGTTTCTGCAACTGTTCGGGCCGGATTCCGTGGTCGCTGGGGCACACGATCGTTTCGTCGCGTTCGTGAAGGCGATGCGGTAGCTGGCCCGGTGAACGGGTGATTGGGTGAACGGGTGGCGCAGGCGCGGCCGCCGAATCGCGGCGCTCGATCACCGATTCGTTACAAACCCGACCGTGCCGGAGCGCGTCGGGAACCATACCTTACATAATTAGGTAGTTAAATAATCAAGTAGTTACGTATGTGTGCTGCGCGACAGGTCCACCTCTGGAGGGAACGTGATGAAAATCCGTGCGATGGTATTGGCGTTGGCGGCGGTTGCGGGGGCGGCGGCCACGGCTTCGGCTCAGCAGGCGTCGGGCTTCTGGTCCACGCCGGCCATTCAGGGCATCGGCCCGGTGCACGTGTGGCCCCAGGCGGTGCTCCGCCCCGATGCGAACACCACGTACAAGGCGGTCTTCGACGTCACCAAGCCGGCGCCGTCGAACGACAAGATGAATCCCGGACTCGACCACGTGGCGCGCACGGTGAACGTGTTCGCGGCGGCCGGGATCCCCACCAGCCACCTCCAGTTCGCGGTGATCATCCACGGGCCGGCGACGCCGATCGTGCTGAGCGACAAGGAGTACGCGGCCAAGTTCGGGCACCCGAACCCCAACGCTGCGGTGATCGAGGCGCTGACCAAGGCCGGCGTGCAGGTGATGGTGTGCGGGAACGCTCTCGGCGACATGCAGTTCACGCCCGAGCAGGTGAATCCCGACATCAAGGTGGCGCTGTCGGCGCTCTCGACGCTGATCATCCTGCAGGATCAGGGCTACGCGCTCGTGACCATGTGACGTTGGCGGCCGGGTCGCGCCGCTCCACGCGGGGCGCGCGGCGGGGCCAGGATCCACTGCTTGCACGAGGAGCATTCATGAGTCGGTATCCCATTCTCCGGGTGGCGTCGCTGGTGTGCGCGCTGGGTTTCGCGGGCGGCTGCACGGGGCAGCCGCAGCCCGCGGACAATGGCCGCGCCGCGCCGCCGTCCAGCCACGATGAGGCCATCTATCCGCCCTGGTCGCATGGCGACAACAACCCGGCCCTGCAGCAGGGGCTCGATTTCACCGTGCCCGAGGTGGACAACCTGCCGGACTTCCACGGCAGCCTGACCGACCCCAAGCTCGTGATCTTCGTGGGCGGGAACTACTTCTTCGCCATGGCGCCGCTGGTGAAGGCGTTCGAAGCCGAGCATCCCGATCTCGAGGGGCGCATCTACTACATCACGATCCCGCCGGGGTTGCTCATCAAGATGATGGAGTCGGGCAACACAATCACCGTGGGCAACATGACGTGGACGGTGGCGCCCGACGTGTTCGCGGCCGGGATGAAGAAGGTGAACGAACAGATCGAGGCGGGGAAGCTCGTCGGGCCGGCGATGCCGTACGTGACCAACGATCTGACCATCATGGTGCCCAAGGGAAATCCGGCCGGTATCACGTCCGTCGCCGACTTCGCCAAGCCGGGCGTGCACCTCGTCATGCCCAACCCCGCATGGGAGGGCATCGCGCGTCAGGTGCAGGCAACGCTCGTGAAGGTCGGGGGCGATTCGCTGAAGACGCTGGTGTATGACACCAAGGTGAAGGACGGCAGCACGATCCTGACCCAGATTCACCACCGGCAATCGCCGCTGTTCCTGATGCAGGGGCGCGCCGACGCCGGGGTCACCTGGAAATCGGAAGCGATTTTTCAGGAGGAGGCTGGGCACCCGATCGGGCACGTGGACATTCCGGCCGCCGACAACACCACGGCCGTCTATGCGGCGGCGGTGGTGAAGGGCGCCCCGCATCCGGCGGCGGCCCGGGCATGGCTGCAGTTCCTGCGCTCGCCGTCGGCGTTGACCATATTCGAACGCTATGGGTTCAAGGCGGCGCCGACCGGTGCGCAGTAGCGCCCGTCCGGGCGGAACTCGGGTGGCCGTGAACGGAGATCGAGCAATGCACAGGGACGGTTGGCACCGCTGCGGCCCGTTGATGGTCGCGGCGATCGCGGTCATCGCGTTGACGCCGTGCACCGGCGCGGCACAGGCGGCACCGCCGCCGCCGAGCGCGGCAACGATCGTGACGCAGGGCAACGGGCGCGGGGCGCCCGCCTGCATCAGTTGCCACGGGCTGCAGATGCTCGGCAATGCGGTGGGGGGGATCCCGCGACTGGCCGGTCTGAGCGCCGATTACGTCCAGGCGCAGCTCGACGCCCTGGCGAGCGGTGCCCGCAAGAACGCGATCATGCTGCCCGTAGCGTCGTCGCTGTCCGCGGCGGAACGGCATGCGCTGGCGGCGTACCTGAGCACGCTGCCCGTGCAGGCTTCCCTGCCCGCGGCTCCGGACAGCGCCGCGCCGACACGGGCGGCTCCGGCGGACGCGAAGTTGGGCGAACGCCTGGCCACGCGCGGCGAATGGTCGCGTGGGCTACCCGGGTGCGATCAGTGTCACGGACCCGGTGGTGTTGGGGTCGGCACCGCCTTTCCGCCACTGGCCGGCCAGTCGGCGCTCTACCTCGTCAACCAGCTCGATGCGTGGAAGCAGGGCACCCGTCCGGGCGGCCCGTTGGACCTGATGACGGCGATCGTGAAGCGCATGACCGATGCCGACATTGCGGCGGTGGCGGCGTACTATGCCGCACAGCCACCAACACCGGCCACGCCGGAACGGAGCCGCCCATGAAGACGGACACCGCACTCATGCTCGCCGCCGCCGCCGCCGTCGTGGCCGGCGGACTTTCCTACCGGTTCGCGCGCTCCGGCGCGTCCGCGACGGCCAGACCAGCCGCGGTTTCGTCGGCGGCCACGGGGGGCGCCTTCGTGCCGCCCCCCGACTCGACGATGCCCAACGATGAATTCGGCAAGATGGTCCGGTTGGGGCAGCAGATCTTCCGGCACACGGCCGCCTACGCGCCGCAGTACACGGGCAACGGGCTCAGCTGCACCAACTGTCACATCGACGCCGGCCGGCTGGCGCACTCGGCGCCGTTCTGGGCGGCGTACGTGAGCTATCCCGCCTACCGTAGCAAGAACAAGCATGTGAACACCTTGCAGGAGCGCATGCAGGGCTGCTTCCGCTACAGCATGAACGGCAAGGCGCCGCCGCTCGGCGATTCGGTGCTCGTGGCGCTGGAGAGCTATGCGTACTGGCTGGCCACGGGCGCCCCGGTGAACACGCCGATCGCTGGGCGCAACTATCCCAAGCTGCCCGCGCCCGCGCAGGCGCCCGACTACGCGCGCGGCGAACAGCTGTTCGCCCAGCATTGCGCGGTGTGCCACGGCGCCGACGGACAGGGACAGCGCGCGGCCGGCGTGCTGGTGTTCCCGCCGCTCTGGGGACCGGAGTCGTTCAACTGGGGCGCGGGGATGGGCGACGTGGACAAGGCGGCCGGTTTCGTGAAGGCGAACATGCCGCTCGGACTCGGCAACACGCTGAGCGACCAGGATGCGTGGGACGTGGCGCTGTTCGTGGACAGTCACGAACGCCCGCAGGATCCGCGGTTCGCCGGCAGTGTGGAGCAGACCCGCGCCCGGTACCACGATTCGGCGATGTCGATGTACGGGCGGACGGTCAACGGCGTGCAGCTCGGCCGGCACTCGGTGCCGTCCGGTGGGAGCACGCGTACCGTCCCGTCGCCGAAGTAGCGCGTAGTGCTGGGCGCCCGGGTCCGCGGCCGCCTGAAGGTGTGGGGGCTGGCAGCGCTGGACGGTTACATGCACTGGAAGTTCGCGGCGCTCAAGCGCGAGCTGTTCCGCGATCTTCCGGCGGCGGCGGTGGAGTTGGGCTCCGGGTCGGGGACGAACCTCCGCTACCTGCCGCGCGGACTTCGACTCGTGGCGGTGGAGCCCAATGAGCAGGCGCACCCGATGCTGCGCCGCCGGGCCGCCAGGTACGGTATCGAACTCGAGCTTCACGCCGAATTCGCCGAGCACTTCGACCTGCCGTCCGACTCGGTGGAGTATGTGTTCTGCTCGCTGGTGCTCTGCTCAGTGCGCGATCCGGTGCAGGTGATCGCTGAGGTGCGGCGTGTGCTCAAGCCGGGGGGCCGCTTCGTGTGCATCGAGCACGTGGAAGCGCCGGCCGGTACGCGCACGCGCCGGCTGCAGCACCGGATCCGCGGTCCCTGGCACTGGGCCTTCGCCGGGTGCGACGTGTGCCGGAGCACCGGGGAGCTGCTGCGCGCGGCCGGGTTCCGCCGCGTGGACGTCCGACCGATCGTGATGCGGACGTCGATGCTGCCGATCAAGCATCAGATCACGGCGGTGTGCGTGAAGTGACGCCGGAGGCCGGCCGCGTGCGGGCGCCCATTGGCGCGCTTCGCCCGGCGGTGACAGATTGCGTCGTCCGGCCCGCGGCGTCCGCGGAGCGCCGGCGGTCCCGAACCGACCCGACATGCGCGTCCTGAAGAATCTCTTCGACAACAACCGTACGTGGGCCGCCGAGATGACCCGGCAGGACCCACGATTCTTCGAACGCCTCTCCAGTCAACAGGCGCCGCCGTACCTCTGGATCGGCTGTTCCGACAGTCGCGTGCCAGCCAATCAGATCGTGGGGCTGCGGCCTGGTGAGATGTTCGTGCACCGCAACGTGGCGAACGTGGTGGTGCACGCCGATCTCAACTGCCTGTCCACGATCCAGTTCGCGGTGGAGGTGCTGCGCGTGGGGCACGTGATCGTGTGCGGGCACTACGGGTGCGGCGGCGTGCTGGCGGCGCTGCGCGACGAGAAGCACGGGCTGGTGGACAACTGGCTGCGCCATGTGCAGGACGTGCGCCGCAAGCACCAGGCGCAACTCGACGCACTGGGTACGGAGCGGGAGCGACATGCCCGGCTGTGCGAACTGAATGTGATCGAGCAGGTGGTGAACGTGGCCCAGACCACCGTGGTGCGCGACGCATGGGCGCGTGGGCAATCGCTGGCCGTGCACGGGTGGGTGTACGCCTTGCAGGACGGGCTGCTGCGCGATCTCGATGTGTGCGTGACGGCGGAGGCGGAGTTGAGCGCGTGCGCGGAAGCGGCACGGCGGGGCCGGCCGTCGCCGCCGACGGACTGAAGGTGCGCGACCGCGTCGCACTGCTGCGCGGCATCAACGTCGGCGGCAACAAGAAGGTCGTCATGGCCGAACTGCGCGCCTTCATGCAAGCGCTCGGCTTCGACGACGCGACGACGCTGCTGCAGACGGGGAACGTGGTGTTCGGGAGCCGAACGTCCTCGTCGCGCCTGGAGTCGCTGTTCGAGCGCGAGGCTGCTGCCCGGCTCGGGCTCACGACGGAGTTCTTCGTCCGTACGGCGGACGAGTGGCGCGATGTGATTGCGGGCAACCCGTACCCCCGCGCGGCCGAGCGCGATCCCGCGCATCTCCTGGTCGTGTGCCTCAAGGACGCCGTCACGCCGGCGCGCGTGAACGCCCTCCGCGCCGCCATTCGCGGGCCGGAGACGGTGGAGGCCAGGGGGCGGCACGCGTACGTCGTCTATCCGGGGGGCATCGGCACCTCGAAGCTCACCGCGGCGGTGATCGACGCGAAGCTGGGAACGCGCGGGACGGCGCGTAACTGGAACACGGTGCGGAAGTTGGAGGCGCTGCTCGGCGGGTAGCGGCGGACCGTTGACCGCGAACCGCCGATCGGGATCTGGACGGTGGGCGGTCCCCGGTCGATGTTGATGAACGGGCCCTTCAACGGTGGAGATGCACATGGCGCCGACCTTCCGGGATGCGATGTCGGTGATCGGGCTGGTTCTCGATGGTCTGGGCGTGGCGTTGGTGGCCGGTGGGGCGGTGTACGCGCTGGGCCACGCGCTGACCCCGCGGCCCGAGCCGGGGGCGGATCGCTACCGGCAGCTGCGAGTCGATCTCGGCCGGGCGATTCTGCTCGGCCTCGAGTTCCTCATTGCCGGCGACATCATCCGCAGCGTGGTCGTCGACCCGAACTTCACCAACGTGGCGGTGCTGGGACTCATCGTGGTCGTGCGCACGTTTCTGAGCATGACGCTGCAGCTCGAAGTGGAGGGGCGCTGGCCCTGGCAGCGGCGGTCGAGCTAAGATAGTCGCGTCTCGCGGGTCCCCTCCGAACGCCGCTCCTTCTCCGGTCTCCCATGAATACCCGTCGCCAGTTCCTCATCCAGGCGCCCATCGGGCTGCTCGGCGTGCTCGCTGCCTGTCGCGGCGAGGAGCCGCAGTCCGCCACGGCCAACCAGTCCACGCCCGGCGCGCCGACCGCGTTCAACACTGCACCGCCCGTGGGACCGGAAGTCACCCCGGCCACCTTTGCCGAGGCGGAGAAGCTGGAGCAGGTGACGATGACCGCCGCCCAGCGCGAGATGGCATCGAAGAGCTGGCGCACGTCCATGGCGGCACTGCTCGAACGGCGCACGGGACCGCGCAAGATCGCGCTCGAGGACACGCTCGCCCCCGCGACCGTCTGGAATCCGATCCTGCCCGGCGAGACGGTGGGGCCGGTCCGCGACCGGTTCGTACGTACCACTGGCGCCGCGGTGCCACTGCCCTCGGACGACGAAGACATCGCCTACGCGCCGGTGCACCAGCTCTCGCGCTGGATCGAATCGCGCCAGCTCACCTCCGAACGGCTCACGGGCATCTACCTCGATCGCATCAAGCGGCTCAACCCGAAAGTGAACGCGATCATCACGCTCACCGAGGACCGCGCGCGGGCGCGGGCCAAGCAGGCCGACGCGGAGATCGCGGCCGGGAAGTACCGCGGCCCGCTGCACGGTATCCCATATGGCGTGAAGGATCTGATGGATTCCGCCGGCATCCGCACCACGTACGGCGCCGAGCCGTTCAAGGATCGCGTGCCCACCGAGGACTCGGCGGTGGTGCGCCGCCTGAACGACGCGGGCGCGGTGATGGTGGCCAAGTTGAGCATGGGTGCGCTGGCGCTCAACGACATCTGGTTTGGCGGACAGACCATGAATCCGTGGCTGCTGCAGGAGGGCGCGTCGGGCTCGAGCGCCGGCCCGGGCGCGGCTACGGCGGCGGCGTTCGTCGGCTTCTCGGTGGGCAGCGAGACCGGCGGCAGCATCATCAGTCCGAGCATGCGTTGCGGCGTGACGGGGCTGCGTCCCACCTACGGGCGTGTACCGCGCTCCGGGGCGATGACGCTCTGCTGGACGCTGGACAAGCTCGGCCCGATGACGCGGAGCGTGGAAGACGCGATGCTCGTGCTGCACGCCATCACCGGTCCCGACGCGGGCGACGTGGCGAGCCTGCCGGGCAAGCTGGACTTCGACGCCGGCGCATCGATCAAGGGACTCAAGGTGGGCTACTTCCCGGCGTGGATGAAGGAGGAGCCGGCCACCGACGTGGACCGCGCGGCGCTCGAGACGATCGGCAAGCTCGGCATGGTGCCGACGCCGGTGGCGATTCCCGACTGGCCGTACGACTCGCTCAACCTGATGCTGTTTGCCGAAGCGGCGGCGGCGTTCGAGGAGCTGACGCTGACCGGAGCGGCCGACACGATGCGGGTGCAGGTGCCCGACGCCTGGCCGAACCTGTTCCGCGAGTCGCGCTTCCTGTCGGCGGTGGACTTCGTACAGGCCGATCGGTTACGCCGCAAGGTGGCCGGGATGATGCGGGAGTTGATGACGACGGTCGACCTGCTGCTGGTACCGTCGCTGCGCGACGAGATGCTGGTGATCACGAACAACACGGGGCAGCCGTCGCTCACGCTTCGCACGGGATTCGTGGAGGTGTCGGAGGCGCGCAGCGACTGGGCGCCCGATCCCGCGCATCCGCTGCCCACGTTCAACCCGCCGCGACGCGTGCCGCACGGGGTGACGCTCATCGGCCGGCTGTTCGACGAGGGCACGATCGCGCGCGTGGGGCTGGCCATGGAGCGGCAGGCGAACGTGATGAAGGAACGGCCGGCCGGATTCTGAATCGGCCGGCGCGATCGGGTCGTCGGTGCGACGGCCCGATCGTGACTCGTTAGCGCTCGATCACCTCGTCGATCCCGACGTCGGCGTACTGTCCGCCCTTCGTCTGATGGACGTGCACGGCCAGCGTGTTGGTGCCGGCATGCAGCGCCGCGACCGCCGCCGAGTCGAAGGGAAGGCGAACGTAGCCGGAGCTGTACCCGGTGAGGTGCGCCACCAGCACGCCGTTCAGATAGAGGTCGGCGTCCTCGTCATGGTTGACGTTCCAGTGCGGATTCGAGAGTGAGGCGGAGGCGAGGTCGAAGGTGCGTCGCATCCAGATGTCGGACGTGTCCCAGGTGGTGCGCACCACGGCGCCCGGCGTGTCCTTGGTGCCGAAGCCGGCATCGCCCAGGGTCCATGAGGTATCGTTGAACGCGGGTTGGGCCCAGGCATCGTTTGGCGCGGCAGTCGTGAAGTGCCAGAGGTGTGGTGCGTCTTCCGACGTTGGTACGACCGCCCGTACGGTGGGCATGGGTCCGAACAGGCGCGCCGCCTCGGCGCTGGCCTGCGCGGGATCCTGCTTCACGATCGCGCGGTCGTAGGTCATCAGGCCGTTGACCTCCACCTCGACGTCGGTGGTCTGCGTGTATACCGCGGCGGCGAGGCCCTGCGCTTCGAGCAGGCGCAGTTGATCGAGCAGCCCGGCGTACGCGGCGCGCAACGCGATGGTATCGGTGAAGGTGCGATAGCCCCAGTTGTTCTTGGGCAGCCAGGTGTGCCCTTCGAGCGGGAGTCCGAGACCGCCGAACTCCCCGAGCACGGCGGCGCGGACCGGCTCGGTCCTGGGCATGCCGGGGCCCGGATACACGTGCACGTCCACGACGTCGCCCACGCCCTTGTCGGTCCAGCCGGTGGCGTTGTCCACGAGCCGCGTGGGGTCGTACTGCTTGATCCAGGCGACGATGCGCGGCGTGTCGAACTGTCCCCAGCCCTCGTTGAAGGGCACCCACATCACGATCGAGGGGTGGTCGCGCAGCGCGGCGATCATGCGATGCAGTTCGGTGCCGAACTCGGCCTGCGCGGCCGGCGTCTTGTTCTCGCCGCTCGGCATGTCCTGCCACACGAGCACGCCGATGCTGTCGGCCAGATGGTACCAGCGCGCCGGCTCCACCTTCACGTGCTTGCGGATCATGTTGAAGCCGAGGCGCTTGGTCATGACGATGTCGTTGCGCATCGCGGCCTCGGTGGGCGGCGTGTACAACCCGTCGGGCCACCATCCCTGGTCGAGCGGTCCGTACTCGAACAGGGGCTTGTCGTTGAGGAAGAGCCGCCGGTAGCCGTCGGGGGCGGTGCCGACGGAGATCTTCCGCATGCCGAAGTAGCTGCCCACGCCGTCGCCGGTGGAGAGCGTGAGCCGCAGGTGATACAGGTAGGGATCGCTCGGCGACCAGAGGTGCGCGTTCGGGATGCGGAGCACGACCGGCTGGCCGACGGGCGCTGAGCCCGAGGCGACGACGGTGCCGCCGGCCAGCACGCGCACGCGGACCGTCGTGCCGGCGGGCGCGCCGTCGACGTCTGGCTGCACCGTCACCCTGCCGGCGTCGATGTCGGGGGTGGCGAGCACGTTGGTGATGTGCGCGTCGGGCACCGGCTCCAGCCACACCGTCTGCCAGATGCCGGTGACGGCGCTGTACCAGATGGAGTGGGGGCGCAGCACCTGCTTGCCGCGCGGCTGCTCTCCGCGGTCGGTGGGATCCCAGACGCTGACGATGAGCTGCTGCGGGCCGACGCCGTGCACGGCGTCGGTGACGTCGAAGGTGAACGGGTCGTAGCCGCCGCGGTGTTCGCCGACCTTGGTGCCGTTCACCCAGACCGTGGCGTCCCAGTCCACAGCGCCGAAGTGCAGCAGCAGCCGACCGCCGCGCGGCATGGCCGGCGGCGTGAAGGTGCGGTGGTACCAGAGGCGCTGCGAGTCGGTGACCGCGCGCTCGACGCCGCTGAGTTGCGACTGTACGGCGAAGGGGACGAGGATCTCGCCGTCCCAGTGCGTGGGCTGCGCGGCACCGCTGTCAGCGATGGCGTAGTCCCACTTGCCGTTGAGGTTGGTCCAGATCGCGCGGGCGAGCTGTGGGCGCGGGTAGTCGGGCCAGGGATTCTTGGTCGAGACCGCGCGCGCCCAGCGGGTGCGGATGTGGGTGGCGGTCGTCTGCGCAGCCAGCGGGGTGGGGAGGACGACGCACGCGGCTGCGATCAGGACGGCGAGGGCGGACGACACACGCACGTTACGCCGGACGGTCGGAGTATTGGGCACCCCGTAACTTGGAACCCGCCAACGGATCGCGGAAGTGGACCGGGCGCCGCCGGGTGCATGCCGACGCGGTCGGCGGGGCGAGTGGGGCCGTCGACGCCTCCCGTGCAGCTCTATCTGGAGAGTTCCAGCGCGCTCGGTGGCAGCTGGCGCCAATGACTCCCACGTGAGGCCTCCAAATGGCTATCTGTCCAGATCCGTTCCCATCCGTTCAATCCGTATCCACTCTCGTAGATGCCCACTTCTGGCGAGTTCCGCGTTCGGCGGGCTGAGCCCGGCAGCGGCCTACCCGCCCGCGATCGCCCCGATCACCAGGTACGGCTCCTTGCCGTCCACGACGTCCTGCGGCAGCGGATCGTCGGGCGATCCGTACGACAGATCGTCCTCACACGCGTAGAAGCGGATGAAGGGCCGCCGCTGCTGCGTTACGTGGTCGCGAATGGCGCCGCGCAGCATCGGATAGCGCGCCTCGACGGCGTCGAGCACGGTGCGCTGCGTCACCGGGCCCGACACGTCGAAGGTCAGTTCGCCGGCGCGGTCGATCTTGGCCAGCCGGTGCAGCGCCGCCGGCAGCACGACGCGGATCATTGCAGCGTCTGCACCTCGACCGACAGCACCGCCGGCAGGTCGCGGACGATCGCCTTCCACGAGTCGCCCCCGTCGGCCGATGCGTACACCTGGCCACCCGTGGTGCCGAAGTACACACCGCAGTCGTCGAGCGAGTCCACGGCCATCGCGTCGCGCAGCACGTTCACGTAGCAGTTCCGCTGCGGCAGGCCCTTGCTGAGCGGCTCCCATTCGTTGCCGCCGGTCTTGCTGCGGTACACCCGCAGTTTCCCGTTGGGCACGAAGTGCTCCGAGTCGCTCTTGATGGGCAGCACGTACACGGTCTCGGGTTCGTGCGCGTGCACGTCGACCACGAATCCGAAATCGGTGGGCAGATTGCCGCTGATCTCGTGCCACTGGTCGCCGGCGTTGTCGCTGCGCATCACGTCCCAGTGCTTCTGCATGTACAGCGTGTCGGGCTTCGACTTGTGGAAGGCGATGCGGTGCACGCAGTGTCCGATCTCGGCGGTGGGGTCCGGCATGAAGTTCGACACCAAGCCCTTGGTGATCGGCTTCCACGACTTGCCCCGGTCGTCGGTGCGGAACGCCCCGGCCGCCGAGATGGCGATGTACATGCGATCGTGATTGGTGGGGTCGATGAGGATGGTGTGCAGGCACATGCCGCCGGCGCCGGGCGCCCACCGCGGCCCCGTGCCATGCCCGCGCAGGCCCGACAGTTCGTGCCAACTCTTGCCGCCGTCGTTGGACTCGAACATCGCCGCGTCCTCGACGCCGGCGTACACCGTGTCGGGGTCGCTGAGCGACGGCTCGAGGTGCCACACGCGCTTGAATTCCCACGGGTGGGGCGTGCCGTCGTACCACTGGTGCGTACCGGGCACGCCGTCGTAGGTGAACTTGTTGTCCACCGCATTCCAGGTCTTGCCGCCGTCGTCGGAGCGCTGGATCTGCTGGCCGAACCATCCGCTGGACTGCGAGGCATAGATGCGATCGGGATCGACGGGCGATCCCTTGAGGTGGTACATCTCCCAGCCCGCGAAGTGCGGCTTGCTCACCTTCCACTTGTCGCGCTTCCCATCCGCCGTCAGAATGAACGCGCCCTTGCGCGTCCCGACCAGCACCCGGACTCCGCTCATCGGACTCCCCCGCGTTGAAATGCCGGCCGACACAATACCAGACGCCGCCGTTCTTGTCGATCCTCCGGGTGGTCACCGAGGGGATTCGGCGCGCCATCCGGCACCGGACGCAGCAGGGGCGGCCACCGGTTTCCCGGCGGCCGCCCCCCATAGCGGCCCGGTCACACCTCCGCGACGGGCTACTTCTTGCCGGCCGCGTCGCGGAACACCATGCCCTGACCTTCGTACCCGAACTTCACGTTCGCGCTCTTCTCGATGCCGCTGATGGCGTCCGTCGCCGAGTTCATCGGTGCCTGCATCGTCACCGAACGGGTGAGGAGGGTCGTGTCGAGCACCACGACTTTCGTGCCGTACCACGCCTGAAGCTGACTCACCGCGTCCTTGAGCGAGCGGTTGGCGATGGAAACCGTGTCGTTCACCCAGGTGCTGGCTTCGAGGAACTGGCCGGGTGTGGCATCGCTCACCGTGCCGTCGTGCGCGATGTGCATCGCCGCGCCGGCCGCCAGCGGTCGCCAGATCTTCCCGATGCGCAACGAGTCCGTGCTACCCTTGGCAATCACCGTGAGGGACGAATCGTCGTCATAGGTACGGATGAGGAGCGTTCCATCGGGGGCATTGATCACGGCGTCGTACGTGCGGACCTGGAACGGTGCCGTCTGTCCCGGCGCCACCGTGACCGCGACGATGCCGTTCACCTGGATCACCCGCATCTTGTCGCCGCTGAACCCGTCGGCCACCACCACCCTGGAACCAGGACCCATCTTCACCGAACTCCCGTCGGCGAGATCGGTGATGGTCGCGATCTGGTTGTCCCGCGTCTGGTGGGCCTTGGTGTCGTTGGCCTTGAGCGCGGTGATGATGCCGCCCTCCTCGCCCAGGCGGTTGAGGTACTTGGAGATGCCGAGTGCCGCGGCGATGGCGAGGACGATGATGACGGCCGGAACGACGTAGTTGCGCTTCTTGGCCAGTCCCTTCACGTGCGACGCCGCTTCATGTCGCGACGCCTCCTTCATTGCACCGGCGGTCGCCTCGCGATCGGGGTGCAGCGTGCGATGGATGCGTTCCCACGATTCATTGACGTTGGTCTCATGCTCGGCGTGCGCCGCGGCATGTTTGCCCCCGCCGAAGTGGTGGGCGCTGGCGCGCCGCGCCAATTCGCGCGCCGCCGCGTGCGGCACCTCGGCTTCGAAGAACGCGTCCAACTCCTTCACCGACTTGAACTCGGCCCGCTGGTCCCAGGCGCGCAGGAACAATGTCTCGACGATGCGCGGTGCCGCGGACGCAGCGTCGTTCAGATGCGTCTTCGCCATCGCGGCGAGACTCGTGTAGCGTTCACGAAACAGGCGTTCCAACGCCTGTTCATCCTTGAGGGGCGCGCCCGCGGGTGTGTCAGGTCCCGACGGTGGCGAGGTTGACGGCATGGAACCTCCTGACCTGATTGTGTGCCTTACGATGGTCGTCGGACCGTGGGTTCGGAAGAGGCCGGCGAGCCAGAGGGAAATTCATTTGACGAGTGAAACTACCGTGAGCGGATTCTACTTCGGGTGGCGGCGGATGGCCAACCAATTCAGGAGCGATCGGGTCGGCTTTGCGGGGGCGCTCGGGGCGGCCCTCGTGCTTGGCGTCGCACCGCGAGCGGCGGCCCAAACCCGCCCTGCGCCGGCACTGAATCCCACGGCCACGGCGGCGGCCGGCCGCCCGGTGCCGGGCCCGGTGTTCGAATCGCCGGGCTTCACGCGCGCGGTGGAGCGCGGCACCCGCACCCGCACCGGCCAGCCCGGGCCCAACTACTGGGTGCAGCATCCACGGTACTCCATCGACGTAGCGCTGGACGTGGCGCACGATCGTGTGTCGGGGCGGGAGACGGTGGTGTACGTGAACCACTCCCCCGACTCGCTGCGCATCATCCCGGTCTACCTGCGGCAGAACGTCTTCGCGCCGGGGACGCCGCGCCGGCAGCCGGTGCCGATCACCGGGGGCGTGCGCCTGTCGCGCGTGTCGGTGAATGGCCACGCGATCACGCCGCAGACCGGGCTCAACCCGGCGATGCCGATCACGGCGTCGCCGCGGAATCCCCCGGCGCCGGGCCAGTACGTGGTGGACGGCACGGTGATGTGGATTCCGCTGGCGCATGCCGTGCTCCCCGGCGACAGCATCACGCTGGGCTTCGCCTGGTCGTACACGCCGCCACCGGCGCCCGCCGACGGCCGCGAGGGGCACGACGGCCACGTGTACTTCATGGGCTACTGGTATCCGCAGATCGCGGTGTACGACGATGTGAACGGGTGGGTCACCGATCCGTATCTGCTGGAAGCCGAGTTCTATATGGATCCCGCCGACTACGACGTGCGCATCACGGTGCCGCACGGGTGGGTAGTGGACGCCACGGGCACGCTGGCCAACGCGGCGGCGGTGCTGACGCCGGCGGCGCGCGACCGGCTGGCCGAGGCTCGGCGCACCGGCCGCGTGGTGCGCGTGCTCACGCCGGGCGCCGATGCGGCGCGCGCGTTCACGCGCGGCGGCGCGACGGCTATGTGGCACTTCGTGGCGCCAAACGTGCGCGATTTCGCCTGGGGCACGAGCGACCGCTATGCGTGGGATGCGACGCGGGCACTCGTGGGCGGCGGTCGCGACACGGTGGACATCAACAGCTTCTTCCGGCTCACGTCGGCGGCAGCCGCGTGGCGGGTAGGCGGGGCGCGATTCACGCGTGACGCCATCCAGCAGCTCTCGGACTACCTGTGGGCGTACCCGTGGCCCAAGATGTCGTCCATGGAAGGGGTGCTCGACGGGGGCGGGATGGAGTACCCGATGATGACGCTCATGCAGCCGTGGGCCGACACGCTGTCGCTGGCCGGCGACCTGATGCACGAGACGGGGCACATGTGGTTCCCGATGCAGGTGGGGTCCAACGAGACGCGCTATCCGTGGATGGACGAGGGATTCACGCAGTTCGACGTGGCCCAGGGGATGCGCGGATTGTACGGCGAGCCGCGCACGGGCGGGCGGGCGAACGACTCCGAGGCGGGGCAACGCGCGCTCTATCTCCGGAGCGTCCGCGCCGGCGACGACGAATCGCTCATGCTTCCCGGCGACGAGTACCCGCAGGATCTCTATCTCGTGATGTACTACGACAAGACGGCGCAGGCGCTGGCGGCGCTGCGGGCGGTGCTGGGGTCGGAGACCTTCCATACGGCGTTCGTGGAGTACGGCAAGCGGTGGATCGGGAAGCACCCGCAGCCGTACGACTTCTTCAACACGATGGCCAGCGTATCGGGGCGCGATCTGTCGTGGTACTGGCAGAGCTGGTTCTACCGTGCGTGGTCGCTGGACCAGGCGCTGGCGGGCGTCCAGGCGGGCCTGGGCACCGACGCGGACTCCACGGCGATCACGATCGTCGACCGCGGGTTGGCGCCGATGCCGGTGCCGCTGGTCGTCACCCGCGCCGACGGGAGCACGCAGCGCATCGAGGTGCCGGTGAGCGTCTGGCTGGGCGGGAAACGGCAGACCGTGGTGATGGTGGCGGGTACGCCCAGGATCACGAAGGTGCAGATCGACCCCGACGGAAGCTTCCCGTACCTGGACCGGAGCGTGCTGACCTGGAATGCGCCCTGACCGGCGTGGCATACGTGGCCCTCGCAACGGGGAGTGGCTACGAGGGGGATACGGACTGAACGGATCGAACGGGCCTGAACGGAAAGGCTGTTGAGGGGCCCGGCTGGCCGCCGACCGGTCCGCGCCGCAACTTTGGGCGTCACTCGCCTTTCAATGGATCGGATCATGCAGAAGTCCACGCTCTACGTCCTCACTGCGACCGTCGGACTGTTGGCGGGCGCGCTTCCCCGGGCCGCCACCGCGCAGACCCAGCAGGAGATCGCCCGCTGGAAGCACGAGGCGCAGGCCGTCACGATCACGCGCGACGACTGGGGCATCGCCCACGTGAAGGGGCACACCGATGCCGATGCGGTGTTCGGCATGGAGTACGCCCAGGCCGAAGACGACTTCAACCGCGTCGAAACCAACTACCTCGACGCGCTCGGCTGGCACGCGCAGGGGGGCGGGGAGCGCTGGCTCTGGAGCGACCTGCGGCAGCGGCTGTTCGTGAATGCCGACTCGCTCAAGGCCGAGTACGCGGCGAGCCCGGCGTGGCTGAAGAAGCTGATGGACGGCTTCGCCGACGGGCTCAACTACTATCTGTACACACACCCGAAGGTGAAGCCGCAGGTGATCAGGCACTTCGAGCCGTGGATGGCGCTGAGCTTCACCGAGGGGAGCATCGGCGGCGACATCGAGCGGGTGAACCTGGGGCAGCTCGCGGCGTTCTACGGCGATTCGCTCCCGCGCCGCGGCCGCCGGGGCGCCGACACGCCGCCGGTGTGGACCGAGCCCACGGGCTCCAACGGCGTGGCCATCTCGCCCAAGAACACCCTCGACGGCCACGCGCTGCTCTACATCAACCCGCACACGTCGTTCTACTTCCGCTCGGAGTTGCAGATGACGAGCGACGAGGGGCTCGACGCCTACGGCGCCGTGACCTGGGGACAGTTCTTCATCTATCAGGGCTTCAACGCCACCGCGGGGTGGATGCACACCAGCAGCGGTGTGGACAACATCGACGAGTTCCTGGAGACGATCAGCAAGAAGGGCGACACGTACTACTACAAGCACGGCGACCGGGAACTGCCGGTGCGCACCGAGCAGATCGTGATTCCGTACAAGACGGCCAACGGGATGGCCAGGCGCACCTTCACGGCCTACTTCACCATGCACGGCCCGGTGGAGCGGAAGATCGGCGACCAGTGGGTGACGATCAGTCTGATGAAGGACCACATCCACGCGCTGATCCAGTCGTACGGTCGCACGAAGGCGAAGAACTACGCCGAATTCCGGAAGTTCTTCGACCTGTACACCAACTCGTCGAACAACACCGTCTTCGCCGACGCGCAGGGGAACATCGCGTACTTCCACTCGAACTACATTCCGCGGCGCGACACGAGCTTCAACTGGCTGGAGCCGGTGGACGGGAGCGATCCCGCGACCGATTACCACGGGCTGCTCTCGATCGACGAGACGCCGGGGCTGTTCAATCCCGCCCAGCGGGTGGCTCTACAACTCGAACAACTGGCCCTGGTCGGCGGCGGGTCCGGGGGACAGCCCCAAGCGGAGCGACTATCCGGTGTACGTCGATCGTGGCACCGAGGAGTCGCCGCGCGGCCACCACGCCCTGCGCGTGCTGCCGGAGCACCACCACTACACCATGCTCTCGCTCACCGCGACGATGTTCGACAGCTATCTGCCGAGCTTCGCGCACATGATGCCCTCGCTCATCAAGGCGTACGACGCGACCCCCGACGGCGACCCCCTCAAGGTGAAGCTGGCGAAGCAGATGACCGTGCTCCGCAACTGGGACTACCGGTTCGGGATCAACTCGGTGGCTACGTCGCTCGCCAACTTCTGGGGCGAGAATGCCCAGCAGCGGGTAGCGCGTGAGGCGCGCGCGGGGGGGATGTCCGCCGAGGACTATGTGGCCGAGAAGGCGACGCCGCAGGAGCTGCTGCAGTCATTGGCCGAGGCATCGGACAAGCTCACCGCCGACTTCGGCACCTGGCAGACGCCGTGGGGTGACATCAACCGCTTCCAGCGCTTCAACGACGACATCGAACCCCGTTTCGATGACAGCAAGCCGAGCATCCCCGTGCCGTTCACGTCGTCGCGGTGGGGCTCGCTGGCGAGCTTCGGTGCGCGTGCCTACGCGAACACCAAGAAGTGGTACGGTACCAGCGGCAACAGCTTCGTGGCGGTGGTGGAGTTCGGCGACAGCGTGCGGGCGCGCGCGGTGACGGCGGGCGGCGAGAGCGGCGACCCACGCAGCCCGCACTTCGACGACGAAGCCGAGCGGTATGCCACGGGGAATCTCCGCGTGGTCTACTACTACCCGTCGCAGCTCAAGGGGCACACCGAGAAGGTGTATCACCCGGGAAGCTGACCATTGGCGGTCAGGGCGCGTGGTGGGATCGCGACCGGGCCGGCATCAACCGATGGAACTGCAATTTCGCGGAGAGCGCGGAATACGCGGAAAACGGCAACAGCAACAGCAACAGCAACAGCAACAGCAACGACAAGGGCAACGGCAACTGAAAGGGAACTGCTACGCCATCAGGATTGCGATCGCCGAGCGGGCCCCTGATGGCGGAGCAGTTCTCCCTGTCGCTTCTGTAGTTTCCGCGTCATTCGCGCTCTCCGCGAAATTGTAGTTCCTCCTGTTGATGGCCGAACTTCAGCGGACTCGACTGCAGGCTCGGTGTCCGACTACGCTGTCATCACCGCAACAGGTATCCGGCCTATCGTTCGGCCACCTCTCCACCGTCCCGAACTCAACCCCCGAGGTTCGTATGTCCAGACTGACTCGCATGGCTGCGGCCGCGCTGTTCGTCGCCGCGCTCAGCACGCCCGCCGTGGCGCACGCCCAGCAATTCAAGGTCCAGAAGTGGAACATCGGCGGGGAAGGCGGCACCGACTACCTGGTTGCCGAGCCCGGCACCGGACGCGTGTTCGTCTCGCGCAGCAGTCACGTGATGGTGGTGGACGGGCACACCGGCAAGGTCATCGGCGACATCCCGAACACGCCGCGCATGCACGGCATCGCGCTCGCCGCGCGGACGGGCCACGGCTTCATCAGCAACGGCGGCGACTCCAGCGTCACGATGTTCGACCTCAAGACGCTGGCCGAACTCAAGCGGATCAAGATTCCTCCGGGTGGCCAGGACGGCATCATGTACGACGACTACTCGAACACGGTCATTCTCACCAACCACAGCCGGCCCGTCGGCACCGTCGTGGCGCTGAACGCCGAGACCGGCGACATCGTGGCCACGGTGAACCTGGAGAGCACCTCGCCCGAGGGCGCGGTGAGCGACGGCATGGGGATGATCTACGTGAACAACGAGGGCACGAGCACCATCCAGGCGATCGACGAGAAGACCTGGACGGTGACCGCGTCGTGGCCGCTGGCGCCGTGCGAGGGCCCGACCGGGATCGCGTTCGACATCGCGACCGATCGCATCATCTCCGGGTGCAGCGACCACACCGTGATCTCCGACGCCAAGGCGCACAAGGTCGTGGCGACCATCGACAATGGCGGCCGCGTGGACGCGCTGGGTTGGGACCAGATGGAGAAGCTGGTCTACGTGCCCAGCGGTGCCGAATCGGGCACGGTGACGGTGGCGCGGCAGGATGGGCCGGACACGTACACCGTCATCGCCACCGTGCCGACGGTCGCCGGCGCCAAGACGATCGCCGTCGATCCGGTATCGCATACGGCGTATCTGTTCCAGCCCGAGTACGGGCCGGCGCCGGCGGGCGCGGCAGCGCCGCCGGCGAGAGGACGGGGGAGGGGACCGAGAGGGCCAATGGTGGCCGCGTGGTTCATCGCCATCACGCATTGAGCGGCAACTGAGCGGCGGCGCGGAACCCAAACTCCAGCGCGTCGTTGTTCCGCAGGGCCGGTACCACGCAACTGCGATGCTGCGTCGTACCGGCCTTGCGTCGTACGGCCCCCGCGTGGTATCGGTCCTGAGTAGCGTTCACGTTCCGCCTCACCGCCATTCGCCGAATTCCACCGAGTGCCATGATCGAACTCCCGGTTTCCATCCCCACCCCCGACGGTAGCGCCGACGGTTACCTCTACCGCCACGAAAGCTCCCGGCCGCTCGTCGGCATCATCCACCTGACCGACATCCACGGCGTGCGCGACGCCTCGCGCGGCATGGCCCGCCGGTTGGCCGAGGAGGGGTACACCGTCCTCCTGCCCAACGTCTTTTACCGCACGCGCAAGCCCCCGATGTTCGACTTCCCCGTCAACTTCGGCGAGGAGCGCACCAAGCAGCGCTTCGCCGAGCTGACGCAGCCGCTCACGCCCGAGGCGATCGCGCGCGACGCCACGGCGTACGTCGAGTTCCTGCGGCGTGAGAAGTCGGTGGGGTCGGGCGCGATGGGGGTGGTGGGCTACTGCTTCACCGGCGCCCTGTCCCTGCGCATCGCCGCCGCCCGTCCCGACGTGATCGTGGCGGCGGCATCGTTCCATGGCGGCGGCCTGCACACCGACGCGCCGACCAGTCCCGATCTGCTGCTGCCGGAGGTCAAGGCGCAGCTCCACTTCGGCCATGCGTTCGAGGACCGGAGCATGCCCGCCGAGGCGATCGCGAAGTTCGACGAGGCGCTGGCCGCCTGGGGCGGACGGTATGAGAGTCTGGTGTACGACCAGGCGCGGCACGGCTGGACCGTGCCCGACAGCGCGGCGTACAACCGGGACGAAGCCGAGCGCGCGTACACCAACATGACGGCGTTGTTTGCGCGAACGATGGGCGGCAGCGCATCGTAAAGGCGAGCGACGCCCGCTGGCCGCTTGACCGATCCGGCCGGCCGCGCCATCCATTCGACTGCCCCCCAGACGGAAGGAGACTGCCATGTCCACGAACCATCCCCGCCGCTCCGGCACCCCGCGCGTCGTCGCGCTCGCCGCGGCGGTCGCGCTGTTCGCCGCAATCCCCGCCGCCGCGCAGCGCGGCCGTGGAGGTAGCGGCGCGGAGCCCGCCGTGCTGCGCCAGGCCGCGCAGCTCGACCTCGCCGGCAAGACGTCGGAGGCGCGCGCGCTGTATGACGCGGTGCTCGACACAATCGGCGATCCGGCCGCAAAGGCCAACGTGCAGCGCGCCGTCGCGATGTCGTACGCCTTCGACGGCGACTGCGCCAACACCATTCGCTACGAGCAGATGGTCATCGACTACTGGACGACGCGCGAACATGCCGAGCCGCAGAACGCGTTCTACCAGGAGGGCGAGATGGCCGACGAGGGCGCGCGCGTCTGCATCGACGCCGGCGACCTCGCCGCCGCCGAGCAGTGGTATCGGAAAGGGTACGAACTGGGCACCAGGGAGCCGGCGCCGCAGACGCATCCGAAGAGTCTGTGGGACTACCGGCTGGCGCACGCGCTCGGCCGCATCGCGGCGCGCCGTGGAGACGTGGCCGAAGCCAGGGCGCAGATCGCCAACGCGCGGAAGGCGCTGGACAGCGACAGCGCGATGGCGGCGCAGCAGGAGCGCTTCTTCCCGTATCTGGTGGGCTACGTGGCGCTCTACACCGGTGACTTCAAGACGGCCGAGTCGGAGTTCAACACGATGCTCGCCATGCGCGGCAACGCGAACGACCCGTTCATGAACTGCCTGCTTGCCGAGACGTACGAGAAGATGGGCGATCAGGCGCAGGCCGACGCGTTGTATCAGAAGGCGTACGGGCTGGCGCGGGCGCACAACCCGCCGGCGGCATACGCGCGGCGCATCGCGCGGCAGAAGCTGGGCGCGAAACTGGACGCCGGTTCGGAGATGTAGTTCCCAGCGGCGGCGCACTTCGGCGAACCGCGCACTTGTATGTCCGGCACACAGGTGGCATCGTGTGCCGGACATTCTTTTCTTCAGGAGTCGTCGTGCCCATCACTGCCTGCTTTGCCGATCTCGAAGAGGAACTCGCTTCCACGCGCCGCATGCTGCAGCCCTATCCCGACGGGAAGGGCGAGTGGCGTCCGCACGCGAAGTCGCGCCCCCTCGTCCATCTCGCCAATCACGTGGCCGGGCTCCCAGACCTCGGCACCGCCGTGCTCACCACCGACGGCCTCGATCTCGCCACCCGTGTGCCCCAGCCGCCGGTCGAAACGGCTGCCGGACTGCTGGCGCGGTTCGACGAAGCGGCAAAGAAGATGATGGCCGCCTTCGCGTCCACGTCGGACGAGGCGTTCAATGGCGAGTGGACGCTGCGTCATGGCGAGCACGTCGTGCTCAAGGGACGGCGACGCGACCTGCTGCGCCGGCTGATGATCGGCCACATGATCCACCACCGCGCGCAACTCGGCGACTGCTATCGTCTGCTCGACGTGCCGGTGCCTGGCATGTACGGCCCCACGGCGGACGGCTGATGTGCTGACCCGCGCGTCCCTCTACCCCCAAGCGTCGGCCATCCTCAACGCACCAAGTTCATGAAGACGCCCCTCTCCCGTCGCGATTTCGTGGGGACCGCCGCCGCAGCCCTCTCCATCCCCCTGCTGCCGGGAATGGCCGCCGCCGAGCGTACGCTGCGCGAAGTGGCCGTGCGGGCGGGGGAGCTGCCGCGCGGCATCGACGACGACCTGATGGAAGTCACGATCGCGCGGCTGCACGGTTTGTACGAAGCGCACAGGTACACGGCCGCCGAGGTGACCCGCTGGTACCTGGCCCGCATCGTGCGCTACAACGGCGTGTACCGCGCCGTGTCGCACGTCGATGCGACGGGCGCACTCGCCCGTGCGTCGGAACTCGACGCCGGGATCGGGCGGCGCCGTCCCGACTTCACGGCGCATCCGCTCTGGGGCGTGCCCATCGTCATCAAGGCGAACACCAGCGTGCGCGGACTGGTGACGAGCGCCGGCTGGTGGGGCTATGTGCTTCCGGGCCTGGAGCTCGTCGCGCCCAGCGACGCGCTCGTCGCCGCGAAGCTGCGCGCTGCCGGGGCGATCATCCTGGGGCAGACCAACATGCCCGACTTCGCGGCCAGCGACACGACTTTCAGCACGGCGTACGGGCGCACCGGCAACGCGTATAACGTGCGCTGCAGCCCCGGCGGGTCGTCGGGGGGAACGGTCACTTCGGTGGCGGCCAACCTGTGCGTGCTCGGCACCGGCACCGACACCGGGAATTCCATCCGCATGCCGGCGGGCACCAGCTCGCTGGTGGGCATCCTGCCCACGCGCGGGCTGACGAGCATCGCGGGCATTCAGCCGCTCGACTGGCTGCGCGACAACACCGGACCCATCGCACGCGACGTGACCGATGCGGTGACGGCGCTGGACGTGATGGCGGCCCCCGATCCGCTCGACGCGCGCACCGAGGAGTCGAAGACCAGGGCCCAGCGCGGCCCGTATGTGCACTACCTCAAGGCCGGTGCGCTGCAGGGGAAGCGATTCGGAGTGCCGGCGTTCAACATGCTGCCGCAGCCGGCCGGCGAGTCGGACGGCCGCTTCGCGTATCTGCATCCCGACACGCGCGCGCTGTTCATGACGAGCGTGGCGGAGATCCGGCGTGCCGGCGCGACCGTGGTGTTCGACGACGCGCTGCTCCCGATGAGCTTCATCGAACTCGTACGGAAGATCGAGACCGGCCCGTATCGCGGGGAGGGCGTCGAGACCTTTCTCGAGCACTTTGGTTCACCGTACTACCATTCGTCCGACGAGTATGCACAGGCGGTGGGGACGATGATCCCGGCATACATCCGAGGCGCCATGCCGAGGCCGGAGAACGGGGCGGGGGCGGGGGCGGGGGCGGGCGCTCCGGCGCCGGCGCTACCGCTGGAACGCGATCCGCAGGCGAAGACGCGATACTACGAGCCACGCCAGAATGCGCTCGACGTGTTTGACGAGACGCTGACCCGTTTCAACCTCGACGGGTATGTCTATCCTGCCATCCAGATGCCCCCCAACGACGAGCTGCAGGATCTGGCCGACGGCCACCAGAGCCAGGGGCCGCACAGCGAGACCGCATGGGCGAATCCCATCGGGATACCCGCCGTGGTGGTTCCGGGTGGATTCTACGACGGCGGGCTGCCGTTCGGGATCGAGTTCTCGACCGGGCGCTGGCGCGACGGAGACCTGCTGGCGTGGGCGTTTGCGTATGAGCAGGCAACCAAGCATCGGCGGGTGCCGGAGCTCGTGGCGACCCGGTAGGCCCGCGTGGTGGAGCGGCAGCGGCAGCTCCAAGACGTGCCGCGTCAATCAAATACGTGCCCGGCGTCCTTCCGCCGCCGCCACCGGGCCGCCATCTGATCCTCGCCGTTCGGGCCTTGCTCGCCTGAGGCGTCGTCCGCGTCTCGACCCCGCGGGCGGCGACGCGACCTTGGCGGACTCTGGCGCCGGGAGCCCTGGTGACCGACTATAGAGACGCCTGCATCGTGAGGGTGAGTCCATCATGTCCATCATCCACCTCCGCCTGCTCGGTGGCGTCTACCTATCGGCCCAGGAGAACGGGTGCGAGCGGCTCATCTCGATGCCGCCCAAGCCAACGGCGCTCCTCGCCTACCTCGCCGTGGCCGGCGCCGACGGCCGCGCCCTGCGGCGCGACACCCTCCTGGCGCTTTTCTGGCCCGAGCTCCCCGACGGGCGTGCGCGCGCGGCCCTGCGGCAGGTGCTGTTCCGGGTACGCCGGATTCTGGGCGCTGCAGCGCTGCGCGCGGACCGGGGGAGCGTGGCGCTCGCCCCCGGCGCGCTGCTGTGCGACGTCCTCGCGTTCGAGGGGCATCTCGCGGCGGGCGATCCCGTCGCGGCGCTCGAGATTTACCGAGGAGAGCTCCTCGCCGGGTTCTACGTCGATGGGATGTCGAGCGAGCTCGAGGCATGGATCGAGGGCGAGCGGGCACGGCTCAAACGTCGGGCGTTCGAGGCCAGTTGGTCGGCCGCGGACGAAGCCGAGCGATGTCACGACGCATCTGCGGCGGCGACCTGGGCCCGCCGCGTGGTGGCGCTGGTGCCCGACGACGAGATATCCGCCCGGCGGTATATCGAGCTCCTCGACAGGTGCGGGGATCGTGCCGGCGCGCTGCGTGCCGCCGACGAGTTCGCGCGACGCATGGCAGGAGGAGTTCGGCTCCGAGCCATCCGTGGAGACTCGGGCGACTCGTGGCCGCGATCCGGACTCGCGGGGCCAGGGGCGGCGTGTCCGGCGTGGACGCGCTGCGGGAGCGCCCGCGCCGACGGTGATCACGGCGGCAACGCCCGTCCCGCCGAAGGCCGAGCCTATAGCGCCGGTCCGTCCCAAGCTCAGGGTTGGGAGAGTTGCGATCTGGCCGGTTCGCCAGCCGCGATGGTGGCCGTGGTCGACGCGCGGCTCGGTGTTTCCGGCCGCCACCGTGCTCGCCACGCTGCTGGCGCTGGCGGGAGGGGAACTGCTCGCCCCTCACCGGATACGTGCCGCGGCCCCGGAAGTCACGATCGCCTCTCCGGTCGCGCGACGGCTGTACGAAGAGGGACTCGACCGCTACTACGCGGGCGACGAGCGCGAGGCCGCCCGACTCCTCCACGCCGCCGTGGCGGAAGATGGTTCGTGCGCGATGTGCGCGTACTACGCCTCTCTGGCCGACGCCCGGTTCGACGACACGGCGGCTGTACGCATGCTGCGGCTGGCGATGCACCGTGCCGGCTCCGTGTCGCAGCCCGAGCGCATGTTCATACACTTCGGCTGGGCCGACGCCACCAACAGCCCGAACCGCCTCGCCGTCGCCGACTCCCTGGCGATGCGGTACGAAGCGTGGCCGCAGGCCCAGCTCGCCGTGGGCGAGGCGCTGTGGATGGAGGGGCAGTACCTGGACGCGGCGGCGCACCTCCGCCTCGTGATCTCCGCCGACTCGCGCGTCACCGCCGCATCGAGCGGCGACTGTGCCGCCTGCACGGCAGAGTTTCTCCTGGTGAACTCGTACAAGGCGGCCGATTCGATGCCCGCGGCGGTTCGCGCCGCCCGGGCGTGGGTGCGCGTGAGTCCGCGCTCACGGAGCGCCTGGTTGGAGCTCGCCAACGCGCTCGCCGGATCCGGGAGTTACGCCGAGGCCCGCGCCGCGCTGGACAGCAGTACCACGTACGCGGCGGGTCAGCGTGACGATCCGATCGGGCGAGCCGAGATCGAGATCCGGGCGGGAAATTTCTCCGAAGCCGACGTGCTGCTGAAGACGCTGGCGCTCACCGGCCGGGCCGACAGCCGCGTCGATGCGCTCTGGTGGCTGGTCATCAGTCTCCGGCAGCAGGGGCGGCTCAACGAGGCGCTCGCTCTGGCGCGGGGACCGCTGGATTCGGCGGAGATCGGCTCGACCGCGGGGCCTGGGGCCGCGATCATCGCCCAGGGGCAGTTGCTGTTCGAGCTCGGTCGCTACCGCGATGCCGCGGCCATCTTCGAGGCGTACGCGCGCCCCGATGCCGGCGCAGCGTTGGCTGGTTCGGGGGTTCTGGCCCGCCGGCGCGCCTGGTTCCTGACGCAGGCCGGCTCTGCGCTCGCCGCCGCCGGCGACACCAGCCGGCTCGCGGCCCTTGCCGACAGCGTCGAGGCCTGGGGGCGCCAGAGTGGGCTGGGACGCGACCGACGCCTGTACGAGTACCTGCGGGGCCTGCTCTTTGAGGCACGCCGCCAGCCGGCCGACGCCGTGGTCGCTTTCCGCCGGGCGATGGTGTCCCCGACTGAGGGTTTCTCACGGCTGGACCTCGAGTTGGCGCGCACTCTCCTGGCGCTCGAACGACCGATGGAAGCCGTGCCAGTCCTCAGAAGCGCGCTCAGCGGCTCCCTCGAGGGCGGCAACTACTATGCGACCCGCACGGAGCTCCAGGATCTGCTGGCGCGGGCCTACGACGCGGCCGCCGAGCCGGACAGTGCGGCCGCCTACTACGGCCAGGTGCTGCGGGCCTGGCGAGCGGCGGATCCGCAGCTCCGGCCCAGAGTTGCCATTGCCCGCGCCCACATCGTGGTGGAACGACAGCACCTGGCCTCCCGGAACTGACCCGGGGAACGGTGCTTCGAGCCGGCGGTCGGGGCACGGTGACGGGGCTGTAACACTCCACGCCTAGCTTCCCTCCCCCGAGGTCCGCGAGCGAGCCCCCGTTCGGCATCGCGGCCCTCACCGGAACCCCACGAGGGAGGTGCCCCATGAACGTACCACGTACCACGCTCTGCCTATTGATGCTGGCGCCGTTTGTTCCCGCGATGGCGCAGGACACCCCGGCGGCGCCCCAGATCTGTCTCGCGCCTGCCAGCGTCGAGAGCAACGCCGGCAACGCCGCCGACGCGATGACGGCGGTGCGGGAAGGCTTCACCAGCTTTCTTGCGGGTCCGACCCTCGGCACGAAGCCGCTCAGCTCCCGACTCGAGTCGCAGGTCCGCGAGGAAGCCAAGACCGCCGGTTGTCCCTACCTACTGCTCAGCACGGTGAAGCACGAGCGCAAGACCAGCGGCGGTGGACTGCTGCACCGGATGATCGGCAGCGCCGCGCAGCAGGGCGCCTGGTCGGCCGCCGGCGCCGCATCAGGATCTGTGGGTGGCCGAATTGCGGCCACGGCGGCCGCAGAAGCCGCGAGCGCCGCCGCGGCGTCCTACGCCAATTCGGTGCGCGTGGAGGACGAGATCACGCTGAGCTACCATCTGGAGGCGAGTGACGGGCGCGTGCTGGTGAACGCGAGCGACAAGCGGAAGGCGAAATCCAATGGCGAGGACATGCTCACGCCGCTGATCCAGCATGCGGCCGAAGCCGTCGCGGCGGCGGTGGCGAAGAGCAGCGGGACGCCCTAGCGAAACGCCCAGCGCCGACTCTGCGAACCGCGCTTCAGGCCGGCGAACACGGCGCGGTGACGGGCCTGTAACGTTGGCCTCCTACGTTTTCCCTCGAAATCTCCGGGACCCGACCCGGCAATCGTGGGACGATGGTTCGAGCCGGTCGCGCTCGACGTGACAGCCGGGACGTCCCGGCACCCAGGGAGGACGAGACATGGCCGATCTCTGCACGCGGATCCGTGAGGGCGCCGTCGCGCTGACCCTTCTGGGTCTTCTGACCACAGCTTGCAGCGGCAAGGCACCGTCACCGGCGTCGCAGGCCTCGGCCGCGAACTCGGCGTCCAAAGGGGCACCGATTTCCGAATCGAGCACCGACGAATACGACTACGACGATCCCTGCTCGCTCCTCGAACCGGCGGAGGTCGAGGCGGTGCTCGGGGCCAAGCTCGCCACGCCGCCCTTCCGCTCCAGTGGCGACCCTGACTCTCCCACCACCGACGGTGACGACTGCATCTACGAGACCGCCAACTTCCAATTCATCTCGATGAGCGTGGAGTTCACGGGCGGCGCCCAGGCGTACGGGATCATGACCTTCACCAAGAAGCTCCTGAGCGGGGCGCCGGGCCAGCTCAAGCAGGCCGTCAAGCTCGACAACGGCACCGAGCTCACGGGAGAATGGGACGAGGCCACGCTGATTCCGATGAACTGCTGCGACTTCGTGGCCCTGCGGGGCGATCAGCTGGTCGAGATCGATTTCACGGCCACGGACGCCACATTGCCGCAGGCGGGGAAGCTCGTCGACGCCGCGTTCAAGCGCATCGACCACCCGCTCAAGATCGACGGCGGAGCCAACGTCGACTCGGCCGCGGCGTTCTCGAAGACCCGTCCGCACCCGGTCGATCCCTGCTCGCTCGTGTCGCGCGCCGAGGCGGAGGCGCTCATCGGCAAGCTGATTGCGGACCCGGTCGCCAACGGAACCGACGAGTGCGACTACGAACTGCCGCCCAAGGGCATTCGGCAGGTGTACGGCCTCCAGATCAGCTGGCGCGGCGGCTACGCCGAGTGGCGCTCCAACGCACATATCGCCGACATCGCGGCCGACGCACTGAAGGGGAAGGTGATCAAGGTGCAGCACGACACGGTGTACACCCAAGTCGTCCGGCTGGACCTGAACCATGCGGTGCCCGACTCGGGCGCGTGGGAGAGGACCGGGATTGCCGGCATGGACTTCGTCGCGATCAAGAAGGACATACTGGTCAAGATGGATCTGAGGGCTATCGATGGGGACAAGGCCAGGAAGCTGGTCGAGGCTGCGATCGCGAAGATGTGAAGGAGCGGGAAGCTGGGGCCGTGCCGCGCCGACCGATGAGAGGCGGGGCGCATCAGGAACTCAACCGGAGGTCGATTATGAAATCGCTCGTCATCGCAACGCTCGCCCTGGGCTTCGTCAGCGGGGACGTCACCGCCCAGAGTCAAGCCAAGACGCTCGCCACTGCCGAGGGGGTCGTGATCCAGATGACGCGGCAGGACCTGCCGTCGGGGAAGCCGGGCCCCAGTGGATCGATCTACATCCAGGGCGGCATGCTGCGACAGGACCACGTCGATGACCGAGGGCACATCGACAGCTACTCCGTCATCCGGGACGGAGCCATCTGGGACGTCAACACACAGGCGCGCACTTATCAGAAGATGGATAAGGCGACGATGCAGCAGGAGGCGGCGAGGCTGAACGCCACGCTCGAGGGGATGAAGGCGCAGATGCCCAACATGCCACCCGAACGTCGTGCGATGGTCCAGAAGATGATCGACCGCTTTCAGGGGACGGCCGGAGCCGAGGCCGCGCCCGAAGCGGCCTTCGTCGATGCGGGAACGAACGAGACGATCGGCTCGTACCGGTGCCACGACTGGGAGATGCGGGTGGGGGGCCGGACCGACATGCAGTATTGCGTCGTCCCGTGGAGTTCCGTCCCCGGTGGCGACCAGGCGGAGGCCGCCTGGAAGCAGGTCACGGCGATGACGAAGGACATGATGTCCGCGGTTTCGCTTCCCGGGATCGCGAAGATGGCGAACGATCGCATGAAGGCCTTCTCCGACCCGCACGGTTTCCCGGTCGTGACGCGCCAGATCAGCAACGGGAAGCCGATGAGCGAGGAAGTGGTGACCAGCATCGTGAAGCAGTCCATCCCGGCCGATCGGTTCGAGATTCCGAAAGGATTCAAGCAGGTCTCGCCCATGGACGACGCGCGCGGCATGGGTCCGGGTGGCCCCAGCCGTGACTAGGCGACCGTTGCGCTACGTCGCGATCCTGATCCTCCTGAGTGTGGTCGGCCCGTTGGTGGCCGGCTGCCGGAAGAGCGGGAAGCAGGCGCCGGCCGGCGGTGGGACTCCCCCCGCCGCGTCGCCTCCCGCGGCGGGGCAGGCGACGGGCCGTCCGCCTGGTTCCACGCTTGCGGTTGCCGGCGAGCTCCTCAACGGCAGCGACCCATCCGCCATCCGCGCGTATCTCCAGTCGGTCAGGGAGATCCAACCGGCGAAACTCAAGTTGACGTGGAACCCAGCCACGGTCGCCGTGAGCCGGGACGCGGCCATGCGCTCCCTGCAGGCCATCAGCGAGGATGGTTCCGACTATACGTTCTCCGCCTCGGAGCCGGCGATCGCCGGTCTCCGGCCCGGCAGCATCCTGTGGATCTGGGACATCGCGATCCGCCGGGTGGACAGCCTGAGCCGGAGCGGAGACGTGATCGTGGCCCACACCGGCATGGTCCCGGTCACTCAGATCTGGACCGATGCCGACATCGAGTTCCATGCTCCGGCGAGCCTGCCGGACTACTATATGTCGTACCGGCCCCATCACCCGGCGACGGCAACCGCGTCCAAGGTGTCCCTTGCTCCGGTGCCGCCGGGTTCCGTCGTGTTCGCGGCGGCGCGCACTCCGCAGATCTCTCTCGCCTCGTACTCCCGTGCCCGCGCGCTTTTCGCACTCGCCCGGAGCACGCGCCCGCGCGTAGACTCGCGGGCCCCCGACGACATTCCGGTGAACGCTTGGGAACCCCAGGATAGCGCAGCGGAGGACGACTGGGGGGAGGGCATGCCGGCCACCAACGGCTTCAACGGGGAGATCAAGGGCTTCCAATACTCCCTCGCCTACGATGCGCGTCCGAACGGCGTGGGCATCACGCTCGAGGCCAAGAAGAAGGAAGAGGGAGAGGGCGACGGCAAACTGGACAAGGAGAAGTACGAGGAGGCGGCCAAGCAGCTCGAGGAGGCCGACAAGGACATCGAGAAGACCACCCAGCAGCTGGATGACGAGAAGAAGTCCGTCGAAACGCTCGATGACCAGTATGAGAAGCAACTGACTCAGCTGGAGTCCGACCAGGCGCACCGGAACGATCCGGGCTACCAGGGCCCGAAGCCACCGCCGCCGAAGACGGGCTCCAACGGGATGCCCCTCTCGGACAAGGCGGAGCGGGATGTGCTCAAGCAGCAGTACGATCACGAGCACGACGTCGAGACCGCCAAGATGCAGGAAGTACAGAAGCTGCACGACGAAGCCGAGGAGCGAGTCAAGGCGGCCAAGGCCGCGGCCAACGCGATCAAGAGCGTCGCGAAGCATCTCTACGAGATGGTGTCCGAGAACCTCGACGTCCGCTTCAAGGCCCACGCGGATCTGGACGCCTTCGACGTGGATGGCGTGCTGGCGGTTGCCAACGGGGACCTGGACCACGCCAGCGCGCAGTTCAAGAACCTGAACGGCACCGTCACGATGGATTTCATCGGCCGCATGGGCGACGCCGGCGACGGCGTGATCAAGCTACCGCTGGCCGACATCCCGATCACCTTCAACCTCCCGATCCCGATCGCGGGGATTCCCTTCATGGTTCAGCTGGGGGCCGACTTCAACCTGACGCTCTTCCTCGCGGGGAAGCACGCCACCATGAAGTTCGACGGCAAGTACTCGTTCAACGGCAGCGGCGGGTTCAGCGCCGATCAGAAAGTGTCGACGGCCACCAGCACGATGTCGGGCGGAGAGCCCGCGGTCACGGACTACGCCGGGATGAGCCCCGGTGTCTCGGGTGGCGTATTGGGAATCCAGGCCCCCCGCGTCGGCTTCGGGATCGGGCTGCTGGGCACCTCGTCGGTGGCCTACATCGACGTGGTGAACGTGATGACGATGACGACTTCTGCGTCCGTGGCCATCGGACTGGCGACCCCGCCGTGCAAGCGCATCACCTACCTGACGGTCGGGCACGTTGGTGTCGAGACGAACATCCTGCCACTTCCGATTCCGTTCCTGTCGGACGCGATCAACGACAAGCTCAGCACCAAGAAGAAGATCTTCAACCGCGAGAAGGAAGTGCTCGATCCACCCATCAAGGCCTGCGAGATCAAATGACCACAGTGCGATGCGGAGTAGCGAGACGGTGGATCGCCGCCGCGGCGATCGGCGCGGTCTGCGTGGGCCGGGCCGGCACCGCGACGGCGCAGACTCCTGTCGTCCGGCCCGTGCAGGGCCTCGTCGTGACCACATCGGATTTCTACGGCCTCGTCGGCGCCGTCAATTACGTCGCCCTGGACATGGAGAATCACCTCCGGATCCAGATCATCGATCCCGACGGCACCACGCTCGTCCTGCACCTGGGTGCGCCCACGGATCAGGTGGCGAACGACAAGATCAGGCGATTCGAGATCAGGCGAAAGACGCGCAAGGTGGACCTGGACTCCGCCATGCGTCTCTCGCTGTTCTGGAGCAGCGACGACCCATCCGTCCTGCCCGGACAGACGTTCGGACAGATCTCGAAGGCGGCGCTCCGGATGCTGGACGCCACGGGACAGCTTCCGCTGGTGCTCGGCACGACCGCTGTCGACAAGACGTTCGGATCGATCGCGAGCGCGCTCGGTTCGGTCCCGAGCACGCCCGCCCCGCAGAACCAGGCCGCGGCCGCCGTGAGTCCCAAGAACCTGTCGTACATGTTCGCACTGCTCGGGGCACAGCGTCGTTACTACCGCGGCACGCTCCACCGGGTCGAGCCCGGCACCGTACCGTTTCCCGTGATCCTGGACGGCGTGCGCACCATGCTTCCGGCCGTGCACGCGGCGGGTGATTTCCATTTCGGGACCGAGCCGCCCGTTCACATGGAATTCTGGTGGCTCGACGAGCCCGAATATCCTCTGACGCTGAAGTGGGCCTACCGGGACCACTACTCGACGGTCATCCGGATCGACAATCCGCCCCCGAGCACGGCCGAGGAGGCACAGGCCCTGGGCACGGCGCTGGGCGGGAAGAACTGCCGGATCGAACTGCACGGCGTCTACTTCGCCACGGGAAGCGCCGAGATCATGCCCGAATCCGATCCGATGCTCGCGGCCGTGGCCACGCTCATCAAGGCGCACCCCGACTGGAAGCTCACCGTAGAGGGCAACACCGACAGCATCGGGTCGGCCGCGTACAACCAGGACCTGTCGGAGCGGCGCGCCGGGGCCGTGCGCGCAGCGCTCGTATCGCGGTACGGCGTGTCGGCGGGGAAGCTCGCCTCGAAGGGATACGGCTTCACCCGCCCGGTGGAGTCCAACGCCACCGTGGAGGGAAGAGCCCACAACCGCCGCGTGGAACTCTCCCGGCCGTGCGGGTCTGCTGGCGGGATGTGAGGGTGACTGCTCCCCGATAAGAAATGCAGTCCCGAACTCACCATGGCCGCGGCCAGTCATTCGAAAATCTCGAAGCTGGCCGAGAAGGCGAGCGTCAGTTCGAGGCGGAAGCAGTGGTTGCAGAAGCCGCGCGCCTGTTGATCCGCCCGGTGTCCACCTCGGGCCTGTTGATCCCCCCGGTGCCCGGTGGGCCTCGGTGACCTGACACCGCTGGCAACGGGCAGGGCTTGGTGGCGCTCGTCCGTGGGCCCAGGCGCTGAATTGCGTAGTTTGCATAGGATTCAACGCGGAGACCGTGGCCTCGATGTCCGATTCACTCCAACGCTGGCTCAACGATCCCGCCGTCGCGCGGTTCCTCGTCGCGGTAGTCGGCCTGGTGCTCATCGTCCTGATCGTGCGGCTTCTGTCGCGGTCAGCCGGCCGCTACATCAACGATTCCGACGCGCGCTACCGGCTGCGGAAGTTCATCAACTTCCTCGGCTATCTCGTGGCCGTGATTCTGCTCACGACCGTGTACAGCGACCGCCTCAGTGGCCTCGGGGTCGCGTTCGGCGTGGCGGGGGCCGGCGTGGCGTTTGCCCTGCAGGAGGTGATCGCCAGCGTGGCCGGGTGGCTGGCGCTCACGTTCAGCCGCTTCTACTCGCCCGGCGACCGGGTGCAGTTGGGCGGCATCAAGGGCGACGTGATCGACGTCGGCGTGCTGCGCACCACCCTGCTCGAAATCGGCGACTGGGTGAATGGCGACCTGTACAACGGCCGCATCGTGCGCGTGGCGAACAGCTTCGTGTTCAAGGAACCGGTGTTCAACTACTCGGCGGACTTTCCGTTCCTGTGGGACGAGGTTCGCGTGCCGATCCGATTCGGTGCCGATCGGCCCGCGGTCCGCGCCCTGCTGATTGATGCGGCACAGGCCGTGGTGGGCGACTATACCGACCACGCGCGCGCGTCGTGGGCCACCATGCTGCGCACCTATCGTCTGGAGGAAGCGCGCGTGGATCCGATGGTCACCTTCGTGGCCACCGACAACTGGCTGGAGTACACCGTGCGCTACGTGGTGGACTACCGCCGGCGCCGAACCACCAAGGATGAACTGTTCACGCACATCCTCGATGCCGTCGATGCCACCGGCGGGGCGATCCAGATGGCGTCCGCAACCCTCGAACTGATGGGCGCGCCGCCGCCGGCGGGGCGCGTGGATGAGGGGAAGAGTGATGCGGTCCCCGAACGATCATCCAGCAGAACCGACCGCTAGTCCGAGACCCGCAGGGCGTTCTTCCGCCGCCGCCACCACGCGGCGATCTGGTCCTCGCCGATCGGGCCCTCGTCGTCGGCGATCTTCAGACTCTCGCGCACCGACCGCCAGGTGTCGCGGTCCACGACGCTGGCAATCACGAAGGTCACCAGCATCGCGACCACGGCGCCGATGCCCGCCATCAGCATGTCCTTCTGCGCGTCCCAGACGTCGCCCTGGGCGCCGAGGAAGGCGAGGCCGGCCGCCGGACTCACCTTGGACGCGGCCAGCCATTCGAGAATCTCGTAGATGGCCGAGAAGGCGAGCGTGAGTTCGACGGGGAAATAGTAGTTCCAGAAGCCGCGCGCCTTGGAGACGCGGATGAACACCTCGCGCACCGGATAGGCGAGCAGGAAGCCGAACGAGAAGTGCACCAGCCGGTCGTACATGTTGCGGTCGGCGCCGAACCAGTGCTGGAGCGTGTACCCGAACGGCACCTCGGCGTATGTGTAGTGCGACCCGATCACGTGCATGATCATGAACAGTGTGATCAGCGTGTACGAGATCTGGGAGAGCCGCAGCCACCTGGCGAGCACCAGGATGATGGGGACGAAGATGAAGACGAGGTAATTCTCGAGCAGCCAGTCGGCGCGGTAGAGCGGGTGGATGGCCGCCCACAGCCAGACGAGGGCGAACGCGACGAAGAGCAGCGTGAGGTAGAGCCGCTTGGACATGGGGGTCTCCTGGTCAACGACGGGGGTCGATCGGCGCCGGAGCAGACGTGGGTGGGGACGCTAGTGTATGGACGGTGGGGGAGGGCGCGGGTAACGTGGAGCACTGACGTGTGATCGGTGCCGTGAACGGGGCTTTCGCGGGAACCATCGGGCTCAATCGTGTGACTACCAGGGTGGGCGCCGCCCTCGTTCGGGCCCCGGGACCACCCTCAGCACGGGAGCGCGTGATTGCGCGGCGATTGGTGGAAACGATCCAACGACGCCCGGTCCCCCTGGGCGCAGGCAGTCGCGACGGCGCTCACGGTGGCCACCGTTATCGCCATCTCCGTGCCGCTCGCTTCGTCCCGTCTGCGGTCGCGCGTCCAGTCTCCCGTGGCAACGATTCGCTCGCGTCCGGAGGTGACCTTCGTCGTTCCGGGGCCGCCGACGCCGCGCCCTCCTCCCCCGCCGACCCCTCGAACGCCGCGTGAGCCCGCCACGGAGCCGCAGCGCCCATCGGTAGTCGCGCCGGCTCCCGGCGTAGCGGGCGCCGCGCGGGTTCCACCGCGACGCGACTCGACCCACCCCTTGCCGGCGCCCGCGGGCGCCACGCTGCCACTCACGGTCGATCGCGACCACGAGCCGGTGACGGCGACGACCGCACCCCGCGTCGGTCCGGTGCTGGTGCCGTTGCTCAGGCCGCGGCTCCGCGCCCTGACGGCGATCGGTGCGGACTCCGCGCGTCGCGCGCTCGGCTCCGACGTGCCGCGTCTGGCGCTCACGCGGAAGCCGTCACGGGAGGAGATCGACGCGCGGCAGCGCGAGCAGGAGCGCGAGCAGGCGTCGGCGTGGAACGCCCACCGGCCGGTGGCGCTTCCTGTCGCCGGGGGCGGCGTCAGCATGCCCCTCCCGCTCTTTTCCCCCGGCCCGTCGAAGGCGCAGCGGAAGCGGGATAGCATCGTGAACGCCGACTACGTCCGGCGTCTCCGTCGGATGCTCGCTTTTGCCCGTGAGCGGCTGGACTCGATCTGCCACGCCGATTCCCTGGCCGGAAAGCCGGAGCGGTGCCGGGAGCGTCGCGCTGCGGCGAGCCGCGATCTTCAGCGTGGCATCGTGCCGGACAGCGGCCGCGAGTGGCCGTGAGCGGCGGCCTCCCCCGTCCCTGCAGCACTCGAAGACCCGGCGACGCCCCAGCATGCCGAGCCGGGCCCGCCGGTGGTGAACCAGTCGGGCTGGCGATGGGACTCGGCGCTTGCCAATTTGCGAATGTGTGGATCGCGTGCGTCCCATCCCTAATCCTTCTGCGATCACGTCCGTGCTTGCTCTCGCACCCGTCACCCTGGAAGGACATGGCGTCCGCCTCGAACCGCTCACGCCGGGACATGAAGCCGGCCATCGAAGCGCTGGGCGCCAAGTGCGACGGGGTGCTTCGGCACCACCAGGCACGACGCGACGGCACGGTGCGCGACGGCGTGATGTACAGTATCCTGATAGGGGAGTGGCCCGACGTGAAGCGTCATCTCACCGAGCGGCTGCGGCGCCGGCAGCCCGCGGGTACGTGAGGCCGTTGCGTTTCCCTAGGCGAGCGAGGTGACGGCAGTGCAGATGTTTCTATCGCAGTTCGCGGCGCATCCCGTGCCGGTAGCCGTCGGGGTCGCCGTGGCGCTCGTTCTCCTGTTCGGTGTGTGGAAGCTCGTCAAAGGCGTGGCCAAGGTCATCCTCTTGTTGATCCTTGCCGCCGCGATCGTGGGTATTCTGATATGGATGGGGCAGGGTGGTCCGCTGACACTGTGAGCGACCGCGCGCCGTAGCATCAGGTCTCAACCCGGTACGATCACGTGCTAACTCTTTCATCGGATGCGCTCGTTCTTGCAGGGTTCGGGCTCGCCCACGCGGTGTGGTCGGTGTCAGATCTACCGGCGGGCGAAGCTCTTACTCCGTTAGCCATTGTCGGAATGGCCGAGGAACGGCGATTGTACCGCTTCGAAGCAGAATCTCAGGGCGAAGCAATCACTGCCGGCCGGAAGGCAATGGCAGAAGCGCGTTTCGCCGGGAACGTGTATGCGTTCGCATGGGAAGGGGCGTCGGGTTCGGTTCGCGGCGCCGAAGGAGATAGCGACCTGGTCGTGGTCGAGTTCTGGGGGGGCGACATGGAGGAGTCCGCCGAGGTGCGTCAAGAAGTTCAGCACCTTGCGGCGAGCCTCCCGTTCCGCCTCGTCGGTGATCCGACACTCGTGCTCGACGGGAAGGTGCTGACTCCCGACCGGCACCCCTCCGCGATGGAGGAGCTATCGGTCGGGATTCGGTCGCACATGCAGGTGCGGGATCTCTGGGACGGATGGCGGAACGCCAAACCCTGATGGGCCGATAGCGAGGTTCAGCCATGGCCAACGTGATACTCGAGTCCACCATCACCTGCCCGGCATGTGGACACGAAACAATCGAGACGATGCCCACGGATGCATGTCAGTTCTTCTACGAGTGCGAGGCGTGTCACCAGGTGCTGAAGGCGCTGAACGGCGACTGTTGCGTCTATTGCTCATATGGCACGGTCAAGTGTCCGTCCATGCAACAGGGAAGTGGATGCTGTGAGTGATCGCCTCATGGGAGCCAGGTATGACGCCGTCGCTTGACTCGGTATCGACCGCGCTGGTGCAATTCATGCGCGGCGGAAGTTACTGGTCGCTCTATCGTGCCGTACTGGAGGCGGCCGACAGAATCGATCCCGCTGCCGACCTGGCGGACCGCGACGTGCAGTGGTTCGACCAACTCCAGGAGTTGGTGTACATGGGCTCGGCGGGGCCCATCAGCGAGGCCGATCGAGAGCAGGGGCTCATAGACGCAGACGAACTTCGCGCGAGGATCAGGGAGGCGAAGCTCGAAGACTGGGGGCCACGGCCTGCCTGACGACGCGTCAGCATACGCACCATGGGACCAACGATGCGCTACTTCGCGTACGGATCGAATCTCTGGCAGCCACGGCTCGAGTGCCGTGTCGGCGCCGTGCGGGTCATGGGTGTGGCCATCCTGTCCGACCACGCCCTCCACTGGCACAAGCGGTCGAAGGACGGATCCGGGAAGTGTGACATTGTCCCCGCCACCGGCGACGAGGTGATCGGGGTGGTGTACGCGCTGGACGAAACCCAGCTCGAGGCGCTCGACCGCGCGGAAGGAGTCGGCGCCGGCTACGATCGCCACGACGTGCAGGTCGAGTTGAGCGGCCAGTCGATGACCGCCGCCGCATACATCGCCACGCAGGTGGACGACGCGCTGCTCCCGTACGACTGGTACCGCCACCTCGTGCTCGCCGGCGCGCGCCGGCACGGGCTTCCGGCGGCCTACATCGCCCGGCTCGGCGGGCAGCGCTTTCAGGTCGATGCCGACGAGGAGCGCGCCGCCGCACAACTCGCGTCTCGCGGGGCGGCTCGGGCATCTTCCCGTTAGTCCGGGCCGCCCGCATCTTCCGGGGTGCTCTCGCTCGCTCCCGTCACCCTGGAAGGACACGGCGTTCGCCTCGAGCCGCTTGCGGCGGCGCACGAGGCGGGCCTCGTTTCCGCGGCGAGCGACGGCCGGTTGTGGGAACTCTGGTATACGTCGGTGCCCGAGCCCGAAGGCGTGGCCGGGTACATCGCCGACGCCCTCGCCGGCCAGGCCGCCGGCCGGATGCTCGCGTGGGCGGTGCGGGACCCCGCGTCCGGCGACCTGATCGGGACCACGCGCTATCACGACATCGACGCGCCCATCGACCGGGTGGAGATCGGCTACACGTGGTATGCCGCGCGCTGGCAGCGGAGCCACGTGAACACGGCGTGCAAGCTGCTGCTGATGACGCACGCGTTCGAGGCCGCCGGGTGTCAGGTGGTGGGGCTCCGCACCGACACCTTCAACTTTCGCTCGCAGCGCGCCATCGAAGCGCTGGGCGCCAAGCGCGACGGCGTGCTGCGCCACCACCAGGCGCGGCGCGACGGCACCGTGCGCGACAGCGTGATGTACAGCATCCTGGCCGGAGAGTGGCCGGACGTGAAGCGACATCTCACCGAGCGGTTGCGGCGCGGGCGGCGGAGAGCGGAGTGAGCGCGGGCCGCTGGGCGATCGGCGGGTGCGAGCCGCATGGGTCTTTCGGAATGCTCGGCTCCTCCGGGGAAAGGCGAGCGTATTACGCAGCCGATGCCCACCGCGTAATGTCGGGGCGGCCGAAATCCGAGTCTTCTAATTGCTGTTGGCGCCGGGAGTTGACTTGCCCGCCGGCCAGGTCGGAGCAATTATGAAGCGAGCGGTTGCAACTATTCTGGCGGGGAAGCGGAATATTGTGGCCGCGTAATAGGCAGTTAGCGCGACGACAACCTTCGGAGTAGCACATGGTCGATCAGGGTGAGCTTCTTGCGCAACTCGGCGATCCGCTGACCAACAAGGTCGTGGAGCGCCTCCATCGGTTTGCCGTCATTCCGCCAAAAATCCTCGATAGCCTCGCTGCTGAGGCGCTCAACGAGCACTGGGGCGAACGACAGTTTGTACTCGAGAAGTACTTGGCGGTCCACATCGCGTGGAGCATCGAGCAGGCTCGCTTTACGACCAGTTCAAACCAGTTCTACACGACCGCCGGCCACCTCCAGACGCGCTACGGTACGCCGCTCTATCTCGTGTTCGGCCGAAACGAGCGACCGGGGTCAACCCCTTGGTACCTCGTCACGGCGGGGTCGATGATCTCGGCACCAGAGCTGCCAATGGCTCCGGAGATTCCCTCGCCCACGCAGATTCCAGTCGGTGCAGAGATCGTAATGCTGCATGATCACATTCTGGGTGAAAACGCAGAGCGCGTCTCCTTCCTTCACGATACCCCTCCGGTTGCGCAGATGTGCGCCGTTGCTGGCGCCATCCAGTGGTCGTTGAACCGCGGACTCCACCTTGGCTACTGGTACTTCGGCAAGATGAACTATCTCGTTCCACTCTATCTCCGCAGTCGCGAGAACATCACGCTTGCCCCAGACCTGATCGCGCCGATCCAGGTCAACCCCGATAGCCTGCTCGTCCGCACAGTACTGCTGCCGACAATGCCGTACGCGAATGCACGTGTAGCCGTCCGCCGACACGACCAGCTACCAGCGTGGCTTCTCTCGGGTTGGGCCGCGGAAGCCAACGTTAGGTCTGTTCGCGACCTCGATGATCCCGAGGCGCCCAGCGTCGCTGCCGCCCCGGGCACGCCAATCACGGCGGGAGCAATTGCGCCCGCGCGCTAACGAGGCGCTGCTGCCGTCGGCGGGGGTTAGGGTGGCGGCTTGCTCGCTGCGCTCGCATGCCGCAACTGTTATGAATCGCCGCAGCAGAGCGCCGCGGCGTTAGATCGCGGGGAACCAAGGTGAAAATTCAACGGCTGAAAGTCTCGAACTGGCGTTCCATCAAGGATCTGGACCTTGAGGTCTCCGATTTGATGGTGATCATCGGCCAGAACAATCATGGAAAGTCGAATCTTTTGTCGGCGATCCTGTTCTTCTTTGGGGAGATCAAGCATCAAGACCTGGATTTTCACTTTTGTGCGCCTGAGCTATACGTCGAGGTTACCTTTGACGGCCTCGATGATTCGGATAGGACGACCTTTCAGAAGTACCTCACATCCTCATCGACAATAGTAGTCCGCAAGACCGCTCAGTTGGGCGGGAGTTTCGACTATCGCGGGTACATTGAAAATCCGACCGATGAATGGCTTCAAGAAGCGAACGCAAGTGCGTATACCCGGCGCGAAACGGCACAAAGCCTGCCTTTCCATCCATTTCTGCCGGACGCTGGCCGCCTTTCTAAACAGAACATTATTGAGGCTCAAAACTCGTATATCGAGCAGCATCGAAATGAGCTAACGTTCACTTTCGAACCTGAAGCGACGAATTTTCTTGGCCTCAAGAATGTAGCAAAAGGCATATTCGGCGATGTGTACTTCATTCCCGCAGTCAAAGAAGCCTCTGACGATTTCGCAGCGAAAGAGACCAGCGCATTCGGAAGACTGTATTCGACGGTCATTGCGGAGATGGCTGCCGAAAACGCGGAGTGGAAAGATACACGGCAGCGACTCGAGAAGTTATTTGCGGCCTTGAACAAGCTGGACCACGAAGGCAATCACAATGAGAAGCGCCCGGAAGAGCTGACCCGTTTCGAACAAGCCATCACTGATGAGCTCGCTTCTTGGGGCGCGCAGATCGACATTGAGGTGTCCGCACCTGACATTGAGAGCGTGTTTAAAGCGAATACACAGGTCTGGGTGAACGATGGGGTTCGAACCGATATCCGTCGCAAAGGGCACGGGCTTCAAAGGGCTCTTACCGTCGCCCTGATTCAGGTCATCGCAAGGCGAGATCGCAATCGCATTGAAGAAGCCGGCGAAGAAGAAGCACGGACGCGTACATCATCAAATTCGCGATACTACATATTCGAAGAACCAGAGCTATATCTTCATCCCCAAGCGCAGAGAGCGCTGTTCGACTCGTTCGTCGAGTTGTCTGAAGGTGATAGCCAAGTATTCTTGTGCACCCATTCGAGCGGGCTCATCGATGTAGAGCGGTATCGCACGATCTACATAGTCACGAAACGAAATGAGGCCGAAGGAAGCCTGGTCACGTACTGCTCGGAAGAACTCTTCACTGGCGACGCAAAGAAGGACTTCAATCTGTCGTACTGGATCAATCCTGATCGCGGCGAGCTCTTCTTTGCATCAAAGGTGTTGCTGGTCGAGGGGGCGACGGATAAGACGGTGATACCACTTATCGCCAAGAACGTGGGCGTATTCCGATACGACTTCACAGTTGTCGATTGTGGCTCTAAATCAAACATGCCGTATTACATCCGCCTTCTGAACAAGTTCGGGATACCTTACGTAGTCGTCTATGATCGTGACCACCAGGCAGGGAAATCGCCGGACGCGATAGCGTCTGCGGACATCGCGACCACGGGAATTGAGAACGAAATTGATGCGAGGCTGGGGCGTGCAGTGGTACTCGAAAACGATATTGAAGAGGAGTTGGGTATGGCTGCAGCAAACAAGAACAAGCCATACGCAGCGCTCAGTCACGTCACCGACTCCATGTTTACCTTATCGCCGTCGCTAGAGGGCAAAATCCGAAGCGTATATGACGCCGCGATCTAACAAATCGTTGCAGTTGACGTGTGACCGCCGCCCATTCTTGCTACCGCAGAAACGGTCGTCGCCTCAAACGCCGCTGAACTCATGCGTTAGACAGAGAACCGGGCGTCTATGCGAAGATGTCTCAGCCTCGCGCTCTCCGTGGCCATCTTGGGTGTCGCCGTACTAGCCAGCGCCCACTATCTGTGCCTTCGGCACGCGCGTTATCTCTACGCCGACATGGCGCGCGCGGACGGCATCCACATCAGGACGCCTATCAGCTATCGCGGCGTCACCGTCGGAATGGTCGATTCCCTGGGCTTTTCCCCCACAGGTGTCCGCTTGCGTTTCCGTGTGGATCGGCCGGATGTGCCAATTCGCGAGCTGGACTCGATTATCGACCGACCGGTTGGGTTGTTCGGCGATCGGGTGCTCGAGATCGTGCCGGGGTCCGGGGCCGCGACACTGGTTGAGAACGGCGGCTCGTTGCTTGGACGTGCCGAAATCCCTCTCCCCGCCAGCCTCGATTCGGTCACGCTCGTCTTCCATTCAAAGGATTCGGGGCGCCGGCCGGCACTGGACAGTCAGGAAGCGAAGCGCCACCCTATTTAACTAGGCGTTGCTGCTGGAGGCGTGGGGTGAAGAAGCGGCCGACTCGCTACGCTTGCTGGCCGCATCTATTATGGAATGCCGCCGCCGAGTGCCGCCGCGCCGATCGCCCACCTGAGGACACCATGAGAAGGTTCGGATTATTCACTGTTTGCCTCGTCGCCGCTGCCGCGTGCGCTTCCCACGGGGCCCAGCCTGCCCAGCCCGAGCCCCGGACTCGCGTCGAGAGCTCCCCGGTTACGCCCGAGGTTGCGCGGTCCGCCCCAATGCAAGCCGCCCTTCGCGCGGGCGCGCTCGTCGACACGATCGTGGTGTCCCCTGATACGCTCCGTCTGCACGTCGGGCAGTCGGTATTCGCGTTCACGGCCGTCCGATTCGAAGCCCGTGACTCGACGGGAGGGTCCGTTCCCCAGTTCGCACCATGGGTTGGGGTCGAAGACTCGTCGATCGTCGCCTTCCAGGGAGGGATGTTGGTCGGACGGAAGGCCGGGACGACGCGTCTCTGGCTCAGGCCCATCGGTTCGAATCCGACCGCCACCGTGAAACCGGTGCGCTCATACGTCCACCTCACTGTGGTTCCGTGAGCGTGGGCGCACCAGGCCGTGTTCGACTCCCGGTACTTCGATTGGCGGCGCTGCGGCTCGTCGCCGCGGTGCAAGGCTTCTTCGGAATTGGCGGGCTGGCGATCAGTGTACTAGCGGCCGTTCAGCTCACGTGGCCGAACATCCATACCGGGCTCACTGGTTCACGACCAACCTGGGCCCTGGTCCTGGCCGGCGGAGCGATGGGAAGCATCCTGTTGGCCGTTGCCGTGCTTCTCTGGCGGCGCAAACGCGTGGGCCGGATACTCGGAGCCGTGCTCTGGTCTGTATCGGTCTGCAGCGCCTATTTCTCGAGCGGTTCACGGAACTGGGGAGATATTGCGTTCAACGTGCTGATGCTTGGATTGATTCTGGCCGGTTGGGGAGCGGCCGGGGAGGCACTGGGCTGACTCCCCGTGCCCGAGTCGATCGTCCCCGACGTGCATGGAGGCGGCCACCATGACCGCCTCCATTCACGTGCTGGTTCGCTGATCGTCCGACTGTCGAACTGTCTCACCTACACTGCGGATACCCCGGCTGCGGCCCGGTAATCGCCGGCCGATTCTTCCGGTCCGCGATAGCCGTCATCACCTGGTGCAGGAAGTTCCCGATCTTCGCCATGTGATCGTAGTCCGCGTACTCGGGCTCGTCGGTCTGCTGGTGATAGTCCTCGGAATACCCGGTTGAGAAATACGCCACCGGCACGTCGTGGTGCACGTAGTTCACCTGGTCGCTGCGGCAGAAGCGGTTGAGCGGATTGGCCGGCACGTCCCAGGTATGGTCGATGGCCATCACCACCGGGCGCACGGCGTTCACCGAGTCGATGATGTCGCCGAACTCGAACGACAGCCGCCGCGACCCGAGAATCTGAATGGACGTCGGCCCGCCGAACTTCACCTGGCCCACGTGCCCCTTGGCCTCCATGTCCATGTTGAGCGCGGCGGCGATGGAGTCGAGATGGATGGTCGGGTGGTCGGTGAAGTACTTGGAGCCGAGCAGTCCCGCCTCCTCGCCCTCGTGCGACACGAAGATGATGGAACGCGCCGGGTGCTCGCTGGCGAACTTCTGCGCGATCTCGAGCATGATGACGGTGCCCGAGCCGTCGTCGTCGGCTCCGTTCATGATCGAATCCTTCCGCGGCGGCCGGATGCTGCGCGCCCGCGCGATGAGCGAATCGATCTCGTGCTGCTGCGCCGGCGACGGGCGGCACACGGGATCGTTGGCGCCCTGCGGCCGCGTCACCATGTTCACCGCGCGCAGCGAGTCGTGGTCCACCACCTGGCTGTTGATGCCCACGTGGTCGTTGTGCGCGCTCACCAGCACGTACTCGCCGGCGCGCGCCGGATCGGAACCCGGCAGGACGGCGATCACGTTGCGCGCCGGCCACTGCGACATGTGGAACTCGTAGTTCCAGTGCGCCGACACGGGCTCGCCCACCGCGCCCGCGGCCAACTGGTCCACCGGCCGGCCGAAGATGCGCTCGGCGGCGGCAGCCGAGATGGACGCGCCGGCGGGGCCGTGCGCGCCTTCGGGCTTCATGGCGCTGCGCATGGTGAAGGCGGCCTCGCGCAGCTCTGCGGGCACCTGATCGAGGTCGACGTACAGCACCGCGGCCGCGCCGAGTGAGGCGATGCGGTCGTCGTGCGTGACGATGCGGACCGGGCGAACGCCGCGCGCCGCCGCCTGGGCCGCAGCCGCGCGGTCGGCGAGCACCGCCGCTTCGGCGCCGAACCGGTCGGGCAGGGAATCGCAGCGCTGTTCCGGACCGCTGCTGCGCCGCCGGAAGCGGCCGGCGGGCGGTCCGCCCAGGAACACCGCCACCTTGCCGCGGAAGGCGGCCGGGTCGAGCGCCGTGGTGCTGTCGCCGAACCGCCCCGCGAACACGGCGGGCACCTGGTCCAGCGACGCCGTCTCGCCGACGCCCGTACTCGCCGATGGCGCCAGGGGAATCCAGTCGCTGCCCGCGTCGAGCGCAGCGCCGCCCACGCTTAGATGCGAGTCGCCGCGCGCGTAGCCCTGCGGCCCGTAGGGCATGTCCTGGAAGTACGTGCCATTCTCGCCGGCGGGCTTGAGGCCCAGCGTCCGGAACACGCTCGCGATGTACGCCGTGCCCTTGTAGTTGCCCAGCGTGCCGATGAGCCGGCCCTGCATCGAGTCGTCGGCGAACCCGTAGAGCCGCGTGCGCAGATCGTTGGCCGTGATGGCCGTGGTCGTGGGGCGGGGCGCCCAGACGGCCGGGCCCTCGTCGGGCCACACGGGCTTCTGGTTGGCGCGGGCGGCGGAACCGCCCTGCGCAAGCATCGGCGCGGCGGTGGCCAGGGCCAGGACGAGGGCGGACAGGGAGCGGGAGAGTTGGCGGGGCACGACGGTCCTCCGGAGGTGGGAACTGCGGGTCCGGAAATGTGAGCGCGGGGCGCGCCATCGGCAACGTACGGCCGGCGCGGAGTGCGGCCATGCGAAGGGCGCGCCGGGCGGAATTAGATTGGTCCCATGCACCCCGCCGACCTCGAGGGCATTCTCGATTTCCTCCGCGCCGCCGAGCGCCTCAAGGCGACGCATCGCAGCGCGTACACCTCCACGGGTGAGCGGGAGAGCACGGCGGAGCACAGCTGGCGGCTCTGCCTCATGGCCATGGTGCTGGCGCCGGAATTCCCCGACGTCGACTTCGCGCGTCTCGTCAGGATCTGCATCGTGCACGATCTGGGGGAGGCGGTGCACGGCGACATTCCGGCGCCCGAGCAGGCGCGCCGCCTGGTCGACGATCCCGCCGCCACCAAGGCGGCCGACGAGCGCAACGATCTGCTCACGCTCACCGCGTCGCTTCCCGACGCCACGCGCGGCGAGATCGTCGCGCTGTGGGACGAGTACGAAGCCGCGGCCACGCCGGAGGCGCGGCTGGCCAAGGCGCTCGACAAGCTGGAGACGATCCTCCAGCACACCCAGGGCGACAACCCCGCGGACTTCGACTACCGGTTCAACCTCGGCTACGGCCGCCGGTTCACGGTGGGGCATCCGGTGATCGAGGCGATGCGCGAGATCCTGGACCGCGAGACCGAACGCCGCGCGGTGGAAGCGGAGCGCGGACGTTGAGCGCGCCGATCATTCGCCGCGCCGAGGTGTCGGAGGCTGCGGCGCTCGCCGAATTCTGCGCACGCACCTTCCGCGAAACGTATGCGTCGTTCAATACGGCGGAAGACATGGACCTCCACCTGCGTACGCACTTCACCGAGGAGATCCAGCGTGATGAGATCCTCGATCCGGATGCGGCGATGCTCGTGGCCGAGCACGACGGCGCGCTGGCGGCGTACGTGAAGGTGCGCCGTGGCGGCGCGGCGCCCCCGTGCGTGCGCGTCGAGCGGTCGGTGGAAGTGCAGCGCTTCTACGTGGACCGGCCGTGGCAGGGGCGCGGGCTGGCCCTCCGGATGATGGAGGCGGCCAGGCAATCCGGCATCGCGCTGGGCGCCGACGCGCTCTGGCTGGGCGTGTGGGAGCGCAATCCACGCGCCATCGCCTTCTATACGAAGTGCGGCTTTGCCGACGTCGGCACATGGACGTTCACGCTCGGCGCGGATGTTCAGCACGACCGCGTGCTGCAGCGCCCCGCCGCCGGCGAGATCGCGCCCGCCCACCCTAGACTACCGGCACTTCGAATTCGTTCCGGTTCTTCCCAATCGAGGCACCCCGCCGTGTACATCCCCAAGGCCTTCGAACAATCCGAGCCCGCCCAGTTGCACGAGTTGATGCGCGCCCATCCCCTTGCCGCGCTGGTGGTGCACACGCGTTGGGGCTCGAGGTGAATCACATTCCCTTCGTGCTCGACGCCGATCCGGCGCCGCTCGGTACGCTGCGTGCCCACGTGGCGCGGAGCAACCCGATGTGGCGTTTCCTGACCGGCGACAGGGACGCGGTGGTGATCTTCCAGGGACCCGAGCACTACATCTCGCCCTCGTGGTACCCGAGCAAAGCGGACAACGGGGGCAAGGTGGTGCCCACCTGGAACTACGCGGTGGTACACGCGCATGGCCCGGCCGTCGCGAATGAGGACCGGGCGTGGCTGGAACGCCACCTCGAGCAGCTCGTGACGGCGCACGAGGCCGGCCGGCGGCCCCGGTGGCG
>CAWAHC010000007.1:0-407025 GCA_963781765.1 uncultured Gemmatimonadaceae bacterium
CACTGGCCACTCGCGTATCATAGGCTGGCATATCCGGCGGCCCGGGCAGCCGAGTGTGCCGGCCAGCAGGGTCGATTCCAGCCCTATCACGATCTGCTGTACGCCCGGCAGGATTCCCTCGGTCTGATTTCCTTCGCCGAATTTGCTGAGCGAGCGCATGTGCCCGACTTGCCGCGTTTCACGCGATGCAACAGTAGCAGTGCTCTGGTTCCGGTGATCGAAGCGGATGTCGCCGAGGCCTTGCGGCTTGGAGGCCCAGGCACTCCCACCGTGATCGTCAACGGTGTACGACTCGGGGGCGTGCCCGATTCAGCCGAGCTTGCTTCCCGCCTCGCGCGGGCGGTATCCGGTGACCGTTGATCGTCCTTCTTCTACCCGAGATCCTTCCCATGTGCCAATAATGGGTTCTTCCCGAATCCCCGGGCCACGCGCCGAATATCTCTTCTGGAGTCTGGCGGTAATCTTTGGCTTGAGCGGAGCTGCTCCGACGGTGGCTGCCCAGGGCGAGCACTTCTTGGTGCTCGTACGAGACGCTCAGAGTACCCTGCCGCTCGCCGGCGCGCACCTCCAGTTGGACGGCCGCCCTCTGGACGACACGACCGACGGTGAAGGAATCGCACGAATCCGGGATGTGCCCTCCGGCCACCATGTCGTGGCACTTCGTCTGCGAGGTTACGCGCCTGAGTCGCTGTCCATCGCGGTAGCCGATACCGGTACCACGAGGGTCGAAGTCCTCTTGCGCCTCGTTGCACCCCTGTTGCCGACGGTCGCCACTACCGCCGAGCGTGTAGATGCCCTGCTCCCAGGCTTCGAGCGCCGGCGAGCGATGGGTGGAGGATTCTTCTTTACGCATACCCAGCTAGACAGCAGTCAGACGCGATCGGTCGCAGAGTTGTTGCGGGAAGGCGCGAACGCGCTGCTGATTCCGGGCCCCGGCGGACGTATGTACTTAGCATCGCACTCGGCGCAGTTGGGCGTGCGTCCCTGCTTCGCGCAAGTATATCTCGACGGGGTGTTCGTTTACAATCCGATGGGGGCGGACCCTGGGCAGCTCCCCCCCGACCTACACGATTTTCTCTCTCGGCAACTCGAAGCTGTCGAATACTATCCCAATCCGGCCTCAACTCCCGTCGAATTCCGGACCGGCACGCCAAAGTGCGGCACGCTCGTGCTTTGGAGCCGGATTCGTTGAAGACGTCGCGAGAGCATCGAGGAGATCACCCTGGTCGGACGGGAAGCTGCGTCCCCGTCAACTTCTGTCCGGCGTGGAGCCTTCGAGCCTGCACACGTCTACTCCTGGGTGTGTTGAAAGTGACGCATTTCGACCTGAACCAGCCAACTGCCGGGCGAACCGTTCGACCACGTCGGCGAACCCATATCGGGTGCCCAACTCCGACGGCCTGAGATCCATCGCCGTCCGCATGAGCTTCGTGAGCGCCGCCGGCGATATCAAACGCCCCGCCCTGGCCACCTGCTTGCATGACGATCTGAGCAGGTCCAGACGCCACGCGGCTTCAAGACAAAATCCCCAGCGGAGCCACCATCTGGGGCCCGGCAGGCCGAGGCTGGAGAACAGCCGCTCAAGCGTTCGGCGGGAGCGGCAGGTCATCCGACAATAAGCGACGACGTTGATCATTGGGAAGCTAGCCAAGAGGCAGGCCAATGCGTCCGGGCGCGCCTGTGCCGGCATCAAGTAGGCCGTTCGACGGATCGCGGCGGCAGCGGCAGGGCGCGCGCGCTCCCCACCGACGCCCGCAACGCAAGCTGCCGGTTCGCTCTCGAGAGACTCAGACAGCGAAAAGACGAGAGTGAAGGGTACATAGGCCTTGGCAAGCGCGAGGCCGGCCCTCGCGAAGCTCTGATCTGGCTTGGAACATACGATGACGACGGCCGGAGCCGTGTCAGACCTTAACGAGGGCGCCAACTCTGCCAACGAACGGCCGTCCGCATCGCTCGGCTCCGCGACGAGGTGCCTGACGCGTACGGCTTCGAGTGTTGCGTGTAGCTCGCGTATCGTCGCGCAGGAAAGGACGGACTCTCGGCGGAGGAGTCGGGTTAGAGTGTTCCTTGTCGGAACGTCGTGCACCAGCACGGCTGTAACGGAAGCCTCGTGCGCCAGACCAGTGTCGGCCACGGCGCGCATCGCCGGTACCGCAGCCTGGGCTGCATTCGCGATCATAATACTTCGCCTCACAGCGCTGACGCGCCGCCGCGGTTATCAAGGCGGGGTCGCCAGCGAGGAACTCATATAAAGAGGAGTGCCCGGTCGCACCTGTCAACCCCTCCGCGGTGTGCTATGCGGCTCCCGGACCGGGAGATGGCGGTGACCGAAGTGGTGGGCAGCTCGGTTGCGCCACCAGCGCGGCGCTGGCGGAACGCCGTCGCCCAGCAGGGGGAGGCCGGCGTCAGGGTCCATGCATCCTCCGGCCGGCCGCGACCGGAGCCATGAGCAGACCAAGTCCCTATTTCCCCGAGGCCCGCGCCGCTCGTCCAAGGACCGGGACCTCCTGAGATTCGGCATCCCCAACGACTTCCAGTCCACCAAGCGCATGCGCGTGGGCCCGTGGTACGGCGACGACGAGGACGACTACAGCGGGCTGAGCTGTCGGCGGATGGAGACATGCATAACCGAATTCGGCGCCCAGGGACTGGAGCTGGATTCTGCGCTGCTCGCGTGGGGGACGGATCTGGTGTGGAAGGACGGACGGTGGTCCAACGCGCGGGCGCGGGGGTACAAACGGACAGCGACGGTGAAGGATCCGCTGCAGCTACGGCTGAACGCGTATCGGGTGCTCCTCACGCGCGGGAGGGATGGGACGGTGATCTTCGTGCCGGCGCTGGCGGAGCTGGATGGCGTGTACGAGCGGCTGGCGGGGGCGGCGATGGTGTCGCTGGATCGCTGATGCGACCGACCGAGCCAGCCAACGGAATCTCAATACAGTTATGTCGGCACACCTCCCTGGAGGTGTGCCGGTAGAATGTGAAGCTCGCGCGGGAGGTGAGGGGGCCGGCGTTCGCGGCGGGGTCGGGATCATCGCGGTATCGACGGCAACTCCCCGGCTTCCAGGCGTGCGATCAGGTCCAGCAGCCCCGCCGCCTCCCACCAGCGGTTTCGCTTGCCCGTCGATAGCGGCAGGAGAATTTCGGCGGCGACCAACTGCTCAATCGCCTCGTACACGCGGCTCTTCGCGCGGCCCGTGACCGCGGTGGCCACCGGCGCCGAAATCATCGGGTGGCCGGGCAGCAGGTCGATGATCGTCCAGGCCGCCGCGTTTGCACGTGGGGCACTCGGGGTCCCGCGCAACTGCTCCCGCCAGCGCGCCTGGAGATCCCCCACTGCACCGATGTACGCGCGTGCCAACCGAGCGGCACGCAAGATCGCCGCGGCGAAGTATTCGACCCACTCGGCAATGCCATCGCCGCGAAAGCGCGTGAGCCCGTCGATGTACCGGCCCTTCGCGCCCGCGAACACCACGCTCACCGGCGGAAGGAACCGCGGGGCAAGCCCGCGCCGGCGCAGCACGACGTGCACCAGCGCGCGCCCGGTGCGCCCATTCCCATCGTCGAACGGGTGGATGGTCTCGAATTGGGCGTGGACCAACGCGGCCTGCACGAGCGGCGAGAGCAGATCGTCGTCCACCGCGCGGCAGAGATCCGTGAGCAGACGGTCCACGTCCTCCACCGGGGGCGGGACGAAGTCGGCGCCGCATGGGTTGTAGTCGTTCCCGCCGATCCAGTTCTGCCCCGTGCGTAGACGCCCGGCAATGTGCCGGTGGGTCGCGCGCTCGAGCAGCCGGCGGTGAATCGCCAGGATCTCCTGCCGGCGAAACCGCTTCGTCTCGGCCGCGTGCTCCACGGCGAGCACCATCGCGTCGATATTCGCCAGCACGTCGATCGCGGTCGGCCCCGGAGCGATTCCCGACTCGGCCCGCGCCTCGGCGCGCGCCAGCTCGCGAACCCCGAGCTGCATCCCTTCCACCTTGGAGGACGCGATGGACTCCGTCCGGAGCAGGAGTCGGGCCAGGGGCCCCAACGCCGTGCCCCCCTCGTGGTTCAACTGTCGGATGGCGTCCTCGGCCTCGGATACCAGGCCGGCGAGCCGAGCGTCCATCCGGAGGTCAAGGGACGACAGGTTGTCGGGGATGAACGCGTCGTACCGGCAGGCACGCCGGTAGGCGGCCGGCGCCTTGAGCGTCGGATCGAACTTCCAGATCTTCGAGGCCAGACGACCGGGCATTGCGAATGGAGTGGCGAGTGTGGCGCTGGCGGGAAGGCCAGCCTCGCGAAGTGAAACCACGGGACTTCCAGTAGTTGCACTTACAACATAAACGGAACTATGGCAGACCGCTATTCCCGGATACGGCAGCCATGCCTCCACCACGCCGGGAGCCGTTGGCGGGCTAACCTCTTGGATTATAGAGAGTTCGTCCACCCGTTCCCAACGGAATCTCAATACAGTTTTGTCGGCACCTCTCCCAGGAGGTGTGTCCGTAGAACGTGAAGTTCGCGCGGGAAGTGAAGGAGCCAAGCTTCCTGCCGCGGGCGGTGATTGCGGGGAAGGACGCGCGGACGCTCGCGACGGAGATCCTCGCCATGAGCGAAGACGAATTCCGCGCGGCGTTCAAAGGCTCGGCGATGAAGCGGGCGAAGCTGGCAGGGCTCAGACGTGATGCCCGCGTCGTTCTGACCGAGACGCACAACCTACTCGCGGAGGGCCGGCGGGCCGGTGGGAGATCATAGCGCATCCCGGCACCGGCGGCTCACCGGGGACCTGAGTCGGTGCGTGTCTTTCGTTTGGCTGCCATGATGGAATCGTACTGCGCCCGCGTCAGGACAACCCCGCCAGGTGGCGGCGGTGGCGCGATGACTGCCGCATGCGGTGGAGGTGGCGGCGCATCGGAGGTGTCGGCTTGGCGCGGGTGCGCCGAGCCACAGCCTGCAACGAGCAGCAACGCAACGACCGGCATCCCGCCCTTCATGAGATGACCCCCTACGAGTGGGTGCTGGTGACCATGCGCGCTCCCGAGTCAATCGCTCCGAAAGGCGTCCATAGGATGCGCTCGAACGGCGCGTATCGTAGGATGGATCGACGCCACCAGGACCGCGGTGAGGAGCGCAACAATCACCGCGGCGACTTCGCCTGCATCGAGCGGAGGGATCCCGTGGATCAACCCCGAGAGTGCGCGCTGTGCGGCAATCGCCATCGCGACCCCCAGCCCTACGCCGCAAAGACCGAGTATCAGCGTCCGCCTCACAATTCGGACGAGCACATTGCTCGGCGTTGCGCCTACGGCAACTCGAATTGCGAATTCTCGACGGCGTCCCTCCATGCCGTATGCCGTTGTACCGTAGACGCCAATCGTCGCCAGCAACAACGCGATGGCACCGAACGCGGTGAGCAGCAAACCGGCGGAGCGCTCATCGGAGATCGTCGCCACCACGAGAGCCTCCACCCAGTGCACGCCATAGACTGGTTGCTCCGGGTCCATGGCCCTCACCGCATCCCGAATGCGAGAGGCGCTTGCGGACAGAGGGAGCCCGCTCCTCACAACAATGCTCACCGTGCGCGCGGGTACTTCGGCAAACGGCACGTACACTTGGGGACGCGCCTCCTCAGAAACTCGCTGCGTGCGCACGTTCCCAACCACCCCGACCACGTCGCGTACTCGCCCGCCCATAGAAACTTCCTGCCCAATCGGGCTATCGTTCGGCCAGAGTCGTTTTGCAACGGTGGCGTTGACAACGATGGCGCCATAGGGTTGGTCCGACCAACGGAAGTCACGCCCAGCCACCAACGGAATTCCGAGGGACTTGAAGTAGCCGGGAGTGACCGCATACATGAGCGGTAGAAGCGTATCGGCCGGGGCGCCCGCCGCCGTGAGCGCTTCCGCAAATTCTCCGTGCCCCGCAATCGGTAGCACATCCACGGCGCCCGCCGAATGCATGCCCGGCGCACGGTCGAGCCTCGTAACGGTACCCTGCACGAACGCTGCCACGGCGCTACCCGATGGGTACGCGGACGGGGGAAGGCTCACCTGCCCTACGGCGGCCCCGGTCAGATCCATGCCCGTATCCACGCTCTCCAGACTGTGAAATGTGCGCACCATCAGGGCGGCCGCAGTCACGAGAACGAGCGCCAGGCCGATCTGAATCGTGCTCAGCAGTCCGCGGGCGGCGACCGCCCGCCGTATGCGCATGGGTCGGCTACTCCTCCCGAAGCCAAATGCTGGTTCGCTGCGGACGCGCCCTGCGAACCCCACCGTCACGACAGCGGTCACGAGCACGCTGACGCCGATCGCGAAGCCCAGTAGCCGGAGGTCGAGGGTCGGGCGCGCAATCGCAAGGAGCTGGGGCGGGAGCAGCGCGTCGAGCGTCGGCATGCTGTACCGCGCCACGAGGATGCCGCCCGCGGCACCGGCGACACTGAGGAGGAGCGCCTCCACGAGGTAGAGACGCACGAGATCGGCCCGCGACGCCCCAAGCGCAATGCGCACCCCGAGCTCTTGCCTTCGGCGCATTCCCCGCGCGGATAGCAGGCCAGCCAAGTTCAGCGACGCCAGCAGGAGGACCAATGCCGCCGCCGCCCCCAGCGCGACAACAGCGCCCCGCAGATTCCTACTCAACAACGCGCTCTGCATCGGCTTGACCAGGACGTGTGCGGAATCGGCCATGTAAGACCAGGTCGGATACTCGTTCTCCAGATGCGCCACCGCTTCGTCCGCCGCACGAACAGAAACTCCCGGTCGGAGCCGGGCGACAGTGTGCGTCGGGATGTACCGCCCAAACGCCTCGAAGACCTCGCTGTTCGAGATTGGCAGCGGGAACGGCAGCCAGAGGTCCGGGGCGGACGGGAACGTGAAATCCGAGGGCATCACGCCGACGACACGATACTCGTGGTCGTTCAACGTGAACGATTGCCCCAGCACCCGGCCCGAACCACCGAACCGCTGCATCCAGAAACGATGAGAGAGAACCGCGACGTGCCAATTCCCGCCGTCCGTGCCCTCGAGCGAGGTGAACGCGCGACCGAGGATCGGGCCCCGTCCCATCGCGCGAAAGAATCCCGTCGTCACGTACGCGACCGATGCACGGGACGCATCGCCCAGGCCGCCGAGATTCAGAGCCCCCGACGCATCAACGGCGACCGCCGTGAAGACTCCGAGCTCCTGGAGATCGCTCACATACGCCCGCGGTTTGGGAAATCGCGCCCCGAAGTCGTACGGGATGTCGATGTTCTCGATGGTGACGAGGCGCTGCGGAGTCGGCAGCGGGAGCGGTCGGAGCAGTGCCGCGTCAATGACGCTGTACGTGGCGGTCATGGCGCCAATCCCGATCGTCATAAGCAAGACGGCGGATGCGACGTACACCGGCGAGCGTCGTAGGGCACGCAGGGTTACCCACGCATCCTGCGTCAGCAACCGCGCCTGTCGCCGTATGGAGGCCAAGCCGCCCCTCATCGCGACGTCACGCGTAGCCGGCGGAGCCACTGCGGCGGCGACGCTGCCTCATCCAGCCGGTGTCCGGCTTGCGAGGCCAGGGCTCGCGCTGGCGGAGGCAAGACGTACGACGCGAACAGAATACTGTCCAGCGATTGACGAAGCGTGAAGATCCGCGGCCCGGCCCCCGCGATCCGGAGCGTCGGCTGAGGGAGCGGCATGCTCCCAAGGTACTTCCCATCGTCCATGGCATACAGGTCGATGGCCGTACCCGCGTCCGACAGCACCGCGACGCCACCTGGAAACACCGTCACGTCTTCGGCGAATACCGGGCGGATCGTGCGACCTGCCACCCATGCGCCCAGGCGCCGCCACCACGCCGGCCGGGTAGAGGCCCAGCGCAGCCGCCACTCCGAATCGATCGTCGAGTCGACGAGTGTCGCCACGCTGTGCCAGTGTGGCGCCCAGAGCGCGCACCCCGCACCCATCGCACCGCCGAACCGAGCGGCGGCCCACGACGGCGGAAGCGACTCTCCGGCAGTTGGCATCAGCGAGACGGCTCGGCGTACCGGCTGACCAATCCGCTGAATGAACACCGTATCCGGATGGACCGACTCGACGAATGCGATCGTTCGCGAGTCGACGGCGCAGGCCGATTGGACCACGGGCAGTGTGTCAAGCACTGCCACGAGCACGCGTTGCCCGGAGATCGTGCTTGTCACAACCGCCGCGGTGGTCGAATCCAGATACAAGGGAATGCCGTCGGGCGTGACTCCGACCACGTCGGTTGGAGTATGAACCGGGAGCACCCCAGGCGTCACCGGTTTCCACCACCGCGTCAAGCCTCCCGTGACGATCTGAGGATTGGAGTACTCGAATTGATAAATGGCGCGCGGTTCCTTCTGAACGAGCGTGGTGATGCTTCCGCCGGAGCCAAAGCCGATAGCCTGCAGCGGCTGGCCATGTTCCAAGAATCGCTCGGCTTGCCACTCGGGGACCTCCCATTCACGCGATGACGGCGCAAAGCGTCGCGTGCTCTTCTCCCCGAAGGGGCCGGCTTCCCACACCGCCGCTCCGACTGCGAGCGCCGCAACGACAATCACCACGGCGACCAGCGTACGCCGTGGCGTCCCAACCGGATCCGTCGAGCGCGGCCAACCCACCATCCCCTAGTTCCTCTGTCCAAAGGCGAAAGCTGTCCGGTCGACGGCGCCGTACCGCACGCCATATAGCTTCCCTGGCCACGCGGAGTCGACCGCGGGCTGGCCGTGGAGACTGAAAGGGCACTGACAGTCGGAGAACTTCACAGGCTCCGGAGATCTTGGCCGCTAGCAACTGAAGGAAACCGGCACAGCAACGTCGCCTTTCCTATTTTTGCGACAGCGGCACGATATGCAAGCCCACCAGCATGAAGTAACTATTAAGGTTCTTGCGTGGTCTTCACTCTCGACGACTGATTCGTGGTTGTGCGTGCGATGACGACATGCGCCACCCTATGAACGCGAGATACCAGCCGCATCGCCGCTCGCAGCGCAGGACTGTTCCGCTGTGACCCGACCCCCAAGGCCATCCCAGTTCTTCCGCCCCAGCGTTGGGGTTGGCCCAGGTCCCCGCCAGTTGGTCAAACCGGGTGCGCGCTTTGACAGGAGGCTGAGCCGAGCCCGGCGCATCCGCGCTGCGGACGCCCGGCCTCCGAAACGCTCCAGCACCAGTTCCCTCTCTTGGCGAGAGATCGCCCACCCGTCTCCAACGGAATCGCAATACAGTTTTGTCGGCACACGTCCCAGGAGGTATGCCCGTTCAACCATCACTTCCCCCGCAACGCAAAGGCGCCGAGGTCCGAGGCGCGGGAAGTCATTGGGAGCAAGGACGCGAAGGCGGTGGCGGGCATTTTCCTCATGAGGAGCGAGGAGGAACTCCGCGCAGCGTTTGAAGGTTCGGCGATGACGCGGGCGAAGCTGAAGGGGCTTCGTCGAAACCCCAAGATCGTTCTGCCAGACGATCACAACTGAGTCGCGGATCGTTACCGGCTCCGCCGCCCCCCGAATGCCTTGCGCCAGCGCACCTTGGGGTCGTCGAATCGCACGCCCTCGGGAGCGAATGCGTTCGCGTCGAACTGCCCTCCCGTCCATTCCAGGGTCTCTTCGTATTCCTCGTCGGCTGCGTTGCTCAAGATCTCGAGCAGGCGCTCGTAGCCGGGCGGGCCACCGCAGTCCTCGGGCGGGCACGCCCCCTCGCCTGCCAGGCACCGGGGGTATTTGGTGCCCGGCTCGCGGCCTCCGACGGCTTCCAGTTCCACATCGTGCTCCCACCCGTCGCCGAAATCGTATTCGTACTGCGCCCGCGTTCCTCCGACGTAGAAATACTTGCTGATGGGCACGGTCCACCCGGGCAGGTACACCGGATCGCCCTCGAACGGATCGTCGTCGGGAATCCCGATCTCTTCGGCCTGCCGCGTTTCAGGGTTCCGCACGCGGAACACGTGGAGGTGGTAATCCAGCCAGCCCATGGCGTCCTGGATGGCCACGTGCAGATCCCAGAACGAATAGCTCGCCGGCACCTCGATGCGGCGCCAGATGCGCGGTTCGATGTGCCGCAGGGTGATCTTGAACTGGAGCGTGCTTCGCTGGATGTCCATGTCAGTGCTTCCCTCGTGCGTAATGTTGAACCCGCTCACGCAGCGGCCACCTCGTCGCACAGGTCCCAGAGTGAAACTGCTTGCACGTCCTTTGCCACCGGGAATCGCTCCACTCCACCATAGACCACGAGGCGGCGCTCCGGCCGCACCGTCTCGCAGGCGAACTGGAAGCCCCGCTCGAGCTTCGGCGCCACCCCACGCTTGATCTCGATGGCCCACGGCTTGCGATGGCCGGGGAGCTTCAACAAGAGGTCGATCTCGGCGCCGGCCGCGGTACGGAAGAAGTGCGCGTCGGTGCCACGGGGCGCCGCCGCGATCAGCGACTCGATGGCCATCCCTTCCCAGCTCCCGCCGGCCACCGGGTGCGCCAGTAGGTCTTCGCGGTCGCCCACCCCAAGCAGTGCATGCACCAGCCCGCTGTCGCGAACGTAGACCTTGGGCGACTTGACCAGACGCTTACGGACATTGCCGTGCCACGGCGCAAGGCGGCGCACGAGGAGTAGGTCCACGAGCAGGTCGAGATAGGACGCGACCGTCTTGCCGTCCACGGCCAGGGCGCGAGCCAGCGCCGCGGCATTGAGCAGCCCACCCTGCTGATGCGCGAGCATGGTCCAGAGGCGACGGAGCGTTTCGGCCGGGATGCGCGGCCCGAGCTGCGGGATGTCGCGTTCGAGGTAGGTGCGGATGAAATCCGTGCGCCAGCGCCGGCTCGCGGCGTCGGACGAGGCGAGCAGACTCTCCGGAAAGCCCCCGCGTAACCAGAGGGTGTCGAGGCGCTTGCGCCCCACCTCGCCGGCGTCGAGCGGGGCGAGTTCCAGATACCGGATGCGACCGGCGAGCGACTCGCTGAATTGTTTGAGCAGGTCCATCGACGCGGACCCCAGGACCAGGAAACGGCCCCGCCCGTGCCCGCGCCTCCGGCCGGCGGCGATAAGCCCACGCAGGCTGCGGAATAGATGTGGCGTGCGGTGGATCTCGTCGAGGATGACGAGCTTGTTCTCGTGCTGCGCCAGGTAGAGTTCCGGCTCGGTGAGTTTGGCCCGGTCGGCTTCGGACTCCAGGTCGAGGTAGACCGCCGGCCGCGTCTTGGCGACTTCGAGCGCGAGCGTGGTCTTCCCAACCTGCCGCGGCCCCAGCAGAGCGGTGGCCGGAGATTCCTCGAGGGCGGCGGAAAGCGATGCGAGCAGGCGGCGATGGATCATCCTTGCAATTATGGAGTGACGTTCCAGAAATGCAAGGATAACCTCGTGCCGAATAAGTGGAACTATGGCAAATCGCTATTCCCGGATATCGGAGTCCCACGATAAAAACAAACGCTGGCACCGTATGGCCCCGGGCGCCGGGGGCTGCCCTAACTCTCTGCGGAATTGAGCGTTCCGCCGCCGCTGGCCAATCGAATCTCAATGTCGAACACCCGGGGGCCCGTCGACCGAACCGTCTCAGTGCGGAGACCTCGCCGCACTCAGTGCATTCACGAACACCTCCACCTGCGGCACTCGCGTCGGACCGACCGTGTCGTTCTCGATGACCGCAACCCGCTGCCCGTCCGGGGAGATGTCGTAGGGCATGAGGCTTCGCAAGAATCCCCGGAGCCGCTGTATGGGTTTCCGAAATAACTCGACGGGCCGGCCACTGCGGAAGCTCGAGCCCAGCTCCACCGACGCCGCCATCACGGCCGTCTGCTCGCCACGGGGCGCCAGGAAGAAGAGTTCCTTGCCATCGCGCTGCCACCGCGGCGCCTCGCCGCCATCGGCGGAGATCTTCCACTGCTCACCGGTGAGCGGATACCGGCGCACATATACTTCGAAGCGACCGGTTTCATCCGACGCGTAGGCAATCCAGCGACCGTCCGGTGAGAACACCGCCTCCATCTCATTCGCGGGTGACGCGAGCAGCGGCTTGGGCGGGCCCGCGCTGCTATCTCCACTCGCCGGCATCTCCCACACGTCGTCCTGCGTGCGCATGCTCGGCCGGTCGAAGAGGATCGTCCCGCCGTCGCGCGACCAATCCGAGGCGAAGCTCCCCACCGCCACCGGCGGCACCATCAGGTGCTGGTCCGACTGACCGATCGTCTTCACATCGATGTTGTCCGCTCCGCTCCGCGTGGAGTTGATGAGGATGCGCCGGCCGTCGGGCGACCACGGCCCCGGCGGGTTGTGCGTCGTCGGCTTGAACGTCTCGCGCGTTGCGGTACCGGTCGCCAGGTCGAACAGGTAGAGGTCGCCACCGCGTTCGCCCAGGTGATGCGCGAACGCGACCCGGCTGCCGTCGGACGAGAATCGCGCCCCGTAGTATCCGTGATCGGCTTCGGACGCCGAAGGACCTATCGTGCGGACGCGCATTCCGCGCCGGTCGTACAGTTCGAGCGACGTATGCCGCTCACTCGGCGGCCGCGACCACACCAACGTGCCGTTGGCCGATGCAAAGAGTTCACCGACTGTCTCAGCGCTGCCGATCGTGACGCCGTTGCCGTGCACCTGGAAGGTCCTCTGATCGAAGTCGAGCGAGACCAGGTCGCCGTTGCGCACTACGATCAGATGGTTCGGCGCCGCGTACGCCGGGAAGCCGTCGATCACCCGAATGGGGGTCCCGCCATCCAGCGAGCCCACCAGCGTGACGCGACCGGACGAACTCCCGGTGAAGCTGAGCGCCGTATATAGAAAGTGTCGCCCATCAGCCAGCCGCGTCGGACCGACATCCGCGATGTCGCCACGAGCCGAATCGAGCGTCGTCACCGGCACGGTCCCGCCGCCACGCACGGACATGCGCAGAATCGGCCCGTTGGACGGGGAGAACAGGATCTCGTCGTCGGACATCCAGGCGGCGGTGAACGACGAGCCGCTCACCGCACCGATTGGCGACGGCCGAGTGTTCCCGATGGTGTACCGCTCGAGGGTGTTGCCGACGAAGAAGCCGACCGATCGGCTGTCGGGCGACCAGAACGGCGCGCTGGCGCCGTCCGAACCGGGGACACGCTGGGCGGTGTCCTGATCGAGACGCCGGAGCCAGAGCTGGCTCGCCCCCGCGGAATCCTTCGCGATGAAGGCGATGGTCATGCCATCGTCAGCGATCGCAAATTGAGGCGTCGTGTGGGTGGCGACCGCCGTCCCGCCCGCGGCGATGGCGAACCGGTAGCGGTCCGTCGGGGCCGCCCGGTCATGCAGTTTGAGCGGCACGATAACCGCTGCGGCAATCGCCGCCCCGGCGAGCACGCCGGCGGCGCCGGCGCGGAGCCACGCCCGCGGTGTCGGCCGCCCGGCTGCCGCGCCCACCGCCGTGGTCCCCGCGACGGCGAAGGCTGGGTTTGCGAGTGCGTCCGCGAACGTCTTGGCGCTGTCAAACCGGTCGGCCGGGAGCTTCTCGAGGGCCTTCGCCAGCGCAGCCGCCACGTTCGGCGGCACGGCCCTGCGGATCGTCGTGATCGGCACAGGATCATCGGTCACGATTTTCCGGATAATCTGCTGTGCCGACGTGCCCGTGTGCGGCGGCTCGCCGGCGAGCATCTCGTACAACACGCTGGCCAGCGAGTAGATATCGCTGCGCGCGGTGATCGTTTTCTCCGCCGTCGCCTGTTCCGGACTCATGTAGTGCGGGGTGCCGAGACTGAGCCCGGTTTCCGTCATTCGCCCGCCAGCCGCCGCGCTCACGGCAAGCGCGATGCCGAAGTCCGCAACCGTCGGACGGCCGGCGTGGATGAGGATGTTCTCCGGCTTGATGTCGCGGTGCACTACCCCGTGCGCGTGCGCGTACTGGAGCGCGTCGGCGAGTTCACGGATCAGTTGCACGGACTCTTCCACGCCAAGCTGTGTCTCACGATCGAGCCTGGCCCGCAGTGTCTCGCCCTCGACGTAGGGCATCACGTAATAGAGGTAGCTGTCGGCGCTTCCCGAGTCGAACAGTGGCAGGATGTTGGGATGCTGCAGGGCCGCGGTCGTCGCGATCTCCTGAACAAACCGCCCGGCGCCGAGCACGGCGGCCAGTTCGGGCTTCAGGACCTTGATCGCGACGTCGCGGTTGTGCTTGAGATCGCGCGCGAGATAGACGGTCGCCATCCCGCCCTGCCCGAGCTCGCGCTCGAGGCGGTAGCGGTCGGCGAGGGCGGCCACGAGCCGGGAGGGAATGCCAGCCACGTCAGGCCGCCGCTTGAGGAAGGGTGACCCGTGGCATCCCGCCCGCGCGTTCACGCTCGAGGGGATGCGACGCCCTCACGGTGCTCTGAACCTGCTCACGCAGTCCGGCGTCGGACATAGACCCTCAAATGGGACGAAGCGGGCGAGTGGGGGGTGCGCCAATATAGGGTCCGCCGTGTCACACCGGAATGACGGCTGCGGATGGCAGCGCCGACCGGCCCTTCTCCCAGGAGGGGTGCCCATTCAACCGCAATTTCGCGCACGACCTGAACGGGCCAGCATTCGTGCCGTCCTCGGCTTCGATCGCCAGTCGACGCTCGCGCTTGCGCGGATGAAAGCCTATGATCTCCATAGCGGCTGGCCTCCCGGCGTGCGCCCCGTTGCTACCAGCCCCTCGAAGCACCGTCGAACGAACGCACGATTCGGTGTCATTCCGGCCTCCCCTGATGCGCCTGCCCAAGAAGAATTTCCTCTCAGTAGTGACCACTCATGTGGCCATGAACGGTTCCGGACCGGGTTTGCCGGCACGGGACCACAGGAAGCATGTCGTGCCGCCAATGCTGGCTCTCCTGGCCTTTGGGTTCACCGCGGCGTTGCCAGCCGGCATACCTGCAGGATCCATCGACGACTTCATCGCTCGCGAGATGCCGGTCTCCGGCGTTCCCGGGCTGGCCTATACCGTCGTGGCGGATGGCGACATCACGACGGCTGGCGCACGAGGTGTCGTCAAGATGGGAGGCGACGAGGCCGTCACGCCTGACACACCCTTCAATACCGGCTCGATCTCCAAGAGCTTTACGGCGCTGGCCGTTATGCAACTGGTCGAGGCGGGCAAGGTCGGCCTGGATACCGAAATTTCGCACTATCTCACCGTCTTCTCCGGCCGGCCCGCCGGGGCGATCACGATCCGCCAGTTGCTCAGCCACACGAGCGGGTTGTCCACCTTTCAAGGGAACCGTTCACCTACGGACAACACCCAGCACGAGGATGCACTTGCGCGCCGGGTTGACCAGATGGCAGGGGTGACTCCCGCCTACAAACCTGGCGAGAAGTGGGAGTATTCGAACTTGAACTACCAGATTCTTGGTCGCCTGATCGAAGTCGTCAGCGGGCAGACATACCGGTCCTTCATTGAAACCAACATCATGGAGCCGGTTGGCATGAAGCACAGCTTCGTCGCTGATGGAGAGATCCACGACGCCATGGCGTCAGGGCACAGACCATGGTTCGGCTCCAAGCGCCCGTTGGCCGTAAACTCTACCGATCTTGCCACGGCTCCCCAAGGTGGGATCATCGCCAGCGCCAACGATCTGGCGCGGTACATGCTGATGATGATGAATGGCAAAGACGATGTCCTCAGCGCCAAGGGCAAAGTCGCCATGATGCGCCAGGCAAGCGAAGCCTCTCCCTTCTACGGCTTCGGGTGGTTTGTGGATCCAGCGAAAGGAACCGTCTTCCACACGGGGAATAGCCCCGGCTACGAAACGCTCGCGACGATGGTCCCCGCAGAAAGGAAGGGGGCGGTGGTGCTGGTCAACGCCGGCAGCGGCATCGGCTTTGGGGAAACGGCCGAGCTCCGCAACGGCATCGCGGCCCGGGCGCTCGGTCTCGATTACAATGGCGAGGGGTCCCACTGGGCCCTGAAAGCATTGTTCATCGCGCTGGTGCTCACGCCGGTCATGTTCCTGCTCAGCATGATCTGGGCATGGCGTCATCGCCGCGAACTACGCGCCAAGTCGGGCCCGTTCGGCCTGTTCAGTTTGTGGTTCCCGTTGCTCACCACGCTGGGCTCGGCCTGGATCATTTTCAGCCTCATGCCGAGCATGGTCGGCGCATCGTTCGGCACCCTCAACCTGTTCCAGCCCGATCTTGGTTTGACGTTGATCGCAATTCCAGCGACCGGCGTGCCGTGGGCCGTGTTCAGGCTTGGCGTGGCCTACAGCGGTAAATCCGTCTCGGCCTGATGGCCGGAATTCCAGGGGCCGAGAGGCGTTGATTGATGGTGGCGCACGCGTCGTCGGTCCTCCCACTGCGGGGGACCACGCCATATACTCGACCGACCCCCATTGAATTTCCCATCCCTTCCTTACCGGAGTCGAACCCATGAGGAAGTCCCTTCCCCACGTCCTCGTCCTCCTGGCCACCTACTCCCTGGGCTTTCTCCACGGCCACCGCACCCAGGTCCCCGCGCCGACGGCCGCGGTCGCTCCCGTCTCCAGCGCGACTTCCGGTTCCCTCACCGACTCCTTGATGCACGCGTTCCAGCAGGCCTGGAACGCCGATGACCTGCCCGGCATGCTGGCGCAGATCCACTCCAACGCGTTTTTCCGATCGCCGTTCCAGCTCCGCTACGGCCGGGACGCCATGGCGAAAACGGTACTGACATCGAACCCCAAGGTGTTCAGGAACTCGATGAACACCGAGACCCATTCGTTCGCGTCCGACCAGATCGCGTGGTCCATCGGCACGACGAGAAGCGATGTGTTCGACGCCGCGGGAGAGCGCACCAACGACCACCTGGACGCCGACTACGTGTACGTATTCACTCCGGACGCGGCCGGTGACTGGAAGATCCAGATGATGATCTACCACGAGAAGTGCGGATGACCCGCCTCGGTCGATAGGCGGGCAGCCGCTCGCGGCCGTCCGGTCAGGCAGGGGAGCGCCTCCAGTGCAGGCGTTTGGGAAGCCGGACCACTCTTCACGGACCCAGGCCCCCTCGCAGACGACGCGGAAGGCGGCTCGGGCGAATGCGACTCAGGTCGCCCTCAGCACTTCGACGGGATCGGCGTGCGAGGCGCGGTGGGCCGGCACGACGCACGCCAGCAACGTCGCCGTCACGACCGCCGCTTCGGCGATCACGAGCGAGACGGGATCGGTGTCCATCCACTGAACGCTGAGGCCACCGTAAGGGCCGAAGTGCATGGCCGCGAACGCGCCGATCGCGATGCCGGCGAGCCCCATCAGCAGCGCATCGTGCATCACGAGCCGCCAGAGGTCGCGGCCCTGCGCCCCGAGGGCCACCCGAACGGCGAACTCCCGCGTGCGGCCTCCAACCACCAGACTCATCACGCCGAACACGCCAGCCGCCGACAGGAGCAGCATGAACAGCGCGACCCCGGTGTACGTGTACGCCGTGACCGCTGCCGAATAGTTCCACTTCGTCGTCTGCGCGGCGGACCCGTAGATGTCGCTGATCACCGCGCCCGGAAAGGCGGCACGCAATCCGTGGTACAGCGCACTCAGCGTCTGCGCGTCGTCGTGGTCCACGCGCGCCCAGAAATTGGCTGCGGCGCAGGTCGAGTGACCCACCACCGTCACCCGCGGAGCAAGGTCGAAGCGCTCACCGTCCGGTAGCTCGATAGGAGCGCTCGCCACGCCGACCACCCGCACCCACGGTGCATCGGACGCCGTCGGTCCCAGCTTGAGGGCCCGCCCAACGGGAGACATGAGCGGCCAGAGCCGCTTGGCGAGCACCAGGTTCACGATCGCCGCGCCGCTGGCGACGTCTCCTGCTTCGAAGTCGCGGCCGGCGATGAGCGGCACCCCTCGGGCACGAAAATACGCTGGGGTCGCCAGCGCATATTGCGTCAGCGGAACCTGGACTGGACCGCTCGGCTGGTCGGACGTGACCGTGCCCCGCTCGGGCCGAGCCCACACGGCCGCGGCTCCTTGCCGCACGCCGGACACGCTTCGAATGGTCGTCAGCAGGTCGGGCATGAACTGATCGGGGTGCGACATCGCCCGGCACACCGCGTGCGTGGGCACGACCGTTCCGGAGTACAGATTGTGCTCATTGATCGGCGAGACTTGCGGTGGCGGGGGGTGAAGGCCCGCGAGGAGCGTTGCCGCGGCCATCGCCATCATCAATGAGAGGACGAGCTGCGCGCTCACGACCACGCGGTAGCCGCCGTTGCTGCGACCGGCCACGGCGTTGCCGCCGTCCTTCATGGCCTCGCCGATGTCAGCGCGACGCGCAGCGAGGGCGGGCGCGAGGCCCGACAGCAGCGCGGTCACGCCCGTGGCCGCGACGAAGAACACCAGAACGTGCCAGTTGAACACCGGTACGCGAAACGAGTACTCGAGCATGGCCAGAGGCATGTACGCCTGCACGACGTCGATGCCCCAGACGGCGAGCGTGCCACCGACGATGCCGCCGCCCAGCGCCAGCAGCACCGCCTCGGCCATCACGTACCTCACGATCGCGGCGCCGGTGGCGCCCATCGCCTTCCGTACCGCAATTTCTCGTCGGCGAGCGAGTCCTCGCGCCAACATTACGTTCGCGATGTTGAGGCACGCCACGATGAGCACGAGGAGCGACGCGATCGCGATGCCGGCGTTGAAGCCGAAGAAGCCATTGGTCCGGGGGGTCACGTCGTTCAGCATGACCGCCGTCATACCGGATGGCAGTCCATGATCGTGGGCCTCGCCTGCCGCATACGCTCCGAGCAGCTGCTGCAGTCGTCGTGGCGTCACGTTCGGACGCAGGCGAACGAGCGCCTGCATCTGCGCCGGGCCTACGAGCCCCGCAGCCATAGTCTGCGGCATGCGCAGCCACACGTCGGTGCCGTCGGGATAGTCGGCGCCCGGCGGCATGACGCCCACCACCGGGTGCTGCTCGCCGGCCACCGTGATCACCAATCGATCAAGATCCCGACCGGACCCGAACACCTGCCGCCATACCGGGTAGCTGATGATGGCCGGGCTCGCCAGTGGCTCGCCGGCCGCGTACGGAGCGAAGCCGTGGCCGCGCGAAAGCGTGATGCCGAGCGTATGGACGAACCCCGGCCCGACGAGCACGATGTGTCCCGGCATCCCTTGCCCGTTCGACGTATAGACCTGGTTGTGTCCGTTGACCGCCCACGGGATCGCGTCGGCAAAGAGATCGTGCCGCGTGACGATCGTGCCCAGCATCTCGGGGCTGAGGTCCACGTGGCCGGTGGCCCAGCCATACGTTCGCAACGTGAGCAACTGATCCGGCTTCGCGTACGGCACGTATGGATCCAGTACCGCGTCCAGCATGGCGAACGTGGTGCCGGTGACGCCGATCGCGATGCCGAGCGACAGTACCGCCACCGCCACGAACCCCGGCGAGCGGCGGAGGGAACGGAATGCATAGCGGATGTCGTGGGCTGCCGCCTCGATCCACCGCATCCGGCCGACGTCGCGCGTCTCTTCCGTGAAGCGTTGCACGCCGCCGAACGCGAGGCGCGCGCGGCGCCTGGCCTCGGCCGGCGCCACCCCCTGGGCGACGTACTTCTCCGCCTCGCGTTCCAGGTGGAAGCGGAGTTCGTCATTCAGGTCGCGGCCGGTCTGCTCTCGGCGGAACAACGCGCGGAGGCGGTAGCGAAGATCACTCAGCAGATCACGTAGCATGGATCGGCCGGCGTCAGGTGGTCCGCAGAACGAGGGCTACCGCCGCGGCCAACCGCTCCCAGTCGCCGGTTTCGACCGCCAGCTGCGCGCGCCCTCGTCGCGTCAACTCATAGAACTTCGCCCGGCGATTGTTGTCCGAGGTCCCCCAGCGGGCCTTGACCCAGCCGCGCCGCTCCAATCGGTGCAAGGCGGGATAGAGCGAGCCCTGCGGCACGTCGAGCACCTCGCGCGAGATCTGGCGAATGCGCTCCGAGATTCCCCACCCGTGCTGGGGGGCGAGCGACAGCGCTTTCAGGATGAGCAGGTCGAGCGTGCCCTGCGGGAGATCGAGACGGTCCGGCGGCATGAGGTCCCCTATGGCTTCTACAGGAGAAGCTACGTCGTCGTTGTAGAAGTGCAAGGGGAGGCGGGAGTGGGGCTAAGGCCTGTGATCGCGACCCTACGGTGCAGACCCGTGGCCGCGGCGCCTGGAGACGTCCAGCCCTGGGCGCTGGCCGCGTCTCCCGCCCCACCAAGCGCGCTCGCTTCGGCCCGCCGGCCGGTTAACCGCCAACGAGCGGGGCTGCCCTTGACTTTCTAGGGCAGTCGTGGAATTCTCTGTCCTAGACTTTCTAGGACACTCCAATGGCCGACCTCAAACAGCAGATCCTCCGCGGGACACTCGACCTCCTGGTGCTCAAGGCGGTCAGCACGACGCCCGCGCACGGCTACCAGATCGCCCGGTGGGTGGAGTCGGCCACCGCCGACGCACTGCGCATCGAAGACGGGTCGCTCTACCCCGCCCTGTACCGCCTGGAGGAGCGCGGACTGATCGACGCCGAGTGGCGGCTGACCGAAGATCGCCGTCGCGCCAAGTACTATGCGCTCACCGCGTCGGGGCGGAAGCGGCTGCGCGAGGAGACGGCCAGTTGGACGCGCTATGCGCACGCCATCTTCGCCGCGCTCGAGATCCCAATGACCGTGCAACCGGCGGGGGCCTGATCATGCCGCGGCACGAGCCGATCTGGCGACGGTATTTGCGATTCTTCGGCGCCGACCCGCGGGCCGACGTGGACGACGAACTCGGATTTCATCTCGAGGAATTGGAGCGCGGGTTTCGGGCCCGGGGCATGAGTGCCGACGAAGCCGCGCGCGCGGCCCGGACCCAGTTCGGCAGCGTGGACGCCGCGCGCCGCACGATGCAGCGCGGATCGGCACGGGTTCACCGGCGGGTCGAGCGGAGCGAGTGGTGGCGGACGCTGGCGTTCGACGCCCGGCTGGCGCTGCGAAAGCTCCTGCACCAGCCGGCCTTCACCGCGGCGGCCGTGATCACCCTCGCGCTCGGCATCGGCGCCAACGCGGCGGTGTTCAGCGTGGTGAATGCCGCGCTGCTGCGTCCCCTGCCCTACGGCAGCCCGGAGCGGATCGTGAAGCTGTACGAGACCGCGCACGGCCGCGAACACGTGGCGTCGCCGCCGAACTTCGCGGATTGGGAGAAGCAGACGCACGCGTTCGTCGCGCTCGGCGCGATGTACGAGGACACCCCGACGCTTACCGGACACGGCGACCCCATGCCACTCTCGGGGGCGTACGTCACCCAGGGATTCTTCGATGCCATCGGCGTGCAACCGCTGCGCGGGCACCCGTTCACCGTCGGTGAGGAGACGTACGGCCAGACGGACGCCGTGATCCTGAGCGACGGCGTCTGGCGCCGGCTGTTCGGCAGCCGAACCGATGTGATCGGGCAGACGGTGCAGATGGACGGCGTCACGCGCACCATCGTGGGTGTGATGCCCCCCGGCTTCGCGTACCCGGACCGGAGCGACGTATGGCTGCCGTTGGCATTCAGCGATACCGCGCTGGCCACGCAACGGGGCGCGCATTACCTGGACGTCGTGGCGCGGCTGCGGCCCGGCGTTGCGGTCGACGCCGCCACGCGCGACGTCGACGCCGTGGCCCGGCGGCTGGCCACGGACTTTCCGAAGACCAACCAGGGCCACGGGGCCGACGCGAAGCCGCTGCGCGATTCCCTGGTGGGTGCGTCGTCGCGGCGGGCGCTCTGGATCCTGCTCGGCGCCGTGGGGCTGGTGGCGCTGATCGCCTGCGTGAACGTGGCCAACCTTCTGCTCGCCCGCGGCGCCGCGCGCCAGCGAGAATTCGCGGTACGCTCGGCGCTGGGCGCCCGGCCGCGCGACCTGATCGGCATGGCGCTGGTGGAGAGCATGCTGCTGGCGTTGATGGGCGGCGCGGCGGCCGTGCTGGTGGGGTTCGGCGCCACGCGCGCGATGCACGCCATCGGGCCGGCGACGCTCGATCAATTCGGCCGGGCGGGGATCGATCTCCGCGTGCTCGGGTTCACGTTCGCGCTGAGCGTGGCCACCGGCCTGCTGTTCGGCCTCGCGCCGGCGTTGCAGTCGTCACGGGTGTCGCGACTGCACGGCACGATGCAGGCGGGCGGGCGCGGGGGCACGATGAGCCGCGGCGGATGGCGGGTGCGCGGCGTGCTGGTGGCGGGCGAACTGGCGCTGGCGATGATCCTGTTGGCGGGTGCGGGGCTGCTCATCCGGAGCTTCGCGCGGCTGCAGAACGTGCCGCCGGGATTCGATGCCGCGCGCGTAGCGACGTTCAGTGTTTCGCTGCCCGACACGCGCTATCCGACCGCGGAGTCGGCGCAGATTTTCTTCGACCGGCTCATGACGGGAGTGCGGGCACTGCCGGGCGTGCAGCGCGCCGGCGCCGCCACCGGGCTGCCGCTGGGCGGCGCCAACTATTCCATCACCACGCACGCGCTGGACGGCCAGGTCATCCCCGACGCCGACCAGCCCTCCACGCAGATTCGTGTGGTCACCCCCGACTATTTCAAGACGCTCGGCATTGCGATGGTGGCGGGGCGCGCGTTCACCGGTACCGACCGTGACGGTGCGCCCGGCGTGGTCGTGGTCAACGAGTCGGCCGCGAAGTTGTTGTGGAAGGGGGTGAGTCCGATCGGCCACACGGTGGAGATCGGCACCAGCTTCGGCCTGGGCCGCGGCCGGGCCGGAGGCGAAGTGGTGGGTGTGGTGCGCGACGTCCACGACGAGGAGTTGCAGACACCGCCGCGTCCCATTGTCTACATCGCGCACGCGCAGTTCCCGGTGGGCTACCTGACCGTCGTGGCGAAAACCGCCCCGGGCCTCGACCCCGAGCATCTTGCGGCCGGCGTCCGCGCGCAGGTACGCGAGCTCGATCCGAACCTCCCGGTGATGGGCTTCTCGTCGATGGATCGGATCGTCGGACAATCGGTGGAGGACCAACGGTTCGCGATGCTGTTGCTGGGGACGTTCGCCGCGCTGGCACTGGTACTGGCCGCCATCGGCGTGTACGGCGTGATGTCGTACGTGGTGGGACAGCGAACTCGCGAGATCGGGGTGCGCATGGCGCTGGGGGCGAGCGGTCCGACGGTGATCGCGGAGACCGTGCGCCGCGCCGCGCCGGCGGTGCTGGCGGGCGTGGCGGTGGGCGTGTTCGGCGCGCTGGAACTCACCAAGCTGATGACCAAGCTGCTCTACGAGGTGCAGCCGGCAGACGGCGCCACCTTCGCCATCATGACGGCGGCGCTGGTGACGATTGCCACCCTCTCGGCGTGGTTGCCGGCGCGGCGGGCGAGCCGCGTGGATCCGGTGTCGGCGTTGCGGGCGGAGTAGGGGCGCGGACGGTCATCGCGGCGCGCGGGGCCTGCAACGCCTCAACATACCGCTGCGCCGAACGCCTCACGGCGCCCTTGGCATCGTGCACGACGTCCCGCCCCCACCCCGCGCCGTAGATCGCCTCGAACCCCAGGGGCTCCACCGCGCTCGCAATGCGGAGCACTTCCCCGGCGGGAAGCGGGATGAGGTTCGGATACGAATACATGAAGCTCACCCAGCGGGTGTCGGCCACTACCTGAATGATGTCGCCGGTGAGCAACGCGCCCCGACCGCTCGCGCCGTCGCGCCAGTGCAGCACCTGTCCGCCGACGAAGTGCCCGCCGAGCCGGTGCAGGCGAAGTCCATCGCCGATCGCTTGCTCCTCTCCACTCCAGAATCGGAGATGCGAATCCTCCCGCATCACCCACTGCCGATCGGCTTCGTGGAGGTACACGGGCACATCGAACGCCTGCGCCCACTCCGCCATCGTCGTGTAAAAGTGGGGATGACTGATGGCGATGGCCGCCAGCCCGCCGAGCTCGGCGATGCGCGTTCTGGTCGCATCGTCCAGGAGCGCGATGCAGTCCCAGAGCACGTTGCCCGCCGGGTGCCGAACGAGTAACGCTCGCTGGTTGATGGCGAATCCGGGATCGCTGCCGATGCCGATGAGCCCTTCGGCTACGGGTTCGATGCGCGTGGTGTGCGTCGACCGGAGTGCGTCGAGCGTCGTCCATTGCTGGCCGCCAGGGGGAATGTACTGGCGCTCGTCGTCGCACATCGGGCACGCCGCAGGCGGAGTTTCGCTGGCCGGGAACTGCATGCCACAAGCGGTGCAGATGAAGTGAACCATGCGTGTTGGTATCCATTCGCGTGTGGCATCGCTACGAGGGAATCGGGGTCGGAGTTTCGGGGCTGGCGCGACTCCAGGCCGGTGATGCTCGCCAGGCTCGAGAAGTGCTCGACGCCGTTGCCGTTCAGAGTTCGCCAACATCCGAGCGCCCGCCTCATACCATATACGGCACGTCCGACCCGCTCGTAGGATACGCGTAGATCTGCTCGCGGATCGCCTGCGCCGTGAGCCCATGCCGCATCGCCATCGCGAACAGGTTGATCACCTCCTCGGCGTGATGGCCCAGCAGATGCGCCCCCACGATGCGATCGGTGGCGACATCGACCAGCACCTTCGTCATCGCGCCCTCGGCCGCGATCCGTCGGTTCGAGAACCACCCCGACGTGTCGTGCCGCTCGACCCGGACCTCGCGCCCGGCCGCCGACGCGGCCGCTTCGGTGAGCCCCACCGTGGCGAGTGGCGGAATGGTGAACACCACGCTCGGCACCGGTCCGTAGTCGACGCGCCGCCGATTGCCGTTCAGCAGATTCTCGGCGACCACCCGCCCCTCGTAACCGGCCACCGGGGTGAGCGGAAACCCCCCAGGCCTCACCGCCACGTCGCCGGCGGCATACACGGTCGGATTCGTCGGACTCTGCAGGAATTCGGTGACCTGCACCCCGCCGCGATCGGTGGCCACACCGGCCACGTCGAGCGCCAACCGCCGCGTGGCCGGCACACGCCCCGCCCCGTGCACCACGAGATCCGCATCTACCGTTCCCGCGGCGCCGTCGGACGACAGATGGACGCGGTACGCGCCGCCGATCGCCTCGACCGCGGTGACACCCGCGTGCGTTCGGAGATCGATCCCGACCGCGCGGGTGTGTTCCGACAGCCGATCCACCACCTCCGCGTCGAACTGTTCCAGCGGACGTCCGCGTCCGATCACGGTGACCTGCGCGCCCGCGCGCTGCGCGAGGTGCGCGAATTCGAGTGAGATGTAGCCCGCCCCGATGAACGCCACACGCGCCGGCAGATGCTCAAGTTCAAGGAAATCGGTGCTGGTGCGCACGTGCTCCGCGCCGGGGATCCCCAGCGGCCGCGGCTCGCTTCCGGCCGCGATCACGAAGTGCTCGGCCTGGAATCGATCGCCGCCGACCTCCACCGCGTCGGCGGCGACGAACCGCGCCTCCCCGTGCAACGTGACGATGCCCTCGGCGCGCAACCGCTCCTCGCGGTTGGCGGGCACGGGGTCGGTGAACGTGCGCTTGAATTGCATGAGCGCCGGCCAGTCGATGTGCGCGTCGCCGGCTACGCCCTGACCGGCCATGCGCCGCGCCCAGTCCACGGCCTCCGCCGCCCCCACGAGCACCTTCTTGGGGTCGCACCCCCGATTCGCACAGGTGCCGCCGTACGGGAGGTCGTCCACCACCGCGACGCGCCATCCCGCGCCGCGGCACGCGTATGCAGGGCCGGAACCCGCCGCGCCGGTGCCAATGACGATCAGGTCGAAACGTTCAGCCATGAGCGGCCGTCCTCCCCAGAATCCATTCGGGATCCCGCACCCAGCGGCGGATCACCCACCAGAGCGCGATGGCGTATGCCAGATGCGCGACGACGACGGTCACGGGCATTCCGGGCATGTTCCTGCCCATGAACCCGACGCCGAGCGCGGTGACAGCCGGACTCACCAGGAAGCCGGTGGCCATGAACAGACCGTAGCCGAGCACGAACCAGAGCGGCTTGCGGCCGAACGTCACCGCAAAGATGAGCCCGAACGCGATACCGTTCCAGTAATGGTAGCTCCACCCCGCGATGTTCGACCACATCGACGGGCCGAGCATGAACCGGTCCAGCAGCAGCACGCCGGCCAGTTGCGGCATCGAGCCCGGCATCTGGCCAAGGTGGAAGCCCGTGATACGTACGATCTCGAGCGCGATCGTGGCCAGCCCGCCGGCAACTCCACCGGCGATCATGCGGTTGAAGAGCCGGCGCTGCCCGCGGGCGCGCGCAATCGCCAGGACGACGAAGACGATCAGCACCGACGGGATGAGCACCCACTTCGCGAGCACCGGCATGGGCGCGTATCCGCCCTGCGCGATCCAGAACAGATTCGGCGCAACGCCCGCCGCCGCGAGGGCGACGCCGCTCAACACCAGCTCTTCAATCGAGATTCCGAACATCACAGCCCTCCTGGCCGGGCGGACGGCCTGCGCCGCCCACCCGTGGTCGAGGATCACATTCCACCCAGCATGCCCGTCAGGTTGTGCAGCTTCCCGTCCAGCATCTGCGCCACCTGATCGACCTTCGCGTTGTGGAAGGACTTGAGCAAGCTCGGAGGGCGGCACGTAGCTCACGACCGTGTTCCCCTGGGCGTCCTGGTACACGTTGATGCGAACTGGAACCGCGATCCCCACCCCTGGTTCGGCACTGAACAGTTCCTTGCCCACCTGCGGGTTCCCCACGAAGATCGTTTCCGAGTTCACCTTCAGTCCGGTCATCGCGATCACCTTGCCCTGGTGCAGCTCCCCCATGACCATCATGCCATTGGAGGCGATCATCTTCTTCAACTGGTCGAGCACCTGCGGCACGGTGCCCTTGGCCTTGACCTGCACGACGGTCGCCTCGGCGCCCTGGGCGCGGGCCTGCACCGGGATCGTCGCGAGCATCAGCGCGGCGCCGAGCGCAAGCGCGCTCGTCGAGAGGACACGTACGGCAATGCGTTGCTTCATGATGTGATCTCCTTGAGGATGAATTGTTCGCTGCGGTCGCGCCTACCGCGGGGGAGCGGGTCGCGTGCCCCGGCAACAACCATCTTGTGAAAAGAGTTCCCTCAGTGTTTCTGTCTGCTGGCGCGCGAGCATCCGCGCCGAGAATGGGCAACGGTGAGCCCGCCGCCATGGCAACAGGCTCGCGCCCGATTGAGTTCCGTTGGGCCGGCCCCGACTTGCAGCCCTCGGAACGATCGGGGAACCTTTCCATGGTTCCACCTGTTGCCCCCACAATGACCGACGACACCGACCCGAAACGAGAACGCGACCGACAGTTCCAGCGGGAAGCCCTGAGCTGCCTGCCGGAGGTAACGCGGTTCGCCCTCTCGCTCACCAGGAACGAGACCGACGCCGACGATCTGGTGCAGGAGACCTACCTGCGAGCATACCGCTCGTGGGACCGGTATCAACCCGGCACCGAGTGTCGCGGGTGGCTGTTCACGATCTGCCGGAACCAGTTCCTGAACAGCGTGGCGCACGCGCGGCGAGAGGTGGCGTTGGAAGCGCCCGAGTTGGAGGCGCGACAGGCCGCGATGGTTCATGAGAGCGTGCGGAACAGCCCGTTGGAAGACACCTGGCTGCGGGCCGATCTGGGGCCGGCCATCCAGCGTGCGCTGGCGGAGTTGCCGGAGGTGTTGCGCAGCGCCGTGGTGCTCGTGGATATGCAGGATCTGAAATACGACGACGCGGCGCGCATTCTGGACGTCCCGATCGGGACGGTGCGTTCCCGGCTGTTCCGGGGGCGGCGCCAGCTCCAGGAAGCGCTTCTTATATATGCACAGGACGAGGGCTTTGCCGCGTCCGATCAACTGGGCGACCGAGGATCCGACCGATGACCCCCAACCACGGGCACGACCACACCCACGCGCACGAGATGCTGGATTGCGAAGCGGTGATGCAGCAGCTCTGGGACTACCTCGACGACGAGCTCAGTCCCGACCGGATGGCGGCGATTCGCGAACATCTGGCGATGTGCGCCCGGTGTTACCCGCAGTACGAATTCGAGCGGTCGTTCCTCACCGCGCTCGACCGAGCCCAGCAGCAGCATTCGGATCCGACGGGGCTGCGGAACCGGGTGGCCGACGCGTTGCGGGCGGAGGGGATGGTGGAGATCTAAGGGGCCGCCCGCCCCCGTCAGCTCGACTGCATGACCAGCCGCACCGCGTCGGCGAACGCGGCCCACTGCTCCTCTTCGGCGACGAGTTTGCGCCGCCCCGACCTGGTGATCTCGTAGTACTTGGCCCTTCGGTTGTTCTCGGACGGGCGCCACTCCGACACCACGAGGCCGGCGGCCTCCAGCCGGTGGAGCGCCGGATAGAGCGTGCCCTGGTTGATCTGCAGGACGTCGCGCGAGAGCTGCTGTAACCGGAGCGAGATGCCCCAGCCGTGCATCGGCTCGAGCGACAGCGCTTTCAGAATGAGCATCTCGAGCGGACTCTGGCGTCCATCGCTGTTCTGTGTGGTCATCGGTCAGTCCGCCCGTAGCGCGATAGTGGGATCGATGCGACAGGCCCGCCACGACGGTCCCAGACCCGCCAGCAGACTCGTCGCGAACAGGACACCGGCCACCACCGCGAGCACACGGGGATCGCGCGCGGTTCCGTCGAAGAGATACGGCTGCAGAATCGGCGCGAGGGCCAGCGACATCGCAATGCCGACGGCGATTCCCGTGACCGCCGCCCCGAGTCCGCCGCGCAATACGAACGCCACGATCCGGCCCCTCCGCGCGCCGAGCGCGATCCGCACGCCCAGTTCGTGCGTCCGCTGCGCCACCAGATACGAGACGACGCTGAACAGGCCCATGGCAGCCACGATCAACGCCAACAGTCCGAACAACCCGAACATCAACGCACCCACGCGCCACGGTCGCACCTGTGAGTCGATGCTTGCTTCGAGCGATTTCACGCGCACTCCCAGTGCCTCCGGCGCAAATCGAACGAGCGCCGCGTGCAGTGTGCCGGCGAAGGCGTCGACGTCTCCGGTCGGGCGCACGAGCAGCAACGGGCCGCCGATCCCGCGCTCCTGTCCCATCGGGACGTAGTACCCCATGGGCGGATTTTCGCGCAGTTTCCACTGGTGCACGTCGGGCACCACGCCGACCACGCGGGCACAGCCATTGGCGTCGTTGATCACTAAGCACTTCCCCAGCGCATCTTCCCGGGGCCAGAACGTGCTCGCCATGATGGCATTCACGATCACCACGGGCTCGGAGCCTTCATGGTCGGCCGACGAGAAGCGCCGTCCTCTCAGCAATCCGGTCCCGATGGTCGTGAAGTAGTCGGGCGTGACCGCGTTGATCCACGGCCCGCCCCCCGGCGCCGACGGCAGCGAATCGCGCCCGGGCAGTCGGAGGTTGACGCCCATCTGCGAGTAGAATGGCAGCCCGATGGCCACGCCGGCATCTGCCACACCGGGGAGGTGGCGCACCTGTTCCACCAGCCGGCGAAAGCGGGCATGCTCCACGGACGTGACCGTGTCCAGCTCGGCCAGCGAGCGCACCGGACGGCGCGGGAACGCGACGCTCACCACCAGCACGCGGCCGGGCTGCATGCCGAGATCCATGGCGCGGACGTCGAGCAGATTGCGCACGAACAGGCCGGCCGTGAACAGCAGCACGACGCTCAACGCGGCCTGCACCACCTGGAGGGCCACACGGGTGCGGCCGTGATCGGTTCCGGATTGGGACGCACCGCTCTTGAGCGCTCCGATCGGGTCACCCCTGGCGGCGCGAATCGCGGGAATCACGCCGACCACGAGCGCCGTACCCAACACCGCGACCGCCGTGTAGATCAACACGCTGACATCCACCGGTGGGCCCGCCCAGACGACGGTGGGCCGCAGAGTGCGCCGGATCAGCGCGCCACCCCAATACGCCACCAGGAGGCCGGTGACGCCTCCAAGCACGGCGAGCATCGCCGCCTCGCTGAACAGCATGCCGGCCAACCGCGCCCGGCAGGCGCCGAGCGCCACCCGAACGCCCAGTTCGCGACGCCGGCGGGCGGCGCGCGCAAGCAACAGGTTGGTGATGTTCGTGGCCGCGATCAGGAGCACCACGACCGCCATCCCCCAGAGCATGCGCGCCACGCCATACCCCGCGGGCTCCACGCCGCTGTCGCTATAGCTGATTGGCAGCAGGCGCACGCGCGCCTTGGTCATGCTGGCGTCGCGTCCCGTGTATCCGTGATGCAGGGCGGCTGTTGCCTGCGCGTTCGCGACGCCTATTGCGCCGCCGGGCTTCACCCGGGCGACGATGTGGATGCCGGTCCAGTTCCACTTCGTCGGCCAGTCCTTTCCCAGCTTCATGCCCCCCAGCGGCAACCACACGTCCACGTTTCCACGGATGGCTCCCGTGAAGCCGGGCGGCGCCACGCCCACGATTGTGATCTGGCGCCCCCCGAGCGTGAACGTGTGCCCGACGATCGCCGAATCGGCGCCGAACACACCGGACCACAGCCCATAGCTGACGACGCCGACCGTCGCCGCATGTTCCGGGCGGTCCTCTGCGGCGTCGTAGAACCGGCCGAGCACCGGTTGCACGCCGAGCGTCGTGAAGAAGTCCGAGGTCGCGCGAACCACGTCGACCCGTGCCGACTGCGCGTCGCGCCCCAACGGCTCCGGTCGCGGTGGCGTGGACGCCCCGACGGCAACGAATTCCCGTACGTCGTCACGCAAGAGCGTGTAGAATGCGTACGGTTCGAAGTCCGTAGTCAACGCGCCGAAGTCCGGGTTGGTACTGGTAACGTAGGCGCGCCGCAACTGACCGGGCGCGACGACTCCTTCGGGGCCCCGCAGCAGGAGGCGATCGACGATGCCGAACATGGCGCCGTTGGCGCCGATGCCGAGTCCGAGCGTGAGTACCGCCATGGCGGTGAAGCCCGGCGACCGTCGCAGCCCGCGGACGGCGAACGCCGCGTGCTGTCGCAGCGCGTGCCAGAAAGCGAAGCCCTCCGCGTCGCGCACGTCGTCGCGGTATCCCGACCGGCCGCCGAACACGCGGCGCGCCTCCCGGTGCGCCGCCGCTTGGGTCATGCCGCGCGCCACGAGCTCGGCGGCGTGGGCGTCGATGTGGAATGCCATCTCCTCATCGATGTCGGCGTCCATGCGCCCGCGGTGCGCGAGGGCACGGAAGCGGAAGCGGAGCGCGTGGAACAGACTCATGGGACCGTACTCGGCGGAAGAATCCCGGCCGGTCGCCGCGCCGCGGGGCGCCGGCGTTCACGGCGGGCTTCTGTCGTTTTCGTCAGGGACACGCTACCGCTTCTTAACGAATTCGTCAAGAAGCGCGTGGACGGGCCCGGTAGATTCCGGCGCATGGACCCCGTCCCGGCAGTACCTGCCGCCGAGCGCGTGGCGATGATTCGCCGCGGCCTCCGGCTGAACTATCTCACCATCGGATACAACGCGCTCGAAGGCACCGCGTCCCTGATCGTCGGGGTCATCGCCGGCAGCGTTGCCTTGACCGGATTCGGCTTCGACAGCGTGATCGAGGTGTCGGCGAGCCTGGCGGCCCAGTGGCGGCTGCGGATGGACGACGACCCCCGCGATCGCGAGCGGGCCGAACACGCCACGCGTCGCATCGTCGGTTGGTGTTTCATCGCCCTCGCCGTGTACGTCACGTACGACGGCCTGCAGTCGCTCCTGCGGCGCGAGGCACCCGACCGCAGTGTGGTGGGCATCGTGATTCTCGCCCTCTCGGTGGTGGTCATGCCGCTCCTCGCGCGTGCCAAGCGGCGCGTGGCGCGCGCGCTGAGCAGCCGCGCCCTCGAGAGTGAGGCCGCGCAAACGTCGCTCTGCGCGTATCTGTCCGTGATTGCGCTCGCCGGCGTCGCGCTGAACGCCACGATGGGCTGGTGGTGGGCCGACCCCGTGGCAGCCCTCGCGATGGTTCCGATCATCGCGCACGAGGGACTGGAGGGCGTGCGCGGCGAGGCGTGTGACGACGACTGCCGTGCGTAGCCCGCGGCGGCGGCCCGGCCGCCGGGCCGCCGCCATCACCACTCCAGACGATTGCGCCCGGCTTCCTTCGCGCGGTAGAGCGCCTTGTCCGCCGCCTTCAGCACCTCCGTGGGCGCGGCGGTGCCACGCGACTGCGCCGCTCCGATGCTGATGGTGACCACGATGCGACGCGTCCCCGTGCCGCGTGCCAGCGGCGCTTTCGGCTTGCGCCGAGGCCGCCCGCGCCCACGAACCATGAACGCCGACTCCGCCACCGATTCACGCAGCTTCTCCAGATACGGCGCGCTCTCGATGACGCTCTTGCCGCGGAAGAGCACGGCGAACTCCTCCCCGCCGTAACGGAAGGCGCGCCCCCCACCACCGACGCGACTGAGACAGGTGGCCACGAGACGCAATACCTGGTCGCCCGCATCGTGGCCGTGGTTGTCGTTGAAGCGCTTGAACCGATCGACATCGATCATGGCGATCGTGTATGCGCCCTGCACCTGCATCAACGCGTCGCGCAGCGCCCGCCGGCCCGCCAGGCCGGTGAGTTCGTCGTGGTACGCCATGGCGTAGGCCGCTTCCACGGTGGCCACCACGAGCACCAGCCCGCCGTCGGCGAGATACAACGTCGTGTGTCCGCCCGCCGCGACCACACTCGTGGCGATCACGCTCGCGACGGCCGCCCACAGAAATCCCCGGCTCTCGAAGTCGGGGTGCCAGAGCGTGCGGACCACGAGCGCGGCGATGGCCAGCAGCGCGCCGATGGTCGCGAGTTGCCCGAGGGGCAGCCATGCCACCGTCTGCGCCGGGAGGAGCGCGAAATCGACGATGCGTGCCGTACGCTGCGGGTACGCATCCGAAACCACCCACACGCCGACGACCGCCGCCGCCGGGATGGCGAGCAACGCGAGCCGGCGCAGCCCCGACTTGGTGAACAGCCCGCGTTCGCCGACGAAGGCCAGCACGGCAAGTGTGACGGGGAGCACCACCGCGACGGTGCGTACGACGGCCGCGCCGGCGTGCCCCACGCCCGGGTCGAACGGCGTGAGCCATCGCAACGCGCAGTCGGCGAGCACGAGGGCGGCGAGGGCCACCACCAGGCGCCCGCGCCGGAAGCGCCAGGCGAGCAGCGTGCCCGCGACGAGCACGACGATGGGGTAGGTGCGGACGATGGTCGCCGCCGAAGGCTCCGCCGCACCCCAGTACACCAGCGCCACCGCGGCGGCGAGCAGGACACCCTCGGGGAAGACGAGGGCCCTCAACTTCTGCTTCAGCATAGACGCGTGGATGACGAGCGAGCGATGGGCCAGGTGACGCGCGTCCGTCTCCGTGCCCGAAAGGGCCGCGTCCGGAGGTAGCGCCTGATTCGAGTTCCGTCAGTGAGCTACGGCACGTGCACCTGCGGTTTGTCGGGCAGCGGCCGGCGCCGCCTCAGGCGGGGTCCGCCGGTCGGAGCAACAACCAGAGACCAAGAACGAGGCCCAACGCGCAGACGCCGGAGATCCCGTAGGTCAGGCCCGGATGTTCCAGACGCAACTTCAAGACGACGTCGGCGGTGGGATAGAGCCCCAGCAAGCCGAGCAGGGCGATGACGTACAGAGCGACGCCCTGGCGCTTGAGGGCTTTTTCCTCGGCCTTCGACGCGCGACGCTGGAGATACCCCCGCTGCGTCTCGAAGGCCCGACCCACAGCCTCGACGCCCCGTGGCAGGTTCCAGAACGACTGTATCCGGAGCGCGACGTCGCCGTACAACGGGCGCCGTTCGCTTACATAGCGTTCCGTCGCCAGGAGAAATCGCTGGAAGTGAAAGCTGAACCGTTCAAAGCGCGCCGCCCGGCGTTCCAGTGCCTTTCGCCGCTCCTTCCCCGAGGCCGCCTGCATCGAGACCAGACCGTACTCGCGAAAGTAGTTCACCTGGAAATAGTCGAACTGCATGAACGCCAGCAACGGCACCAACCGGTCCGCCCGCTCCCGGGGGATGCCGCTCAGCACGCTGAAGCTCCAGCCGAAATGCCCGAACGCGCCGGCCACGTCGTGCGTGATCGCAGGTTGCTCGCGCATGAGGGTGGGACTCTCCTGCTCCGCGAACACCGACTCGAGAGGTCCCAGGTGGCCGATATCCGTCATCGTCAGGGGATAGGTACCGCCGTCCACGAATCTGATGTCGCGTACCGGCGACACGGACGCGTCCGGTCCCAGCGCCGATTGCACCACGCGCTCCACCTCCTGCCGGGCGAGGTTCCGCACGCGATCGGCCCACGGCTCCTGTCCGAGGTTGGCAAGGACGGTCCGGTGCCGATTGACGGCGATGATGGCGTCGGTCGCGGCAGACGCGAGAGACGCCGGATCGCGCGTCTCGTCGGCGCTCAACTCGAACCGAAAGATCAGCTGGAATTGGCGATAGTCGTTCATGATGACCGCGGCGGACCGTTGCACCAAGCGGAATGGGCTGGACGCACCCAGCACCGCCTGCTCGCCGGCCGGCACGGACTCGTGTACCACGCCGCCACTCCAGATCGCCATCGCGAATGCGTTCTCGCCCTGAAGGGCAGCGAGCAATTCTGCAGGGGACGGCGTCGGGGGAAGGTCTGCCGATCGCGTCCAGCCCGCCCAGAACGACGTCCTGGATTCGACCGCGGAGACGTACAACTCCTGCCGGTCGAGCAGGTCGATCCACAACTCATAGGGAATGATCGTGGGCCAGAGCAGGTCGACGGTAATCCGGTGTTGAGGCACGGTGATCGAGGTTAGAGGTAGGGACGTGGCCGGGCGTGATACTCGGGTGGCAGCGGTTCCCGCCGGTAGTCGAGGAGGATCTCGGTTCCGGCGCGGATCGCCTCGAGCGTCACGACACGCCGCCCGGGAGTGTCCACGACTGCGTTGGGCGTGCGGCCGTGGTTGATGAAGCCGTACTTGGTGGGATGGTAGCGCACGAGCAGCGCGTGGGCTTCGATCGCGTTCCATTCCGCGGCGGTCACGCGTTCGAACGAAATCTCATCGAGCGGCACAACCTGCCCGTCCAGTTCGAGCAGCATGCTCTGCGCCGCGAGGTCGCGGTTGGCGAAGAGACCCAGCCCGTGAACCGTGCTCCATCCAACGCTTGCCGCCGAACACGTATCGATCACGTCCAGGGCCACCACCCCCAGCACCCCTGGCAGTCCGAACGTGATGCACGTGTTGAAATACTGCCGCGCGATCTGCGCCATGTCTCCAAGATCGCCGTTCCTGGCGACCATGCAGAGTCGCCCGCCGGGGTTGAGCAGGCCGCGTGCGGCTTCCATGAAACCGTGTGGGTCCGCGTCGCGCAGATCCGCGCCGTCGGCCAGCAGGAACGCGACCCCATGACCGCGGAGGAGGGCGTGCCCCGGATCGGCGGCGACGGTGAGCGTCGCCCCGTCGCGCCGCACGATCACGGCCGGGGGGGCGTCGGGTATCGCGGCCCGAGCCCAAGTACCGAGTTCGGTGCCGAGCACGAACAAGACGGGCCAGCGTGAGACCAGTTCGGTCAGGCGCTCGGTGGAAAGGGATGCAGTCATGGTGCTCGAGAAGGCCGCTAGATCTCGATTTCTTCGCGATCGGAGTCGGTGGTCACCTCGCCCGCGGAGCGCATCCCCCAGCGGAGCAGTTCCACGCGCTCCGCCATGGCCGCGACGGTCGTGGCCTCGAACAGCGCCCGCAGCGGCAGCCGAATGCCGAAGATCTCGCGCAGCCGGGAGATGAGTTGGGTGGCGAGCAGGGAATGGCCGCCCAGCTCGAAGAAATCGTCGTTGAGCCCCACGCGCTCGATCCCGAGGAGCTGCTGCCAGAGAGCCGCGACGGCGCGCTCGGTCTCGCTCGCCGGCTCGACGTACGTGGTGGACACGTCGGGCCGGTCGTGGGTCGCCTCGGAGGTACCGGCGCCCGGCGCGCCGGCTTCCGCGCCGCGTTGACGCGTCGTACGCGGCGGCAGCGCCCGACGGACCAGTTCCTGGTAGGGCAGCGCGCGGGCCGACACGATGATCTCAGGCACGCCGGCGCGCAGCGCGCGCACGAAGGTCTCGATCCCCTCCGTCGGGCGTATGCTGTTGGCGACGTACTCCTCGGCGGCGGACCTCTCCCTGGGTGCCTCGCTCCGGGTCACAAAGCCGACGTCGCGCCACGAGTCCCAGGCGATTGCAATGACGCGGGGGCGGGCCCCCTGCCGCTGCTCCGCCCGCGCCATCGCGTCGAGGTAGGCGTTGCTGCCCGCGTATTCGGCGGCGCCCAAGCCGCCGAGCGTTGCCGAGATGGAGGAGCAGAACACGACGAAGTCCGGCGGATCATCGGCGAGCAGGGACAGAAGAATGCTTGTCCCATCCACCTTCGTGGCGAGCGCGCGCAGCGACGCCTGCGTCGTACGTTCGCGGATCATCTCCGGATCGTGAGCTCCGGCCGCATGGATGACGCCGTCGAGCGCCCCGAACCGCGCCCGCGCTCCCGCAATGCAGTGCTGCATCTGCGTCCGGTCGGTCACGTCGGCCTGCAGCGTGAGTACCTCGGCGCCGGCGGCCTCGAGCTCGCGCACCGCACGAATCCTGCGCACGACATCCGCCGGAGCGTCGGGCGCGGCGAGTGCGTCGTCCCACGTGGCGCGCGGCGGCAGCGTGGAGCGAGCCACCAACACCAGCCGGGCCTGGACGGTGCGGGCCAGGTATCCGGCGAGCGAGAGCCCGATGCCGCCGAGCCCGCCCGTCAGCAGGTACACGCCTTGTTTCCGCAGGAGCTCGGGCGTGGGGCCGGACGCGAGCGGGTAGGGGACGAAGGAGCGCAGCCAGCGCTGTCCGTCGCGCAGGGCGACGAACGCCTCGTCGCGCGGCTGGTCGAACTCGGCGACGAGGGCGTCGATGAGGTCGGGCGTTGCCTCGTCGATGTCGGCGGTGGCCACGTCGAGGCTGCGGCAGGTGATTTCGGGATGCTCCTGGGGGATCACCATGCACGCCCCGAGCAGGGTCGCACGCTGCGGTGCCACGACGGCTTCCCGCGTCACCTGCTGCAGCTGGTCGGTGACGATGCCGAGTTGGATCTCGGCGTGCAGCCGGCGCACGCCCACGGCCTGGACGAACGCCGTGAGGGTCTGGAAGCCGTCCCGGTGCATGCGGCGGAGCCCTTCGGCATCCGGCAGGCGGGGCGCTGCGGGCGGCGTCAGGCTCCAGCTGTGGACGACGCGCGCCGGCGCGAGACGTTTCTGCTCGAGGTCGCCCAGCAGCGCCGCCAGGTCGTCCACCGAGCCGGGCACCACCGTATAGCGACCGTCAGGGAGCGCCGCGAAGCCGTCTCCGGGCGTCACCGCGATAGCGGTGTCGCCCCGGGCGCGCAGCCGGGCGACGATGCGCTCCCCTAGCCCGCGCGAATCGCAAAACACCAGCCACGCGCCGGCCGCGGGTGCGGAGTCGTGGGGCGAGAGCGGGACACGCTGCCACGATGGGACATAGAACCAGTTCGCGATCTCGGGGTCCTTGCGGACCGCGAGTTGCGCGTCGGGGACCTGTCGCACCGGCTGCGGTTCGGCCCAGAATCGCTGGCGCTCGAACGGATAGGTCGGCAGCGCGACGCGTCGTCCACTTCGGCCGCCGTCCATGGTCTTCCACTCGATGGGCACGCCGGCCACCCAGAGCCGGCCCACCGCGCCGAGGAAAGTCTCGCCGTCGTCAACCGACTCGCGCGGGTGGCGCAGCGACGACACGAAGGTTCGCTGGGTCCCCTGGTGCTGCCGCGCAAGCGTGGTGAGAGTGTTGCCCGGCCCGACCTCGAGCAGCACGCGCGCGGGGTCTTCGAGCAGCAGGCGCAGGCCGTCGGAGAAGCGCACCGTCGAGCGGATGTGCCGCACCCAGTACGAGGGATCGGTGGCATCCGCCGCGCTGATCCAGGTCCCCGTGACGTTGGACAGGAACGGGATGCGGGGCGGATTCAGACGCACACGCGCAACCGCCGCGGCAAACGGAGCCAGCGCGGGCTCCATCATCGCGGAGTGGAAGGCGTGCGCGGTGTGCAGGCGCCGTCCGGGCGTGCCCGCCGCTGCCAAGCGCTGCTCCAACCGCGCGATCTCCGCCTCCGGACCGGACGCCACGCAGAGGCGCGGCGCGTTGGCCGCGGCAATGGTGAGGTCGCCGTCCAGCAGCGCCGCGAGCTGTTCGGCCGGGAGCGGCACCGCCAGCATGGCGCCGCCGGGGATGTCCATCAGCCGTCCGCGCTCGACCACGAGGGTCAACGCATCCTCGAGCGAGAGCACGCCCGCCAGACACGCCGCCACGTACTCGCCGATGCTGTGGCCGAGCATGGCGTCCGGCTGGAGGCCTGCGCTCATCCAGAGCCGGGCCAGCGCGTACTCGGTCACGAAGAGCGCCGGCTGCGCGATCGACGTCTGGCGGAGGCGTGCGTCCGCAGCGGCGACATCGGCGTCCTCCGGATACAGCAGCGTACGCAGGTCGATGCCAAGCGGCGCGCGGATCAACTCGGCGCACGCACCCACTGCGGCGCGGAAGGCCGGTTCGCGCTCGTACAGGCCGCGCCCCATGGTCGCGTACTGCGCGCCCTGCCCCGGAAAGAGGAACGCGACGGTGCGTTCTCCGGCCCGCTGGGGAGAGGCCACGACGCGCGTGCTACGCAGGTCGGCGAGCGCCTCGGCGGCGTCTCGTGTGTCGCGACAGACAAGAGCGAGGCGGTGCGGAAAGACCGTCCGCCCCTGCTGAAGCGTGAATGCCACGTCGGCAAGCGGCAGGTCGGGCTCGTCTTGCAGCCGCCGGGCCAGGCGCCGGCGTGCCTGGTCGAGCGCCGCAGGCGTCCGCGCGGAGAGCGGCAGGAGCTGCAGGCCAGCCCCACCGGCCGGCGCCGGGCGCCTGGGCGCTTCTTCAAGTACCACATGGGCGTTGGTACCGCCTATGCCGAACGAGCTGACCCCCGCCCGGCGAGGCTGGTCGCCACGCGCCCACTCGCGCAGGGTGTCGTTCACGAAGAAGGGACTGTGCTCGAAGTCGATCTGCGGGTTGGGCCGCACGAAGTGCAGGCTGCGCGGGATCGCCTCGTGCTCCAGGGCGAGCACGGCCTTGATGAGCCCTGCGACGCCCGCCGCGGCGTCGAGGTGGCCGATGTTGGTCTTGACCGAGCCGACCGCGCAGAACCCTGTCCGGTCGGTGGCCGCCCGGAACACGTTGGTGAGCGCGGCGATTTCGATGGGGTCGCCGAGCTCCGTGCCTGTCCCGTGCGCCTCGATATAGGAGATCGTGTCCGGCGAGACGCCGCCCAATGCCTGGGCGCGCGTGATGACTTCAGCCTGGCCGTCCACGCTGGGGGCCGTGTAGCCAACCTTGAGGGAACCGTCGTTGTTGATAGCGGCGCCCCGGATCACCGCCCGCACGTGGTCACCGTCCGCCAGCGCATCCACCAGGCGCTTGAGCACGACGATGCCGACGCCCTCGCCGCCGACCGTGCCGCCCGCCTCAGCGTCGAAGGCGCGACAGTGGCCGTCCGGGGAGAGAATCATGCCGGGCTGGTAGACGTATCCGGTGCGCTGCGGGAACCCGATCGACACGCCTCCGGCCAACGCCATGTCGCACTGCCCGGTGAGCAGCGCGTTGCAGGCCGTCTGCACGGCCACCAGCGAGGTGGAGCATGCCGTCTGTATCACCATGCTGGGGCCGCGCAGATTCAGCTTGTACGAGACGCGTGTGGCCAGGTAGTCCTTGTCGTTGCCCAGCATGGTCTGGTATGCCCCGACGGTACGCAGCAGCTCGGGGTTCGCCAGCAGGTTGCTCAGCAGGTAGGTGCTCATGGTGGTGCCGGCGAACACGCCCGTGGGCCGCGGCTCGCGCTCCGGATCGTAGCCGGCGTTCTCGAGCGCCTCCCACGCGGACTCGAGGAAGAGGCGGTGCTGCGGATCGAGCACCTCCGCTTCGCGCGGGTTGATGCCGAAGAAGGCAGCATCGAACAGATCGGCATCGCCCAGCGTCCCACGCGCAGGCACGTAGTTCGGGTCCCGCAGCAGAGCCGGGTCTACGCCGGAGCGGCGCAGCTCGTCCTCGGAGAAGCGAGTGATCGACTCGACGCCGTCTCTCAGGTTCTGCCAGAAGTCGTGCAGGTCAGCGGCGCCGGGAAACCGTCCGGCCATACCGATGATCGCGATGGGCTCCATCCGGTTCATGTCACGCTCAGGAGGGGGTGTGATGCGCGATCGGCGATGCGGTCGGCGAGCGCGCGCACCGTGGGATACTGGAACATCTCCACGATCGACAGGTCGTGGGCGAGTGCGGCGGATAGCTCCGAGTGGACCTTGACGATAAGGAGGGAGTGGCCGCCCAAGTCGAAGAAGTTGTCCGTCACGCTGACGCTCGGCACGCCAAGCGCCTCGCACCATACACGTGCCACCGTCCGCTCCAGCTCGTTGCGCGGCGCCACGTGGGCGGCCTCCGGCATCAGGCGCTGCGCGTCCGGCGGCGGGAGGCGGCGGCGGTCCACCTTCCCGTTGGGCGTCAGCGGGATCTTGTTCAACGGCATGAAGATGGATGGCACCATGTACTCCGGCAGGTGCGCGGCCAGGTGGCTGCGCAGCTCCGCCGGAGCCGGCAGCCCGGCGCCGGCGGGGACGACGTAGGCCACCAGCCGGTTCGTGCCCGACGTGTCTGGCAGGACGTGCGCCACAGCCTGCACCACGGCCGGGTGGCGGGAAAGCACCGTCTCGATCTCGCCCAGCTCCACGCGGAAACCGCGGATCTTGACCTGGTTATCCAGCCGGCCGAGATACTCGAGCGTCCCGTCCGCACGCCAGCGGACGCGGTCCCCCGTGCGGTACATGCGCGCGCCCGGCTCTCCCGCAAAGGGGTCGGGCCGGAACCGCTCCGCCGTGAGCTCGGGGCGGTTCAGGTAGCCGAGTGCGACCCCCTGTCCACCAATGAAGAGCTCGCCCGGCACGCCGATCGGCGTGGCCGCGCCGCGCCGGTCCAGGACGTACACGCGGGTATTGGCGATGGGCCGACCGATCGGCACCGGACCGACGCCCGCCGTCACGCGCTGAACGGTCGACCAGATCGTGGTCTCGGTCGGGCCATAGAGGTTCCAGACCTCGGCTTCACCCCTCACCAGCATTCGCGCGAGGTCCGGAGGCAGTGCCTCGCCGCCGCAGAGGATCTTGAAGTTACTCGGTCCCTGCCAGCCGTACTCGCTGAGCAGACGCCAGGTGGCGGGTGTGGCCTGCATCGCGGTTACACCCTTGGCGGCGATGAGCGCCGCCAGCGTGCCGGGATCGAGCGCGGCCTCCCGGCTCGCCAGCACAACGTGCCCGCCCACCATCAGCGGCAGGAACAACTCGAGGCCCGCGATGTCGAACGACAGCGTAGTGACCGCGAGGAACACGTCCTCCGCGCCGAGTCCGGGAACGTGCGCCATCGATGCGAGCAGATTCAGCAATGCGCGATGCGGAACCTGGACGCCCTTGGGCTTGCCCGTCGAGCCGGACGTGAAGATCACGTACGCCGGATCGTCGGGACCGGCGGAAACGGCACCCGGGTCGTCGGACCCGCCGTCTCGCCAGCTGTCGTCGTCCAGCAGCACGACGCGAGCGCCGCCGGACGGCAGGCGACCTACCACGTGCGACTGCGTGACTACAACCGGGCAGCCGGCATCCTGCAGCATGAACGCCAGCCGGTCGGCCGGGTACGCCGGGTCGAGCGGCACGTAGGCGCCGCCGGCGTTCAGGATGCCGAGCAGTCCGACCAGCATCTCCAGCGACCGCTCGGTGCAGAGCGCGACGAGCGTTCCGGGTCGCACGCCGAGCGAGCGCAGGTGCGTGGCCAGTGCGCGGGCGGCGGCCTGCAGCTCGCCGTAGCTCAGCGCGCGGTCGTCGCACACGGCGGCCACCGCGTCGGGAGTCTGCGCCGCCCGTTCCGCGATGAGTTCGTGGATGCCAGCGCCCGCGGGAAGGGCCGTGTCGGTAGCGTTCCACTCCACGAGCAACCGCCGGCGCTCGGCATCCGACAGGATCGGGATGTCGAGGACGCGCTGCGCCGGATCCCGAACCACTTCCTCCAGCAACCGGACGAAGTGATGGCCCAGCGCGCGGATCGTGGCCCCCTCGAAGAGGTCCGTGTTGTACTCGAACGCCATGGCGTAGCCGACCTCGTCGCGCCCCACGTGCAGAGAGATATCGGCCTGCGCCGCGCCCGAGTGCAGCACCACCTGCTCGAGCGTGAGGCCCGGTAGCCGCAGCTTCTCGTTGGGCAGGTTCTGCAGCGCGAACAGCACCTGGAAGAGCGGTGCTCGGCTCATATCCCGGACCGGGTGCACCGCCTCGACGATGCGCTCGAAGGGCACCTCCTGATGTGCATAGGCGCCCAGGGCAACCTCTCGCACACGCTGGGCCAGCTCCCGAAAGGTGGGATCGCCGGACAGATCGGTGCGCAGCACGAGCGTGTTGGCGAAGAAGCCGATGAGCGGTTCCACCTCCACGCGTTGCCGGTTGGCGATTGGCGTGCCGACCACGATGTCGTCCTGGCCGGAATAGCGCGCCAGCAGGGTGGCGAACGCGGCGAGCAGGGTCATGAACGGCGTGAGGCCCTCGCGCCTGCTCAGCGCCTCCACCCGGTCCATGAGATCGGCCGGGAAGCGCATCGTCTCCAGCGCGCCGTTTGTGGTTTGTACAGCGGGCCGCGGATGGTCGATGGGTAGCTCCAGCGCTTCGCCGAGTCCGCCGAGTTGCCGGCGCCAATAGTCGAGCTCCCGTTCCAGCGTGCCGCTGGCCTCCCATTGCTGCTGCTGGCGGGCGTAGTCCGCGTACTGCATCGGCAGCGGCGGCAGCGGTGAGGGCCGGTTCGCGGCGAAGGCGCCATACAGCGCGCCGAGTTCCTTCACGAAGATCACCGCCGACCAGCCGTCGCCGACGATGTGGTGGATCACGCACAACAGCAGGTGCTCCTCCTCACCCAGCTGGTACAGCGTTCCGCGCAGCAGCGGGGCCCGGGCGAGGTCGAAGGGGCGCGCCGCCTCCGCGCGCAGCAGTTGTATGGCGTGCGACTCGCGCTCGGCCGCCGGCACGTGGCGCAGATCCTGGAAGGCCAGCTCGAAGGGACGCGGCGGCTCGATGACCTGCACCGGCGTGCCCGCCACCATGTCGAAGTGGGTGCGCAGCACCTCGTGGCGCTCGACGATGGTCGCGATGGTGCGCTCCAACGCCGCACGCTCCAGACGCCCGACGAGGCGGATCGCACCGGGAATGTTGTACTCGGGCGAGTTGGGCCGGAGCTGGTCGAGGAACCAAAGCCGCTGCTGGGAGAACGAGAGGGGCGCGGTGGCGCCGTCGTGCGGCGCCGGCGACGCCGTCGCACCAGGCGCGGCGCCGAGCAGCTGAATGAGCCCCTCCTTGTGCTCGGCCAACTCGGCGCGCAGTTCCTCGGTCAGCAGATCCCTGGGCGCGTTGACGCGCAGGCGCTCGCCGTCCACCCAGACCTTCACGTCGAGGTCGCGCAGGCGCGCCAACAGGCCAGTCGCCGAAGTGGGCATCAGAAGGCAATCTCCTCTCGGCCCGACTCCTGCTCGCCCAGCAGGGCATCTACACGCTCGGCCAGCCGCGCGATGGTGGGCGCTTCGAAGAGTGTGCGGACGGGCACGCGCACGCCGAAGCGCGCGTGGAGCCGCGCCTGCACCTGGGTGGCCAACAGCGAGTGTCCGCCCATCGCGAAGAAGTCGGCGTGGATGCCGCATGGCCGCCCGAGCACGTTGGACCAGATTTCGGCAATCGCGTCTTCCGTTGGGGTGTCGGGCGCCTCCGAGCGAGCGACCGGCTCCGAAACGGGCGCCGGCAGGGCACTCCGGTCCAGCTTCCCGTTCGCCGTGAGGGGCAGCGCGGCCAGCTCGACGAAGACGTCGGGCACCATGTAGGCCGGCAAGGTTTGCTGAACGTGCGTACGCAGCACCTCAGCCGCCGCCAGCACGCCGCCCGGCTCCGGCACGACGTACGCGACGAGGCGTTGGACCGCACCGTCCTCCCGGATCAGTACAGCTGCCATGCGCACGGCGGGATGCCGGGTGAGGTTCGCCTCGATCTCGCCCGGCTCCACGCGGAATCCGCGGATCTTGACCTGGTCGTCGGCGCGCCCGAGATACTCCAGGTCGCCATCCGCCAGCCAGCGGGCCATGTCGCCCGAGCGGTAGAGCTTCTCCCCGGGACGCAGCGGATCGGGCACGAACCGCTCCGCCGTAAGTTCTGGCCGGTCGAGGTAGCCGCGCGCCAGGCCGGGTCCGCCCACATGGATCTCGCCCGGCACGCCGAGCGGGACGAACCGCCCATGCCGGTCGAGGAGCCGCACCGTCAGGTCGGGTATCGGCACGCCAATGACACTCCCCTTGCCCGCCTCCAGATCGGCCCGGGTGATGGGACGGTACGTCACGTGCACGCACGTTTCCGTGATGCCGTACATGTTGACGAGCCGCGGGCGCTCCTCGCCGTAGCGATCGATCCAGGGAGCAAGGCTCTGCAACTCGAGCGCCTCGCCGCCGAAGATCACCACGCGCAGGTCACGGCCGAGTGCGGCCGGTGCCGACCGGTCCGCCGCAATGAGCTGGCGGAACGCCGACGGGGTCTGGTTCAGTACCGTCACCCGCTCGCGCTGCAGCAGCTCGCGGAACGCGATGGGGTCGCGGCTGACCGCGTGCGGCACCACCACGAGGCAGCCGCCGTATGTCAGCGCCCCCCACAGCTCCCAGACCGAGAAATCGAAGGCAAACGAGTGGAAGAGCGTCCAGGTATCCTCGGGCGTGAAGCCGAACCAGGGGGCGGTCGCATCGAGCAGGCGCAGCACGTTCGCATGGGTTACCAGCACGCCCTTCGGTGTGCCGGTGGACCCGGATGTGTAGATCACGTAGGCGAGGTCTTCCGGGCGCGACGCCGCCCGCGGCGGCAGGTCGCTCGGCTCCGGTTCCGGCCCGGCGAGCGCATCCTCGATCTCGACGAACCGCACGTTGGCCGTTGCGGACACGGCCGCGCGCGCGGACTTGCCGACCATCACGACGTTCGCCCCCGCGTCGGCGAGCATGAAGGCCAGGCGCTCCGCCGGATAGCCCGGGTCGAGCGGCAGGTAGGCGCCGCCGGCCTTGAGGATGGCGAGCATCCCGACCACGAGTCCCAGGGAGCGCTCGGCGCAGAGCCCCACCAGCACCTCCGGTCCGACGCCGAGGCGGCGCAGCCGCCCGGCCAGGCGCTCCGCCTGCTCGTCCAGGTCCCGATACGTTAGCTGCCGGTCCTCGCAGCGCACGGCCACGGCGTCCGGTTGGGTCGCGGCGCGCTCCGCGACGCGGCCGTGCAGCGTGCCGCGCGGCGGCTCCGACGGCAGCACGGGCGCCGCCCGCCGCTCCAGCTCCCGGCGCTCAGTCTCCGTGAGAACGGGCAACTCCGACACCCGCGCATCGGGGTTCGCCACCATGCCTTCCAACAGCGTAGTCAGGTGGTCCGCGAGGCGCACGATAGTCGCCTCGTCGAACAGCTCCGTACTGTAGGTGAACCCCAGGGCGAGCTGTCGGTCGCCCTCGGTCACGAAGAGCGTGATCTCGTCGGCCACCGTGTGCAGGTCGACGCCGCTCAGCGGCGTCACGCACACGCCGGGCAGCGCGGTGTCCTCGCGCAGCCCGTAGTTGAGCATGTTGAGGAAGACCTGGGCCAGCGGGTTCCCGCTCAGGTCGCGCCCCGGCTGAATCGCCCCCACGAGCTGTTCGAAGGGGAGCGTGCCGTGCGAGTGTGCGCCCACGACGGTCTCGCGCACGCGCCGCATGGCGTCGCGCACGGTGGGGTCGCCGGAGAACTCGATGCGCAGCGCCAGCGTGTTGACGAAGAATCCCAGTACGTTCTCGAGTTCGCCGCGGTCCCGGCCGTTCACCAGCGTGCCGATCACAATGTCGTCCTGCCCGGAGTAGCGCATGAGGAGCGCGGCGAAACCCGTCAGCAGGGTGGTGAACAGCGTGACGCCCTCGGCGCGACTCAGCTCTCTCAGCGCGCTCAGCAGCGCCGGCGGCAGGACCGCGTTGTGGTTGCGCCCCGCGAAGGTGCGCCGCGGTGGGCGCGGACGATCGGTTGGCAGGTTGAGCACCGGCGGGTGCTGGCCCAGCGTCCGCTTCCAGTAGGCCCGCGACTCCTCCAGCGCCGGCCCGGCGAGGGATTTCCGCTGCCAGACGGCGTAGTCGGCGTACTGCACCGGCAGCGGCGCCAGCGACGGCACGCGACCCGCCACCAGCGCCTCGTAGGCGGCCAGCAGCTCGCGCAGGAAGTGCATCATCGACCAGCCGTCGATGACGATGTGATGCACGGCCACGGCCAACACGTAGTCTTCGTCGGCCAGCCGGTACAGCGTGGTGCGCAGCAGCGGCCCGGCCGCCAGGTCGAATGGCGTTTTGGCAAGCGCGGTCATGAGGCGGCGCGCCTCGGCTTCCCGTGACTCGGAGTCGAGGTCGCGCAGGTCGACGACGGGCAGCGACCAAGCTCCCGGGGACGCAATCCGCTGCACCGGCCCGCCCCCGACCGTCGGGAAGGTGGTGCGCAGGGCCTCGTGCCGCGCCTGAAGCAGCTCGGCGCTACGGCGCAGCGCGTCCACGTTCAGCTGGCCGCGGAGCCGGAAGCGCTCGAGCACGTTGTAGAAGAGGCTCTCCGGCATCAGCTGCTCCAGAAACCAGACGCGCTCCTGGCCGAAAGAGAGCGGGAGGTCGCCGCCGCGCGGCACGACGACGAGCTCCGGCTCCTCTGCCACCGCGGCCGGCCGAGACTCGTCGCCAGTCGCGGGCCGTGCCGAACGCTCGCGTAGCAGCCGCTCCAGCAGCTCGCGTTTCTCGTCGGGCCGTAGCTCGCTCATCGGCCTCCCCCGGGCTGCGCGCCCCACGACACCGTCCGTGCCATGGTCAGCGGCCCCCATCCTCGGCCGCCATGCGCTCCAGCAGGGCGGACACTTCTTCGTCCGACAGCCCGGGCAACTGCTCGAGCAGGGAGACCGCCTGCTCCGCCACCAACTCCGACGGGTCTGCTGCCGCGCCGGCCTCCTCCACGAAACCCGGCAAACCGGTGAGGTATGCAGCCATCGCGGCGATGCTCGGATGATCGAAGGCGACGGCCGGCGGAAGCGGCCGGCCGGCCATGACCTGGAGGCAGTTCTTCATCTCGACAGCGGTGAGCGAGTCCATGCCCAGCTGAAAGAGGCTGCGCTCGGTGTCGAGCGCCTGGCCGGCGCCGAAGCCGAGCACCCGCTTTGCCTCGCCCGCGATGCAGTCGACGAGCATCGCCACGCGCCCGCTCGGTGCGACGGTGCGCAGCCGCTGCCGCACGTCGGCCGGCCCGCCGGCGCGCTCGGCTGCAGCCCCCGCTTCGCGTGGGACCGCGGCCGGCGCCCGGCGCGCGACCTCCCGCAGCAACGGGCGCTGTCGCGAGTCGCCAAGCCACTCCAGGTAGGCCGGCCAGGCCATGGGCAATACCGAGACCTGCGGGGGGGAATGCCCGAGCGCGCGTTCGACGATCTCCAGCCCCTCCTCGGGCGTGATGGTGGCGAATCCGCTTACCGTCCATTGATTCTCGCGCCGTTCGCCCACGGCCTCGGCCATCCCGGTCTTCTCCCAGGCGCTCCAGTCGATGGTGACGGCGGGCAGCCCCGCGGCGCGGCGCGTGCCGGCGAGCGCGTCGAGGAACGCGTTGCCGGCGGCGTAGTTGCTGAGCCCCACCGGCCCCAGCACCGAAGCGGCCGAGGAGAACAGGAGGAAGAAGTCGAGCGGCAGCTCCCGCGTCAGCTCGTGCAGAATCCAGGCGCCGGCCACCTTGGGCGCGAGCACGCGGGCGAAGCGCGGCCAGTCCTGGTTGCGCAGCACGCGATCGTCGAAGATACCCGCCGCGTGAACGACCCCGACCAGCGGCGGCATCGCCGTCCCGATCTCCTCCAGGACCGCGCGCATGTCGGCCCGGCACGACACGTCGGCCGCTCGCACCTTGATGTCCGCGCCCGAGGCGCGCAGCGCCGCCTCCTCCCCCGCGGGCAAGCGGCCGCCACGACTGAGTAGCACCAGGTGGCGTGCCCCACGGCGTATCATCCAGCGCGCCACGTGCAGGCCCATACCGCCCGAAGCGCCGGTGAGCAGGTAGCTGGCATCGGGCCGCAGCTCGAAGGCGGGCGTGCCGCTCGGGAGGTTCGCCCGGACGAGCCGGGCCACGCGGCGCACGGCACCGCGCACCATCACTTCGTCGTCGCCCGAACCCGACTCGATCTCCCGCACGATCACCCGGGCGGCCTCGTCCTCAGACCGGTCGTCCAGGTCGATCAGCCCGCCCCAGGCCTCCGGGTGTTCCATCGCGATCGTACGCCCGAGCCCCCACAGTGGGGCGCCGCCCAGCCGGGCGCCGGCCTCGTCGCCGACCGCCAGCCGGGTGACCAGCCAGAGACGCGGAACCGCATCGGCCGCCCCCGCCACCAGGGTCTGCACGACGAACAGTGCGCTGCGGCAGGCCTCCATAGTGTCGCGCTCGAGCCGCTCCAGGTCGAGCGCCTCTCCACCCGCCGCCCCGGTGGCGACCAGATGGATGCACCCGCGCAGCGGATGTCCGCCGAGCACGCGGGGATCAGCCAGCAGTCGGATGTAGGCGGCGGGATCCGCCGGGTCCACCGTGTAGCGCCCGACCGACTCGGACCCGTCCTCTCCGTCCGTCACGCCGACGCACACCGCACGGAAACCGCGCTCGGTCAGGGCGCCCGCGACGGCATCGCTGAGCTTGCGGCCGCCGCCCACGACAAGCCAGCTCCCACGTCGTCCGGCGCCGTCCCCGGACGCCGCCGGATCCGCCGCGGCGCGCGCGGCCAGGACGATCTGCGCCGGCGCCGAAGCCAGCGACGGCACACCCGGCAGGACGGCCATCTCGTCGAATCCCAGCGCGGGGATCAACTCCCGCCAGCGGTTCGTGGGCAGCAGCGGGTAGGACGGCCGCAACTCGCGGTCGGCGAAGCGCCACCAGCCAGGGGTGAGCCCGAAGGTCAGGTCGATCCAGTTCTGTCGTGCGGTCCCCTCGAGCAGTAGCAGCAGGCCGCCCGGCGCCAGCAGTCCGCGGGCGTGCCGCACCGACTCCGCGAGGTCGCGCGTCGCGTGCAGGACGTTGGCCGCCACCACGATGTCGAACGATCCCGGCGCGAAGCCCTGCGCCGCCGGGTCCAGCTCGATGTCGAGCCGCCGGTAGTCGACGAACGGGTAGGCGGCGAAGGTCTCAGCCGCGCGCGCCAGGAAGAGCTGCGACACGTCGGTGAAGACGTACTCCGTGCGCTCCGGCGGCAGGACGGGCAGCACGGACGCCGTGGTGGCGCCCGTGCCCGCCCCGATCTCCAGGACGCGCAGTGGCCGGCCCGGTGCGGCGGCCACCGCGTCCGCCACGATGGCCTCGGCGAGGGTGTTGAACACCCTCGCCGAGGGCGTGTGGCGCGTGACCGACTCGACCGCGTCCAGAGAAGCATCGGCGAAGAGCACACGTACCGGGTCCTCCGCGCCGCGCAGCACGGCATCGAGCCGCTCGCCGGCCGCACGCAGCAGCGTGAAGGCGCCGGCGAAGCCCGGGAAGCGCCGGGTGAGCGCGGCCGCACGCTCGTCGGGCCGGTCCACTTGGCGGGGCGGCGACGCCACCGTATAGCCGCCGGCGTCCCGGAGGAGCCATCCGTCACCTTCCAGCATCTCGAAGCAGCGGTCGAACAGCCGTCGATAAGCCGGCGCGATCGCGAGCCGCTCGGCCAGCGCCGCGGGCGTGACCCGCTCACCGACGCTCGGCGTCCAACCCAGTCGCTCGAGCGCCCCCCGCAGGTAGTCCACCGCCAGCGACTCCAACTCATCGATCATCTCAACGTAGGCACTCAGTCCGTGCTCCTGCGCCAGCGCCGCCGGCAGGTCGACCAGATGCCGCGCGATCGACGCCGGGCTCCAGACCGGAGCAACGTGCGCTTGGCGCCCGGGCGCAGGCGGTGCATCCCGCCAGGCAACCTCGTACAGCCAGTCGTCCTCCGTTGTCTGCACGGCGTGGAGCAGGGCATCGCGGTCCGTGCGCCTGAGGCGGACGCCGGTCAGCTCGGCCAGCACGCGGCCGTCGTCGTCGAGCAGATGGGCATCCGCCGTGAGCAGCTCGTCCCCGGACGCCGCCGGGTGCAACGCGACGTGTGCCCAGGCGCCCGGCGGGAGCGCGCCCGCAAGCTCAAACCGATCGGCGCCGATCATGAGAAAGGTGTCCTCATGCCCGGCGTCCCAGGTCGCTGCGCCGAGGAGGTGCAGACACGCGTCCAGCAGCAGCGGATGGGCGGCAAACGCCCGAGCGTCCTGCCCAGCCGGCAGGGTCAGGCGCGCGAGCGCCTCTCCAGGACCACGCCACAGTTCCTCGATGGCGCGATAGGCCGGCCCGATGGCGACGCCGACGCTACCAAGCCGCTCGTAGAGCGCGATGGACGTAAGCGGCTCGGCGCAACGGGCGCGCAGGCCGGCCAGGTCGAGCGCCGCGGAGGCTCCCAACGCGGGCGGCGCCAGCGCGGCGGTGAAGTGGCGCACCCAAGCGCCGCGGCGGCCGCTTCTGCTATGGACCTCCACAGCCGATCCGTCTCCGCTCGCCCCGGCGCCGGTGGAGCGACCGGCGAGCAATAGCTGCAGCGCCACGGAGCCCGAAACCGGCAGGACCAGCGGCGCTTCGACGGCGATGTCTCGCAGGGCGAACCGGCCGCCCGGCCCCGGCAGCGCGCCGGCCGCCACGAGCGCGAGGTGCATGGGCGCGGGCACGACACGGCTACCGAACACGCGATGGTCGTCGAGGAACGGAACGCCCTCGACGCCCAGGGCGCCGTCCACGATCGTCTCGCCGTAGGCGGTCTCCACCCGGTTCGTGAAGATTCCGAACGCCCCGGCATCCGGGCGGGCGCCGGCGCCGGGCCGCGCATCCACGTAATGGCGGCTCCGGTCGAAGGGCGTCGTCGGCAGCGCAAGGCGACGGCGGGGCCGGCCACCGTTCATCGCCGCCCAGTCGACGCCAGCGCCGTGCAGCCGCAGGTCGCGCACGGCCTCGGCAAGTTGCGGCGCATCGGGCCGGTCCTTCTTCAGCGACGGCGCCCAGAGGCAGGAAGGGTCCTCCACGCAGGCCCGACCCATGCCGGTGAGCACGGGAGTGGGACCCACCTCGACGAACACGCGGCAACCCAGCTCGTAGAGTGCGCGGATGCCGGACGCGAATTGAACGGGCTCACGCGCGTGCCGCCGCCAGTACTGCGGGTCGCGCAGCAGCTCGGGCCCAGCGAGCGCGCCGGTGAGGTTGGACACGAGGGCGACGCGCGGCGGCGCCATGGCGATGGCCGCGGCCGCCTCGGCCAGGCCGTCCAGCATCGGATCGAGCAGGGGCGAGTGCGACGCGTGCGACACCGCGATGCGGTGCACGCGCCCGCCGTCCGTTTCGAAGCGCTGCACCACCCGCTCGACCTCGGACCACACGCCGGAGATCACGGTGTTCACGGGTCCATTCACGGCCGCGATGGAGACCTTGGCGCCCAACTGCGCGACCAACCGCGCCACCCGGTCGGCGTCGGTACCCAGCGCCGCCATGCCACCTCCAGCGGGCAGCGCCTGCATGAGCCGCCCGCGCGCGGAGACCAGCCGCAGGCCGTCCTCCAGGCCGAAGACGCCCGCCACGCAAGCGGCGGCGTACTCGCCCAGGCTGTGGCCCAGCACCAGGGCGGGCTCGATCCCCCAGGACCGCCAGAGCTCGGTGAGCGCCATCTGGAAGGCGAAGAGCGCCGGCTGCGTGTAGAGAGTCTCCTCGACCATCTTCCCGGCGTCGGCCCCGTAGTAGAGCGATTCGAGCGACCGGCCTAGAAGCGGCTGGAGAATTTCGTCGCAGCGGTCGAGCGTGTGCCGGAACACGGGCTCGCTCTCGTACAGGGCGCGACCCATGCCGGCGAACTGCGGGCCCTGCCCCGGAAACAGGAACGCCACTTCCGGCCGCTGCTCGCTCAAGGCGAGCGTCGCCACTCGGTCGTCCGGGGCGCCGCGCTGGAGCGAGGCGAGCGCGTCCCGCGCTTCGGCGGCTGTGGTCGCCACGATCCCGGCACGCTGCGCCAGCAGCGCGCGGCCGGTGTTCGCCGTGAAGCAGACGTCGGCCAGCGCCTCGTCGGGATGCTGCGCCATGTGCTCGCCGTAACGGCCCGCGAGTCGGCGCAGTGCGCCCTCGGACGCTGCGGAGAGGCAGAGTATCTGGACCGGCCGTTCCGCGGGCGCCGTCGCCGATTCGGACCGTGCCGGCGGCTCGGTGACCACCACGTGCGCGTTGGTCCCGCTGAACCCGAACGAGCTGACGCCCGCCACCCGCCGGCGCGTGCTCCGCGGCCAGGCGGAGGCCTCCGTCGTCACCGCCAGCGGCAACGACGCCCAGGATACATGGGGGTTCAGCTCGCGCGCGTGGAGGTGGGGCGGGATGCGCTCGTGCTCGATCGCCAGCATGACCTTCATCAGCCCGGCGATGCCCGCCGCCGATTCCAGGTGGCCGATGTTGGTCTTCACCGAGCCGACGCGCACGGGACGGTCGGCGGGCCGGTCTTCGCCCAGCACCGCGGCGAGGGCGCGCAACTCGATGGGATCGCCGAGTACGGTGCCGGTGCCGTGCGCCTCCACGTAGTCGACCTCGGACGGCCGGCAGCGCGCGCGCCGTAGCGCCTCGCGGATCACCGCCTCCTGCGCCGGCCCGTTGGGCGCCGTCAGCCCGCCGCTGCGGCCATCCTGGTTGAGCGCGCTGCCGGCGATCACCGCGATGATTCGGTCCCCGTCCGCCTGTGCGTCGGAGAGCCGCTTCAGCACAACCACCCCGCACCCCTCGCCGCGCACGAAGCCGTCGGCGTTCGCTGCGAACGTCTTGCACCGGCCGTCCGCCGCCATCATGTGCGCGTGCGCCAGCGCGACGGTCGTCTCTGGCGTGAGCACCGCGTTGGTTCCGCCGGCGAGCGCCACCCGACACTCGCCCGCGTGCAGGCTCTGGCACGCCAGGTGCAAGGCCACCAACGAGGACGAGCAGGCGGTGTCCAGCGACAGGGCCGGCCCGCGCAGGCCGAGGATGTAGGAGATGCGACCCGCAGCCACCGCGTGCGACAGCCCGGTCGCGAAGTAGGTGTCGCTGGCCCCGCCGCTCCCGAGCACGAGCTGCAGGTAGTCCATCCCGCTGATCCCCACGAACACACCGGCCGGGGTGCCGGCCAGGCGGTCCGGCGCGATGGCCGCGTGCTCGAGCGCCTCCCAGCAGACCTCGAGCAGCAGGCGCTGCTGCGGGTCCATGCCCGCCGCCTCACGCGGCGAGATGCCGAAGAACTGCGGGTCGAAGAGGTCGATGCCGTCGAGGAAGCCGCCCCAGCGCGTGTTCATTTTGCCTGGCGCTTCGGGATCGGCATCGTAGTAAGCGTCGGCGTTCCAGCGGTCGGGCGGCACCTCACGGATCACGTCCACGCCGTCGCGCAGCATGCGCCAGAACGCGTCCGGTCCGTCAGCGCCGGGGAATCGGCAGCCCATGCCGATCACCGCGATCGGCGAAAACGCGTCGCTCTGCGCGGCGACGAGACGCGCCTGAAGCTCCTGCGCGAACAGCGCCAGCTTCTGCGGCGACAGCCTGGCCACGCGTTCGGCGAAGTCGTTCACGGCAGCGGCTCCCGGGCGGAAAGATGGTCAGCCTGCTCGTCCGTCATCGCCTCGATGGCCTGCAGGACGTCGTCGACGTCATCGCCCGTTCCAGCCCGGGGCGCGCTCGATCCGGTCGCGGGCCCGGCGCCGGCGACGATGGCGACAAGATACTCCGCCAGCGCCTCGACCGTCGGGAAATCGAAGAGCAGGGTCGCGGGCAGACCCGTGCCGGTTTCCTTGCCCAGCGCGTTGCGCAATTCGACGGCCAGTAGCGAATCGAGACCCAGCTCGCCCAGCGGCATGCGATCGTCAAGCGTGGCGGTCTCCGGCAGCCCCAGGATCCGCCGCGCGGCGTCGCGGACAAATGCCGCGACCACCGCCCGGTGCCGGCCGGGTGGATTGGCGGCGAGACGCGCCCGCAGCGAGAGCGTGCCCGCTCCCTGAGCCACCGGGGGCGCCTCCACGGCGGCGGCCGAGGGGAGCACGTCGGCCAGGAACGACGTCAGCTGCGCGGCGGCGCGCTGTTGGTTCATCTGCGCCCAGTCGGCCGCCATGGCGCCCGCCTGTACGTCGCCGCCGGCGATCAATTCCTCGAGCAGCGCCAACCCCTCGTCCGGAGTGAGCGCCCGCACGCCCGCCGTGCCCAGCCGCGCCTGCATCACCTCGCCGGCTGCCGCGCCCACCCGCGACCAGGGGCCCCAGTTGATGCTCTGCCCGCTCCGACCCAGTCGCCGCCGCTCGTGCGCCAGCGTGTCCAGCACGGCGTTGGCCGCCGCGTGGTTGGCCTGCCCGGGCGAACCGACCAACGACGCCGCAGAGGAGAAGACCACGAACCAGTCCAGCGGATCCCCGTGCGTGAGTCGCTCCAGTAGGCGGGCGCCGATCACTTTAGGTGCCAGAACGCGCGCGAATCGGGGCCATTCTTGCGCCAGCATAGCACCATCATCGAGGATGCCAGCAGCATGCACGATACCGCGCAGCGGCGGCCCATCGTTGCGGAGCCGTCCGAGCACATCTGCCACCGCGCGCTCGTCGCTGATGTCCGCGGCCGCGGCGTGCACCGTTGCCCCCGCCGCTCGCAGCTCGGCCAGCACGGGCTCGGCGTCCGCCGTCACCCCGCGCCGGCTGATGAGGACCAGGTGGCGCGCACCGCGCTCGACCAGCCGGCGCGCGACGTGGAGACCCAGCCCGGCAAGGCCGCCACTGATCAGGTAGGTGCCGTCGGCTCTCACCGGCGCGGGCCTGCCCGCCGGTTCGTGGACGACCACGATTTTGCCAATGTGACGCGCCTGCGCCATGTGACGAAAGGCGTCTGCCGCGTCCGCCAGCGGGAAGGTCGTTACCGGCAACGGAGGCAGCGCGCCGCTCCCGATGTCGTCCATCACGCCGGCGAATACGCCACCGATGGTCGCCAGTTCGGCCTCGGCCGCGGCGCCCACGTCCAGTACCTCGTATGCGATGTCCCGGCCGAGCGCCGCAACCTGCTCCGGGCTCCAGATGCCACGCTTGCCGATCTCCAGGAACCGGCCACCTCGGGCGATGGCCCGGAAGCTCTCGTCAAGCAGGTCGCCGCTCAGCGAGTTGAGCACGACGTCAACGCCGCTACCCTCGGTGAGCGCCAGGATCTCGTCGGCGAACTTCGCCTGCCTGGAACTGAAGATGTGCCGGACGCCGAGCCGGTGCAGGTAGGCCCGCTTGCGGGGGCTGCCGGCGGTGGCAAACACCTCGGCGCCCGCTCGGCGGGCGAGCTGCACGGCCGCGAGGCCCACGCCGCCCGCCGCGGCGTGGATCAACACCCGCTCGCCCGCTCGCAGGCGCCCGACCGTCAGCAGCGCGTAGGCAGCGGTGACGTAGGCCGTGGGGATGCTCGCCCCCTCGGCCGGGGTCAGCCCAAGCGGCAGCCGGCGTACGAACTCCTGGCGGGCGACGACGAACCGGGAGAAGCAGGCGGGCGCGGTCGCCACGACCGAGTCCCCGACCTCCAGACCTTCCGTGTCGGGCCCCACACGGGTGACGCGGCCGGCACACTCCGCCCCGGGCGGCCCGGGATCGCCCGGGTACATACCGAGCACGTTGAGCACGTCCCGGAAGTTGAGCCCCGTGGCGCTCACCTCCAGTTCCACTTCGCCGGATCCCGGGGCCGGCCGCTCGCACGCGGTCAGTTCCAGCCGGTCGAGTGTGCCCGGCTCGGCCGCAACCAGCCGGTAGTTCGGTCCGGCCACCTGCGGACGGACCGCGGCGATGGGTGGTTCCCGGCGAGCCAGCCGCGCCACCAGCCGCTCCCCTCCACGGAACGCGACCTGGCCCTCGCGCCCGTCGGCGGCGAGTTCGGCCAGGAGCATGCCCGGTTCCTCCGGATCCACGCCAGTGTCCAGGTCCACGCGGACCGGGCGCAGCTCCGGGTGCTCCAGCGACAGCGTCAGCCCGAACCCCCAGGCCGCGGCCTGGAACGGCGCAAGTGGGGCACCAACGGCGCCCGCCGCCCGGGCGCCGCGCGTGACGAGCCAGAGGCGAGACGGCACGTCGGCGCATTCGTGCAGAACGGCCTGCGCCAGCGCGAGCGAACCCGTAACGAACGGTTGCAGCGCTTCCTCGACCGTTACCGGGTCACCCCAGTCGGGCGCATCGAGCCAGCGCAGATCGACGATGCCGAAGGCGGACCCGAGCCGCTCGCTGCAGGTGCGCAGCGCGGCTCGATACGCGTCGAGTCCCGCCGCGCCCGAGACCTCCACCGCCCCTGACCCGACGCCCTTGCCCGTCTCGAGAGTCAGGCATCGGTCGCCGCGGGCCCGGAGCGCCTCCACCAGCTCCGCACCGGTACCCCCCGCATCGGCAAGCACCACCCAGGACGGACGCTCGAGCGCCGTTTCCGCGCCGGCCGGCAGTCGCGCCACGACCACCTGCTGCCGCCCCAGCGACCAGCTTGCGGTGTTAGCGGGAACCGCCATGGCGCAATCGAAACCGGCCTCCTCCAGCACCGCGCGCCACTGGTCCGCCTGCAGCGTGGTGTAGGCGGGGCGCAGGTCGGCGTCCGCGAACTTCCACCACCCCTCGGTGAGCCCGACCGTCAGGTCGAACCAGCGCTGCGGGGCCGTGATCTCAAGCAACAGCAGCGTCCCTCCGGGGGCCAGCATGCGGCGCACGTGGCGTACCGTGCGCCGGATGTCGGTGGTCGCGTGCAGCACGTTGGCGGCGATGACGACGTCGGCGCTACCGTCGGCGATGCCCTGCTCAACCGGGTCACGCTCAATGTCGAGCACCTGATAACGCAGGAACGGGTGGCCCGCGAACTTGCGGCGCGCCCGCATCACGAAGGAGTCGCCCAGGTCGGTGAACAGGTAGTCGACGGAACGGCCGCCCACCCGGGGCGCGGTGTGCGAGGTGGTGCCTCCCGTCCCGCCTCCGACCTCCACCACGCGCAGCGGCCGGCCGGGCGGCGCCGCCGCCAGGATCGCCTCGAAGGCGTCCGCAACCATCGTGTTGTAGAGCCGTGCCAGCGGCGAGTCCGTATAGAGCCGCTCGGTCACGTCCGTGCGTCCGCCGGGAAAAAGGAGCTGAAGCGGGTCGCACTCGCCACGCATGGCCGCGACCAGTCCAGGTCCGGTCCCGGCCAGCAGTTCGAGTTCGGCCGCGTCCGGGTGCGTCCGCCGGAGCGCATCCAGTTCGCGCTCCACCTCCGGGCGGCCAGGCGCGCGCTGCGCGCGCCAGAGTCCGTCGCGCTCGACGGCGCCGCCGTCCTCGCCGTAGATCGCCAACAGGCGCGCCAGGAGCCGGCGGTGCGCCGGCACGACGCCCAGCCGCGCCGCGATCGACTCGGCGCTCTCCCACTCCTGCCCGCCCGGCTGCCAGCCCAGGTCAGCCAGCACTCGCTCCGCCCAGCGGCCGGCCAGGGCCTCCAGCCGTGGCAAGTAACCGTCCACCGCGGCCAGTCCGTGTTCCCGTGACAGGCTGTCCAGGCGAGCGCTGGCGTGCCGCGCGATGCCGGCCGCGTCGCGCGCTGCGCCGGCGGCCGACCAACGCTCCAATGGTTGCGGCACCCAGCGCACGCCGTACAGGTTCTCGCGGCCCGGCTGGCCGGCCAGGCGGGTCAGCGCGTCGCGGCTCACGCGCTGGAGTTGGAGACCCTCCAGTTCGGCGACGAGCGCTCCGGCGGCGTCGTAGACGCGGATGTCGGCCGTGTAGGCGGCCGCGCCTGGGCGGTTGCCTTGTTCCAGCCGCACGTGGCTGTAATTGCTCGGCCCCGGCGACCGCCATATCACAAACCGGCGCACAACGACCGGCAGGTACAGCGACGCGTCCGGCGCCCCGCGATCCTCCCCGGGCGAGTCCACATCGCCCGATCCGGGCAGCGCCGCGCCCAGGACCTGCACGCAGGCGTCGAGCAGCGCGGGGTGGATGCAGTAGGGTGCGGCATCCTCACCGGCAGGCAGTTCGATCTGGCCGAGCGCCTCGCCCTGGCCCATCCATACGGCGCGCACACCGTGCAGTCGGGGGCCGAACTCATAGCCCTGCCGCCGCTGTTGCGCGTAGAGGGCGCCCGCGTCCATGGCCCGGTCACAGCGGGCGCGCACGGCCTCCAGAGGCTCGCCCGTGCCGCCCGCGCCGCCGGCCGCCACATGGATACGCCCCTCCGCATGCAGCGTCCACCGCTCCTCGTCCTCCGCTGTGCTCTGCACGCGGAAGAGTGCCGTGTCGCCCTGCCGGACCTCGACGACAGTCTGCACCCGGCGAGGCGCGTCACCGTCGAAGATCATGGCCTCGCGCAATACCAACTGCTCCACGGCAGGCGGGCCGTCCCCGAACAGCGTGCGGGCGGCGGCAAGACCCATCTCCACGCTGGCCATGCCGGGGAGCAGCACCACGCCGCCGGCCCGGTGATCGCCGATGAACGCGGGCGAGTCCGCGGCAAGCCACGCCTCGAACTGTGCCTGTGGCAGCGGCGAGGCCAGCCGCCTGCCGAGCAGCGGGTGGGCGGAGTCGTCGGCTTCCCGCTGCTTCGCGGCTGCCCGGTGAGCCCGGAACCAGATGCGCGTGCGCTGGAAGGGATAGGTGGGCAGCGCGCGCTTCTGCCGGCCGTAGTCACGGTCGAACGCCGCCCAATCGATCGGCGCGCCCAGCAGGTACAGCGTCCGGACACTAGCCAGGATCTGCTCCCAGTCGTCGCGCCCGCGGCGCAGCGACCCGCACCACACGGCCGCGTCCGCGCCGATGCACTCCTGCCCGAGCGCGACCAGGGTCGGCGTCGGACCCACCTCCAGCAGCGCGTCGCACCGCAGCGCGGCCAGGGTGGCCATGCCCCGGGCGAACTGCACGGGGCGGCGGATGTGTTCGCTCCAGTAGTCCGGCGTCCGCACGGCGTCGGGATCGGCGCTCTCGCCCGTGACATTGGAGACCAGGCGGAGCCGAGGCGCCTCGAAGCGCAGCGCCGCCAACTCGCGCTCGAAGGGCGTCCGGGCCGCTTCCATCAGCGAAGAGTGGAAGGCATGGGAGACCCTGAGCGGCTTGTGGGGGATGCCGGCGCGGTCCAGCGCCGTCGCCAGGCGATCCAGCGCCGGGATGGCACCCGAGACGACCGTGTGCGCAGGACTGTTGACCGCCGCGATATCCAACGCCTCGCCGGTCTCGTGCAGCAACGCCTCGACGGCCGCCAGCGGCGCGAAGACCGCGCGCATGCCGCCGCCTGCGGGCAGCGCCTGCATGTGCCGGCCGCGAGCGGCGATCAAACGGGCCGCGTCCGCCAGCGGAAGAACGCCGGCAACGCAGGCGGCGGTGACCTCCCCCACGCTGTGGCCCAGGACCGCGGCGGGAACGATGCCCCACGAGCGCCAGAGCGCGGTGAGCGCGTACTCCAGGGCGAACAGTGCCGGCTGTGCGAATCCCGTCTGGTGCAGGGTCTCATCGTCGTCCCCAGCGTACATCACCTCCAGCAGTGGCGCGGGCAGCATCGGATCGAGTAGCGCCGCGCATTCGCGCAGCGCATCACGGAAGGCGGGCGCGTTCTCGTACAGCGCCCGGCCCATGCCGGGATACTGCGCCCCCTGACCGGTGAACAGCAGACCGACGCGCGGCTCGGTTCCCGCCGCCACGCGGGCGCGACCCACGCCAAGCGCCTCGGTACCTTGCGCGATCGCATCCAGCCGCTCGCGCGCTTCGGCAATGGTGGAGGCGGTGAACGCGGCGCGCTCCGGCAGCCGGGCGCGGCCGGTGTTGAGCGTGTAGGCGAAGTCGCCCAACTCCGGGTCTTCGTGGTCGGCGAGCGCCGCTGAAAGCCCGGCTGCCTGCGCCGCGAGTGCCGCACCGTCCTGGGCGGACAGGGTGAGCACGTGCAACGGGCGCCGTACCTCGGCGTTCGCCGGAGTCGGGGCCGGCGGCGCCTGCTCCACCACCACATGCGCGTTAGTTCCGCTGAAGCCGAAGGCGCTGACCCCGGCAAGGCGCGTCCCGCCCAGCTCCGGCCAGGGCGTGGGCTGCGTGGGAATCGACACCGGCAGCTCGTCCCATGGTATGTGCGGGCTGGGCGTCTGGAAGTGCAGGTGCGGCGCGATTTCCCGGTGCGCGAGCGAGAGCAGCACCTTGATGAGCCCCACCACGCCGGCGGCCGCCTCCAGGTGTCCGAAGTTCGTCTTCACCGAGCCGACCCACAACGGCCGCTCGCGCTGGGTGGGGGCGCCGAAGACCGCGCCTAGCGCCTGCATCTCCAGCGGGTCGCCCAGCGGTGTGCCCGTTCCGTGCGCCTCGATGTAGCCGATGTTGGCCGGCGTCACGCCCGCGTTGACCAGGGCGGCGCGGATCACTGCCTCCTGCGCCGGGCCGTTGGGCGCGGTGAGCCCACTGCTGGGGCCGTCCTGGTTCACGGCCGTGCCGCGGATCAGGCCCACGATGCGATCGCCGGAGGCGACCGCGTCGGATAGCCGGCGCAGCACGATCATGCCGCACCCCTCGCCCCGTGCAATGCCGTCGGCGCTGGCGTCGAAGGTCCGGCAGCGTCCACCCGGCGAGAGCAGCCGCGAGCGGGAATACGCCACCGAGATGTCCGGCGACAGCATGGTGTTGACCCCGCCCGCCAGCGCCGTGTCGCAATCCCCCGTTCGCAGCGCCTGGCAGGCCAGGTGCACCGAAACCAGCGACGAGGAACAGGCGGTGTCGATGGCCATGCTCGGACCCTGCAGCCCGAGCAGGTAGGAGAGCCGGCCGGACGCCACCGAATGCGCGATGCCCGACATGAAGTGGGCATCCACCAGCCGGGGATCCCCCGACTGCAACATGAGGTGCAGGTAGTCGTTGCTGGCGATGCCGATGTATACGCCGGTGCGGGAGCCCTGCAGCCCGTCCGGCGCGATGGCGGCGTGCTCCAGCGCCTCCCAGGCCACCTCCAGCACCAGCCGTTGCTGCGGGTCCATGCCCTGCACCTCACGAGGTGAGATGCCGAAGAGCGCCGCGTCGAAGCCGTCCACCTCGCGCAGGAACCCGCCCTCGCGCGTCACGATCTTGCCCGGAGTGTCGGGGTCCGGCGAGTAGGTCCGCTCGCCGTCCCAGCGATCGGGTGGTACTGGACCCACGGCGTCACGGGCGGCACGCAGCAACGCCCAGAGTGTGTCGGGGTTGTCCCCACCGCCGGGCGTGCGACAACCGATGCCCACCACGGCAATCGGCTCGTGCCGTGCACGCTCCAGTGCCTCCAGCTTCGCGCGCGTGCTTTCGAGCGCCAGGAAGGCCCGCTGCAGCGGCGTCAGCGTCGGCGGCGTGCTCACGAGCCACCCCCGCCATCCGAGTCGCCCTGCCGATCGAGCAGCAAGCGTTCGATGTCGGCATCGGACAGGCTCGCCACAGTCTCCGCGTCCAGCCGGGCCGGCGCGGGGCCGCGCGGGCCGGTCGACGGAACCGGAGGTGACTCCACTGTCGGCGGCGCGAGGATCTCGAGAAGCCGGCCGGCCATGGCCTGAGCCGTCGCGTAGTCGAACAGCAGCGTGGCCGGCAGCGGCTTCTCCAGCCCCAGTGCCTTCCCAATCCGGTTCCGTAGCTGGACCGCCATCAGCGAATCAAAGCCCAAGTCCATAAGACGGTGCGTCGAGCTGGGTGGCCGTGCGGGGTCGAGCCGCAACACGGCGATCACCTGCGAGATCACGAAGTCCAGCAGGAGCCGTGGGCGCTCGGCAGGCAGCGTGGCCAGCAGCTTCTCGCGGAAAGCGTGGGGCGGCGGGGGCGCGGCCGGCGACGGCTGCGCACCGAGTTGCGCGGGCGGGAGGACGGTCTCGTGCGGCACGCCCGGCCGCCGGGCGACGAACACGCGCTGCCCCAGCGCGCTTTCGGCCGCGTCCTCGGCGGGGAACACCGCGGCGTCCGCGAAGCCGGCTTCCGCCAGCACCCGCAACCAGCTCCCGGCCGCGATCAGCGGCATGTCGGTGCGCAGCTCGTCCTCGAAGCGCTCCCACCCTTCCATCATCGCAATCGTGACGTCCAGCCAGGCGAGCGGCTCCGTCGCCTCCACCAGCACGAGGCTGCCCCCCGGCGCCAGCAACGCGGCAAGCCGCCGCAGGGTCGCGCGCACGTCGCGCGTGGCATGGACGGTGTTGCTGGCGAGCACGAGGTCGAACGTGCCTGACTCGAAGCCCTGAGACGCTGGGTCGCCCTCGATGTCCAGCGTGGCGTATCGCACGAAGGGATAAGCGCCGAGCCGCTCCCGTGCCCGGTCGAAGAACGCGGCGCTCACGTCGGTGAACCGGTAGTCCGTGCGCTCCGGCGGCAGCAGGGGCAGCACGGCCGCTGCGCCGCTTCCGGTGCCGGCGCCCACCTCCAGCACGCGTAGCGGCCGCATGGGCGGCAGGAGCGCGCGCACCGCCTCGCCGCTCAGCGCATTCACGTAGCGGTGGGCCACGGACTGCTCGTAGAGGCCCTCGGCCAGATCGAAGGAGCCGCCGGGGAAGAGCGTCTCGAGCGGCGACTCTCGGCCAGCGATCACCGCCGGAAGCAGCGCCACGCAGTGGCGCACGTAGGCGAGCAGCGGCGCGTCGTCCGCTAGGTGCGCCTCCACCGCCGCCCAGCACGCTTCCAGGCGCGGCGACTCCATCGGGGAATCGCTCACGAACGCCTCGCCATCGGCGCGCAGCACGCCGGCTGCCGTCAGCCGGCGCAGCCAGCGGCTCACCAGAGGCCCGTATATCTCCGCCGCCCCGAGCGCCTGCCGCACCTGCTCGGTGGTCGCGTGCGCGCCCGCCGTGGCGAATAGCCCGGCGTCGCGCAGCAGTGCGATCAGGACGGCCACAGTGAGACGCTCCAACACCGCCCATCGATCCGCGATGGCGCCGGGTTCGACCCCGGTGGCGAGCGCCGCCGCCGCGCGTTCGATCGCCGCCAGCGAGTCCGGCCAACCCACGGCCTGCTGGGGCGGCTCCTGCGCGCGCGGGCGGACGATGTCCACCCAGTGCCGCCGACGCTGGAAGGGGTAGGTCGGCAGCGCCACCTTGCGACGACGTTCGCCCTGGTAGAAGCCCGTCCACGACACGTCGGCACCGCACTGATAGAGGCGTCGCAGGCTGTCCAGCATTTCCGGCCATTCGTCGGCATCGCGGCGCAGGGATGGCAGCCACTCGATGGCCTCCCCCGGCGCGCACTCGCCCGCCATGCCCAACAGCACGGGATGCGGGCCGATCTCGATGCAGTGCGTGATGCCCTGCGCCCGGAGCGCGTCGATGGACTGCGCGAAGCGGACCGGGTGGCGCATGTGGTCCAACCAGTAGCCGGTGCGCTGGAGGTCGTCGGCGCCGGCCAGCGCGCCCGTGAGGTTCGAGATCAGCGGGTAGCGCGCCGGCGCGAAGCGGACTCGGTTCAATACCTCCCGGAACGGCTCCAGCACCGGCTCAACCAGACTCGAGTGCGCGGCATGCGGGATGCGGAGCCGCTTCACGCGGACGCCCTCGCGCTCGAACTCCGCGAGCAGCCGCGCGACCTCGTCCTCGGGTCCGCTCACCACCACGTGCTCCGGCCCGTTGTGTGCGGCGATGGCAACGCGGCTCCCTGGCGCCAACGCCGCCGTCACCCGCTCGACCGGCGCGAACACGGCCGCCATCGCCCCTCCCGCGGGGAGGGCGTGCGTCAGCCGGCCACGTTCGGAGACCAACCGGATGCCGTCCTCCAGCGGGAACACACCGGCCACGCAGGCCGCGGCGTACTCGCCCAGGCTGTGACCCAGCACCAGCGCCGGCTCGATGCCCCACGAGCGCCAGAGCGTGGCCAGCGCGTACTCGAGCGCGAAGGTCGCCGGCTGCGCCCATTCCGTCTCCTCGAGCGGCGTCGCACCACCCGGGGCCGGCCAGAGCACGTCCATCAGCGGGCGCTCCCGCTCGGAAGCCATCAGCGCCGCGCAGCGATCCAGCGCCTGGCGGAAGACGGCCGACGAACGGTAGAGCTGCCGGCCCATGCCGGGGGCCTGTGCACCCTGGCCAGTGAAGAGGAAGGCCACCCGCGGCGCGGTAGTCGATGCCGGCTCGGTCTCGGCCGTCTCGAGCGCGCGCCGCAGGTCGTCGCGCGAGGCACCGGTCACGACGACGCGCCGCGCGAAGTGCGTGCGCCCGGTGTTCGCCGTGAAGCAGACATCGGCCACGGTTTCAGTGGACTCCCCCAGCGCGTGCCCGTAGCGTGCGACCGTTTCCGCGAGCGCCGCGTCGTCCCGCGCAGACAGAGCCAGGATCTGCAGCGGCGGCTCTGTCAGCGTGTCGCTGGCTTCGGTTGCCATCGCGGGTTCGCGCGCGCGCGGCGCCTCGCCCAGCACCACGTGCACGTTCGTGCCGCTGAAGCCGAACGAGCTGACCCCGATCAGGCACCCGGCAGTCCGGCGCTCGAGCGGCGTGACCGCCGTGGGCACGGTGAGGCGCAGCCCATCCCAGTCCACATATGGGCTGGGCGTCTGCAGGTGCAGGTGCGGCGGGATCTCGCTCCGCTGCAGCATGAGCACGCCCTTGAGCAGACCCGCGATGCCCGCGGCGGTCTCGGCGTGGCCGATGTTGGTCTTGACCGAGCCAACGGGAAGCGGCTCGCCCGCGCCGCGACCGGCGGCGACGACCGCGCCCAGCGCGCCCAGCTCGATGGGATCGCCCAAGGGGGTGCCGGTGCCGTGCGCCTCCACGTAGACCACGTCGCGCGCATCGGCGTTCGCCGCGCGCAGGGCAGCTCGGATCACGGCCTCCTGCGCAGGACCGTTCGGCGCCGTCAGCCCGCCGCTGCGGCCGTCCTGGTTGGCCGCGCTGCCACGCACGAGTGCAAGCACGCGGTCGCCATCGGCCAGCGCATCGCGCAGTCGGCGCAGGGCGATCAGCGCGCATCCCTCACCGCGCACGTAGCCGTCGGCTGCCGCATCGAAAGTCTTGCACCGCCCGTCAGCGGCCATCATGCGGGCCTTGGAGAAGCTGATGTTCAACTCGGGCGTGAGGATCACGTTGACCCCGCCCGCCAGCGCCAGATCGCACTCGTCCAGCCGCAGCGCCTGACAGGCCAGGTGCACCGCCGCCAGCGACGAGGAGCACGCCGTGTCCACCGACATCGCCGGGCCCTGCAGACCGAGCAGGTAGGACACCCGACCGGCGGCCACGCTCAGCGCGTTGCCGGTGCTGAAGTACGTGTCGATCATCTCCCGCCGTTCGAACAGCGCCCGCCCGTAATCGCTGTTGGCGATACCCAGGTAGACGCCGGTGCGCGAGCCCGCCAGCGAACGCGGCGCACGGCCGGCATCCTCGAGCGCCTCCCATGCCACCTCCAGCACCAGCCGCTGCTGCGGGTCCATGGTTTCCGCCTCGCGCGGAGAGATGCCGAAGAACTCCGCGTCGAAGCGATCCACGCCGTCGAGGAATGCCCCGAACCGCGTCGTCATGCGGCCGGGCTCGTCGGGGTCCTCCGCGTAGTAGGCGTCCAGCGACCAACGCTCGGGCGGGATACCGGTGACCGCGTCCGCTCCGGACCAGAGCAACCGCTCGAAGCTCGCCGCGTCCACCACGCCCCCCGGAAAACGCAGCCCCATCCCGATGATCGCGATCGGTTCACGTAGCCCACCCTCGAGTTCCGCTACCCGCTCCTTCAGCTGGCGGATCTCCGCCAGCGCGCGCTTGACCGGACTCAGCGTCCCAGCCTCCGGCACGTGGGCGCTCATGACGGGCGCGCCGGCGGGGGAGTCTCCAACTCGGCCAGAAGCTGCGCGGCGGCTTCGTCCTCCGACAGCTCGGCGATATCCGCGGCCACCGCCCTGGTCGCGCCAGTGCCGACGGCAGGCGCTGCAGGTTCGTCGACGGCCAACTCGAGCGCGCGCATGAAATAGCCGGCGAGCGCGTCAAGCCTCGGGTAGTCGAAGAGCAGCGTGGCGGGCAACGCCCGGCCGGTGCTCGCGCTCAGGGCGTTACGCAGCTCGACCGCCATGAGTGAATCGAGCCCTACCTCGCGCAGCGGCACGGCGGCGTCGATCGCCATGGACGCAGGCTGTCCGAGCACGTGCAGCGCGCGCTCCCTGAGGTGGGCGATCAGCGCATCCCGCCGCTGGCTGGCCGGGGTGGCTCGCAGTCTCGAGACAACGGCACCACGGCGCTCCCCGCTTCCGGTTCCAGATCCCACGCCCGGCGTCGGCGCCAGTGAGCCGTAGAATGCTGGATCCACGCCCGCGGGCAGGTTGGCCATAAAGCGGGCCCAGTGCACGTCCATCACGGCAGCGTGAACGGCGCGCTCGCGCAGCAGGCGCTCGAGGGCCGTGAAGGCGGTGTCCGAAGACAGCGTGCCCAGCCCGCGCGCCTTCCAGCCGGCGAAGCCGCGCGCTGCCAGTTCCGCGGCCATCCCACTCTCCGCCCAGGCACCCCACGCCACGCTCAGCGCCGGCAGCCCGACGCGGTGCCGCGCCTGCGCCAGAGCGTCCAACTCCGCGTTGGCCGCCGGGTAGACGCCCTGGCCCGGCGCCACCAGCAGCGTCCCTGCCGCGGAGTACAGCACGAAGAAGTCGAGCGACAGGTCCCGCGTCTGTTCGTGCAGCAGCCAGGCACCATGCGCCTTGGCGTGCAACACACGCCGGCAGGCGTCCCAGCTCTGGTGCACCAGCACGCCGTCCTCCAGCACGCCGGCCGCGTGCACTACGCCACGCAGCGGCGGCAGCGTGCGGCCGATCTCTTCGAGCGCGGCGCGCATGGAGGCCTCGTTACCGGCGTCTGCCGACAGCACGCGGATGCACACTCCGGTCGCTTCCATCGCTTTGATAGCACCGGCCGCGCCAGCACTGGGCGCGCTCCGCCCGCTCAACACCAGCGTGCGCGCGCCCAGCTCCACCAGCCAGCGGGCGGTGGCGATGCCAAGCGCACCCAGTCCGCCCGTGATCCAATACGTGGCGGTGGGCGAGACTAGTGGAGCCGCGGGTGCTTCCGCGACAACCAACACCAACTTGCCGGTGTGCTTGGCCTGGGCCATGAAACGGAACGCGTCGCTCGCCTGGTCCAGCGGGTAAGCGCGCGTAGGCAGGGGCGGCAGCGAGCCGTCGGCGAGCGCTCCCACGATCTCGGCCAGCATGGGGCGCAGCAGGGTCCGGTCCTTCATGGCCTCGGCGCCCAGGTCGTAGGCGCGATATGCCACGTCAGGCCGCGCTGCGGCCGCCGTCTCGGGCGTCATGATATCGCGCTTGCCCAGCTCCAGGAACCGCCCATTGTGCCCGAGCGCGGCCAGGCCGGCAGCGATGAATTCGCCGGCGAGTGAGTTCAACACCACGTCCACACCCGCTCCGTCCGTGATCCGGCGGATCTCCTCGACAAAGTCGAGCGAGCGTGAGTCCATCACGTGCTGCACGCCGAGCGAGCGTAGCATCGCCCGCTTCTCCGGTGAGCCGGCAGTGGCGAACACCTTCGCTCCGGCGCGGCGCGCCAGGTACACGGCGGCCAGCCCGACGCCGCCGGCCGCAGCGTGGATCAGCACTCGCTCGCCCGCTTGCAGCCCGGCGACTCGATGCAACCCATAAAGCGCCGTGAGATAGGCGATCGGGATGCCGGCCGCGGTTACGTCGTCGAGGTTCTCCGGCGCCCGCACCAGGAATGCCGCCGGCACCACCACCGATGTGGCGAAGCTGCCGGGCGCGTAACCGAACACCCGGTCTCCCTCAGCGAGGTCCGTGACGCCGGGCCCGACTTCCGTCACGATCCCCACGCACTCCACCCCGAGTGGAACCTCGCCACCCGGATACATGCCCAGCACGGAAAGCACGTCGCGGAAGTTGACCCCCGCCGCGAGCACACGCAGCCGGACATCGCCCGGGCCCGGCGGAAGCGTCGGTGCGCTCACCAGCGCCACGCCATCGAGTGTTCCCGGCTTCGTCAACGTGAGGCGGCGCGGCTCGTCGGCCGAGGCCCGTGAGTTGCCCGGGTCGATCCGCGTTAGCCGACGTGTCCACCGCGTCGTGCCGCGCAGCGCCACGCCGGACGATCCACCGTCCCGCCGCGCCAATTCGCGCCACAGTGCCTCCCACGTCTCCGCATCATCGGCGGGATCGGCGTCCACCCGGTGCACGCGCAGTTCGGGCCGCTCGGCCGCGAGCACGTCGCCGAGCGCCCACGCACCAGCAGCGCGCGGGCGCAGCAGCGCGGCCGGCTCTTCGCCGCTGGCCACCTGCGCCGCGCGCGTGACGATCCACAGCGCCGCGTCCGGACTCGCGAGTGCCTCCGCGGGCAGCCGTTGCGCCAGGTGCAGCAGGGAGCCGAGTCCAAGCGCATCCTCCACGTCTGGGTCGCCGCCACCGGCGTCGAGCGGCGCAAGGTCGAGGTTCCAGAGGTGCACGATGCCGCGTAGCGGCCCGTGCTCGCCCCACCCCCCCTCGGCGAGCAGGCGCTCCATGTGCTCGGGGTCCGCCGGGTCGAGGCTCCAGTGGCGCTCGTCCTCCCGCACGTATGAGCCGCCCGCTCGCACCACGCTGCACTGCCCGCCCGCGGCCGCGAGCGCTTGCTCGAGCGCGTCCGCGCCGCCTGCCCGGTCCACGAACAGCAACCACTTGCCGGCAGTGTCGGCCGGGGCGGCGTTCGTCGCTCCCGAGGTGCGTTCCCAGGTCACTTGGTACAGCAGGCGATCGATAGAGCCACCGCGCACGACCGCAGCGCGGTCGGCGGGGGCGAACCGCATTCCCTCGATCTCCGCGACGACGCGGCCGTCGGGCGCCACGAGTGTCAGGTCCGCGCTGAGCGACCTGTCCGTCACGCCTTCGCGCACTCGCGCCCGTGCCAGCAACCGGGTCGCATCCGTCCGGAACAGGCGCACACGGTCGGCGCCGAGCGGCAGCCGAAGCGCGCCCAGCGGTTCGTCGGCCTGGCCGCTGCCCTCCGCCAGCACGCAGGCGAGCAGCGCCCCATCGATCAGGACGGGATGCACAAGATGGCCGACGTCGGCAGTGGCGGACGGCTCTGCCAGCTCGACCCACGCCTCGCACGCGCCGCCTCCCCGGCGTGCGCTGGTCATGGCCCGGAAGGTGGAGCCCAGCTCGACGCCCTGGCCGGCAAGCTGGTCGTATGCAGCAGCCGGAGACACCAATTCCTCGAGCGCGCCACCGATCGCAGGGACGGCGGGCGGGGCAGCGGTGTCGGTCTGCGCCATGGCGCTCGCCACCTTCGTCCAGGCCACTTCCTCGGCGTCACCCGTTGCCGCCTGGTACAAGTTCACCTCGACGGGGCCGGCCCCCGGCGCGCCGACCACGATCTGCCATCGTGCCCCTTCACGTCCGGATTCAGAAACGACCAGCGGGCGATGCATGGCAAAGCCGGTGAGGGCCGCCGGCGCGCCGAGTGCGGCCGCCGCCGCCGCGCAGAACGCTTCCATAACCGCCGCGGCGGGCAGCAGCACGCGACCGAAGACGCGATGGTCGGTGAGCCAGGGCAGGGTTCCGGCCGCGCCGCTTTCGAAAACAATCGGACCCGGCCCGGCGAGCGGCACCCGCCGGCCCAGCAGCGGATCCGCGGCGCGGGCGCCGATGGCCGCCGCCGCAACCGGCGGCGTACGCAGCCAGTAGCGACTGCGCTGCCAGGGATAGGCCGGCAGCGCGGTCACCTGTCCGGGCGCGCGTTGCAGCGCGGCCCAGGCCGGCCGCGCGCCACGGGAGTACAGGGAGGCGCAGGCCTGCAGCATCGTGTCGCGCTCCGGCCGGCCGCGCCGGAGCGACGCCGCAACCAGCGCGTCTCCCGCGCGGTCCGCAACGCACTCGGTGACCGGGCCGCCCAGCACCGGGTGCGCCGCGATCTCCAGGAAGGCATCGAACCCGTCATCCAGCATGGCGTCGATAGCGCTGGCCAGGCGCACCCGCTCGCGCACGTTGCGGCCAAAGTAGGCGACATCGAAGCCGCCTTCCGTCGCCAGCGCACCGGTCACCGTCGAGTAGACCGGGATGCGGGTCGGCGCGAGCTGTATGTCCTGCAAGGCGCCCACCAGCCGTTGCTGAAAGGGAACCATCTGCGCGCTGTGGAAGGCGTAGTCCACCGGGAGCATCCGATGGCTCACCCCGCGTGCCGCGAGCGAGGCCAGCGCCGTCTCGAGTGCCGCGGCCTCTCCCGAGAGCACGACGCTCCGCGGAGCGTTGATGGCGGCCACGGCCAGCCGTTCGCCGAACGGTTCGATCAGCGCGTCCGCCTCTGCCGCGGTGAGTGCGACGGACGCCATGCGTCCCAGACCGTTGGCCTCCTGCATGATCCGGCCGCGCTGCCAGACCACGCGCGTCGCATCGGCGAGGCTGAGGGCCCCGGCCACGTACAGCGCCGCGATCTCCCCAATGCTGTGCCCGACCACGCCGTCGGGAACGATGCCCCACGACTGCCAGAGCGCACTCAGCGCCACTTGCAGCGCGAAGATCGCCGGCTGCGCGACCTCGGTCTCGTTCAGGCGTGAGTGCCCCTCCGGCCGGGCGAGCTCCTCCACGATCGACCAGCCCGCGAGCGGCTGGAAGTGCGCGTCGCATGCCTCCATCGCCGCCCGGAACACCGGCTCATCCGCGAGCAGTTCCCGACCCATGGCGTACCACTGCGGCCCCTGCCCGCTGAATACGAAGCCGACGCGGCTTGGCCCCGTCCCGCCACGACCGGCGGCCACGCCAGGCGCCGCCCCGTCGCGCAGCCAGCCGGCGAGCCCCGCTCGCCAATCCTCCACCGAGCGGCCGATGACCGCCAGGCGGTGGTCGTAGTGCGTCCGCCGCTCCCCCGCAGTGTACGCGAGGTCCACCCCTGCGGCGTCGGTCGCGCCCAGAAAGCCAACCCAGCGCTCGGCCAGTGCGCGCAACGCCGCTGGCCCGCGCGCCGAGAGTGGCAGAATGCGGGCGACGTCCGGCGCCACCACGCGCGCGACCGGGGGCAACTCGGGGGCCTCCTCGAGCACCACGTGTGCGTTGGTCCCGCCAACTCCAAAGCCGCTCGTGCCGACGCATCGCGGTCGCGTGCCCTTCGGCCAGGGCACCACCGCGGTGGGCACGGCAAGGCAGCTACCGTCCAGCGAGATGTGCGGGCTGAGCGCCTGGAAGTTGGCCTGCGGCGGAATCTCCCCGTGGCGCAGCACGAGCACCGCCTTGATCAGCCCCACAACGCCCGCCGCCGCCTCCAGGTGGCCGATGTTGGCCTTGGCTGCGCCCATGTAGCAGACGTCGCCGTCCACCCGCGGCCTGCCCACCGTGGCGGCCAGTGCTTCGACCTCCAGCGGGTCACCCAGCGCCGTGCCGGTTCCGTGTGCCTCCACGAACCCGATCTGCGTCGGTTCGACCCGCGCATTGGCCAGCGCCTCGCGGATCATGTCTTGCTGCGCGAGTCCGTTCGGCGCGGCCAGCAGTGTCGAGTGACCGTCCTGATTCACGGCGGAGCCCCGAATCACCGCGAGCACGGGGTCGCCGTCGGCTATCGCATCTGCGAGCCGCTTCAGCACGACCACCCCGCACCCCTCACCCCTGGCGAATCCGTCCGCTCGCGCATCGAAGGTCTTGCAGCGGCCGTCCGGGGCCATGAAGCCGACTTTCGACTCGGCAACCATCAGCTCGGGCGCGCACATGACCGACACGCCGCCCGCCAGCGCAATGTCGCTCTCGCCCGAGCGCAAGCTCTGACACGCCAGATGCGTCGCCACCAGCGACGAGGAGCAGGCGGTGTCGACGGAAACGCTGGGCCCGCGCAGGTCGAGCAGGTACGACAGCCGGTTGGGTACCACCGCATGGACCGCTCCGGTGAGTGTGCGAGCGTCGATCCATTCCGGATCGCGGTACATCGTCCGCGCATAGTCGCTGTGGTAGCTCGCGATGAACACACCCGTCCGGCTTCCGGCCAGGGTGGTGTCGGGTAGGCCGGCGGAATCCAGCGCCTCAAACGCCACCTCCAGCAGCAGCCGTTGCTGCGGATCCATGCGCTCGGCCTCGCGCCGCAGAATGCCGAAGAATTCCGCGTCAAAGAGATCGATCCGGTCGAGAAACCCGCCGCGCTTCGTGACCGACTTGCCCAACGCCGATGCATCCGGGTCGTACCAGGCGCTGACGTCCCAGCGGTCGGACGGCACCTCGCGGGAGGCGTCGCGCGCCTCCCGCAGCAGCGTCCAGAAGGCCTCCGGCGAGTCCGCTCCCGGCACCCGGCACGACATGCCCACGACCGCGATCGGATCCGCGTTCAGGATGGGTCCCGACTGCTGGCGGACCTTCGCCGCAGCCAGGGCCAGCTTGAGCGTCGACATCGCCGGGGGGCTCATGGGATCGGTCATCGCGGCGGCCTGGCGCGCAATGCGAGGAGCGCCTCCTCGTCGGTGAGTTCCGCCACGCCCTGCACGGCATCCGCGATCTCGCCTTCGCCACCCGCTGCCCCGGTCGCCTCGCCGGTGCGCCGCAATGGCGCGGCCGCCGCACCCGCATCCTCGCCCGCGAGAAAGAGCGACATCGCCTCCACGGTGGGATAATTCCAGGCCAGCGTGGCTGAGAGCGAGCGGTCCAGCGCGGCTTCGAGCCGGTGCCGAAGCTCCATGGCCATGAGCGAATTGAGTCCCAGCGTGCCAAGGGCGCGCCGCCGGTCGAGGCGACCCGCCGGAATCTTCAGCACGCGCGCCGCCGTATCGAGGACCACGCGCTCCAGCAGGCGCAGCCGCTCGGCCATCCCGACACTCGCGAGACGGTCACGCAGATCGGAACCCTCGGGCGCGCCGACCAGGCCGGGCGCGAGCAGTTCGCGCAGCAAAGGCCAGTCCCTGCCACGCCGCGCCGCCTGAACTGCCGCCCAGTCGATCGGCCCCGCGACGACGGCGGGATGGCGCGTCGCGCAGAGCGCGGAGAAGAGCGCCACCGCTTCGGACGGATGCATGCCGCCCAGGCCGCGCCGGCCCATTTCCTCCAGCGTACGCGTCCCCACGGCGCCCTTCGCCATCCCAGTGTCGATCCAAGTTCCCCATGCGATGGATTGCGCCGCGCAGCCGCGCGCCCGGCGATCGTACGCCAGGGCAGCCAGCGCCACATTGGCCGCTGCGTAGTTGGCCTCCCCTCCCTGGGGGAGGAACGCCGCGAAGGAGGAGAACAGCACGAAAATATCAACCGCCGGGAACAACTGATCCAGCAACTGCGCCCCGCGCAGCTTGGCGCGCAACCCCTCGTCGAACGCCGTCCGATCCATGGCGCTGGCGAGTTGGTTCTGCATGGTCCCGGCGGCGTGGATCACCCCGCGGATGGGCGGCCATGCCTCCCGCCGGTAGCGGTCCACGAAGTCGGTCAGCGCCTGCTCGTCGGCGACATCCACCGACGCAACGTGGACCGCCACGCCGCGTCCTTCCAGGTCGCGGACCGCGGCGATTCGCTCTGCATCACGCGGCTCGTGCTCGCCACCTACCCACTGCTCTCGTGGCGGCAGGCCGTGGCGCCCCAGCAGCACCAGCCGGCGCACACCAACCTCGGCGAGCTGCCGGGCGACGTGCAGCCCGATGTCACCGAGGCCGCCCGTGATCAGGTAGGCACCGTCGGCGCGCCAAGGGAAGGGACCGGTGTCCGCGTCCAACGCCAGCCGGTTGAGCCGCAGCGCGAAGCGCTCGCCGGACCGGAGCGCGACCTGGTCCTCCTCGTCGCCCGCGGTGAGGTGGCGCGTGATCGCGACGGCAAGCGCCTCCGGCGAGCCGGACGCCTCGATGTCCACCAGCCCGCCCCACAGATCGCGGTGCTCCTCGGCGACCACGCGGGCCGCCCCCCAAAGCGCCGCCTGTTCGACCGCCACGGGCTCCGGCCGCGCCGGATCCACGGTCTGGCTCCCACGCGTGATGAACCAGAAGCGCTGCCGACCTCCCGCCTTCAGCGCCGCCTGCAGCGCCCGGATCGGGAGGTAGGCGGCGTCCGGTGAGTCGGGCGCCAGCAGGATGACCCGCAGGATGTTCGAAGCGGCACCCCGGGCGGCGAGCTGTGCCTCCAGGCCGTCCAGCGCGGCCGCCTCGGCCTGCGGGCCCAGCGCGCGGGTCAGGGCATCCCGAATCTCGGACTCCGGACCGAGCACGAGCCAGCGCTCCGTGCCGCGCTCGGCGGAACCGCGCGCCGCACTCACCGGCGCCGGGCGCCACTGGAGCCGGTAGAGCCATTGGAGCGTTGCCTCGTCTGGCCGAACGACGGCCGTGGCACGCGTATCGCCCCGCACCGCCTCAGCCTCCGCGGCCCAATACCTCTCGTGCTGCCAGGGATAGAGCGGGAGATCCAGTCGCCGGTACCCGTCCGGGTACAGCCGCCGGAAGTCGACCGGGTGGCCGGCCACGAACAGGGCCCCCAGCGCGCTCAACAATGCCTGCTGTTCCGGCTCGTCGCGGTGCAGCGACCCCAGCACCAGCGCATCCGCGCCCACGGCGCGCGCCGTCTCCTCGACGGCCGGCACGAGGATTGGGTGCGGGCTCATTTCGACGAACGCGTCGATACCGTCCGCGATCATGCGCTCGACCACCGGCCCGAAGCGGACGGGCGCCCGGAGATTGCGCGCCCAGTAGGCCGCGTCCAACTCCGCGCCCTCAATCAGCGATGCGCTGACGGTAGAGTAGATCGCGGTATCGGAGGCCCGGGCGGTCACGCTGCGGACTGCCTCCTCAAGCCGGTCCACCAGCGGGTCCATCTGGGGTCCGTGTGAGGCGACGTCGACCTTCACGCGGCGGCTGAAGATGCCCTCGCTGTCCAGCGTGCCCAGCAGCGCGTCGAGCGCGGCCGGGTCGCCTGCGAGCACCGTCGACCTCGGCGCATTGAGCGCTGCCACCGTCAGGGCTCCGCGGTACGACGCGATGCGTGCCTCCGCCTCGTCGGCCGTGAGTTCGACGAGCGCCATGCCGCCACGACCACGGGTGGTCTGCATGAGCGCGCTGCGCTGGCACACCACCTCCATGGCGTCGTCCAGCGAAACCGCGCCGGCCACGTGCGCGGCGGCCACCTCGCCCATGCTGTGGCCGATCACCGCCGCCGGCTCGATGCCAAGCGAGCGCCACCACGCCGCGAGCGCGATCTCCACCGCGACCAGGACGGGCTGGACCATGGCGATGTCGTCGAGCCAACCGGCGTGGCGCTCGCCGGCGCCGGTCAGCAGTTCGCTCAGCGACCAGTCCACGTACTGCCGCATGGCCCGCTCGCATGCCTCGAGCGCGGCCCGGAAGACGGGCTCCCGCGCCCTGAGCTCCCGGGTCATGCCCAACCACTGCGACCCCTGCCCCGGGAAGACGAAGGCGACGCGCCGCGGGCGGGAGGCGGCGGCGCCCGTGGCGTCGGCCGCGGACGGGTCACCGGCCGCGAAGCGACGCAGGCGCTCAATGAGGTCCTCACCCGATTCCACCGCGAACGCCGCCCGCACGTCGAGGGCGCTCCGGTTCAGCGCCGCCGTAGCACACAGGTCCCGCAGCTCGCCAGCGCCCCGGTGCGTGGCGAGGTCCGCATAGCGCTCCGCGAGCGCCGCGAGCGCGTCCGGCGAGCGTGCACTGAGCACCAGCAACGCCGCGCCCCCGTGGAGATCCGCGGGCGTGGCGACGTCCGCCGCCGGTGCCTCCTCGAGCACCACGTGCGCGTTGGTTCCGGCGATGCCGAAGGCGCTCACACCTCCCACCCTCGGTTCCGACCGAGGCTCCCATGGCGTCGCCGCCCGGGGAATCTCCAGGGGCGCGGCCGCCCATGGAATGTCGGGGTTGGGCATCTCGAAGTGCAGGCTCGCCGGGATCACCCCGTGGTACAGCGCCAGGGCCGTCTTGATGATCCCGGCTATTCCGGCAGCCCCCTCGGTGTGTCCGAAATTCGTTTTGACGGAGCCCACCCAGCAGCGACCCGCCGTGCCGCCGCTGCTCGACAGCAAGTCCGTGAGCGCGCCGAGCTCCGTCGGGTCGCCCACCCGCGTCCCGGTGCCGTGCGCCTCGAGGTACCCCAGCCGCGCGGGGAGCACGCCCGCGTCCCGATACGCCAGCCGGAGCAGCTCCGCCTGACCAGCCCGGCTGGGCGTGCCCATCGAGCCGCTGCCCCGGCCGTCGTTGTTCAGCGCGCTCCCCCGGATCAGCGCGTAGATGCGATCCCCGTCCGATACGGCCCGCGCGAGCGGCTTGAGCGCGACCACTCCGACGCCCTCACTGCGCACGTAGCCATCGCCGGACGCATCGCCGAACTTGCACCGCCCGTCAGCGGCCATCATACCGCTTTGCGAATAGGCGATCGTGACCTGCGGTTGCAGAATGACGTTCACGCCGGCGGCCAGCGCCATCTCGCACTCACCAGCGCGCAGGGCCTGCACGGCCAGATGCACCGCCGCCAGAGACGAAGAGCAGGCGGTGTCGACGGTGAGACTCGGGCCGCACAGCCCCAGCGCGTAGGAGAGGCGGCCGGAGGTCGCATAGCGGCCGCTTCCCGTAGTCGAGTAGAAGTCGACCCGCGCGGGATGGGCGAAGAGCCGCGCTTCGAAATCGCTCGTCCACTGCCCGACGTACACGCCGACCCGGGCACCGGCAATCGCCGACGCCCGAACGCCCGCGTCCTCGAGCGCCTCCCATGCGGTTTCCAGCACCAGGCGCTGCTGCGGGTCCATCCTCTCCGCTTCCCGCGGAGAGATGCTGAAGAAAGCGGCGTCAAAGCCGCGGATGTCGTCCAGGTAACCGCCCCAGCGCGTCGCCATGTGCCCGGGGAGCGCCGGTCGGGGGTCGTAGTAGCGCTCCACATCCATCCGGTCGGCGGGGATGGACGAGATGCCATCCCGACCCTCCTTGAGGAGGCTCCAGAAACTCGCCACATCTCGGACGCCGCCCGGGAAACGACATCCGATGCCCACGATCGCAATCGGCTCGGGAATGCTCATGGTCCTACGGCTCGATCGGTTACCGGATCAGCAAGGACACGCGGCCGTGCGACGTGGGGGCTGCGATCAAGATCCGATCGCACGCCGAGATTGACATGCACGACCTCTCGCATCTCAGCGAGCAGGACCTCGCGTTGCTCCGCGAGAAACAGGTGGCCGCCGTCGAGCATGCGTGCGCGGAAGCTGCCGGTCGTCTGTTCCTGCCACCCCTCGATGTCGGCCGGCGTGACCATGGCGTCCGCACGCCCGCCGAACGCGAAGATCGGGAAGGCGAAGGGCGGTTCTGGTTCGTAGGCATAAGTCTCCACCAACGCGAGATCCGCGCGCAGCGCCGGCGCGAGCAACTCGCGCACCTCGGCGTCCTCCAACATCGCCGCCGGCACCGTCCCGTACCGCCGCTGCACCGCGTGCAGAAGTGGCAAATCCGCGAGCTGCCTGACGGCAGGGTGCGGCCAGTCGAGTTGCGGCGCCTGCCTGCCCGCTACGAAGAGCGCCGCTGGCAGCCGATCGCCCTGCCGCCGTAGCTCTCGGGCGACCTCGAAGGCGATGGTGGCACCCACGCTGTGGCCAAAGAACGCAAAGCGTTCCGTGAGCACCGGCCGCAGCGCCCCCGCCAGCGCCGCAACGAGTTCCGGCATTGACTCGTACGGCGCCTCCCGCAGGCGGCTCTCACGCCCCGGCAGCTGGACGCGCGACACCAGAAAGCTCCCCGCCGCTGCCTCGAACCATCCCCGGAACGCTCCGGGGCCAGCCCCCGCGTATGGGAAGCAGAAGAGGCGCGGTAGTGTGCCCGAGGCATGCGGTCCGCCGCCGCCCTCCACGAGCCAGCGTGATGTGGAACCCGTTGTGGAAACAGACACGACAAATCTCCGGATTCTGGGCGGGGGTTACCATAATCCATATTGTGTCTGGTAATGCATATCGCATGCCGTGAATCAAGGATAGGGATAAGGAAACGGCCGGTTCATCGCGCTTGCTTGCCTGATGGAGAGTTGGGCCCCACCCGCAGAGCGCCCTCGATGTTGATGCGTCCCTGCGCAACTCGGCTCCTCCTGTGGGGTGGTCCGCTTCTTGCGGCTCGCAATGAATCGGATGCCGTCGCATTGCGGCCACGCGCACGGCAGGTCGTCGCATACGCGCCGCCGGTGATCGAAGACGGTGCATCGCGCGTCGGCAGGCAGCCTGAGCACGGCCTCACTGCATACAACGACCTGACGGACGGTCCCGTTGACCGAACCACGGTCGCCGAGGCCGGGCAGGACATACGCCTGCTTACACTCGACAGGTGATTCATTAAGCGTTCACGGAACGCCTCCGCTCGACGCTGACGCTCCAGATCTGAGCACTCCGCAGGCCTCACAACGCAGCCTCTCGACGCTGTCGGGATTTCCTCCGCACAGAACGCCGCAAACCGTAGCAGGGCCGCGACACAACACGAGATACGCACATACCCACGGAGTTTCACTGCACTACGGGGGCTGCCTCATAGCGTGGCAGTCCCGCCGTAGCGATACAGAATCTCGCAAACTGCGCAGCGTTCCCGGCCACAAATGATGTTGACGCTACGAAGCGGGACCGTCATGTTAGGCACTCACCCCACAATGCACCGATGGCACCGATCGTCCACGATTCCCGCCAGCGCCGACCATTGTTGTCGGACCGTGCGCCTGGCGCGGTACGCACCATGAAATCACGCGCGATCTCGCTGGCGAGGTCAGCCATGGCCGGGCGAAACGAGACGGTTCCGCCAAGCGACGGTTTCAGGCGTGGGCGATGGTAGGCAGCCTGGCGCCGGCTCGGCTCACGGTTCTCGCGCTGCTGCGTGACCTGGCGCAGCAGGACGTGCGCTTGTCGCTGAAGGGCGACGGTCTGGTCTGCTCGGCCCCGGATGGCGTGCTCACCGACGAGCTCCGCGCCCTGATCGCGAACCGCAAGCCGGAGATCGTCGCAGCGCTGCGCTCCGCGGTGCTGCCGGCCGACGAGCCACTCCGGCTGCGCCGCGCTCCCAGGGACCGGCCGCTGCCGCTTTCGTTCGCGCAGCAACGCCTCTGGTTCCTGCACAGGCTCGACCCGGCGGACCCGGTCTACAATCTGACCATCGACGTGCCGCTGCCCGAGCTACCGGATGTGCAGGCGCTCAACTGTGCCCTGCGCGCTCTGGCCGCGCGGCATGAAGTGCTGCGAACCGTCTTCCGCGAGCTGGATGGCGTGCCCGTCCAGGTGATCACCGACGTGCTACCGACGGTGCACGTCATTGATGCCGTGGGGTCTGACGAGCAGGAACAGGCTGCGGCGGCGAACAGGCTTGCGCAGCAGGAGGCCCGCCGTCCCTTCGACCTGGAGGCCGCGCCGCCGTTCCGGGCCGCGCTGATCCGGAGCGGCCCCGGTGCACGCCTGGTGATTGTGGTGCACCACGTCGCCGGCGACGGCTGGTCGCTCGGCATTATCGTCCGGGAGCTGGCGCTGCTGTACACCGGCGCGCAAACCGGTACCCCGCCCGAGCTCCCTGATCTCCCATTGCAGTACGCGGACTACGCGTACTCCGCGCGCGCCCATTTCGAGCAGACGGATCAGAGCGTGCACGAAGCGTACTGGTCGGACAAACTCGCTGGCGACCTCGCACCGCTGGAGCTGCGCGCGGACCATCCCCGCCCCCGGGATACGGCCCCCGGCGGCGCGGTCCACGAGTTCCAATTCCCGCCCCCGCTCGCCCGGGCGCTGCGCGCGCTCAGCATCGAAAGCCGCGTGACGCTGTTTGCTACGCTGTTCAGCGCGTTCCAGGTCCAACTCCACCGCTACACCGGCCGCAGGTCGATCATGATCGGCACGCCCATCGCCGACCGGTCGCTGCCGGAGCTTGAGCCGCTGGTCGGCCTCTTCGTCAACACGGTCGTCCTGCGCGGTGACCTCTCCGACGACCCGACCGTGCGGACCCTGCTCGCGCGCAGCCGCGACGAGGTACTCGAGGCGAACGAGCACGCCGATTACCCGTTCGAGAAGATCGTCGACCTCGTGCGCCCGGATCGGAGCCTCACCCATTCGCCGATCTTCCAGACGTCGGTGGTGCTTCACAACACCCCTGGCAGCGGCTCGTACCGGACGATCAGCGCGGGCGCCGTCTTCGATTTGAGCCTCTTCGTTTGGGACGGCGCCGAGGCCCTCCCGGCTTGTTTCGAATACAATCGCGACCGATTCGAGCCGGAAACGATCGCCCGGATGGCCGGACATCTGGTGACCCTGGCCGCGGGCATGGTCGCGCACCCCGATCGCCCGATTTCGACACTACCGCTGCTGACCGATGCCGAGCGGCACCGGGTGCTGGACGAGTGGAACGACACCGGCGTGAATTTCGGCCCCTTTGAACCGATCCATGCCGCCTTCGAGGCGCAGGCAGGACGGACGCCCGACGCGCCTGCGGTCCGCTGCGGGGATGATGCGCTCACCTACGGTGCGCTCGACGAGGCGGCCAACCGGTTGGCGCAGGAGCTGGTCGCACTCGGCGTGGGCGCGGATCGGTACGTGGGGATCTGCCTGGAGCGATCGGTCGACGTCGTCGTCGCGATCCTGGCGGTACTGAAAGCCGGCGGTGCCTACGTGCCCATCGACCCGGACTTCCCGGAGGCCCGCATCGCGTTCACGATTCGGGACGCCGGCCTGACCGCGGTCATCACCCGCGAGGGCCTGGTCGACCGTCTCGGCGAGCCCGGCTGCCCGGTCGTGGCACTCGACCGCGACCGCCCCGCGGGAGGGGCGGATCCCGCGGGCTGGCCGCCCGCCGCGCCGCTCGCCCGCGATGCGGCGTACGTGCTCTACACCTCCGGCTCTACGGGTCAGCCCAAGGGCGCGATCATTGAGCACGGCGCGCTGTGCAACTACATGCACTGGATGCGTGCGACCTTCCCCCTCGCACCGGGCGAATCGGTGCTGCTCACCACCCGCTTCATCTTCGATGTTTCGGTGCGCGAACTGTTCTGGCCTCTCGCCTGCGGCGCCCAGGTGACCATCGCCCCGGCGGTTGCGCTCGGTGACCCCGCCACTCTGGCCGACCTGATCGTCGACTCCGGCGCGGTCGCGGTGCGCTTCGTGCCCGCCATGCTGGCCCATTTCCTCGACGAGCCGGGCTTCGCGCGCTGCCGCTCAGCGCGCTGGATCTTCTGTGGCGGCGATGCCATGCCGGACACCCTGCGCGCCCGTTTCTTCAGACGCTGCGACGAGGCTGGGCTGCGTCCGTCGCTGGTCAACACCTACGGCCCAACGGAGACCACGATCAACGCCTCCGCCTGGATCTGCGATCGGGAGCCGCGCGGGAAGACCGTGCCCATCGGCCGCCCCATCGCCAACGTCCGACTTTACGTGCTGGACGAACACCGGCGGCCCGTCCCGGTCGGCGTGGCGGGCGAGCTGTACGTGGGGGGCGTCGCGGTGGGACGGGGATACGTGGGACACCCGGAACTGACCGCGCAGCGCTTCCTGCCCGATCCGTTCTCCACCGGAGCGGAGGCGCGACTGTACCGCACGGGCGACCGCGTGCGCTGGCTCCCGGAAGGCGCGCTGGAGTTCCTCGGCCGGCTCGACAACCAAGTGAAGGTCCGCGGCTTCCGGATCGAGCCGGCGGAGATCGAGACCGCGCTGTGGACGCACCCGGATGTCGCCGCCGCCGCCGTGGTGACGCGCGCCGACGAGCAGGGCGGCGTACGGCTCGTCGCTTACGTCGTGCCCCGCGACGCCGACCGGCCGTCCACGGGCGAGCTGCGCGAGCTGCTGGCCCACCGGCTGCCCAAGTACATGATCCCGGACGCGTTCGTCTGGCTCGACGCCCTGCCCCTGAACGCCAACGGCAAACTCGACCGCGCGGCGCTGCCCGCGCCCGGAGCGTCGGTGCCGGCCGCCGGTGTGCAGACCCCGCCCACCAACGCGCTGGAAGCGACGATCGCCGAGATCTGGCAGGAGCTGCTCGGCGTGGAATCGGTAGGGGTCGAGGACAACTTCTTCGATCTGGGCGGGCACTCGCTGCTCATCATCCAGCTGCAGCGCAAGCTAAGAGAGACCACCGGCTGCGAGTTGCCCATCGCGGACCTGTTCCGGCACCAGACCGTGCGTGCGATCGGCGAGCACATGGCCGCGCTCGCCGGCAGCGGGGTGGGCGAGACGACCAGCGCGCCGAACGCGCCCCGCTCCTGCGCCGTCGCCATCCAGGCGGAAGGCACACTGTCGCCCCTCTTCATTGTCCCCGGACTGAGCGGCGAGCTCGTCAGCTACGGTCCGCTGGCCCGGGCGCTTGGCCGGAGCCGGCCGTTGTACGGGCTACGTTCCGTGGGAATCGACGGCGAGGCAGAGCCGCTGGATCGCGTCGAGGAGATCGCGACCCGCTTCGTCGCCGACGTCCGGCGCGTCCAGCCCCACGGCCCGTATCATCTGACCGGCGTCTGCATCGGCGGCATCGTCGCGTACGAGATGGCGCAGCAACTCGCAGCACAGGATGAGCAGGTCGCGTTGCTCGCCATGGTGGAGACCTGGTCGCCCGCCACACACCGCAAGGGTCGGCACCGCTCGCCCATCGTGGCGCGGGCCCGGTTCCTGGCCCAGGGCGTCGCGCGGCGGTTCCGGGAGTTCCGAAAGCGCTCGTTCCGCGAGAAGATCCGCTACGTGCGCGAGATGTTCCGCGTCGTCGCGGAGATCGGCAGCACAGGCGATGTGTACCGCGGCGACCGCCTCGAGCAGGCGCACCACCTCGTCATGCTACGCAACCGGTACGCCGCGGCCCATTACCATCCTCGGCCCTATCGCGGCCGGCTCGCCATCGTGCTGAGTCGCGAGGGCGCCGTTCCCGCGCCCGATCCCCGGTTGATCTGGAAAGACCTGGCCGCCGAAACGCTCCCCATCGTCGAGATCACCGCCAGGGACTCCGGGCAGGCCCTCCAGGTGCCGCATGTCGCCCGACTGGCCGCCGCACTCAACGACTGGATGGAACAACTCTCCCGCCCCGCTGTCGAGCGCGTGGTGTAAGGCCCTTGCGTCTACTCCAATTCCTGTTTCAAGCTCACCGCCGCCGCATCCTCGTCGTCACCGGCATCGGCGCGATCAGCGGCTTGGCGGGCAGCGCGTTCATCGTCGTACTGAACTCGGCGCTACACGCCCCCGACCGGCTCCGGCTGGTCCTCCCCTTCGTCGTGCTGGTGCTCGCGCGCATCCTGACCAACCTGTATTCGCAGTTCGTGGTCATGCGCTTTACGCAGGATGCCTTACTGGACCTCTCGGAGTCGCTCTCCCGACGGGTGATCGAGACACCGTTCCAGACGCTGGAGCGAATCGGACCGTCTCGTATCCTGGCGACGCTGACCGACGACGTGCTGATCATGGCCGCCGCGCTAATAGCCATTCCATCGGCCGTGACCAACGGGGCTGTCCTGCTGGGCTGCGGAGTGTATCTCGCTGTCCTGTCCTGGCGGACCGCGGCCGCGCTGGCAGTGTTCGCGCTCGTCGGCGCCCTCGGCTACCATGTGCTGCTGCGCCGCGCCTATGGCGCGCTTCTGCGCGCACGCCTGGAGCGCGATACGCTGTTCCGCCACTACCGCGAGCTCACCGACGGGATCAAGGAGCTACAGATGAGCCGCGCCCGCCGCGGGCACACGATCGGCGACATCGTGGCCAGTTCGGCGCGCAGCCGCGAGCTGAATCTGGTAGCGCGGCGCCTGCAGCTGGTGGGCGACGGCTGGGCGCAGCTCATGTTCTTCGCGCTCATCGGCGTGATGATTTTCCTCATGCCTGGCCTCGAGCAGGTGCCCGCCGCGTCGGTCACCGCGTACGCCGTGGTCGCGTTGTACATCATGTCGCCTCTCTGGGCGCTGATCGGGACGCTGCCCGCCTTGCAACGCGGGCAGACCGCGTACGACCGCATCCAGGACCTGGGGCTCTCACTGGACAGGGCGCATTCCGACGCCCCGCCCGGTACCGTCCGCACACCGGGAAATGCCGCCCTGGAATTCCGCGGCGTGACCTTCCGCTACGACGATCCCGATTCCGGGCCACACACCTTCGCACTCGGACCCATCGACCTCACCATCGAGCGGGGCGAGCTGCTGTTCGTCATCGGGGGAAACGGCAGCGGCAAATCGACGTTCGTGAAGCTGCTGACGGGCCTCTACGTACCCGACGCCGGTGAGATCCGCCTGGACGGCCAGGCCGTCGATGCCTCGAACCGGGCGGCGTACCGCGAACAGTTTGCCACGGTCTTCTCAAATTTCTTCCTCTTCGACCGGCTCGTGGCCCCCGAGCCAGCCCGGATCGACGGCGAGGCGCGGAAATACCTCGCAATGTTGGATCTGGCCAGCAAGGTCACCGTCGAGCAAGGAGTGCTCTCCACCACGGCCCTCTCGCAGGGGCAGCGCCGGCGTCTGGCACTGCTGTCCGCATATCTGGAGGACCGGCCGTTCTACGTGTTCGACGAATGGGCAGCCGACCAGGACCCGGCGTACCGCCAGATCTTCTACGCCACGCTGCTGCCCGAACTCAAGGCGCGCGGGAAAACCATCGTGGTGGTGACGCACGACGACCGCTACTTCCACCTGGGTGACCGGGTCCTGAAGCTCGACTACGGGCGCGTGGTGGACATCCGGCGCCCCGGTGGCGAAAACGCGCCCACCGACGCGGGCCGCGCGGCCACAACGGCGAAGTGACGGGAGGGCATCAGGCCAGTCTGGCCCCACCGGCCGCCGACGAGATCCACGTCTGGCGCCTCAACGTGGCGACGACGCGGGTCCGCGGGTTGCTCCCCCTGCTCGATGCGGAGGAGCGGGCGCGCGCTGCCAAATTTGCGTTCGAGCGTCACCACGACGAGTTCGTCGCTGTGCGCGGATGGCTGCGCCGGCTGATCGGCGCCTATCTCTCCCGCGATCCCGCGGGCCTCCGATTCCGCTACGGCGCGCAGGGCAAGCCCGAGCTCGCCGACAACATCCCCGCCCCGAGCTTCAACGTGTCCCACTCGGACGGGTGGGCGCTGCTCGCCTTCGGCCCGGGCATCGAGATCGGCGTCGACGTCGAGGCCGTTCGCGAGCCGCGCGACCTCTGGGACCTCGCCCGCAGTTGCTTCTCGCCCGCGGAGCTCGACGCGTTCTCGGCCGCCGACCCCCGCCACCGCACCCACTTCTTCTACCGGCTATGGACGGCGAAGGAAGCGTACATCAAAGGACTGGGCGGCGGCCTCTCCATCCCACTGCAGCAGTTTACGATCGACGTGCGCGACCCCGGCGGCCCCTGGCCGGTGGCGACGACCGACCACCGCGTGGATGCCCGCGTCGTCCGGCCCGTGCACGTCTGCTCCACCCACGCAGGCGCCGTGGCAACCCCTGGCGGCGAACGGCACGTGTTGATCCTCGATATCACCTCGGTGCCCACGTAAGCGCCGCCTACGGCACGTGCACCTGCGGTCTGTCGGGCAACGGCCGCACCCAGATGTTGCGGAAGCTGAGCGGCGCGCTCGGATCGCCGTGCGCCTGGAGCTTGATCGGTTCCGGCCCGTGCGCCTTGTACGACGGCTTGCCGATGTAGAGCGTCGGCCCCAACAGCGCCACATGGTCCTGCACGAGCACGCCGTTGTGGAACGCGGTCACGTACGCCGGCGTGTCGAGCGAGCCGTCGGACTTGAACGTCGGAGCCGTCCAGATGATGTCGTACACATTCCACTGGCCCGGCTTGCGCATGGCGTTCACCAGCGGCGGATACTGCTTGTAGATGGCCGCCGCCTGCCCGTTCACGTACGTGGCGTTGTCATACGAGTCCAGCACCTGGATCTCGTAGCCGTCGTCACCCGGACCGGTGGAGGCCAGAAAGACGCCGCTGTTGCCGCGTGCCTGTCCGCTGCCGGCGATCCCTTCGGGCTCGCGCCACTCGAGGTGCAGTTGATAGTTGGTGAACGAGCGCTTGGTCTCGATGTTGCCGGACTTCTTGTTCACCGTGAGCACGCCGTCGTGCACGTCCCACTTGGCGGGCGAGTCGTCGCGAACGTCCACCCACTGGCTCTCGTCGTGACCATCGAAGAGCACGACCGCGTCGGATGGCGCGTCGAGATCGGTGCGGCCCGGGGTGACGACGCGGGGGACGGGCTTCCAGACCTCGGTGTCTTCGGGACGGGGCTTGGTGCCCTGCGCGGTGGCCGAGGCGGCGGTGCAGACAAGCAGCAGGACGGCAATGGCGGCGGGCGCCTTCATGACGGGATTCTCCAGAGGAATGGCGTGCGCGTGGGGGGGCGCGTGCATCCTGCATCGGTGCGAGACTTGCCGCAACTACCGGGAGCTTGGGGCGCCGTGTACCAACCGTCGGAGCAGGTTGCGATTCAGGCGGGGCAGCGCCCGAACCCCGCGTCCCTTGACCCTCAGGCGCGGCCACACTAGTTTGGTCTAGGCATTGAGGAACCAAGTGTCATCTGGTTTGCCGCGACCAATACCTCGGACCACGACATGCCCGCTTCCAAGTCACGCGACCTGTTTCCCGGCGCGCTCGAGATGATGATCCTGCGCCTGCTCAAACAGGAGCCGATGCACGGCTACGCGCTCGTGCAACGCATCCAGCAGGCGTCCAACAACCTGCTCCAGGTCGAAGAGGGATCCCTCTATCCCGCGCTCCAGCGCCTGCTCAAGGAACGCCTGGTGGACGCCGCGTGGGGCGTATCGGCCAACAACCGGCGCGTGCGCATCTACCGCCTCACGCCTACCGGCGCCAAGCACCTCACCACGCAGGTGTCGAGCTTCACGCGGATGTTCGAAGGCATCAACCTCGTACTCGCGCTGGGGGGAGCATGACCTGGATCGATCGACTGTTCCGCCGCCGGCGCATCTACGACGATCTGGCAAGCGAGATGCAGGCCCATCTCGAAGAACGCATCGACGAACTCGTCGCGCAGGGCATGTCGCGCGCCGACGCCACGGCCGCCGCGCATCGCGCGTTCGGCAACGTCACACGGCTCAAGGAGGAGGCCCGCGACCCCTGGCAGTGGCCCACGTTCGAGTCGTTCCTCATGGACGCGCGGTACGCGCTGCGCCAACTGCGTCGCGCGCCGGCGCTCACCGCCGTCATCGTCGCCACGCTCGCCATCGGCATCGCGGCCACGACCACCGTGTTCAGCTGGACGCGCGCCATCCTGCTCGACCCGCTGCCAGGGGCCGGCAATCCGGGGCGCGTGTGGGCGCTGGAATCGACGACGGCCTCGGGCAGTGCGGTGGCCACATCATGGCTCGACTACCGCGACTACCGCCGCTACCTGAAGTCGTTCGACGGCCTGGCCGCCGCGTATCCCACCTCGCTCGCATTGGGCGACGCCGACCATACCGAGCGCCGCTGGGGTGAGCTCGTTTCGGCCAACTTCTTCGACGTCCTTCAGGTACGGCCGGCCCTGGGCCGGTTCTTCCAGGCTACGCTCGACGATGCACAGGGCGCGGCGTCCGTGGCGGTCATCAGCTACGACTACTGGAAGACGCGCTGGCACGGGGATGCGTCGGCCATCGGCAGCGTGGTGCAGATCAACCGCTATCCCTTCACCGTCATCGGCGTGGCGCCGCCCGCGTTCCACGGGTCCATGGCGGGCCAGGAGTTCCAGCTCTGGATTCCGGCCACCACGCTCGGCCAGATCGTGCCCACCGGCGGATGGATGCTGCGCGATCGCGGCACGCGCATGTTCCGCGTGCTGGCGCGCATCTCGCCCCGTGTCGCGCCCGCCATCGCCCGCAACGAGGTGCGTCAGTTCGGCGCGTTCATGGCGCGGGCCAACGGCGCCGTGAGCGAGGGCATGGGCGGCCAACTGCTGCCGCTGTGGGAATCGCACTTCGGCGTGCAGGACACCTTGCGCGCGCCACTCGTCGTGCTGCTCGGGGCGTGCGGGCTGGTACTCCTCATCGCCTGCGCGAACATGGCCAACCTGCTGCTGGCCCGCGCCACGGGCCGCCGCCGCGAATTCGGACTCCGGTTGGCCCTGGGCGCGCCGCGACGGCGCCTCGTGCGGCAGTTGCTCACCGAGGCCTCCATCCTCGCCATGGCCGGCTCGGCGCTCGGATTGCTGTGCACGGTCTGGCTCGCGCGGTCGCTGCGCTGGCTCGTGCCGGCGTTCGCCGTGCCGTCGCTGCTCGATCCGCACGTCGATCCGGGTGTACTCGGCTTCACGGCCGCGCTGGCCGTGGGCGTCACTCTCGTGGCCGGCATCGCGCCGGCGCTGCACGGCTCGCGCGATCGGGTGGGCGAGGCACTCAACGCCGGCGGCCGTGCCGCCGTGGGCGGCGGGGTGCATGCCACGCGCCTTCGCAGCGTGCTCGTGGCCGCCGAGATGGCGCTGGCCGTGGTGTCGCTCGTGGGCGCCGGACTGTTCTACAGCAGCTTCCGCCAGGCCCGCGCCGTCTCGCCCGGGTTCTCGGCGGATCACGTCGCCATCGGCTCGGTGAGTCTCACGCTCGCCGGGTACGACTCGGCGACCGCCGACGCGTTCCTGCGCAACGTGACCGACGACATCCGCCGTCAGCCCGGCATCTCGGCCGTGAGCTACACCGACTACGTGCCACTCAGCGTCGACGAGGGATCGTGGGAGGACCTGCGCGTCGAAGGCTACGCGCCGCAGACCGGCGAGAACATGAAGATCCATCGCTCGGCCATCGGGCCCGGCTATTTCGACGCGATGAGGATTCCGCTCGTCGCCGGTCGGGACTTCCGGCTGGACGACGATTCCACGCGTGCGCCGGTGATGATCGTCAACCGGGCGTTCGTCCAGCGCTTCCTGCCCGGCCGGGCGCCGCTGGGCGTGAAGGTGCACGGGTGGGGGCGGTGGTTCACGATCGTGGGCGTGGCCGGCGACGTGAAGAACTTCCGTCTCACCGATCCCCCCACGCCGTATTTCTACGTTCCCGTGCGGCAGGTGTACCGGCCCGAGTACGGCTACACCTTCGTCGTGCGGTCGGCCGAACCCGCCGCGCAGGCCACGAGCATCATCGCGTCGGCCGTGAAGTCCGCCGACCCCACGGTGCCGGTATACAACACCATGCCGCTCGCCGACTACATCGCCGGTCCGCTGCGCGGACAGCAGGCCGCGGTGCAGATGCTCGGCATGCTGGCCGGCGTGGCGCTGTTCCTTGCCGCGATCGGCCTCTATGGCGTCATCGCCTACTCCGTGGCGCAGCGCACCAAGGAGATCGGCGTGCGGATTGCCCTGGGCGCGCGGCGGTCCGATGTCCTGCGCGTGATCGCCTCGCAGGCCGGTGTCCTGCTCCTGGGCGGCCTGACCGCAGGACTCGTCGGCGCCGCGGCGCTGGGGCGCGTCGTATCGGCAATGCTGTTCTCGGTCGGCGCCGGCAACCTCACCGTATTCGCTGCCGCGGCGGGCACTATGGTGGTCGTGGCCGTGGCCGCAACGGGCATTCCGGCGCTCCGCGCCGTGAAAGTGGATCCGGTGATCGCGCTGCGGGCCGACTAGGTGTGAGGCGTTGGCGCGAAGGCTTCCGGGCCTTCGCGCCAACGCGCTCGGGGGTCAGGCCGCTTCGGCCTTCACGTCCACGGACACTGCCTCCGGCACGCGACGCCGGCGTGCGCCGCGCATGGCGCCGATGGCCGCCCCGATCGCCAGGAGGGTCAGCGAACCCGCCAACGTAGGCTTGACCGTCATCACGAGCACGATCGACAGCGCCAGCCAGGTGTTCATGTTTCCCAGCACCGCGGCCACGCGATCGGGGGCGCCGTCGTTCGGCAGGTCGTGCCCGGCCTGCTGCAGTCGGGCTAGGTTCCGCTTCCCCTCGCCCGCACCGCGCTTGCCGATCACGGCCCCGACGACCAGCAGCGTGACCGCGCCGGCAATTCCCGCCTGCGCCCAGCCGACCTGCCAGCTCCAGTGGGCTCCCACCATGTACCCGCCGGTCAGGATCAGCGTGACCACCGCGATCGGGAACACACGCGACGTCGTGGCGATCAGTCGCCCCCAGTCCATTGCCTCACGCAGCATCGGTGCGGCGGCGCGCCGATGCGCCGCAAAGTGGACGATGGCGGACGCGGCAGTGGCCGACAGCAGCGCCATCACGTGGATGAACAACGCGACGTTGTAAGCGGTCATGACGGGGGTCCTGGTGAATGGTGTTGGTGTTCGGGTCGAGTGGCGCAACGGCCTGGCGGATGTGCCGGGACCGTGGAACTCCTGAGACAGCGGACACGGCGTCCCGGGTCGAACCACGGCCGACGATGCGCTCCACGGCGACCGAACATAAGAAAAACGCCGGCGCGGAACAGATCCGCGCCGACGTTCGCCTAACGGTCCATTCTGGGCCGAGGTTTCAGTCTATTCCCGCGCCATCCCGAACACCGCATCGTACACGTCCTCCACCCCGGGCTTGGACCAGTAGTCGCCGTCGCGACCGTACGCCGGACGGTGGGCCGCCGACGTGAGCGTGCGCGGCGTGGCGTCGAGCCAGTAGAAGCCGCCCTGCCGCTCCAGCACCTCCTGCATCATGTAGGCGCTGGCGCCACCGGGCACGTCCTCGTCCAGGAAGAGCACGCGGTTCGTCTTCTTCACCGACTCGAGGATGGCGCCGTGGACATCGAATGGGAGCAGCGACTGCACGTCGATCACTTCCGCCTCGATGCCCGCGTTCTCCTGCAGCAGCCGCGCCGCCTCCAGCGCCACCGGACAGCAGGCCCCATACGTCACGATCGTCGCGTCGCTGCCCTCGCGCAGCACCTCGGGTACACCCAACGGCACGGTCATCGTGCCGATGTTGCTCGGCATCCGCTCCTTTACGCGGTACGCGTTGAGCACCTCGACCACGAGCCCCGGATCGCCCGACTGCAGCAGCGTGTTGTAGAACCCCGCCGCCCGCGTCATGTCGCGCGGTACCAGCACGTGCACGCCGCGCAGCGAATTGACGATCATCCCCATCGGCGAGCCGGAGTGCCAGATGCCCACCAACCGGTGTCCGCGCGTCCGCACGATCACCGGCGCTTTCTGTCCGCCGGCGGTCCGGTAGCGCAGCGTCGCCAGATCGTCGGACAGGACCTGCAGCCCGTACAGCAGGTAGTCGATGTACTGGATCTCGGCGATCGGCCGCAGCCCGCGCGTCGCCATGCCGATGGCCTGGCCCATGATCGTCGCTTCGCGGATGCCGGTGTCGCCCACGCGCAGCTCGCCGTACTTGGCCTGCAGGTCGGCGAAGCCCTGGTTCACGTCGCCCAGCTTCCCCACGTCCTCACCGAAGGCGATGACGCGTGGATCGCGCTCGAGCGCGGCGTCGAAGCAGGCATTCACCACCTTGAACCCGTCCACCTCGGGCGCGCCGTCGGCGTACTCGGGCGCCTCCACCGCCACCCGGAGCGCCGAGTCCGCGCCTTCGGCGTAGAGGTGCGTGTGATAGCGGTCCTCGTTGAGCGGCTTCTGCTCCTCCAACCACGCCGCCAGCGGGCCGGCCACCGTGTCGCCCTCGGCGCGTACCGCGGCCAGCGCCCGGCGGGCCGCCACCGCGACGTCGCGCCGCAGCGGATCCTTCTTGCGCGCCAACTCATCGCGCAACGCTTCGACGCGCGGCCGCGTTCCCTCGCTCGTGGCGGCCGCCGCGGCGTCCAGCAGTTCGAGGACCCCCCGCGCCTCGGCGCGGATCGGCTCTTCATACGCGGCCCAGGCCGCGTCACGCCCGGCGTGCACCGCCGCCTTCTCCTCGTCCTGCAACGCGTCGAGTTCGTCGGCCGTGGCGATCTCGTTGTCGATCATCCACTGGCGCATCTTCACCAGTCCGTCGTGTTCCTTCTCCCACTGGAGCCGCTTCTTGGACTTGTAGCGCTCGTGGCTGCCCGACGTGGAGTGGCCCTGCGGCTGCGTCAGCTCGGTGACGTGCACCACGGCCGGCACGTGGTCGTTCCGCACGAGATCGGCCACACGCAGGTACGTCTCGATGAGCGCCGAGTAGTCCCAGCCGCGCACCTTGGCGAGTTCGAAGCCGGGCTGCTTCTTGCCGGGCGCGCGGCGAAAGCCTTCGAGCAGCGCGCCGATGTCGGACTTGGTGACCTGCAGCTCGTTGGGTACCGAGATGCCGTAGCCGTCGTCCCAGACGGAGAGGAGCATTGGCACCTGCAACACGCCCGCGGCGTTCACTGTCTCCCAGAACACCCCTTCGGCGCACGACGCATTGCCGATGGTGCCGAAGGCGACCTCGTCGCCGTTGTGCGAAAAGTCGGTGAAGTCGTGCAGGCCGGGCAGTTCGCGGTAGAGCTTGGAGGCGTAGGCGAGCCCCAGGAGCCGCGGCATCTGCGAGCCGGTGGGCGAGCTGTCGGCCGCCGAGTGCGCCGACTCCAGCAGGTTCACCCACCGTCCCTCGGCGTCGAGCGTGCGGGTGCCGAAGTGCGCATTCATCCCGCGGCCGGCCGAGGCGGGGTCGGCCACGACATCGGTGTGCGCGTAGAGCTGGGCGAAGAACTCCTGCACCGTGAGCAGGCCCAGGGCCATCATCAGGGTCTGGTCGCGGTAGTAGCCGGAGCGGAAGTCCCCCTTCCGGAAGGTGCGGGCGAGCGCCACCTGGGCCACCTCCTTGCCGTCGCCGAAGATGCCGAACATCGCGCGGCCCAGCATCACCTCGCCGCGGGCCAACAGGCTCAGCTGGCGGCTCCGCCAGGCGACCCGGTAGTCGTTCAGGATGTCTTCGGGGGTGAGCGATCCTGCCAACCCGGTGATCTCTGCGTTGGTGCTTGCCATATGCTCCTCGACCGCAACGCTCCGCGCCGGCGGCAACGGCCAGCCAGGCTTGGAAGCCGGTGTTGTTGCAACGGATACGATAGTCGGCCCGGGCAGGCCCGGGAACGATTAATGAAGATAGGCGGTTGACCCGTCGTTGGTCACCTGAGGCCCCGGAGCCCGACCGCTTGGCCCGGGGACGGGGGCGGGAGGGGCGTCCGCCCGGCCGGCACCCGAGGCTTGCCCCGGGCGACGAATGCGGTAACATTACCGTATAACCACTCACGACTATAGCTATGTCGATTCCTCGATTCTTCAGACGCTTCCGCTGGCAGGCCGTTTTCTGGGTCGCGCTCGCGGGCTTCGTCGGATACCGCATCTGGCCCCAGGCCGCCGCCGCCGTGGGCATCGCCTCCTCGCCGAACGCGAACGCCGTGGGCCCCGCGTACCAGCTCACCACCCTCGACGGCAACGTCGTCACCAGCGAAGAGCTCCGGGGCAAGGTCGTACTGCTGAACTTCTGGGCCACCTGGTGCCCGCCCTGCCGGCTGGAGATGCCGGGCTTCGAGTCGGTGTACAATCTCAACAAGGATCGGGGCTTCGTGGTGCTCGGCGTAGCCATGGATGCCGACGGCACGGGGCCCGTGCAGCAGTTCCTGGCCGACCACCACATCACCTACCCGGTGGCGATGGCGTCGGCGCCCGTAGTGCAGATGTTCGGCAACGTGAACCTGCTCCCCACGTCGTTCCTCATCGACCGGCAGGGGCGCGTACGCAATCAGGTGCAGGGAGTATTCACGAGCATCGCGCTCGATCAGGCGGTGAAGCATCTGCTCGATGAGCCGGCCCCCCTGTCGCCGCCACTGGGCGTTCGATGACCGACGCCGCCACCGTCTCGCTGGGGCTGGCCTTCGCCGCGGGGTTGGTCTCGTTCGCGTCGCCATGCGTGCTGCCGCTGGTGCCCAGTTACGTCACCTTCATCACCGGCATGACGCTGGATGAACTGGGGGCGCAGGGACGCGACGCCGCCCGGCGCCGCGCGGCGCTGCACGCCGCGCTGTTCATCTTCGGATTCACGCTGCTGTTCGTCGCACTCGGCGCCGGCGCCACCGCCATCGGGACGACGCTGCGCCGCTCGCTGCCGCTGCTGCAACAGATCGGCGGCGTGGTGATCGCGCTGTTCGGGCTGTACATGCTCGGCGTTCTCAAGCTGCCGGCGCTGATGCGCGAGCATCGAGTGCAGCTCTCGTCGAAACCCGCCGGACTGGTGGGCTCGGTGCTCGTGGGCGTGGCGTTCGGCGCGGGCTGGACGCCGTGCGTGGGGCCGGTGCTCGCCTCGATCCTGTTGTACGCCGGCACCACCACCACCATGGTGCGTGGGATGCTGCTGCTCGGGGCGTACGCGCTCGGGCTCGGCGTGCCGTTCTTCGTGGCCGCGGTGGCCTTCAACTGGTATCTGGCCGGCGCGCAGCGGCTGCGTCGTTGGCTCCGGCCCATCGAGCTCACTGCCGGCACGTTGATGGTGGTGCTCGGCGTGCTCCTGTTCACCGGCAAGTTCACCATCCTCTCGCATTTCTTCGCGGGATTCGGGCAGTTCATCAATCTCGGAATCTGACTCGTTACTGTAGGGGCACCGCCGGCGGTCCAGCCTGGGGAAGTTCTCTGGCCGCCGTGCGGGCGCCGCCGCGATAGCTTTCGCGGCGTGACCTCCGCCCGCCAACGATTCTTCGCCTTTCGCCGCACCATTCCCCACGCCCCCCGCCTGGAACGCCAGACGGTGCGCGCCCGCGGGTTGGCGTTCGCGGTGTTCACCTCGCCGCCGGTGGAGGGCCCGCCTCCTCTGCTCTGCGTGAACGGCGGGCTGATCGTGGACCACGCCATGCTCTGGCCGGCGCTCTCGCCGCTGGCGCAGGGGCGCCAGTTGATTCTCTACGACCAGCGCGGCCGCGGTGAATCGGAGGCGCCGGCCGATCCGTCGGCGGCGCGCATCGAGGACGACGCCGCCGATGTTCCGGCATTGCGACGCGCCCTCGGCATTCGCCAGTGGGACGTGCTCGGCCATTCGTGGGGAGGCGGTATCGCGATGCTCGCGGCGGCGCAGGACCCCGCCGGGGTGCGGCGGTTAGTGCTGGCGGACTCAGTGGGCCCCACGAGTGCGTGGATGGCGCCACTGCGCGCCGAAGCGCTGTCCCGCTCCAATGATGCCGATCGCGCAGTGCTCGCCGGCATCACCGACGCAATGCTCGGCGAGCCCGACCCCGACGTGCATCTGGCGCATCTGCGCGCGTCGTACGAGGCGTGGTTCGTGGACCGGGCCTTCGCGTCCACCTTTCCCATGCCCAAGGCGGCGAGCCCGACCGGAACGGCCGCCCTCGCCCGGTTGCGGCGCGACGGCTACGACTGGCGCGACCGCGTGCGCGCCATCGCGGCGCCAACCCTCGTATTGCACGGCGACGGCGACGCGCTGTCGCCCGCCGTGGCCGACGAGGTGGCGGCCACCATCCCGCGCGCCCGCAAGGTGCTGCTCCCGCACAGCGGGCATTTTCCCTTCTGGGAGGCGCCGGCCGAGTTCTTCGCAGCCATTTCGGAGTTTCTCGCGTAAGAGCAGCGTGACCCGAACCACCCGCTCGCTGCTCGGACTCGCCCTTCTCGCCCTCGGAGGTGCGGCCTTCGTACGTGCCGCCCGCCGCCCGCCGGCGCCGGTTGCGCCTTCCTCGCCGCCCGAAGGCGGCGCCATCTACGTCTGGATCGCGCCGCACTCCGATCTGGACGGCTGGCGGCCGGACGACACGACCGAGGTCGAGCGCGCCTTTGCCGCCTGGAACGGCATCGTGCCTGCGGTCCGTTTCTTCTTCACCGACGATTCGGCCGACGCGCCCGTCCACGTGGGCTGGCGCGAGCGGTTCGACGAGCCGATGACCGGCCGCGCGAGGGTGGTGCGCGATGCCGCCGGCCGGGTGATCGACGCGTCGGTGACCCTTGCCGTGCGCCACCCCGACGGCCGCCCCGTGACGGGCGACGCGATGCGGGCGCTGGCGATGCACGAGGTGGGGCACGTGCTGGGGCTCGCGCACGCCCACGACGCCCGCAGCATCATGTCGCCTGTGGTGCATGTGCGCACGCTGGCCCCCAACGACAGCGCGGCCCTCCGCACGCTGTTCCGCGCCGAGGGCCGCGAGTAGCGCCGTTCCGGCGGCAGTCAGTCGTTCTTGAACTTGATCGTGCGCGTGTGCTTGTCGCGCACCACCTGCAGTTCGACGCTCGCGTCGGCGCTGTGCCGCTCGAGCACGCGGCGGAAGTCGCGCACCGACGCGACATCCTGTCCCGCTGCCCGCACGATGATGTCACCGGCTCTGAGCCCCGACCGGGCCGCCGGCGTTCCTTCCGGCGCCTTGAGCACGAGCACCCCGTGATCCACGCCCAGATTCAGATTCCGGGCGAGATCGGCGTTGATCGTGCTCAACTCGGCGCCCGCCACCCCACCATCGAAGTTGAAGCTGAAGTACGAGCCTGCGGGTGCCGCGGCGACCGGGGACACCGGCGCGGGCGGCGCGGCGGGCCTGCCGTAGAATACGGCGCGCGGCGCACGGGCGGGTTCCGGCATGGGATCGGGGGCCGCCGGCGCCCGCGGCGCCGCGAAGTCGCCCATGCGTGCCGCGTAGTTCTGCGGCGCCTTGGCCACCACCAGCGAGTAGTCGTGGGGCCGGCCGTCTCGCTCCAGCCGCACCACCACCTTGTGGTCGGGACGGAGCAGGTGCGTCATCGAAATCGCGCGCGCGGTCACGTCCTGTCCGTTGAACGCCAGCAGCAGGTCACCGCGCAGGATTCCGGCGTGCTCGGCCGGCGATGCCGGCTCCACCGACTCGACCTCCGGGTAGTCGAGGAAGCGCACGAAGTACTCGCCATCCTGCACATCGGTGACGGGCGCCCCCACGAAGGTGAGCCCGATCCAGCCTTTGGGCGCGGCGGCGTCCGGAATCCGGGGGGCCACCTGGAAGGTGGCGATGCGGGGATCCTGGTCGGCCATCGCCTGGCGCATTCCCTCCTCGGCCTGCTGCAGCCCGAAAACTACCGCTTTGCCCTGCAGCTCGGTCAGGTGCCGGAGCATGTCCGCGATTTCCTGCTTCATGCTGTCGCGCTGCTCGGGCGCGATGGGCTGCCCGAGGAAGATGTGCTGCAGGGAATCGATTCGGTCCATCAACCGCGAGACGATCACGCGCGTCGTGTCGTCGAGGCACTGGACATTGGCGCACACCTGCGTGCGCACTCTGACGGTGTGCTGGTTCTGCTGGGCGCGCGCCGAGGCGGCGCCCAGCGGCGCCAGGACGAGGGCAAGCGCCATCGCGCGGCCGGGTTTCTTCATCGAGTCGTACATCGCGTTCAGCATGGCAGGAATCAGAAGCTGTTGACGCGCAGCCCGACGGGCAGCGCGGTATTCAACTGGCGCAGCGTGGCTTCGCGCTGGCCCAGCGTGGTGAGGTAGTAGTCGTTGATGACCGGATCGTATGGGGCATCGTTGAGCGCATGGCGCATGGCGGTCGACACCTTGTCGAGCGCCGCGAGCCTCGTGCGCATGGCCGACGGACCCTCCGTGCCGGTGGCCGCCGTGTCGTACTGCGCCAGGAACGCGGAGGCGTTCTGGTAGATGGACTGCGCGCGCGTACGCGCGGCGCGGGCCTCGTTCACATCGTGAAAGGTGACGGGGGCGTTCGCCGTGGTATCGGTGGCCGGCGAGAGTTGCGCAACGCCCCCCGTGAAGCCGGGGAGCGGTGCGGCGCCTGCAGTGTACCGACCGAACATCGTGCCGCCGGCGACGAACAACAGCGCCGCCGCGGCCCGCATCCAGATCCGCCCGCCGAGAGTGCGCGTGGTACCATGCCCCGACGGTGAAGCGTGCGTTCCGAGTCCCGCCTCGCCCAGGGCGGTGGAGAGCGATTCCCAGCGGGTGAGCGGCAACCCGATGCTCGCGCGCTCTGCCGACGCCAGTTCCAGCAGTGCACGCTGGGCCTCGCGCTCGGCGGCGCACGCCGAGCAGGCCATCAGGTGCGCGAGTTCGGGAGCCGTCGGCTCTTCGTCGGCCAGCGCCGCGAGACGTTCAGGAGACAGGTGCGACATGTTCCACTTCCATGTGTTCGGGTACTTCGACCAGATGCGCGAGCAGCCTGCGGAGCTTCGCGCGCGCTTTGAACAGCTGAGACTTCGATCCGCCGGCCGTGATGCCCAGCTCGGCGGCGATTTCCTCGTGTGTGTATCCCTCGACATCGTGCAGCAAGAACACGGTGCGTGCACCCGGCGACAGCCGGGCAGCGGCCTGCTCGATGGACGCCATCACGAATGACCGATCCGTGTCGGGCGTCACCGCGAGCGTCTCCGCATCCACGTCAACTTCGATCTTGGCCAACCGGCGAGTGCGGCGCAGCGCGTTGAGCGTACGATTCACCGCGATGCGGTGCGCCCAGGTGGCGAACTGAGAATCGCCGCGGTACGTGGGCAGAGCGCGGAAGATCTGGATCCAGACCTCCTGCGCGATGTCCTGCGCCGTGTCGTGATCCGGCCCCACCAGGCGGCGAACGACCATGTCGATGTGGGGCGCATGCCGGGACCAGAGTGCCCGCATCGCCGTCTCATCGCCCTGGATGGCACGCCGGATGGTGAGTTGTTCTTCGCTCATGAGTTCGTGGAATTGGTCAGTCTCCCGTATGAAAATGGTTTACTCCCCCCGACGCCATCCGGCTGGGTGACCATATGTTTTTGACCGGAAGGTTCACGTGACCCTTCATGCCTCTTGCTCGTATCGCTACGCCGGGGCACATTGTGCGGCCGCCCGAACCCTATGATTCCCGGGTTCCGGGTGCGTCTCGCCCGCCTCGACGCACACCTTCCGACATCCGAGCCATCGCCCTGTGATTCTGACCACGGTTCTCGCCGCGCTGAGTCTGGCCGCCGGTACTCCCGGGGCCCTGCGCACGCCCGGCGATGGACTCCCGGCCACCGAGCCCAGCGAGGTCGGCATGTCGGCCCGTCGCCTGGCCGCGATCAACGAGGTGGTGACCAGAGGCATCCGCGCCGGCGCCTATCCCGGGGCATCGGTGTTCGTCGGCCGACAGGGCTACTCCGTGCTCGAGGAGGGATTCGGCCGCCTCGGTTGGGGACGTAACAGCGCCCAGGTGGACCCCGACCGCACGATCTACGACCTGGCCTCGCTGACCAAGGTGATTGCCACCACCACGGCGATCATGGTGCTGTACGACGAGGGGAAGGTCGGGCTCGACGATCCGGTCCAGAAGTACATCCCGGAATTCACGGGTGGCCTCAAGGCGCGCGTCACCGTCCGGATGCTGCTCGAACACCGGTCGGGGCTCCCGCCGGGCCGCAATCTCTGGAAGACGGCACACTCCACGGCCGAGGCGCGCGAGCAGGTGATCGCCACGCACCTGTACTACCGGCCGGACGCGCTGTTCGAATACTCCGACCTCGGCGCCGACATCCTCGGCTTCATCGTCGAGCGGGTGAGCGGCGAGACGCTGGACCGGTTCGTGGCCGAGCACGTGTTTGCGCCGCTGGGCATGCACGACACGGAGTTCCTCCCCGATCCATCGCTCGACGGGCGCATCGCGCCCACCGAGTCGTGGTCGCGGCGCGGCTATCCGCTGCAGGGCGAGGTGGACGACGACAACGCCTACGCCATGGGCGGCGTAGCCGGCCACGCGGGGCTGTTCAGCTCGGCGTCCGACCTCGCCATCTTCGCGCAGATGATGCTCAATGGCGGCACCTACGACGGCGTGCGCATCGTGGCCGACAGCACGGTGAAGCTGTTCACCACGCGCGCCGCGCACGCGGGCACCCGGGCGCTGGGCTGGGACACCTGCAACGGCGATGGCGGATGCGGCCAGTTCATGGGCAGCACGGCCTATGGCCACACCGGATTCACCGGCACGTCCATCTGGATCGATCCCGACCGGCAGATGTTCGTCATTCTGCTCACCAACCGGGTGTACGATCCCAAGGTGCGCTACAGCATGACGGCGATTGCCGACGTGCGTGCCGACCTGGCCGATGCCGCGGTGCTGGCAGTTCAGGACGACCCCGACGCACCGATCGCGATGCCGGCGGGGTGGCGCACCGACCGCCAACTCGGGTGGAACCGCGTGCCGAAGCGCACGCGGCACAAGGCGACGCATCGCAAGACCACGGCGAAGCCGCTGGCGACGCGCAAGCAGGGCGGCTGACGGCCCGGGTTTCTCCCCCCCGCTTCCCCATCGGACTCGATTCGATGATGTTGCGACCATGACCGACGAGCCGCGAACCGAAGCGCCAGCACCGACCAACGATCCCACCGCCGCCGCCGCGCCCCCCGATACAGCGACGGCCACGCCCGCCGATGCGGGGACCGCACCGAACGCCGAACAGATCAAGCTCGCCCTTCGCAAGGTGAAGGACCCCGAGTTGAATCTGAACATCATGGACCTGGGGCTGGTCTACGACGTGCTGGTGGAAGACCGCACGGTGGTCATCAACATGACCCTCACCTCGCCGGGATGCCCGGCCGGGCCGCAGATCATGAACGACGTGGAGCGCACGGTGCGCAACATGCCGGGCGTGGAGGACGTGGCGATGAATCTGGTGTGGGAGCCGTACTGGTCGCCGGACCGGATCGAGCCACGCGTCCGGGCGTACATGGGCTTGTAGGCAGCGAGCAAGCGCACCGCCGAACCGGTGCTACGTGACTCCGCCGCCCCACCCCCCCGCGCCGTCGCCGCTCCGATGCCGCCGGTTCAGTCCTTGTACGGCGACTCCTCTCCCGCCTTCCGGTGCGGCTTCAGCGCCGCCAGGTACGCGTCGCCCAGCACTTCGCACTGCCACCGGCGGAGTTCCGTCACCTCTTCCAGTTCGGCCTGCGTGAGCGGATTACGCCGCGCCACGGCCTCGATGCGATCCTTGGCGCACACCACACCCGGATCCATGTCCAGACGCTGGGCCACGGCGTCGCGCGCCGTCTTGAGCGCCGACACGCGGACATCGAAATCGGGGTCGCGGTCCCAGCGGCGCGCCTTGGGAAACCTGGGCAACTCGGCCTCGGGCACGGCCTGGCCGCGCGCGATCGCCTCGAGGATTCCAGCGCCGCGCTGCTCAATGATGCCGCGGGGCATGCCCTTCACCTGGCTCAACTCCTGGCGGGCCGTGGGCCGGCGGCGTGCGAGTTCGAGTAACGGCTCGTTTCCCACCACGCGGAACGTGGCACGATCGAGTTCCGCCGCCACGCCGTTGCGCCAGTGGGCCAACTCCCGGAACACGGCCAGCTCGCGGCGGTTGAGGTCGCGCGTGCCCTTGATGCGCAGAAATGCCAGCCCCGCCTCGTCCGGCGTCCACCGTACGTTCTGCACGATTGCAAACTCCTCCTCGGCCCACGCCAGCCGTCCGGCGCGTTCGAGATCATCGCGCATGCGGTCGCGCAGGTCGAGCAGATGCATCGTGTCCTGTGCCGCGTAGTCGAGCATGCCCTGCGTGAGCGGACGCAGCGACCAATCCGCCCGCTGGTACTTCTTCTCCAGCTTGACGCCGAAGTAGCGCTCGAGCAGCGCCGCCAACCCGAACGCCCGGATGCCCAGGAGCTGCGCCGCCACGCGCGTGTCGAAGATCCGCACGACTTCCCAGCCGTAATCCTGGCGGAGCAGCCGCAGATCGTAGTCGGCGTCGTGGAATACCACCTCCACGTCCGCTCGCTCCATCAGCGCGCCCAGGCCGTCCAGTTGCGGCACCGCCAGCGGGTCGATGATCGCCGATCGGTCGCGTGTGGAGATCTGCAGGAGGTAGATTCGATCAACGAAGCGGTGGAAGCTCGCCCCTTCGGTGTCGACGGCCAGCTCGCGCGCGGTCGAGATTTCGCGCAGGAACCGCACGGTCGATTCCGGCGTGTCCAGAAAGTGCGGGATGTGGGGCTCGGGTTGGGCCACGCGAGTCCTGGGTAAGGGTGAACTGCCGACAATCTAGCGAACGGCGCCGCCGCTCACGCGTCCTCGTCTTCTCGAGACCCCGATGTCCATCCTTTCTCGAGCGGGCGCAGCGACGACGCATTTGCGGAAGGGCCGCCGCCGGGGGTTAGATTACCCCCGCTCATGACCCCAAACACGAACAAGCCCCCGGCCTCGGCTCCCGTCTCCGCCGCCGAGCGGAGTTCGATGGCGCGCATCGGCGCGGTGCTGTTTCGCAATCGCGGCTGGCTGCCGGTGCCCTTCGTTCTCGTGCCGCTGCTGGTACCCGGCAGTCAGAGTGCCCGGCAGTGGCTCGTGGGTGCGCTGGTGCTGGCGCTGGGCGAAGCGATCCGCCTGGCCGGCGTTGCCGCCGCCGGCACGGTCACCCGCCGCCGCTCGCGCAACGTGCAGCGCCTGGTGACCTACGGAATTTTCGGCTGGTCCCGCAATCCGCTCTACAACGGGAACTTCCTGATCTGGATGGGCTTCGTCGTGATCTCGGGCGTGTACTGGTTCCTGCTCGTGGCCGTGCTGCTCTTCGCCGTCGAGTACACGCTCATCGTGCGCTACGAGGAAGGCGTGCTGGAATCGATCTTCGGCGACGAGTATCTCGCCTACAAGCGCGCCACCCCGCGCTGGATTCCGCGGCCACCCGCCAAGCCCGAATCGGGACCGCACCACTGGGGCGAGGCCTGGAAGAGCGAGATCAGCACCTTCATGCAGTACGCGGTGTTGGCCGGGGTATTCGTGGCCAAGGCGAAGTACTACAACTGAGCAGCAGCGACCCACCATTCCGGCACGGGACCGGTGCGGCGTGTCTTGCCCCACGCGCTACTTGTCGATCGTCCCCGCTTCGACGGTCGCCCGGACGATCCCGTCCAGCCTCGGAAAATTCCGGTCCAGCCACGCATTCCCCTCGGCCTCGATCGGCCCCTGCTTCCCCGCTCTCACCCCGCCCCCGGCCCGTTCGCCGTATCCAGAATACAGCGAGTCCACCACGTCCATCCCCGACACCACCCGGCCCACGGGTGAGAAGCCCTGCGCGTCGAGCCGCCGATTGTCCACGAGGTTGATGTAGAGCTGCGTGGTCCGCGTGTTCGGCCCCGTCATCGCGAACGCGAAGGTGCCGCGCACGTTGCTGGTACGCACCGAATCGTCGGGAATGGTGGCGTGTTTCCAGGCGGCGATCACGCGCGGGCTGCCGTTGAGCCCGAACTGGGCGATGAAGTGCGGCACCACGCGCGAGATGCGCGTGTCGTCGTAGAAGCCGTGGCGCACCAGGTTGTACAGCCGGTCGGCGCCGCGCGGCGACCAGGCGCGCGGCACGTCCACCACGAAGGCGCCGCTCGTCGTCTCGAAGCGGACGCGGAAGTCGTCGGGTGCGCGCTCGTTCATCGCCGGGCTCGACGGATCGAGCAGCGGCGCGGTGTCCACCGGCTCGGCGATCCGCTCGTACACGCCACGGGCGCGTGCGATGCCGGCGCGAAAGCGCGCGCGTTCTTCGGGCGAGCGCCATTGGGCCGTCCGGTCGGTGCGCGTCCAGATGTCGTTCACCAAGTCGGCCAGGAAGCGCGCATCGTCCCCTGACGTGTAGTGGTGTCCGCCGCGCACCACATACACCGGCGTCGTCTGCGCGAACACGTAGCTGTCGCCCACGTAGCGCGACACGGGACCGGTCACGCGCGCCGCCACCCAGCCACCTTCCGGCATCGGCACCGACCCGTCGAAGACGAGATGCGTCGAGTCGCCGGCCATCGCCGAATCGACCACGTGCCCGTTCACGACGATGTCCAGCCGTGACATGGCCGCGATGGAGCGCGCCTCGGCGTGCACCAGCACGCCGGCGGGCGCCGTGGCGGCCAGGCGAATCTCGTCGCCCATCTCGCGGCCGTTGACCGTGAACGTCATCAGCGGCGCCGTGGACGAATAGGAGTGGCCGGCGCGGATGCCCGCGAACCAGTTGGCCAGCGTCAGCGGCCCGCGCACGTGCACATAACTGCGATCGGAGCCCGGCGGCGGGTCGCGCCACACGTCGCTGAAGTTGTCGGTACCGCCAGTGGCGGGAAGCCGGAACCCGGCGTTCAGCAGCCGGAAGTACATCGCATCCGACGCCAGCTCGTCGGAGTAGTCCGACGACACGTCGTAGAACTGTCCGCGGCCGAGCGCCACGTCCACCGGGATCAGCGAGATGGCGCCGGACGCCGGCGTCGTCACGGCGTCGTGATACGGGTGCGCGTAGCCCGCCATCCCGCCCTGCGCCACCGTGGAGTCGATGTACGTGTAGTCGAGCACGGGCTGCGCGTACGCGGAATGCGGCAGCCCCGATTCGAAGGGAAGCACGAAGTGGTTGATGCCGAGCATCGCGATATGCCCCAGCGACCCCCGGAACTCCTCACCGTACTGCAGGATGTAGTCGCGGGTCGACAGAGGGCTGGGCTTGCCCGTGAGGTCGCTCCACCGCCCCATGATCCGCGTGCCATCCATGTGGATCAGGGCGTTGGTGACGTGGATGTCCTCGGCCACGAGTTCGTCGAAGAACTGCCGGTGGCTGAGTCCCCAGCGTCCCTGATGCAGATCGTGGATGTGCGTATCGCCCGAATACCAGCCGGCCGCCGGAAGATTCGCCATCCGCCGCAGCCGGATGGTGGTCGCGCGCGTGCCGCCGGCCGGGACGTCCACGATCGCGCGCGCGGGTTCGTACTCGAAGCCGTGCATCGCCTCGACGGACGTCTTCCCCGCCGGCACCTCGACCGTGAACGAGGTCATGGTGTCGAAGTAGTGCGTCTCGGTGGCCGAGAGCACCCGATGGAAACCGCCGTCGGGCGCGTACGAACGACCGTCGGATGCCTGCAGGTAGATGCGCGCCGGCAGCACGCGGCCGTCGGCGCCCACCACCGTCACGCGCACGCGGCCCGTGGCCACGCGCGACCGCCGCGCCCGGATGGGCACGGCATGCCACGACGGGAACGGACCGCCACCGGCATCCACCGTGTAGAGCACCGTTGGCCCGGTCCGGTCCGACACGAACGCGAACCGCGTTCCGTCGGGACTCGGCGAGGGCGCGAACTCGTTCCAGTCGTCGGCGGTGAGCCGCACCGGATTTCCACCCGACGCCGGGATGATGTCCACGTCGTTCGAACCCATCTCGTCGGACACGTAAAGGAATGACCGCCCGTCGGGCGTCCACGCAGGCTTGGTGTGGTACTCGCTCTCCTCGTAGTGTACGAGCTTCGGCGTGCCACCAGCGGTGGGCATCGTCCAGATGCCGCCCGTGCCGAGGTAGCCGCGTACGGTGCCCACGTAGGCCAGCTGTGTTCCGTCGGGGGAAACCGCCGGCTGGAACTGGTCGCCCGGTCCGTCGGTGACCATCGAATCGGTGTTCGTGGCCAGATCGTGGCGGAAGACGTGGAATCGGCCGCCGCGGTCGCTCACGAAGTAGAGGCCGCCGCCGTCGTGGCTCCAGGCGGGTTCGACGTCGTTGTGCGGGTCGTGGGTGAGCCGCTCCACCGCGCCGCCCTCAGCGCTCACGACGCCGATGTCGAGATTGCCGTCCACGTCCATGGAGACGGCCAGCCGCTTGCCGTCGGGACTCCACGCGGGCTCGAAGTAGTAGTGCGGCCCCTCGGTGAGCGCGATGGCTTCACCGCCACTCACCGGAATCTTCCAGATGTCTCCGCGCATCGAGAACGCGATCCACCGGCCGTCGGGACTGAAGGCGGGATCGAGGGGGCCCGTGGTGACCGCGGGCAGCATGTGGCGCTCGACGCGGTCGGATTGCCCATAGCGGGCGGGGCCGGCCCGTCCGCTGGTAACGGAGAGGGCGATGCCGGCGACGACGACCGCCAGAACCGCCCCTGGTTTGTTGCCGCTCACTGCCGACTGCTGACTGCGAACGCGACGCCGCATGGGATCGGCAGTGAGCGCTGCATCACCGCTGCGGCCTTCCCGGCGGATCGTCGCCCTCGAATACGGTCTTGTTCTTCTCAATGAACGACTTGAGGTTTCCGGGCACGTCTTCCTCGGGGAAGATCGCCGTCACCGGACACTCGGGCTCGCAGGCCCCACAGTCGATGCATTCGTCGGGGTGAATGTACAGCTGATCCTCGCCTTCGTAGATGCAGTCCACGGGACAGACATCTACGCAGGCGCGGTCCTTGACGCCGATACAAGCTTCAGTGATCACGTAGGGCATGAGTGCCTCGGGAATGGCTGCGAAGCTACCGCGGTCCGACTAAGATAATCGTTGGAGCCCGAGCCAACAGGGCCCGCCGTCCACTGTCCTCCGCCACCCATCGCACATGCGGCTCACGATCAACGGAAGCGCGTACGAGGTGGCCGTCTCGGGCCCCGAAACCCTGCTCGGCGTCCTGCGCGGTCGATTGGCCATGACCGGCACCAAACTCGCGTGCGGCCGGGGGGAATGCGGGGCCTGCACGGTGCTCCTCGACGGCAAGCCCGCGTACGCGTGCCTCACGCTGGCCGCCGCCTGCGATGGGGTGGCCGTCACTACCATCGAGGGCATGGGCCGCCCCGAACATCTCCACGCGCTGCAGGAGGCGTTCATGAAGCAAGACGCGCTGCAGTGCGGATTCTGTACACCGGGCCAGATCATGGCGGCGGCGGCGCTGCTCGCCGAGAACCCGTGTCCCACCGAAGCCGAGGTGCGGCGCGGGATGAGCGGCAACCTCTGCCGCTGCGGCGCCTACCCCAAGATCGTGAAGGCCGTGCTCGACGCGGCCGGCCAGTTGGAGGCGGCGCATGACGCCTAGAAAACGCCCACCGGCCCCGCGCGACGCCGCGCCGGGCGAACCCCCGCGCGCCCGGCGGTTCGTCGCCACCAAGGTCGAAATCGAGGGCCGGGAGGAGACGAAGATCGTCGAGCTCCCGGATCGCACACCGGCGCCGTGGGCCACCGACGCCGACCTCCGCGTGGTGGGCACGCGCGTCCCGCGTATGGACGCCCTGGAGAAGGTGACCGGCGCGGCGCGGTTCACCGCCGATCTGCATCGCCCCGGCATGACCTTCGCGGTGATCGTCCGCTCCCCCGTGCCGGCGGGGCGCCTGACCGCCATCGACGCCGGGGCGGCGCTCGCCATGCCGGGCGTGCGCGCGCTGCTCACCCTGGACGACGTGCGCGGCATCCGCAGCGATGCCGGCCAACTGCTCGACGACACCATCCGCTACGCCGGGCAGCCGCTGTGCGTGGTGTGCGCGGACACGTTCGGCGCCGCCCGCGCGGCCGCCGCCGCGGTGCAGCTCTCCATCGAGCCGGCGCCGCACGCCGTCACCGCGGATCAGGCGCTCGCCAACGACGCGCCGAAGCTCCGATCGCGCGGCAACGTGTCCCCGCGCTCGCCGCGCATCATCCAGCGCGGCGACGTGGACGCCGCGCTGCGCACCGCGGACGTCACGGTTACGCGCGAGTACCGCACGCCGGTGGCACTGCACACCGCGCTCGAGCCGCATGGCGCGGTGGCCGAATGGGAAGGGGGGCGGCTGACGGTCTGGGAGTCCACGCAGGGCATCTTCATGACGCGCCACGACCTGGCGGGGGCGTTCGAGCTTCAGCTCATGAACGTGCGGGTGATGAAGGATTACATGGGCGGCGGCTTCGGCGCCAAGAACGGCGCGTCGGCCGCGGCCTACATCGCCGCCGCGCTCTCGCGAAAGGTCGGCCGGCCGGTGCGCTGCGTGTTCGACCGCTACGGCGAGCAGGTCGACACCGGCAACCGCAGTGCCACGGTGCAGCGCGTCACACTGGGCGCCAGGCACGACGGCACGCTCACCGCCATCCGGATGGAGGCGACCATTCCGCTGGGCGTGGGCGGATGGGAAGCCGGACCGGGCCGCATCTATCACGAGTTGCACGCGTGCGAAAACGTGCGCACCAGCGAGACGTTCGTCTATACGAACGCCGGCGCGATGGCGTCATTCCGCGCGCCCGGGCACACCGAGGGCGCCTTCGGCCTCGAGAGCGCCATGAACGCGCTGGCGCGCGAGTTGAACATCGATCCCCTCGAGTTACGCCGGAAGAATTACGCCGACACCGATCAGTCCCGGTCGCGCCCCTACTCCGCCAAGCACCTCGACGACTGCTACCGCCAGGGCGCGGAACGTTTCGGCTGGAGCGAGCGCGAACAACGGCGACCGCACGATGCCGCGCCCCGCATGCGGCGCGGATTCGGGATGGCGGCCGGCACTTGGGGCGCCGGCGGCGGTCCACCGGCCTACGCCACGGTGCGCATCAATCGCGACGGCACCGTGGAGGTGCTCACCGGCGCCCAGGACCTTGGCACCGGCTCACGCACCGTGATGGCGCAGATCGCCGCCGAGACGCTCGGCGCCCGTGTGGCGGACGTGCGCACGGTGCTGGGCGACACGGAGCGGCTGCCCTTCGCGTCGAACTCCTGGGGCTCGATCACCACGGCGTCGGTGGGGCCGGCGGTGCGGGCAGCGGCCGAGGAGGCACGTGACCGCCTGTTCGAGGCGGCCGCCGCCATGCTCGACGCCGGCATCACCGAACTCTCGGCACGCGACGGCGTGATCGCGGTGCAGGGCACCGGGCGCTCGATGACCTTTGCCGACGTGTGCGGCAAACTCGGCGACGTGATGATCATCGGCCAGGGCAGCCGCGGCCCCAACCCCGACGGCACCGCCGTCTCGGCGTTCGGCGCGCACTTTGCCGAGGTCGAGGTGGATGTGGAAACGGGGCGGGTACGGGTGGTACGCATCGTCGCCGCGCACGACAGCGGGCGGATCATCAACCCCACGCTCGCCGAGAGCCAGCTCGAAGGCGCCGTGCTGCAGGGGATGGGCTACGCGCTGTTCGAGGAGCGGATCATGGACGCCACCCTCGGCCTGCCGATGAATCCGTCGATGCACGACTACAAGATTCCGACCATGGCCGACCTGCCGCGCATCGAGGGATTCTTTCTCGACTCGGCGGACGTGGTGGCGAACCACACGGGCGCCAAGGGGCTCGCCGAGCCGCCGATCATTCCCGTGGCGCCGGCCATCGCGGCGGCAGTCGCCGATGCGATCGGCGCCGAGTGCGCGGAGATTCCGCTGACGCCGTGGCGGGTGTTGGAGGCGGTCGGACGCTGAGCGCGCCTACCGCCTCCACACCGGCAGTTCCCCCTCCTTCTTCTCGATCTCCGGATTCTCGCGGTACAGCGTCGCGGTCCGGCCGATCACCTGCACCACATCCGCTTTCGTGGCCTGGGCCAGCTGGTGCGCCACGTCCTTGGGGGTCGCCTCGGTGGTGCGGTTGAGCTGGACCTTCACCAGCTCGTGCGTGCGCAGCGCGTCGTCCACGGACCTCACCACCGCCGGCGTCGCGCCCTGGTGGCCGAGGTGGACGGAAGCCGACAGGTGGTGCGCTTCGGCGCGCAGTGCGGCGCGCTGCTTGGGAGTCAGAGCCATGGGCCGGAAAGTGTGAGAGTCACCAAGGGGTCACCGCGCATCGGAGAATCGCGCGAGAAATGCCCGTAGCTGGGCGGGATCCACAGGATAGGTGTGTTCCTCCGCGGGATAGCGACGCGCCCGCACATCGTCCGCGAAGGCGCGCATCGCGGTCACCATCGGCTCGAACAGTTGGGCATACCGCTTGGCGAACCGGGCCGTACGCCCCTTGCTGAGCCCCATGAGGTCGTGGAACACGAGCACCTGTCCACTCGTGTCGCGGCCGGCGCCGATCCCGATGGTGGGTACGGTGAGCGTAGCTGCGATGGCTTTGGCCACGTCGGCGGGTACCGCTTCGAAGACGATCGAGAAGCAGCCGGCTTCCTGGAGTTCGCGCGCCGACCGGGCGATCTCCAGCGCCTCGTCCACGCCGCGGCCCTGCGCCTTGGGCGGCGTGCCCGGTTCCAGGTGCTGCGGCAGCAAACCCACGTGCCCCATCACCGGAATCCCGGCTTCGATCACCGCCCGCGCCCGCTCGGCGATCACCCCGCCTCCCTCGATCTTCACGGCCTCGCACCCCACCTCGTCGCGGAACCGCCGCGAGGTGGCGATCGCCAATTCGTTGGATGCCTCGTAGCTGCCGAACGGCAGGTCGCACACGAGCAGCGGCGTCTGTAGGCCCCGCCGCACCGCGCGACCGAGCACGATCAGTTCGTCGACGCTCACCTCGCGCGTCGATTCGTACCCCAACACGACGTTGGCGCCCGAGTCTCCCACGAGCACGATATCCACGCCCGCGGCCTCGGCCACGCGCGCCGATACGATGTCATACGCCGTGACCATCACGATGGGGGTGCCGGCGTTCTCGAGCGCGGCCAGTGCTTCGAAGCGGGAGTCGCTCATGCGTTCGGAAGTTCCACGATGACGTTGTCGATGAGCCGCACCGGTCCAACGCGTGCAGCCACGGCCACGAGCACGCGGCCGGATAGGGGGGTGACGGGCTTCAACGTTTCGGCGGACACCGCCGCAAGATACTCGGGCTCGACCCCGCGGTCGCGCATCGCCACCACCGCGACCTGGGCGACGCGCTCCTCGTCGCGTTCACCGGCGGCGATGGCCGTCTCGGCCACGGCAAGCCCGTGCCGGAGCGCCAGCGCGCGCTGCCGCTCGGCGGGGCTCAGCCGCACGTTGCGGCTCGACATCGCCAAGCCGTCCGGCTCGCGCACCGTGGGGCACACCTCGATATGCAGTGGAAAGGCCAGATCCCGCGCCATGCGCTGAACGATCAGCGCCTGCTGCGCGTCCTTCTGCCCGAAGAACGCGACATCGGGCTGCACGATGTTGAACAGCCGGGCCACCACCGTGGTCACGCCGCGGAAGTGGCCGGCGCCGCGCGATGCCCCTTCGAGCACTTCGGTCAGCCCGTGCACCTCCACCGTCGTACTGTCGCCGGCCGGGTAGATCGCCTCCACCGGCGGCGCGAACAGCAGATCCACCCCCTCGGCGGCGGCCATCGCAGCATCGCCGGTCTCGTCGCGTGGGTACGCGGCGAGATCGGACGCTTCGTTGAACTGCGTGGGGTTCACGAACAGCGACACGACGACGATGCCGCACGCCTCGCGCGCGCGACGCATGAGCGACAGGTGGCCGGCGTGAAAGGCCCCCATCGTGGGCACGAACCCGACGGTGGCGCTCCGCGCGCGCGCATCGCGCACCGCGGCCCGAACCTCCTCCACCGTGCGAACGGTCCTCATGCGGTCGGCGTTTCGGTGCGGACGAGTGCGGCGGTGCGTTCCACGAAGGCATCCCAGAGCGGGAGCAGTTCGGGCGCGCGCGCCGCGATGGCGGCGCGTTGTCGGGCCACCGTCTCCATGTCGCCGCGGGCGATGGGTCCCGTGAGCGCCCCCGCCCCACCCGTGGCCCAGTTCTCGACGGCCGCCCGCACCAGGGGCACGAGCAGTTCTCGCGGCACTCCCGCCCGGGCCGCGAGCTGCTCCGCGGCGCTCTCCAGCGTGACGAGATAGTTGGACGCCATGGACGCGGCGGCATGATAGAGCGCGCGGTCGGCGTCGGCCACGACCACGGCGTGCATGCGGAGCGCCAACGCCAGCCCGCGCGCCACGTCCAGCGCCCGACCGGTGGACCCGGCAATCGCGCACCCGGCACCGGCGAGCACGGCGGGACGATCCGCCGCCACGGTCATGAGCGGGTGCAACGAGAAGGCCTCATGCGGATGCAGCGGCTCGAGAGTTGCGGCCCCGCTGCAGTGCCCCACCAGGCAGCCGACCCCCAGGGCACCGGCCGCCGCGGCGATCTCGCGGTCTGGCACGCAGAGCAGGACGACACTGCCGGACCGGCACCGCTCCCCACGGCCCAGCGGACCGCGCACCGGGATGCCGGCGGCGGGAAGCGCGGCGGCGAGCGCTCGGCCCATGCGCCCGCGCCCGACAATGGAGATTCCCCGGCTCAGAAGCTCAGCGGTTGCCGACGATGCGTGTGCCACGCTCGGAAAGTAACGGGAAGGGATCGATGGGATCGCCTTCCCAGTACTTGCCGTTGGGCGGCATACGGAGGATCTGGAAGTGCAGGTGGGGGGCGTTGTCGGGCGCGTCGCCGGTGGTGCCGACGAAGCCGAGCGTGTCGCCCTTGAAGACAATGCGGCCGGCCTTGAGGCCGCGGGCGTAGCCCTCGAGGTGCGCGTAGTAGTACACGAACTGCCCGCTGCGGTCGATGGTATACACCGTCAGGCCACCGAGGGTGTTGCTCGACACGCGGAGCACCCGCCCGTTGTCGGCCGCCAACACCGGGGTTCCGCGCGGCGCCATGATGTCGATGGCGTGGTGGAACCGGTTGCCCTCGCGGGGGGCATTGAACGAGTCCTCGAGTTGGTCGGGCGATACGCCGGCTACGGGAAGTTCGAGATCGTGAGACGCCAGGGTGGCCTCGGCGGCCGAGGCCACGGAGTACTTCACCGGCGCGTCGGTGGCCGCCGCCTTACCCGCGGAGGGGGCGGGGGCGCGGGTCGCGTCGTCTGCCGACGGGCCGTGCGATGCCGTCTGGGCGGCATCCGGCGAGGGAATCACGATCGGCGCCGGGCTCTGGAGGCACCCCGTCGCGAGGAGCGCACCGACCAGAACGGCGGAAATTCGAGGTGGACGGGACATGGCTGCCTGAGCGACGCGCCGCCCCCCGCCGAGGCAACGACGCCCACGCGAAATTCATGATTGCCGGGCGCTCGCGTCTCGCGACCAGGAACGTTATCTTCCGGTTCGTCTTACGAATAAGGGATGTTGAGGAATTCATGGCACATCAGGACCGTCACATCGAAGTCAACAAGAACCAGGGGTGGGGAGCCGCGTTGTTGACCATCCTGCTGGTTGCGGCGCTCGTCACGATGGCGACGTACATTCACAAGACCACGTACAAGTCGCCCAACGATCTGACCTTTCACGCCAAGGGCGGACAGGTCGATTAGGCCGGGTGGGTTCCGGGTTGACGCATGCGCGAGCGGCGGGCTTCAAGCCCGCCGCTTTCTTGTTCCGTGAACTCGCCGGCTCGGGCGCCGGGTCAGGCGTCGCCCGCCGCGGCGCCGCGCTCCAACATTGCCACCAACTCGTCGAGCGTCGAGCGCCCATGGTCCCGCGCGTACCAGCGGCGGATCTCCCGATAGCGGTCCTCGCTCGTCATGGCCCGCCCGGGACCGAGTACCCACGCCTGCAGCTCGCTGGGGCGCGGCCCCCACCATCCCAACTCCTTGAACTGCGCGTTGAACATCATCACCACCGGGATCGATCGCGACTTGCCGGTGAGATGCGCATCCATGAGGTCGAGGTTCGTGTCGCGATCGAGCATCCGCAGATCGATCCCCAGCACCCGATCCACCAGTCGCTGCACCACGGGCACCGTGTTCACGGCGTCGCCGCACCAATCGGCACTCAGCACCAGCAGGTGCCACGGCCCGCCCAGCAGCCTGGCGCGAGCCACGATCGCATCGGGGACGGTGGCGTGCGTGTAGACGGCCTGCCACAGCTCCGGATTCTTCTGCGCCGTGGGGAGCCACTCGGCAAACGTCGGCGCCGCTTCCCAGCGCGCCACATCGAGTTCAAGGGTCGTCGTCTGCATCGATACCTCTTTACTTGCTCGGGCGAGCGAACGCCCGCCATCTTCTATCTAGCGACCCCCGCAAGCGGTCGGCAACGCCGCCATCCTTCGATTTCCCGAGTTCCTGCCCCATGACGCCTTTCACCTACCATCGCGCGGCATCGCTGGCCGACGCCGTCGACCGGCTGAGCCACGAGCGCTCCGTGCCGCTGGGCGGGGGCACCGACCTGCTGGTGGCGATCGAGGAGGGACTCATGGCGCCCGCGGAGTTGGTGGATCTCCGCGGCATCGCCGGAGCGGCAGACGTCACCGAACTGGCCGACGGGTCGCTGCGCATCGGAGGCGCCGCACGGCTGCACGACGTGGCCGGCCACCCGGTGGTGCGCGAGCGTTGGCCCGCGCTGGCCCAGGCGTGCGACGCCGTCGGGTCGCCGACGCTGCGACAGATGGGCACCCTCGGGGGCAACCTCTGCCAGCGTCCACGGTGCTGGTACTTCCGCCAGGGCATCGCCTGCTACAAGAACGGCGGCGACCGTTGCCCGGCGTTGGAAGGGGAGAATCGGTATCTCGCCATCGTGAACGGCGGCCCGTGCCACGCCGTGCATCCCAGCGATCCCGCGGTGGCGCTCACCGCCCTCGCGGCCACCATCGAGATCACGCGGCCGGGCGGCACCCGCACGGTGCCGGTCGACGAATTCTTCGTCCTGCCGAGCGAGCGGATGGACCGCGAGACCGTGGTGGAGCCGGGCGAATTCGTGAGCGCGGTGATCGTACCGGCCGAATCGGCCGGCGGATTGCAGGTCTACCACAAGCTGATGCAGCGCGAGGCCTGGGACTTCGCGCTGGTGAGCATCGCCGGCGCGAAGCGCGAGTCGGGAGAGGTTCGGCTGGTCATGGGCGGGGTGTCCCCGGCGCCCTGGCGGGTGAACTCCTCCGTGGAAGAGGACGTCTCGTCCGGCGGGTTGGACGAAGACTCGATCGCATCGCTGGCCGAGCGCGCCCTGTATGACGTGATCCCGCTGTCGAAGAACGGCTACAAGGTGCAGCTCGCGGGGGCGCTCCTCCGGCAGACGATGGCCGAGCTCTCGGGCTGAGCGGCACACCCCACGGAAGGCCGCGGCGTCGATCGCGGCGGGCGCGGCGGGCGCGCCGGCCTCCGCGTTGGTAATCCGGCTGCCGATCCGTTTGAATTCGGGCAGGCCACCCCATCTGGATGATTCCCGGCAGGCGACCCGGCCCGCGGACCCAGGTTTCCGGACCTCGCGCTTTCACCAGTAGCCAAAACCGAGTAATTTTGTCAGCATCTTGAAGTTGCGTAGAAGGCGCTAACTTCCGAGTCGCAGACCGCCAGCGGCGTTCCCCTGTGCGTGACGACTCAAGATCATTCGACACAACGGCTTGCGTATCGCGTCGTTATCGGAGTGGGCATGAGCAGTTCCATCGATACCCTGGTCAGCAAGGAGTACCAGTACGGCTTCGTGACGGACGTCGAGGCGGACACCATTCCGCCCGGGCTGAGCGAGGACGTGATCCGGCTGATCTCGCAGAAGAAGACCGAGCCGGAGTTCATGCTGAACTGGCGGCTGAAGGCATTTCGCCGGTGGCAGACGATGCGGGAGCCGCACTGGCCGAACGTCCACTACGACGCGATCGACTATCAGAAGGCGAGCTACTACTCGGCGCCCCGGTCGGTGAAGCCCAAGCAGTCGCTGGACGAGGTGGACCCGGAGTTGCTCAAGACGTACGAGAAGCTCGGCATCCCGTTGCTGGAGCAGAAGCTGCTGGCCGGCGTGGCAGTGGACGCCATCTTCGACTCGGTTTCGGTGGGCACGACGATGCGCGCCCAACTGGCCGAGTACGGGATCATCTTCTGCTCCCTGGGTGACGCGATCCAGAACCATCCCGAGCTGGTGGAGAAGTACCTCGGGTCGGTGGTGCCCTACAGCGACAACTTCTTCGCGGCGCTCAACTCCGCGGTATTCAGCGACGGATCGTTCGTCTACGTGCCCAAGGGCGTGCGCTGTCCGATCGAGCTGTCCACCTACTTCCGCATCAACTCGGCCGACACCGGCCAGTTCGAGCGCACGCTGATCGTGGCCGACGAGGGGGCGTACGTGAGCTACCTCGAGGGGTGCACGGCGCCCAAGCGCGACACCAACCAGCTGCACGCAGCGGTCGTGGAGTTGGTGGCGCTCAAGGGCGCGACGATCAAGTACTCCACGGTGCAGAACTGGTATGCCGGCGACAGCGAGGGCAAGGGCGGCATCTACAACTTCGTGACCAAGCGCGGCAAGGCGTTCGAGAACGCCAAGATCTCGTGGACGCAGGTGGAGACCGGTTCGGCGATCACCTGGAAGTATCCGAGCGTGATTCTGCAGGGTGACAACTCGGTGGGTGAGTTCTACTCGGTGGCGGTGGTGAACAACCACCAGCAGGCCGACACCGGCACCAAGATGCTGCACCTGGGCAAGAACACGCGGAGCAACATCGTGTCCAAGGGCATCAGTGCCGGCCAGGGGAACAACTCCTACCGTGGCCGCGTGTACGTGGCACCCAAGGCCACGGGGGCGCGCAACTACACGCAGTGCGACTCGATGCTGGTGGGCAACCGCTGCGGCGCTCACACGTTTCCGTACATCGAGGTCAAGAACAACACCGCGCAGGTGGAGCACGAGGCCAGCACGTCGAAGATCGGCGAGGATCAGATCTTCTATCTGAAACAGCGCGGGCTGAGCGCCGAGCAGGCGGTGAGCATGATCGTCAGCGGCTTCTGCAAGGAAGTGTTCAAGGAGCTGCCGATGGAATTCGCGCTGGAAGCGCAGCAGTTGTTGGGCATTACGCTCGAAGGGAGTGTTGGATAGCGATCAACGCCGTGACTGTCCGACTGCCCGACGGCCAGCCGTTCGGACAGCAGTCGTGAGTCGTCGGTCATCAGCCATCAGTCATCAGGAATCAGGTTCTGCCATGCTAGATATTCGCGGTCTCCACGCCAACGTCGGCGACAAGGAGATTCTCAAAGGAATCGACCTCGCGGTGAATGCCGGCGAGGTACACGCGGTGATGGGCCCCAACGGCTCGGGCAAGAGCACGCTGGCGCAGGTGCTGGCCGGGAACCCGGCGTACGCGGTCACCGCCGGCACCGTCGAGTACGACGGCCGCGACCTGCTCGAAATGGAGCCCGAAGCGCGGGCCCAGGCCGGCATCTTCCTCGCCTTCCAGTACCCGGTCGAGATTCCGGGCGTGTCGAACGCCTACTTCTTCCGCGCCGCGTACAACGAGATCCGCAAGGCGCGGGGCGAGGACGAGGTGGATCCGCTCGAGTTCGCCGGCATCATGGACGAGAAGCTCAAGCTGGTGGAGATGGATCCGAGCATGCTCAACCGCTCGGTGAACGCCGGATTCTCGGGTGGCGAGAAGAAGCGCAACGAGATCCTGCAGATGGCCGTGCTCGAGCCCAAGCTGGCGATTCTCGACGAGACCGACTCAGGACTCGACATCGACGCACTGCGGATCGTGGCCGACGGGGTGAACAAGCTCAAGCGGCCAGACAACGCCACGATCGTGGTGACGCACTACCAGCGGCTGCTCAACTACATCGTACCCGACTTCGTGCACGTGCTGGCCAACGGCCGCATCGTGAAGTCGGGCGGGAAGGAGCTGGCGCTGGAGCTCGAGGAGAAGGGCTACGACTGGATCACGGGCGGGACGCCCGCCGGGGCCGGCGCGTGACGGACGCGGTGCAGTACGTGGAGCAGTTCCGGAAGTTCGCGGCGAACGGGGGCGGAGAGGCGCCGGAGTGGGTGCGCGCCCTGCGCAGCTCGGCGCTGGAACGGTTCACCCAGCTCGGATTCCCGACGCCCAAGAACGAGGACTGGCACTTCACGAGCGTGGCGCCGATCGCCGAGCGGCAATTCGTACCGTTCACGGCGGTCAGCGGCGACGTGCGGCGCACGGACCTCGAGCCGTATCTGTTCGCGAACACCGAGGACTGGCACCTGGCCGTGTTCGTGAACGGTCGATTCGCTCCCGAATTGTCGCACCTGGAGAAGCTTCCCGACGGCGTGCGCGTGTTGCCGCTGGCGCGCGCGTGGACCGAGGCGCCGGCGCTGGCCGAGCGCGTGAGCACGATTGCTCGCACCAACAGCCAGTCGTTCACGGCGCTCAATACCGCGTTCCTGTACGACGGCATCGTGATTCACGTGCCCGCGGATCAGGTGCTGGAGCACCCGATCCACCTGGTGTTCGTGACCGACCGCCACGGCGCCAACGGCGTCTCGTACCCGCGCAATCTCATCGTCGCCGAGCGCCATTCGAAGGCGACCGTCATCGAGAGCTACGTGGGGCTCGGAGACGTCCCCTACTTCACCAACGCGGTGAGCGAAGTGGTGGTGGAAGAAGGCGCCACGCTCTCCCACTACAAGCTGCAGCGCGAGGGACCTCAGGCGTATCATGTCGGCACCGCCGAGGTCACGCAGGCGCGGGACAGCCACTACGTCTCGTTCTCGCTCGCCATCGGCGGCGCCCTGTCGCGCACGAACATCAACACCGTACTCGGGGGCGAGGGGTGCGGCGCCACGCTCAACGGACTCTACATGCTCGACGGCACGCAGCACGGCGACCATCAGACGCGCATCGAGCACGCGCAGCCCAACTGCTTCAGCCGCGAACTGTACAAGGGCGTGATGGACGGCGAGTCGCACGGCGTGTTCAACGGCAAGGTGTACGTGCACCCGATCGCGCAGAAGACCGACGGCAAGCAGACCAACAACAACCTGCTGCTGTCGGAGCGGGCCCAGATCGACACCAAGCCGCAACTCGAGATCTTTGCCGACGACGTGAAGTGCACGCACGGCGCGACCGTGGGGCGGCTGGATGACGTCTCGCTGTTCTACATGAAGAGCCGCGGCGTGGGGGCCGAGGAGGCCCGCAAACTCCTGACCTACGCCTTCGCGGCGGACGTGCTCGAGACCATCGAGAACGACGTCGTGCGGGAGGGACTCGAAGCGATGAGCCTGGCTAGGTTTACCGGGGTGGTGTAGCGCTGCTGCCAACTGCTGACCGCCAACCGTAGTCCCCATGTCCCTCGACGCGCTGTACCAGGAAATCATCCTCGAGCACAACCGCAAGCCGCGGAACTTCCGCGTCATGCCGGATGCGAATCGCAAGGTCGAGGGCAACAACCCCCTCTGCGGTGACCAGATCACCCTGTGGGTCAGGCTCGACGGCGACCGGGTGGCCGACGTGAGCTTCCAGGGCATCGGGTGCGCCATCTCCAAGGCCTCGGCCTCCATGATGACCGCCGCCGTCAAGAACAAGACCGTGACCGAGGCGCGCGCCATCGCCGAACACATCCACGACCTCGTGACCGGGAAGCTCGACATCGAGCGGGAACGCGAGGCGCTCGGCTCGTTGGCGGCGCTGAGCGGCGTGTCCAAATTCCCGATTCGCGTGAAGTGCGCCAGCCTGCCCTGGCATGCGCTTCGGTCGGCGCTCGACGAGCACAACGCCGACGCCGTGGTGACCACGGAGCCGGCGTGAGCGCGTTCGAGCCGGTGGCCGACGTGGACGACCTGCCGGAGGGCGGATTGCTCGGCATCACCACATCGTCTGGTGACCCGGTGTGCCTGCTGAACGTCGGCGGGCGGATCACGGCCATGCACGACTGCTGCACGCACGCCGAGTTCCTGCTGTCGGACGGCGTGATCCACCGCGACGGGAGCGTGGAATGCGTGTGGCACGGGGCGCGCTTCGAGTGCCTGACCGGCGCCGTACTGAAGGGGCCGGCCGTGGATCCCGTGCCGATGTACGACGTGCGCGTGGAAGGGGGAAAGATTCTCGTCGGCCCGCGAAAGGCGGCCAGCCGTGAGGCGGTGAAGTGACGACGCTCCGGGCGGCGGCTGAGCTGGCCGCCAGGCGGTTCACGTCGCGGCGGGCGGACTTCCCGCTGCTGGTGAAGAATCCCGGGCTGCACTACCTGGACTCCGCGGCCACGGCCCAGAAGCCGACCGTGGTGCTCGACGCGATCCGGCAATACTACGAGACCGACTACGCCAACCCGCACCGCGGGGCGTACGACCTGTCGGCGCGCTCCACCGACCGCTACGACCGGGCGCGCCGCGGCATCGCGGAGTTCGTGGGGGTGAAGGACGCCGACACGCTGATCTTCACCCGCGGCACCACGGAGTCGCTGAACCTGGTGGCAAGTGCGTGGGGACGGGCCAACGTGAAGGCGGGCGATGAGATCCTGATCACCGGGCTCGAACACCATGCGAACTTCGTGCCCTGGCAGCAGCTGGCCATCGAGCAGGGCGCCGCGTTGAGGATCTGCGAGCTGACCGACGACGGCCGGATCGACCTCGACCAGTTGCACCGTCTGGTGAACGCGAAGACCCGCGTCGTGGCGTTCAGCCATGTGTCGAACGCGCTGGGGACCATCAACCCCGTACAGGAGATCGCGGCGCTCGCCCGGAGTGTGGGCGCACTCGTGGTGTGCGACGGCGCGCAGGCGTCGCCGCATCTGGCGCTGAACGTGGATGCGCTCGACGTGGACTTCTACGCCTTCAGCGGGCACAAGATGTGCGGCCCGATGGGGATCGGCGTACTCGTCGGCCGCCGTGAGATCCTGGATGCCATGCCCCCCTACCAGATGGGCGGCGACATGATCGAGTTCGTGTACGACGAGCGGACGACGTGGAACGTGCTGCCGCACAAGTTCGAGGCGGGTACGCCCAACGTGGCCGGCGCGGTGGGCCTGGCGGCCGCGTGCGAATATCTGGACGGGATCGGCATGGCCGCCGTCCGCGCGCACGAGCAGGCGCTGCTGTCGCTGGCGCAGAAGGCGCTCGGCGACATTCCGGGCGTCAGGATCTACGGGCCGGCCGCGATCGAAGACCGGAGCGGCGTGGTGAGCTTCACGCTCGACGGGGTCCACCCGCACGACCTGGCGACCGTGCTCGATCAGGACGGCGTGTGTGTGCGCGCCGGGCATCATTGTGCCCAGCCGTTGATGCGGCGGCTCAAGGTGCCGGCGACGGCGCGGGCCAGCGTGTACGTGTACAACGACGCCGGCGACGTCGAGGCACTTGGGGCGGGCGTGGAGCGGGCGCGGACGCTGTTCGGCTAGGCTCTGCCCGCGGCAATTGACGATCACATTCCAGGAGTCCCCGCACCGCCGAATGTGTAGATGGTCTGCCCGAGTGACGTCAGCACCGCCGCCGGAACCGGGAGCTCCCGCACCGTTCCGTCCTGCACCTGATCCACGTGCCGCAGCGCGAAGAAGCCAAAGCCGTCGGTGGAGTTACACTCGACCTCTCGCTCGTAGGTAATGGCGTTCAGGAACGTCGCGTCGTTGTCGCTCGCCGTGAGCGGTGTCAGGTGGCCGCGAGCCGCGCGGGTGTTGTTGACGAGCTGCGCCGCCAGCGTCCGGTCTCCACCGGTGCGGATCAGAGCTTCCGCCTGGACCAGATCGCTCTCCGCGGCGAGGGTGTAGGGCGCCGGCCCCACCGGATTCCCCACCTGATCGGTCTCCCCGATGTAGCGGCCATAATAGTACGGGCTCTGCATGTAGATTCCGCGCGAGGGGTCACCCAACACCTGTCGGGCGTAATAGAAGTCCGTGCCAGCCGAATCCAGCGTGGTGCTGGTGTTCGTGTAATCGATCCCCAGACGCGCATCATGAGGCGATATGGGCGCGTATGTACGGTCATAACACGCATCGTCGCCGACAGTGCAGCCCGTGGGAGTGCCGACATACGCGTCGGGCACGTTCGGGGCCATCTGATGGATCAAATGCAGGTCGACCGGCATCCAGCTCGGCGAATCGAAATACGAGTCAAGCTGCGAGTACCAGTTGTTGAAGTCGGTCGTGACGGTAAGGTCGAACGGCGCGTCGGCGGTGCCGGTGCCGATGCCACGGGTCACATACTGCAGCACCTTCGCCCAATCGACCGTTGCGGCCTGCGCCGCGCTGCGGGGCGAATACGCGAGGAGCTGCGCCGCCATCGTGTTGGCGATTCGGTTCAGCTTCTGAGATGTCAGGCCGCCCACCATCGGGAATTCGGTCTGGCTGTAGGTGAAGTCCTGCGCCGACGTGAGCGCAATCAGGGTGTCGAGCTTGCTCATCGCCAGCGCCTCCATGCGGGCGTACGGAACCAGTGTGCTCGCGGCGGCGGAGTCCGAATGCTCATCGATCGCGAGCCCCTGATCGAAAATCAGTGCGTTCTGCATCAGCGCGCCCGCCTGCGCCCACAGCGCCAGCGCCCGGTACTTCGCTGTCCCGCCCGGAAGCTCCACGCCTGCCTCGATATCCCGGAGCACCGGGTCGGCCTGATCCAGCGTCGCGTACTCCCCGGCCCACGGCTTCGCGGCCGCTTCGGCGTCGCCACTGGCCGCGTCGTTGTCGTAAGGAACGCGCGGCTCAACGTTGTTGGCTCGCGCCCCAAAATTGTTGAAATTCATCGTCATCAGGTCGCCGGTGACGTTGAGCATCACCCACGGGTCCACGCTGGTACTCACCTGATACCAGGTGTGGACGGCCGCGACGGCCACGGCCTGGGTCGTCTGCGGTGTCCTCACCGAAAACGACATTGTCGTGGCATTCGCGAGACCGCTCGATGTGAACGACAGGGTGAAGGTCCCCGCCTTGTCGATGGCGAGATCGGTAAAGGTCGCGACGCCGTTGGCCGCGGTGACGGTCGTGATGCCGGAGAGCGCTCCGTTTCCGTTGACAATGGCGACGGTTATGCTATTCGCGGCGCCGGTGACCTTGGCTCCCGTGCTATCGCGAATCTCAACGACCGGTTGCGCCTTGAAGGCCGCGCCGGGCACGGCGCCGGCCGGCTCGGCCGTCACCGCGAGCTGCGCAGGTACGGCCACTTGCAACGGCTGCGTGGGAGTCTGATCGTGACGACCGCTGCAGCCGGCGCCAACGACGGCGCTCAACGCGACCGCCGCCATCATGATCCAGGGTCTTGCGGGAGTCGCGGCACGCCGTGCGTACGCGGTGAGAGTGGCGGTGGTCCGTGTCGGGCCCAGATGGTCCCGTGCTGGGCGCCGGCTGGGGACTTTGCGAACGGGCGACATCAGTAATCTCCAAAGCTTCGGTCGGCGGAATGGAGGGCCAAGGTAACCCCGGGTCTCGCCATGGGAAAGTCAAGATCAGCCCAGAGTGCCGGGCCGTTCGGACCGCCCCAGCGAACCGGCGCGTGGAAATGGGAGACAGAGGGTCAGCACAGATGCACGGCGGTCGCCTTGAGCGCCACCACCACCTCGCGCCCGGGCGCGATCCCGAGATCCTCCGCCGAGCGGGTGGTGATGGCCGCCACCAGCTCCACGCCGCCGACATCCACCGTCACGCGAGTGAGCACTCCACTCGGCGCCAGTTCGAGCACGCGCGCGTCAAGCTGATTCCGCATCGACGATTCACGGCGCTCGGGGGAGAGCGCGATCTCGTCGGCGCGGATCACGGCGTGGGCCTCGCCATCCGGCACATCGCTCACGGCGTGCAACGTCAGCGCGCCGCTGGTGAACTCCACCGCCCGGTCGGCGCCGTTGGCGCGCTCCTCGCCGCGCACGCGGCCCGGGATCACATTCTCGGCCCCGATGAACTCGGCCACCGCGGGTGACACCGGCCGCCGGAACAGGTCGTCGGGACTCCCGACCTGCAGCACGCGGCCGCGCTCCAGGAGCACGACCTGGTGGCCGAGCCTCCCCGCTTCATTGAAGTCGTGCGTCACATGCAGCACGGTCATCCCACGCTCGGCGTGCAGCGCGCGGACCTGACGCCGCACGATGATGCGGGTGCGGGGATCGAGCGCCGCGAACGGCTCATCGAGGAGCAGGATGTCGGGCCGCGTGGCCAGCGCGCGCGCGAGCGCCACCAACTGGCGCTCGCCTCCGCTCAGCGATTTCACGTCGCGGTCGAGCAATTCCTCCAGGCGGAAGCGTTCGACCATCTCGCGCGCCATCTCACGGTCGTCGGTGCCGTACCCCACGTTGCGCGCCACCGAGAGGTGCGGAAACAGATACGCGTGCTGGTACACGATCCCGATGCGGCGCAGCTCCGGCGCCTGGCGTGTGACGTCGGCGTCGCGCAATCGCACGGCACCGGACTTCACGGGCACGATGCCGCCGATGGTCTCGAGGAGCGTCGTCTTTCCCGAGCCCGCGGGCCCGATCACCACCCCGTACGTGCCAGGTTCCACGACGAACGACACGTCGCGCAGGGCGAAGTTCCCAACGGTGGCGGTGACGCGGTCCAGCTGGATCATCCTCGGCGCTCCGGGAGAGAATCGGGCGAGTGCACCGTGCGCAGCACGGTGATGGGCACGAGGGCGAGGAGCACGAGCACCGCCGCCACGGGCAGCGCGCTCTTGAGCCCGAACGCGGTGAACCGTTCGTAGCTCAGCACGCTCGCCACCTTCGGATTGTAAGTCAGCACCACGATTGCGCCAAACTCGCTGATCGCGCGCGCCCACATCACGACGCCGGCAGCGACGAGACCGCGGGCCGCCAGCGGCAGCGTCACGCGCCGCATGGCGTGCCAGGGCGTGTCGCCCAGCGTGCGGGCCACCGCTTCGAGCCGCGGATCCACCCGGTCGAATGCCTCGCGCGCCGCGCTCACCAGCAGCGGCGCCGACACGAACATCATGGCGCACACGATCCCGGTGATCGATCCCGTGATCTCCAGCCCCGCCCGCAGCATGGCCTGGCCCATGGGCGTGTCGCGCCCAAGCACGAGCAGCAGCGCGATACCCGCCACCGGGTGGGGCACGACGAGGGGCAGGTCGAGGAGCGCCGCCACGACGCCGCGTCCGCGAAATCGCTTGCGCGACAGCATGTACGCCAGCGGCACGCCGCCGGCCGCGCCGAGCAGGGTAGCGAGCGTGGCCGACACCAGCGTGAGCCAGAGCGAGGCGCGCAATTCCGCGTCGGTAGTCAGGGCCCGCGCGCCGGCCACGCCCCATCCGCCGACGATTCCGGCGAGAGGCGCCACGAGAAAGAGCAGCAGCAGCGACGCGGCAGCCGCCGTCAGGACGGTGAGGCCGCGCTGCAGGCCGCGCCCGCGCCCCGGATCAGTGGACGACACGATCCGTGACTTCCGGTGGAGCGCCGGTGCCGGTGAGCCGCGGCGTGGCCAGCACGTCCACGAAGGCATCGCGCAGATCGCGCGTGCCGGTGGCGCCGAGCAGAGCCGCCACCCATCGACGCGCGGCGGCGGGGTGCGGCGCGCTATCGGGGATGGCCAGCGCGTACAGAATCGGCTCCCCGCGCATGGTCACCGTGTCGCCGGTGGCCCCGCGCACGCGCACCGAGGCGCGCTCGTACGAGGCGGCGCTGTCGGGGTCGCTGAGGTCGATGGAGGTGGGGAGGGTCACGAACGAGAAATGGTGGGCGCGCGCCACCGATTCGTAGTCGATGATATAGTCCACCTCGCCGGCGTCGAGCAGCGCGGCGAGTTCCGACGCGTTGGGGCGGATGAACCGCAATCCCGCATTGGCCAGCACGCGCGCGGCGAGCCCCGGCCTGCCCAGATCGCGCTCGGCGAGCTGGAGCATGAGCAGCGCCCGGTAGCCCGCCGGCGCGGTAGACGGATCGGGACGGCCGATACGCACCCCAGGTTCAGCGAGCACCTCGCTCCAATTGGTGCCGTCGATCCGGCTCGCGCCGTGCGACTGACTGGTGTACGCGATCACCATCCGGTTGTTGGCGAAGCTCAGGTACCAGTGGAGGTATTTCGGCATCAGCGAGGCAAGCACCTCGTAGTCGGCCAGGACGAGCACGTCGGGAGTGCGATGCAGCTCGGTGAGTTTGCGGGCATGTTCGAGCGAGCCGCCGATCTCGATCTGCGAAACCGCGCCGGTGCGCACAGCGTAGGAATCGGCGAGGGCGCGCAGCGGCGCGGCCAGACTCGCGGCGGCATAGACCACCACCGTGTCATGGCCGGGCGTTGTCCCTCCCGTTTCGCCGCGGGTGCAGGCCGTCACGGCAAGCGTCACGAGCCCTATACGGAGACCGGAGCGTATTCGGTGCATGGCTGATAAGTATGGCTGCACCCCGGCGTGTTGCGCTATAATGAGTGATTCCTTCCCTCTCTTCTCCCAACATGACTGACTTTGCGATCGACATCCGCAATGTCGTGAAGCGGTACGAGGAGCACGTCGCGGTCAGCGACTTCTCGCTCCAGGTGCCGCGCGGAGTGGTGTACGGCCTGCTCGGCCCCAACGGCGCCGGCAAGACGACCACCATCCGCATGATCCTCGACATCCTCGAGCCCGACGACGGTTCCATCTCCATCCTCGGGCAGTCGGCGCGCGACGGCACGGTGCTCGACCGGGTGGGCTACCTGCCCGAGGAGCGCGGGCTGTACAAGAAGATGCAGGTGCGACGCGCGCTCAAGTTCCTGGCCGAGCTCAAGGGCGTTAAGGGCCGCACGGCCGACCAGCGCATCGACGAATGGCTCGACCGGCTGCAGCTGCGCACCGCCGAGAAGGACTGGGGCGCGGCCAAGATCGACGAGCTCTCGCGCGGCATGCAGCAGAAGGTGCAATTCATCGGCACGCTGCTGCACGATCCCGACCTGGTGATTCTCGACGAGCCGTTCAGCGGTCTCGATCCGATCAACGCGCAGGCGCTGAAGGATACCGTGCTCGCGCTCCGTGACGCCGGCAAGACGATCATCTTCAGCACGCACATGATGGACAACGCCGAGCGCATCTGCGACTCGGTGTGCATCATCGCCAAGGGCAAGAAGGTGCTCGACGGACGGGTGCAGGACGTCAAGGCCGAGCACGGCATCCGGAACGTCGCGGTGGCGCTGGACGGCGGATCGCGGGACGTCGTCCTCGCGGCGCTGGCCGACCGCGCGCTGGTGTCGAAGTACGACGACCAGAACCAGTACTTCGAGGTCGAGCTGGCGCCCAAGGCGGACGCGCAGGAGCTGTTGCAGCGCATGGTGCGCGGCGGCGCCCGGCTGAGCCGGTTCGAACTCATTCAACCGTCACTTCACCAGATTTTCCTCGATCGGGTCGGCGCCCAGGGCGTCGAGCCGGGGATGAGCGGCCATGGGTAAGGTCTTCGTCGTCTTCAAGCGCGAGTATCTCGAGCGGGTGCGCTCGCGCTGGTTCATCGTCGCCACCGTGCTGGGCCCGCTGTTCATGGCGGCCATCATCGTCGTGCCGGGGGTGCTCGCCGCGCGCACGAAATCGTCGTCGAACCTGGCCAACGTCATCGTGCTCGACGCCACGCACACCGACCTCGGCGCGCGCATCGCCAAATCGTTGGCGGCCACGGCCCCCACCAGTCCGCCACCCCGGGTCGACACGGTGGCCGCCGATCAGCTCGCGACGGCCGTCGACAGCGCCACGCATGTCGTGATGCGGCACGGCGCCCAGGGCTACCTGGTGCTGGACGACAGCACGCTCACCGGCGCCGAGGCGCGGTACGCGGGCCGGAATGCCAGCTCGCTGGCCGACATCGGGACGCTGCGGAGCACCGTGCAGCGCTCGGTGCTCGACATGCGTCTGGAGCGCGCCGGCATCAATCCCGACAGCGTGGCCAAACTCACCGGCGTCAAACTCGACTTCAGGACCGACAAGATTACCGACAAGGGACTCGAGTCGGGCGGCGGGATGTCGAGCATTATCTTCGGATACGGCATCGCCTTCCTGCTCTACATGATGATCGCGCTGTACGGCCAGACCATCCTCCGCGGCGTGCTGGAGGAAAAAACGACGCGCGTGGCGGAGGTAGTCATCTCGAGCGTGAAGCCCGACCAGCTGCTGGCCGGGAAGATCCTCGGCGTGGGCTCCGTGGCGCTCACCCAGGTGGCGGTCTGGACGGCCTCTGCCATCTACCTGGCCTCGTTCAGCGTGCAGATCATCCGCGCGATGGGCGGCTCCGCCGCCGACGCGGCCGGCATCCACATGCCCACGGTCTCCGTGGGCGTGGGCGTGGCGCTGCTGCTCTTCTTCGTGCTCGGCTTCATGTTCTACTCGTCGCTGTTCGCGGCGGTGGGCGCCATGGTCAGCAACCAGGAAGACGTGCAGCAGGCGCAGCTTCCGGTGATGCTGCCGCTCATCGCGTCCATCGTGCTCATGGGACCGGTGCTGGCCAATCCGTCGAGCACGCTGGCCCGCGTCGCGTCGTGGATCCCCTTCTCGGCGCCCATCATCATGCCGATGCGCATGGCGTTGATTCCCATCTCATGGCCCGAGCTGGGCGGCACGCTGGTTGGACTCGCGCTCGCCTGCTGGGCCGCCATCTGGGTGTCGGCGCGCATCTACCGCGTGGGCCTGCTCATGTACGGCAAGAAGCCGTCGCTGCGTGAACTCGTGAAGTGGGTCCGGATGGCCTGATCAGTCGTCGCGCGTCGCGATCGTCCGCCGGTACGCCGGCATGCCATACAGCAGGACGGCGATCGCGGCGCTCATCCCCAGCACGTTGGCGATGGCCAGCGAGTAGCCCACGGCCGCGTCGGCGTGGAACACGTAGTCCGTGATCACCGCCACCAACGTGGGCCCGAGCGTGGATGACACGAGGCTGAGCACGAAGAAGTAGACCGCCGCGCCCTGGGCGCGCATCGACGCCGGCACCACCTCGGCGGCCGCGGCGTTGGCGGCCCCCCACGGGAATGCGGCGAAGAAGTTCACCGGCACCAGCCACGCCACGGCCATCCACGCGGTGGGCATGAACGGATAGGCCGTGCCCGCCACCAGCATCCCGACGGCGCCTAACACACCCACGCGCAGCGGTCCGTCGGTCTGGCCGCGCCGCGCGTAGCGATCGGCCAACCAACCGCCGGTGAGCACCCCCACCACGCCCACCGTCATCGTCAGCACCCCCTGCACCGTGCCGGCGCGCGCCGCCGTCCATCCGTAATGGCGGATCATGAACGTGGCCAGCCACGCGGCGATGCCGAAGTTCACCATCGCCGAGAACGAGAAGCCGAGGCTGTTGCAGGTGAAGCTCCGCAGGTTGCGCCGCACGTAGGCGAACAGCTCGCCCATGCTCGCCCCATGCGTGCCCGGTTTGCGGGGCGGTTCCTTCACAGTTAGAAAGAGCAGCGCGATGAGCATCCCCGGGGCGCCGACCACGAAGAACGCCGTCTGCCAGGGGTGCACCGCGCCCACCAGCGGAAGGACGATCCGGGCCTGCCCTTCGAGCATCCCCACCACGGCTCCGCCGATCACGTAGGCGAGCCCCGAGCCCACGAAGGTGCCGAGCGAATAGACGCTCATCGCCGTGCCCAGCCGCTCGGGCGGGAAGTAGTCGGCCAGGAAGGAGGTGGCGGCGGGGTTGAGCGTCGCCTCGCCCACGCCCACCCCCACGCGCATGAGCAGCAGCCGCCCGTAGCTGCCGGCGAACCCACAGGCCGACGTCATCACACTCCACACCGCCACACCCCACCCCATGAGGGTCCGGCGGTTGGCGCGGTCGGCCAGCCAGCCCAGCGGCAGACCCAGCACCGTATAGAACACGGAGAACGCGAGCCCCATGAGCAGGCTCATCTGCGTATCGGAGATCCCGAGGTCGCGGCGAATGGGGACGACGAGCAGGCTCAGGATCAGCCGATCGACCCACCCGGCCAGGTTGGCCAGCGTGAGCACGCCGACCACGTACCAGGCGTAGCGAGGCGTCGGGGTGCCGCCGCGGGCGGGCGAGGGGCCGTCGGCAGTGGGCAGTGGGCGATCGGCAGTGGGCACGAAGCGGTCGGATCGATGAACGACGATGGACGAAATACGCCCCGCCGCCGGCAGTCGCGCGCGGCCAACCGGCGAAGCACGTCCCGCTCAAGCTAGGCCCACCGTGGGGCACGTCCAGGGGAGCGCCTTCAATACCGAGGGGCTGCGGGTTCCCCCGGCTGCTATGTTGGGGAGTGACCATCCCCCGACTTCCCGGCCGCCATGCCGAGGGCGGCGGCCGCCGGGCGCGATCGGGCGCCTCCGCCGCCGCCGGCCCATCCGCCACCAAGAAACCGCTCGACCCAAAACGCGCCTGGCGTGAAGCGCGCGAACTCATCGCCGAGCACCGCCGTTCGCTCGTCATCGGCCTGCTCCTCACGGTCGTGAGCCGGTCGGCCGGCTTCGTGCTGCCCTTCAGTTCGAAATACTTCATCGACACGGTGATCGGGAAGCACAGGCCCGAACTGCTCTGGCGGCTGGCGCTGTTCGTGGCCGCCGCCACGCTGGTTCAGGCGATCACCTCGTTCCTGCTCTCGCAGGTGGTGAGCATCGCCGGCCAGCGCGCGATCACGAACATGCGCAAGCGGGTGCAGGCGCATGTGCTGCGGCTGCCGGTGGCATTTTTCGATTCCACGAAGACCGGCATCGTGATCTCGCGCGTGATGACCGACGCCGAGGGCGTGCGGAACGTGGTCGGCACCGGGATCATCCAGTTGCTGGGCGGGCTGATGACCTCGGCGATCGCGATCAGCGTGCTGTTCTATCTCAACTGGAAGCTGACGACGATCACGCTCGTCGTACTGCTCGCTTTTGGCGGGATGATGGCGTATGCCTTCCGGAAGCTGCGGCCGATGTTCCGCGAACGCGGCGCGATCAACGCCGACGTGACGGGACGGCTGGCCGAGTCGGTGGGGGGCATCCGACTGGTGAAGCTGTACGTCTCGGAGCGGCGCGAACGCAAGCTGTTCGCGGTGGGCGTACACAAGCTGCTCCGCAACATCTCGAGCACGATCACCGGCACCTCGGCGGTGGGCGCGGGCACGACGGTGCTGAGCGGGGTCATCGGATTGCTGGTGATGGTGATTGCCGGGCGCGATGTGCTCAACGGCACGATGACGCTGGGCGACCTATTCATGTACGTGTACCTGGTGGGGCTCGTGGCGGCGCCGCTGGTGCAGATCGCCTCCATCGGCACGCAGATCTCGGAGGCGTTCGCCGGCCTCGACCGCATCCGCGATCTGATGAACACGCCCACCGAGGACGCCGATGACGCGACCCGTCAGCCGGTGGACGACGTGCGGGGCGACGTGGCGTTCGACCACGTGTCGTTCGAGTACGAGAAGGACGTGCCGGTACTGCGCGACGTCAGCTTCGTGGCGAAAGCCGGATCGACGACGGCGCTCGTGGGCTCGAGCGGGTCGGGCAAGAGCACGATGATCGGACTCGTGCAGGCATTCTACCATCCGCAGGAGGGGCGCATCCTGATCGACGGGCGCGACCTGTCGGGATTGCGGATGCACGACTACCGCGCGCAGCTGGGCGTGGTGATGCAGGACAACTTCCTGTTCGACGGCACGATCCGCGAGAACATCGCGTTCGCCAAGCCGGGCGCCACCGACGAGGATATCCAGCGGGTGGGGCACATCGCGCACGTGGATGAGTTCGTGCAGCGGTTCGAGCACGGCTACGACACGATCGTCGGCGAGCGCGGCGTGAAACTGTCGGGGGGCCAGCGCCAGCGGGTGGCGATCGCGCGGGCCATTCTCGCCGATCCGCGTATTCTGATCCTCGACGAGGCGACGTCCAGTCTGGACAGCGAGAGCGAGGCGCTGATCCGCGACGGCCTGCGCTCGCTGCGTCGGGGGCGCACGACGTTCGTGATCGCGCACCGGCTGTCCACCATCGAGAGCGCCGACCAGATTCTCGTGCTCGAAGGGGGCGTGATCGTCGAGCGCGGTAGCCACCAGGAACTGATGGCGCTCAACGCGCGCTACCGTCAGTTGCACGACCGCCAACACGGCATCGAGACCGACCAGTACATCAACCCGGGCGAGGACTTCCTGCCCGAGCCCCCGTCGCCGCGCGAAGCGGTGAAGCGTGGGCCCCGAACGACCGGTGGTTGAATCCGGTGGGACGCCGCTCGCCGGCGTTCGTTAACCCCTGATTTTCATCGACGTCCGCCGTCAACGCGGCGCCTGAAGTCCGCGTACGGTTGTGGTGAGCGGAGGGCACGACGCCCGCCGTGAATCGCTTCCGGAACCCCTCGATGAAAGCAGCGTTCTCCATCGCCATGCTGGCCCTCGTGGCCGCGGCCGCCACGGCGTCGGCCCAGGGTGGTTCGGCGGACATCATTCGCGGCCGCGTGACGGGGCCCGGCGGCAAGCCGCTCGCCGACGTCTCCGTGAGCGCGCAGTCGATGACCGACGAGACGACGCGCACCAGCAAGACGGGGTCGGACGGACGCTTCACCATCATCTTCGCCGGCGGTGACGGCGATTACATGATGAGCTTCGTGGCGATCGGAATGGTTCCCAAGAGCTTCGAAGTGCAGAAGGTGAACGACGACGACGCGGTGATCGTCGCCAACGCGACGCTGGAAGCGGCGACCCGCCAATTGGACGCGGTGCGCGTGAACGCCACTCGCCAACGCCCGATCGCCGGCGACAACCGGCCGGACATCGGCGGCGTCGAGCAGACGATGGGCTCGGCCGGCATTCCCATCGAAGCGATGGGCGACCTGTCGGCCATGGCCGCATACCTGCCCGGGGTGACGGCGATCTCGAACGCCGACGGCTCGATGGGCTTCTCCGTGCTCGGTCTTGGCGCCGATCAGAACAGCGTGCTCCTCAACGGACTCACCTTCGGCGGTACCCTGCCGCGCGACGTGCAGGTCTCGGCGCGCATGTCCACGACCACCTTCGACCCGTCGCGGGGCGGATTCAGCGGGGGACAGATCACGGCGCGCACCGCCAGCGGCTCCAACTACATCAACCGGAACCTGCACGTCACCTTCGACAACCCCACGCTGCAGTGGGCCGCCCCCACCACGCGGTCGCTGGGCCAGCAGTACACGAACGTCATCGCCAGCGGGTCGATGAGCGGCCCGATCATCTGGAACAAGCTGTTCTACAACACGTCGTTCCAACTCGGCCAGCGCACCAGCGATCTGCAGACGCTGCTCAACACCGACCCGGCGGCCCTCGCGCGCGTCGGGATATCGCAGGATTCAGTGGCCCAACTGCTCGCCTACATGAATACGGCGGGCATCCCGTCCACGGTGGGTGCCGTCCCCAGCAACCGCCTCAGCGACCAGGGGTCGCTGTTCAGCCAGTTCAGCTTCTCGCCCACCGGCACCGACACCTGGGGCCTGCTGTTCAACGGATCGTGGAACCAGTCGGGCGCGGCCTCGCTGTCCACCAGCGCCGTGCCGGCGCACGGCGGGCAGAGCACGCGCCAGTCCGGCACGCTCCAACTCAGCCACGCGGGATACTTCGGCTGGGGCTTTCTCGACGAGACCAGCCTCTCACTCTCGGCGTCGACCAACAACGCCAGCGGCTATCTGTCGCTGCCCGACGCGCGCGTGCTCGTGACCTCGGACTTTCCCGACGGCACCGCGGGTGTGTCGACGCTCCAGTTCGGCGGCAACTCGAGCTACCCATCGCACCTCACCAACTATCAGTGGCAGGCCTCCAACGCCACGTCGTGGTTCACGGACGACAACGCTCACCGGATCAAGCTCACCGAGGACCTCCAGGTCAGTCGCTTCATCCAGGACCAGAACGCGAACTCGCGCGGCACGTTCACGTTCAACTCGCTGTCCGATCTCGAAGCCGGACAGCCGGCTTCGTTCTCGCGGCGTCTGGTGCCCGCCCGTCGCTCGGGCGACGTGGCGACGCTGGCCTTCTCGCTGGGCGACGCCTGGCGTCCGGCCGACCGCGTCCAGATCCAGTACGGCGTGCGCGCCGAGGGGAGCCGGTTCAGCACCACGCCCCAGTACAACCCGCTGGTCGAGAGCGCGTTCAACGTGCCCAACAACGACGTGCCCAGCGACTTCACGGTGAGCCCGCGTCTCGGATTCAGCTGGCAGGTGGGCACGATGCCGCAGATCGAAGGGTTCCGCGGTGCCTTCCGGCAGCCGCGCTACGTGATCACCGGCGGCGTGGGCGAGTTCCGGAACAACCCGACGGCGACGCTGGTGTCGAACGCCGTCGATCAGACAGGGCTGCCGACCGCGGCGCAGCAGATCACCTGCGTGGGCTCGGCGGCCCCGACGCCCGACTGGAGCGCCTACGCGCAGAATCCGGCGTCGATTCCCAGCCAGTGCGCCGACGGCTCCAGCGGGAGCGTGTTCTCGAACACCGCCCCCAACGTCGCGCTGTTCGACCCCAACTTCCGGACCCAGCGCAGTTGGCGCGCCAACCTCGGCGTGCGCGGATTGCTCACGTCGATGTTCAACGGCAACCTGACCTTCACCTATTCGCGGAACGTGGATCAGCGCGGATCGGTGGACCTCAACTTCCAGGACGCGCCGCAGTTCACGCTCCCCGACGAGGGCGGACGCCCGGTGTACGTGGCGCCGTCGAGCATCGTGCCCACCACCGGAACCATCGCCGCCGGCGCCGGTCGCGTATCGACGGCGTTCTCCCGCGTCAGCGAAACCACGTCCGACCTGCGGTCCGACACCCGCGAGCTGCAGTTCTCGATCTCGCCGCGCGCCTACAACTCGACGTTGGGCTGGGCCCTCACCTACGTCTACCGTGACACGCGCGACCTCACGCGGGGGTTCGGCGGCAACACCGCCGGCGATCCCCTGACCACCTACTGGGGGAGCAGCGGCGCCCAACACGAGTTCGATCTCAGCGGATCGGTGACCATCAAGAACGCTGTCAACATTTCCACTTTCGTCCGCGCAAGTTCGGGCAACCGGTTCACACCGATGGTGTCGGGCGACGTGAACGGCGACGGCTCTTCCAACGATCGGGCGTTCGTGTTCGATCCCGCGACGACCGCCGATCCGGCCCTGCGCACGGGCATGCAGGCGCTGCTGGACGGGTTGTCCGGCAATCCGCGAGCCTGCCTGGCCAGCCAGCTCGGCCAGATCGCCGGCCGCAACAGCTGCGTGGGCCCCTGGTCCTTGTCGGTCGGGTCGGTCAACGTCCAACTCGTCTCCGACGCCGTGAAGCTGCCGTCGCGGCTCACCATCGGGCTCAGCCTGGCCAACCCGCTCACCGGGGTGGACGCCATGGTGCACGGCGGCAACAATCTGAGCGGATGGGGCCAGCCGCCGATCATCGATCCGACGCTGCTGTACGTGCGGGGGTTCGACCAGACCACGCACGCGTACAAGTACGAGGTCAACCCGCGGTTCGGGAATTCCGCCATCGCCCAGACCGTGGCGTACGCGCCCTTCCGGGTGACGCTCGATGTGCGCCTGGCCGTCGGCCCCGATCGCAACCTGCAGCAGCTGGAACAGCTACTGCGTGGGGGCGGGCGTGGCGGGCCTGGGGGGCCGGGAGGATTCGGCGGGCGCGGAGGGCGAGGCGGTGCCACATCCGGACGCCCGAGCGAGATGATGATCAAGAACCGCTACGTCCGCGGCTATCCGAACCCGATCGATCAGATGCTGCGCCAGAAGGATTCGCTCAAGCTCTCCGATCAGCAGACGGACAGCCTGATTCGGTGGAACAAGGAATTCACGAACTCGGTGGATACCATCTGGACGCCGATTGCCAAGTACCTCGTGGGGCTGCCCGCGAAGTTCGACCTCGACGAGGCCTACGACCATGTGAGCAAGGGGCAGAACGCGACCATCGATCTGCTGGTGGCGTACGCGCCGCGGGTGAAGGGGTTGCTGACCAGCGACCAGTTCCACGAACTCCCGCCCTTCCTGGCGGCGTTCCTCGACCCCAACACGCTGCGCGAGATCCGTCCCGGCCGGGCATTCGGCTTCGGCGGCGGGCGCGGGGGTGGGGGTGGGGGCTTTGGCGGGGGCGGGGGTGGTGGTGGCGGGCGCGGGGGACGGGGCGGGTGACCGCTGACCGCTGAGAACGGCAACTACCAGCTTGGTGTCGTCAGTGGCCAGTCTTCAGTGATCCGAAACTGCACCCGGGACACATCTCTACTGAACGGAGACGTGTCCCGGGTATCGTTTCGGACCACTGGCTACGGAAGCCTGACCACACTCAGCTTGTAGTTGCGGTTCTCCGGGTTCCGTTCAGCGGCCTTCCCCTCGACCAGTCAGAACTGTTCTCAGCAGAATTCCTCGAACGCCGCCTCGAGATCCTTGGCGATCTCCTCGGCCGGCCGGCCCTCGATCTGCCACCGCTCGAGCATGAACACGAGCTTGCCGTCCTTGAGCAGCCCGATCTGCGGCGACGACGGCGGATAGCCGGTGAAGTAGCTGCGGGCCCGGGCCGTGGCCTCGGCATCCTGGCCGGCGAACACGGTGGTCAGGTGCGTCGGTTTCTTGGCATGGTGGATGGCCATGGCCGCCGCCGGGCGCGCATTGCGCGCCGAACAGCCGCACACCGAATTCACCACCACCAGCGTCGTGCCCGCGGTGTCCTTCAGCGCCGCGTCCACCGCGTCGGAGGTGCGCAGTTCGGCGAACCCGATCCGGGTCAGTTCGGCCCGCATCGGCGCCACGAGGGGCTCGGGGTACATCGCGGGGGCGTTCGGCAGTTGCATGCTCATATCGGGACTCCCTCAGAACTAGTCGCGCACGAGCGCGAGTATGGCCTGCTGCGGAACGACGAGATACCGCTCGTTGTCGAACGTGATCTCCACCGCCGCCTTGCGGAAGAACAGCGCATAATCGCCCTCGCGCGCCTGCATGGGCACGAACCGCGTTTCCCGCGCCGGAGCGCGCCACGGTTCCTCGCTGCCGGCATCCGGACTCGGCAATGGCAACCCCGGACCGGTGGCGACGATCGTCCCACCCTGCACCGCCTGGTTGTCCACGGCCGTGGGCGGGAGGTACAGCCCGACGTTGGTGCGCTCCTCGCCGCTCTCGACCTTCACGAGCACGCGGTCGCCGACGACGATCAGTTCCCTGTTCTTCCGCTGCATGGGGGGAATATAGCGTCCAGGGGACATGCCCCGCTCCGGCCGTCAGCCCAGCACCGCATCCAGACGCGCCAGCGCGTCGGGCATGTTCCGCCGCCCGAAGCCCAGTCGCACCTCACGGCTGCCGGGCTCGAACACCGTTCCGGGCAGCAGCAACACGCCGGCGCGCGCGAGTACGTCGGCGCAGAACGCATCCGGATCGCCCTGGCGGAGGGTCGGGAAGGTCACCGACCCCGCGCGCGGCGGCATCCACCGGAACAGGGTGTCGCGGCGGGCGAAGAACTCGTGAAGGAGCACCAGGTTGCTCCGCACGATTCCGCGGTTCCGTTCGAGGATCGTTTCGCCCGTCGCCAGCGCTGCCGTGGCCAGCAGTTCACTGGGGGCGCTGCTGCAGATGGTGGTGTAGTCCTTCACGGCGGCAGCGGCGGCCAGAAGCTCGGCGTCGCGGGAGGCGAGCCATCCGATGCGGAGTCCGGCCAGGCCGTACGCCTTGGACATCACCCCCAGCGAGATGCCGCGCTCGTAGGCGTCGCAGGCGGCCGGCAGCCGAGCGTCCGCCGGATACTCCAGTCCCCGGTAGACCTCGTCGAACAGCAGCACCAGGCCGTGTCGTCGGGCGAAGGACACGATGGCGTCGAAGGTCCCGCGGTCGAAGTGATGCCCGGTGGGGTTGTGCGGCGAGTTGACGACCAGCAGCCGAGTCTCGGGGCGCACGAGTTTCGGCAGATCGTCGGGGTCGGGGGCCCAGGTGGCCGGATCGGCCCGCCAGGGCGATACGGCGGCACCGGCCGCCCGGGGAAGCTCGAACAGCGACTGGTAGCATGGCCACTGGACGATGGCATGGTCGCCCGCGCCCAGGATCGCATTCACCAGCGTGAACACCGCTTCCTGGGCTCCCGAGTGCACCAGCACCCCATCGGGCGTCAGATCGTCGTACAGGGCGGCTACGGCGGCACGCAGCGGCGGTGCCCCGGCGCTTTCGGTGTAGCCGAGCGGCAGTTCCGCGAGTTGACGCGCGGCGTCCGGTACGAGCGCCAGCAGATCGCCCACGCGCAGCGTCTCGCAATCCGACCCGGAGAGCTGGTAGGGGGCCGAGAACTCGCGATCGGCGAAGTAGCGTTCGAGCAGGAAGGGCGCCGGCCGCATTGGGGCGCGTCAGCGACCGGTCTGGTGGTCGCGCTCGCGCTCGTGCTTGCCGTGGAGTTCGGCGGCCACGATGGTCTGGCGCACCACGGTGACGATCAGCGCCAGCAGCGCCGCCCAGACACAGATCATCACCTCCCGCGTCCAGAAAGTGCTCAGCGCCAGGCCGGGCCAGTCGTTCCAACCGGCGCGTGCGGTGCCCGTGGCCTCGCGCCCGACCCCGATGAGGAGGAGACTGGTGGCCATCTCGCCCACCACGACCCCGAAAGCGAACAGGGGAGCGCGCCAGACCCACTTCCGCAGTGGGTAATTGGCCAGGTGCGCCGTGGCCATGCTGCACATGAACGCGATTCCGAGCACGAACGTGCCGATGATATAGACCCAGCTGGTGGGCGAGCCGTGGGTGAGCACGATCGCGCGGTACAACCGCAGCACCACCCCCGTGACGAGCGCCATCTCGAGCAGATTGAACGACAGGCGTCGAAACGCCTTCGTCTCCTCAACCCGCAGTTCGACCGTGTGCCGGGGAAAGTAGGGAGCCATAGCTCGTGGGTTCGTCCTGTCAGACCACATGAGGCCGGGAATGGATCGCCGCCGTGGCGCCCCACGCTCCCAACTTACGGGATTCGCGTCAGCCCGTGAACCGGGCTGGTCTGCTCCGGATCGTACGGCCGCCCCTGGATGACCGCAATGAGGGACGCCTCGAGCCGCTCGAAGCTGAACGGTTTGGCCAGCATCGGCTGCCGCATCGTCTGCCGACCGCCCGTCGTCACGACGTCGCCGGTGATGAACACCGTGCGCGTGGCGAGCCCCGGTCGCTCGGCTCGCAGCCAATTATGAAACGCGAATCCGTCCATCCCCTTCATGCGGATATCGCACACAATGGCGTCCACGTTCGTCTCGCGGATCACGCCGATCGCCTCTTCGCCGCCGTCGGCGGTGATCACGGTGAATCCGCGCGCCTGTCCGTAGGCCGTGACGCCCCGCCGAAGCGCCGGTTCGTCGTCCACGAACAGCAGCCGGATGCCGGCGATCGGCGACCGCAGGTTCAGGGGGGATGGGTCGGCTGGCGTGGCGTCTGAGACCCGCGTGTCGGCCGCGGGGAGCTGCACGCGGAAGGTCGTGCCGCGGTCGGAGGTCGCCGCCATCTCGATGCGCCCGCGGTGCGCGGTGACGATGCCGTAGCTCACGCTCAACCCGAGCCCCGTGCCTTCGCCCTCCTTCTTGGTCGTGAAGAACGGTTCGAAGATGCGGGCCCGCACTTCGGCGGGAATGCCGGAGCCGGTGTCGCTCACCTCGAGGATCACGTTGCCACCGGCCGACCGGGTGGCGATGGTGAGCGTGCCGCCGCGATCGCCCATGGCCTGGGTGGCGTTGGTGACGAGGTTGAGGCAGACCTGCTGGAGTTGGCGCGCATCGCCGATCACGGCGGGCAGGTTCTCGTCGAGCGCCTGGTCCAGGGTCACACGATGGGACGAGAGCTGGTACGACCGCATGCGCACGGTGCGCGCCACGACCAGGTTCAGATCCAGGGGCTCGTGCCGTGGTTCGCTGCGCCGCGCGAACGCGAGCAGGTCCTTCACCACCTGGGCGGCGCGCGTCGTCTCCGACCGGATCACCTCGACCTGTTCGCGCTGCGGGCCCTCGATGGCGGGATCGCGCAGCAGGAGCTGGGCGTAGGCGCTGATGCTGCTCAGTGGATTGTTCACCTCATGCGCCACTCCGGCGACCAGCTCTCCCACGGCAGCCAGGCGATCCGATTCCATGAGCCGCCCGCGCATCTCGCGTTCCGCGGTCACGTCGCGCGCCACGACCAGCACGCTGGGCGGATCGGCCTCGGGCAGCAGGCTCGCGGCCAGCGACACCACGCGCGACGGCCCGCCCGGCGCGCCGCGGAAGGTCATCTCGAGACGCGCCGGCCGCCCCTCGAAGGTGGCCGCCAGCGCCTCGTCCAGTCGCGCCCGATCGTCCTTGTCAGCCAGCTCGCTCAGGCGCCGGCCGACCATCCGGACCGTGTCGAGGCCGAGAATTTCCGAGGCCGCGACGTTGGCTTCGCGGATGCGTCCGCTGTTCAGGACCGTGAACACGGCGTCGGGCGCCGACCGGAAGAGGGTCCGGAAGCGCCATTCGGCGCGGCGCAACGTCTCCACCAGTTCCGCGTTCTCCAGTGCGATGTTCAGCAGGTCGGTCATCGCGTGCACGCGGCCGATGGTCACCTCGGTGAACGGATTCGCGTCGAGGCGGATCAGGGCCACGGCGCCGATGCGCTCGCCGCGCCGCGAGATCGGGAGCACGGCGCCGCTGCGCATCTCGATGTCCGCGTCGGGGAAGATGGGGGCCGCCGCCAGGCCGGCGCCGGTCGCCGTGTCCGCCACGATCCAGGGCGACCCCGACCGGATCACGCGCTCGATCGCCGAGCCCGACGCGGACCCGTGCCATCCCGCCAGCCGCATCAGCGCGCCGCGCGCGACCGGCACGCGCACCCGGCCGTCGTCGCCCAGCAGGCCGATGGCGGCGCCGTCGGCCTGGGCGATGTCGCTGGCCGCGTCCACGAACCGCTCCAGCGCCCGGGTCGGATCGAGTTCCAGCGAGATCTGCTGCCCCAGGCGCCACATGCGCTGGAGCACGCGCTGCGTGTCCTCCAACTCGGCAGTGCGCATGGCGACGCGCGCCTCGAGCGTGTCGGCGAAGGTCCGCTCCGCCACGACCCGCTGTTCGAGGACGTCCGCGGCGCGCTCCTGGGCCGCGAGGGACGCCCGCGCGTACAACGGCAGCAGCGTGTTCAGCGTGGCAACCAGGATCGCCTTGTCGGTGGCGCCCATGGCGTGCATCGCATCGGTCAGGGTGGACGTCGGCACCAGCAGGCCCAACAGCTCGGCCGCGAAGAGGATCGTGGCCGCCATCGCGAATGCCGCAAACAGCGCGCGCGGCAGCCGCTGGGTCCGCGACGCGATCCCGAACGCGGCCAGCGCGAACACCGCCAGGGAAACGACGAAGGCGCCGTTCACCAGTGCCGGCTCGTCCCACCGTGATGTGGCGAGGAGTGCGCCCAGCGTCGCCACGCAGGCCAGCTGGGAGAGCGCGATCAGGCGTTCCGTGCGGTGCTGCAGGAGCGACCAGCGAGTCATCCAGCGACCGGCCAGAGAAGGACGCGAGTCGGACCCGGCGTCAGGTCAGAAACTCGTGGAGCAGGGAATGAAAGTGATGTACGCCGTTCTCACGCTTGGCGGAATAGCGCCCCCGATCGTACACGCGCGACCGGAGGTTGCGCTGCACCGTTTCACAGATCTCGATGTCCTCGTCCTGGATCTCGTCGCTGAACGCCACCAGGCGGCTCCACCGCTCGTCGGTGGCGGGATCGGCCGGCGGATTGGCGGCGAACCATTCGAACACCACGCGCGTTCGATCGTGCGCCAGCGGCAGCACCACGTTCGTCTGCATCTGCCCCATGTAGATGTTGAGCATCACGTTGGGAAAGATCCAGACATAAAAGGCTTCGGGTACGTCCCCGGCCGCCGGCACGTACTTGCGGTCGCCGGCGGCCGCCGGCACCGGCCGCAGCGGCGCGTGCTGGAACGAGAAGTACCGGTGGGGCTCCACGCGGTAGTGGTCGTAGTCGAGTTCCTTGTGCAGCCCGGGGTGGACCACCGGCACGTGGTACCCCTCGAGGTAGTTGTCGACGTAGACCTTCCAGTTGCAGGCGAGGTCGTATTCCTTGCGCATCACGTAGCGCATGGACGCGCAGTGGAAGGGCGCCACACGCTGCGGAATGTCTTCGAGCACCTCGTCGAGCGGCGGCGCCTTGCCGTCGAGATTCACGAACACCAGCGGCCCCCACGTGGCCACCGCCACCGGACGCAACCGCATGGTGTCGGGGTGGAATCCCTCGACGCCCTCCATCTCCGGGGCATGCAGCAGGCCGCCCTGCAGATTGTACGTCCACCCGTGATAGCGGCACTGCAGGGTCTGGCGGCGCCCGCACCCCTGCGCCACCGGACCGGCGCGGTGCAGACAGACGTTGTGGAACCCGCGCAACACGTCCCCGTCGCGGACCACGACCACCGCGTCGTTGCCGACCTCGACGGTGATATAGTCGCCGCCCTGCGCCAACTGCTCAGTGCGCCCGACCAACTGCCACGTGTGGGCGAACACCCGCTCCCGCTCCAGTTCGAGATAGACCGGATCGTTGTACAGCCGCGCCGGAATGGTGGCGGCCTTCGCGATGTCGGGATCGAACGGGAAGACGAGGGGCATGTTCCGAGCTCCAGGGACTGTTTGACTGGCTGACCGTCCGACTGTCTGACTGTCCGCCTTACCGAATGATGTGCCCGATCCGGCTCCAACGGATGTCGGTGAGGAACGAGAGCGGCCGGTCGCTGGCCTCGCCGTCGCAGTCGTTGAGCCCGCCCGGGCTCGGCTTGTACGAGTAATACACGAAGATCGGCCGGCCGCGCACGTTGGCTCGCGGTACGACGCCCCAGTAGCGGCTGTCCTTCGAGCAGTACCGGTTGTCGCCCATCATGAAATAGTCACCGGCCGGAATGAGCAGCGGCCCCCAGTTGTCGTGGGTGGGCACGGCCGGCGCCGATCCGAAGCGGGTGTCGTGCAGGGCAATGCGTTGCTGCCAGACGAACAGCGGCGAGGTGTCATCGGGACGGTTCTGCGCCGGATCGCCCGCATACCCCCGGGCCCCGAAGCCCAGACGCTGTGCGAGGCCGTTCACGTACACCACGCCGTTGCGCATGTACAGCGTATCGCCCGGCATGCCGATGAGCCGCTTGACGAGCGTCGGCGTGGGGTCGTGGCCCGCCTGGGCCTCGTCCGCCTGGTACGGCGAGATGAACACCACGACGTCGCCGCGGTGCGGGTCGGAATATCCGGGCAGGTGGATGTGCGTGAACGGCACCGCCGGCCCGTACACGGCCTTGTTCACGAACAGCCAGTCGCCCACGAGCAGCGTCGGGATCATACTCCCCGAGGGAATCTTGAACGCCTCGACGAAGAAGGTGCGGATGAACAGGAAGATCAGGATCGCACCGCCCAACGACTTGATGTTCTCCCAGACCCAGCTGCGCTGCGGCCCCGATTTCGCCTTGCCCCCGCGACCCTTGCGGGCGTCGGCGACGACGTTGGTGGACGCGGAGGATCGGGAGGATTTCCGGGATTTCGAAGACTTGGCCACGCGTGCTCGGTCGAGAATGAGAAGTGAGGAACCGCGGTCGACCACAGGAATCTACGCCGCCCTACGGATTGTGGTACGTCGCGGTTCCCAGCCCCCGAAGGCCCGGACACAACAAAGGGCGCGCCGTGAGCGCGCCCTCGCTGTGTGAAGCCGGAGCAGACTACTTGACGTGCTTGCCCACCAGCTTCGTCATCTCGAACATCGAGACCTTTCCCTTGCCGCCGAACACCGCCTTGAGGTTGGCATCGGCGTTGATCATGCGACGCTCCTTGGCGTCCTGCAGACCATTCTTCTTGATGTAGCCCCAGAGGCGCTTGGTGATCTCGGTGCGCGGAATGGGAGTGGAGCCAACGACCGTGGCGAGCACCGCATCGGGCTGCACGGGGCGCATGAACGCAGCGTTCGGCTTCCGCTTCACCTTCACCTTCTTCTTCGGAGCGGCTTTCTTCGCCGGCTTCCGAGCGGGCTTCTTCGCAGCCTTCTTCACACTCTTCTTCGCGGGCTTCTTCGCGGACTTCTTGGTGGTCTTCTTCGCAGCCTTCTTCGCGGGCTTCTTACCGGCCTTCTTTGCCGTCTTCTTGCCCTTTTTCGCGGCCATGTGCTCTCTCCTGGATTTGTGAAACGGAGTGGTCTTCTCAGAGGGAACCGCTGTCCGTCGCGCGGAAAGGTAAAACACTCCTTCCCGTACGCAATAGGAATTTTGCGACGTTTCCCCTCTGAAGTACGCCGGTTTCCCCTCGGAGATTGGCGGTGCGGTGCCGCTCAGCGCAGGTGCGCCACCAACCAATCGGCGAGCGTTCCGAGCACCTGAGGACGCACCGTTCGCGTCGTGAGCATGCCGTAGCGCCCCGGGGCGCCGACCGAATCGGCGAGGAAGAGGTGGTCCGTTGCCGCGAATTTTCGCTCCGTGACGTCGCGATTCCCTCCGGCTCGGAACGCCGCCGCGAGGGTGTCCGCCTGCTCCGGCGTCACCTGTTGATCGGTCTCCCCCTGCAGGATCAGCACCGGGACCCGCACCTTCCGAGCCGTTGGGAGGGGATCGTACGACGCGAAGAATCGCAGCCACGCACTGGTTGCCATCAGGCTGTCGGTGGCCGCCGCGCTCTGCTTCACCGCCGCCGCCCGCTCGGCGGCGGTGAGGCCGGGCGCCTGCGCCACCGCGTTTCGCTGCTGGAACTCCAGGATGCGCCGTCCCGTGTACGCCGGGCCCGCCATGAGCACGATGCCCCTGAGCGTGGGATCGGTGGCCGCAACCATCGGCGCGATCATGCCGCCCTCACTGTGCCCCACGAGTCCGAGCCGCGACCCGTCGATCTCCGGACGCGTCCGGAGGTACGCGAGCGCCGCCCGGATGTCGTTGGCGAAGTCGGCGGACGTCGCATCGGCCGGACCGGTGCTCGACCCGTTCACCCCGCGGTCGTCCAGCCGAAGCGTCGCGATGCCGCGCCGCGCCAGCGTGTCGGCCACCTGCCAGAACGGGCGGTAGCCGTCGACGATCGAGATCCGCTCGTCTCGATCCTCCGCCCCCGACCCGGTGATCGTCACCACGGCCGGCACGCGGCCGTGACGCACCGACGGCAGGGTCAGCGTGCCAGTGAAGGTGAGCCGCTCCGGCGTGTGCACCGTCACGTCCTCGGCAGTGTACGGGGCACCCGGGGGTGCGCCATAGTCGACCTTCCGCGTCGCGAGCGGGTGCGCGCCGGCCAGCCTGATCACGGTCACGTGCTGCGACGGAATCACGGCGCCCAGCAGTTCGCCTTCCGGCCCCAGCGTGGCGTGCATGGCCGCCGCGCCGATGTGGATGACCGCGGAGTCGGTGCCCGCGCGTTCGATGACCGCCGGAACGGTCTGCCCACCCACGAGCATGAACAGGGGAACGGTGTCCACGGTGCCGCCCATGGCGCGGGCGCGACGCACCGCCTGCTCGATCATCGCGAACGACGGATTGATGTAGGGAATGGCGCCGGGTTGGGTGGCCAGGTGCTCCACGCGCGACACATTGCCCGAAATGGTGACCGTCACCGAGTCGGAGGCGAACGCGAGATCGGCCCGCTGAAAGGGTACGGTGTCGTCCTTGGCCAGGCGGTAATACGCGTTGCTCATCGCCGACACCCGTCCATCCGGCGCCAGGGTCAGCCCGTACTGCCAGTGGGCGCCGGTGGACTTGTCGATCATGTCCACGTCGAGGCGGGTTGCCGAGCGCTGCACGACCTCGCTGGTGAGCGTGTCGCGACCGATGACCATGCGGAAGGTGTATGGCGCGGTGCCCTGGGCCCCAGCCGAGCCGGCAATGATGAGCGCGAGACCGGTGGCGGCCATTGAGGATCGGATCATGCTTGTTCCTTTCGCCACGCGAAATAGGAGTAGACGGCGGCGCCCACCGACGCGCCGATGATAGAAACCATGAGCACGACGAACGAGCCCCGGGGTGGAAGGAAGGCCGAGAGCACCGTGACGAGGCCGGCCGCGGTCATCAGGTACCCGCCCACGCGGTGCGTCTTGGTCCAGACGGTGTCACTGGTGAGGGTCCAGGGCGTGCGGATGCCGAACCACCAGTTGGGGCGGGCGCGCGGCATCACGTTGCCGAGAATGAGCGTCAGCGTCCCCACCAGCACCGGCATCATCCGGCCGACCTCGGGCATGGGCCATCCGAGGGCGCGCCCGAGCAGCACCACGTCGACGAGCGCCAGCAGCGTCACCACCGCGTTGATCATCAGGTCGTACGTGCTCTGGAACTTGGCGTAGTTGGCGCGCCTCGGATCGATGTACGGCAGCCCGCGCATGAAGCCCCAGATGGCCAGCGCCATGACGGGCATGATGAAGGCGCCCACCAACCGGCTGCTGTAGCCGTTGGCGGTGCCGTCGATGCCCCAGTGCGTGGCCATGGGGTTGGGGAGCCGGGAATACACGGCTGCCGACAACAGGAATGCCCCCGCGATCGGAATCACGGGAAACCACTTACGCATGCTTCCTCCCCGGACGGACCCAGTCGAGCAGCTGCTCGACCACGTCGTCGAAGACGGTGGTGTTCAGTTCGTAGTGGATCTGCTGGCCGTGGCGCTCGGACAGGATGAGTCCGGCGTCGCGGAGCACGCCGAGGTGGCGCGATATCGTCGGCCAGGCGGTGTCGAACTGCTCGGCGATCTCGCCCGACGAGCGCGGCCCTTTGCGCAGCAGTTTGAGGATCTCCCGGCGCGTGGGGTCGGCCAGTGCTTTGAAGGCGGAGTCCATGGGGCGTAAGATAAGATACTTAGCTAATCATGCAAATATCGGGTTGAGCACGAACGTGATGGTGTCTGTCGGCAGTCGGCAGTCGGCAGTCGGCAGTCGGCCGTTCGCAGCTAGCAGTCCGAAGTCGACAGCCAACCGCTACCTGCTCGCCGCCAACGGTTCGCCTCTATTCCCGCTCCAACCCCCGCAGCAACTCCATCATCCGCACATCCCACGGGTCCGCGGTCGGATCGTCGTCAGCGATGTCGGGGTTCTCCTGCGGCGTTTCGAGGATGCATGGCACGCCTTCCGTACGCCGGTCGTGCAGCAGCCACCCGAATGGTGCGGCGCCGATCTGACCCTCCCCGATCAGCGCGTGCCGGTCCCGGTTCGACCCCAGCGCACCCTCGCTGTCGTTGAAGTGGAAGAAGCCCGGACGCTCCCCCGTGGCCTGCTCGAACTCGTCGAGCACACGCGCCTGCGCTGCGGCACTCTCGCCGATGGGGAATCCCGATGCGAACAGATGGCAGGTGTCGAGCCCGTATCCCGTGCGGGCGCGAAGCGCCGCCGGCACGCGTTCCAGGATCCCCGCCACCTCAGCGGGGGTGCGCCCCATGGTGCGCCCGGCGCCCGCGGTGTTCTCCACCAGCAGCCGGGTGACGCCGTCGGTCCGCTCGAGCGCGTAGGTGATGGCGGCGGCGATGCGGCCCAACGCCGCCTCGCGGTCGTCGTCGGTGGCGGCGCCCGGATGGAAGCAGACCGCCCCCACGCCCAGGGCGTTGGACCGCTCCAGCTCCTTGGCCAGCCCATCGCGCGCCCGCGGCCACTTGGTGGGATCGGGGGTGGCGGTGTTGAGCACGTACGCGGCGTGCACCACCACATGCGCGGGGGCGATGCCCGCATCGGCCAGGGCGTCGCGGAATCGCTGCACCCGCTCCGGCTTGATGGAGACCTTGTCGCCGTAGTACTTGGGAATCGCCGTGAAGATCTGCAGCGCGGTCATGCCGGCGTCGGCGGCGCGACGGACCGCCATGTGAATCCCGCCGTTGGCGATCGTGTGCGCGCCCAGGAAACGCGACCGCCGTTCCGGCGCCGTCACGACTCCTCGGCGGGGGGATTGCTGAGGTCGAGCATGCGCGATCCGGCCACGTATTCCACCGTCTGCGGATCCCGGAGCTGCCCGAGCCGTCGGACCACGTCGGCGATGCGCCGGGCCTGCTCGTGGATGACGCGGATGTGCTCGTTGGGTTCGATCGCCTGGTCCTGCTCGTCGAGCATCAGCAGCTCGGCGTGCCCGAGCAGCGCCGAGAGCGGATTGTTGATCTCGTGCTGGAGGGCGATGCTGGTCTCGCCGATGCCGGCCATCCAGCGCGCCTTGGCCAACTCCTCCTCGGCGGCCCGGCGCTGGGCCTCCTGCGCCATGCGCCGCTGCGCGATCACCAGACGCGCGCGGAGGTTGTCGGGGGTGGTCGGCTTGGACATGTAGTCGTCGGCGCCGGCCTCCAGCACCTGCCCCAGGTCTTCGCGGGTACGGCGCCCCGTGAGCACGACGACGAATGTCTCGTGTCGCTCGTCCACGGAGCGGATCTTCCGACACAGTTCGAGCCCATCCATGATGGGCATCTCGATGTCCACCACCATGAGCGGAAACCGCTGCTCCTGGTAGAGGCGCCACGCGGCGGCGCCGTCAATGGCGATGGAGGGTTCGTGGCCCAGACTGACCGCCACCGCGCTGACCAGCGCCCGAATGGTGTCGTCGTCGTCGGCAATGAGGACTTTCACGAGTCTATGGACGTTCGTGTGTGCGGAACCGGAGGGTCGCGACGGCTGCGGCCCAGACGTTGGGTGGACGTCACCGTGTCCGAGCAATCTCGCCAATTCCGCCCCCGGTGGCGAGTCCGCCGTACGTTGGCCCGGTCGGTCGCGGGGGGTATCTTTCCGGGGGCTCGCCTCCTGCGCGTCCCTCGCACCCAGCCCGACTCGAGATCCGAACATGTCTTCATCTGACCGTGTTTCCCCGCTCGCGGCCTTCAACGGCACGCGCCGCGTCCCTCCCCCCGTCAACGAACCCGTGCGCGGCTACGCGCCCGGCTCGCCCGAGAAGGCCTCGATCAAGAAGCGTCTGGCCACCATGGCCGGCGAGCGAATCGACATCCCGATGGTGATCGGCGGCACACCGGTCCGGACCGGCGACACGGCCCAGGCCGTGATGCCGCACGACCACAAGCACGTGCTGGCCGACTGGCACCGGGCGGAGCCCGAACACGTGCAGCAGGCCATCGCGGCCGCCAAGTCCGCGCACGCGGATTGGGCGAACTGGGCGTGGGAAGATCGCGCCGCCGTGTTTCTCCGCGCCGCCGAACTGCTGGCCACGACGTGGCGCGACACGGCGAACGCGGCGACGATGCTCAACCAGTCGAAGACGGTGTTTCAGGCCGAGATCGACGCGGCATGCGAGCTGATCGACTTCTGGCGCTTCAACCCGCACTACGCGCAGGAGCTGTACGACGAGCAGCCGCTCTCCAACCACACGATGTGGAACCAGCTCGACTACCGGCCGCTGGAAGGGTTCGTGTACGCGGTCACGCCCTTCAACTTCTCCTCGATCGCCGGCAACCTGCCCACCTCGCCGGCGCTCATGGGCAACACGGTGCTCTGGAAGCCGGCGTCGAGCGCCATGCTCTCGGCGCACTACATCCTCCAGGTACTCGAGGCAGCCGGGCTGCCGCCGGGCGTGATCAATCTGGTGAGCGGCGACGCGGCGATGATCAGTGACATCGCGCTCTCGCACCCCGACCTGGCCGGCGTGCACTTCACGGGCAGTACGATGGTGTTCAACAACATGTGGCAGACCATCGGCGCCAACATGTCGCACTTCCGGTCGTACCCACGCATCGTCGGTGAGACGGGCGGCAAGGACTTCATCCTCGCGCATCCGTCGGCCGAGCCCCATGCGCTGGCCGTGGCCATCGCGCGCGGCGCGTTCGAATACCAGGGGCAGAAGTGCTCGGCGGCGAGCCGCGTATACGTGCCGCGTTCGCTCTGGCCCGCGGTGCGCGACCGGTTGGTGGCCATCATGGAAGACATGCGGATGGGCGACATCCAGGATTTCCGCAACTTCGTGGGCGCCGTCATCGACAAGAAGGCCTTCCGCAAGATCAGCGAATACATCGCCGATGCGAAGCGCAACGCCAAGATCATCGCCGGCGGCAACACCGACGATTCGGTGGGCTACTTCGTCGAGCCGACGCTCGTCGAGACCGACGATCCCGGCTACCGGCTGCTGTGCGAGGAGATCTTCGGCCCCGTGCTGACGGCGTACGTCTACGACGACGCCAAGTGGGCCGAGACGCTGCACGCCATCGATACGACCTCGCCGTACGCGTTGACCGGCGCGATCTTCTCCACCGACCGCCGTGGCGTGCGCGAGGCGATGGCGACGCTGCGCAACAGCGCCGGCAACTTCTACGTGAACGACAAGCCCACCGGTGCGGTGGTGGGCCAGCAGCCGTTCGGCGGCGCGCGCGGTTCGGGCACCAACGACAAGGCGGGGTCGAAACTCAACCTCGTGCGTTGGGTCAGCACGCGGTCGGTGAAGGAAACGTTCTCGCCGCCGACGGACTACACGTATCCGTTCATGGGAGAGGAGTGAAGCCGTGAGGCGGTGAGGCAGTCGCCGCCTCGCCGCCTCACGATTTCACCGCCGCGCCGTCAGCCATGCGCATCCTGAACCAGTTCGAAGTCACGGCGCTCCTGCCCATGCGCGAGTGCATTCCGCTCATGGAAGCGGCGCTCGCGTCGCTATCGCGCGGCGAGGTCGTGCTGCCGCTGCGACCGGTGATGCGCATTCCGGACACGCACGACGTGTTCGCCATGATGCCCGCCTACTCGGCGGCGCTGCCGGTGTTCGGCGTGAAGATGATCACCGTCTTCCCCGGCAACCACGGCACCAACCTCGATTCGCACCAGGGCGCGGTGCTGCTGTTCGACGGCAAGACGGGAACGCTGGTCGCGATGCTCGACGCCTCGTCCATCACGGCCGTGCGCACCGCGGCCGTCTCCGCCGTGGCGACCAAGCTCCTGGCCCGCGAAGACGCCTCGACGCTGGCGCTGCTGGGGAGCGGCGTGCAGGCCCGCACCCACCTCGAAGCCATCTCGCTCGTGCGTCCGCTGGCCGCGGTGCGCGTGTTCAGCATGAACTGGAAGCACGCCACGGCGTTCTCGGCCTGGGCGGCGGAGGCGCTGGGCATCACGGTCGAGGTGTGCGACAGCCCGGAGCACGCCGTGCGCGGCAGCGACATCGTCTGCACCGTCACGTCGTCCCGCGAACCGGTGTTGTTCGGCCGGTGGCTGGAGCCCGGCATGCACGTGAACGCCGTCGGCGCCTCGCAGCCGGACGCCCGCGAGCTGGACAGCGACGCGGTGGCACGGTCGCGCCTGTTCGCCGATCGCCGCGAGTCGCTGGTCCACGAGTCGGCCGACTACCTGGTGCCGATGCGCGAGGGCAGGATCTCCGAACAGGACGTGGTCGCCGAAGTCGGCGAGATTCTGATCGACAAGGCGCGCGGACGGGAGAGCGCCGACGAGATCACCCTGTTCAAATCGCTCGGACTGGCGGTGGAAGACCTTGCCGCCGCCGCGCACGTCTACGAAAGAGCCGAGCGCGAGCATGTGGGGACCGAGGTCGCGTTGGGCGGACTCAGACCGACCGACAACGGCTGACGGCCGACCGCTGACAGGCAGCAGTCAGCAGTCAGCAGTCAGCAGTCAGCAGTCACACCCGGTTACGGCCTTTTCGGATGCGCGATCGACCGGTAGTACTCCTCGACCAGCGCCCGGAACGCAGGCGGCACGTCGCCCGAACGGCCCAGCAGCACACGCTGATCGTCGTTGCCCAGGGTGCGGCGCAGCGCGAACTCGAACGCCTTGAGCCCCTCGATCACGTGTGACCGCAGCGCCACCGCCGCCGACGTGTCGCCGAGCGCCTTCGGCCGGCTGACCGCACGCAGATTGTCGATGGCGCGATCGAGCTCCGAGACATCCACTCCCTGGCGCGCGAGCATGCCGCGCAGCGTGTCGGCGTCGGCCATGCGCTGCGACAGCTCGCGCGAGAACTGCTGCAGCTCGGCCGGAGTGAGCGCTCGCCCGTTTGCCGCGCCCATACGCGACGGGCCGCCACCACCCTGCATGGCGCCGCCACCACCACGCTGCCCCGACTGGGCGCGCTGACCGCCGGAGCCATTCCGACCGTTCATTCCCTGTTGGCCTTGCTGGCCTTGTTGCCCCTGTTGGCCTTGCTGGCCTTGCTGGCCTTGTTGGCCTTGCTGGCCTTGTTGCCCCTGTTGGCCTTGTTGTCCTTGCTGGCCCTGCTGTCCGCTGCCCTGCTGCTCTCGTGCGTTCTGCTCCTGTTGTTGCTGCAGCCGTTCACTCACCGATTGCAGCCCCCGTACCAGATCGCGCATCCGGTCAAGCGCCTCGGCCTGCTGCTGTTGCGAACTCTGCTGGCCCGCGGCTTCCGACGCCCGCTGGAGCTGGCGCCCCAGATCCTCGATGTCCCGGCCCACGGGTTGCTGCTGCTGGCTCAGGTACTGCTGGGGCGCCGTGCGGGTGGCGTTCTGCGACAGATAGCCGAGCCGGTCGGCGGTGCCGCGTTTCTTGAGCGAGTCGGCCGCGTCGGCGATCTGACGTGACGCCTCGGGCTGGTTCTGCCGGTTCTCCAGCGCCATGCGGTCCAGCCGGCTGGTGAGTGCGTGCACCGAATCCGCCATCGCCTTCTGCTGCCCGGCAATGGATTGCCGCATCTCCTGCTGCTGTCCCGGTGCCGTCTGGCCGAGCCGGTCGATGTCGTTGGAAACCTGCTGCTGCCGGTTGGCCAATGCACGCTGCGTGTCGAGCGCATCCTGCAGGTCGCGCTGCGCGCGTTGGCTCCGCTCGCGATCGAGCAGGCGGCGCGCGTCTTCGAGTTGTTGCAGCGCCTGCTGCGAACTGGCCGCGCCCTGCTGACCGCGGTCGGCGGCCGCGCGCCGCATGGCGTCGGCGGCGTTCTGCAGCCGCCGGGCCGCGTCGGCCAGTGATTGCGACTGCTGCTCCCGCGCCAGGCGCTCGAGCTGACGCGCCGCCTGCTCGGCCTGCTGGGCGAGTTGCCGCTGGTCGGCGCCCGACGACGCACCGCCGGCGCCCCGCTGCCCCAGACTGTCGGCCTTGCGCTGAGCCCGCTCGTCCTGCTGCTGCTGGCGCGCGGCAAGCTGTCGGAGCTTCTCCATGACCTCGTCCACCTGCTGGTCGGCCCGCTGCTGCTGTTGTTGCTGCTGATCCTGGCCGCGCTGGACGGTCTCGTACTGGTTCCGCAGCCGGTCCTTGTTCAGCTCGAAGATGTCGGCGAGGTCCTGCGCGTTGGCGCCGGCCGCTCCGCCGCCGCCGCCACCACCCCCGCCGCCCTGCGACACCTGGATGTCGTGGAACACGGCTTCGGCGCGCTGCAGCTCGGCGAGCGCGCGCTGTTCGCTGGGCAGCGCGGAGTGCGGACTGCCGGAGGCCAGGCGCTGCTCCGCCGTGTCCATCTGCGGCGTGGCGCGGCCCAGAATCTCGGAGATCTTGCGGAATCCGGAGTCGGTGGCCGCAATGCCGCGCTGCACGAGGCGACGCGACAGCTCCGTGGCCTGCTCACGGAGTTTCTGCTGCGCCAACCGCAGCGTTGCCAGATTCTCCTGCAGATCCTTGGGTGTGTATGTGGCACTGTCGCGCGACAGGTTGAAGGTGCCGGCGATGATTTCCCGCTGCTGCCGCGACAGCTGATTCGACTGGTTCTGTCCCTGGCCGCTCTGTGCGCCCCCGCCCCCACCCCCGCTCTGCCCCTGCCGGTATTCCTGCTCGTAGGGGCGGACGTTCAGGAAGTAGATGTCGCTGGCGGCCCGCTGCGGTCCGCTCACCGTGTTGTTGTCGGTGGCGCGCGCGTAGTACGACACCACGTCGCCGGGCTGCAGGCTGTCGTCCTCCAGCATGAACGTGTAGCCCGCCGAGATGTCGCGCAGCACGCGACGCGTGGCATCGCTCAACGGCACGGTCCGCTCGACGTCGCCGTTCACCGAGTACACGAGATCCAGCCGCGCCACACCGTAGTCGTCTTCGGCCTTGGCCTCGGTGTACACCTCGTCCACCGCGAGCACGCGCTGGTCGCGCCCCGGCTTGGTGAAGCTCACCGTGGGCGGCCGGTCGGGGAGCACGTCGATGTTGTAGTTGAGCGAGGCCGTGGTGAGGCCGTGGTCGGGCGATTGCAGTTCCACCTTGTAGAACCCGGGATGCCGCACGCGAAGCATCGCGATCAACGTGCCGTCGGCGCCGGGAACGAGTTGCAGCGTGTCGCCGCCGTCCACCACCACGCGCCCGCCCAGCGCCGGAACGGTGGGCGTGACGCGCACGCGTACCATCGTACCGGCCAGCGCCGCGATGTCGCCGGTGCCCTCCACGTCGTGCGGCGGCAGCTGCGTGTACGCCGGGTATCGATACTGCAGATCGATCTGTTGCACGTATGGAAGGTTCGCCACGTCCAGGTGGAAGGTCGGCGAACGAACGCCGCTCGCTTCCACCGCATAATCCAACGGAGCGCCCACGTCGAACAGCCGGAACGCGTAGGCGCCGGTGCTGTCGGCGAGCATCAACAGCCGCGTCCAGGCGGTGGAATCGGCGCCCCGCACCACCAGCTCCACGCGTTCCGACTCGAATCCGTGGAGCGATGCCGTCACCAGCTGATCGCCGCCCCGGGCCACGGTCGTGTTGCCGGGCGTCACGTTGATGGAGAACAGGCCGGTGGGGCTCGCGGTGCGCCAGGGGGCCAGCGACACCCCCATGCCGTAGCGCAGCGAAGTCGGGCCTACCAGCAGCGTCAGCACCGCCGTGGCGAGCACGGCCGCGAAGATCGCGCCGGTGCGAGTGAGGTCGGCGGCGTCCACGCGACGGCCGTCGTCCACCGTGCGGACGCGCTCGAGCGCCGAGCGCATGAGTCGCGTGGCGAGGGCCGGCGAGAGCGGCCCCGCGCCGGCGGACGGCGTCCGGTTGCCGACATCCACCGCGGTCATCAGCGCGCCGTCGAGCGAGGGCTCATGCTCTTCCAGGTACAGGGCGACCTGGTCGTCCCCCGGGTTCCGGCGCAGAGGCAGGATCAGGTACCGCACCGTCACCGCGAGCACCGACGCCAGCGCGATGACGCGCGTGAACAGTACCGGCGTGGGCGCATAGCGAACCGCGTTCATGACCCAGGCCGCCACCGCGAGGATCACGAAGCCGGCCACGAGCACGATCGTCGCGCCGTGCAGGACGCGCTTCAGCCGCCAGCGCGTGCGCACGTCGCGGACGACGCCGGCCAGACGATTCCGTTCGGACAGGATTCCCTGTGCGCTTTCCATGACTCACGCCCTCCCCTGCACGGCGCTCATCCCGCAGCCCGCGACAGACGGTTCGAGACCACCGTTTCGGTGGCCATCAACAGCAACGCGCCCAACAGCAGATACCACCAGATCCGCTGCCGCCGCTCGAGGTCCTCGGGTGACGACGTGGCCGCCGCGCTCGCGTGCGTGGCGTCCGTGGTGCGGCTGGTGACGGCGGCGATCAGCTCCTGTGGATCGAGATGCGACAGGTCCGATTCCGCCGGATCAACGTTCACCGCGATCGGCCGGCCGCTCCCGATGGCCGTCGCCGCATCGCGCAATTCGTAAAAGCCCGCTTCGTTCAGCTCGGCCAGGTGGTCGCGGCCGTTCGCGTGGAGTCGCGTGCGCCGCCCGGACGGCGATTGCAGCACCAGGGCCGGGCCCGTGCCACCGGCCGCCTGCCCATTCGTCTTATCCCCGAACATGGCGGTGAGTTCGCCGTGGCGCGAGAGGTCGAGCACCTCGCCGGCCGTGAACGAGGAACGCGGATCGGAATACCGGCCGGCGTACTTCGCCAGTTGATGCATGAACGGCAGGAACACCGGCTGCAGGGGAAGATCGGTCCAGTACTCGTCGAGCGTGGACCCCCAGAGCAGCACCTTGCCCTCGCCGTCGGCCCGTTCGACCAGCGCGGGCGTCCCGTCGTCCATGCGCGCCAGCACGCCGCTGTCTGCCGGTGCGACGAGCGCCCGGTAGCGAAACATCCGGGTCGTGGAAAAATCGCCGCTCCTCGGTGCCTGGAAGATCTCGAAGATCGGACTGGAGTATTCCACCGCGGCCAGCGTACCGCCGGCGCGGTCGGTGCGATCGACCACGGGCCCCACGCGTGCCGGAAGCAGCGCCCGCCACTCCGGCGCCCAACCGGCGGTCTGCTCGTCGCCCGGCACGATGAGCAGCCCGGCGCCGTTGGCGACGAGCTGCTGCAACCGCGCGCCCGCGGCGCCATCGGGCGGGCGCACCTCGTTCAGGATCACCAGCGATCGGTGCTCGAGATCCGAGGCTCGCAGCGTGCTCTCCGCCTTCACCCGAACGTCGAACCGCGGCCGGTTGCCGATGCTCAGCGCCCGGCTCACGAAGAGGCTCTGATTGCGACGCGCGCGCACCGGTTCCACCACCAGCACCGACACCACCTCGTCGGGTGCCATCGTGAAGTTGAACGTATCGTTCTCCGGCAGCGGGTCGTGGTCGATGCGCACCGAGCCGCGGGTGGCGGTGGTGGGAATGGACTGCGAGGTGAAGCGCACCTGGGTGGCGCCCGAGGCCGGCACGGTCACCGGGCGCGTCTGGATGTCGCGGCCGCCGAGCGAGAGCACGGCCGCCACGGTGCCGGCCTGCGGTCCGACGTTCGTGATGCGCGCCGCCACGGTCACGCGGTCGCGAGATCCGGCCGCGGTATCGCGGTCGGTGGTCACCTGTGTGACCGCCATGTCGGCCACGGCCTTCTCCGACACGTCCACCGGCGTGACCACGGTGCCGGCCGGGAGTTCGACCTCGTCGCGCTGCGCCCATCCGACCTTCTGGAAGTCGCTGATGAGCACCACTTCGCGCTGCGGCAGGTTCGACCCGCCCAGCACCTGCGCGGCAAACTTGAGGGCCGGCGCGTATCGTGTCCCTTCGGAGGTGATGGTCGCGTCGTCGATGGCGCGGTCCAGGCGCGCATGGTCGCCGGTGGGCTCGGTCACCGCCACCGGGTCGTGCGCGAACAGCACGACGGTGGCCCGGTCGCTCGCGCCGAGGTCGGCCACGGCCGCGTGCGCCGCGGCGACGGCGCGCTTCCAGTGGTCGCCGTACCCCATGCTGTACGACTGGTCGAGCAGGACGATGCGCTCGCGGGCACCGGCCAACGGGGCGCCGGTGGGCGTGGCGCGCTCCAGGAACGGACGCGCGAACGCCGCCACCAGCAGCACCAGCGCCGTCAGGCGCAGCGCGAGCAGCAACAGGTGGCGCAGCTTCTGACGACGCACGGATTGGTACGGGATCTTGTGCAGGAACATCAGCGACGGGAATTCCACCACGGTCTTTCGCTCGCGGTGGATCAGATGGATCACCACGGGGATGGCCAGCGCGGCAAAGCCGGCCATGAAGGCGGGCGCGAGGACTCCCATCAGCGCACCCTCGTGAAGCGCTGGCGCGCCAGCAGATAACTGAACAAGGCCTGATCGAGGGGTTGTGAGGTGTCGAACATGGCGTAGTCCATGCGCTGGTCGCGCGCGCGGCGCTCCAGCTCCGCCACGTGCGCGGCCACCAGTTCGCGGTACTGGCGGCGCAGGTATTCCGGGACCACCGGCATGCGCTCGCCACTTTCCAGATCCACGAAATTGCTGGCGTCGGGAAATGGAAACTGCCGTTCGTCGCGGTCGAGCACGTGGAACAGGATCACGTCGTTTCCGCGGCCGCGCAGGAAACTCGCGGCGTCGATGACGTCGTCGGGCTCCTCGTAGAAGTCCGAGACGAGAATGACGATGCTGCGCCGCCGCAGCGATTCGGAGAGCTTGCGCAACGGGTGGAGCAGCCGGGCCGGCCCGCCCCCGGCCGACGCCGACTCACGGGAATGCGATGTCTTGCCGGCCCGCTCCAGCGTGTGGAGGACGAGTCGCAGGTGCTTGGCCGCCGGCGGGACGTAGTCCACGACGTCGCGGTCGATGGTCGCCACGCCGACCCGATCGCGCTGCGTACTCGAGAAGTAGGCGAGCGCCGCCGACAGGAAGCAGGCGTATTGCAGCTTGGTGACGCCCCCCTCCCCGGCGCTCGGCCCCCGATAGTGCATGGAGGGCGACACGTCGAGCAGTACCATGACGTTGGTGTTCGTGTCGGCCTCGAACTCCTTCACATAGTGCCGGTCGCTGCGGGCGAACAGGCGCCAGTCGATGCGCCGGATGTCGTCGCCGGGCATGTAGGCGCGGTGCTCGGCGAAGTCGGTGGACGCGCCGAGATGGGGCGACCGGTGCAGGCCGTTGATGAACCCCTCCACCACCACGCGCGCGAGCAGCTCGAGGTTCTGGATCTTGGCCAGAACCGTCGGATCGAGAAAGCGCGTGGGAGCAATGGGGGGTGTGGTCATTCGCGTGTGTGGCAGTGAGGCGGTTGAGCGGCGAGGCGGGTTACGCCCTCACCGAGTCAGCATCAGTTCATTCCCGATTTCGGTGGACGTACCACGCCCAACAGCTTTTCCACGACCTCGTCGGACGACACGCGCTCCGACTCGGCGTGGAAGTTCATCAGCACGCGGTGGCGGAGGACGGGCTTGGCCAGCGCGCGCACGTCGTCGAACGTCACGTGCGAACGACCCTTCATGAGGGCGCGCGCCTTGCCGCCGAGGATCAGATGCTGCGGAGCGCGCACGGAGGCGCCGTACGACACCCATTGCTTCACGAAGTCCGGCGCGTTCGGCCCCGGCCGGCTGGCCCGCGTGAGATTCACCGCGTAGCGCGCCACGGCATCGGCCACCGGCACCCGCCGGACGAGCTGCTGGAAGGCCGCGATGTCCGCCCCCGACACGGCGTGCTGGAAGCGGTGCGACTGGATGGACGTGGTGGACTGCACCACCGTCACCTCCTGATCCTCGTTCAGGTGCTCGATGATGATCTCGAACATGAACCGGTCGAGCTGCGCTTCGGGCAGGGGGTACGTGCCTTCGAGCTCGATGGGGTTCTGCGTGGCGAAGACGAAGAACGGCTCCTGCAACGGATAGGTCTTGCCCTGCACCGTCACCCGGTGCTCCTGCATCGCTTCGAGCAGGGCCGCCTGCGTCTTGGGCGGTGTGCGGTTGATCTCGTCGGCGAGCACGATGTTCGCGAAGATCGGGCCCGGCATGAACACCATGTGCCGGCGGCCGGTGGCCGGATCGTCCTGGATGATCTCCGTACCCGTGATGTCGCTCGGCATCAGGTCGGGCGTGAACTGGATGCGCGAGAACCTGAGATCCAGCACCTGGGCGATGGTGTTGATGAGCAGTGTCTTGGCGAGACCGGGCACGCCGACGATCAGGCTGTTGCCGCCGGTGAGCAGCGACAGCAGCACCAGCTCGATCACATCGTCCTGGCCCACGATGAGCTTGGCCAGCTCGGCGCGGATCTGATCGCACCCCGTCTTCAGGCGATCGGCGAGCGCGAGGTCGTCGGCGGATTCCAGCGCGGGGGTCGAAGCAGTGGTAGCCACGGCAGGTCTCGGTTGGAGTGAGCGCGTTCAGTGGGTGAGTGCGTAGATCAGGTAATTCACGCCCAGCTTGTAGGCTTCGTTCGATTCGGCAACCGGGAACCAGCCCTGGCCCGACCACTGCCACGACTCACCGATGTCGTTGATGTAGTTCGCGATCACCAGCAGCCGCTTGTTCGGATCGTTGTCTTCGTAGATCCCGAAGTACATCGGCGTGCCGCCGTACTCGCTGCGGATGATGCTCAGATCGACCTTGTAGAACGCGTCGAAGATCGGCTCCCGGCCGGTGAGCTGGAACAGCCTGGCGCCGGGCAGCACCTGCGCCATGACCTGCTCGAAGTTGCCCCAGCTGAAGTACGGGAAGTCGTCGACGATCAGAAATCCGCCCTTCTGCAGGTAGGTGCGCAGTCCCTCCTGCTCCTTGGCCGTGGGATGCCACCCGCCCGGTTCCGACAGATACGCCACCGGATACTTGAACAGCAGCGGGTCGTCCAGCGCCACGATCACCCCACCGAGCATCGGCCCCCTGGCGATGAACGGATCCAGCGACGTGACCTCGCGCATGATCCGCATGAAGTGCTCCTCGGCGTCCGGATAGTCGTGCGACCATCCCGGTCCCTCCCGTCCGCTCCACCGCTCGCTGCCGCGATACTCGATGCGCGCGAAAGTGAAGCGCCCGTCGTAGGGTACGTTCCCGGCAAAGGCGGGCGGCTTGTAGAAGTCGTTGGGGCTCACGGGCGCGAAGTACTGCTCGTACCCGAAGCCACGGCGCCGCCCGCCTCGCTGCGCGTCCGCGCGCGACACCGGAACCACAGCCGCCACGGCCAGCGCCGCGGCAAGCCACGCCGTCCACCCCGGGCGCGATCGGCGACCCGCACACCGCTTCTTCGACGTACTCATGGCGTTTTCCCTCCCGCTGCGTCCACGATCGTGAGCAGCAGCTCCTGAGCCTGCGCGTAGTTCGGCGCCTGTTCCAGCGAGCGGAGCACGCTCCGCCGGGCCGCCGCGTCGTCCCCCGCCCGATGCTGGGCGAGCGCCACCTGGTACAGCGCGCCCGCAACGTCCACGGGATTCAGCGCCAGCACGGCCTGCCGCTCGCGCACATCCGTCTCGTGGTCGTTCACCTGCTCGGCCAGCCGCGCCAGATGGTCGTGCACCGCGACCTCGAACGGATTCACGTAGATCGCGTCCTCCAGCGCCCGCTCCGCACCGGCGAGGTCGCCGGACTTCTCCAACACGTCGGCGAGTTCCAGCCGCGTGGCGTAGGCCGACTCGTCGTGGTCGGCGATGTCGCGCAGCACGGCGGCGGCCTTCGCGTAGTCATGCCTGGCTTCGTACGCCCGCGCCAGCCAGGGGTAGGGCCCGTGGTCCACCGTGAATTCCGGGAACAGCGTGCGGGCACGCTCGATGATCGGGATGGCTGCGTCCGTCTCGTTCCGCCGGATGAGCGCCTCGCCGACCAGCAGCTGCACGCGGAAGTTCCCCGGCGCCGCGTCGGCAATCTTCACCAGTGCCGGCACCGGCAATGTGGCGTCCACGCGGACGGAATCGCCGGCCATCGCCGCCAGTTGCTTCGCGAACCGTTGCCGCATGTACACGGTGAACCGCGCGTCGAACGCCTTGAGATCGGTGTGAAGCACGTCGTGGAACACCTGCTCGGTGCTCTCGTTGGCCTTGTAATGCTGGAGCATCTCCACCAGCGCCTGCCGCCCCCAGTCGCGCGCAATCAGATCGCACACCAGCGACGCCTGGTAGTAGGAGTACTGCACCTGCCCGGGATAGGCCGGCCGCATGAAGCCGTCGTTCATCCGGCTCACGGGCACCAGCTTGCCCGCCGTGAACGCCTGCAGGAACCCCGGGCTCACGTGCGAACCCCATCCCGGTCGGGCCTGGTGCTCCTCCCACACCGAGAGTCCCTCCGACAGCCAGCGCGGCACATGATGGTCGCTGAGCCCGAGCGTGAAGGTGTGCGCCAGTTCGTGCCAGACGGTGGACGCCCAGTTGAACGGCCCGGCGTCCTTCGCCGCCGGGGAATCGAATGCCAGCGTGGTACCGAAGCTCACGCCGAGTGCGCCGAGTCCCGTCATCCCCACGGTGCGTACCGAGAAGTCGGCGTTGCTGCGATACACCTCGATGCGGATCGGCGGCGGCGGCGTGTACCCGTAGCGCGTCTTGAAGGTGTCGTACGCCTGCGCCGCCAGCTGCTTCAGGTAGATGGACAGGATGCCCGACTCGTCCTTCTCGATCATGAACCGGAACCGGCCGTCGGCGATCTCGTCGTAGTTCTTGAACGTGTCGAGCAGGTCGAGGGTGTTCTTGGTCCACGCGTCGTAGGGATCGCCCTTGAACGCGGTGTCGAGGCTGGCGCGCCCCTTCGCGATCTGCCCCAACCGCAACTGGTTCATCCCCAACACGGCGTACGCGTGCCACGCGCGCGGATTCGCCTGCACGCCCTGCTGCGCGAAGTCCGCCGCTGCCGAGTAGAGCCGGATGCGCCCCGCGATCTCCGCCATCTGGGTGTAGAACACGGCGTTGCGAGGACTCGCGGCTTCGGCGCGCTGCGAGAGTTGCCGGAACACCGCCTGATCGCCCGCCACGTACTTGATGCCCGCCGCCACGGCCAGCGCGGGCACCGAGTTCGGATTCACCCGCAGCGCACGGTCGATCTCGCGTTGCGCGTCCGCGTAGTCTTCGAGGTCGAGCAGCTGCCCGGCCCGGAACACCCACGCGTCCACGTAGTTGGGATTGATCGCCAGGGCCCGGTCGAGAAGCGAGTCGGCTCCCGGCCGGCCGTCGAACACCAGCCGCCGAGCCGCGCCCAGCAGCGCCCGCGGATCGTTCGGGTTCACGCGCAGCGCCTCGTCGAAGGTGGTCTGCGCATCCGCACTGTTGTACTTGGCCAGGAACAGTTCGCCGAGTGCGTCGCGGGCCTCGACGTTGCCGCCGTCGAGCGCGATGGCGCGGTCGAATGCACGCAGCGCATCCTTGAACAGCGCGGGGTTCGTCTCGCCCAGGCGCTCCACCGCCATCGCCACCGCCGTCATCTGCCGACTGGTGAGCTGGGCGGCGTGCGTGTTGTACACGTCGATGAATCGGTCGAAACCGCGCAGCGCGGCGTCGTGGTCCCCATCGTCGTAGTGGGCCATTGCGAGGTTGAGCCGCGCTGTGAGGCTGTCCGACGCGTGCATCGCGTCGGCGCGCACGAACGCGCTCTCGGCGGCCGCCCGGTGGCCGCGTGCCACGAGCACTTCGCCCAGCGTGTTGAGCAGTTCCTGCCCGCCGGCACCGGCGCTCGCGTTCCGCGCCGTCCGCTCGGCGTCGTCGTACCGGCCGATCAATGCCTGCGTGCGCGCCATCGTGCGCTGCGCCGCGATCCACGTGCTGTCGCTCCTCGGTACGCGCGCCAGCATGTCGATGGCCGCCGCGTAGCGCCCGGCCAGCATGCTGTCGCGCGCCGCCGCCAGCGTCTGGGCGCCGGCCGGGCGGGCCACCAGCGAGACCAGTCCGAGCACAAGGATCAGACGCGCCTTCATGGCCGCCCTCCCGATCCGTTGCCGGACTTTGCGGCCGCAGGCCCCTCGATTCCGCGAATCGCGTGGCCGGTGCGCGCCAGCGCGATGAGCAGCCGCTCCAGTTCGGCGCCATAGGCCGCCGCAGCCATCTTCGGCTTTCGCGCCTTGAGTGCCTCCACCGAGTCGGTGAGCGCGAACCGCTGCGCATACAACCCCGCCAGCCGCGGGTCGTTGGCGGCGACGGTCGCCGCCACACTGCCGCTGTTGAAGAAGAAGCGCCGCGCCAGCACGCCGTCGCCGCTGCGACCGGTGGGCGTGGCCGTCCCCTGCTTGTCGCCGTCGTCGTCGAGTTGCGCGTGCTCGGTCTGCAGCCGGTTGTCGTCGCCGTAGAACCGCTCGGTCTCGTGCGCCGCGTACTGGAACGCTTCGAGCAGCGAGACCCGACCGTCCTTGTCGGCGTCGGCGCCGTCCTTGGTCAGCGCGTCGATGAAATAGCCGCCGAAGTGCGACTCGTTGCGTTCGTACGAACTCTTGGTGGCCGTGATCACCACGCGGCCCGGCGCCGAGAACAGCGGCAGCGCGTCGCCGCTGGCGCTGGTGAGGTCGAGCACGGCCACGCGCTGCTTCGCGAAGGGCGCGAGCAGTCGCTCGAAGTCGGCGGCGGTGAGATCGGGTCCCGGCAGGCTGATCTTGCTCTCGGCCTGTGAGCCGCTGCCGTGCCCGATCAGCACCAAGGCGAACTCCGTGCCCGGCTTCGCCCGCGCCGCCATGCGCCGCATGGCCGCCTCGATGGTCTCGCGATTCGACACGCCACCGAAGTGCGGCGCCCTGGCTGATGCCGCTTCGCCCAGCCACACCACGTCGCTGTCGGGCACGGCGTACCGCGTATGCAACGCCTCGGCCAGCCGCTGCGAGAGGTCGGCGAACTCCTTGGTGAACCGTGGCGCGCCGCCCAGCCCACTCACGATCACCACCTGCGTCTGCGCGGCAACGGTCCGCGCGGCGCCGGCCATGCCGGCCGCAACCATGAGCACGAACGCCAGGCGCCTCATGCGAGCCCCCGCGCCCGACGATACACCCACTCGGCCGACACCAGCACCACCAGGAGCAGGAAGTTGATGGGCATGTCCCACAAGTCCATCTGGTTCACGACGGTCACACCCCGTTTGGTCATCGCCAGATCCTGCGGCAGCGTCGAGACATCGGCCGGGGTGTAGAACTTGCCTCCCGTCTCCGTGGCGATGCGCTGCAGCAGATCGGCCCGCATCTCGGCGTTCACGAATTCGGTGTTGAGGTCGGCCACGCGCACGTAGGTCGAATCGAAGGCCGGGTTGGCGCCGCCGCGCGTCGCCTCCACGCGGATCCGCAACACGCCCTGCTCGTCCGGGGTGAAGGTGGCGCGATACATGCCATCCTGATTCACCGTCCACTCGAACGGCACATCGCGCGTCGCGCCGCTGGGCTCGGTCACGTGCGCGATCACCCGGGCATCGTTGGCCTCGACGTACGCGCTGTCCACCACCTCGGCCTGGAGCTGCACGGGCGTACCGGGATTCACCTGGTCGGCGGCCACGGTCACCGTCACCCGCCCCGGAATGCCGGTCGTCAACCGCCGCAGCAGCTGTCGCCAGAAGGTGCTGAACGTGGGGTCGTTCACCGGCATGCTCGGGTCCATCTGCCACTGCCAGGTGTCCTGCACCGGCAGCGCGTAGGCGATGCCCCGCCCGTAATGCTGGAAGGCGAGCACCGGCTGGGTGTAGTTGGTCAACTGCTCGCCGGGGCTGGCGGCGCGTCCGCCCGCGGGCACGAGGCCTTCCACCAGCGTCACCGCGCCCGGCTTCACGCCGCGGATGCGATTCACCGAGGTGACGATGGGCAGCGTGCTCCAGCGCTTCGCCGACGTGGAGTCGGCACCGCCGAGCTGTGTGATGGCGTCGGTCATGCCGGTTGGGGTGAGCTTCACCTGGAGATCAGCCAGGAAGCCCAGCGAGTCGGGCACGGCGGGGCCGGCGATGACCACCGGCATCACATCGGCCAGCGGCGTGCCGGTGTAGCCGCCCTCCGCAAAGGCGCGACGGCCGCCGAGAAACAGGAGTCCGCCCCCGCGCACGTTCACGAAGTCGGCGAGCATCTGCATCTGGTCGTGCGAGAAGAAGCTGGCCTCGATGCTCCCCAGGATCACCGCCTTGTACCGGAACAGTTCGGCGCGCGCGGTCGGGAAGCCGCTCGCCAACTCGGTCGGTCCGTCCACGTTGAGCCGCAGGTACTTGTTGTCGGCCGTGCGCTGCAGCACCACGAGTTGCAGGCTGGAGTCGGCCTCCACGGCGCCCCGCACGAAGCGCACCTCGTAGCGCGGCTCCCCCTCCACGTAGAGAATCTTCTGCCGGGCGGCCTGCACGTCCACGAGCGCCATGCCCGCGTTGTTCTGCGTCACCTGCTCGCCGGGCTGCGCCGGAATGCGGAAGGTGAGCGTGCGGGGCCCGGGATGGTCCAGGAGCGCATGCACGGTGAGCGGCGCCACGTCACCGTCGGCCGGCAGCGTCACGTCGGTGCGGGCCACGATCTGCCCGGCATCTTCGATGATCAGCGGAACGCGCTTGCCGGCGAATCCTCGCTGCCGCACCAGCACGGCGGCCATGAGCGTGCTGTGCTGGAGCACCGCGTGCGGCGTCTCCACCCGCGTGATCTCGATGTCGTGGTCGTATTGCGGCGCGCCCAGGCCCACCGTGAACACCGGCACCTGCCGGGCGCGCAGGCGCAGCAGTTCGTCGGCCAGCGGCGTGTTCGCATTGTCGGCGCCGTCGGTGAGCACCACGAGCCCCGACAGCGGCACCGATTCGAGCTCCCGCCGCGCGGTCTCGATGGCCGAGCCGAGCCGCGTCTCGCGCTCGTCGTACGCCAGACCGCCCGCGCTGTCCAGACGCTGGGTGGTGGTGCCGAACCGGAACAGCCGCACCTGGAAGCGGCCGCGTAGGGCGTCGAGCAGGGCGGAGTGGGATGCGGCGATCTGCGCCCGCACGAAGTCGGCGCGTTCCTTGCCGTCCCGGTCGGCAATCTGCATGCTGCGCGAGTCGTCGATGAGCACGCCCACGAAGTTCCGTTGCGGCACGGCCTCGGACAGCAGCAGCATGGGGCGGAACAGGCAGGCCACGAGCACGGCGAGCGCGGCCACGCGGAGCGCCGTGAGCACCCAGCGATCGCGCCGCGTACTCCGGACGCGCACCCGGCCGTACGTCAGCGCCGCGGCGGCGGCCACGACCAGCCCGATGGCCGCCAACACGATGACCGAGACGGGCGCACCGAAGGCGAGGTCTCCCTGTTGGAAGACCGACGGGCGGTACTTGAACAGAAACGCGAAAAGCGCGTTGAGCGCGGAGGACATCGATGGGGGGTGGGACCAGCGGTGCGCTCGGCTTGCCTGCGCCGCCCGCCGGTCCCTGTATCTACTACACTTCCGGGGGCTCGTCCGTTGAGTCCCAGGTCAGGAATCACAGAACATTTACGTTCGCCACCCCAGATCGCCCCGGAGTGCTGTCGTGTCCCAGCCTCACCCGCCCCTCACACCGATTGCCCTGGATGACATCCGGAGCGCCCGGTCCCGCATCGCGGGCACCGCGGTGCGCACGCCGCTGGTGCGCCTCCACGTCGATGCCCCTTCCGCAATCTATGTGAAGCTCGAGACGCTTCAGCCCATCGGGTCGTTCAAGATCCGGGGCGCGCTCAATGCCATGCGGCTGCTGCCTCCGGAACGGCTCCGGGACGGGGTTTACACCGCCAGCGCGGGCAACATGGCACAGGGACTCGCCTGGGCGGCGCGCGAACTCGGGGTGCCCTGCCGCGTCGTCGCCCCCGATCATACGCCGCAGACCAAGCTCGACGCCATCCGGCGGCTGGGCGCCGAGGTGTCGCTCGTACCCTTTGCCGACTGGTGGCGGGCAATCACGGACTTCGAGGTGCCGGGGGAACAGGGCACCTTCATCCACCCCGGGGCCGACCCGACCGTTATCGCCGGAAATGCCACCATCGGCCTGGAGATCGTCGAGGACCTGCCCGACGTGGATGCCATTCTGGTGCCGTATGGCAGCGGAGGGCTCGCATGCGGCATCGCCTGCGCGGCGCATGCGGTGCGGCCGGGGGTGAAGGTCTACGCCTGCGAGGTGGAGACGGCGGCGCCCTTCGCGGCGTCCCTCGCCGCAGGCCGGCCCGTGCAGGTGACGTACACGCCGACGTTCATCGACGGCATCGGGGGCAAGACGGTGCTCGACCAGCTCTGGCCGCTGGCGCGCGAGGTGCTGTCCGGATCGATCGTGGTGTCGGTGCGCCAGGTGGCCGACGCGGTGCGGCTGCTCGCCGAGCGTACGCGGGTGATCGCCGAGGGCGCCGGCGCGGCGTCCGTGGCGGCGGCGCTGGCGCACGACCTGGGCGTGGAACGCGTGGCGTGCGTGGTGTCGGGCGGGAACATCGACAACCGGAAGCTGGCGACGATACTGGGCGGGGAGATTCCGTAGCGCCTACTCGCGGCGGCGAGCGAGAGCGCGCCTATATTCCGGATTCCGGGAGCAACCCGGGCCGCGCCCGCCGCCGCATCCCTTTTCACCCAACGCCGACCATGCGCGTCCGCTACGTCACCGCCGACGTCTTCACCGACCGCCGCTTCGGCGGCAACCAGCTCGCCGTCTTCCCCGACGCCCGCGAGATCCCGGACGAGCTGATGCTCCCGATCACCCGGGAATTCAACTATTCGGAAACCACGTTCGTGCTCCCGCCGAGCGACCCCAGGCATACTCGGCGCGTGCGGATCTTCACGCCCGAACGCGAGATGCCCTTTGCCGGCCACCCGACGGTGGGAACGGCGCACGTGCTCGCGCACCTCAAGGAGGTGCTGCTCACGGGAACGGTGACGCGGGTGGTGTTCGAGGAGGGGGTGGGGCCGGTGCCCGTGACGATTCACGAGGAGGCGGGCCTGCCGACGTTCTCGCAGCTTTCGGTGGCCAAGCTCCCTGAGTTCGGCGCGCCGCCGCCCTCGCGTGCGGCGTTGGCCGAGATGCTCTCGTTGCAGCCCGACGACCTGACGGAGGGCGAGTACGCCCCGCAGTCGGTGTCGTGCGGACTTCCCTTCCTCTTCGTCCCCCTGCGCGACCGCGCCGCCGTCGGACGCGCCCGGATCAAGATGGACGTCTGGGAGCGCGTGCTGCGCGACTACTGGACCCGCGAGGTCTTCGTCTTCGCGTTCGACCCCGAGCGCCCCGGGTCCGACGTGCGCGCCCGTATGTTCGCCCCCGGCCTCAACGTGTTCGAAGACCCGGCCACCGGCAGTGCATGCGCCGCCTTTGGCGGCTACCTGGCGTCACGCGACGCGCGGCGGGACGGCACGCGGCGCTGGGTGGTGGAGCAGGGCTTCGAGATGGGACGGCCGAGCATTCTCGAGGTGGAGACCGACAAGAACGCCGGCGAGATCAGCGGAGTTCGGGTCGGGGGACGGAGCGTGGTGGTGTGCGAGGGGACCATCGAGATCTGAACGGCGGACAACACGACAAGCTGTGAGTGTTCAGTCAACAGCCATCAGTCGACAGTGTCTGCTAGTCGACGGGGACCGGCTGCTAGTGCTTGTGCCCCAGCGTCCACACATACGCGGCCAGATTCCGGATCTGCTCGTCACTGTAATCGTGCCCACCGCGCGGCCGCATCGGGAAGCGATGCTCCGGATGCTTGATCGAATCCTTCGGAATCCCGCCGGTCACGATGTTCACGATCGAGGCGTAGCTGCCGTCGATATGCTCGTACTTGCCCGTGGTGAGATTCGGGCCCGTTGCGTCCGTCCACCCCACCCTTGCCATGGCAGCCGTTGCAGCTCTTCGGCGCGTTGAACAGCGAGTCGCCGGCGGCGACCATCTCCGCCGTCACGCCTGCCGGCATTCCCGACGCCGACGCTGCGGCCATGTTCGCCGAACCACCGGCAGGCGCCGGCCCCTGGCCGGCAGGCATACTCTGCGATCCACCGCAGGCGAACAGCGACACGGCGGCGGCGGCGGGGACGGCAACGATCCGGACGAGTGAGCGGAGTGTCATGGCGGTCGCAGGCAGGAGGTGGAGGGGCGGGCCGGCAGCGCCGGCGGTCATCAATGAACCCGGCGGAACCAGGAATCGATCCCCGAGCGGACCGGAATTTCCCGCGCCGAAGGCCACTCGGCAATACCCGGCGCACCGGATGGCCCGGCTCGTTTACGGCAGATCCCGGTCAGCCGCGAGCACGGCGTTGAGCAGCACGTTGGCCCCGTTCAGCACGGCTTCGGGCGTCGAGTGCTCCTCCGGCGAGTGGCTCACCCCGCCAATGCTCGGAATGAAGATCATCCCAATCGGCCCCAGCGGCGCCATGGACTGGGCGTCGTGGCCCGCGCCGCTCGGCATCTCGACCGCCGAGCATCCGAGCGACGCCGCCGCCTCGGCGATCGCGGCCCGCACGCGCGGATCGCTGGGCGCCGGCGTCGTGGCGATCCGGCCACTGAACGTGAACGAGGTGCCGGTGTCCTTGCCGATCCGGTGGGCGTCGGCCTCGATGCGGGCGAACAGGCGGTCGATGACGGCCACGTCGAGGTCACGCAGTTCGAGCGAACAGTCCACTCGGCCCGCAATCGCGTTCGGCGCGCCCGGACTCGCGTCAAAGCGACCCACCGTGCCCACGTGCATTCCCGGCTCGCCCGTCACCACGCGGTTCACGACCTCGACGAACCGGGCCGCAGCCAGCACGGCGTCGTGCCGCCGGACCATGGGCGTGGTGCCCGAGTGGTTGGTCTCGCCGGTGACCGTCACGTCCCACTGGTAGATGGCGACGATCCCAAGTACGATCCCGATCTCGGTGCCTGCGCTTTCGAGCACCTGTCCCTGCTCGATGTGCAGTTCGAGGTAGCCGGCGATGCTCCCCGGCCTGCGCCGTACCTCGGTGAGCCGCGACGGATCGCCACCGATGAACCGGATCCCCTCGGCCACGGTCTGCCCGCCCGCCGACACGTTCCGCAATTCGGCGTCCGGTAGTTGGCCGCCCACGGCCCGACTGCCGTACAGCCCGCCCTCCTCGTTCGACCAGACCACGACCTCGAGCGGATGGCGGGTCGTGGTCCCGTGATCGTGCAGCGTGTGCGCCGCCTCGATAGCGGCCAGCGTGCCCAGCGGGCCGTCGAAGTCGCCGCCGTTCGGTACCGAGTCCACGTGCGAGCCGAAGACCAGCGGCGCCAGCTTCGGCTCGCTGCCCGCACGGCGCCCGATGATGTTCCCCGCGAGGTCGACGCTCGGGTCGAGTCCCGCCTCCCGCATCCACGTCGTCACCACCGCACGCGCTTCGCGATCGGCGTCGCTGTACGCCAGCCGAGCAACGCCGCCGCGCGGATCGCGACCGATGCGCGCCAGCGCCGTCATGCGCTGTTGCAACCGGGCGCCGTCGACGCGCACTACCGGCTGCCGGGCTTCAACGTGTCGTACAGCGGGTGCGCGGGCGCGAGCGCCGACTACTGATCGGCGACCGTCACCGCCAGAACGCGCACGTGCGGATCGTTGGGCAGCGTGAGCGTCGTCGCGCCGGCCGGTACGTTCAACGAGTACGCGAACAGATACGAGTACGCATACGCCTCGTTCTTTCCGTCGGGCGTATGCTTATGCGACGCGAACCACGCCACGGGCGCCCGCTTGATGAATCCCGGCGTGAGCCCGTCCATCACCTCGAGCATCCGTTGCCGGAACCCGCGGGCGCGCCGGGCCTGCTGCGCCTGGTACGCCGTGATGAGCGAGAGCGTGTCGCCACCGGCTGCGCGCGCGGAATCGAGGCGCACATGGAACGCGGAGTCAGCCCGCGCCTGGTACTGCGCAATCCGCCGTTCGCGCGCCGCCTGCTCCTCAGGGGTCGGGGGCGGAGCCGGCACCTGTTTGAATGTGCGATCGTACCACTGACCGATAAATCCGTCCCACGCCTCGATGTCCAGCTTCGTGCGCTCGCGTCCAACGCCGAAGGTGTCGTTGCGATCGCCGGTGTCGGACGCCGCCAGCAGGTACACGCGGTTGAAGTGGCCCGACGGCAGCCGGATCCGCTGGCCGTTCGCCGTCACGGCATTCGGCAGACCGCTGGCCGCCGGCGCCAACTGGAAGGCGATGCCATCGTAGGTAATCGTATCGGGCAGCATCTCGACGGGAAGCGCCTCCCCCGCCGCGTTGAACCCACTTACCGAATGCGTGCCGTCGTTGCTCGCCACGGCGCGGTCGTAGTTCAGCGCCACCGCCTGGGACGTCGGCGCCGCCCGCACCTCCGGCGGCGCTGCAAGCTTCACCGCGAAACTGCGGATGGTGTACGGCGTGAGCGACGTGACCAGCGATCCGTTCTCGATGGTTGCCGGGCCGAGCGGCTGTTCCTGTCCGTTCACTTCGCGCGCCGCCGTCACCGGCGCGGCGAAGGTGAGCCGCACGTCGGGCTGCGCGCGGCCGCTCATCTCCGTGATCCGGACGATGTACTCGTCGCTCGCTTCGGCCCGCTTGAGCGCCATCACCCGCACGCGGCTGTCGTTCAGGTGCAGCAGCGACCAGCGGCGCCCGAGCGCGCCCGCGTGCTTGCCGGTGGTGAAGACGCGCATCGGATCGTTGAGTTCGTAGCCGGTCCAGTCGGTCTGCGCCGACCGCCAGTCGCCCGCATGGCCGGCCAGCCCATACACGAACTCGTGATGGCCGAAATCCTGCGACGCCTGATCGGAATACGAATATCCCTGCGTACTCAGCCCGGGCGTGCGCAGCAGGGTGAGCCGGATGGTGTTGTCGTTCGGCTTGTCCGACCCGTTCTTGTCGTCGGTGAGCACGGTGACGCCGTAGGCGCCGCTATGGTCGGTGAGGTCGATCCACTGGTGCGACGGCACCTCGAACTTGCGCGGATACGCATTCCCGCGCTGGATGGTGCCCACGTCCCAGTTGTACGTGGCCAGGCTGTCGGACGCGGTGAACGGAAAGGTGGCCTTGAGCATCGTGGCCGGCATGTGCCAGTCGATGGCGTTGCGGAACTCCACGCGCCTGCCGGCGTCGCCGGCCGAGAGACTGATGGTCTGCACGAACTTCGAACTGTCCACCGTGCGCGACACGGTGATCGAGACGCGCACGGGACCCTTCTCGGTGACGTGCATCTCGACCGGACCCTGCGCGCCCACGTAGGTGCGCGGCGCAGCCTGCTCGTCGTCGAAGTCCATGTTCCAGGCCGGCCACTGGGTGGGCGTGTCGTTCAGCAGCGCCAGCCGAATCGGTGCCGACAGCAGTTCCTTGTTCAGCGTCTTGTCGAAGATGCTCGACACGTCGCCGGCGTCGTTCAGCGTCACGCGATAGTCGGCGTTCTCCAGCGTGCGCGGCGTGACCTTGAGCGGAGACGTGGCTGCCGGACGGCTCGACGGACGCACGTCGTACACCGTGTATCCCACCGAGGGCGCACTCGCGACGAACAGAATGTGCGCCACGCCGTCGTGCCACGAATCGAGTTGTGCCGGCACCGCAGCGCCATCCGGCCCCAGCACGGTGAGCCCACGCGGCGCCCGCGCAAACGGCACATCGGCTTCCACCACATCCTGACGGGCCACGTTGAGCGCGTTGTAGACCACCAGCGGCGTGCCCTGCACCTCAGTATTCATGCCCGCCGCCACCGCCTGGCTCGCGTCGGTGAGCACGCTCGCGAACTGATTCATTCCGAGCACGTCATCGTTCCACGCGAACTCGTACGCGCGCGGCGTCGCCGTGCCGGCTGCCAGATCGTGGAAGTGCGCCGCCATGGCGAGCGTCCAGGCACCGTTCAGCCGCTCCATCGGATAGGCGCGGCTCCCCAGCCACGACGCGGCCACCGACGCCTTCTCGGCGCCGTCCGCCAGCAACTCCTCCTGGCGAATCCACCGCTTCTGATACGCCTGCGAGGTCAGCGAGCCCGCCGAGTGGTTCTGCAGCTCCATCTCACCCGAGTAGCTGGGGAGTCCCTCTGCCTCCGACGGCGTGATGTCCTTGAACATCTGGTCGGCAGTCGCGGAGATCACGTCGAGCGGGCCGTGGCTGGTGACGCTCTTCTCCACCTCGGCCACCGAGCCCTCGCGCGGCGCGCCGCCCGTGTCGCCCGTGCCGTAGTAGTGGTAGTCGGCGTACACGCCATACTTCTCGCCGTCGCGGTTCACGCGATCAATCCACGTGGTGTCGGTACTGAGGTTGTCGCTCACACCGCCGCTGTAGCTGCCCGGATTGAGCGCGGCGATCACGGCCTTACCGTCGGGCCCGATCCACCGGCCAACGTTGAACGGCACCCCCTTGCCCTCCATTCCCACCGGCGTGCTCGGCTGATCGGGCACCGACGAACCCCAGGTGAGCTTCTGCGTGGAGAATCCCTTGATGCCCGCGTGGGCGAGAATCGTGGGCAGCGACCAGGGGAAACCGAAGCAGTCGGGGAGCATGTACTCCTCGCTCGCCACATGGAATTCCTTGCGGAAGAACTCGTTGCCGTACAGCACCTGGCGCAGGATCGCTTCGGCGGATGGGGCGTTCACGTCGCCCTCCTCCATGGACGAACCGGCCGGAAACCACCGCCCCTGCGCGACGTAATTCTTCAGCCGCGCGTAATCGAGGGGCCAGTACTCCTTCATCATCCGATAGCGGTTGGCGCCGCTGAAGTTGAAGATGTAATGCGGATACTTCGCGAACAGCGCGAAGTTGTCGTGCATGGTCTTGGGCAGGTACTCGTCGATCACCTGCGGGTATTCCCAGCGCCACTCGGTGTCCAGGTGCGCGTACCCCACCACATAGAGCGTGGGATCCTTGGCCAGATTCGGACCCAGCCGCAGGGCGTCGCGCGGGGCAACGCTGCCGAACCGGGGAAGCACCACGTTCGGTGCCGGTTGGGTGGCGGCACCGGCGGGCGCGCCGTGCTGCGCGGCTGCGGGCGTGGCGAGCGCGCCGAGCGCTGCAACGAGCGCAAGGGCGGAGCGACTACGGGAAGTGGCGATCGGCATGGCTACTCGGCCTCATGTCCTGCGTTCAGGCTCCGAGGGGCCGCTGGGGGAGGGCGACCGTGGGCGTGACGCCCGCGAACCCTGCGAAGCTAGATCGCGTGCCGGTACGCGTCCAGCGCTTCCCGGCTGAAGCACGCGAAGATGACATGCCGTAGCGTCGAGTATTCGGAGAGCGCCTCGCGGATGGCGGAGACGGCGACGTCCGTGGCCGCCTGCAGGGGATATCCGTAGATCCCCGTGCTGATGGCGGGAAAGGCGATGCTCGCGAGTTCGTGCTCTTCCGCCAAGCGGATGGCGCTCTGGTAGGCTGACGCCAGCAGTTCCGGCTCGCCCGCCGAGCCGCCCTGCCAGATGGGTCCGACGGCGTGGATCACGTAGCGCGCCGGAAGCCGGAACCCCGGCGTGATCCGCGCGCCCCCAGTGGGACAGCCGTCGAGTTCGGCGCACGCGCGCGCCAGCGCCGTACCCGCAGCGCGGTGGATGGCGCCACACACGCCGCCGCCGGGCACGAGGTCCTCGTTGGCGGCGTTCACAATCGCGTCGACGTCGAGCGTGGTGATGTCGGCGAGTTCCGCCGTGAAGTCGGGTGGAGGATTTCGAAGCGACACGTGCAGCTCAGACCGTTGAAGTGGCTACGACTGGATACGGATCGAACGGAAATATCGGATCTGAACGGATAATGCGCTGAGGGTTTCTCGGTAAGAGACACGCACCGAGCCCCCCTCGCTACGAAACGATCTTCCCCGACGTTTCCCTCGGGCCATTCCGTTCCGATCCGTTCCCATCCGTTCAATCCGTGTCCAGTCGTATCAAGCTCGCCGCCGCCAGTGGCACCGGCGGCGAGCCGAACCGTATGGCAGGTCAGTTCCCTACCCCCACCGCTCCGCGGCGGGAGCGGCTTGATCCGCTTGCCCCATGTGGCGGGCGGCGGCTCGTGCATGTCACGCTGCACCGGATGCTCGGCGAGCTGCTTGAGCGCCACATCGACGGCTGTTTCGAGCTGGCGGTCATGGCCTGCGATCATGTCCTTGGGCCAGTCCTCTACGTCCACGTCCGGCGCCACCCCCTCGTTCTCGACGTGCCACTTGTGATCGGTGCCGAAGAATCCACCGCGAGGAGCGATGGCCGAGCCGCCGTCGATGAAGGGCGGCGTATCGGCCGTGTGAACCAGTCCGCCCCACGTCCGCTTGCCCACCAGCGTGCCGATCTTCCGGTACTTGAACATGTACGGCATCAGGTCGCCGCCCGAGCCGGCCATTTCGTTGATGATCATCACCTTGGGGCCCCAGATGCCGGCCGCCGGACTGGTGAATGGCACGCGGTCACCGGCCACATTGTTGAAGTAGCCGTCGAACGTCCGCTGCAGCACGTCGATGATGTAGTCCGCCGCCTGGCCACCGCCGTTGTAGCGCTCGTCGATGATCGCGCCCTGTCGATCCTGCTGCGAGAAGTAGTAGCGGTTGAAATAGGTGTAGCCCGGCTGGCCGGTGTTGGGCAGGTAGACGTACGCCAGCTTGCCGTTGGAGAGCGAGTCGACGATGTGCCGGTTGCGCTCCACCCAGGCCCGCGAGCGTAGCGACTGCTCACTCGACACCGGCACCACGGTGACGTCGTGCGCGCCCTCAGCCGACGGCCGCGCGTTCACTGCCAGCACCGTCTGCTGGTCGGCGGTGCCGTCGAGCAGCCGGTAGATGTTGTCGCTGCCGTTCAGGTTCTCGCCGTTGACGGCGACGACGTAGTCGCCCGCGTGCACGTCGAGGCCCGGCTCGGCAAGCGGCGCCTTGAGATCGGGGTTCCAGCTCTCGTTGTCGTAGATCCGCGTGATGCGATAGCGGCCGTTCTCCACCGAGAAATCGGCGCCGAGCAGCCCACCGGTGGCGCGCGGCGTCTCCGGCATGTCGCCGCCCCGGACGTACGAGTGTCCGATGGCGATCTCGGCGCCCATCATGTCCATCAGGTAGTTGAGGTCGGCGCGGTGGTTCACCCAGGGCAGCAGGGCGCCGTACATCTCCTTGTCGCGCGGCCAGTCGGTGCCGTGCAGCGTCGGCACGTACAGGTAGTCGCGCTGGTTGCGCCAGTCGGCGTTGAAGATCTGCTTGAACTCCGCCTTGGGATCGAGGTACATGCGGAGCGACACGTCGAGCTTGCCCTGATTGGCCTGGGGCGGATTGCGATCGGCGTCGACGATGAACAGCGACGGCGCCGTGGGAGCCGCGCCACGACCGCCGCGCCCCCCGCCACCGCCGGCGCGGTAGAGCAGCTTGTGCCCGTCCAGGCTCACGTCGTAGTCGGCAACGCCGGTGACGAACGGCGTGGAGCGGCGTTCGCTCAGGCGGTAGCGATGCAGCGTGGCGCCGCCGCCGGCCCCACCGCGGCCACCGCCGCCGGCACCCGCCTCGAGGTAGTATACCGTGCCCGGCGCGCCCGCCTTGACGCGGGAATACTGGCGCTCGGGAATGCCCGGTACGGCGATGATACGGCTCTGCAGCCCGTCGAAATCGAGATGCACCGTCGCCGGCGGGCGGGCCGCGCGCGGCAGCCGGCGCGGCGCCTTCCTCGGCACGGCGGCCATCGCGCCTCGTCCACCGCGCCCGCCCCGCCCGCCATTCATCAGCTCGGCCGGCTTTCCGTTCTCATCGTCGCTCTCGGGCGTGAACGGCGTCGTGTCGTTCTTGCTCAGCACCGTGAGGTACAGCCCGAAGGTCTCGGTGTGATCGTAGTTCGACATGTCGAGCCACTGCGACTTGAGCCCGAAGTTGGTGGACGCCAGGAACCAGAGGTACTTGCCGTTCGCATCCCAGGCCGGCGATACCGCGTCGGCCAGGCCGTCGGTCACCTGGTGCGTCTTGCCGTCGGTCATGTCGTACACGAAGATCGCGTGATACAGCGAATTCAGGTGCGCCACGTAGGCGATGTACTTGGAGTCTGGGCTCCACACCGGATCCATGGTGCGCGTGGGCACCATCCACGGGTCGTTGCCCGCCTCCCTGGTGGCGCCCGTCGCCACGTCGAGCACCCAGAGGTGCAGGTTCGTGTCGGTGTACAGGATGTGCTTGCCGTCGGGCGACCATTGCGGCGTGTAGTAGTGCGTGGGGTGCGGCAGCGGAATGACGCGCGGCGGCTTGAGCCCCTCCTGGTCGCGCAGCACGAGCTGGAACTCCCCCGACTCGTCGCTGAAGTAGGCGATCGTCTTGCCGTCGGGCGACCAGACCGGATTGCGCTCGGCGGCGCCGCTCGTCCGCGTCAGATCGCGCACGTCCCCCTTGTCGGCGGGAATCGTGAAGATCTCGCCGCGGGCTTCGACCGCGGCCCGCTTGCCCGTGGGCGATATCGCCATGTCGGCAATGCGACCGGAGACGTCCTCCCAGTGCGGCATCATCCACGGAAAGTCGCCCGTGGCGTTGATGTTCACGATGTGCTCGTGCCCCGTCTTCGGATCGAGCTCGTGCACGTACCCGGCCTGGTCGAACACCACCGCCCCGTCGTTGGCGCTCAACGTCTTGACGTCGTAGTCCGAGAAGTCCGTGACCTGGGTGAGCTTCTTGGTGCCGACGTCGTACGACCAGACGTTCTCGACGCCGTCGCGATCGGAGATGAAGTAGACGGCGTTGTTGCCCACCCAGGCCGGATCGATGTCCTTGGAGTCCTTCCAGGGCGGCGAGACGAGATCGAACGTCTTGAGGTTCAGAATCCAGATGGGACGGTTCTGGCCGCCGCGATAGTTGCGGCGCTCCTCGTCCCAGGAGTTGTTCATCCGATACGCCACGTACTCGCCGTTGGGAGAAATCCGGCCCTGGTCGGCGCGGGGCATAGGCATCGGCTCGGGCGCGCCACCGGTCACCGGTACCGTCCAGAAGCGCGGGGCGCCGGTAGGAGCATCGGACGCGCGGCCCGACGAGAAGACCACGCGTTTGCCGTCAGGCGTCCAGCCGGTGACGTTGTCGGCCCCTGGGTGCCAGGTGAGCCGCGTCGGCTCTCCACCGGCCGCCGGGACGACGTAGACGTCGGCGTTGCCGCCGTAGGTACCCGTGAAGGCGATCAGCTTGCCGTCCGGCGAGAACTCGGGGTCACCGGTGGTGCCCTGGAAGCTCGTCAGCCGGCGGGCCGTTCCGCCGGCGCGATCCACCACCCAGATGTTCTCCGCGTACGCGAAGGCGATCTGCGTGGCGCTCACCGTGGGGGATCGGAGCATGCGCGTCTGGGCGCCGGCGGGGGCTGCGGCGGCCGTCAGGACTGCCGTGGCGGCGAGGCACAGGCGACCGATGGACAACCGGGGGCGGGGGCGGGGGCGGGGAGACGAGAGGGGAGGCATGGCAGGGGCTGGTAAGAGGTACCGGGCGTGCGGTTCCGCCTGGGGTGGGCATCTGCGGCCGCAGCCGGCCGACTGAACGATGACGTCGGGACCGGAAATCGGCCAGAGTGACGTTTGCGCCTGCGCCGGAGGACTACCACGCCGCGGTTGCATGTTTGCGAATTGTCGGGCGTCTTGCTCCGGGTCCCGGTCAACACCATGCTTCGAATAGCCGCACCGCGCTGCCATGGGCGGCTGAGGCCCCACCGACATCGGAGTCCTTATCCTGATGAAACCGCGGGTGTGCTCCCTTCGGGGCGACCTTCGCGTGGCGCACACGGAGTCCGGCGCGCGGTCATGGCGCTGCGGAAACCTCGCACGGCTCGCCGCGACGCTTGCGCTGTCGATCGCCATCGTGGGCGCCGTCGCGGCCTGCTCCCGCATAGTGCAGGCAGCGGGCGGGGAGGAGAGCGATCTCGCCCTCATCGATCCCGACTCGTCTACCGTCACGGTCACAATTGACAACCGGCACTGGACGAACGTCGTGGTCTACCTTGCGCACGACGGCGTCAGGACCCGGTTGGGGATGATCCGGACGGCGGCGGTGGTCAGCTTCCGGATCCCGACCCGTTGGACGGGGCGGGGGCGCAGCCTGCAGCTCGTGGCCCACTCTCTCGGCGCACCGGGCAGCTTCACGAGCGAGACCTTCTACCTCAGCCTCGGGCAGACCCTCACCTGGCAGCTCGAGAGCGACCTCGAGCGCTCGAATCTCCTCATTCGCTAGGGCGGACGCTACTTCCTTGTGGGCGGGCCGCCGGCTTGCGACCCGCCGATCAGCGAAGTTCCTCCCAGCATGCCGCGGAGTATGACCACACCGGCCACCGTCGCGACCCCGAGCAACACGGTGTTCTTCTTGGAAAACTTCGGTGTGGTGAGTTGCTCGAGCGCGCTCCGGGGGAAGGCGATCCGGTCGCCGCTCCACTGTTGTTGCGCACCGTCCAGGCCCACCGTGGTCTCGAGTGCGATCGTGACGGTGGACATGTCGAACACGACGAGCCGCCCGTCCACTTCGTGCACGTTCGGCCCGACCTTGGGCACCATCTGCACGCTGCCGTCGGGCGTGAGAATGGCGGTCACCTTTTCCCCCGCCGCCGCCGGCGCTTCCGACACTGGGACCTGATTGTAACACGCGACCGACGACATGACGCCGGCAACGGCCGCCATGCGGGCCCATCGCACCACCCTCCCCTGCTGCGCCATCGAAATTTCTCCTTCAAGACGGACTCTGCCGGAAGGGGGACCGGACGAATCCGGTCCCCGTTCCGGCAGCTGAAACTACGGTCCCGACCGTTGGCCTATTGCCCGATGCAAGCGTCTCCTACTGCATCCGTGGCATTCGCCGGATCGTTCGCATTCCGGATCGGCTGTGCGGTCGGAGCCGGAATGCTGGTGTTCGTATTGCGGATGCTGCCGTCGTAGTACAGGCGCGCCGGGATCTTGGCGCCCGCAGGGGCCCCCGGAGCGGTGGCGAGGTTCGGATAGCAGTTCCGCTTGTAGTCGTTCCAGACTTCCATGTTCTGGAAGAGGACGATGTACTTCTCGCCCAGGATCGCCTTGAGCAGCGAGTCGGGCGACGCCGGCATCGCATACGGCGCGAAGCCGGGGTAGCTGCCCAGGGCCGCGGGATACTGATCGGTCCCCCGCTCCTGATTCAGGAGGTTGAGGGCCGTCGGGTAATCGTTCGCGTGCCACGCCGCTTCGGCCCCAATCAGCAGGTTCTCCGCGGACGTCACGAACAGGGTCGGCGCGTTGCCGGTGCCCTGCACCCCGATCCAGGTGTCGTTCAGATCGGTGCGTCCGGCGTTGAAGAAGAGATCGACGCGTGGGTCATTCCGCGGCGTGCCGAGGATCGGATCGAGCGAATCCGTGAGGAAGGACACGAAATGCGGATCCGGTGCGATGTAGCCCGACCGCTGCACGATGTCGAACTGATACCAGAGGTTCTGCTCGCCATTCGCGCCACTGAACGTGGCCATGTAGTCATCGGCCGGCGTCTGAATCCCCGAGAGCGATGCCGTATACGCATTGGCATAGGCGCTGGGATCGACCTCCGCCGTGTGCATGTAATAGCGCGCCTTCAACGTGTAGGCCAGCGCCGTCCACTTGGTTCGCGAGCCACCGTAGACGAGGTCGGTACCTCCAGGTCCCACGTTCGTGGGGCCGGTGGCGGCGAGGTTGGTGATCGCCTTGCTGAGCAGGGTCTGCAGGTCGGCGTACACCTTCATCTGTCCTTCGAGCGGCGGATTGGGACCGGAGTACGCCTTGTCGTAGACGATGTCGCCGAAGACGTCGGCGGCGGTCCCCATCAGCATCGCCTCTTCCACCTGCGCGACACCGAGCAGGGTCGAGTCGCCCGCGTCGGTCGCCGCCTGTTGGATGTTACGGAGGTCGTACAGGTTTCCACCGCTGTAGATCCCGGTGTAGAAGCCGCCGGCGGTTCCCTCATCGATGCTGTACTGGTAGATGGACTGATACTGGCGCTGCGCCCCTTTCATCTGTTGCATGAACATGGACGCGTTGCGATCGAGGTCGCTGCCCATCTCCGCCCAGAGATTCGGCTGCGTCGCTTCGAACAGCAGGAGCGGCGTCGCCGTGACCACGCGGGTCGGGTCGGTGCTCAGCTCGCCACCCGTAAGGAAGTTGCGGCACGCCGTGGGCATGGCCAGCAATACCACCACTGACAGTGCCGTGGCAATCCGTTTGATCATTTGAGAAGTCTCCATTAGGCCTGGTCGCCGTGGCGGCTGCCGAGCCCGGTGAACCGGACCGGCCTGCCGCCGACCGCGGCTACCGGTTCAGGGTAAGCGACAGGACGAACGACCGAACGCCGGGCAATCCGAAGTAATCAATGCCCTGCGACGAAGACGCCGCGCCGGAAAGGGTGGATTCCGGATCGGTGCCACCGTACTTCGTCCAGGTGTGGAGGTTCTGTCCGGCGAGGTGGACGTCGATCGACGAGAGGCCGAGGGTACCGCGCACCCACGGTTCGTCGAGCGTGTATGTCACGCCCACCTCCCGCAGCTTCGCGTAGCCGCCGGGCTCCATGAACTGCGCCGACACGCTGCCGAAGCCGCCGCCGTTCCCGGTCCACCAGGATTGGCCGACCGTGAACGGCGTGCCGGCGCCAGGGCCGGCTACGCGCGGATAGATGCTCGTGAAGTAGTCCTTCCCGTACGTGACTTGCTGACCCCGAATGGCGGTTCCGGCGGCGGTGCCGAAGTAGTACAGCGCGCCCTTCGTGCCGTCCCAGTTCTGCCCGCCGTGCTTGATGTCGAGCAGTGCGTTGAAGCGAAGGTTCCTTCCGACGCGGAAGTTCGTGCTCACGCTGCCGGTCCACTTGGCGTTCGGATCCCCGATGACGCGCGCCGTGGGATCCACCAGCGGCAGCCCGTTGGCCTGGATGTACAACGCACCCTTCGAGTTCGCGCCGCAGCCGGCGTCGACATCGACGCCGTTGATCACCAGCCCGCGTCCGCAGATCGCGAAATCCTGTCCCCGGAGCACGCCGTACGGATAGCCCTCGGTAGCCGAAGAGGTCGCGCCGGCGTAGCTGGCGCCCGAGAAGACATAGTTGGCTCCCGCAAGGCTGGCCACGATGTTCTGGTTGTGCGCAAAGTTGACGTTGACGTCCCAGCCGTAGCGGCGCGTGTTGAGCACGTGCGCGGCCAGGGTCAATTCCGTCCCCTGGTTGTTGATCTGCGCCCCGTTGAGAAGGGCACTGTTGAAGCCGGTTGCGTCGGGCGACTGCGGCACCCGCAGGATGATCTGCGTGGACTTCTTGTTGTAGTAGGTAAGGCCCAGCTCGAGGCGCTGATCGAAGAAGGCGAGGTCGGTGCCGATTTCCGACTCCTTCGTGCGCTCGGGCTTCAGGGTGCTGCCTCCGCCTTTCGACCCGCTGGTCGCCAGGCCGGCGTGCCCCTGCTGCGTCCCGTTCAGGCCGTCGCCGTATCCCGAGCCACTCCCCCCGCCTCCGAAGCCGGTTGCGTCCGCATATGCCGGCGGTTCGTTACCAGTTTCGCCGTACGCCGCGCGCAGCTTCACGTAGCTCAGCAGACCTGTGTTGTTCGTGTTGCCCATGAAATTCGTGACGTTCCAGGCGATGCTTGCCTTCGGATAATTCGCCGTCCGGTTGGAGGAGCCGAAGGTGGAGTAGCCGTCGTTTCGCACGCCGGCCGTCAGATAGAGTTGGTTCCACAGATCCAGCGACCCCTGCACGAAGTAGCCTTCGATGTGCCGGAGGCTGCGACCCTCGCCGGGCGACCACGAGGTCGTGTTCTGAATGGCGAAGGGCTCCGGTGCCGCCAGGTTGGACCCCGAAATGAACAGGGATCGATCACGCCGCGAGTTCAACTCCTGGCCCACCACGAGCTGCGCCTGATCACTCCCCTGGAGCTGTTTCGTAAACGTCAGCAGCAGGTTGTTGTCGAGCCCGAGATAGAATTCGTCGCTGCGAGTCACCGAGCCAGTGGGCGCAATCGACGAGCTGAGGGGCAACGCTTCGAGGCGGTAATCGTCGTACGAATCCACCCCGAAGTTTTCCTTCAGGGCGAACCAGCTGTTCGGAGCCCAGTCGAGGTTCGCGTTGCCGACGAAGCGCCCCAACTCACTCTGCGCGCCGTCGTTGTTCGCGACAAACAGCGGGTTGTCGTACCCGCGGCCGCGGGTCTGATCGCTCCCCGTAGGTGACGGATAGCGGTACGAGCGCTGCTCGCCGTAGATGGGATCGAGATACGGGTTGTTGTTGAAGTCCGGCGACGTACGATACGCACCGAGCAGCAGCGCCGAGACCTGCCCGCCGCGCTGGACATAGCCGCCGCGCGAGTCGATATAGTTGGCATTGCCGCCGATGTGCAACGTGCTGGTCAACTCATGGTTCGCCTTCAGGCGGACCGATGTGCGATCGTAGTAGTTGTTCGGACCAATCACGACGCCGTTCTGATTCGTCTGGCCAGCCGACAGGAAGAACGTCGTCCCGCGGTCGCCGCCGGAAATCTGCAAGTCGCTGTCGTACGTGTGCCCGTCGTGCAGCATCTCGCGCGCGTGATCGTACGTGGGACCGGTGATGGCCGGGCCATAGCTCACTGAGGTGAGGCTGCACCCGGGCCCACCGCAGGTCACGCCGTTTCCGTTGGAGCCCTGCCCGAACTGCGTCTGTAGCGGCTCGTATTTGATCACCTGGTCCGTCGTCCCCATCATCTTTAGCGTGTAGCGCGTCGCACCGGCCTGACCGGACTTCGTGGTGATGAGTACCACGCCGTCGGCCGCGCGGGCGCCGTAGATGGCCGCCGCCGCCGATCCTTTGAGGATCTGAATCGACGCGATGTCGTCATCGTTGATGTCGGCCGCTCGGTTCGGGGCCACCGTGCCAGCGAGGCTGGAGGTCGTGATGCTCGTTGAGTTGTCGATCGGCGTTCCATCGACGACGAACAGCGGCTGGCTGGAACCGAGGGTCGTGAACCCGCGGATGCGGATCGACGCCGAAGCGCCCGGCATGCCGCTCTGCGTATGCACCTCGACGTTCGGCGCCTGGCCCGAGAGGGCGCTCACGAGGTTCTGCGACGCGACCTGCGCCACCTGGGCACCGCTCACGGTGTTGATGACGTTGCCGAGCTTCTCGCGCGTAGTTTCCGTGCCCGAACCGGTCACGACGACCTCGGAAAGGCGCAGCGGCGCCGACACGAGCGAGAAGTCCTGGGTCATCGCCGTGCCGGTGAGCACGATCGTGCGCGTGACCGCGGTGAAGCCGATCGCGCGTGCCACGATGGTCACACTCTGTCCCTGGACCCGCGCCTCCGGGACCGTGATCGTATACCGACCGTTGGCTCCGATATCGGCACCGATTCCCATGCCTTGAAGGACGACGGCCGCCCCGGGGGTCGGCTCGCCTTGTGAGCCCTGAACGCGCCCCGTGATGCGCAGTCCTTGGGCTGCGGCAACGCCGGGAAGAAGCGTCAGCGCGATCACGCAGAACACGGTGCGCCAATGCCGCACTTGCATGGTCTCATCTCCGTGACAACAGTGGGGTGTAGATCCAGAGCGCCCGCGTCATCGATGCAACGGCGGTCTGGCCCGCGTTCTGGTGAGGGCGCCGGCACCCAGGGACGCGGGAAAGCGATGCCGGCGGAGAAGTACGAACTACTTCAACAGAAGACTGCTGGCCCAGCGCCGAGACGGCCCGACCGTTCCCGTGGCGCAGCTTCGGACCAGAAGCCAACCGATGGTTTTAATCATCTGTTCAGTCACCCGTCAAGTGTGACCGCGCAAAGATAAACAAAAGAACAGTCGAACCGTCATGAGCGTTGACGCCGGCCCGGGAATCGGCTAGGGCCGGGTTCCGGGGCCGGCTAGCGGACCGCTCCGGACCCGCTGCCGGCCGGTACTTCCGGCCGGGGGGGACCGCCGGTATGGTATTCAGCATCCATCATAACAGGAGAAGGTCCGTGCGCTTCAATACTGTATGGGCCGCATCATTCGGTTTGCTGGCTATCGCGGCCGCCGGGTGTGCGTCGAGTCAGGGCGGAGGAGCGGCGTCGGAATCGGTCACCGCCGACGCGGCTTCCGGCAAGATCGGGCCGGCGTTTCTCGAGTGGTCCGGGCGGTTCCAGGCCACGCAGCAGCAGACGGGCACGTTTGGGGGCTTTCAGCAGCGGAACCGGGCAGCGGGCACCGTCACGCTCACCGCCGAGGGTCCGTCGATCATGCGTGCGAAAATGCAGGTGACCATCGACAACACCGATCCGGAACGGCTGTCCTGGTCGCTGGCGAGCGGCGATTGCGGTTCGAACGCCATCCCACTCATGGCGGTGGCGCAGTTTCCGCAATTGACGTCGAACAATGGGCGAGCGACGCTGGACGACATGGTCTCGCTACCCCTCCCCGTGACTGGCAGCTACCACGTCAACATCTTCAACCCCGGCACGAGCGGACAGGACCAGCAGGATGTGATGATCTGCGCGCCGCTGACGCTCAAGCGGCGCGGTACCTGATCTTCCGCCTCGTTCCATCGAGGGGAGAGCACGCAAAACAATCGGGCGCATACCGAATACGGTATGCGCCCGATTGTCTTGCAGTTACGTGTTACGATTCGATCAGAACCTGCTGATGCCGTTCAGTCCCGGATTCTTCTGGAACTTCAACGTCGGCAGCGTCATCGTGCTCCCATTCGGGAGCGACAGTGCACGCCACGGGCCGGTCTGATAGTTCTGGATATTGAACCCCATCGACTGTGAGCTGCCGCCCGACGTAATCATGTTCATGTTGGGGAGCCCCACGCCACCGAAGGTGTACACTGGCAACCCGTCCGTCAGCAGTTCCTGGGCGGGCACCGGTAGGTGTCGCGCCGTGCCGTCCTGCAGCTGGTCCATGCCACGCAAGGCGAAGAACCCGTAGCCATCGGTGGCGTTGCACTCCACCTCGAGCTCGTACGTGATGGCCTGCAGGAAGGTGGCGGTGCTGCTGGTCGCCGTGAGCGGAGCGAGACCACCACGGTCCACCCGCGTGTAATTGACGAGCTGCGCGGCCAGGGCAAGATCCCCGCCGGTACGGACCAGCGCTTCCGCCTCGAGCAGGTCGCTCTCGGCTGCAAGGTTGAAGGCTGCGGGACCGACCTGTGGGTTGTTCGACTGGTACGAGTACTGAATGTACCGGACGTGGTAGTACGGGCTCTGCATGTAGATACCGCGAGCTGCCGACCCCTGCACCTGAGCGGCGTAGACATAGTCCGTCTTGTCGTCCGTACCGGCTATGTACGAGTTCACGTCGACGGTGTCAATTCCGAGCCGGGCATCCATCGGTGCCTGCGGCGCCCACACCGCATCGTACGCCGAGCGCGGCGACGCCGGCAAGCCGGTGTACGAATCCGGCACGTTCTGTGCCATCTGATGGATCAGGTGGAGGTCGATCATCATCCAACTCGGGAAGTCCATGTAGGACACCAAGTCGCTCCACCAGTTGTTGTAATCGCCGATCACACTGAAATCGATCGGCGCGCCACCGCCATGTCCGATGCCCTTCTGGGTGTAGGCGAGCACGGCGTTCCAGTCCACGCTCGCGGCCTCGGCGGCCGTGCGCGGCGAGTACGCCAGCAGCTGCGCACCCCACGTGTTTACGATCCGGTTCATGACATCGGAAGTCATGCCCGTACCGACGGCGTTCGTGCTGTAGTCATTCCCCTCGGGCTGGATCGAGGCAGGGAACTCGCTCGACTGGTCGAACGAGTAGTTCTGCCCGGTTGTCGCCGCGATCAGGGCATCGATCTTCCCCTTGGCGAAGGTCTCCATATCGGTGTACGGAACCATCGTGACCGTGGTCGGATCGGTGGTCTCGTCCACAGGGAATGCCTGGTCGAACACCAGGCTCAACTCCAGGAGCGCTCCGGCCTGCGTGAACATCGCCAGCGTCTCGTACTTGGCGGTGCCACCCGGCAGCTCGGCTCCGCCGGCGACGGCGCGAAGCACATCGTTGGCTGCCCCGAGCGCGGAATATTGGCGATTCCACGGCCGGCTCACGACCTCTTCGTCGCCGCTCGTCGTCGAGTTGTTGAACGCAATTCTCGGTTCGAGGTTGTTGAACCGGGCGCCGAAGTTGCCGTAGTTCATCGTCATCAGGTCGCCGGTCACGTTGAGCATGACCCACGGATCACGATCGGCCGCGGCCTGATACCACGAGTGAATGGACGATATGGCAAGGGCCTGCACGTCGGCCGGCGTAGCCAGCACGCGTGCGACGTCTGGATTGTTAGGGTTGGTGACGTTGAGGTCCTGGCCGCAGGCGGCGCTCATCAGCAGCGCCGCCCCCGCCAAAACCGCCCCAACCTTTCGATGCATCTGCATTAGTGTTTGCTCCATGAATGGGCGGGAAGGTTAGAAGCGGATCTCGACCTGGCCGGTCAGCGTCCGGAAGGGCGGATACTTGAACCCGTCGATCTTGAAGTTGAAGTCGCTGCCCGATGTCACGTCGGGGTCGAAGCCGGAGTACTTCGTCCAGGTGACCAGGTTGCGGCCGATGAACGAAATCCGGAGGCCGGACGCCCGACCCAAGCCGATTCGCGGCAGCACGCTCATGGGCAGATCGTAACCGACCGAGAACTCGCGAAGCTTCAGGTAGGCGCCGGACTCCACATAGTACTGCGCCGGGTCCAGACCGTTGTAGAGGCCGATGGTGAAGAAGTCCTCGGCGATCTTCTGAGCATCCGCCTTCCCGACCATGTTCATGTCGGGGTTACGAAGGTCCTGCGTCTGCCACTGCTTGCTGAAGTTGTAGATGTCGCCGCCAACCTGGCCGTCGAAGTTCGCGTGAATGCTGAACCGGTTGAACCGGATGTCGTTCTGGAAGCCGTAGTTCAGTTTGGGGTTCACGTTGCCGATGACGAACTTGTCGTTTCCGGCCTGGTCGACGTACACGATCGGCCGCTCGGCCGTCGTGCCGCGATCGGCGGCCAGCACGAGGTAGCCCATCGGGTTCACGACATAGTCGCTCGCGTTCGCACCAGCGTACGCCGGATTGTCCTGCAACTGCGCGAAGCTGTGCACGAACTTGGTGCCGTAGACGATGCCCAGTGGCTTCCCGGCCTGGTAATAGAAGATGCTCTGCCCCTGGCTATTGTCCCCGCCAATCGGAACCGGCGGACTGTTCATCGACGTGATCTCCTGCGTCGTATGGTCGCCCGTGAGCGAGAGATCCCACGTGAAGTTCCGGCGATCCAGGATCCGCGTCTGCAGCGCACCTTCGATGGTCTTGGAGAGGATGTTGGCTGCGTTCTGCCACTGGTTCCCGAACCCGCCGCTGGCGGCCTGCGACAACGGAACGTTCAGGAAGGCGCCGTCGGTCTTGCGGTGCGCGTACGTCAACTCACCACTGAACCGATTGAGGAAGTCGATGTTGATGCCGTACTCGGTTTCCGTCAGCACGGCAGGCTTCAGGTTCTTGTTTCCGACGTTCTGCGGCGAGAACTGGCCGCCCCCGGTGAAGCTGTAGGTCTCGTACTGGTAGTCGAAGTTCGGACGCAGACCGGCCGTTCCCTGGGCCACGTGCAGCTTCAACTCCTGCACGCCGGGGATGTGGATGTCCTGCGTGACCCGGTACGCACCCGAAATGCGGTAGAAGTCGGACCACCGGGCGTTCGAGCCGAACAGCGACGAACCGTCACGGCGATACAGCCCGCTGACGATGTACCGATCCTTGAGGTTGAAGTCCTGCGAGATCATGTAGTCGGTCGTCCGGTCGCGCTCGACCCCGGAATTGAGCGACATCGCACTGGCATCGACGGCGCCAAGGTTCGGCGTCCCGTTCACGTCCAGCTGGTTACCGCCGGCGTTGAAGTTGCTCTTGTACACATTCTCCATCTGGTACGCCACGCTCGTCGTGGACAGCAGGCTCCGCCAGAGCTTCGTGGCGGTGGCGCGCAACATCGAGTTCCACGAGATGTCGTTGTTCGTGTAGTTCCGCAGGTTGCCGAGGGTCGTGCTCCCGTTGGCGTTGGTGGTGATCCCACGGGCCTGGTAGTTCGTCTCGGTCTGGTTCAGCCGGTCCGTGCCGTAGTTGGCCTCGAGCCGGAGCCAACTCGTTGGGTGATAGCGGCCGGAAAGCGACCCCAGGAGCCGCTGCCGGTTGTAGTCCTGCGAACTGGAGTGCAGGTCGAACAGCGGGTTTCCGCGGGCGTTCACGTCGGACCACGTCGGCAGCACCGGGAAGTAGATCGACGAGTCACCCGTGCTGAAGCCCGGCAGCGGATTGGCCGCCGTACCGTACGGGTGCGCCAGATCGATGATCGGCGACGCCTGATACAGGTTGAACCACGACGACGAGGAGTTCGGCCCGTAGTCGTTGTACTGATTGCCGTACGTGATGCTGGCCGACAGATCGGCGTTGTCGCCGATGCCCTGGTCGACGTTCAACCGGACGTTCTGGCGGAACTGGCCTTTCTTGAACGGCAGGATGCCGCCGTTGTGGTCGGAGCTGTACGACGTGTTGAAATTGGTGTTGCCGCGACGCAGGCCAACCGACACGTCGTTGTTGTAGTAGTCGTTGCGGCTCAACCAGGTCTTGAGCTGGTTGCGATAGGCGTTCGGACCGCTGGTCGGATACGCCGTGTCATCGAAGCCCGACGCATTCAGGACCGCGCCACCCGTGCTGGTGAGCTGGATGCTCCCGTCCGTGTTGAACTGGTTGCGCGTACCGGTGTTGATCGACGGATAGTGCGCGATGTCGGACTTGCCGTATTCGGAGTGGGCCGTGATCGTCAGGTGATTCTCGGCCAGGTTCGAACCGCGCTTGGTCGTGATGTTGATGACGCCGTTGGCCGCGTTCGATCCGTAGAACGAAGCACCCGCGGCGCCCTTCAGCACTTCGATCGACGCGATGTCCTGCGCGTCGATGTCGGAGATGCTCTCGGTCGTGATCACGCCGTCGATGATGATGAGCGGGCCACTGCAACCTGCCTGCAGGCAGTTCGAGCCGCGGATGCGGATGGTCGGAGCACTGCCCGGGTTGCCGGCGCCGACGTCGACTTTCAAGCCGGCCACCTGTCCCGACAGGTTTTCGAGCGGGTTCGCGGCGGGAACCGCCGAAATCTGCTCTCCGGTGATCTTGGCCACCGAGAACGTCAGGCTTCTCGCCGACGTGGAGTCCGCCACACCCGTCGTTACCACCGCGTTCAGGTGGAAGGGGTCGGCCTTGAGCGAGAAGTCAAGCGTATGGCTGCCCGGGCTCAGCGTCACCGACTGGGTGAGTGGCGAATACCCGAGAAACCGTACCGTCACGTCGACGCTCTGACCGCGAGCGCTAGCGTCCGGAATGGTCAGCGTGTACGTGCCCGACGCGTTGGTCATCGTTCCCAACTTGAGGGCCACGATGTTGACGGTCGCATTCGGCAGGGCGGCGCCGAAAGCATCGGAAACCTTACCCGTGATGACGGTCGACTGCCCCATCGCCGGCAGTGCCGTGAATCCCACCAGGCACGCGCTCACGAGAGGGACAATCAAACGCCTCATTCGATTCACGTTCATGTTGTCGGTCCTCATCCAGGGGTCTCAGAACGAGATTTGAGGGACGGACGACCAGCCCGCAGGGAATCGGGCTGGACTTCGTCAGGGGCGGGTTGTCGAGCCTCTACCGACGAAACTGGCAGCAGGCATCGAGCAGGGAGTAAGTAATGGAGAGAGAATGGCCCAGTTTGGCGGTCGGACCACACACTCGCAAGGGTCGCGTTGACTCCCTAACCGTCCTACGCAGCCGGATGGTCACAAAATGCCCGCCCGGTTGCCACACGCGCTGTGAGATAAAGGAATGGCCCCAATATTAATCGGTACTTTTGACCTGGCAGCGATCCGGGCCAGCCTCCATACTATTAAGAACGGGCAAGACCGGGATCGGTCAGTGGCCGGACCCGGGAACCGAATCGGAGCGGCTGTAGTCGAAGTCGAACGGCATCTGCACGAGCTGGCGCACCAGCCGCCCACCCGCCCGCGCCGGCGAGAAGCTCGCCGCACGCAGCGCTCGCCGCACCGCCGCGCCGAACGGGGGCTGCGTCTCTGAGACGATTTCGATTGATCCCGCCTCCACCGACCCCGCCGTGTCCACCACGAACCGCGCCACCACACGCCCCGCCACTCGCGCCCGATACAGCGAGTCGGGATAGATCGGAATTGCCGTGCCCTGCGTGTACGAAGCAGCCTGATCCACCGACGCCGCCGTGTAGACAGCGTTCGACCGGAGTAGCGAATCGAGATTCAACGGTCGTTCCCGGGGCATCTGATTGGCCCGTATGGTGGGCCGCATCGGCCTGGACCAGATCGCGATCAACCCGCAATTCTCCATCCCGTAGGGGCCGGCAAGCGACGACGGCACCGTGGATCCGTGCAGATAGACCTCGACCCCCTCCACGGTCGAAAGATCGACCATGTTCAGGTCGAAGCGACCCAACGCAGCCGGGAACCCATCCACCATGACCAGAGGGGGACAGGACGCGCCCGACATCGTGACCGAGGTGCCGAGTGCGCCGCGCATCGTGAACGTCCGCACCCCGGGAATTCGCGTGAGCACATCGGTCATCCGGAAGGTCCCGAGCGAGTCGATCTGCCCCCTGGTGATGTAGTATCCCAACTTCTCCGCCTTTCGTTGGTAGAACCCCGCGAGCCGCGAATCGAAAGGCTCGCGGCGCGCCTGTGCATAGACCGTGGCCAGCACCTGGGGGAAGGCGCGGATCCGAAGGTCCAGCGACAGCGCGATCCCCCCGAGGTCCCACATTGAGTTCACCGGCGCGTATCCGATCCGTCGCACCGAAAGGACCACCGGCCCCTGCGGCACCCCGCGCAACGCAAAGGCGCCTGCCGAATCGGTCACCGCGACGTACTTGGGACCAGCCTCCACATGCGCGCCGGCGACCGGATCGCCGGCGCTGTCGCGCACGGTTCCGGTGATGCTCCCGCGCGGTTGGCTGTCCCGCTCGACCACTGCGCCTGCGCGCCCGCGCTGGCCGGAGGCCGGAACGGCCCACACGACCATCAGCGCCGTCGCAATACCGCCAACCGCACTCCACCAGCGAACCTTCCTTTTCGAGTGCAGTCTCGGCACTCCGCCTCCCGGTTTCTAACTCATGAACCAGACCGGAATTGAGCGCAAGGGCGGCTGCCGAGGGTGCCCAATTCCCATACATTTGTGGGTAGCGCGTTGGTCATTAACCATGCGTGTACGATTCGGTTGGTTCTTCAAGCCCGACGCGACCGCCCCCCGCCCCCCGCCCCCCCCATCCGGCACGACGCGAGGTCCCATGCCCATCGAACACATCTCAGATACAGCGCGCTGGGTAGCCGTGTATCGCGCCATGGAATCCGAGCGCCCCGACGCCCTCTTCCACGACCCCTTTGCGCGACGCCTGGCCGGGCCGCAGGGCGAGGAGATCGTCCGGACGATGAAGCGGGGCCGGGCCGCCGCTTGGGCCATGATCGTCCGCACCGCGGTGTTCGACGAGATCATTCGGGATACGATTGCTACCCACGCAATCGACACGGTCGTGAACCTGGCGGCCGGCCTCGACACCCGCGCCTGGCGCATGGAACTGCCCGCCGATCTGCACTGGGTGGACGTGGACCTGCCGGCGATTCTCGCGTACAAGGCCGACGCGCTCCGCGCCGAGACTCCGCGCTGCCGCTACGAGGCAGTCGCCACCGACCTCACGGACGACTCGGCGCGACGTGCCCTGTTCGCCAGGCTCGGCGCCGAATCGAAGCGCGCGCTGGTCGTGACCGAAGGGCTGCTGATCTATCTGACCACGGAGCAGGTGGGCGCACTCGCGCGCGACCTGCAGGGGCAGCCAAGCTTCGCCTCCTGGCTCATCGACCTCGCCAATCCGTGGCTGCTGAAATACATGACCAAGTCGTGGGGAAAGGCGGCGGAGAAGGGAAACGCACCGTTCAAGTTCGCCCCCGCCGAGGGGACGGCGTTCTTCGAACCCTTCGGGTGGCACGAGGCGGTATTCCGGTCATCTATGGAAGAGGCCCACCGCCTGCACCGCGAGATGACGCTGGCCTGGCTCTGGCGATTCATGGGACGGTTCAGCTCGAGGAAGCGTCGGGAGGAGATGAAGCGGATATCGGGGAGCGTGCTGCTGGAGCGCAATGGACGGTGATGGAAACGCCCGGACGACCTCGTCGCCCGGGCGCATCCTGGTTCACGCATTCACGCTCCTACTCGTTCACTCGTCGGATATCCCGCCCTCCTCCTGTGCCGGCGGCTCGTCGGTGCTCGGCACCACCGCTGCCTGGCCCGCTGCCTTGAGCGCCGCATTCACGCGGTCCAGGTACAGCTTCATCACCCGGTCGAGCCGGGTGAGCTGCGCCTGCAGCAGGGGGTTGAGCGTGTTGTACACCTCGTAGGCCTGCGGCGGGGGCCGCCGCTCGCCGTTCTCAATGAACCCCATGAGTCCGGCCAGCTGGTCGTTGAGGCGGACCGGGAAGTTGAGCGGGTCCTCGCCGCTCTTGTTCTTCGTCTGGTAGAGCGAGTCCTCCACTCCGCTCAGACTGTCGGCAAAGTTCTTCGCCAGCGTGCCGAACGCCGCGTTGTCCTTCATCGCCGGCGCCCGATCGTCCAGTTGCCGTTTGACGCTGCGGATGCGCTTCACGCCGTCGTTGGCCGCGGTCAGCCGGTCGCGCACGCGGATGGCGAAGTTGTGCTGCTCCACGAGATCGGCGTCGGTGGCCTTGGCGCGCGGATCCTTCATGACCGTGAAGGTCCGGGTCATGGGGGTCGCATTACCCACGGTGACCCGCACCGTGTACGTGCCCGGCGCGGCATCGGGGCCCGTGACGCCGCCCGACCAGAGCAGCATCCCCTGAAAGCTCGACGCGTCGTCGTAGCGCATGTTCCACGTGTAGTGGTTGAGCCCCGCGCGGTCGGTCACGCGCGCCGGCGCGCCGAAGCCCCCCCGCCGCCCGCCGCGGCCACCGCGGCCTTCGGGCACCGAATCGGTGGAGCTGAACTTCTTGATGACCTTCCCGTTCTGCTCCAGGAACTCGACCGTCACCGGCCCGCCGGCCTGCGGGAGCCGATAGTCCACGTCCACCGTGGTGCCCTGATACGTGGTGCCCGGCTTGTAGAGGAAGTCATGACCCGCCGCCGCTTCGGCCTCGGGCGCCTGACGCAGTTGCGAGATGCCCTCCATGACCCAGAAGGCGCGGCCGTGCGTGGCGATCACGATGTCGTCATCGCGCAGCGCGATATCGTGCACGGGCACCGGCGGGAGGTTGCGCTGCAGGCTCTGCCAGTGCGCGCCCGCATCGTACGAGAGCCACATGCCGCGCTCGGTGGAGGCGTAGAGCATATCCGGGCGCACGAGGTCCTCGCGAATCGACCGGGTGTACACGTCGCCGGGCAGCCCGTTGACGATCTTGGTCCAGGTGTGGCCGTAGTCGGTGGTCTTATATAGATAGGGCGCGTAGTCGTCCAACTGGTAGCGGTTGGCCGCCACCCAGGCCGTGCCCGGCGCGTGCGGCGACGGGTCGATGATCGAGATGCGCGTCCACTTGGGCAGCCCCTTGGGCGTGACGTTGCTCCAATGCTGGCCGCCGTCGCGTGTGAGGTAGATGAGCCCGTCGTCCGACCCCGTCCAGATGAGACCCGGCGTGATCGGCGACTCCTGCACGGCGAAGATCGTGCCGAAGTACTCGATGGATGTCTGGTCCTTGGTGATCGGACCGCCCGAGGGACCGAGCGTGGCCGGATCGTGCCGCGTGAGATCCGGAGAGATCACCTTCCATGTGGCGCCGTCGTCCGACGACTTGAACAGCACGTTCGACCCCACGTAGAGCACGTGCGGGTTGTGCGGCGAGTTCATGATCGGGTACGTCCACTGGAAGCGGTACTTCGAGTCCTCGGCGCTGTGTCCCATCGGGTTGAGCGGCCAGGGGTCGAGTCGAACGCTCATGCCGGTGGCGTGGTCCATCTTCTCGAGCACGCCGCTGTAGTTGCCGCCATAGGTGATGTCGGGATCGAGCGGATCGCCGGCCACATAGCCGGACTCGCCGCCGGCGATGCCATAGAACGTGGAGTACGGGGACGCCTCGGCGCCGCCGCGTCCCCGCCCGCCCCCGAAGCCGCGGCCGCGCGACTCCTCGCGCACCGGGCCGCACGACGACCCCGCGTCCTGCTTGGCGCCGCAGACGTCGTACGGGAAGTGGTTGGTGAGATAGACGTGGTAGAACTGCCCGGTTGGAACGGCCACACGCGTGCTCGTCTTGCCGCCATCGGTGGTGATGATGGCGCCGTTGTCGTGACCGACGATCATCCGCTTGTCGTCGTTCGGCGCGATCCACATCACGTGGTTGTCGCCGCCGCCGAACGAGCGCTTGAACGTCTTGCCGCCGTCCTGCGACCACTCGGGACCGACGTTCGGCGCATAGACCGTGTTGCTGTCCTGCGTGTCGGCGAACAGCATGGAGAAGTACCACGCCCGCTGCCGCAGATCGCGGCTGTCGTTCAGGTACTGCCAGGTGGCGCCGCCGTCATCCGACCGGTAGACGCCGCCCTTTGGTTCGTTCTCGATGAGTGCCCACACGCGGCTCGGCTTCACGGGCGACACCGCCAGCCCGATGTTGCCGATGACTCCGGTGGGCAGCCCTGGATTGCGCGTGATCTCGCTCCAGTGGTCGCCGCCGTCGGTGGTCTTGAAGATGCCGCTGCCGGCGCCGCCGCTGATCAACAGCCAGGGCTTCCGTCCCGCCTGCCAGAGCGAGGCGTAGAGCACGTCGGGATTGCTCGGGTCCATCACCAGGTCGATGGCGCCGGTGGAGTCGTTGCGGAAGAGGATCTTCTTCCAGCTCTTGCCGCCGTCGGTGGTCTTGAACACGCCGCGTTCCGCGTTCGGCCCCCACACGTGGCCCAGCGCGGCGACGTAGACCACGTCATTGTTGCGCGGGTCGATGCGGATGCGGCCGATCTGCTGGGTGGCTTCGAGCCCCATGTGCTGCCAGGTCTTGCCGCCGTCGGTGGTCTTCCACACACCGTCGCCGTACGAGACGTTGCCGCGGATGGGGGTTTCACCGCCGCCCACGTACACGATGTCGGGGTTGCTCTCGCTCACCGCGATGGCGCCGATGGAGCCACCGAAGTAGCCGTCGCTCACCGGCTCGGCGGTTTTGCCGCCATCGGTGGTCTTCCACACGCCGCCGCCGGTGGTGCCCATGTAGTACTCGTCGGGGCGGGCGGCCGACCCGGCGACGGCCACCATGCGGCCGGCGCTGTTGGGACCGATGTTGCGCCACTTCACGCTGCCGAAGTAGGCGGTATCGACGTGGGACGGCATGGCGGCGGCGCGCTGAGCGGTCAGCGCCGAGGGCGCCGCCGGACTCAACGACACCGCGAGCGCGGTGAGAGTCGCGAGGGATCGGAATCGAGAGATCTGCATGGGGCCGGGAGGAAAGAGAGGGGGCCGCCAGGGGGTGCGGCAGGGGGAAACGGTATCGGGGCCGGAAAGCCCCGGTCGTGCCGTGAGAACTACGGGCGGCATGAGGAAACTGCTGGCTGCGGTCGTCAAGGGACGCGATCCTCGGCGGCCGTGGCCTTGGCCTTGTCTACCTGCGGCACGCCGTACTTCATCCAGCTTGGAACGGACGTCCCTTTGAGATAGTGATCGAAGAACTGCTTCATCCGGATCTGGAAATCGATCTGGTTGGGCTTCTTGGCCAGGTGGTGCGGCTCGCCCGGGTACGACACCCAGATGACCTTCTTGCCGTTGCGCCGCGCCGCATTGTAGAACTCGAGCCCCTGATCCCAGTCCACGGCGCCGTCAGCCGTGCCCTGAAGAATCATGAACGGCGTCTGAATCTTCGTCACGTTGAATACCGGCGACTGGCTCTCGTAGAGCTTCGTCGCGTTCCACGGGGTGACGTTGGCGCCCATGCGCCCCTGACTCGTTTCGAGGATCCCTCCATTCCACGACCCGCTCTGCTTGTACAGTTCCCCGTACATGCTGATCAGGTCGGTGAGCGGCGCACCGGTGACAACCGCCGCGAACATGTTGGTCTGGGTGAGAATGAACGACGACTCGTACCCGCCCCAACTGTGCCCCTGCAGCCCGATGTGCTTGGGGTCGGCGTAGCCGAGCTCGATCACCTTCTTCACGCCCGCCGTCACGCAGTCGAGCGCCGACGAACCCGGCTTGCCGATCTCGTACACGATATCCGGCGAGAACACCAGGTAGCCGTCGCTCGCGTACTCGCTCATGTGCGGGCGGTCGTCATACACCGGCATCGAGAACTGATGGTGCGTGTCCGACAGGATCTCGTAGATGTACACGATCATCGGGTACTTCTTACCCGGCTGATAGTCGGCCGGCAGGGTGAGCGTCCCCTGCAGCTTCTTTCCGCGACTGTTGGTGAAGTTCACGAGCACGCGGCGCCCCCAGGCGTACTCGGAGATCTGGGGATCGGCGTCGGTCACCTGGCGGGGGGACGAGAACTTCGCGTCGCTTACCCAGTAGTCCGGAAATTCCCGGAACGTCTGCTCGGTGAAGATCACCCGGTCGGCGTGCTTCGCCTTCTCCGCCTGGCCGATCATCTTGTCCTCGTAGATGAGCGGGGTGGCCCTGCCCCCTCCGGCCGGCATCTGGTAATAGCCGGACTTCTTGGTCCACTCGCCGTACGCGGTGAGCCTTTGGGGCTGCGAGAGATCCACCGCCTCGGCAGCGCCCCCGCCGAAGCCGAAGCCGCCGCGTCCTCCGCGACCGCCGCCTTCGAGGTGCGCGAGCCGCAGTTGAATCTGCCCCGCGGCACCGGCGCCGGCGGTGAGATCCCGCCCCTTGGCGCCGTCGAGCGGCAACGACCAGAGGTCGTACTTGTCGTACAGCAGCACCGACTTACCGTCCTTCGACCAGCCGGCCACTCCCCAGATCGGCTTCTCCGCGGCGTGATCGTCGTCGGTGTCGATGAAGCTGTGCCCGGTGGCGGCGTCCACATTGACCGTCTTGCCGGTGGCGAGGTCGTAGCCCATCACGTGGCCGGCTCGCAGGTACAGGAACCAGTTGCCGTCGGGCGAGGTGCCCATGGTGCGCAACAGGTGCCGGGCGATGAGCGTGCGCGCGCCGGTGGTGGCGTTCACGCGGTAGTAGTCCGCACGCGAAGGCTGGCCCTCCGAGAAGTCATGGTCGTACGGCGTGGCATCGCGTCCGATGGCCCACCGGCCATCGGCCGTGGGCGTGACGCTGTCCATGTTGGTGTCGGCCAGTTGCACGAACTTCCGCGACGCCACGTCGAACGCCGACGCCAGGGTGGCGCGGCGCAGACGGCCGATCTGGATCATCTGCTGCGACTGGAGCTCCACGTCGTCGTAGTGCCAGACGTCCACGTCGGCCTTCGACTCCTCGTTCTTGGGCAACACGTCGGCCTGCTGCTTGATGCCGACGAACAGCCGCGCGCCGTCCTTGCTCCATTGCGGCGCGGCGTACTCGCTGAGCACGAAATCCTTGGGGAACGTCGCGTCCTGCGCCGGATCCCATTCCACGCCCGGTTGCGCGGAGCCGGCGTCGGACCAGGCGAGGAGCACGTTGGCGCGCAGTTCCTTGTCTTTGGGCTTCTCGCCACGCAGCGCCACCAGACTGGTGGACGAATCGCGCCACGCCAGGCCGTCGTATTCCATGGGCTTGCTGTCGAGCGCTCGCGTGGCGCCGCTGGCGAGATCGATCACGTACACGCCGTTGCCCAGCCGGTCGGCCGCATCGACGGTGTAGGCCAGCAGGTTGCCGGCCGTGTCGAAGTCGTACTGGTTCACGTTACCGATGTTCTGCGTGACCCCGTCGGCCAGCCGCCGGAGCAGCAGGTCGCTGCCGCGGTGCGAGGTATCGCCGCGCTCGGCGGCCACTTTGACGGCGAGAAAGCGCGACCCGTTGGCAAACTGGAAGCCGGCCGGGTCGGGTACGTCGAACTTGTCGCCCGAGGCGAGGTCGAGCAGTTCGAAGTGCCGCGTGCCGCCGCCAGCCGCGGCGCCATTCGCACCACCGCGGCCGCCGCGACCCCCGCGTCCCGCCCCGCGCCCACCGGCTTCGGTGGTCTTCGCCGGCGGATTCACGTAGTACCCGATCCAGTGCGCGTCGTCGGAGAACTGCACGCTCCCGCCGCCGCGCCCGCCGCGTCCACCACCCGCTGCCTCACCCACCGGCACCCGGTAGAGCTTGTCGCCGTCGAGTTGCTTCACGAACAGCGTATCGTCGCCCTCGTTGGGCGCGTACGTGTACGTCATCCATCGCCCGTCGTCGCTGATCGACGTATTCGTGATGCGATTCCACGACGGGTAGTCGGCCAGCGTCAGCACCTTCTTGCCGTCGGGCGCCCGCTTGTGCGCCGCCGCCGAGTCCTGCGCCGCCGCGTGCGCGGCCGGCAGGAGCGCCAGGGCGAAGGCCAGCGCGAGGTGACGCGGCGCCGGGCGCCGCAACATGGACGTGCTCATCGAATGGGTTCTCCCTTGTCGACCTGCGGCACGCCGTCCTTCATCCACTCCGGCATCGGCGCGCCCTTGAGATAGTGATCGAAGAACTGCTTCATGCGGATCTGGAAATCGATCTGGTTGGGTTTCTTCGACAGGTGGTGCGGCTCGCCCGGATACGACAGGAAGATCACCTTCTTGCCGAGGCGCCGGGCCGCATTGTAGAGCTCGAGCCCCTGATGCCAGTCCACCGCGTTGTCGGCGGTGCCCTGCAGGATCATGAAGGGCGTCGTGATCTTGGGCACGTTGAACAGCGCCGACTGCTCCTCGTACAGCTTGGTGTGGTTCCAGGGCGTGACGTTCTCCCCCATGCGCACCTGCCCGACCTCGGTGATGCCCTGTTGCGCCGTTCCTGAGCCCGGATACAACTCGTCGTAGAAGCTGATGAGATCGGTGGGCGGCGCGCCCGTGACGATCGCCGCGAACATGTTCGTCTGCGTGAGGATGTAGCTCGACTGGTATCCGCCCCAGCTGTGTCCCTGCAACCCGATATGCGCGGGATCGGCGTACCCCATCTCGATCACCTTCTTCACGCCGCTGGTCACGCAGTCGAGTGCCGAGCTGCCGGGCGCACCGATCTGGTAGCGCACGTCGGGTTCGAACACCAGGTATCCGTTGCTCGCGTAGGTGGACATCTGCGGGCGGTCGTCGAACGTGGGCATCGAGAAGGCGTGATGCGTGTTCGAAAGGATCTCGTAGAAGTACACGACCATCGGGTACTTCTTGCCGGGCTGATAGCCCGCCGGCAGGGTGAGCGTGCCCTGCAGCTTCTGCCCGTGGCTGTTGGTGAAGTTGACGAGGACCTTGCTCCCCCACGCGTAGTCCTTGAGGAACGGATCGGCATCCGTCACCTGCTGCGGGGCCTGGAACGCCGTGTTGCTCACCCAGTAGTCGGGGAACTGGCGGAAGGTCTGTTCCGTGAAGATCACGCGGTCGGCATCCTCGGCCTTCGACGCCTGGCCGATCATCTTGTCCTCGTAGATCAGCGGTTTGGGCGCCTGGCCCGGCTGGAGCGTCCAGTAGCCCGACTTCTTGGTCCACTCCCCGTATGCGGAGAGGGTGACCGGTTTGGAGAGATCGATGCCGTGATCCTCCACGCGCGGCCCGGCGGCGAATCCGCCCCGCCCGCCGCGCCCGCCCCGCCCACCGCCACCGGGCAGGTCCAGCCGCACGACGCGGAATTCGATCTGCTGCGCCTTTCCCGTGCCCTGCGTGAGATCCACCGGCTTGCCGGTGCCGTCCAGCGACAACCGCCACACGTCGTACTTGTCGTAGACGAGCACGTACCGCCCGTCGCTCGACCAGCCGGCCAGCCCCCAGATGGGGCGCTCGTACGCGTGGTCGTCGTCGGTGTTCACGAAATTCATGCCTCCGTCCACCTGCGTGCTCTTCCCCGACGCGGCGTCGTAGGCGTAGATGTGCTGGTTCTGGAGGTACAGGAACCGCTTGCTGTCGGGCGAGGTGCCCATGGTGCGCCAGAGCTTGTCCGCGATGAGCGTGTGCGCTCCGGTGGCGGTGTTCACGCGATAGTAGTCGGCATGGCTGCCGCCCCACGCCACCTCACCGCGGTACGTCGTGTCGTTGCGTCCCACGCCCCACGATCCGTCGTCCGCCATCTGCACCGTGGGCATCGCGCTGTCCGCCAACTGCACGAACTTGCCCGACGGCACGAGCACGGACGACGCGAAGTTGGCACGCCGCTCCTGCTGGATGCGCACCATCTGCACCGACTGCAGCTCGGCGTCGTTCCAGTGCCAGACGTCCACGTTGGCCTGCGGTTCCTCGCTCTTCGGCAACTCCGCTTGCTGTTGCTTGATGCCCACCAGCACACGGGACCCGTCGTCGCTCCAGTGGGGCGTGGCGAATTCGCTGAGCACGAATCCCTTCGGGAAGTCCGACGCCTTGGACGGATCGTACACCGTTTCGGTTCCGGCGCCGGCACCGAGTCCGGTCCACGCGAGCAGCACGTTGTCCTGCTGCTTCATTTCTTTGGGCTTGGTTCCGCGAAGCACCGCGAGATCGGCGCCCTTGTCACTCCAGGCCATGCCGGCGTAGTCCTGGGGCATGGCATCGAGAGCGCGCGTGGCGCCGCTGGCCAGATCGACCAGGTAGATCGCCGTTGCCCAGGCGGTCGGATGCGTCCACGGTGTACGCGAGCAGATTGCCTGCGTCGTCGAAGTCGTACTGGGACACGTTGCCGACATTGCGCGTGTTGCCGGTGGCGAGGTCGCGCAGCAGCAGATCGGAGCCCTTATGCGTGGTGTCGGTACGCGACGCCCTGGCCAGATGAACGGCGAGTGACTTCGACCCCTTGGCGAAGTTGAACGCCTGCGCGTTGGGCGCCGCCCACTTGTCACCGGTGGAAAGGTCGAGCAGTTCGAAGGTGCGCGGGCCGGCATTGCCGCCGCGGCCGCCGCGGCCTTCCGGCGCGGGCGGCGTTTCGCTCCGCCCCCCGCGGCCGCGGCCGGTGCGCTTCGGGGGGCTCACGTAGTAGCCCACCCAGTGCGAATCGTCGGAGAACGACGGCGCCGCGCCACGCGGAATCGTGTACAGCTTGTCGGTGCCGAGCTGCTTCACGAACAGCGTATCGTCGCCGTCGTTCGGAGCGTAGGCGTAGGTCATCCAGCGCCCGTCGGGCGACAGGTCGGCGGAGTTGATGCGCTTCCATCGGCCGTAGTCGCCCACATTGAGAATTCTGGGCCCGCTGTCGTTCCGGGCGGAATCCTGCGCCGCCGGCCGGGCACGACGGGTGCGCTGCGCGGACGCGGACGTGGGAACGGCGAGAACGAGCGCCAGCAGCAGAGTGAGGGCGGACGTCGAGTGGGAGGTGCGACGCATGGAAGACTCCGGAATCGAGCCGAGGGTGGGTGGGTGGCACTGCCAAGCCAACATCATGGAGGCAGGTACACGCGCGTTCAAGGCGCGGGGGCACCGGGTGACGGCGGCCGTAGGCGCGGGTCGTGTTCAGGCGTATACTCCATCAAGGCAGCGGACGACGGACCGGATGGTGGGAGCGTGTCAGTGTGACTCGGAACGAAAGGGCCGGAAGCCGATCGCCGGCGGCCATCTGGGCCAGGGCGACCGTGCTCGCCCTGCTGTGCGTCGGGTTGGCTCTCGTAGCCGCCTCGTCGAGTCTGCACACGGCGTTGCTCCGGCTGCTGGCCGACGCGGAGACGGTCATCATCCATCATCCGGTGGGCGGGCCGACGGTGTTCTTCCTGCTCGCGGCGGTGTCAGCCATGCTCGCGTTCTTCTCGAGCGTCGTGATCGTTCCCGTCGCGGTGTATGCATGGGGCAAGCTGGCGTGTCTGGCGTTGCTGTGGGCCGGATGGCTGGTGGGCGGGGTCGGGGCCTATGCGATCGGCCGATTCCTGGGCCGGCCGGTGGTCGCGGCGCTCATGTCGGCAGACGCGCTGGAGCGCTATCAGCAGCGGATTTCCGCACATGCCCCCTTCCGGCTGGTGCTGCTCTTCCAACTCGCGCTGCCGTCGGAGATTCCGGGCTATCTGCTCGGACTGGCGCGGTACAACCTGTGGAAGTTCACCGCGGCCCTGGCGATCGCCGAACTGCCGTTCGCGCTCGGAACGGTCTATCTGGGGGCCAGCTTTCTGGAGCGACGCATCCCGCTGCTGTTGGCGATCGGCGCACTGGGCATCGCGTTCAGCGTGTGGGCAGCGCGCCGGCTGCGCCGCCAGCTCTCGGCCTGAGCTAGCGTGCCCGCAGGTGATAGGGAAGTTGCGCGCGTTCGAGCGTCGCCTCCTCGTCGTCGCGCAGTTGGAGAATTCCCTGCCCTTCGCGCGTGACGATCCGCAACAACGCTTCACCGGCGCGGTACAGGGTCAGATCTTCGAGCGACGACTCGCCCGGCGTGTACGCGAACAGGCCGCCCGCGAGCACGTCGCGCAATACGGCGGCCGTCTCGCCGGTCAGGAGCCAGCGGTCGCCGGCACTGGCGACGCGCCGGCGAAAGGTGGCGAGCAACTCGTCCACCGTGGCCCACCGTGTGTCGGGCAGATAGGGCGGGCCCAGGAAGGCGAGGCTGAATTCGTCCGCCCCCCGGCTCAGGCACCAGTCGAGCAGGCGCCAGCTCTGGTCGGGCGGGTAGTCCTCACGGCGTACGAAGAAGGTCTGCATGGGGGATGCGTGGCCTCCCGGCGCGGGGTCAGTCGGGGCGTTGCGCCGCCGTCGCCTTCGCCTGCGCCAGGTATCCCGGTTCGAGGTCGAGGAGGTTGGCGATTTTGCGCGTCAGGTACTGCTCGCGGTCGGCGATCTTCCCGTCGGCGAGCACCAGCCCCCACATGATCTCGGCGAGCACCATCTTCTGGCCCAGGTCGTAGTTGCGTTGGAGGACCGACGTGAATTGGAAGTAGTCCACCGAGCGAATACGCTCGCGCTCGGCGAGGTCGATGAGATGGCGTCCGGATTCGGCGTCCAGCCCGAAATGCCGGGCGAGCACCGCCTCCAGGTGCGCGCGCTCGGGCGCCGTGAACTCGCCGTCCGCGTACGCGATCTCGAGCAGCAGCGTACACGCGGCGAGATGGACCGGATTGACATCGGCGGCCGGCGCGGCATCCGCGGGCTCGGTGCGAGGGGCTCTGGCATGCAGTAACGCACGAATGGAATCGACGAACATCAGCAGTCGGCTCGTGAGGTGAAGGACACAGCGGGCGCCGGCGCGCCCGTTCTGTCTAATGGTAGTCGCGCGCGCTGGTCCGCCCTAGACGGCACGCGCTTCCGCGAGCCAGTCCCAGGGTAATCGCGCGTGCATGCGACGCGGCGGTTCCAGCGCTTCAGTACTCCACCGGTAGCCCACGCGAGACAGCCGCGAAACGCGGAACCCGGCCAGGGCCAGCGCGGCGCGGAGTTCATCGGCGGTGTAGTGCTTGGTGGGCACGCCCTCGATGCTCACCGTGCCGGCCTCGGCGCCGCGCGTGCGGGGATGGAAGTCGTAGGACGCGGCGCGGCGCGGCGCCGTGCGGCGTCGCACGAACTCGCAGTAAGCTGCAGACTCGAGCGACGGCACCACGAAGATGCCGCTGCCGCCGCGCTTGACGACGCGGCGAATGGCTTGCCAGAGAGGCCGCCGCACACGGCCGTCGGAATGGATCACGACGTTGGCCGCCACGACGCATCCGAATTTGCGTTCCAGGCGCGCCAGCGCACGCGGCGTGTTCCGCTCGACGGTGACGTTCGGGAGATCGTCCGCCGCCGCGCGCGCGCGATCCACGCACCGCGCCGACCAATCGATGGCGTGCACCGAGTCGAACACCCGCGACAGAAACGGCAGATAGCCGCCGATCCCGCAACCGAAGTCGATGGCCGCGCGGTGCCGTGCCGCCGCGGCGCGAATCGCACGGCGAATCACCCCGCGCACGTCCTCCCCCAGACTGTCGAAGATCTCCTCGTCCCAGTGATCCGCCTGACGATCCCAGTAGTCGCGGTTCACCGCGGACGCACGACCTTCCCGCCCTGCATGACGAGGCGAATGTCGCGCGTGTTGCGGATGTCCGCGGTGGGATCGGCGCCGAGCAGCACGAGGTCGGCCACCTTGCCGGGCGCCAGCGTACCGACCGAATCGGCGATGCCGATGGCCCATGCCGCGTTGGCGGTGGCCGAGGTGATGGCCTGCATCGGTGTGAGCCCGGCGTCGCGGACGAAGGTGTCGAGCTCGCGATGCAGCATGGGAAGCGAGTCGAGCTTCGGGTCGTACATCTCGTCGGTGCCCGCCACGATGCGCACCCCGAGCTGCGCGGCCCGGCGCGTCACGGCGTATATCCACGGCGTGCGGAGCCGGCTGACGGAATCGTGCGGCAGTTCGTTGGCGAAGATCCAGAGCGTGGGGTTGAGCGCCACCCCGCGATCGCGCATCGACTCGAGCAGGTGCTCGATGACGGGCGAGTCGGCGGGCACGCCGAGGAAATCGCCCTTGGCGCGGTCCGGCCAGTCGTCGGTACGCGCACGGCCCTGCCAGACGAGATACGGCGTGTGCGCGAGCATGTCCGCGCCGGCCGCGACAAGATCGGAGGGCTTGCCGGGAAAGGTCGTGGCGTGTGCAATCACGCGCAGCCCCTGCCGATGCGCCTCCGCGGTGGCCCGCGTCACCTCCAGCGAGTCGAGCGCCGCGTACAGCTTGAGCCCGGTGGCGCCGGTACCTTTGGCCACCGCGACCGCGTGCGCGAAGTTGGTGGTGTCGGTGACCGCCTGCATCCAGGGCGCCGTGCCCGGCGCGTAGCCACGCGAGGCGTCGAGGGTGCGCGGGTCCTTGAAGAAGCCGGGCCCACCGAACAGCGCCACATAATAGACGTGGGGACCCGCGATCTGGCCGGCGAGCACGGCGCGCTGGAGATCACCGGTGGCACGGGTGTCGCCGGCCAATTCGAACACGCTGGTCACGCCGCCGAGCAGCGCGTGCCGCAGCGCGTCCGCGCGGTCGTTCCACGGACCCGTGCCCAGGTGCACGTGCGCGTCGATGAGCCCCGGAATCGCATACAGACCGCGGCCGTCGATTACCGAATCTGGGGCAGGCGTGGTGCGCGTCGGCGCCCCGGCCGCATCGATTTCGGCGATATGCCCGTCGCGGATCACGAGATCCACGCCGGCGCGCTCGGGCGCTCCGGTGCCGTCGATGAGCGTGACGTTCCGGATGAGGATCGGAACGTCGGGCGACCGAGTGGATGTCGATTGCTGCGCGCCGGCGGCCGGCGCCGAGAGCAGGATGACCACGCAGGCAACAACTGCATCGGCAATTCTCATGCGACCAACCTGTGGTCGCCGGACGCATGGTGCAATGCGTCGGGCGTATTCACCACGCCGCACCCACCGCGCGGCGCACACGCACGAGTCGTCGGATGGCGGCGATGCCGAACGCCGGCCCGAACGCGAGCAGGGCCAGCGCCCAGTGCCAGCCCAACGCGGCCTGCGCCGGCGGGACCAACTGAATGGATACCATCGTGAGCAGGAAGCCCATGGACGTCTGCACCGAGAGCGCCGTGCCCACGGAATGCGGCGGCACCGCTTCGGTGACCAGGGTGCTGAACTGCGCCGAGTCGGCGACGACGAAGAATCCCCACACGACGGCGACGGCGGCGGGAATCCAGAAGGGCATGCCAAAGGTGAACCCAATGAGCACGGCGCAGGTGCCGCTGGCCGCCATCGCCACGGTCACCAGCCATTCGCGGCCGCGCTTGTCGGCAACGAGTCCGCCCCAGATGCACCCCGCGCCACCGGCCGCGATGGCCAGAAACGACACCAGCGATGCGATCTCGTTGGTGCGCGCCCCCGCCGCCATGCCGCTCGCCGCCGCGCTGGCGGCGAGGAACACCGGAATCCACGTCCACATGGAGTACAGCTCGAACATGTGGCCGAGATAGCCGCCGATAGCCAATCGCCAGCGGCGCGCGTGAAACACCGTGCCCACCAGCGACCACGAGAATGGCCGCGCCGGAAACGCGTACGGCCCGTCGTCGTACCCCACCGTCACGATGACCGCGCCGAGCACGGCGAAGCCGCTCACGGTGAACAGCACCGTGGCGACGCCGGCGCCCGGAAAGGCGTGGACGAGATACGGGCTCGCCTTGCCGATGGTGAGCGCGCCCACGATGGTGCCGATGCCGAGTCCGCGTTGGGAGCGGAACCAGGTGGAGATCATCTTCATGGCGGGCGGATACACGCCGGCCAGCGCGAACCCCGTCACCAGACGCAGGACGAGCGCGGCTCGATAGGTCGGCGCGTGGACGAGCGCCGCATTGGCGGCCGCACCGATGAGGGCCGCGCCGGCGAACAGCCGCTTGGACGGAATCACGTCGGCCAGGTTGAGTACGGCAGAGACCGCAGTGCCGAGCACGAATCCGAACTGCACGATCGTCACCAGCCATCCGGTTTCCGACTGGGTGAGCTGCCAGCGCGATGCGAACTGCGGTCCGACGGCCGCCGCCGCCAGCCAGAGCGACATGCCGAACAGTTCGGCGAACGCGAGCAGCGCGAGCTGCCGCCAGCGGCCGGGATGGGAGTCGGGGGAGGAGTTCGGCAATGGGCTGTGAGGCTGTGAGGTGAAGGAGATAACTCTGTCGCTTCTGGTTCCGGTCCGGTAGACTTGCGGTCATTACCCGCTTCGTACGGGAGGACCGGACGATGTCAGCCTCACGAATCAGACGAGCGTCAATATGGTTTCTGGTCGCCGCCTTGGCGTTGCCGGAGGCGGCGGCTGCCCAGCAGGGCGGCACGGCCTCGATGCCAAATGCGGCACTGCCGTCCGATTCCGCGGTGCTGAGCGTCATCACGCAGCGCGTGAAGGAAGGCCGGAGTGCCGGAATCGTCGTCGGGCTGCTGGGCCCAGACGGCAGTACCCGGGTCGTGGCGTTCGGCGATCCGGGGCCGGGCCAGCCGCCGCTCGACGGTAACTCGGTGTTCGAGATCGGATCGATCTCCAAAGTCTTCACGGCCACCGCGCTCGCCGAACTCGTGCAATCGGGCACGGTGCGGCTCGACGAGCCGGTGCAGAAGTTCCTGCCGGACGACGTCACCGTGCCGTCGCGCGACGGCAAGCAGATCACGCTGCTGAACCTTTCGGAACAGAACTCCGGGCTGCCGCGAATGCCCAGCAACTTTCATCCCAAGGACCTGAACAACCCGTACGCCGACTACACGGTGCAGCAGTTGTGGGACTTTCTCTCGCACTACACCCTGCCGCGCGACCCCGGGGCGGAATTCGAGTACTCGAACCTCGGGGTTGGGCTGCTCGGTCAGGCGCTGTCGCGCGCCACGGGGGAGTCGTACGAAGCGATGGAGCGCCGGATGGTGTGGCAGCCGCTGGGCATGACGCACACCGCCATCACGTTCACGCCGTGGATGAAGCAGCACCTGGCCATCGGTCACGACGCGAGCGGCAAGGTCACGGCCAACTGGGATCTGCCCACGCTGGCGGGGGCCGGCGCGATCCGGTCCACCACCGACGACATGCTCAAGTTCCTGGCAGCGAATCTCCATCCCGAGCGTGGCCCGCTGGAGCGGGCGATGGCGTTCGCGCACGAGGAGCGGGCGCCGACGGGCAGCGCGAACATGCGGATCGGCCTCAATTGGTTCAGCCTCCACGCCGGCAGCGACACCATCGTCTGGCACAACGGGGGCACGGGCGGCTATCGCACGTTCATCGGCTTCGAGCCGTCGCGAAAGGTCGGCGTGGTGGTGATGACGAACAGCGGCGGCGAGGGCGCGGACGACATCGGTCGGCACCTGCTCGACCCGGCGCTCCCCCTCACGCCGAAGCCGGCGGAGTATACCGCCATCGTGCTGGCCGACAGCGTGATGGAACCCTACGTCGGCGTCTATCAGCTGGCGCCGAAGTTCGACATTACGATCACGCTGGAGACTCACGGGCTGTACACGCAGGCCACGGGTCAGGAGAAGTTCCAGGTGTGGCCGTATTCCGACCGAGACTTCTTCGCGAAGATCGCGGACATCCAACTGCGATTCGTCGTCACGCCTGAGGGGCGGGTGACGGGCGTCGTCGTTCGTCAGGCTGGCCAGCCGACGATCGCGAAGAAGATCAAGTAGCCCGGCGCTGCGTCGGAACGGCCACAGCTCGTCGCCGTAGATCGTGACGTCGGGAAGTTCGGGCGTCGCGGCCAGCGTATGATCGCCTCCGTAGCGGGGGGAGCACGAGGGGTGTAGTGTCCGGAGCGCCCATGGCCTCCCTCCACTTCAGTTCGTGGCTCTTCCTCGCCTTCATGGCGTTCGGGCTTCCCTATGGTGCCGTCACGACGGCGCGCCGGACTGGCAGCGCGGAGGGTCCGGCACAGTTTGCGTCGCGGTCGCAGCTGCATCTGAACGCCATCGCCACCCATCTGCTCATCTTCGGCATCGCGTGGTACGCGGCGCTGCTGCAGGGGCGGCGATTCCTCGGGCCCGTGCACCTCACGGCGCGCGACTATCTGGCCGGGGGCGCGGCGCTCGCGTTGATGGGGGGCATGGCGTGGCTCTCGCAACGGATGCGCAGCGAGGAGGAACGGCGACGCCTGTGGGTGCTGGGCTTCCTGCCGCGCACGCTTCGCGAAGGCGTGCCGTTCACGATGCTCGCCGCCACGGGCGCCGTTTCCGAAGAGCTGGCCTATCGTGGGGTGACGTTCGCGCTGTTCACCATGCTCACCGGCAGCGCGATTGCCGGGGCCCTGATCGCCGCGGTGTTGTTCGCGGCGGCGCACTTCCCGCAAGGTGGCAAGAGCATGGCCGTCATCTTCGCTATCGCGCTCGTCAAACAGGAACTGGTGGTGTTCACCGGAACGCTGTGGGTCGCCATCGGCGTGCACTTCACGTACAACCTCCTCACGGCGGTGGGCATGGCGCGACAGGCCCGCGAGTTCGGCGCCCCGCCCGCCGGGCCGCCGCGTGATTGACGGCGCGGCGGCGCCGACCGAGTTTGTTCCGTCTCCCCTCTCGGATGGAGATGCGTGTCCATGATCGCCAGCGTTCTCGCTCTCGCTGTCCTGCTCCAGGTTCCCGGGGACTCCTCGGCGCGCTCCGGCGCACGCAACCCGGCGTACGCCCCGGACGGGCGCCTGGCCGTCTCGCGCCACGGCGATCTCTGGGTGCGGAACGTGGCGGACCAGTGGACGCAACTCACGCACGGCGTCTTCGTGGATCGCGATCCGGCGTGGACCGCGCACGGCGACTCGGTGGTGTTCTCCTCGAACCGCGATGGGGGGTTCTCCCTCTGGGTCGTCGGTGCGGAGGGCGGTGACCCGCGGCGCCTGACCGACGGCCCCGCCGACGGCGAGCCGGCGGTGGCCCCTGACGGCAGCGTGTTCTTCGTTCGCGGGCTGACGACGGTGGGACGGCTCTGGGAGCGCGCCGCCGACGGAACCGAGCACCGCGTGACCGACAACCACGACGCCGAGTCGTGGCCGACTGTGTCGCGCCAGGGGAATCTCGCGTACGTCACGACGAACGACGGCACCGGCCACCTGCACGTGCGCGATGCCGGGAACGCCGGGCATGACCGCCAAATCGTCGAGGCACGCGGGCTCTCGCACCCCACCTGGTCGCCCGACGGCACGCGACTCGCCTACACGGCCTCGGCGCCCCGCGGCGCCGTCTACGTGACCTCGACCGAGGGTGCGTACACGAATCTCGTGAGCGCCGAGAACGCCGAGGCCGCCTGGAGTCCCGACGGCGCGCACCTGCTGCTCGTGGAGCGCCCCCCGCCCGACGTGTCCTACAACGGCGATCCCAACCGGCTGGGCGATCGCGATGCGTACGACGCGTTCCCCACCGGCGGACGCATGTGGACGGTGGAGGCGCCGGTGGCACCCGACGCTGGACTCGCTTCAGTGGCGCCGGCGCCCGTGAACCGCGCGGAACGGAACGCCGAAACGTTCGACCGCTTCTTCGCGCGGCAGGCCGCGCTCTACTACGCCGGACCATCAGCCCAGGCGCGTCGCGCACGGTGGGAGGCGCTGCGCGCGCCTTACCGGGCACGCGCCATTGCCGCGAACAGCGACGAGGCACTGCGCGCCGTGTTGCACGCAATGCTCGAAGCGCGCCCACCCCTGCGGAACGACGCCACGGGTCGAGCCGCCGTGTCGAGCGCGAGCCCGGTGGCCACGGCGGCCGGACTCGAGATCCTCCGCGAGGGAGGCAACGTGGTGGATGCCGCCGTGGCCGTGTCGTTCGCGCTCGCCGTGGCGGAACCGGATGCCAGTGGACCGGGTGGGTACGGACAGATGCTGGTCTATCGGCGCGGCATGTCCGAACCGCACCTCATCGAGTTCATGACGCGGGTGCCCGAGGACGCCTCGCTCTCGAACCTGCCGGGACTGCCGGCCGAACGTCCGGGCATGACCAACGTGCCCGGCACGGTGGCGGGGATGTACCACGCGTGGGAACAGTTCGGCAGCAAGAAGATCCCGTGGGCAAAGCTGCTGGCACCGGCCATCCACGCGGCGCGCGACGGCTATGTGGTGAGCGACGGGCTGGCGACGACACTCGCCACCGAGCGGGATCAGTTCATGAAGTATCCGGGTGCGCGCGCCCTGTTCTTCCGCAACGGCGTGCCGCTGCATGCCGGCGACACGCTTCAGAACCCGGACCTCGCCTGGACGCTGCAGCAGATCGCCGATAGGGGCGCCGACGGCTTCTACAAGGGTGAGGTGGCGAAGCGGATGGTGGACGATCTGCGGCAGCACGGCAACCTGATGAAGATGAGCGACATGGCCCGCTACTTCGCGGCCGATCGCGCCCCGGTGAGCGGCACCTATCGCGGCTACACGCTCTATTCCACGGCGCCCCCCGTAGCCGGAGGCGCCGAATTGGTCTCGACGCTCAACATGCTGTCGCACGTGACCGCGCCGCGCCCATACACCGATGACGTCCACACCTTGAACGCGATGATCCAGGCGTGGCAGTTGGTGCCCTCCACGCGGGGACGCATTGCCGACCCCAGTCTCTGGCCCGTGGATCTCGTGCCGTTCACGAGTCGCGATACGGCCGACGCGCGGTGGAAGTGCAGCGATCCAGACCACGCGCTGAGCATCGCCGCCATTCGGGGCGACTCCGTAGCCTGCAATCACGCCGATCGCGACTCGACGATGCTCGACGTCGACACGCCGGAACCGAACTGGGATCGCAAACGGTCCACGGGCACCACGGCGTTCACCGTCGCCGACGCGCAGGGCAACATCGTGGCCGTCACGCAGACGCTCGGTACGTGGGGCGGCACGTCCTACGTGACGCCCGGGCTCGGCTTCCTGTACAACGACAAGCTGGGCTCGTACTCCGACGACTCCACGGCGTACGGCGCACGTCTTCCCTTCGCGCGGCACGGAAGCACGATCGCGCCGACCATCATCTTCAAGGGCACGGGCACCGCGCAGCAGCCCTTCGCCGCCGTCGGTGCGGCGGGCAACTCCTGGATCACGGCGGCGGTCTACCAGACGATCATCGGTATGCTCGACGACCACCTGGGCCCGCAGGCGGCCCTGGAGCTTCCGCGCTTCCTGCTCAGCGGCGGCGGGGGACGCGGAGGCCGCGGCGGCCCCGGCCCGCGCACGGCGCCGAGCGGCGTGACCGTGCAGATGGAAGACGGCTTCAGTCCCGCCGTGATGCGGGAACTCAGCGCCATGGGCTATAGCCCGAGACTGGTCTCGCTCATCGGCGAGGTGCGTGAGGGGTACGGGGCCGCGGTGATGATTCACGACGGGCAGGTGACCGCCGGCGCCGATCCTCGGCGCAGTGGGACGGCGGGAGCGATTCACTGACGCCAGGGCGCCTCCGACCGTTGCGCCGGGACACGCCGGCCAATCACGGCGGACTACACGTCGAGAGTGCGCGGTCCACAGTCGACGGTGAACCGTTGACGTTCAACTCGTAGTCACGATCCCCGGCCTACCGTCCACCGCCGGCAGTCTTTGTCGTATCCGGTGCCGGCAGATCGGAAAGATGCTCCTGGATGATCACCCACCGCTGACCCTGACGAACGAACACCGCCGTCCAGGCCCCGCCGATGTCGTGCGGTTCGCCGCGCGGCGTGTGGTGCGGAATGTGGTACGTCGCCGTCATCACGGCGGCATCCGGCGAGAGCACGTCGATGATCATCTGCTTCCAGACCCACGTCGGCTTCTGCATGTAGCGGCCGACGTTGTCCCAGAAGTAGTGGATGCCGCCCGCGAGGGAGTCGAGCGACGTGATGATCTTGCCGCCGGTGGCCGAGACGATGCGCCCGGAGTCGGGATACAGGCTGAGCATGTTGGCGGCGATGGTGGGGCGCGACAGATCGTACGCCTTCGTCACCTCGTCGCGGATCTCGCTCCTGATCTCTTCGGCCTGCGCATGCGTGAGGCCCGAGCGCTCGGGCGGCGGGGCGGCGCAGGCGGCGATGACGAGGACCAGCGCGGGGAGCAGGCGTGCGAGCGGTGATCGATGCATGGCGACCAGTCTACGACGCCCTGGGGCGGGTGTACATGGCGGCACCGGCTCGGGGATGTCGGCGCGGGCCCGAGGCGCTGGAAGGAAGTCGATCCGACACTCCGAACGGGGCATTGTCCTCGGTGCCGTACAACATTCTTCGCTAAACTCGCGACGCCGCGGGTTTACGCGTGGCGTGATGCTTGCAGGTTTTTTGGTACGAGGTATTGTATACATCCCGATCCGCCTACCCCCGCAGGTTCCCTGGAGGCGCTGTGCGAAACTCCATCATGCTCGCGCTCGCTGTCCCGTTCGCCCTCGTCTCGTGTGGTCACGCCGACCGCGGCGCCGCGGGGAACGACGTGGATCTGCAGCGCGATCTCAAGCTCGCCGAGACGAGCGCCATGGACCTGGCCCAACCCCAGGTGAATCCGGCGAACTTCGACCGGCTCGAGACGGCGCCGCAAACGGAACTCCGGCTTGCGAAGCATCTCCGAAAGAACGCCGGCCCCAAGGCGGTGGTGTCGAAGACACCCGACCTGCGCGCCACGGCGATCCCCGAGGCGGCGGCCACCGACAACGTGCCGCAGGTGGAGACCGTCGCCCAGACGCCAGCTCCCATCGCGAGTGGCGATCCCGTGGCGACCGTGCCGCGCCCGGGTAGTGCTCCGGGGAAGATCGGCGCCGGGGACTACGGTCCCAGCGCGACCGGCCCGAGCGGCTCGCGTGGTGGAGGCGGCGGGGTTCTCGGGGGCATCGGTCCGATCATCGGCGTCGTGATCCGCGGCGGCGGCGTGGACGGAGATCATTGCGAACCTCACGGTCGGGGCCGGACACCGGGCGTCTACCTGCCGCCGCCTGGCGGGTACGGCGGCAACACGCGGTTCCCCGTCATTCCGCACGGCGGGCGTCAGTAGCGGTTCGCACGGCGCATCGATAGCCGTTCCCCGAACGGAGCCCCGCGTCTTACAAAAGCCGTGCAGGTCGCGGCCGGGCGCGCGGCGCATGCCCTCAACTCACCGTTCCGCATTCGCTTATGTCATCCGCGATGACCGGCAGCGGACGCGTGATCGCGCGCATGCCGTTGCCGACCCGATTGACGTGCGAACCGGCTGGCGTCATCGTGCGGCATGACGCCGGCGTGCGGCCTGCCGATCGAAGCAGCAGCGGGTGACCGAGGACGCGTCGTCGTGGGCGTCGGGCGCGGGAGGTGCGCATGATGAGGGCATTTCGAGTCGGGATCGCGAACGGCTTCGTCGCCGTCGCTTGCTTCGCCGTGGCGTTTTCCGTGCCCGCCGGTGCGCAGAAGCCGCCGGTGGTCGCCGATACGGCCACCCGCGTCGCCGAGGCACCGCCGGACACCGACTTCCAGACGGCCGGCATGCAGGAGTTCGAGACGCGACGGAAACTCGGCGCCGGCTACTTCCTGACAGGTGCCCAGATTCGGCGAGATCGTGATCGTCCGTTGGGCGATATCATCACGGCGCGCATTCCGGGCCTGCGTACCGTGTACGGCACGCATCTGAACTCGCAATATCTGGTCAGCCTGCGTGGGGAGGGGCCGAACGCGCTCGTCACCAACGGCAACGGCCCTTCGCTCTGCTACGTGCAGATCTTCGTGGATGGATCCTTCATCGTTGATGGCGATATCAGTTGGATCAGACCGAGCAACATCGCGGGCCTCGAGTTCTACGACGCCACGCGCGTACCACCCGCGTACCGTCGGCCGGATGGCGAATGCGGTGCCCTCCTGATCTGGTCGCGCACCGGGGGAGGGGACGGGGGCGGGGGCTGACACCTCCGGGACCTGTCTGCCGTAGTCCACGTGGCGGCGGCGCCGCCGGTGTTCGGATGTGGGACGCCCAATCCCACATCCGCACACGGGGTTCAAACCTTTCGGTGCCGCCCGGAGTCTAACCTCTCCAAACACAGGAACTTGGCTCGTGCCTCCAATGGCACGCGCCTTGCCCTACCGAGGGGGACGAAGCTCTGACCCCTCTCGACGAGAACTCGCGTGGACATTTCCCGCCCAAAGCAGAAGCAAACCAAGAAGTACGTGACCTATGCGATCGGCGCCGTGGCCGTCGTCGCGGTCACGATCTTTCTGTCGCGCCTCAAGCCGGCCGCGCCGACCGTGGACGGCGGTACGCTCTGGACCGACACCGTGAGCAGGGGCAACATGGTGATCCAGGTGCGCGGCCCTGGCAACCTGGTCCCGGAACACATCCGGCAGGTGACGGCCGCGGCCACCGGCCGCATCGACCGCCTGGTGGTACAGGCCGGCGAGCACGTGACGCCAGAGACGGTGCTGATCGAGATGTCCAATCCGGACGTGGAGATCGCGGCCCTCTCGGCGCAGCAGGCGTGGGCCCAGGCGCGGTCGCAGTTGATTCAGATGCAGAGCGATCTCTCCAGCGGCCAACTGTCCGAGCAGGGCACGATCGCGACGCTCAAGACACAGTACCTGCAGGCGCTCAACAAGGCCCGGTCCACCGATTCCCTGGCCATCAAGGGGCTGGCGGCGGCAAATGACGTGTCGGAGAACCGGCAGTCGGTGCAGGAACTGGCCGATCGCATGAAGCTCGAAGGGCAGCGGCTCGCCATCATGCGTCAGCAGGCGGATTCGCAGATCGCCGCGCAACGGTCGCAGGTGCAGCTGCTCCATACGATGGCCGAAGCGCAGGAGAACAAGCGGAAGGGGCTCATGCTCCGGGCCGGTGACAGCGGCGTGCTCCAGGAGGATCAGACGCTCGAACTCGGGCAGTGGGTGACGGAGGGGCAGCTGGTGGCCAAGGTGGTCCAGCCGGGCAAGCTGAAGGCCGTCTTGCGGATTCCCGAAACCCAGGCCAAGGATGTGTCCGTAGGACAGAAGGCGCAGGTGGACACCCACAACGGGGTAATTCCCGGGCACGTGGCGCGGAAGGATCCGACTTCGCAGAATGGTACGGTGACCGTGGACGTGGCCCTCGACGGCCCGCTGCCGGCGGGCGCGGTGCCCGACCTGAGCGTGGATGGGACGATCACGATCGAGAGTCTGAACGACGTGTTGTACACGGGCCGGCCGGGATATGGGGCCGGGTCGGGAACCGTTGGGCTGTTCAAAGTTGTCGAAGGAGGGAGCTACGCCGTCCGGAGCCAGGTGGAACTGGGGCGCAGTTCGGTGAACACCGTGGAGATCAAGCGCGGGCTCGCGGTTGGTGACACGGTGATCCTGTCGGACATGTCGCAGTGGGATGCGGTGGATCGGGTGAAGTGCAGCCCGAAGTGCCGCGTGGGCCAGTAACCGCGCGGCCGCGCGGCAACGAGAGACGTCTTTCAATTGGAGAGGACCATGGCAACAGACGGGCAGGCGCTGATCCAGCTTCAGGGTATCAAGAAGGTGTTCTATACCGACGAAGTGGAAACGCACGCGCTGGCCGACGTGCACCTCGAGATCAAGCAGGGTGAGTACATCGCCATCTCCGGCCCCTCGGGGTGCGGCAAGACGACGCTGCTGTCGATTCTCGGGTTGCTCGACACGCCGAGTGACGGCGAGTACCTGCTTGACGGCCGCCCGGTGGCGGGCCTCGACGCGGCGGACCGCGCGCGTGTGCGCAACCGGCAGATCGGTTTCATCTTCCAGGCCTTCAACCTGATCGGCGATCTCACGGTGTACGAGAACGTGGAGCTACCCCTCACGTACCGCGGCATGAGCGCCAACGAGCGAAAGGAGCGGGTGCATGCGGCGCTCGATCGCGTGGGCATGTCGCACCGGGTGAAGCACTTTCCGGCGCAACTCTCCGGCGGTCAGCAGCAGCGCGTCGCCGTAGCCCGCGCGGTGGCCGGCGACCCGGCCATCCTCCTGGCCGACGAGCCGACGGGTAACCTCGACTCGGCCAACGGCGAGCAGGTGATGGATCTGCTGCGCGAACTGCATCGGAACGGCGCCACGATCTGCATGGTGACGCACGATCCTCGCTATGCGGCGCACGCCGATCGCTCGGTGAATCTGTTCGACGGGCGCGTGGTGGACGAGCAGCCGACGGTGCCGGCGCACACCTGATGATCTCGCTTCGCAACGTCGAAAAGAGCTATCCCATCGCCGGCGGGCAATCGTTCGTGCTCCGCCAGATCACGGCCGACATCAACGCCGGCGAGTTCGTCACCATCATGGGGCCGTCGGGCGCCGGCAAGTCGACCCTGCTGGCCATTCTCGGGATGCTCGACGGTTCGTGGAGCGGCGAGTACTTCCTGTTCGATCACGCCGTGCACAAGCTCGACACCCGGAAGCGCGTGGCGCTGCACAAGCAGTACGTCGGGTTCGTGTTTCAACAGTACCACCTGCTCGACGATCTGACGGTGGCGGAGAACCTCGACATTCCGCTCTCGTACCGCGACATCAAGAAGTCCGAGCGGCAGGCCATCGTCGCCGACACGCTGGACCGCTTCGGGATGGTGGCGAAGAAGGATCTCTATCCGCGCCAGCTCTCGGGCGGCCAGCAGCAGCTCGTGGCCGTCGCCCGGTCGGTGATCCACCAGCCGGCCATCCTTCTGGCCGACGAGCCCACGGGCAACCTGCACTCGGCGCAGGGCGCCGAGATCATGGAGCTGTTCACCAAGCTCAACAAGGGCGGCACGACGATCATCCAGGTGACGCACTCGGAAGTGAACGCCGGGTACGGGAACCGGATCATCAACTTGAAGGACGGTTGGATCGTGTGAACGGATAGCCGGCCCGATTGCGATAGGTGGGCCGAGCCGGCCATTACGCTCATGTCAGAGCGGATAACAGCCGATCAGACGGATCTGCGCGTCGTGATTGCGGAACAAGGACTTGGTACCATGAACGATCTCCGCCTCGCGTTCCGTTCCCTCAGCAAGCGCCCGCTGTTTGCGGTCGTGGCGATCGTCACGCTGGCCCTCGGCATCGGCGCGACGACGACGCTGTTCACGATCGTGAACGCGGTGCTGCTGCGGCCGCTGCCGTATCCGGATGCCGGCCGCATCGTCACGATCTCCGAGGAGCGGGAGCGGAAGGATCTCTCGGTCGTGCAGGTCCCCGACTACTACGCATGGCGCCACGCGTCAGCATTCTCGAGCCTCTCGATGTACGGAGGCACGAGCCGGGTTGTGCGCGTCGCCGGCTCGCCCGCCCGCGTGAGTGGGCAGAGTGTGTCCGCCTCGTTCTTTTCGGTATTTCAGGTGCGCCCGGCACTGGGGCGCGTCTTCCGCCCAGACGAGGACGTGGACGGAGGCCCGGATGTCGTGGTGCTCTCCGACACCCTCTGGCGGCGCCTCGGCGCAGACCGCTCTATCGTCGGCCAGACCATCCGACTGGACGACCGTCCCGTCACGGTCCTTGGCGTCATGCCACCGGGGTTCGTGGCCCCGCGAAACGCTGAGTTCTGGGTGCCCATCCAGATGGACTCGGTGGCGCCGCCCGGCATGATCTTCTTTACGCAGGTGGTCGGCCTGCTCAAGCCGGGCGTTTCGATGACCGCGGCACACGCGGAGGTGGCCACCATCCTCGCCCACCTGCCGCCGCCGTCGTGGGCAAAGGGGGCACCGCCCGACGGTCCGCGCACCGCGGTGCTGATGACGCTGCACGACCGGATCTTCGGCGCTTCCCGCCAGCCGCTGATGATGTTGCTCGGCGCCGTGTCGTTCCTGCTGCTCATCGCCTGCGCCAACGTGGCGAACCTGCTTCTGGCGCGCAGCGCCTCGCGGCAGCGCGAGTTCGCGGTCCGGGTGGCACTCGGAGCATCGCGTTGGCGACTGGCGCGCCAACTCCTGTGGGAGAGCGTCGTGGTGAGCGTCGCCGGCGGCGGGCTGGGCCTGTTGCTCCCGCTCTGGTCACTCGGATTCTTCGTGCGGATCAGTCCGGCGAGCGTCTCACGCGTGCAGGACATCCACGTCGATACGAAAGTGCTCGCCTTCACGGCCGCGGTGTCCCTGCTGACCGGCGTGGTGTTCGGCCTCATTCCGGCATTCGCCGCCACTGCCACCGATACCGCCCAGGCGCTCAAGGAAGGGAGCACGCGAACCGTTGGCAGCGCCATGCAGCGCCGGATCCGACAGGCATTGGTGGTCGCCGAACTCACCATCGCGCTCGCCGTGCTGACGGGAGCTGGTCTGCTCACGCGCAGTTTTGCCCGCGCGACGTCCGTGGACGTCGGGTTCCAGCCGGCCCACGCGCTCAGATTCGATCTGTCCCTCACCCGTTCGGCGTTTCCGAAGGACTCGTTGGTGATGCAGTTCTTCGATCGCACGGTTCGCGAGCTCGGGGACATGCCCGGGGTCACCGCGGTGGGGTATTCGGACTCTCCGACGCTCGGTGGGTACCGGATGACCACACGGATGTGGCTCCCGGGAACGCGAACCATGTCGCCCTCAATTGCGGTCGAGCGTGTGAGCGGCAATTTCATGAAGGCCCTCGGAGTGGAGCTTGTGGCAGGGCGTCTCATCGACAATCGGGACCGGGCCGGGGGCGAACGTGTGATCGTCGTGAGCGAATCCGCCGCAGGGATGCTCTATCCGGGTCACTCCGCCCTCGGCAAGACGAGTTCCACCGGCGAAGCAAACGTGGGCGGCGCCACGATCGTCGGCATCGTGAAGGATCTCCAGGAGCCGGGATCGGACACACCGCGCCTCCCGCAGATCTACCAGCCGATCACCCAGGCTGCGTCGTCGCCCTACACGATCGCCATACGGTATGCAGGGAATCCGGCGCCGCTGCTCGCGAGCATCCGGCAGATGATCGCCGGTTTCGACCCGTTGCGACTCGGCGGATCCGTCACGTCGATGCAGGAGCAGCTCGACACCATCGTCGCCCCACGCCGTTTCAACTCGATCGTGATCGACGTGTTCGCGGCGCTCGCCCTGGTGCTGGCCGCCGTCGGGCTGTACGGCGTGATGGCGTATCAGGTGGCACAGCGGAGCCGGGAGCTGGGCATTCGGATGGCCCTCGGAGCGGACCGGCGCCAAGTGCTACGGTTCGTTCTCCGCGAAGGGTTGGGATTGGCGGTGCTGGGCGCGGTCTGCGGGATCGCCCTCTCCCTCGGTCTGTCTCGCCTCCTTGCGGGCATGCTCTTCGGCGTGACGCCGCGCGACGTGCCGACGTTTGCCGGAGTCTCGATAACGCTCATCGCCGTCGCGCTCGTGGCCTGCTACCTGCCCGCCCGCCGCGCCACCAAGGTCGACCCGATGGTTGCATTGCGGTACGAGTGAGCGCCGGGGAGCGTTCCATCCTCGGTTCCTGGACTGTCGTCACGCGCCTCGATGCGCAGTTCCCCAAGGCTTTTCTCCGTTCCGGTCCGTTCTCATCCGTTCAGTCCGTATCCAGTCGCGTTGGTCTCCAACCGTCTGAGCTCCGGCCTCGCGACCGTGGAGCTCAACCGATCGAGCTTCTACGAGTCGGGACACGGATCGAACGGACCTGAACGGATTGGAACGGAAAACAATTGGGATGACGCCGAACGGCCTCACGCTTCCTCGCCTGTGGCCCGCCGACCACCATTCGCGTAACGTTCCCGTATGACTTCCCCCGCCGCCGCCCACATCCTCGTCGCCGACGACGACCGCGACGTCCTCGAAGCCCTGCGCCTGCTCCTTCGCGGCGAGGGCTACGAGGTCGAGACCGCCGCCTCCCCCCACGCCGTGGTAGCGGCGGTGAGCGCGAGCGACTTCGACGCGCTGCTCATGGACATGAACTACACCCGCGACACCACGGGCGGCGTGGAGGGCCTCGACCTGCTCAGCCGCCTGCAGGCGCTCGACACCACGCTCCCGGTGATCGTGATGACCGCGTGGGGAAGCATCGAGGGCGCCGTCGCCGCGCTCAAGCACGGCGCGCGTGACTACATCGAGAAGCCCTGGGACAACACGCGCCTGTTGCACATACTGGCCACGCAGATCGAGCTCGGGCGCGCCATTCGCCGCAGCCAGCGCCTGGAGAGCGAGAACCGCGCGCTGCGCCCCGAGGGCGCACCGCAGCTGATCGCGCAGTCGGCGGCCATGCAACCCGTGCTCCGCCTCATGGAGCGCATCGGCCCGTCGGATGCGAGCGCGCTGATCACGGGCGAGCACGGCACGGGAAAGGAAGTCGTCGCCGGGTGGCTGCACGCGGCGTCCGACCGCCGCACCCGACCCATGGTGACGGTGAATCTGGGAGGACTGTCCGAGGGCGTGTTCGAGAGTGAACTGTTCGGCCACGTGAAGGGCTCGTTCACCGATGCCAAGGCCGACCGGGTCGGTCGCTTCGAACTGGCCGACGGCGGTACGCTCTTCCTGGACGAGATCGCGAATCTCTCGCCGGCGCAGCAGGCCAAACTCCTGCGCGTGCTGCAGACGGGGGAGTTCGAGCGGGTGGGCTCGTCGAAGACCCGGCGCGTGGACGTGCGCATCCTCGCCGCCACCAACGCCGACCTGCGCGCCGAGGTGGCGGCGGGCCGGTTCCGCGAGGACCTGTTCTTCCGGCTCAACACGGTGGAGATCCACCTGCCCCCGCTGCGCGAGCGACGTGACGACATTCCGCTGCTTGCCAAGCACTTTCTCGATCGCTTCGCCGCGCATTACCGGCGCCCGGTGCGCGAATTCACCCCCGCCGCGATGCAGGAGCTCCTCCGCTACGCATGGCCCGGCAACGTACGCGAACTCGCGCACGCCGTGGAACGCGCCACGCTCCTCGCCCAGGGTGAAGCGATGGAGGCGGCCGATCTGGCGCTGCACTCGTCGCCCACGGCCGCCGCGCCCTCGCTCGAAGACATGAGTCTGGAGGACGTGGAGCGCGTGCTGATCAGCAAGGCCATGGCGCGCTACGAGGGCAACGTGAGCCAGGCCGCCAAGGCGCTGGGGCTCTCGCGCAGCGCGCTCTACCGGCGCCTGCAGCGCCACAACCTGTAGCCGCAGACATGGCGTCGCACGAACGCCAGGTTACCCTCCTCGCGCTGCTCTCGCCGCTGCCGGCGCTCGTCATCGCGCTGGCGCTCCTCTGGACCGGCGGATTCGAACCGCGCCTGCAGTGGACGCTCACCGTGCTCCTCGTTGCGCTGTGGCTGGCGCTGGCGCTCATGCTGCGCGAACGCGTGGTGCGGCCGCTGCAGACCCTCTCGAACATGCTGGCGGCCATTCGCGAGCAGGACTATTCGCTGCGCGGACGGCGGGCGAGCGCCGACGACGCCCTGGGCCTCGCCATGCTCGAGATGAACACGCTCATGGACGAGCTGCGGGAACGACGACTCGGCGCGCTCGAGGCCACGGCGCTGCTGCAGCGCGTGATGACCGAAATCGACGTCGCCGTCTTTGCATTCGACGACGCCGGCGCGTTGCGCGTCGTCAACGCCGCCGGCGAACGGCTGCTGGGCGCCGGCGCCGAACGGCTGCTGGGCCGGCGCGCCGAGGAGCTGGGACTCGGCGAATGTCTGCAGGGCGACGCGCCGCGCGTCGTGGAACTCGCGCTGGGCGCGCAGCGCGGGCGCTGGGAAGTCCGGCGCGGCGCCTTCCGGCAGGGCGGGCGGCCGCACCAGTTCGTGGTGCTGGCCGACGTGAGCCGCGCCCTGCGCGAGGAGGAGCGGAAGGCGTGGCAGCGGTTGATCCGCGTGCTCGGCCACGAGATCAACAACTCGATCACGCCCATCAAGTCGCTGGCCGAACAGTTCCAGACACTTCTCGGGCGCCAGGCCCCCGACGACGCGACGCGCGACGACATGCGTCGCGGCATGGGCGTGATCGCGAATCGCTCCGAGGCGCTGACGCGTTTTCTGGCTTCGTACACGAAACTCGCCAAGCTGCCGGCGCCGCGCCTGGCGCCGATCAGCGTGGGCGCGTGGGTGAATCGCATCGCCCAACTGGAGACGCGGCTGCCTGTGGAGGTTATGCCCGGCCCGCAGGTGACGCTGCTGGCGGACGGCGACCAACTCGACCAGTTGCTCATCAACGTGATCCGCAATGCGGTGGACGCGGCGCTCGAAACCGGGGGCGGGGTGCGGGCGACCTGGTCGCGCGATGGCGCGCGCTTCGAACTCGTGGTGCAGGACGACGGACCTGGTCTCCCCAGGACGAGCAATCTGTTCGTACCCTTCTTCACCACCAAGCCCGGCGGCACTGGCATCGGGCTCGTCCTGTCGCAGCAGATCGCCGAGGGACACGGCGGCAGCCTCGCACTGGTGGACCGCAAAGACACTCACGGATGCGAGGCGCGGCTCGTGCTACCCTGCTGATACTGGCAAGACCGGCATCAACAGAAGAACTACAATCGACGCGGAAGACGCGGATTGCGCGGATACCGCACGCTCCATCACACTATGTCAAATTACCGGACGCGAGGAGCTTTCCAGCGCGTTCCGCGAAATCCGCGCTCTCTGCGGAATTGTAGTTCCAACGGTTGATGCCCGAAGGCGCGGCAAGTCCAGACCGCGCGGTCAGATGGCGGCTGCCGAGGCGCCGTGCGTCCGCACCAGTTCGATCACGGCATCGACGTCGGCTTCCGTGGTCCGGTAGTTGAGGATGCATAGCCGCAGCGAGTAGGCGCCGCGCAATCGCGTGGACGACATCAGCACTCGCTGCGTGGCATTGACCGCCGCATTCACCCGCTCGTTCAGCGCATCGAGCCCGGCCGGATCGTCGAGCTCCCGCGGATGCACACGGAAGCACACCACCCCGAACTGCGCCGGTGAGAGCACCTCCAACTCCGGTGCCTCGCGCACCCGCCGCTCGGCGTGGTCGGCCAACTGCATGCACCCGTCGATCGCCACGCGAATGGCGCCGAGTCCGAAGTAGTTCACCGACATCCACACCTTGAACGCCCGTGAGTAGCGCGTGAGCTGCTCGCTGTAGTCGGCGAAGTTCACGTCCTCGTCGCGGGCCTCGACGTCCTTGAGATAGTCGGCGATCACGTGGAACGCGGCGTGCAGTCGTGCCGGCTCGCGCACCATCAGGCACCCGCACTCGAAGGGGACGTAGAGCCACTTGTGCGGATCGAGCGTGATGCTGTCGGCGCGTTCGATGCCCGACAGCAGCGCGCGGCCGCGCTCGGTGAGGATGGCGAAGCCCGCGTACGCGGCGTCGATGTGATACCAGAGCCCTTCGCGTGCGGCGAGGTCCGCCAGCTCGTGCAGCGGGTCGACGGCCCCGGTGTTCGTGGCGCCGGCGCTCCCGACCACCAGAAAGGGATGCAGTCCGGCCGCCCGATCGCGGGCGATGGCTTCGTCGAGCGCGTCTATGCGCAGCCGGAATTGGTCGTCGCTCGCCACCGCCCGCACGTTGGCGCGCGGAATGCCGGCAATCCACGCCGCCCGCGCCACCGACGAGTGCGCCTGGTCCGAAGCATACACCACCAGCTTCGCGAGGTCGGTGTCTCCCGCGGCTTCGGCGGCGTGCCGCGCCGCGACCACCGCGGTCAGCGTCGCCGCGGAACCGCCGGAAGTGAGCAGTCCGCGCGAGCCCTCCGGCATCCCGAGCCACTGGCGGAACCACTCGAGCACGGTGAGTTCCACCGCGTTGGGACCCGCCGCCACCGACCAGACACCGGCGAAGAAGTTGTACCCGGTCGCAATCCAGTCGCCGAGCACGGCCGGAAACGTCGGGCTGCTGGGCACGTACCCCATGAACCGCGGATGCGGCTCGCGCGCGTGGTACGGGAAGACGCGCTCGCGCAGCACGGTGACGATTTCGTCGAAGGGGGTGCCCCGCTCCGGCGCCTGCGAGGGGAGCGCGATCTCCTGGCGTGCTGTCCGGCGGTCGAGCGGGTGCTGCACCGGCTCCTCGCGCACCGTGGCCAGATGCTCGGCCACCAGGTCGGCAACCTGGCGGCCGAGCCGGCGCATCGTCTCCTGATCGAGTTCCAGGGGAGACGACATTACCGGCGTCCCACCCGGCGCATCAGCGCCGCTTGCCGTGCTTGGCTGCTTTCTTGGCCGCGGGCTTCTTGCCGCCCGCCTTCTTCGCCGGCTTCTTCTTCGCGGCCGGCTTCTTCGCCGTCGACTTCTTCATGGCGGATTTCTTCACGGATCTGGCCGCGGTCTTCTTGGCGGGCTTCTTCGCCGCTTTCTTGGCCTTCGGCGTCGCCGCCGGCTTGGGAGCGGCCTTCTTGGCCGGCTTCACCGCCACCGTCTTGGCGGGAGTCGCCGGCACGGCGGCCAAGAGCGGCGGGGGCGGGTTCTTGCGGGGACGTCCGCTCTTCCGGGCCGCCTGCCCTTCCGCCATCAACTTGTCAAAAGCGGCCTTGGCCTCGGCGAGCAGCTGCGCGTGCGTGGAGCCACGCTCACTCTGCGAACGCTCCTTCTCCGCGCGGAAGAGATCTTCGGGTGTGTTCGACGTCATGGGTTTGGCCCGTGGTATGGTGAACCGCGTTGGGTATCCCGGTGGTCCAGAAAGCCCCTGAGGAGCTGCGCACCGAATATGTCACGAAAGGTCGCGTGTGCCTATGGGGAAATCCGGATTTTTCCGGCGAGTCGGGGTATGATCAGAGTATGTCTCCCACGCTCCCCCGCGCCTCCCGAGCGGTGGCCACGATTCTCTGCCTCTGGGCGGTCACCGCTGCCACCTGCCCTACCAACGTCCCCGGCCGGGTCCCGCTGGGCAACTGGGGCGGATTGCACGCGGGGATGGTCGTCTCCGACACCGGCGCCGAGGTCGAGTACGACTGCGCGGCGGGCCGGATCACCGCGCCCATGCTGCTCGACTCGCACGGCGACTTCGACCTGCCGGGCCTGTACATCCGTACGGGGCCCGGTCCGGTTCCCGCGAACGACTCGCTGACCCCCAAGTTCCCGGCCCGCTACGCCGGGCACACCGACGGCAAAACGATGACGTTCACGGTGAGCGGGGACTCGGTGGTGACGCAGAGCTTCGACGTGACATACGGGGGGAATCCGAACGTGATGAAGTGTCTGTGACTGACGACCACCAACTGACCACTGCGAACTGAACGCTGAGAGTGACCGGTGGCGAGGGATCGGTGGCCAGATACTGCCGCTCACCGCCCGTACTTCTTCAGGATCATCCTCACACTATCAATCGGTACCGGCTTCACCGTGTGCCCCTGATTCGTCACCGGTGTGGCCATGAAGAGCGAGTTGTAGATCGCCTCTTCCGTGGCCTCGACGACGCCCTCGAACAGCCCCGACATCTCGTCGTTCGTCAACTCCGTGACGTCGGGGCGTCGCTGATCGGCGCCGCGCACCAACGCCGGATTCGCCGAGAACGCGATCACATAGTCGCCAGATCCGTTGGACGCGAACGACCCCGTGCGGGCCAGTCCCATGATCGCCCGCTTGGCCAGCCGCCGCAGATTGCGGTCGAGAATAGGCGCATCGGTGGCGACGACGATCATGCACGATCCGTCGCCGTGCGGGTTCTCCATGTTGCGCCTGAACGCGTACTGGCCCAGCTCCTTCCCCACCGGCGCGCCGTCCACCTGGAGAATGCCGCCGTAGTTGGTCTGAACCAGCACGCCGACGGTCCACCCGCCCAGCGACTTGGGGAGCACGCGTGACGACGTCCCGATGCCACCCTTCCACCCGAAGGCGATGGTGCCGCGCCCCGCGCCGACGCTGCCCTCGGCCACGGACCCGCCGCGCGCCGACTCGATGGCGTGCACCACCTCATCGGGCGTGATGGGACGCGAGCGGATGGCGTTGAGCGTGCCGTCGTTGGTCTCGCCGACCACCGGATTGATCGACCGCACGTTCTCCATACCAGGCTGCGCGAGCATCCACGCCACCATGGCGTCGGCCGCGCGCCAGACGCACAGCGTGCAGGTGAGCAGAATCGGCGTCTCGATCTCACCCAGCTCGCCCACCTGCGTGACCCCCAACAGCTTGCCGAACCCATTGCCCACGTAGATCGCCGCCGGCACGCGCTGCAGGAACATGTTGCCGGCGTGCGGCAGGATGGCGGTGATGCCGGTGTGAATCGAATCGCCATCGTCCACCGTAGTCTGACCCACGAGCACGCCGCTCACATCGGTGATGGCATTGCTGGGGCCGGGCGCGAAGATGCCGGGAGCGACGCCGAGTTGGCGCGCGCGCACGGGCGTCTGGGTTTGCGCCAGGAGCGCGGAGGATGCCAGCGCCAGGGCCGCGCCGGCACGGGCGAACCGTCGTGCCATCGACATTGCGTGCCTCCTCAGTCGTTGCGGCGCGGCGGTGCGTGCCGCGCGGGTCCAATGTACCTTGCATCAGCGCGTCGCAGAACGCCGGCGTCCCTTCCACCATCATGGAATCCACCTCCCACCCCACCCCGGCCGCCGGCACCATACCGCCGATCGTGGCATTCCTGGCCGTGATCGTGCTCGGCGCGGGCGCGCTGGGCGTGGGGCTGGTTTCGGCTCCGTACAAGAGCTTCGATCTCGACCGGTTCTTCGTCCCGAAGGAGCTCGTACTGCACCTGACGGCGCTGCTCGTGGCGCTCCCGCTCGTGCTCCGGCGGCGGCGCCTCGCGCTCTCCGGCATCGATCTGCTGCTGGCGCTCTTCCTGGGACTGAGTGTGCTCTCGGCGCTGTTCGCCGCCAACTACTGGCTCGCCGCGCGCGCCCTGGCCGTCACCTGGTCGAGTCTGGTGCTGTTCTGGAGCGTGACGGCGATCGCCGCGGGTCGGCCTCGGCGCGAACGCACCGTGGTGGCGGTGCTCGTGCTGGCGGTGCTGGCCACGGTGGGCACCGCGCTCGTGCAGGCGTACGGCATCGACTCCGTGCACTTCAGTCTCAATCGGGCGCCTGGAGGGACGCTGGGCAACCGAAACTTCGTGGCCCATCTGGCCGCGATCGCCACGCCGTTGCTCGTGGTCGCCGCGGTGGGCGCACGCCGCCGGCTGTCGTCGCTGATCGCGACCGTTGCGCTGGCCGTGGTGTCGGCGGTGCTCGTGCTGTCACGGACGCGGGCCGCGTGGGTCGCGCTCGCCGCTTGCGTCGTGGTGCTGCTGCCCGCTGTGTGGCGGGCACGCATCCGCTGGCAGGCCGTCGGCATGAGACGACGCCTGCTGCTCAACCTGCTGGTCGTGGGGGTGACGGTTGCCGGTGCGGTCTTCCTGCCCAACTCGCTCGACTGGCGGAGTTCGTCGCCCTACCTGGACTCCGATGAAGAGCATGACCGACTACAAGGCGGGGAGCGGCCACGGCCGGTTGGTGCAGTACACCAACTCGCTGCGACTGGCGCTGCGGCATCCGGTACTCGGCGTGGGGCCGGGCAACTGGTCGGTGGAGTACCCGGCGATCGTGAAGCGCGACGATCCCTCGCTCAGCCAGGATACCGGCATGACCGACAATCCCTGGCCCAGCAGTGACTGGATGGCGTTCGTGTCGGAACGCGGCCCGCTGGCCGCGATCGTGCTGGCGCTGGCCTGGTTGCTGCTGATCGCCGATGCGGGGCGACAGATGCTGGTGGCCGACGATCTGGACGCATACCTGCGCGGACTGGCGCTGGCCGGCGTGGTGATTGCCACCGCGATCGTGGGGATGTTCGACGCCGTGCTGTTGCTTCCGGCCCCGGCGCTCATCGCCTTTTCCGCGTTCGGCGCCCTGCGGAGTCCCCCGCGTCGCCGCGCCGTGGAACTCGGGCGGGGCGCCCGCGTGGCACTCGTCGGGGCGGTCGTCGTGTTCGGCGCGTTGGCCGCCGCCCGGAGCGCGCTCACCCTCGACGCCATGCGGCGGTACGAGCGCGGTGCGGTGGCGGCGGCGGCGCGCGAGGATCCGGGGAGCTACCGGATTCAGATGCGGTTGGCCGAGGCGGCGCAGGCGCGCGGACAGTGCGACCTGGTGCGGGCGCACGCCGGCGCGGCCCGGGCCCTCTATCCGCACGCCACGCAGCCGCGCCGGCTGCTCGCGGCGTGCGCCCGCTCAGCGAATCGTTGAGTCCGCTCGCGCGGGCGGCGCGGCGCTGACGCCGAATACGTAAAGGTCCCGGGTGCTGTCCACAGGCACGAGCCGCGGTCCCGCCGCCGTGTCGGCCGCCAACGCGCGGGCTGCGTCCAGTTCGTCGGTGGCCTGCACCACCAGGTAGCGCGCGCCCGTTGCCTCCAGTATCCGGCCCAGGTCGTCGGCATTCTCGCGCGGCGTGCGGGGCCGCAGATACTGCACTGCCGTGAACGCCGACGACGGAACGGCCTGCCGCTCGGCGTACAGATAGAGCATCGGCTCCCCCGCACCCGCCACGACGTCGTCGCGGTGGACGTGCGCGCGTACCCAGCGAATGACGGGTTCCGCCTGGCTGGTCGTGGAGCGCGGGATGCTCTCCCACCAACTGCCGCGATACCCACGCACGTTGTACCGCAGCAGGCCGGGCAGCAGGAGCAGTGCAACCACGGCGACGCCGATGCGCAGCGCGGAGGGGTGTTCGGTGGGGGCCCGCAGCACTTCGAGCGGCACCAGGAGCAGCGTCATCAGTACGGGCCAAATGCCCCATACGAAGCGGAGCGGCTGGTTGGGCCACACGATCACCAGCCCCAGGTAGAGCGCCAGAAAGAGGAGCGTCACCGGCGCGCGGCCGCGCGCGCGCCACGCCCCGTAGCCGAGCATGAGCACGAGCGCCAGCGCCGTACCCGTCGCGACGACGGACACCGATGCGTACTGGAACGACGTGGCGACACCCAGCACCAGTGTGTGAACGTTCACACGCGCCGTCGCAATCACGAACGGCAGGCCGCCGGTGTGCAGCCCGCCCAGAAACCACCCCAGATAGCTGCCATACGAGCCCCGCAACACGGGCGCCACGTCGCCGGCGTGCACCGACGACCAGACCAGCCAGGGGGAGACGACGAGCAGCGCCGCGCCCAGATACACGGCGGCCGAGCGCCAGTAGCGTCGCACCAGCCACACCACCAGCACGGCGATCACGAGCATGACACCGATGCTGCGCACCAGCATCACCACCCCGCTCAGCGCGCCCAGCACCGCGGCGCCGCGCCGCGTCGGGGGCGGCTGCCGCGTCATGCGCTCGGCCAGCAGCAACGCCGGAAGCAGCAGCGCCAGGAACAACGGCTCCGACAGCACCAGCGTGGTGAGCGCGAGCATCGGGATGGTGATGGTGCCGAGCAGCGTGGCGAGCATGGCGACCGCCGGCGAGAGCAGGAGCACACGCACCGCGAACCGACAGGTCATCCAGGCGACGACGCCGAGCAAGACAACGTTCAGCAGCTTGAACCAGAGTACGTTGGCGGGGAACGCCGGTCCGAGCTTCCAGAAGAGCGCCAGCAGCAAGGGATAGCCCGGCGGGTAGTGCACGGCCGCCGGTGCGCCCGGGAGGTTGAGGAATCGATAGCCGTGCCCCGTGGCCAGCGACTTGGCGAGGATCGTGTAGAGGCCGTCGTCGTAGAACCCGCCCACCGGGAGGTAGTTGAGCGCGATCAGTCCGACGATGGCCGCGATGATGGCCACCGTGGTCTCGGCGGGAATGACGATGCGATCGGAGTCGCTCACGAGGCCCGGTACCGGAAACAGGTCACGAGATGGTCGTTCACGAGGCCCACGGCCTGCATGAACGCATAGCAGATCGTGGTGCCGACGAAGCGGAAGCCGCGACTCTTGAGATCGCGGCTGAGCGCGTCGGAGCGATCGGTGCGCGTCGGCACATCGCGGGGCGATCGACGCCGATTGACGAGCGGCGCCCCGTCCACGAACCGCCAGAGGTACGCGTCGAAGCTGCCGAACTCCCGCTGCACCTCCAGAAAGGCACGCGCGTTGCTGATCGTGCTCTCCACCTTGAGCCGGTTGCGGACGATGCCGTGGTTTGCCAGCAGCTGCTGAACGCGGGCGGGCGAGAAGCGAGCCACCGCCGCCGGATCGAACCCGGCGAACGCCTTCCGGTATTCCTTGCGCTTGCGAAGGATGGTTTCCCAGCTCAGGCCGGCCTGCGCACCCTCGAGCGTCAGGAATTCGAACAGCACCCGATCGTCGTGTACGGGGACGCCCCATTCGGCGTCATGGTACGGAATGCTCAGCGCCGACGTCGCCCAGTGGCACCTCACGGGCTCGTCCCGACGCGGGGCGGCGGACTCCGGGCGGGGCGCCGGAGCGGACGCGGTGGGCGGTCGGCGCGGCCGGGGCTTGGACATTGGCTAACAACCTGCGCGCACCGCGTCCGAAAGTAAACGGCGGGCTACTCGTGCCGGATGGCCTCGACCGGCGAGAGGCGGCCCGCCTTGATGGCCGGATACAATCCGAATCCGATGCCCACCGCCAGCGACGCCAGCGCGGCCACGGCCAGGGTAGTCCACGACAATCCGGCGTACACCGTGGCGCGCGTCTTCATCCGCATGATCGCCGTGACCGTATACGCCGCCGCCACGCCCAGACCGGCGCCCAGCACCGCGCCGGCTCCCGAAATGGCAACCGACTCGGCGAGAAACTGCGTCATGATCTCGCGCTTGCGGGCGCCGGTGGCGCGCCGGATGCCGATCTCGCGTGTGCGCTCGGCCACGCTGGCGAGTAGCACGTTCATGATCCCGATGCCACCCACGAGCAGCGAGATGCCGGTCAGCGCGCCCATCAGGAGCTTGAAGAGCAGGAGCCCCTGCTGCACCTGCCCGAGCCGGTACTGGTTCGTCGTCACGCTCACCCGGCTCTTCCACGCCGGGTCGCCGGCGGTGAGCCAGCGTTCGACGGCAGCCCGCGCGTCCTCCACCTGATTCACGCTGTCCACATGCACGAGCATCGCCGGCACGCGGGCGATGCTGGCCGGCGTCATGGCCGACTCGGCGCCGGTCAGCGGTACGAAGGCCTGCAGCGCCGTGGAGTCCGCCCCCGGCGCGACGATGCCGATCACGCGCCGCTCGCCGTCCTGGATCGTAACGGTCGAGTCGCGCAGCGAAGCGAGGGGCGCGTCGCCGGCCAGGGCGTGCGCCAGCCCGTAGGAGAGCACCACCACCGGAGCGCCGTCGCGCGTCTCCTGTTCGTCGAAGAACCGGCCGGTCTGCAGCTTCAGATCGCGCATCGCGGCGAGTGCCGGCACGGTGCCAAGTACGCTGGCTCCGCGCGCCGGCGCCGACCCGCGACGCACGAGGCCGCTTCCGTTCAGCAGCAGGCCCACCTCCGCCGGCACCGGCAGTGCGCGTTGCACGCTGTCGGCGTCGGCGAGCGTGAATACGCGCACGTCGCGGCGGGGGAACGACTGCCCGTCTATCTCCTGCGTGGTGAGCGATCGCACCTGGACGTACTGCAGCGACGACGTCCGATCGATCTGGGCGCGCGCGAACTGTTCCATGCCGTCGCCGAGCGACAGCACCGACACCAGCGCCGCCACGCCCATGATCACACCGAGCGTGGAAAGCAGGGTACGGAGCGGGTTGGCGCGCAGGGCGGTGAACCCGACTTTCAGGGAAGCGGAGGTCATCGGGGGCTTGAAGCGGGAGGTATCCGGTGCGACTGGCCTCGACGTTTTACGACGATCAGAAGTGCGCCGTCAAGTAGAGGTCCGCCCGCCACTGCTTGCGCGGATAGAGGCCGCGCGCGATGTCGAAGCGGATGATGCCGTCCAGAATCCCCAGTCCGGCCCCGACGCCGCTCATCGGACGTCCCACGTCGCGCAGCTTCGTGCGGTCGCCCGTCCAGCCCAGATCGCCGAACAGCGACGGCTGTACGCCGTAGCGGTTGAGGCCCAGCTCGGCGCGCGTGAACCAGTAAGCGTTGCCGCGTTGCAGCATGTCGGGTTGCTGGCCGCGAATGGTGTGGGCCCCACCCAGATACCAGAGTCGCTGCGCCGGCACCGCGCCCGCCGAACTGCCGCCCGACAGCGTGATGGCGCCGGCCAGCGGGCCGGCCGCGTCGGAGAAGCTGAGTTCCAGCGAGCCGCGGCCGTACGCCGAATCGCCCGCGGCCGCCTCGAGGCGCACATCCGAGAGCACGCGGAATCCCTGGGGATCCTCGCCATGGCTGCCGCGCACGCGCAACGCACCGCCGGCGTAGTTGCCGCGCCACGCCGTGATGTTGGAAATGAAGGGCGCGCCCATGGACCAGTGGTTCTTCACCGCCGCGCTCCGCTCCTGCTCCGCGAACAGCCGCCAATCGTAGTCGAGTCCGCGCGTGTTGGTACCCGTGAGTTCCACACCCGAGCTGCGGTAGTAGAACCCTTCGTCGCGCCCGAACAGCAGGGCGGAGAGGGAGCTGCCGAAGCTCAGCGGGTCGCCCCAGTCGCCCACGGCGTTGAGCCGGTTGTACCCGGTGAGGCCGATGGTCGTGGCGCCGTTGCTGCGATTCACGTTCAGCTCGGCGTTCGGCTCGAGGTCGGCGACGCCGAGGCGTGCGGTGAGCGATCCCGCATACCCGGCGCCGAATTGCTCGTCCAGGCGCGCACCCACCGACAACCCTTCGATGCGATTGAAGCGCAGCATGTCGAGGCCGTAGTGCAGCGTGGGCGGCACCGGCGAGAAGTGCGCCTGTGCCGAGAGCGAGAGCGCCTGACCAATCAAGGCGTCGCGTTCCGCCGCGCCGGCCACGTCCTCACCCGGATCGTAGATCGACTTGGGGAGCAGCGGCGAGGTGGCGAGCTGGGACTGGTCGCACGGTACCTGGTAGGCTACACGCAGCAGGCCGTTGTGCTCCAGCCGCGTCTGCGTCGTGAACTTCGCCGTGTCGCACTGCGACACCGGTTTCGGCTTCAAGCCTTTCCGCACCGAATCGCGCTCCGCGCGGTCCGCCACGCGGCGCTGCTCGCGAATGCTGTCCTTCACCGCCTCGGGCAGCGAATCGGGGATATCCGGGTGGCGGAGGGCGATCTGCGGCAGCGAGTCGCGTCCGTTCACCGACGCATACTGATAGTTCTGCTCCATCTTGAACGGCACGCGCATGAAGCTGACCTGCGCGTCGCCCTGGGCGCTCTGCAGGCGCGGCAGCCAGAAGCGCCCATCGTAGAGGCCGTACTCGATGGCGACCGCGGTGACCTGTGCTCTCATCGGCGACATCATGGCCTTCACCCAACCGGGGACGTCGTCGTTCTTGTGCCCCTCGGATTTGCTCTCCTCGTCGACCACCGCCCAGATGTCCATTGGAATGGACATGCGGAAGGCCGCGCGCACGAGCTGCCCGCTGGCGACGTCGAACCAGAGCGAGCCGACCACGACGTTCCACTTCGGGTGGCGCGGGCGCACCTTGAGTTCGCGGAGCTGGATGACCTTGCCGTCTGGCAGGCGGAAGCTCACCGAGTCGCCGGTGGCATAGGTGTAGTACGCCTCCGCCCCACCGGCCAACGGATGGACGATCTCCCGTTCGTCCACCTGCGCCTTGGCCACCCCGCCGCCGATCCAGAGCGATTCGTAGCCCGGATAGTACGGAATGGTGCCCATGTCGTCGCCGTTCATGCCGGCCTCTGCCGAGTCCTGGGCTTCGGCGGGCGCGATGGGGATGGCCGTGCGGGAGCCCTTGAGTTCCACCCAGGCGCCGACGCCGCGCTGCCAACGCACGCGCGTGGCGTCCTCGTGGCGGAACATCAGGCGATCGCGGCCGATGCTCCCGATGCCCAATCCGGCCGAGATGCGCTGGTAGGTGGTGGCGTCGTAGGCGACGAGCGCTGAGTCCTGCTGCATCCGCGCCTTGCGGGCCCTGAGCAGCAGGGTGCGTGCGGCCGAGTCCTGGAAGGCCGTGCGCAGCAGTTCCGGGGTCACGGGGATCCGCCGCGGGAGGTCCTTCTCGCGACGGGTGGTGTCGGCGCCCCCGATCGAGATGGAGAGGGAAGCCGAATGTTTCTTGCTGGAATCCTGGCCCGCGTGGACCTGGACCTGCATGGCGAGAGTGGCGGCGGCGATGAGTGCGAACATCACGCTGGGCTTGAGGTTCGTGGCTCCCTACGCCTGATACCGGGCCCGTGTTTCAGGAGGGCACGGTCCCACGGCTACTGGCGCGGTACCGGTGGCGGCACGGTCCGAGGCTGGCCCCGGTGGGTCTTTGCTTCCATCTGCGCCCGGTGCACCCGGAGCGCCGTCAGTCGCGTCTGCGCCCACCGGTCCGCCATGCGGCTCCGCGCCTCCGGCAGTTGGACTGCAAACAGGGTCAGCGCCACCAGCACCGCCCCCCCGAACACGAGTCCGGCGTGCGGCACGGCGCGCGACCCCGCCTGCCGCTCCTCCACGCGCCGCGCCATGGCCGGATACCGGCGCTGGGCCCAGACCGTGAGGAGGATGACGCACACTCCGAAGGTCGCGAGCACGACCGGGAAGCTGAGCGCCGTCCGGAACACGTCGAACGCCAGATAGGCCAGATAGGCGACGAAGCCGATAGCGCCGAACACCAGGAACATCGGGCGGCGCAGGAGGAGCGAGAGCGCGAACAGGCCCACGGCGAGCGCCGGGAGTCCATGGCGCTCGTATCCCGCCGCCGACCACGCGCCGATCACACCCACCATCAGCGCCACCAATCCGACCAGGAACACCCAGCGCGCATAGTCCTCGTCGTCGCGCGGGTGCTGGTCCACCCAATAGCCGCACACCAGCAGCAGCGTGGCCGACACGATGGTCATCCAACTCGCCATCTCGCCGGTGAGTTCGGGATCCATGAACAGTGGCGTGGCCTGGCCGAGCACGAAGGGAAGCGCGGCGGCCACCGGAAGTGCGAGGATCGCAAAGTGGACGCGACGCATCGCCACCAGCGCTGCCAGGGCTGTCGCGAGTTCGAGCGGAATCCACCGCAGCGTCTCGAGCAGGTCCGTGCGCGCCATGTGCGGGCCGGGCTCATACCACTGCCCCGTGAGTTTGAGCAGCCCCCACGCCGCGAGCGGCGTCATCACCACCGTGAGCAGGGTGGCCACCGCCGCTGCCGTCCGGAATCCCAGACGGTCGAGGTAGCGGGCGGTGAAGGCGAAGATGGCGCCGTAGAGCAGCGCGATCGCGAGCACGCCGGCCGGGCCCAGCGTGTTCCAACGGTCGACGACGTACCAGCCGAAGGCGAACACGACCGCTGCCCCACCGACGTAGTAGGCGATCGTGACCGCGTTCAGCCCGCGTCCGGCCTCGGGGGCGCGCCCGCGCGGCGGCGCCGCCTCCGCGGGCATGTCGCGGATGGCCTGCAGCTGCTCCGCGGTGATGATACCTCGCGCCACCGCAGCTTCGAGACGTGAAATCGGGAGCCTTTCGTCGTCGTGGTCCGCCATGCGCACCTCCGATGGGACGACCTCACGGCTGACTGCAAACTGCCAACTGCCGACAGTCAGCGATCCGCCGACGTTCAGTCCGACTCCAACACCTCGACCGTCCGCTCCTCCACGTGCCGGCGTCGCGCGATGAAGTAGATGATCACGCCCAGAATCACCACGGCTACCATGAACGCGACTTCGTATTTCTTGGGGTGCCAGCCGAGCGCACGACCCGTGCGGCCCACGATCCAGCCGCCGGTGGTGAACACCAGCGCCCAGAGAATCGAGCTGATGGCGCTCCCAATGAGGTAGAGCGCCAGCGGCAGCCGCGCAGCGCCACAGGCCACGGGCAGCGTGAACCGCAGCCCGTAGGCCCAGCGTACGGCCAGCGAGGAGCGCCACGGATGGCGCCGCACCACGCGCAGCGACCGCAGGATCACGCCACGCAACACGGGCCAGCGTTCGCGAACCCACCGCCCGCGCCACCGTCCCAGATAGTACAGGATGACATCGGCGCTCCAGACCCCGGCCGCCACCCATAGCACGACGAGCGAAAATCGCAGGTCATGGTTGTGCGCGGCCAGCCCCCCGACCATCGGCGAGGTCTCCTCGGTGACGATCCCGGTGGCGGCCAGCGTGATATACGCCCACAGCCGCTCCAGGTGCGTGGAGGACTCGCTCAGATGGGACAGCGTCTGCAGCAGAACAGGGTGGATCGTCGGATCTCCAGATCGGAGGAACGGGGTCGGCGGGTCACCCACCGGACCCGCAATTTAGCCTCCCGGACGCTGGGACGGCGTCGGGAGAACCTGTCCCCCTGTCGCGCTAGTCGTCCCCCATGGCCGGCTGGCCGGCCACGCCCGGCGGCAGCTGATGCTCGGCCGTGTGGGGCGGGTTCAACCCGAACTTCCGGGCCGTGCCCGAGCGCCAGCCGTCCATGATCTCGTAGAAAGTCGGGATGACCAGCAGGGTGAGCAGCGTGGACGTGATGACCCCGCCGATCACCGCCACGCCGAGCGGGGCGCGGAACTGCGCCCCCTCGCCACGGCCCAGCGCCACCGGAATCATGCCGGCAATGAGCGCGAACGTGGTCATCAGGATGGGCCGCAGCCGGATGGCGCCGGCTTCGATGAGCGCCTCGCGCAGCGGCGTGCCCTGTTCTTCGCGCGACCACTTGGCGAAGTCGATGAGCAGGATGGCGTTCTTGGCCACGATCCCCATGAGCAGGATCACGCCGATGAGCGACATGATGTTCACGGTGTTGTGGGTGAGCGCCAGGGCGAGCATCACGCCAATGAGTGACAGCGGCAGCGAGACCATGATCGCGAGCGGATCGAGGAACGACCCGAACTGCACGACGAGGATCAGGTACATGAGCCCCACGGCGATGCCGAGCGCGGTGAAGATCTGTCCGTAGACTTCAGTCTGGTTCTGGGTGTCGCCGCCGTACGAAAGCTCGACGCCCGGCGGCAGTTTCAGTTTCGACAGCCGCGCCTGGATGTCGGTCGACACGTCGCCCGACGCCCGGCCGGACGTGTTGAGTTCCACGTTCACCACGCGCTGCCGATCGAGGTGATCGATGATCGCCGGCCCGACGCTGTCCCTGATCGTGGCGACCTGCCCCAGCGGCAGCGTGGTCGGCAGCCCGTTGGCGCCGACGATCACCAGCGGCAGGTTGCGCAGGTCGGCGGCGCGGCGACGCGCCTCGGGCGCGAGGCGCACCTCGACGTCGCGCGGTTCGCCACTGGGGTCGATCCAATCCCCGGCCTTCAGGCCGGCGAACGCCGGGCGCAGCGACTGCGCGATCTGCCCGGCGGTAATGCCGAGCGATCCCGCAATGCCGCGATTGAGTTCGATGTTCAATTCCGGTTTCTCGCCCTTGGTGGAGAGCCCGACGTCCACGGCGCCCGGCACCTGCTTCACGATCCCCTCCACCGTATCGGCCACGGCATTGATGGTCGCCAGATTGTCGCCGCGGATCTGCAACTGCAGCAGCTTGCGGCCGCCGCCGAAGTCGCTGGTGAACACCGACAGCGTGACACCGGCCACGTGCTTGGTCTCGTCACGCAGCATGGCGGCGAACTCGGTGACGCTCACCGGCCTTTGGTCGCGCGGCACCATTTTCACGTAGATGTCGCCCTGGTCCACCTCGCCCGTGGCCTGCGTGCCGAGGGTGGAATAGGTGTGCTTCACCAGCGTCGTGTCGTCGCGAATGTAGCGCGCCACTTCCTCGGCTTTGAGCCGTGTGTATTCGAGGTTGGAGCCCGGCGGCGTCTCGATGTGGACGGTCAACTCCGCGCGGTCGTCGTCGGGCATGAAGCCCAACCCGACCGTCCCCACGGGGGGCACGAGGCGCGGCAGAAAGACGAATCCCGCCAGGCCAGCGACGCCGATCACCGCCCGCGCCGCCGCCGGCAGCCGCGTGCTACTCAGCGCGTACACCACCGCCGCCAGCCCGATCATCGCCATGCCCAGCCCGCTGAGCCCCCGGCTCGGCAGCAGGAACGCGGCGAAGAACGTCCCGACGGCGATCATCACCATCGCCGACCGGTGGTCCAGCGCCCAGGCGACGACCTTCCGGTAATTCTGCGCCTGCTGGTTGAACCAATGGTTGAACTTCACCAGCTGGCGTCCCACCCACGCGCGCTCGTGCGGCTCCTTGTGGGGATCCGGCCAGTACGCGGAGAGCATCGGGTCGAGCGAGAACGACACGAACAACGACACCGCGACCGCGCAGGCAATGGTGAGCGCGAACGGCTTGAACCACTGTCCGCCGATGCCCGGCATGAACCCGATCGGCACGAACACGGCGAGAATCGAGAAGGTCGTGGCCGCCACGGCGAGTCCGATCTCGTCGGTGCCGTCGTGCGCCGCCGTGTAGTGATCCTTCCCCATCTCCACGTGGCGCACGATGTTCTCGCGCACCACGATCGCGTCGTCGATCAATATGCCGATGGCCAGCGACAGCCCGAGCAGCGACATCGTCTCGAGCTTGAAGCCCATCACCATGACGGCGATGAACGACGCCAGCACCGAGACCGGCAGCGCCAGGCCGGTGATCACCGTGGACCGCCAGGAGTTCAGGAACAGGAACACCACGAGCACGGTGAGGAAGGCGCCGATGAGCAACGCCTCTTCCACGTTCTTCACCGCCGCCGTCACCCGCACGCCCGAATCCTTCACGATGTTCATCTTCGTGCCGTCGGGCAGCGTCTGCTGGATCTGGGCCACGCGGGCGCGGATCTTGTCGCTGACGTCGGTGGTGCTGTACCCCTTGGCCTTCTTCACGTCGATGCCCACCGCCACTCGCCCGTCGTACAGCGCCATCGTGCGGGCCTCGGCGGTTCCGTCCCTGATGTTGGCCACGTCGCCCAGGCGGATCACCTGGGTGTTGCGCTCGGCCACCACCAGCTGTGCGAATTCGGCCGGCGTCTGCATGCGCCCCTTGAGCCGGATCGACCGTTCGTCGAGCGTGCCGATCACGCGACCCACGGGCGCGGCGAGGTTCTGCGCCTGCAGCGCCCCAACCACCTGGGCCACGCTGACGCCGGCGGCCTGCATGTCGCGCGGGCGCACCTCGACCGTCAGCTCGCGATCGACGTTCCCGAACACCTCCACGTCTGCCACGCCGGGAATGGCGCGGAGTTGCCGCGTGATGTCGGGATCGGCCAGCCGCGTCAGTTCGGCGGGCGAGAGCACGGTGGAAGACAGCGCGAGCGAGACGATGGGCCGGTCGGTGTCGTTGAACTTCTTGATCACCGGCTCCTTCATCTCGTCGGGCAGATCGGAACGAATCGACGAGATCGCGTCGCGCGCTTCCTGCGTGCCGACGTTCAGGTCCTTCCCGTAGTAGAACTCGATGAGGACATTGGCAAAGCCGTCGTATGCCTGCCCCGTGATCTGCTTCACACCGGAGATGGACGAGAGCTGGTCCTCGACCGGCTTCAGCAGCTGTTTCTCCACCACATCGGGCGACGCCCCGGGATACGGGATGCCCACCGTCACGTAGGGTGGGGCCACATCCGGAAATTCATCGGTCTTCAGGCTGAACAACGCGAACAGCCCGAACACCGCCAGCGCCAGCATCGTGACGGTGGTGATGAGCGGCCGCTTGATGGCAAAATCGGAAATAATCATGGGGGGCTCGCTATCGCCTGACGTCCGACGGCGCGCTCACCGTCACCGGCGTGCCCGGTGACATGCCGCGCGCCGCGCCGACGAGAATCGTGTCGCCCGCCGACAGTCCACTCCGGATCTCCACCGTCTCGGCCACGTTGTCCTTGATCCCGAGTTCGACGTCCACCTTGGTCACCTTCCCCTGCCGCAGCGCCATCACGGCGGGACGGATGCCGCGCTCGTCCACCGCCGACGCCGGGACCACCGCCGAGTTGCGGGTCTCGGTCGCCACCCGTCCATCGGCGAACAGCCCGCCCACCAGCGAATTGCCGGCGTTCGGAATGCGCGCCAGGATTCCCACCTGCCGTGTCGTCGCGTCGGCCGTCGGATTGACGCGCGTGATGTGGCCGGTGAAGGCCTTGCCGGGATAACCGGTGACCTCGAACCGCACCGGCATCCCCACCTTCACCTCGCCCATCGCATTGGCGGGCACCGACGCCTCCAGGCGCATCGTGGCCGGATTGACCAGCGAGAACATCGCGCCCCCCGGCGACATGTAGTCGCCGCCGTTCACATTGCGCACGCTGACCACGCCGTCGAACGGCGCGGTGACCCGCGTCTTGTCGAGCGTCTTCTGCGCGTTCACCGACATCGCCCGCGCATTGTCGAGTTGCGTCTGGGCCGCCATCGCCGCGTTGCGCGCGTTCTCCAGATCGCGATCGGCAATCGCCCCCGCCTTGAGCAGCGCCTCGCTGCGCTGAAGGTTGCGCTGCGCGATCTCGTTGGCGTTCTCCGCCGTGGCCACGGCCGACTTGGCCGAGAGCGCCTGATCGCGAAACGCCGTGTCGTCGAGCCGCGCCAGCAGCTGCCCGCGGTGCACGCGCTGTCCGGCCTCGGCGTACGTCTCGAGCACGGCGCCCGCCACCTCGGCGCGCACCACCGCCTGCTCGTCCGGTTCGAGCGACCCCGAGATCACCGGGCCCGTCTCGATGGCGTGCAGCGCCACGACGACGATGTTCTCCGGTCCGATCGTCACTCCGGTGTCGGCCGGCTCGGCGTCCGCCGCTTTGCGGCCGCACGCGGCGCTGCCGATGAGGATGGCCGCGGCGAGCGCCAGCGTGGCAGCTCGCGTGGTCTGGACCTTCACGTTCATCGAGTGGTGCCTCCGGATTGCCCCGCCGTGCCGGCGGTGGACGGAATGGTGCTCTGGGTCGCGGCCGCGCCCTGACCCGGCGCGCCCGTCGTCATCGTCTGTGTGTTCTGCTGTGCCGCGGCGCCCGCCGCCGAGCCGCCCTGTTGCAGCGGCAGGTCGCGCAGCAGCGCCAACCGTACACGCGCCACGGCCATGTCGCGCGCCGCCTGGGCGCGGTTGGCCGCCGCCTGTTGCAGCAACAATCGCGACTGCGCGAGATCGGTCTGCGTGGACAGCCCCTCACGATATCGCACCTGGTCGATGGAATACGCCTTCTGGGCCTGCTCCGACGTGCCCGCGCTCGCCTGCCATGCCGCCTCGGCCTGCTGCAACTGCCGGAGCGCCACCCGGGCGTCGAGCGACGCGTAGCGCCGCGTCTGGTCGAGCTGCGCGCGCGCCTGCGCGACATTCGCCTGCGCGATCATCTCGTCCCCGTGCGTGCGCCCGCCGCTGAACAGCGACACCTGCGCGCTCACGCCCACCGTCCAGTTCTCGCGGAAGTCGCTCCACGTGGGGAAGGCATTCTGGGGGAAGTACAGCCGCTGGTAGGCCGACGTGAGGGCGATGGCGGGATATCGCTCGGCCCGCGCCACCTTCAACAACCCCTGCTCGGCGCGCAGGTTCTGCTCCGCCTCGCGCACCGCGGCGCGCCGCGCCGCCGACGTGTCGGGCGCGCTGGCCGTCGCGATCCCCGTGAGCGCCGGCACCGGCGCATCCTCGATCGACGTGGTCAACTCGATGGAATCGTCGAGCGGCAGCGCCAGCATCCGCTTGAGATTCAGCAGCGCCACGTCGCGGTTCGTCTGGGCCTGCAGCAGTTGCGGCCGCTGGTTGTCGCGCGTGACCTGCGCCTTGAGCAGATCGAACTCCGACGCGTTACCCACCTGCCGCGCCACCTGCGTCTGCTGCAGCAGTTCGTTGGTCTGCGCCAGCGCCGAGTCGGCGATCTCCGCCAACTGCTGCGCGAGCACGGCGTCGTAGTAGGCCTGCGTCACGTCGAGCGCCAGCTGGGCGCGCTGCGCGGTGAGTTCGATGTCGGCCACGCGCTGGCCCGCCTCGGCCGCCGTGCGCTGGCCCGTGAGCTTTCCCCACGTGAACAGGTTCTGCGACACCGACAGACCGAGCACGTACTGGTTCAGGGCGCCGAAGCCCACCTTCTGAAAACTGGACACCCCGCTGCTCGCCGACTGGCAGGTGACCGCCTGCGCCAGCGCCGCGTTGCGCTCGGCCGCGGTGGCGTTGGCGCCGATCTGCGGCGCGCACAGCGCCGCGTTCGTATTCGTCGTCGTGTCGGACCCGCCCCCGAGGTTAAATCCCGAGAACTGCGACCGGAGCGTTCGCGTGTAGCCCGCACTGGCGTTGAGCTGCGGCAGGAACTGGCTGCGGGCCTGGTAGAACTGCCCGGTGGCACGCGTGACACCGGCGCGGGCAATGCCGATGGTGGCACTCTGCAGTTCCGCGGTGTGAATGGCGTCTTCGAGCGACAGCTTCCGCGGACCGGGTGCCGTTCCCTGCGCGGCGACCGGGGCGGCGCTCAGGACCAGGGCGCCGAGCAGCGCGAACAGGCGCGCGCTTCTGGCGATCGGTTGTGGCATGAGATCGGGAGTTGAAGGGTGGTCGAGCACAGGCATCAGGCGGCGGTGGTGCGGGATGTCCGAGTCGCGCGGCGCGGAACTCCGACGGCGCGCAGGAAGCAGCTCGCGTAACGCGCCGGGGCCTCCGCCGCCGGTTCCGGAAACGCGCCGGGCATCATCTCGCGGCACATCGCATCGCCGAACAACGACGACATGAACATCGAGATGGCCGTGTCCGTCTCGCCTTCCGGCTGCGCGAGTCCGCGCGCCTTCAGCGCTTGGACGTAGCGGGCGAGCGCATCGCCCGCGCAGTGAGGCCCCTTGCACGCCGCCTCGGCGGCGAGCGGACGCTCCTCCATTTCGCTCATCGATTTACGGAGGAACGAGCGGTGTTGTGTCAGGTAGTCGAGCACCGACCGACACCACTCGGTAAGCTCACGCTCGGGATGGACCGGCACCGCAGGCAGTTCCGGCACGGTCGCGGCATCGGCCTGGCCGCGGGCCAGTTCCTCGAACAGCGAGTCCTTGGAGCCGAACGTGCGAAACAGAGTGACTTCGTTGACGCCGGCTTCATTGGCGATGAGCCGGGTGGTGGCGCCACGGTAGCCGTGCTGGGCATACACACGCGCGGCAGCCTCGAGAATTCGGTCGCGGATTTCCATAAGGACCCGGAGGCTAGCCGGTCCGCAAATTGAAAGCAAGTGGGTACTTGCTTCCTCCTATCGCTTCACGGCTCCACGGGGTGGACCGCCGGATTCAGCGCCGAAATCAAACGGTATTCCCGCCACACGGCCCAGATAACCACCAGGTCGGCCACCGTCAGCACCGCCATCGCCAGCGAGTGGCCGAGCACGATCCGGTACGACTGATAGACAACGAACGCGCCCAGCACCACCAGCGCCGTGGGAAAGGCCCACGTCTTCCGTCGGAGCAGCCCCGACACCAGCACCAGCTTGATGACCCCGTGGGCTACGAGGTAGATGGCGGCGAATGCGGCGATGTCGCCGGTGAGATGAGCGGCCGCTCGACGCAGCGCGTTGGCCACGACGTCGGCCGGATCCTCCGAAAGCTCGTTGGCCGTGAGAAAGCGCACCGCCGCGTTGAGCGTGCGGGGGTCGAGGGTCAGGAACAGGAGACCCCCGGCCACCTCGAGCAGTCCGTCGATCCCCTTGAGGATCACGCCGGCCGTGAAGACACGGTCGATGACGCGCGGCTTCAAGCCGCGGCTCCGTCGGGTCGGGTGTGTCACCCGCCGCGGCCGCGCCCGCGCCCGAATCCGGGCCCGCGCCCCCCGCGTCCCCCGCGCCGCGACGGCTGGAGGCCGTCATGCACCTGCTGCAGCGTGCCCGCGGCCACCAGGCCCGTGAAGCAGCCGAGTGTGTAGGGATACTCGCGCGTCAGATGGTACGCGTAGGCGTACGCGCGCCCGGCCACCGCCACCCGCTCGGCGCGTCCATGACAGGCGTCGAGTTCGGCGTTGGTGATCCAGGCGCCGGCGGCGTCCTTCATGCCGAGAATCGGGAATCCGTCCAGCGCCCAGCCGACGAGGCTGTCGGTGTACACGCGCGGAATGCACGGCGACGCGTTGTGATAGTGATACTGCGCGTTCGCCTGCGGGTGGCCGTCGCAGTTGTCCTGCACCTCGTGCGCGGCGGCGTCGCGCCCTGCGTCGTCGAGCGCGTTGTAGAAGGCCACGCCCGACACCGTGAAGCCGATCATCCCCATGGGCAGGCACTCCGGCTCGTCGGCCGCGGTGGGGTTCACGGGGATCTCGAAGTCCAGGTGCTGGGCGGCGATGTGATTGGGATTGGTATCGTAGCGGTACGCGCTGTCGCTGGGTGAGATGGGGAAGATCCCTGTGGGTTCGTCGATGGGAAGGCCGTTGCCCTGGAACAGCAGGTCGGCGCCCCGCGTGGTGAGCGTGAACGCGGCCTCCGGCCAGAAGACACGGCCGGAAACGTGCGGCTTCTCCAGTGGGTTCCAGCTATCGCCGTGGAACCAGGCACCGGCGTGCCGCGCGCCTCCGTCTCGGAAGGTGGAGCGGCAGGAATAGACGTTGCCGACGGCGGGGTGATCGGTCACGTGCCCGTCGCCGAGCGGCAGGCTCTGCGCGTGCGCGGCGTGTGGAACGACCGCAATCGTCGTCGCGACGAACAGGACTCGGGCCCCGCGTCCCGGTCGGGAGAACGGAGAGTTCATGGCGTCGCCACGTCGTTCACATGACCCCGGGCACGAACGCCTTCGTCGTACGCGCGTATTCGGCGTAGTCGGGAAAGCGCGCCGTCAACAGCGCGTCCTCCTCGTGCACGCGGATGCGGACGAGCAGGGTGAGCACGATGCCGATGCCGAGATTGAGCGCCGTGGGACGATCGGCGATGGCGGCCCAGAAGAAGAGAAATGCCGCCGAATACATCGGATGCCGGACATACCGGTACGGGCCGCGCCGCATGAACGTCTCTCCACCGGGCACCGGCCCCACGCGGAACGTTTTGGCCGGAAAGGACGCCCGGGCCCAGAGATTGAACGCGAGCGCCATCACCTGCAGGGCGAAGAACACCGGCGACCGCGCGATGAGCGCTCCCGTGACCGCCAGCGTGATGAGTGCGGCCACCAGCCCGATGGGCGCGAGGCGGGAAATGGTCTTCATGCGATAATGCTCCGATCGGGGGGTGGGCGAGCCGTGTCAGGCGCCGTCGGTCTTCACTACGCGCACACCGAAGACGGGCGCGATGCGGCCCTTCTCGCCGGCGTCGAAATTCACCGTCACACGCTTCCTGCCGCGCGTCGCCGCAGATGGAATCGGATACCGTGCGTCGTAGAATCCCCGCGCGTCCGCGTTGGGTTCAAAGCTCGCCACCGGTGTACCGTCGACCAGAATCCGGAAGTCGCCCGTGGTGGGTGTCAGCCCCGGATCGTTGTAGTACGTCACGACCAGCGCCATCGCGACTTCCGGGTCCACCGGCATGTCGTACGAGAACCATCCCGTGCCGCCGCGTCCGGTGCGTCCGGCATTTCGCTCGGGCCGCCGGCTGGTGTCGCTGCTGCGATAGCCGTACTGCTGCTCGTCTTCCCGGTTTCCGGGACGCACGAAGGCCACCGTCGCCGCTTCCAGCTTTCGCTGCCGGTCTCGTTCGGCGGCCAGCGCCGCCACGCGCGCGTCGAAGTCGGCCGGCGCCCAGAGATCGAAATAGAGGCTGTAGTTGCGCTCATACGTCCGGTAGAAGGGCTTCAGTTCCAGGTCGGTGGGCGGCGCTGGCTGCTCGGCCGCGCGCGCCACCTGCCGCGCCGTGAAATTGCCGGGCTGCGCCGCGGGCTGCAGCCAGCTTTCCAATGGGCGACCGGCCGCCACGAGCGCCGGCACGGGCGGACGTTCGGCGAAGGCGGCCCGCCCTTCGAGCCGCGGACCGTGATCGGCGGCGAGCGCGAGCGGGCCCCACATGATGGCGGTGACTTTCGGATTGTCAGGCGTGAACTCGAACCGCAGCGACTTCGGCAGTGCAAGCTCTACGGTATCGCCCGAGTGCCACGTGCGCGTGAGCTCCACGAAGGTGCTCGGCGGGAGCACCCGCGGATCCTGGCTCACCAGGCGCCCGCCGGCACGGCCGGCCTGGAGGCTGGCCAGCGGCGGCTGCGGCACGTTCTGCCCGTTGACCTTCACCGCGAAGCCGTCGCCGGCCCAACTCGGGCGGCGTACCGCGAGCGTGAACGCCTTCGACGCCGGCATCTTGAGTGTGAGCGTGGCGCTGTCGCCGTCGGGGAAGCTCGTGTCCATGGCCACGCCCACGCCGAGCCCCGGTACGTGCGCCGTCGACGGTGCGAAGATGTTCACGTACAACGTGTCGTCGGTTTCGTAATAGATGCCGTAGCCGTGCAGCGCGTGGTTCTCCATGCCCGTGCCCACGCAGCAGGTGAAGTCGCGCTCCATGTCCTGGTATTCCTGCTGCTCGCCGCGCCCCACCGGCACCATGTACGACATGTCGCCGTTGGTGGGATCGATGGACGAGAGCGCGTGGTTGAACAGCGCGCGCTCCTGGAAATCGGCGTAGAACGGGTCCGGTCGCATGGCGAACAGCCGGCGCGTGAGCTTGAGCATGTTGTACACGTTGCACGACTCGCAGGTGCGGCCGTCGATACGCGCGCTCCACCGGTCGGCGGGGCCGAAGTATTCCGAGAGTCCGTGGCCGCCGCTCGCGTAGGTGTGGTGCTGCACCACGGTATCCCAGAAGAACGATGCCGCCATCAGATCGCCCGCGTCGCCGGTGTAGCCGAACCGCTCCGCCGAACCGACGAGTTTGGGGATCTGACAGTTGCCGTGCTTGCCGTCGAGGTTGTCCTGTCCGCGCTTGAGTGCGTCGGTGAACGCGTGATGCTCGAACCGGCGTGACAGCGTGAGCCAGCGCGCGTCGCCGGTGTCGGCCCACAGATCGGCCAGTACCTCGTTCATGCCGCCCTGCTCGGTGTTGAGCATCTCGGCGAGCTGCGCTTCGTCGAGCGGCGCGAGGATGCCCTCGGCCCAGGCGGCGAACTTCGTCTCGACGCCCAGCGCCGTCACGTTGCCGGTGTGGCGGTAGGCGTCGCGCAGTCCGGCGAAGGTCTTGTGCAGCGTGTACCAGGGGGACCAGAGGCCGTTGAGGTCGAACGGCTGCGAGCGGATGATGCCGTCGTGCAGCTCGCCGAACGCCTTGCGGCCGTTCTCGAGCGCGCTGAGGTAGCCGTCGCCGTTCTTGTCCTGCACTTCTTTCAGGCCGGCCACGAGATAGTCGGCGCGCTGCTTGAATCGATCGTCACCCGTGGCCAGATACATGAGGCTCACGGCCGACAGGTGATGTCCCGCGATGTGCCCGGTGAGGTTGCGACCGTCACCGTCCCAGCCGGTGTACCCCGGCGCCTTGGCCTCGAGCCCGGCGCGAATCCGGTAGTACGCGAGCATCCGGTCGGGATTGAGCGAGAGCAGATACTTCATGTCCTGTTCCTGCGCGTTCTTCAGCGGGCCGCCGGTGAGTCGCACGTTGGCAAGCGGCACCGGACGGGCGCGAATCATCTTCTCCGGGATGACGCCGTTGGCCAGCGCGTCCCTTCGCGCTTCGGCGGAGAGCGATTCGGCAGCGGCGTTCCCGGGCCGAATCCCGAGACTGAGCGCGGCGGCAGCGGAAGCGGAGAGGGCGAGGAAATCGCGTCTGGACGAAGGCATGGCGACAACGGGGTGAGAGACTTCGGTGGCGCCACGGAGCCCGACGCAGCCGGGGTGAAGTGGCGCTCAATCATACCGATTGCCGTTGGGGGTCGCGAGCGGCGGCGGGCGGCCAGCGGGATGCTAGCCCGCAGCGGCCGCCGCGGCGCCCGCTGCCTGGCGGCGCTGCTGCTCTGCGATCGTCTCGTACGGCGTCGACGGTTCCGCGCGTTGAGTCGAGGCGAAGCTCACCAGTCCGAGCCCGAGTCCCTTCATGGGATTCTGCCAGACGGTGGCCCCGGTGACCGGATCGAGCCGGAAGACCTCTCCCTGGCTCGCCGCGAACAGCGCCTCGCCGTCCCAGAGCACGCTCACGAAGCTCGAGCCTTTCAACTTGGTGCGCCACACTTCGCTGCCGTCGCGCAGATCGAGGGCGACCACGGAGTGTTTGATGCCCACGAAGAGCAGATCCTGCCGCAGACGAGTCATGGAATTCCCTCGCTCTCGTTTGGGGTGGTGGCCGCGTGGCCGTGACCCGACAACTTCCAATGTAGGGAGGAGTGGCAAGGCTCACCCTGATCGCCGGGCGGGTGCCCGGCGCCGATCTCGCCGCGACCGGGTGCCCCAGCAGAAGTCGAAACGGCCTATTGCATACAATAGTGTCGACATTATCTTGGGTCTGTCGCGCCGACCCACCGCTCCCCACCGCCACCGACCATGCGCTTCCCCACCTCGCTCCGCCTCGCCGCCCGTCGCCTGCGCCGCGCGCCGGCATTTGCCGTCGCCGCCGTCCTGACCCTCGCCCTCGGCATCGGCGGCACGATCGCCGTATTCACCGTAGTCAACGGCGTGCTCCTCCAACCGCTCCCATATCCCCGTGCCGACCGGTTGGTGGACCTGTCACACACACTCGCGCTGGCCGGCCTCACGCGCGTCGACCAGTCCGACGCCACCTTCCTGCTGTACCGGCGCGACAATCGCGTCTTCACCGACATTGGCGTGTACCGCTCCACCGCCGTCAACATGCGGGTGCTGGGGGCGGCAGCGGGGAACGGCGCAACCGCGGAGCGCGTGTCGGCTGCGCGGGTGACGCCGAGTGTGTTCCGGGTGCTCGACGCCACCACGGCACGCGGGCGCGGCCTCACGGCGGCCGACGCCGCCCCCGGGGCGCCGGCCGTGGCCGTCATCTCGCAGGGCCTCTGGAAGCGGGACTTCGGAGCCGACCCGGCCGCGGTCGGCCGGCACCTGTCCATCGATGGGGTGGACCACGAGATCGTGGGGGTGATGCCCGCCCGCTTTGCATTTCCCACCGTCCAGGCGGCCCTCTGGATTCCGCTCCAATTCGACCCCGCCCACACGAAGTCGGCGGCATTCGACTACCGCGGCATCGCCCGCTTACGCAACGGCCTCTCGCTTGCCCAGGCTACGTCGGATCTGCAACGACTGCTGCCGCAGGTACCGGTGGCGTTTCCGGGACGCCTCTCGGCCGCAGCGATACGGGTGATGCACATGACCGTGGCCGTGCGGCCGCTCCGCGACGTCATGGTGAGCGGGGTGTCACGCATCTTGTGGACCGTACTCGGATCGGTGGGCGTGCTCCTGCTCATCGCGTGCGCCAACGTTGCCAACCTGTTCCTGGCGCGGGCCGAGGGACGCCAGCGCGAATTCGCGGTCCGACGGGCGCTCGGCGCCGGCCGCGGGGCGTTAATCGACGACTGCATCGCCGAAGCGGTGGTGCTCTCCACGCTCGGCGGGCTGCTCGGCCTCGCCCTGGCCAGTGCCGGCGTACGGCTGCTGCTGCGGTTGCGGGTGAGCGCGGGTATTCCGCGCCTGGCGGATGTGCACGTGGATGCCGCCGTCGTGGCGTTCGCATCGGGCGTGTCGCTGCTCGCGGCGCTGGTGGTGAGTGTGACGCCCGCGCTCCGCGCCGGGGGCGTCGGGCTGGCCACCGTGCTCGCCGCCGACGGGCGCACATCCACCGGCACCGGCGGGCGGCATCGCGCGCGGCGGGCGCTTGTCGTGTCGCAGATTGCCCTGGCGCTGGTGCTCCTGGCCGGTGCCGGACTGTTCGCGCGCAGCTTCCAGCGGCTCCGGGCCGCGAAACCCGGATTCGCCGCCGACCAGGCGCTCTCGTTCCGTCTCGCGCTGCCCGCCGCGGAATATCCAGGCGCCGGCGATGCCGCTCGGACGCTGGTACAGACGCTCCATGCGCTGCGCGGGCTTCCCAGCGTCGAGGCCGCGGGCCTGGCCACCCGGTTGCCGCTGGATGAAGAAGCGACTCAGGACAGCGCGGTGTTCATCGAGGACCATCCCACGCCGACCGGCAAGATCCCGGATATCCATCCGATGGTGTTCGCCACGCCGGGATACTTTTCCGCCATGAAGATTCCGGTGGTCGCGGGGCGGCTGTTCGCACCACCGGACCCCTCGTCCGACCCCGCGCACACACCGCGCGAGGTCGTGGTGAGCCAGGCCTTCGCCGATCGCTACTGGAACGCGGCAACGGCCGTCGGCAAGCGCATCCGCATGAATCCCGCCGGTCCCTGGTCCACCATCGTCGGGGTCGTCGGCAGCACGCGCGACGACGGGCTGGAGAAGCCGCCGGCGCAGACGGTGTACAGTCCGCTCGTTACCACCGCCGCGAGTGGCGCGCCATGGACGCCACGCAACGTCGCCTTCGTGGTGCGCACCCGCGGAGACGTAGATGCACTGGGCGCGGCGGTTCGTGGTGCCGTGCGTGCGTCCGTGCCCGGCGTGCCGGCGTATCGCATGCTGCCGCTTCGCGATCTGGTGTCGGACTCCGTCTCCCGGACCACCTTCACGCTGCTGCTGATCGGGATCGCGGCCCTGGTCGCGACCGCCGTCGGCGCCACCGGCATTTACGGAGTGATCGGGTATCTGGTGGCGCTTCGCACGCGTGAGATCGGGGTCCGCTTGGCGCTCGGCGCGCAGCCGGCCGATGTGCGTCGCATGGTGGTGCGCCGCGCGGTGGGCGATGCCGCCGCCGGCGTGCTCGCGGGATTGATCGGAGCCGTGGTGGCTACCCGTGCCCTGGCGAGCCTGCTGTTCGGGGTGAGTCCCACCGACCCGGTGGCGCTGGCCGGCGCCGCGTCGGTGCTCCTGGTCACGGCGGTCGCCGCCAGTTGGCTGCCGGCACGCCGGGCCGCGCGGCTCGACCCGGCCATTGCGCTCCGCGGGGGCTGACCGCTCTTCGGGTCAGCCGCCGCCGCCGCCCACAGGACGCACCGTGGTGCCGGCAGGCATGAACACCTCGACGGAGACCTCGAAGGAGCGACGCTCGTTGGGCTGCATGGCTCCGACCCCCACGACGTGGCGCGACACTTCCTTGCCGCGTTCGTCGCGCACCGAGACCATGACCGAGTACTCCCAGGGCTCGCCGACTTCCGGGTGCTGGATCGTCCCCTCCACGCGCAGCGGCGAGACCGCGGCCGCCTCCGTGCCCGTCCCCGCCGTCGTGCGGGTGCCCACCCGCAGATGGTGGCGGCAGACGGGGCAGACCGTCGCACTCTCGAGAATCGTCTGCCGGCAGTGCGGGCAGACACGCGTTGCACCGGGCGCGCCCTGACGCGCCGTGGTCATCACGCGGAGCCGCTTTCCACTCTCAGGCCGGTCTTCTTGGACGCCGACTCGGCCTCGTCGCCCCATCCGAACTCGACCCGGCCGCGCATGCGCGAACCGGCCGCCACGGTGAGTGACCCGGCCTTGAGGTCGCCGGTGAGGACGCCGGTCTCGAGCAGTTCCACGCGCGCGGCGCTGCTGATGTTGCCGTCCAACTCGCCGCCCACCGACACCGTCTCCGCGGTCACCCCACCCACCACCTTGGCACCCGGCTCAATGGCCAGATTGCCCTTCACGTTCACATCGCCCTGAAAACGTCCGGCAATCCGGATGTGCCCCGATCCTTCGATCTTGCCCTCGATCGTCAGCCCGGCGGTGAGCAGCGATTCCTTGAGGTTGGGGTCCGGAGCCCGACGCGGCGGCGCGTAGGCCGTTGACGATGCCGTGCCCGGCGACGATGCGAGGTCGAGTCGCTGATCCGGTTCGCGGCGGGACGTCGATTCGGGAGGCGTGACGACGTCGTCCTTCTTGTGCGCGGTGGGTTCCTTCCAGATAGCCATGATGCAGAGATCCTGGTGGGGGTGGCATGCGCGCGTAGGCACGCGCGCGCGGCAGGGCGGTCGCAGGTCGTTACCCCACATGATTGGTCGAGTGCCCAACTGCCGTTTCCGAGGGTCGGGCGCTCGGCACGCCCCCGCCAGAATCTCCATCCGCGCTCCCCATCGAGGGTCGGGACATTACCCGATTCCGGACCTTATTGGTCGGCGTTGAGTATGGCTCAGTGATGTCCACGATTCGTTCGGGCTCCGAGTCGGCAGGCAATTGGCCACTCCACGCGCTGCAGCGGCCACGGACACCCACTATGTGCGTTTCCGGGTCATCCGGCGACGGCCCCTCGGGGTACGTATGACACCTGCATCCATCCGCCTGCTGCTGGTCGAGGACTCCGAGGCCGACGCAGAGTTGCTGGTGCACATGCTGAGCCGGAGCGGTTATGCCGTCCATTCCCGGCGGGTCGATAGTGAGACCGCGTTACACGCGGCCCTCGACGAATCCGACTGGGATCTCGTGATCGCCGACTTCTCCATGCCGTCGTTCAACGGCCACCGCGCGCTCGGGGTGGTGCGCAGCCGCGGGTTCGAGATGCCGTTCATCTTCGTCTCCGGGACGATCGGCGAGGAGGCCGCCGTGAACGCGATGCGTGCCGGCGCCCAGGACTACGTCTCGAAGCGCGATCTCGGGCGATTGATCCCCGCCGTCGAGCGGGAATTGCGCGAGGCGGTTGTGCGGCAGGATCGTCGACGCGCCGACACAGCCCTGCGGCGCAGCGAGGACCGGATGCGCCGCCTGCTCGATTCGAACGTCATCGGCGTGTTGTTCTGGGGCCGGAACGGCGAGGTGTTCGACGCCAACGATGCATTCCTGACCATGCTCGGCTTCACCCGCGACGATCTGGCGGCGGGGCGCATCGACTGGCGCCGCCTCACCCCGCCGGAGTTCACCGACCTCACCGAAGCCCGCATCACCGAGATCCTGACCACCGGTGTCTGCCGGCCATTCGAGAAGGAATTCTTCCACGCCGACGGACACCGGGTACCCGTGTTGATCGGCGGTGCGCGACTGGACGACGACACGAGCGATGCCGTCTCCGTGATCCACGATCTGTCGGAGATCCGCCGGGTCACACGGGCACTGGGCGAGGAATCCGAGATGCGGCGCAGCATCCTCGACGCCACGCCGCTGCCGGTGATCGTCCTCGACCCCGACGGCATCGTGCGGGTCTGGAATGCCGCCGCCGAGCGCGTGTTCGGTTGGAAGGCCGGAGAAGTGCTCGGGCAACCGAACCCCGCGCTCCCCCCGGGTGGGGTGCCCGAAGCCCGCGCCCGGGTCGAACAGGCGCTGGCCAGCGAATCATGGATCGGACTCGACGCGCGGCGGCTGGCCCGCGACGGGTCGTGGGTGGACGTGCGCGAATTCACCGCGCCCACTCGCGACGCGAGCGGGGCCATTGTGGGAGTGGTCAAGGTGCTCGAGGACATGCGGGAATCGCTGCGACTCGAGGCGCAGCTGCGGCACGCCCAGCGCATGGAAGCCGTGGGGCTCCTCGCCGGTGGGATTGCGCACGACTTCAACAACCTGTTGACCGTGATCCTGGGCGAGGTGGAGTTCGTCGAGACAGCCGAGCGGGTCGATGAATCGGCCGAGAGCCTGGCCGCCATCCGCAACGCCGCGCAGCGGGCATCGCTTCTCACGCGCCAACTGCTGGCATTCTCGCGGCGTCAACTGATCGACCCCAAACCGGTGGACGTGAATCGCATCATCGACGGCCTGCATCAGATGATCGTCCGGCTGATTGGCGAAGACATCGAGGTGCAACTCGCGTTGGATGCGACGGTGCCCCCCGTCGTGGCCGATGCCGGCCAGGTGGAGCAGGTCGTGATGAACCTCGTGATCAACGCCCGCGACGCGATGCCGGACGGCGGGACGCTCGTGATCGAGACCGCCGAGGCGCGGTGCGAGGAGCCGACACCGGGGCACTACGTGGTGCTGACGGTACGCGACACGGGCGTCGGCATGAGCCCGGAAATCCAGACGCACATCTTCGACGCGTTCTTCACCACCAAGAGCGCCGGCAGGGGTACCGGCCTCGGACTCGCCACCTGCAGCGACATCGTGGCGCGTGCGGGCGGGCGCATGGAAGTCGAAAGCGTCATGGGCCGGGGCACGGCGATGCGTGTCTATCTGCCGCGCTCTGCGGAGGCGGCTTCCGCCATGCCCAACCGCAACGCCAGCGTCCCGCGAGGACACGAGACCATCCTGCTGGCCGAGGATGATGACGGCGTGCGCACCGTGACCACGCGCATGCTGGCACCGCTTGGGTATACGGTGATCGCGACCGAGAATGGCGACCAGGCGTTGACGATGCTCGAGCAGCACGGACGATCGATCGATCTGCTGCTCACCGATCTCGTCCTGCCCGGCATGAGCGGCCGGGTGCTGGCCGAGCGGGCCCGCCAACGGTTGCCCAATCTGCGGGTGCTGTTCTCGTCGGGGTACACGGACGACGTGATCGTGCAGCGGCAGTTGCTGGAGCACGGCGCCTCGTTTCTGCAGAAGCCGTTCACGCCGCGCGCGCTCGGCGAGAAGGTACGGGAAGTGTTGGATGGCACGTAAGCACCCTACCGGTCGCCCGTGCATGTGACGAGCTTTCGCCATTCCCGGCGTGCCCCCCAACGCATCACGCAATCACTCGAGGACCGTGCCGACATGACCCATCATGAATCGAGGCGCCGGTGGCAGCCCGGCGTTCGCCTGTCCCTGTCGACGCTGGCGCTCGCCGCGCTGGGCCTCGCCCCGGCATCGGCGACCGCGCAGTCGCTGTACATGCCCCGCGCCATCACGCAGACGTACCGGAACGGCACGCGGTCCATGGACGGCCTGCCCGGCGCCAAGTACTGGCAGAATCGCGGCCGGTACGCGATCACGATCTCCACCATGCCCCCGGATCGCCGGGTGTCGGGCACCGAGCAGATCGTGTACGTGAACAACAGCCCCGACACGCTCCCCACGTTGGTGATCAAGCTGTTCCCCAACTATCACAAGCCCGGCGCGCCGCGCGACGGGGGCACCTCGGAAGACTTCCTCACCTCCGGCATCCACATCCGGTCGTTCGCGGTGAACGGAACGCCGACGGCGTGGGACAGCAGCCCGCGCTACTTCACCTGGCAGCCGGTGAAGCTCGCCACGGCACTGGCGCCGCACGACTCGGTGCGTCTGGCGTTCAGCTGGTACTACGACCTCTCCAAACAGCCGGGCCGCGAAGGCGTGATCGATTCCACCACGTTCTACGTCGCCTACTTCTATCCGCGCGTGGCCGTGTACGACGACTACAACGGGTGGGACACGATGGACCATTCGGGCCACGAGTTCTACAGCGACTTCAACGACTACGACGTCACGGTGAACGTGCCGAAGAACTTCGTGGTCTGGGGCACCGGCACGCTCACCAATGCCGCCCAGCTGTTGCAGCCCGGGCCGCTGGCCCGCTTCAACGAGTCGTTCAGCACGGATTCCACGGTGCACGTGGCCACCGGCGCCCAGGTGCACGACGGCGCCGTCACGGCCCAGAATGCGATGAACAGTTGGCACTTCACGGCGAGCGACATTCCGGACATGGCCTTCGGCCTCAGCAACCACTACGACTGGGATGCGGCGAGCGTGCTCGTGGACGACGCCGCGCACCGCCGGTCCAGCGTGCAGGCCGCGTACAACGACACGGCGTCCGACTTCCACCAGATGGTGCAGTTCGGCCGGCACTCCCTGGATTACCTGTCGCACCAGTGGCCCGGCGTACCCTATCCGTACGAGAAGACCACGGAGTTCCAGGGCGGCGCGGGCATGGAATACCCGATGATGGCCAACGACGAGTCGTATCCCGACCCGGCGTTCGCCGAGTTCGTGGCCGCCCACGAGATCGCGCACACCTACATGCCGTTCTACATGGGCGTCAACGAGACCCGCTACGCCTTCATGGATGAAGGCTGGGCCACCACGTTCGAGTACCTGATCAACCGCGTGGACATGGGCGTGGACAAGGCGACCGCGCTGTTCAAGCAGTTCCGTGTGAACCGGTGGGCACACGACGAATCGCCGCTCGAAGACCTGCCGATCATCACACCGGCCGACGCCCTCACCGGCGGGTCGTACGGCATCAACGCCTACGGCAAGCCCGCGCTCGGCTATCTGGCAATGAAGGACCTGCTGGGCGACGACCTGTTCCGGAAGTGTCTCCACGCCTACATGGACCGGTGGCACGGCAAGCACCCCACCCCGTGGGACTTCTTCTACACGTTCGACAACGTGTCGGGGCGCAACCTGAACTGGTTCTGGAGCAACTGGTACATCAGCCACAACTACATCGATCTGGCGGTCCAGGGCGTCAAGAAGTCGGGCAGCACCTACGCGGTGACCGTCGACAACATCGGCGGGATGGCAGCGCCCTTCGACGTGGTGCTCCACTTCACCGACGGTAGCACGCAGCGGACGCACGAGACGCCGGCGGTGTGGGAGCGCAATCAGAAGCGGACCACCGTGTCGGTGTCCTCCGGCAAGAAGCTGAAATCGGTGGACATCGACGGCGGCATCTGGGTGGATGCCGACGCGTCGAACAACAGCTGGACGGTGAAGTAGCGGCGCACAGGCATCGGGGTACGGCGGGACGGCGATCAGGCCGTCCGCCGCACCTCGATGGGGCGCGACGCCGTCAGGGAGCCGGGGGTCGGTCGATGCCGGTGGAGGTGGGCCGGCCGAATTCGCGGAGCGGCCGTTCGCCGAGCGCCCGCAGATGGTCGGGTTCGGGGAACGCACGATGCAGCCGCCAGGTGGCCGCGGCCACTCCGAGTCCCCCGCCGAGGAAGAAACCGAGCGGACCGCCGATGTAATATCCGGCGACGACGCCCACGACTCCGCCGGCCGCCGGCTCGAGGAAGGCCCGCCAGAGCGGCGCCCTCCGCATCGTGAGCCAGGCCACCGGCGGGCCGAAGATGGCCCCGGCGACCGCCATGACGCCCATGTTCCATGCGTAGTTGGCGATGTCCGCCGGAGGCGCGCCCGCGATCAGCTTGGCCACGTAGGTGAACGGGACCGCGATGAGCGCGCCGGCCACGGCGCCAAACGCGACGAGCAGGGTGTTGACCTTCCAGGCGGTCCGGCTCGACATCTCTGGCATGGGGGTCTGCCTCCACTCAAACAGGCACACCCCAAGCGTGCCCGCCCGCACGCGCGGGCGCAACTACCGGGCGATGTGCCCCGCCCGACGCTATGCCCCCTCGCCTTCGCCCGCCGTCCAGTCCGACAGATCGGACGGCACCGGAAGGTCTTCCCGGCTGTCCCATTCGGCCCAGCCGGTTCGGCGGGCGTGCACGGTCTCGGCCGCCGCCGCGGGTGTGTGAAACGACGCCAGAAGCGTCGTACCGATGCCGAGCCGCACCCGGTCCGGGAACTCGGCATGCGGTCGAATCCAGAAGGTACCCACACCTGACTCGTAGTAGTACATCCGGCGCATCCCCTCCACACTCCGTCGGTCATGGTGGGCCCGTACCGCATGTGCGATGGCTCGGCATGCGCACGGGCGAGCGTCGTGCGGTCCATTATCGGCGTTTCGTCGCCGGACTCGCAAGTCGGCGCGCCACCGAACACCCGCTCCGGAACGCCCTTCGATGGCGTCGTGCGGTCCATCTGCCCGCGGGGACTGGCCAATCCGGCCCCGCGACGCGATTCTCTGGACGCGTCAACCACCCGCCCCCGCCCAACCGCTTCCGGAGAATCACTGTGAGCAACCCCGAAGATCTCCTCGAACAGACCCAGGCCGACCTCGAAGCCACCGACTTCGACGAGGAGGCGTTCGGCATCGATCGCCGGCATTTCGTCTTCCTCTCGCTCGCCGCCGCGGCCGCCAGTACGCTCGGCGTCGAACCCCTTCGCGCTCAGGGACGCGGCCGCGCCGACAGCGCGGCCGCCGCAGGACGCCCGGGACTCCAGCAGCAGGAGCCGCCGGTGCCGCTCGGCAACGGCGAGCCGCCGGCCCTCCAGTTCCAGCCGTATCCCGGCGGCACCGGCGCCCTGATGGAGAAGCTCGTGCGCGAGCGCGGCCCCGGGGCGTTCAATCGCGGCAGCTACGAGCCGGAACCATGGACGGGCGCCGTGCCCTCCACCGACGAGGAGATCGCCTTTCTCCCGGCTCACCGGCTGTCGGCCATGCTCAGGGCACGCAAGATCACCTCGGCGCGGCTCACGGACATCTATCTCGCGCGCCTCAAGCGCCTCAACCCCACGCTGCTCTGCGCGGTGACGATCATGGAATCGCAGGCGCGCGCCGAGGCGGCGCAGGCCGACCGCGAAATCGCCGCCGGCAACTACCGCGGCCCGCTGCACGGGCTGCCCTACGGCGTCAAGGATCTGTTCGCCACCAAGGGCGTGCCCACCACCTGGGGCGCCAAGGATTTCGAGAACCGCATCATCGACGAGGACGCCGAAGTCGTCGTCCGGCTGCGCAACGCGGGCGCCGTACTCATCGCGAAACTCGCCACCGGCCTGTTCGCCCAGAACGACCAGTGGTTCCGCGGGCGCACCAACAACCCGTGGAACCTCTCGCAGGGATCGAGCGGATCCTCGGCGGGGCCGGCGTCGGCCACCGCCGCCGGATGCGTGGCCTTCGGCATCGGCACGGAAACGTCGGGCTCCATCGTCTCGCCCACCATCCGCTGCGGCCTCAGCGCGCTGCGGCCCACCTTCGGCAGCGTGAGTCGGTACGGCGGCATGGTGCTCGCCTGGTCGCAGGATCGCGTCGGACCCCTCACGCGCACGAGCGAGGACGCGGCGATGGTGTTCAACATCATCCACGGCGTGGACGAGAAGGATCCGTCGACCGTGACGATGCCCTTCCAGTTCAATCGCAACATCGATCTGGCGTCGCTGCGCATCGGCGTGGACGACCAGGCGCCGCCCGAACTCGTGAACAAGCTCAGGGAACTCGGCATGAAGCCGGTGACCATCGGGGCGCGGCCCACGGTGGCCGGCATCAGCCGCACCTCGGGCGGACTCAACGTGGAGTACGGCTCTGCCTTCGACAGCTATGTGCAGCAGAAGGCCAAGCAGATCGGGCTCGACCTCAACGACCTGCCGGCGGGCCTGCACCGCGAACCTTACGGCGAGCCGCTGTCAAAGGATCCGCAGGCGCCGGCCGACTGGAATCCGCGCTTCGTGTACGGACGCACGATTCCTGGTTATGAGTTCCTGAATACCGAACGCCGCCGTTACATCCTGATCAGCAAGTGGGCCGAGTATCTGAAGGATGTGGACATGTACATCGGCAGTCCGTTCGCCGACGTCGGCGAGTGCGCGCAGACCGGCTACCCGAGCGCCGTGCTCCCCTTCAAGTTCGACGTACCGCAGACGCGCGGCCGGGGCGGGCGCGGGGGTCGGGGCGGGGAAGCGCCCGCCGAGCCGCAGCCGAAGCTCAACGCGCAGCCCATCTGCGGGCAGATCATCGGCACTTTGTACAACGACGACCTGATCCTGTCGGTGGCGCACAAGTTCCAGACGCACGACGACACGGTGAACAAGCACCCGGCGCTCTAGCCGGCGCAGCATGTGGCCCGGCGCGCCGAGCAATCGGCGCGCCGGGCTATTCGCGCCCCAGCACCTCCATGGGGGCCACATCGCTCGCCTGTCGCGCCGGCAGGTAGCTCGCCAGAAACGCCACGGCAGCCAACAGCACCGGCGCGGCCGCGAGTGTCACCGGGTCGGTGGGCGCGATCTCGAACAACAGTCCGTGCATGGCGCGCGCGGCGGCCCACGCGCCGGCCAGTCCCAGCACCGTGCCCAGACCGGCGAGTCGCATCGCCGAGCCGACGAAAGTCCGCACGATGCCGGCCGGCGCCGCGCCCAGGGCCAGACGAATGCCGATCTCGCGTCGGCGTTGCGCCACATTGAATGCCATGACCGCCGAGATCCCGGTTGCTGCGAGCAGCAGCGCAAGCGCGGCAAAGCTCGCCATCAGCGTCAGGTTGAACCTCGGCGCCGCCATGGCGTCGCGGCGGTTGCGCGCCAGCGGATGCACGTCGGCCACCGGCAGCACGGGATCGATGGCGTGGATGGCCTCGCGCACCGGGGTGGCGAGCGCGGCGGCATCGTTGCCGGTCGCCCTCACGACCAGCGTCATGCTCGGCATGGGGACCTGGGCGTAGGGCAGGTAGAGCATCGGCTCGGGTTCGGTCTGCGGCGCGACGTCGCGGATGTCGCCCACGACGCCGACCACGGTGCGCGGCGTGCCGGTGGTGCCGCCCCAGAAGAGCTGCTTGCCCACGGCCGACTGCCCGGGCCACAGGCGCTCGGCCAGGTGTCGTGAGACAACCGCGATGGGCGGTCCGTTCGAGGCATCGGAGGCGCGGAACACGCGGCCGCCTGCGATCGGGATGCTCATGGCGGAGAAGAATCCGGGCGTCACGACACGCCACCCGGCCTGCATGAAGCCGGCTGACGGCGTCGAGGCCGCACGCTCTGCCGGGGTCACGTCGTTCGCGTAGTTCCATCCGCTGAACGGATCCACGGCGCTCGCGCCGACCGCCGCCACGCCCGACAGTCCGCGCAGATTGTCGGCCAGCCGGTCGAAGAAGACCTCGCGTCGTGCGCCGTCGTACCGCTGCGGCGGGAGGACGAGGTTCACCGCCACGACGTGCGCCGCATCGAATCCGGCGTTCACCGCACTCAGTCGGCTGAAGCTGCGCAGCATCAGCCCGGCGCCGGTCAGGAGCACGATCGACAGCGCGACCTGAAACACTACCAGGGCATCGCGCTGCCGCCGATGGCGGCGCGAGGTGCCGGCGCGTGCGCCATCGCCGAGGACGGAGGCGGGATCGACCCGCGAAGCACGCAGCGCGGGCGCCAGACCGCACGCCACGGTGGTGAGCACGCTGAGGAACAGCGCGATGCCGACGGCCCGTCCGTCGATGCCCACCTCGTCGAGCCGCGGGATGCGGCCGGCCCCGAACCGGTGAACGGCCGCCGTGCCCCAGAGCGCGGCGGTCATCCCAAGCGCCGTTGCGATTCCCACGAGCACCGCGCTCTCGGTGAGCAGTTGGCGGACGAGGCGCGACCGGGTGCCCCCGAGCGCGATCCGAACGCCCATCTCGACCTGTCGCGTGCTGGCGCGCGCCAGCAGAAGGTTGGCCACATTGGCACAGGCCAGAATGAGCAGCAGTCCGGTGGCGGCGAGCAGCACCCATCCGGCGCGGCGGAAGTGGTCGTCCACCACCACCTGGGACAGCGACTCGAGGCGCGCGCTCCAGCCCCGGCTCTTGGGGTAGATGGCGCCGATCGCGGCCGCGATGCGGGCCACGTCCGCGTGGGCCTGGCCGATCGTGACGCCCGGCCTGAGCCGGCCCACCAGCGTCAGCCAGTGGTCGTCGCGATCGGCCCGGGGATTCGCATGGAGTGGGACGTACGCATCGGCTTCAGGATATTGATATGACGCCGGCAGGACCCCCACGACCCGGTAGGCCCGGTCGTCGAGCATGATCGTGCCGCCGACGAGCGACGAATCGGACCCGAAGCGCCCGCTCCAGAGTGCATGACTCAGCATCACGACGCGTGTCGAATCGCCGGCGGCATCCTCGTCGGGGCGAAATCCGCGACCGAGCGCCGGCCGCACGCCCAGGACGGGGAGGAGCGAGGCACTCGTAGCCAGGACATGCAGCTGTGACGGTTCCCCGGCGCCGGTGAGCGCCAACTCGGTGTTCCGGTACGCCGCGAGTCCGGTGAGCGAGTGATTCCGGGCCGCGAAGTCGAGGTAGTCGGGCTCGGAGGCGACGAAGTCGGCCCCCTGCGGGGTCGTCTCCGAGATCTGCACCAGCCGGTCGGGCGCGGCGAGTGGCAGCGGACGTACGATTACGGCGTCGACGACGCCGAAGATCGTGGTCGTGGCCCCGATGGCGAGCGCGAGGGTGAGCACCGCCGTCACCGTGAATCCGGGACGTTGGCGAAGCGCACGCACCGCGTGTCGGAGTTCCTGCAACATGACCGGGACCTCGCAAAGGGGGGAGCGGGCCGATCCGCGGGAATGCGGCATCCACCACCCCACTATCGAGCAATAGCCGTGCCACCGCCCGCCCGGGCGAAGACGCGGCGAATCAATGGGTTGACGGTACCGTCCGACGTCCGGATATGTTCGCGAATGGGACTGAGTGTCCGGAGCCGGACACTCCGGCTGTCGCTAGAACCGGTAGCTGATCGACATGAAGTTCTGCGAGTTGTGGAAGGCGCTGCCCATCTCCCGGTACACCGACAGCATCAGATAGACGTTCCGCCCGATACCCCAGTCCGCATCGACGCTGCTCCACGTGGTGCGCGACGTACCGAGCCCCATTCCGAGCAGCGTCGCCTTGGACGTCCGGATGCCCCCGGTGGCTTCGAGGTGCACGATGTTGAACGGATTGATCTCTGCGGACGCCGACTGCAGATCGCCGGTGGACAGTTGTCCCGTGTAGTGGGTGTCCCGCAGATGGAACCCGAGGTCGAGCGATGTGAGGCGCATGAGGCTCATCGAGCCGGTATACGACTGCGCGGTACCCGCCGGACCGCCGCTGGTGGTGCGTGCCTCGCCGCTCATGCGGAACTTCCCGCGCAGGTTGAGCGTGGCGCCGCCCCACATGCCCTGGCGGAAGCTGTTGTCGAACACCACCTCGGGATTCACGTAGTCGCGGTACAGCAGCACGTTGCGGCGGTTGTCGACCCCGCCGTCGAGGCTCAGGGCGTCCGTGATCGAGAACTGGAACGTGGCGAAGGTCGAGGTCGGCGTGGCCGCCGAGTGCTCCTGCGCCGCCTTCCACCCGCGATTGATGTCCAGTTCCTGGGTGACGTACGCAGTGAACCGTGACGACGCCACCATCGCCGTGGCGTAGGTGAATTCGCGGTCGATCTGTCCCATGGTGTATGCGCCCACGCCGCCCACGGTGAACGACCACACCGGCAGGTGCATCGAGACGTTGTGCCATTGCATGTACGCCCCGTACTCGCGCGTGGAGTCGGAGAACCCGAAGTTGTACCAGCTCGGCTGCAATCCGCCGAACGCGCCGACGCTCCACCGCCGGTGGGCGAAGTCCAGGGCCACGCCGTCGAACAGCCCCACCGAACTGCTGGTGGACGAGAACTGGCGGCCGATCGTGATCGTCGTCGCGCTCCCGACCGGATTCCACTTCAGCGCCGCCTTGTACACGCGGGTCACGTTGAGCGGATAGGTCGGCGCCCGGTGCAGGCTGTCCGGAGGCTGCACGATGGAGCGCTGCGCGCGCACGTCCACGGCGACCCCCACGGGAGAATCGCCCAGATGCGTGCCGTCGAGCCGCAGGTCGAGCGCCGGTTGCGTCACCACGCCGGCCGGCCCGGTGCCGGGGTCGAGCATCAGGTAGCGAAGCCCGAGGCGGCCGCGGAGCATGTTCGATGAGCGACGGGTACCCCCGGCCGACTCGCGCGCGGGGAGCACGGCCGTGGCCTGGGCCGCGGGAGCCGCGACGGGGGTGAAGCGCGCCGAATCGCCCGTGGCGACCGTGAGCGCCGACCCGCGAACGATCGTGGCGGCGGCGCTGCTCGACGAGATGTACTGCACGGACAGCTCGGCCACGAACGTCGTATCGCGCAGCACCGTCAGATGCGCGCCCTGCTTGAGACCGCCCCGCGTCCCGACATCGAGGTACACGGTGGGGCCGCTGATGTAGGTGACGTGCGCCCAGGCGGTCGTCGAGTCGGCGGCCGGCCCGGCCACCGGCGTCGGGCTGGCCGGCTTCTGGGTGACCGGCTTCTGCGCGGCCGCGGAACCACTCACGAACGCGATCGCCATCACCGCCACTGGCATGCGGAGCATGGGCATCATCCCGACCTCCCTCGCGGGTGGCACGAGTAGCAGTGGGCCGCATCGTACACGTATCCGGACACCCCGCCGTGATGAGAATCGGTGGTGCTCTTGCCGTGGCACCCGCCGCTCATGCAGGTGAAGACCGCATAGTTCGACGGCGAGGTGTGACAGTCGGAGCACTGGTTCCACCGCCCGTTGTGGGTGCCCGAATAGATCGGGAAGAAGCTGTTGTCGTGGTCGAAGGTGGCGCCTGCCCATGTGGACGTCGTGTGGCACTGTTGGCAGGTCTGGGCGAACCCGGCCGCGGCATGCGCGGGGTTGGTCGTGCCGTTGTAGTCGGCCACGTGGCACGACACGCAGGTGGTCGGCTTGCCCTTGTACACCCCGTCGCCGTGGCAAGCGGCGCAGGCCGTGGTGGCGTGCACGCCGGTGAGCGGGAACGCCGTCGTGTTGTGGTCGAACGTCGCACTCGTCCAGTTGGTCGTACTGTGGCAGGTCTGGCACGTGGTCGCGAAGCCCGCGGCCGCATGCGCCGGATCGGTGGTGCCGTTGTAGTCGGCCTGATGGCACGACACGCAGGCGGTCGGCTTGCCCTTGTACACCCCGTCACCGTGGCAGGCATTGCAGGCCACGGCCATGTGCGCACCGGTAAGCGGGAAGTTCGTGGTGTTGTGGTTGAACGTCGCGCTGGTCCAGTTGGTCGTGCTGTGGCAGGTCTCGCACGTGGTCGGGAAGCCCGAGGCGGCGTGTGGCGGATTGCTGGTGTTGTTGTAGTCGGTCTGGTGACACGACGCGCACAACGTGGACTTGCCCTTGTACACGCCGTCGCCGTGGCACGCGGCGCAGGCCGTGGTGGCGTGCACGCCGGTGAGCGGGAAGTTCGTGTTGTTGTGGTTGAACGTCGCACTCGTCCAGTTGGTCGTGCTGTGGCAGGTCTCGCACGTCGTGGGGAAGCCCGAGGCGGCGTGCGGCGGATCGTTGGTCTTGTCGTAGTCGGTCTGGTGGCACGACACGCACAACGTGGACTTGCCCTTGTACACGCCGTCGCCATGGCACGCGGCGCAGGCCGTGGCCGCGTGCGCCCCGGTGAGGGGGAAGCGGGTCAGGTTGTGGTCGAAGGTCGCACCGTGCCAGTTGGTCTCACTGTGGCACTCGGTGCAGACCTGCGGGAACGCGCCGCCGACGTGGTCAGGATTCTTCGCCTGCTGGTAGTCGGTGGCATGGCATCCGAAGCACGTCGTGGGGCGGTTGGCGTACTGCGCCTGGCCGGGCGCCGCCGGCAGATGACAGTCTTCGCAGGCGGCGATGGCGTGCGCGCCGTGCAGCGGGAAGCGGGTCAGGTCGTGCATCCGACGCATGGCGGCGGGATCGACGAAGCTGCGCATGGTGTGGCAGCGCGCGCACTGGGTGCCGAACTCGCCATGGTGCACGTCGGTGTGGCACGACGCGCAGGACGTGGAGGTGTTGGCGAAGTCGAGCGTCCGGTGGCAGGCCGTGCACGCTACTGTCTGGTGCGCGCCCTGGAGCGGAAAGACGTCCGGGGCATGGTGGAAGTCCTTGCTGATCGCCACTGGTTTCCAGCCGTCGGCCCGATGGCACGTGCTGCAGGCGCCGATCGTCGAGCCGTGCGGGTTGTCGCCACTCTGCGCCGCGGCCGCCGTCGCGGAGAGTACCAGCGCGGCGAGCGCCATCGACCAGCGGGAAGCAAGGGGGAGCTTCATGGGAGTCTCCTCGGCGTGGTACCGCCGTGACAGCTGGCACAGGCGGTGGACAGCGGCCGGTAGATGACGCGGGTCTTGCCGTTGGCGACGGTCTGCGTCTTGTGGCACGCCGCACAGGCAACCTTGGCGTGGGCGCCTTTGAGCGGGAACGAGGTGTCGCGGTCGTGATCGAATTTCGAGGCGGGCGCAAACGACGCCACGCCGTGGCAGGTGCCGCACGCGTCGCCGCCCTTGCGGCCCGCGAACTGATCGCCGTGGGGATTGTCCGCCTTGTGACACGATTCGCAGTTCGTCGCGCGCTTCTGCGTGAACGGCAGCTTGGCGACGCCCTTCGGCGCCGCGATGAGCGTGGACGCGGCACCGGCGCCGCGCATTTCCTCATGGCAGGCCACGCACGGCGTGGCCCGGTGAGCGCCGTCGAGGGCGAAGCTGAACTGCGCGTGCCGATCCACGTCCACGGTGGCTGGGCGGAACGCCCGCGCGTTGTGGCAGGTGGCGCAGCCGTCCTTCATCGGCATCGCCCCGCCCTTGAGGTAGCGGCCGCCGTGCGGATCCACGTGGCAATCCTGGCACGCGGTTTCCGGCACCTGCAGCACCACCTTCGCCGGTCCGTACGATGCCGCGCGCTTGGGGAGTGCCGGCAGGCCGGGCCGTGTGAGACCGTGGCAGGCCGCGCACTTGATCTGCGCGTGGCGCCCGTCGAGCGGCAGCCGCAGCTTGGCGTGCGCGGCGAGCGAGAAGGTGCTGGGCGTCCAGCCGGCGTCGGTGTGACAGGCCTCGCAGCTCCCCTGGTCGGGACGCGACGCGAGCTGCCCCCCGTGCTGGTCGGCATGGCAGTCGGCGCACTTCGCGAACGCCATCGTCAGGCGCGTCACCTTGCCCGTGGTGGTGTGGCACGACGCGCACGTCACGGTCGCATGCTTGCCGGTGAGCGGATAGCGCGTGGTGGCGTGCTGGGCGAGCGTGAACGTGGACGGCGTGAACCCCTGCACGCGGTGGCAGGCCGCACAGTCGGCGGGCTTGCCGTTGAGCAGGCCCTGCCCGGCGTGCGGATCCTGATGGCACGAGTTGCAGGCCGCGAACGGCGGATCCTTGATCTTGAGGTTGGCACCGTGACAGGCGTCGCACTTCACGGTGGCGTGCTTGCCCACCAGCGGATAGCGCGTGGCCGAGTGATCGAAGTGCGTCTGCTCGATCACGTGCCAGCCGCGCGTGGTGTGGCAGTCGCTGCAGCGGCCGGCCATGCGGGTCCCGTGCGGATTGGCATGACAGTCGGTGCACAGCTTGAACGGCACCGGCTTGAAGCGGGGGATCAGCTTGCCCTTGGCGTCGGGGGTGATGCCGAGTGACGGCGCGAGGTGGCACTTGTCGCACTTCACGTCCACGTGCTTGCCGGTGAGCGGGAAGGCGCTGCTGTCGTGCACGAACTTCGGCGCCGGCTTCCACCCCTTCGAGTCGTGGCAGCGGTCGCAGCTCTCGCCCAGCGAGCCCTTGTGCACGTCGTCGGCGCGGTGGCACGAGACGCACGTCGTCTCGAGCCCCACCCACCCGGCGGAACCCGTGCGCTTGGACAGCGCGGCAGCCTGACCCGTTCGGAACTTCAGCGTATGACAGTCCTCACACTTCGCCTCCGCGTGCTTGCCGTCCAGCGCCCATCCCGCCAGCTGATGGTCGAACTTCTCGCGCGAGCCGCCCGGCCATGCGATGAGCTTGAAGTCCACGCCCGCGTGATCGGGATGGCAGCTGGCGCATTCCTGCTTCTGCACCGTCACCACGCGCGCGTGGTAGCCGCGGTTCTGTTGCAGGAGCCACCCGATCTCCTTGTGACAGGCCAGGCACATCTGCGACATCGGCTCGCGATGCAGGCCGTGACACTGGGCGCAGTTGGTGGGCCCTTCCAGGTCGTGATGCGCCCGCGCCAGAGGCCCGGGCGAGATCTGGCCATACGATCGCGCCGGCAGCGTCAGGAGCAGGAGTGCGCACATGAGGAGGCATTTCCGCATTCACCCCGCCCGCGCCTGCGACTGGGGAATCGGCACGTCCTTCTCGACGATCCGCACCCCGAGACGCTCGAGAAACGCGTACGGCGCCTCGCCACCGATGCGGACCACCACGTAGTCGGCCGGCAGGATGGTCGACTGGCCTTCGTGTTCGAGCACGACCACGTCGTCGCGGATCTCGTGGACCTGGCTCTTGAAGTACGGCGTCACCTTTCCGGACGCGATCGCCCGCTCGATCTTCTCGCGATTGCGTTCGGCGATGCGCTGGAACGCGTCGCCGCGGTACGAGAGCGCCACCGTCGTCCCCGCCTGGTTGGCGAGCCCCAGGGCCGATTCCACTGCGCTGTCGCCGCCCCCCACCACCACCATCCGTTTGCCGGCGAACGCTTCCATCTCCACGATGTCGTAGAACACGTGGTCCTTCCCTTCGCCTGGCACGCCCAGCCGTCGCGGGCTGCCGCGGCGCCCCATGGCGAGCACCACACGGCGCGCCAGATACGCGCTGTTCGCCGTCTCCACCCGGAACACGAGCCCCTCGCGCTTCACCTGCTGTACCTTCTCGCCGGTGCGCACGTCGAGTCCCGTGTCGGCCACGATCGTCTCCCACACCTGGAGCAGCGTTTCCTTGGAGCCGTCGGCCACCCACAGATCGCCGTACATCGGAATGCGCACCGGTTCGGCCAGCAACAGCTTGTGCCGCGGATACTTGCGCACGGTGTCGGACAGCGAGCCCTGCTCCAGCACCACGTAGCTGAGGCCGGCGCGCAGCGCTTCGAGGCCGGCGCTGAGGCCGGCGGGCCCGGAGCCCACGATGACGACGTCCACGGCGGCGGCGACGCCGTCGGCTCGACGGCTGCCGGGACGGAGCGACCGGGCGACGTGCTCCATCGCCATCTTCCCTTCGTTCACGGCGTTCTTGATGAGCCCGCGCCCGCCGAGTTCGCCGACGATGTAGAGGCCCGGCACGTTGGTCTGGAAGTTCTCGTCGAGCATCGGCACGGTGACACGATTGACCGCCGCGCCGCGGGTGACGAGGATCGCCCCCACGGGACACCCGCGCACACACTCACCATGGCCCTTGCACAGCGCGTCGTCCACCACGGCCAACTTGCCGCGCAGCGTGATGGCGCCCGGTTCGGGACAGGCGGCGACACACGTACCGCATCCCACGCACATGTCGGCGCGCACGAGCGCCTTGGGTTCGCCGGTCGCTTCCGCCGCCGCCTTTGCCACGGGCGCCCGGACCATCTCGAACACCTGCATCGGCGCGCCGCACTTTGGGCACGACGCCGCGCCGGCCGGCACCGACCCCCGACAGCGCGGACAGGGCACCGGACGCGGCTTGGACGACGCCGCCGGCTTGGTAGCCCGCAGGTGCCAGAGGATGGCCAGCAGCGTGATGCCGAAGAAGGCGATGGTGGTGATCGACATGCGACTTACCGGAACCAGGTGGCGCCAACGGCGACCACCACGACGACGTGGATGACCACGGCCACCAACGCCGTCAGCGCAAACGGACGGTGCGCGACGTGCCAGTAGCGAAACACACGATGCGTGGCGTTGAGCATGCGCGACTGCTGGTCCAGCTTCAGTTCGAGAGTCGCCAGACGCAGCGCCTCTCGGAGCTGCTTCTCGTCGAGGCGATGGTTGCGCGGAGTCAGCGCCACCCAGCGCGCCCGGAGCTGCCGCATGCGCCGCCACCGAAACAGGTCGTCCGCCACGAGCCGCGCCAGAACGCGCAGCGGATTGCCGTCGGCGTCCGCCGTCTGTCCGCCATGCAGAGTCGTTTCGAGCACCTGGGGCGTGAGCCCGGTGGCCGCCGCCAACTTCTGGATCAACTCGCGGCGCTGCGCCGCCACTTCGTCACGCGTGAGTTCGAGGCCGCTGCGCGCCCGGGGAATGCGCGTGTAGAGGTAGCGGCCGATGATGCCGCTGGCGATCACGACCATCATCGCCAACAGGCCGAGCCCGATCACACCGTCCGACCGCCACGCCGCGTGAATGGCCAGCAGCAGCGGGAGCGCCAGCGCCGTGGTCACGTGCACGTCCAGCCACTTGCCGATGGACCCGGTCCACCGGAGTGCCTTCCACTTCTTCCGCAGCGGATACAACCACAGGAAGACGAAGATCACGAACGCCGCGATGCCCGCCGACTGGCCGATGTACCCCGAGGGCTGCAGCCACGCCCGCCACGGGTGTCGCGCCCGGACTTCGAGCGACGCCGTGTAGAACGGAGCACCCAGGATGTTGATGGCGAGCAATGGCAGGCAGATCACGATCAACGCGATCGTGCTCTTACGAAGGCCGGAACTGGGGTCTTTCATTTGCCCGGCAGGTGGGAACGCCGGGCGAGGGTAGCGGTGGACATGCCTCAGGCTTGCTGGGGGGGAGATGCTCCGAATCCGCGACTTCGCGGCGTCGTGAATTCAGTACACGCGTCAATCGTTCTTGCTCCAAACGCGCGAACACTGCACTCGCAACACCAAAGAAAGGCCCCGTGTGACGGTCGTCACCACGGTGGAAACGCCAACTATCACATTGGGCGAACGCGCTCCGTCTGGCCGGCCGAGGCACGACCGTGAGGCAACACCCGACTCGTGATGCGGAACACCTCGACGCTCCGCTGCATCGCCAGGCCGGCCGTGCTTTGACAACCTCGGGCACCCCCCGTTGATTCGTCCCAGGCGCTGGCGCACCTCCCCCACCATCCTGCTCGCCGCGACGCCGCGGAGTTCCAACACCACTCCGGTGCATACGTGCTGCTCATCCTCGCCTGCGCCTTCATCCTGTCCGGCGCCGCCGGTCTCATCTACGAGACCATCTGGACCCGGTATCTGAGCCTGTTCGTCGGCCATGCCGCGTACGCCCAGATCATCGTCCTCATCATCTTCCTGGGCGGCATGTCGCTGGGGGCCTTCGTCGTCGGCAACCGCTCGTCGCGGCTCCGACAACCCCTGCTCTGGTACGCCGGCGTCGAGTTCGCGGTTGGCGTCATCGCGTTTCTCTTCCACGGCGTGTTCGTAGGCACCACCAACTACGCGTACGCCCACATCTTTCCGCACCTGGCCGGCGGCGCGGGGAGCCTCGGCGTGATGGCGGTGCAGTGGTCGCTGGCCGCGCTGCTCATCCTGCCCCAGTCGGTACTGCTCGGCGCCACCTTTCCCCTCATGAGTGCCGGCGCGGTCCGCCTGGTGCCCGGCGAACCGGGGCGGGTGCTCGGCCTGCTCTACTTCGCCAACAGCATCGGCGCCGCGGCAGGCGCCCTCGTCGCCGGCTTCTATCTCATCGGCGCGTTCGGGCTGCCGGGCACGCTGCTCGCCGCCGGCACTCTCAACTTCATCGTCGCCGCCGGGGTGACGGTCGCGTCGCGCAGCTTCTACCCAGCCGACGGCCCGGACGCCAATCCGCTCCCAGGCCCGCTCGAGCAGACCGACACGCGTCCGCGCGAGTGGCGGATCCTGCTCGTCGTCAGCTTCGGCACGGCGCTCGCATCGTTCGTCTACGAAATCGCGTGGATCCGCATGCTGTCGCTGGTGCTGGGGTCGGCCACGCACTCATTCGAGCTCATGCTCTCCGCGTTCGTCCTCGGCATCGCCCTGGGCGCGTACTGGATCCGCGGACGCGCCGACGACATGGAACAACCGATGCACGCGCTGGGCATGGTGCAGTGGATCATGGGCGCGCTCGCCGTGGCCACCCTGCCGCTCTACATGATGTCGTTCGAGTGGATGGCCGCCCTCCTCCACATGTTCGGGCGTACGGACGCCGGCTACGACGGGTTCGTGGTCGCCCGGTACCTCATCTGCCTGGCGATCATGCTCCCCGCCACCTTCTGCGCCGGGATCACGCTCCCACTCATCACCAAGATCCTCATCCGCCGCGGCGCCGGTGAACGGGCCATCGGCGTCGTCTACGGCGTCAACACGCTGGGCTCCATTGCCGGTGTCATCCTCGCGGGCCTGCTCCTCATGCCCGTATTGGGACTCAAGCTGCTGCTGATGAGTGGTGCCGTGATAGACATTGCCCTGGGCGTGATGTTGCTTCGCCCCAGTATTCTCGGGGACGATCAGCGGGCGCGGCGACGATTCGGCTATCTGTTCGCCACCGTCGCGCTGCTGCTGTTCAACGGCATCTTCGTGCAGTTCGACCTGTGGAAGCTGTCCAGCGGCGTATTCCGCCAGGGGCTGCTGCCCACGGCCGACATGTTCACCTTCCCCTTCTATAAGGATGGGCGCACGGCCACGGTGAGCGTGCGCCGCGATCGGTCGAACGGGTATCTCACGCTGGCGACCAACGGCAAGCCCGATGCGTCGATGGATCCGTTCTGGGAAGACTCCACCGCCGACCCCGGCGGGCTCCACGCGCTCGCCGAGGATCAGGCCACGCAGGTGCTGCTGCCGCTCATCGGGTTGGCTCACGTGCCCGAGGCGCGCGAGGTCGCGGTCATCGGGCAGGGGTCTGGCATGACGTCGAGCCTCCTGCTCGGCAGCCCCCACGTGCAGCAGGTGGTGACGGTGGAGATCGAGCCGCAGATGGTGAACGCCTCGCGCGCCTTCCGCCCCGCCAACCATCGCGTATTCGACGATCCGCGGTCGCACATCGTGATCGACGACGCCAAGGCCTACTTCGCCTCCACCGGCCGCAAGTTCGACCTCATCGTCTCGGAGCCGTCCAACCCGTGGGTGAGCGGCGTGTCGGGCCTGTTCACCACCGAGTTCTACCACCGGGTGCGGCGCAGCCTCACCGCCAACGGGGTGCTCGGGCAGTGGCTGCACCTGTACGAGATCAACGACTCGCTGGTCACGTCGGTACTCGCCGCCATCGACCAGAACTTCCGGTCGTACGAGGTGTTCTTCACCTCGAACAGCGACATCCTGATTCTCGCCACCAACCGGTCGGCGCCGCTCGTCCCCGACTGGAGCGTGGTGAAGTACCCGGGCGTGGCCCACGACGTGCGCCGCGCACCGCCGTTGACGCCCGAAGCACTGAATGCGATGCGGATGGTGGGCCGCGGCCTTCTGCATCCGTATCTGCTCGAGCACGCGCAGGTGAACTCCGATTACTACCCGGTGCTCGATCTCGGGGCGGAGCGTACGCGGTTCATGCACGCCAACGCGACGGGACTGGAGAAGCTGGGCCAGGGCGCGTTCAACGTCGTGGCCGCCATGGCGGGGCGGCGCGAGTCCTTCGGCACCGAGCCGCTGGCGGTGGCGCCCGAGATTCCCCACGTGTACGACCTGGCCCTACAGGTGCGCCTGCGCCGCGTGCTGGCGATGACGCCGGCCGGGCGGGCCGGCGTGCCGCGCGACACGGCGCTCTCCCACGCGGTGTACCGGGTATCGCGATTCGACCAACTGATGGCCGACGGCAAGCCGCCCACCAACTGGCATCGGTGGATGGCATCGTTCACCGACGTCGAGGGGCTGCTGCACGCCGGATCGTCCGGCGTCGCCGACTCCGCCTTCTTCGGTGCGGTGTACGCCTATCTCGACCGGGCGCACGCGCCGTCGGACGCGCGCGCCGCGGTGGACTTCACGCACGGCTTGGCGGCGTGGAACTTCCCCCAGGCGTCGCAGGCGGCCGACACGTTGATCGGTGAATTTCTCCGCGACTCGCTGCCCTGGCTTGCCATCAACGATCTCCGCAACGGCACCGTGGTGGCGCGGCTGAAGCTGGGCGACCTGGCCGGCGCCCAGCGCGCGTTCCGGGCGCTGGCCCCCGAGACCGCGCGGTCGGACTTCACGGCGCAGCTGCTGGCGGCCGATCTGGTCATGCGCCGGATCGCCCCCGCCGACACACTGGCGCCACCCTGATCACTCGATGGGCTTGGGCGGTGCCGGAAGCTTCGATTGGTCGCCGGCCCACACGACGAACATCCGCGCCGGATCGATGTACTTGCGGAAGGCGGCGTTCACCTGGTCGAGCGTCGCCGAGCCGATCTGCGCGTCCTCGTCGGCCTGGAACTGGAAGGTCCGCCCGAGCAGCATGTCGGTCACCAGCTGCTGGGCCAGCACGGCGTCCTGCGATCGCGTGAGGCGATTGATCTCGAGCAGTCCGGTCTTGGCCTTCGCCAGCTCGTCGGCCGTGAATCCGTCGGCCCGCGTACTGTCGAGCACGCCGAAGAAGTCGTCGCGCACCTTGGTGCCGTTCTGGGGCGCGTGGATGGCGAGGCCGATGAACTGTGCCGCGGGCACGCGCGCGTCGGCGGCGAACACCGACTGGGTGGCGTAGCTCAGTCCATCCTTGACCCGGATCCGCTGGGTGAGCCGCGACGTGAGCGTGCCACCGCCCAACATGTAGTTGGCCAGTTGCATCGGCGCGTAGTCGGCCTCGTGATCGCTGAGCGGGAAGGTGGTCCCGGCAATGAACATCGCGTTGGCCTTGTCCGGCGTGTCGATCTTCTCCTGCGCCGCGTGCACCGCGAACAGTCGGGTCACCATGGGCGAGTACGGCGACCGGGACCGCCACCCGGTGAACATGGTGTCGAGCTGCGCGCGCACGCTGGTGGTGTCGAAGTCGCCCACCACCGCGATCTCACCAGCGCCGGCCCCGAAGAAGTCGTCGTAGGCCTTCCGGACGTCGCCCAGCGACAATGCTTTCAGCTCGGCCTCCGTTTCCGGTATCGTACCCACGTGGCGCGGATCGCCCTTGGGATAGCGGATGAGCTGCCGCTGGATGGCCAGAATGCCGAGCGCCGTCGGCTCCTTCGAGACCGCTTCGGCCTGCGACAGCTGGGCGTCGACCAGCGACGAGAACTCGGTGGAATCGAATGCCGGATGGCGCAGCACCTCGTCGGCGAGCGACAGCACGGCGGGGAGCGCATCCCGCGTGGTCTGGATGCTGACCGTCACGAACGGACCGGTGCCGGTTGCCGTCATCCGCGACTTGAGTGCGTTGAGCGTATCGGTGAGCTGCTGCCGGGTGTGGCGCGTGGTACCGCGCATCAGCATCGACGCCGCGAGGCTGAGCGCATCGCCGTGTCCCTGCAGCGTCTGCTCGTTGCCGAACCGCAACGTGATCACGGCATTCACGGCGCCGTTGCGCGTCTTCTTGGGCAGCAGTGCGGTCTTGAGCCCCGCCCGGGTGGTGAACTGCGTGGTGTGCGCCAGGATGTTCGCCGGCGACGGATCGAAGGCCTCGCCGGCTTCGGCCACCGTCTGGCCGTGGTAGCCGGCCACCAGCTTGGCAATGTCGGGCGCCGGCGGGATCTCGGCGCGATCAGGATGCGCGGTGGGGACGAAGAAGCCGAGCGTCTCGTTCGACGTTTTGAGATACGCCGCGGCCACGCGCTGCACGTCGGCCGGTGTGACCCGCTTCACCTCGTCGCGATGAAGGAAGAACAACCGCCAGTCGCCCACGCCCATCCAGTCCGACAGCGTCAAGCCGACGTTCGCGGTGTTGTCGAGGGCCAGCGCGTACTGGCTGGCGATGGCGCTCTTGGCCCGATCCACTTCCTGCGCCGTGGGCGGCTCGTCGGTGGCGATCGCGTGAATCGCGTCGCGCATCGCCGCGCGCGCCGCGGCCAGCGAGTCGGTGGGCTTGAGCGATGCCACGAGCAGGATCCCGCCCGGGTCGTGCAGTTGCAGGGGAAGGTCGCTCACCGACGCGGCCTTCTTCGTGGTCACGAGCGCCTTGTAGAGCCGGCCCGACGGCGGATCCACGAGCACGTGCTCGAGCACGTCCACCGCCGCGTCTTCCGGGTTCGACGCGGCCGGCGTGTGGTAGAAGGCCACCACATCCTGCTGCGCGCCCGCGCGTCGCACCCACACCTCGCGCTGCCCGTCCTGCGTGGGCTCCACCGTGTAGCTCGGAATCAGGACGCGCGTGGGCTTGGGAACGGCGCCGAAATACTTGCTCACCAGCGCCAGGGCCTTGGCCGTATCGAATTTTCCGGCGATCATGAGCACGGCGTTGTCGGGCTGATAATAGCGGTGGTAGAACGCCTGCAGCCGCTCGATGGGCACGTTCTCGATGTCGGACCGCGAGCCGATGGGCAGCCGCCCATAGGCGTGGAACAGATAGGCGCTGCCCAGCACGCGTTTGATCGTGACCAGGGTTGGGTTGTTCTCGCCGCTCTCGAACTCGTTGCGAACGACCGTCATCTCCTTGTCGAGATCGGCCCTGGCGATGCGACTGTTCACCATGCGGTCGGCTTCCATGTTCAGTGCCCAGTCGAGCATCGAGTCGGAGGCCGAGAACACCTCGAAGTAGTTGGTGCGGTCGAATGAGGTGCTGGCGTTGTACTGCGCCCCGCGGTCCTCGAGTTCCTTGGCGATGTCGGGATGCCGGATCGTGCCCTTGATCATCATGTGCTCGAGCAGGTGCGCCATGCCCGTCTCGCCGTATCCTTCCTCGCGCGAGCCCACCAGGTAGGTCACGTTCACCAGTGTCTGCGGCTTGGTGGCGTCGGGGTACAGCAGCACGCGCAGTCCGTTGGACGGCATCCGGTATTCGGTGATCCCCTCCACCGACGCGGCGCGCACGAGGCCGGCGGGCGTGCCCTGTTGGGCGGTGGCGGTGCCGGCGACCACGAGCAGCGCGACGGCGGCCAACAGCGGCCGGCGAGAATGACGTAGCGACATCTGACGAACTCCGAGAAAGGACGGATGGAACGGAGCGCGGCGCTCCTCGATTTCGTGGGAGGACGCGCCCGCTGCCCGTATCCAACTATATGAATTCCGAACCGCGGGGCCAGTCCGCCACGGGGCGCGGGATGCATTCCCATCGCCGCGAATCGGCACCAGGGCCCTTGAAGCCCGATTCGCGACCGTCGAGGTTGCGTGAGTCGCCCTGTCACTGGAGCACCACATGCCCCGGCGCCCGCCGGCCATCGCCCGCGCACTCGCCCACCGCAACTACCGCCTGTTCTTCAGCGGCCAGAGCGTATCGCTCGTGGGCACGTGGATCACGCGCGTCGCTACGAGCTGGCTGGTGTATCGGCTCACCGGCTCGGCGCTCCTGCTGGGGGTAGTCGGCTTCGCCGGCCAGATTCCGATGCTCGTCATGGCCCCCGTCACCGGCGTGCTCATCGACCGGTGGGACCGGCATCGCGTACTGGTGATCACCCAGGTGGCGTCGATGCTCCAGTCGACGGCGCTGGCCGTGTTGGCGCTCACGGGGATCATCACCGTCGGCGAGATCATCGCCCTCCAGGTGATGCAGGGAATGATCAATGCGTTCGACACGCCGGCGCGGCAGGCGTTCGTGGTGAAGATGGTGGATAACCGCAACGATCTCTCCAACGCCATCGCCCTCAATTCGCTGATGGTCAACGGCAGCCGCATCATCGGGCCGTCCATCGGCGGCGTGCTCATTGCCGCGTTCGGCGAGGGCTGGTGCTTCCTGATCGACGCCATCTCCTACGTCGCCGTGATCGCGTCACTGTTCGCCATGCGGGTGGTGCGCGAACGGCCGGCGCCGACCGACACGCACATACTCGAGGAGTTGCGCGAAGGATTCCACTACGTGTCCGGCTTCCTGCCGGTGCGCGCCGTGTTGTTGCTGCTCGCCCTCACCAGCATCATGGGCATACCGTACACCGTGTTGATGCCGGCCGTCGCCCGCGAGATCCTCCACGGCGGCCCGCACACCTACGGCATCCTGCTCACCGCGTCGGGCGTCGGCGCCATGGGCGGCGCCCTCTACCTCGCGTCGCGGGCATCGGTGGTGGGACTGGAGCGGGCCATCGCCCTGGCGGCGTGTACCTTCGGCGCCGGGCTCATCGCGTTCTCGCAGTCACGCGTGCTCTGGTTGTCGCTCCTCGTGCTGCCCGTAGCCGGCGCCGGCATGATGGTGGCGATGGCTTCCACCAACACGTTCGTGCAGACCGTGGTCGAGGAGCGGCTCCGCGGACGCGTGATGGCGTTTTATGCGATGGCGTTCCTGGGCGCCGCGCCCATCGGAAGCCTGATCGCCGGCGTCGTGGCCGACCGCATCGGGGTGCCCACCACGATCCTCATCGGAGGATCGGTGTGCATCGCGGGCGGCAGCGCGTTTGCCCTCTGGCTCCCGCGGTTCCGCGCGCTCGTGCAGCCCATTTACATCGCCCGCGGCATCGTTCCAGACCCCGCCCAGGACGCCGTCGCGGGGCACTAAGAAAGTGTGAGAAAACAACTTGGCTAATTTCGTTGTGACGAATCCCGGCTATACTGGGGTCTGTTGCTGTGAAGGACCGGAATACTGGTCCCGGCAGCAAACAGAACCACAAGCCTAGTCGTACTGAGCAAGTGTAGGACAACCCGGATCCGGCGAGCGCGGGGTCAGCGTACTTTCAGGTGCGTGTTTGGGGGGGATTCCCGCCCGTCCGGGTCCGCGGTTCTTGCTCTGGAGTAGTGGGACGCATACGGCTAAGGTATTCCGCGGCGACGGCGATGAGGACTTCTCGCGCGATCGCCAGCAGATCGAACTCCACGAAGAACGCCAGTGGCTGACACGGATCCGTCAAGGAGACCGTGAGGCGTACGGGTTGCTCGTGGCGCGCCACCTCGATCGTGCGCTGGCGCTGGCCGTTCGGCTGCTCCACCATCGCGAAGACGCCGAAGACCTGGTGCAGGATGCATTCCTCGCGGCGCTCGACCACCTCGACGCCTTCGACCAGTCCCGTCCCTTCTGGCCCTGGTTCTCGCGCATCCTCGTGAACCGCGGACTCGACCTCGCGGCCGCCCGCGACGTACGCGTCACCGAGCCGCTGCCGGACGAGCTGTTCGACCGCCGCCAGGATCCGGCCCGCGCCGCGGAGCGCGCCGAGATTCTCACGCGCTTCCGGCACGCCCTCGCCCTGCTCCCGCCCCGCCGCAAGCTGATCATGCAGCTCTTCGAGCTGGACGGGTATTCGGTGGCCGAAATCTCGGCACTGCTCGAATCATCGCCGGCCACCGTCCGCTGGCACCTGTTCGCCGCGCGGCATCAGCTGCGCGAATCTCTTTCTCCGTTGCGGGGAGACGGCCAATGAAACGCGACGACCTGCGGCCCGACCACGAGTTGCGCGACCTGCTGCGGCGCTTCGATGCGCCCGACGCCGACACCGACGCGCAACGCCAGGCGCTCGCGCGGCGCATTCTCGCCGGGGCCGAGCCGCTGCTCGCGGCGCGCCGGGGCACACCGCCCGCCTGGTGGGAGTTCACCGCCACCTGGGCGCGCACGCTCATCCCCATCGGCGTCGCCACGGCGCTCGCCGCCGCCGCCGTCATCTTCTGGACCACGCGTCCGGCGCGCCGCGACCTGCTGCCGACCATCACCACGCAGGACTCGCTGGTGGGTGCGGTGCCGCGCGACCCCACGTCGCGCCATCTCCTCGATCTGCTGGTGACACCCTCGTCCTCGCCCTCCTCCCCCTCGGCCAGGAGTCCGCGTTGACCCGCCGCCGGACCGGAGCGGTGCGCATGCCGCCGCGGCTCGTCGCCGTCGTCGTGCTCTGCGCACTCGCCCTGGGCAGTGGGCTGGCCGGCATCGCGGTGGACCGCATGCTGCTGCGACCCACGACGCCCGCCGTCGCGTTTCCCGACACGTCCTTCCACCCCATCGAGTCCATTCTCCGCTCGCCCACCGACGCCGATCGTCGGGCCATCCGGCGCGAGCTCACGCAACAGTTGAGCCTCAGCCCAGCGCAGGCGGACACCATCGACAGCATCATGAACCGCCGGTCCGGCGAATTCCGTGCCCTGCGCACCGAACTCCGCCCGCGCGTCCAGGGACTGGTGGACTCCGTGCACGCGAGCATCGAACAGGTGCTCACGCCGGCGCAGCGGGAGATATTCCGTCGCATGCAACCCACTCGCGACTCGAGCACCACACCGTGAAGCCTCGTGCAATCCTGGGAGCGGTCGCGGCGTTCGCGCTCGCCGGCTGTGTGAGCGCGCCGCCCGCCATCGACGGCGTGGCCGCCGCCCCACCGCAGCCGAATACCTACTGGAAGCCCCCCGCGTCGGTGACGACAGCGCCGGCTCCAGCGCCCCCGCCCCCGCCCACGGCCCGCGTGGCGGCGGACACCGGCTCCCGCCCACTGTCCGCGGAGGCACTGCGACAACTGACGCTCCCCGATGCCGTGGACATCGCGCTCCGCAACAACCCCGCCACGCGTCTGTCCTGGGCGCAGGCGCGCGCGGCCGCCGACATCTATGGCGCCAGCCGCGGCTCGCTCTTCCCAACGATCACCGGCAGCGCCTCCGTTACGCGTTCGCGCTCGATCGCGGTGCCCGGACGCCTGGCCGGCGAGCGCACGCAGTACGGGCCGTCGGTCAATCTCTCGTATCTCGTCTTCGACTTCGGCGGACGCGCCGGTGGCATCGAGGCCGCGCGGCAGACCGCCATTGCCGCCGACCTGGCGCACAACGCCGCCGTGCAGAACACCGTACTCCAGGTGGAAAATTCGGTATTCTCGTATCTCGCCACCCGGGCGCTGCGCAATGCGCAACGCGCCGCCTTCGACGAAGCGACCGCGAACCTGGCCGCTGCCACCGACCGGCACGACGTGGGGCTCGCCACCATCGCCGACGTATTGCAGGCCAGAACCGCCCGTTCCCAGGCCCAGCTCGATCTCGAGACGTTCGACGGGCAGCTCAGCGTGACGCGTGGCGCCCTGGCCGTGGCCATGGGACTGCCGGCCAATACCGCCGTCGACCTGCCAGACGAAGCGGCGCCCGATACGTCGGCCGTCGATGCCGTCACCCAATCGGTCGAAGCGCTCATCGAGACGGCGACCCGCAATCGCCCCGACCTGCTCCAGGCCCGCGCGCAGGCGAAGCTCGCCGAAGCGCAGCTCGCGCAGGCGCGCGCCGCGCGGCTCCCCTCGCTCGCCTTCACCGCCACCGGTGGGCACACGCAATCGAATCTCAACGGGTTCGCCGGCAACAGCTACACGCTCAACCTCGGCATCTCGGTCCCGCTGTTCACCGGATTCAGCCATCTGTACGACGTGCGCGCCGCCGATGAGCAGGTGGCCGCGGCGAACGCGCGCACCGAGCTCACCCGGCAGCAGATCGCGCTGCAGGTGTTCACGTCCTTCTATGCCATGCGCACCGCCGGGCAGCGCGTGCGCACATCGGCCGATCTCCTGGCCAGCGCCGAGCAGTCGGAGCAGGTGGCGCGCGGCCGCTACACCGAAGGGGTGGGGAGCATCATCGACCTGCTCGTCGCGCAGAGTGCGCTGGCCAGCGCCCGTGCCCAGGCCGTGCAGGCACGCTGGCAGTGGCGCACGGCCCTCGCTCAACTGGCGCACGACGCCGGTGTCCTCGGCATTCACGGTGAAGCCCTGGCGCCGCTCACGAATACTTCATCCGGCACCAACCGATGACCAACGCGGCTCCCATGCTCCGCGCGCGTACCGCCGTGCGCCTCGCGTTTCCGCTCCTGCTGGCGGCCGGCTGCGGCAAGCCAGCGGCCGAACGCCAGCCCACCGTGCCCGTGCGCGTGGCGGCGGTGCGCGCCATCGCCGCCCCGTACACCATCAGCGCCAACGGCGTCGTCGAACCGCTGCAGACGGTGACCATCGAAGCGCAGGTGGGCGGCATTCTCGATGCGGTCGCCTTCCGTGAGGGCGACGAGGTGAAGGCGGGACAGGTGTTGTTCCGCATCGACCCGCGCCCGTTCCAGGCGGCACTGCGCCAGGCGCAGGCCGCGCTGGCGCGCGACGCGGCTCAGGCCGAGAACGCGCGCCGCGACGCCGACCGGTATCGCGCGCTCGTCGCCAAGGACTACGTCACCAAGTCGCAGGCCGATCAGGCCGAGGCGTCGGCGCGCGCGCTGAGTGCGACCCTGCAGGCCGACAGCGCCGCCGTCGAGACCGCGCAGTTGAATCTCGCGTACTCGGTGATCCGCGCCCCCATCGACGGCCGCACCGGCAGTCTGCTCGTGCGACGCGGGAACCTGGTGAAGGCCAACGCGCAGCCGCTGGTCGTGATCAACCAGCTCCATCCCATCCTCGTGCGATTTCCGGTCACCCAGCCCGAGTTCCTGAATCTCGAGCGCCGTTCGGCGCAGGGATCGGCCGTGCCGGTGCGCGTGGCCACCGCCGACAGCCTGCCGCTGGACGAGTCGGGAACGCTGACCTTCATCGACAACGCGGTGGACTCGCTCACCGGCACGGTCACCGCCAAGGCGCGGTTTGCCAACGCGACGCGGGCCCTGTGGCCCGGCGAGTTCGTACGCATCACCGTGCAACTCGGCGTGCAGCAGCACGCGCTCGCGGTCCCGTCGATCGCCGTCGTGTCGGGACAGGACGGGAACTACGTGTTCGTGATCGACCAGCAGCACAGCGCGCAGGTGCGCCCCGTCGTCGCCGGGCGCGCCATCGGCGCGCTCACCGTGATCGACAGCGGCCTCGTGGTTGGCGAGCAGGTGGTGACCGACGGTCAGTCGAGGCTGGTGGCCGGCGCCAAGGTGGAGGCGCGGCCCGCCAACGGGCAGACCGACGGGCCCGGGGCAGGCTCATGAACCTCTCGGCGCTCTTCGTCCGCCGGCCGGTCATGACCGTGCTCGTCATGATCGGCATTGTCGTGTTCGGCATCAGCGCCTACCGCAAGCTGCCGGTGAGCGACCTGCCGACGGTGGACTACCCGACGATCTCGGTGAGCGCCAGCCTGCCCGGCGCCAGCCCCGAGACGATGGCCGCCGCGGTGGCCACGCCGCTGGAGAAGCAGTTCTCCACCATCGCCGGCATCGACAACATGACCTCCACCAGCGCGCTGGGGTCCACGTCCATCACGCTGCAGTTCTCGCTCCAGCGCGACATCGACGGCGCCGCGCAGGACGTGCAGTCGGCCATCGGCGCGGTGTTGCGGCAGCTGCCGTCGGGCATCATCCCGCCGTCGTACCGCAAAGTGAACCCCGCCGACCAGGCGATCGTCTACTTCGCGCTCACCTCCAAGCTCCTGCCGCTCTCCAAGCTCGACGACTACGCCGAGACGGTGATGGCGCAGCGCATCTCGATGGTGAACGGGGTGGCGCAGGTGCAGGTGTACGGTGCCCAGAAGTACGCCGTGCGCGTGCAGCTCGACCCCAACGCGCTGGCCTACCGCAAGATCGGCATCGACGAGGTGGCCAACGCGATCAGCGCCCAGAACGTGAATCTGCCCACCGGCATCCTCTGGGGCCCCAACCGCGCCTACACCGTGCAGGCCAACGGCCAGCTCCAGGACGCGGCGTCGTTCGCGCGGCTGGTGGTCACCTACCGCAACGGAGCGCCGGTGCGCCTGGCCGACCTGGGCCACGTGCTCGACGATGTGCAGGACAACAAGACGGCCAGTTGGTACTCCGGCACACGATCGGTGGTGCTCGCCATCCAGCGCCAGCCCGGCACCAACACCGTGGCCGTGGCCACGGCGGTGAAGGACCTGATGGAGCAGATGCGCAAGACCATCCCGGGCACGGTGGAGATCCACACGCTGTACGACCGGTCGCTGTCCATTCAGGAGTCGGTGCACGAGGTCAAGTTCACGCTGTTGCTCACGCTGGGACTCGTGATCCTGGTGATCTTCCTGTTCCTGCGAAATCTGTCGGCGACGGTGATTCCGAGTCTCGCCCTGCCGATCTCGGTGATCGGCACGTTCGCCGTGATGTACCTGCTGGGGTACAGCCTCGACAACCTGTCGCTGATGGCGCTCACCCTGGCGGTGGGATTCGTGGTCGACGACGCCATCGTGATGCTCGAGAACATCGTGCGTCACATGGAGATGGGAAAGCCGCCGATGACGGCGGCGTTCGACGGCGCGCGCGAGGTGGGGTTCACGATCCTGTCCATGACGCTGTCCCTGACGGCGGTGTTCATCCCCATCCTGTTCCTGGGCGGTATCGTCGGTCGCCTGTTCCGCGAATTCGCCGTCACCATCGCGGTTGCGATTCTCGTGTCGGGACTCGTCTCGCTCACGCTCACGCCGATGCTGGCCAGCCGCTTCCTGCGCCCGGCGGGCGAGGAACGGCACGGCCGCCTGTTCAACGCCACGGAGCGCATCTGGCTCCGAATCATCAACGCGTACGAGCGTTCACTGCACGTGGTGATGCGGCACCGGCGGGCGATGGTGGTGCTCTCGGTGCTCGTGCTCGTCGGCACCGCCGGGCTGTTCGTGCTCGTACCCAAGGGCTTTCTGCCCGACGAGGACACGGGGCAGATCCGCGTCACCACCGAGGCGGCCCAGGGCGTGTCGTTCGACGACATGGTGAAGCATCAGGAGGAACTGGCGGCCATCGTCCAGCGCGACACCGACGTGGCCGGCTTCATGTCGGCGGTCGGGGGCGGCGGTTTCTCCTCGTCGTCCAACCAGGGGCGGATGTTCATCAGCCTCAAGTCGCTCGGCCATCGGCTGAGCGCCGACGCCTTCATCGAGGAGATGCGCCGCAAGCTGTCGCGCGTGCCGGGCATGAAGGTGTACATGTCCAATCCACCCGCCATTCAGATCGGCGGCCGCGTGGCCAAGGGGCAGTACCAGTTCACGCTCACCAGCGCCGACATCGCGGCGCTGTATCCGGCGGCGCAGCAACTCCTGGATTCCATGAACGCGCTGCCGCAGGTGCAGGATGTGTCGAGCGACCTGCAGTTGGGCAATCCGCAGGCCAGCATCGAGATCGACCGCGAGCGCGCGGCCTCGTTGGGCGTCACGGCGTCGCAGGTGGAGATGGCGCTCTACAATGCCTACGGATCGCGGCAGGTGTCCACCATCTACACGCCGAACAACGAGTACTGGGTGATCATGGAGTTGGAGCCGCAGTACCAGACCGACCTGTCGGCGCTGTCGCTGCTGTACGTGCGCTCCAACACCGGGACGCTGGTGCCGCTGAGCGCCGTGTCCACGGTGTCCAAGACCACCGGCCCGCTCACCGTGAACCATGCCGGCCAGCTCCCGGCGGTGACGGTGTCGTTCAACCTGGCCCCCAACTACGCGTTGGGTGACGCAACGACGGCCGTGCAGCGCATCGCCAACAGCGTGGTCCCGTCCACGATCACCACCGCCTTCGCGGGCACGGCGCAGGCGTTCCAGGCCGCGCAGGGTGGCCTGCTGGTGCTGCTGGTGCTCGCGATCTTCGTGATCTACGTGGTGCTCGGCATACTATATGAAAGCTTCATCCACCCGCTGACCATCCTGTCGGGGCTTCCGTTCGCCGCGTTCGGCGCCCTGCTCACGCTCCTGGTGTTCCGGGTGGACCTGAGCGTCTACGCGTTCGTGGGCATCATCCTGCTGGTGGGGCTCGTGAAGAAGAACGCGATCATGATGATCGATTTCGCCATCGACGCCGAGCGTACGCAGCACCTGCCGGCCGAGGACGCGATCATCCAGGCATGCATCATCCGCTTCCGGCCGATCATGATGACCACGATGGCGGCGCTGTTCGGCACGCTGCCGATCGCGTTGTCGGTGGGCGCCGGCGCCGAGGCACGCCGACCGCTGGGCATCACGGTGGTGGGCGGCCTGTTCTTCTCGCAGTTCATCACGCTGTACATCACGCCCGTGGCGTACACCTATCTGGACGCCGTGAGCCGGCGGGCGGGGGCCCGGTTCGCGCGCCGGCGTGCGGCACGCGGGATGGAGCCCGTGGCGGCAGACTGAGTCGGGTGCCCGGGGCGGGTTCGGGAGAACCCAGGCTCTGAACCGATGGAACGGCAATTCCGCGGATGGAACGGATGGCGCGGACACGATGTTGGGACCTGGCGGAAGCAGTTCGACGCCCGGCCCCTCCTCCGTTTCCGCGTGATCCGCGATTTCCGCGGCCCTTGTAGTTCCCCCGGTTGATGCCCGCCCGATCGCGATCCAGCCCAGCCGGCCCTTGTGTATCGCCATATGACCAACTAGTTATATACAATCGCTGCGGTGGCCGGCCGGATGGACCGCCACCGCACTCCGTACCGATGACTGAGGTTTCCATGACCCAGACCACGAATTCCCCCGCTGCCCACGACCATCAAGCGCTCGGCGTCGTGCGCTGCCCCTTCTGCGGCGCCCTCACCAGCGCCGACCTGAACGCCGGCACCCCGACCTGCTCGGGATGCGGCAAGCCCGTCCTCGCCGACCGGCCGATGCCCGTGACCGACGCCGACTTCCATCGGATCGTCGCCGAGAGCAAGCTGCCGGTGCTCGTCGACTTCTACGCCGACTGGTGCGGCCCCTGCCGCATGATGGCGCCCGTGCTCGACGACATGGCTCGCGAGTTCAAGGGACGCCTCCAGATTCTCAAGCTCGATACCGACCGGTTCCCAGAAGTCTCGGCCGGCCTCGGCATCCGTGGCATCCCGACCATGATCGCGTTCAAGAACGGCAAGGAGGCCGCCCGAGTCGTGGGCGCCGCCCCGAAGCCGATGCTGCTCGATCAGCTCAAGTCGGTGCTGGGATAACGGAAGCCAGTTGGCAATTGGCAGTGCGCAGCCCACCGCGCACTGCCAACTGCCGACTCCCGGTTGCCGACTGCCAGCTCCAACAATTCACTGTCCGTTCATATTCTCATTTCGCAATTCATGAAATTCAGTACCCTCGCGCTCGCGACCCTGACGATGTTCGCCACCGCCGCCGCGCCGGCGCGTGCCCAGGCCCCGATCGATCTCGCGCACGCGCTCGCGCGCGCCGACTCGCTGGCCTATGCCAATCGCATGGCCCGCGGTTCCGCCGACGCCCGGCACGCCCAGGCCATTGCGCCCCTGAAGGGCATCCTGCCGTCGCTCACCGTCGACGGCGGCTATACGCAGACCACCGATCCCATCGGGGCGTTCGGGACCACCCTCCGCCAGCGCGCCACCACGCCGGCGGCTTTCGACCCGCACGCGCTCAACTTCCCCGCGCCGGCCCGAGACTACGCCGGCGGCGTGGAGTTGCAGCAGCCGCTCTTCAACGCCGATGCCTGGGTTGGACGCCGCGCCGCCACCCTCGCCGCGCAATCTGCCGACGCCAGCGCCCAATGGACCCGCTACACGGTTCGCGCCGACGTCGTCCGGGCCTACTACGGCGCGGCTGTCGCCGACGCCCAGGTCACGGCACTCGACTCTGCCACCGCCGCCGCCCACGCCCACGTGCGCGCCGCCGAGTCCATGGAACGCAACGGACTCGTCACACGCTCCGACATGCTGCTCGCGTCGGTGCGGGCCAACGAACTCGACGCCCAACTCGCCGCCGCCACCGGCAACGCCCGCATGGCCCGCCGCCAGTTGGCCACACTCATTGCCATGCCCGGCCGGACGGTCGACATCGAAGCGCAGATGCCGAGCGCCGCCGAATTGCGGGCCGAAGCGGTGCCTGACACGACCGTCGCCGGTCCGGCCGGGCGTGCCGACCTCCGGGCCGCGACGCTCGGTGCCCGCGCGGCCGGTGCCGACGTGAATCGCGCGCGCGCCGCGTATTTGCCGCGACTCAACGCCTTTGGCCGCTACGACTGGCACTCGCTCTCGCGTCCGTACGGCGGGCTGCCGAGCTGGACGGCCGGCATCATGCTCTCGTGGTCGCCCTTTGCCGGCGGTTCGCAGCTCTCAGCGACCCGCCACGCCCAGGCCCAGCGCGCCACGGCCGACGCCGCGGCGGATGGAGCCAACGCGCAGGCCCAGCTCGACGAGGCGCAGACGCGCACCAACCTCGTCGTCGCGCTGCAGCAGATGACCTTCGCCGAGCTATCGGCGGCGCAGGCCGTCGAAGCACATCGCATCGTCACCCGCAAGTACGAAGGCGGCCTCGCCACCATCGTCGAGTTGCTCGACGCGGCGGCCGCCGAGGCACGCACCGCCGTGGAACTCTCTGCGGCGCGCTACGCCGTCATCACCGCCGACGCGGCACGCCGTCAGGCGCTCGGACGCGATCCCGGGTCGCTGGCCGATCTCGATCGCTCCCGTCCCGCTCCGTCCACGACCCGCTGACCTCCGAGGAATTCCGTAATGCAGATCCACTTCGTTCGGGCCATCACCATCGGCGGCGTCCTCTTCGCCGCCGCCTGCTCCGGCTCCAAGCCGGAACAGGCCGCGACCCGGACCGCTCCCACGCCGGGCACCACCTATCTGGTGGCTGACTCGACCATCGAGTCGACGCTCGACGCCGCCGGCACCGCGCAGCCGATCGCCGAGGCAACGCTGTCCACCAAGCTCATGGGCACGGTCACTGCCGTGCTCGTGCACGAGGGCGACCACGTGGCCGCCGGCCAGCCGCTGGTGCACATCGACGCCCGCGACCTGGTGGCGCGTGACTCGCAGGTGCAGGCCTCCATCGCCGGGGCCAAGGCCATGCAGCTCGACGCCCAGACCCAGGCCCGTCGCATCCGCGCCCTCTACGCCGACAGCGCCGCCACGCGCGCCCAGCTGGACGCCGTGGAGACCGCCGTGGCCCGCGCCAACGCCGGCGTGCAGGCGGCCGAAGCCGGTGCGCGTGAACTCGCCGCTACTCGCGCCTACGCCGACGTGCGGGCGCCCTTTGCCGGCATCGTCACCCACCGGTTCGTCGATCCGGGCGCCTTCGCGGCGCCGGGCGCGCCGCTGGTGACGGTGCAGAACGTGTCGCGGCTGCGCGTGAGCGTGAACGCGGCGCCCGAGGACGTGCGCGGTCTCAAACGGGGCGCCCACGTGTTCGCCACCATCGAAGACACCACCGTGCGCGCGATCGTCGAGGGCGTGGTGCCCTCGGGAAGCAACGTCTACACGGTGAACGCCATCGTCGAAAATCCCCGCAGCACGCTGATGGCCAACGGCGCCGCCTCGATCGCCATTCCGCGCGGCCACCGCCAGGCGGTGCTCGTTCCGCTCGCGGCGATCAAGCGGGAGGGCGATCTCACGGGCGTCGTCATCCGTGACGCCTCCGGTGACGACGTGCGATGGGTGCGACTGGGAGAGACACGCGGATCGTTCGTCGAGGTGACGAGCGGACTCGCCGCCGGCGCCACGATCGTCGTGCCTCCCTCCACGACCGGCGCGCAGGCGTTGGTCGGGGAGAAGTAAGATGGGGATCGCCGGTCGCATCGCACGCGCCTTTCTCAATTCCAAGCTTACGCCGCTGATCACCGTGGCGTCGCTGATCGTAGGCGCCATCGGCATCATCGCCACGCCGCGCGAAGAGGAGCCGCAGATCTCGGTTCCGATGATCGACGTCATCACGGCGATGCCGGGATCGACGCCGCGCGAGGTGGAGAATCTGCTCACCCGTCCCATCGAGCGGCGCATGTGGGAGATCCCCGGCGTCGAGTACGTGTACAGCGCCTCCAGCGAAGGCATGTCGCTGGTGACGATTCGGTTCAAGGTGGGCGAGGACCAGGAGACGAGCGTCAGCAAGGTGCAGGCCAAGTTGTTCGCCGATGCCGACCAGGCACCGCCGGGCGCCACCCCGCCGCTGATCAAGCCGCACACCATCGACGACGTGCCGGTACTGGCGCTCACCCTGCACGGGGGCGGCTACAGCTCCAACGAACTGCGGCAGATGGCGCTGCACCTGGAGGAGGAGATCCGCACCATCCCGAACGTGGCGCAGACCTTCGTGGTGGGCGGTGAACCCAAGGAGATGCGGGTCACCATCGACGCCGTGCGTCTGGCCGCGAGCGGCGTGACGCCCGGCGAGGTGATGATGGCGCTGGGCTCCGCCAATGCGCGCCTGCAGGCCGGGGAGTTCACCGCCGCCGATTCGGTGGTGCTGGTGGACGTCGGCGCGCCCCTGGTGACGCCCGCCGATGTCGGCAGCGTGGTGATCACGAGCCGCCGGGGACATCCCGTGTACGTACGCGACGTGGCCACGGTGAAGGAAGAGTTCGGCGAGCGCACGAACTACGTATCGCACGCCGCGCGCGGCGGCACCTCGGAGGCCGCGGTCACGATCGCGGTGTCCAAGCGGCACGGCTCCAACGCCACCGTGATCACCAAGCAAGCGATCGATCGCGTGAACGCCACGCGCGGCCGGATCCTGCCGGCAAACGTGACCGTGGACGTCACCCGCGACTACGGGCACACCGCCGGCGAGAAGGCGCAGGAGCTGATGCTCCATCTCGCCCTGGCCACGCTCTCGGTGACGCTGCTCATCGGCCTGTTCCTGGGCTGGCGCGAGGCGCTGGTCGTCCTCATCGCCGTACCGGTGACGCTGGCCCTCACCCTGTTTGCCTACTACGCGCTCGGCTACACGCTCAACCGCATCACCCTGTTCGCGCTCATCTTTTCCATCGGCATCCTGGTGGACGACGCGATCGTGGTGGTGGAGAACATCTACCGCCACCTGCGCCTGGGCGACCGGGCGCCGGACGTCGCAGCCATCGAAGCGGTGGACGAGGTGGGCAACCCGACCATCCTGGCCACGTTCACGGTGATCGCCGCGATTCTCCCGATGGCGTTCGTGTCGGGGATGATGGGCCCGTACATGCGGCCGATTCCGGTGGGCGCTTCGTTCGCGATGCTCGCCTCGCTCGGCGTGGCCTTCATCATCACCCCGTACGTGTCGTACCGGCTGCTCAAGGGACACGTCGCCAAGACGCACGCGCCGCACGACGCGCTGCACGAACCCGAGGAGGCCACGAAGTCGGCGCACTGGTATTCGCGCCTGATGACGCCGCTCATCGAACGGAAGGGCCTGCGTCTGGCGTTCTACGGCGCCACGGTGGTGCTGCTGTTCGGCTCGGTGGCGTTGCTGTTCGTGGGCGCCGTGAAGGTCAAGATGCTGCCGTTCGACAACAAGAGTGAGTTCCAGGTGGTGCTCGACCTGCCCGAAGGCGCCTCGCTCGAGTCGAGCGCGGCGCTGGCACAGGAAGTCGCCGCCTACGTGCGCCAGACGCCGGAGGTGAAGAGTGCCGAGGTGTACGCGGGCACCGCCGCGCCGTTCAATTTCAACGGTCTCGTACGCCACTACTTCATGCGCCGCGGCGACAACGTGGCCGACGTGCAGGTGAATCTGTTCCCCAAGGGAGAGCGGAGTCGCCAGAGCCACGCCATCGCCGTCGCCGTGCGTCCGGGCATCGACTCGATTGCCCGCCGCTATCGGGCCTCGGCCAAGATCGCCGAGATTCCCCCGGGCCCGCCCGTGCTCTCCACGCTCGTCGCCGAGATCTACGGGCCGAGCGACAGCGCGCGCCTGGCGACCGCCAAGTACGTGCGGCATGTCTTCGAAACCACACCGGGCGTCGTCGACATCGATTGGACCATCCAGGCCCCGCAGCGCAAGGAGGCGTTCCGCGTGAACCGCGTCCGCGCCGCGCAGGCCGGCGCGAGCGTGGAGCAGATCACGCAGACGCTGGCGCTCGCCCTCTCCGGCGCACCGGCCGGTCTGGCGTCGGAACCGACGGCTCGCGAAGCCGTGGAGATCGTGCCGCGGTTGGCGCGCGACCGCCGCTCGTCGGTGGACGCGTTGCTCTCCATTCCGGTGGCCACGGCCAGCGGGCCGCAGCCGCTGGCCCGCTTCGTGAACGTCGTGCCGGAAACGCTGCTCTCGCAGCGCATGCGCAAGAACCTGCGGCCGGTGATCTACGTGACCGGCGATGTGGCGGGCGCGGTCGAGGCACCGGTCTACGCGATTCTCGACATGAACAAGGCGCTCGACACGATGCGCGTCGACGGACAGCCGATCCACATCTACAATGCCGTGCAGCCCGACAGCCTCGATCAAACGGCCGTGAAGTGGGACGGCGAATGGCAGGTGACGATCGAGGTGTTCCGCGATCTGGGACTCGCCTTCGCCGTGGTGCTGATCCTGATCTACGTGCTCGTGGTCGGCTGGTTCCAGTCGTTCACGATCCCGCTGGTGATCATGGCGCCCATTCCGCTCACGCTCATCGGCATCCTGCCGGGCCACGCGATCACCGGCGCGTTCTTCACCGCGACGTCGATGATCGGGATGATCGCGCTCGCCGGAATCATCGTCCGCAATTCGATCCTGCTGGTGGACTTCATCCAACTCGCCGAGGCGCGCGGCCGCTCGCTGCGCGAGGCGGTGATCGAGGCGGGGGCAGTGCGCTTCCGCCCCATTGCCCTCACCGCGGCCGCCGTGGTGGTGGGTGGAATCGTCATGGTGCTCGATCCGATCTTCCAGGGTCTCGCCGTGGCACTGATGAGCGGCGCCGTCGTGGCCACGATGCTCACGATGGTGGTGGTGCCGTTGTTGTACTGGGAGCTTCGCTCGCGCCAGGAGGCGCAATCCTGATGAAGACACTGTTCATCATCCACGCGGGTGCCGACGAGCATCGCGTGCCACGGTTGCTCGAGAAGCACGGGGCCAGGGGCTACACGCAGATCGGCCAGGGGACGGGTGCCGGGAGCTCAGGCCGCCTCGAGGGCACCCGGGCCTGGCCCGGCCACGCCACGCTCTGGCTCTCGATCATCCGCGACGAGGAGGCGGAGGTGCTCGTGAAGGCCCTCCGCGACGTCAAGGAACATCTCGAGCCGGGTGAGCATCTGCACGCCTCGGTGATGCAGACCGACGACTTCATCTGATCCCGGACGGGAGCGCCCGTGCCGACCGGCGGTGCGGGCGCTCCGGTCAACGACATTTCATTCGGAGAGTTTCATGTGTGACGACAAGGTGATTCGACGCTTCGCCGGCGTGTTCGTGATGGCCTCGGTGGCTCTGGGCTGGTGGGTGTCGCCCTGGTGGCTGCTGTTCACGGCCTTCGTGGGATTCAATCTGTTCCAGTCGAGTCTGACCAATCTCTGCCCCCTGGAGCGCGTCCTGGGGCGGTTCGGTCTGATCGGCTGCAAGCCGCGCTGAGCGCGGTGGGGTTGATCGTGCCCGGGTTTCCGGTGCATGATCAACCATATCGTCAGATGCTCAATTCACACCCGCCAGAGTGTCCTCGCATGAGCAACGCCAAGATGACCACGGAACTGCTCTCGTTGATCGCCGACCGCTTCAAGGTGTTGGCGGAACCGGCGCGACTGCAGATTCTTCAGGCCTTACGCGCCGGCGAACGCTCGGTGAGCGACCTGGCCCATGACACCGGACTTGGACAGGCAAACCTGTCCAAGCACCTGCGCAGTCTGTACGACGGTGGCTTCGTGGAGCGCCATCGCGAAGGGCTGTTCGTGATCTACCGGCTGGCGGACAAGGACGTGTTCCGCATCTGCGACCTGATGTGCGGCCGGCTGGAGGAACTCAGCACCAAGCGAAGGAAGTTGCTGGCCACCCGGTAACGTATGGAAAACGCGGAGATCGCCCGGCTCTTCCGCGAGATGGCGGAGCTACTCGAAATCGAGGGGGCGAATACCTTCCGCATCCGGGCCTACCGGAACGCGGCCCGCGTGATCGAGGAGCACACCGAGCCGATTGCCGAGTTGCTCGAGCACGACGGCAAGAAGCTCCGGGAACTGCCGGGCATCGGCGCCGATCTGGCCGGAAAGATCGAGGAGATCGTCCGCACCGGATCGCTCCGGGCGCTCAAACAGGCGCAGCGCGCGGCGCCCAAGGGCGCCGTGAAACTCATGCGCGTGCCAGGCATCGGCCCCAGCCGCGCGCGCGCGCTGGCTGAGCGCCTGGGCATCCGCTCGGTCGCCGGGCTCGAGAAGGCCGCCAAGGCGGGGAAGATCCGCACGCTCCCCGGGTTCGGCGCCGCGAGCGAGAAGAAGATCCTCGCCGAACTCGCGGCGCGCTCGGGCGGCGAACACCGCATCGCCCGGGCGAATGCGGCGCAATACGGCGAGTCGATGCTGGCCTACCTGCGCGCCTTCAAAGGCGTCAAGCGCGCCGACATCGCCGGCAGCTTCCGGCGCGGCCGCGAAACGGTGGGGGACCTCGACATCCTGGTCGAATGCGCCGACGGCCAGGCGGCGTCGGATCACTTCGTTGCCTATCCCGAAGTTCGGGAGGTGCTGGCGCACGGTCCTACCAAAGCCTCGGTGGTGCTGCGATCGGGCCTGCAGATCGATCTGCGTGTGCTCGACGCCAAGTCCTACGGCGCCGGACTCTACTATTTCACCGGTTCCAAGGCGCACAACATCGCCGTGCGGCGTCTCGGTCAGAGACGCGGGCTCAAGATCAACGAGTACGGCATCTTCCGCGGCAAGAAGCAGCTCGGCGGCCGGGATGAGATGGACGTGTTCAGGTTGGTGGGACTGCCGTTCATTCCCCCGGAACTGCGCGAGGACCGCGGCGAGATCGAGGCGGCACGAAGGAAGCGCCTGCCGACGCTGGTAACCCTCGACGACATTCGCGGCGATCTTCAGATGCACAGCACCGACAGCGACGGTCGGGCATCGCTCGACGAGATGGCCGAGACCGCCGAGGCTATGGGATACGAGTACATCGCCATCACCGACCACGGTCCAATGCTGCGCATGGTGCAGGGATTGGACGACGCGGGGTTCAGGCGCCAACGGAAGAAGATCGACAAGCTCAACGCGAGACTGCGAAAGCTCACGGTGCTCGCGGGCGCCGAGGTGGACATCCATCCGGACGGAACGCTCGACCTCAAGGACGACACGCTGGGGGCGCTCGACATCGTGTTCGTGGCGCTGCACGCCAAGCTCGATCTGGAGCCGGCGAAACAGACGGAGCGCGTGCTGAAGGCGCTCTCGCACCCGAACGTCGACGTCTTCGCGCACCCCACGGGCCGGTTGATCAACGGCCGTCGCGGGGCACAGTTCGATCTCGACCGCATGGTGCAGGCGGCCGTGGACCATGGCGTGATGCTCGAGGTCGACGCGCAGCCGGAGCGGCTGGACCTCGACGACCTGTCGGTGCGCGCCGTGCTCACCGCTGGGGCACGCATCATCATCGACACCGATGCGCATTCGCCCGCCGAGCTGCGGTTCATGCGGTGGGGCGTGGATCAGGCGCGGCGAGGGTGGGCCGGGAAGGCCGACGTGGCGAACACGCGGCCGCTGTCGCGGTTCGTGAAGCTGCTCCACGCCCACCGCTGAGCACGAGCGGAGCATCAAGAACGGAGCGTCGGAACAAGAAACTGCCGGATCGATCCGGATGAGGCGGATTGTTTTGGGGGGGCTTGTGGAGAGATCACCGTGGCCGGCCACCGCAATCTCAACCCCGACCCCCCCTCAGAAATCTGGCCGTTTCCGGTCCATCCTGAATCATCTGGTCCTCACACTCCGTTCCTGATGCTGGGACGCCACACGGATCAGGGCGCGAGACCGGCGCTCCGGAGCAGTTTCAGGAACTGACGCTCGCTCATCTCGCGGACCCCGTACTTCCGCGCGTCGGCCAGCTTCTCCCCAGGCGACTTGCCCACCACCACGAAGTCGACGCCTGGCCCCACGCGATCGCCAACGCGTCCGCCGATCGACTCGGCGAGCTTCTTCGCCGCGGGCCGGGTAAGCGAGGCGAGCGCGCCGGTGAACACCAGGCGCTTGCCCGACAGCGGGCCGTGCCGCTTGGGCTCGCCCTTGACCTTCACGCCCGCCTTCAGCAACCCATCGATCACCCGCTTCGTACGCGGATCGTGAAAGAACGCGAAGACGTCTGCGGCCCGCTTCTCGCCGAGCCGGGGCGTCTTCAGCAACGCCTCCTCGCTCGCCCTCCGCAGCGCGTCGAGCGTGCCGAACCGGTCGGCCAGGTCGCGTGCCACGGTGATGCCGATGCCGGGAATACCCAGCGCGTACAGCAAGCGGTGCAGCGCCATGGTCCGCGCCGCCGCGATCTCGCGCACCAGCTTCCGCGCGGACCTCTCCGCGAACCCCTCCAGCTTCTGGAGGTCCTCGACCGTGAGCGCGAACAGATCGGCCAGTTGGCGCACCAACTCGTGGTCTACGAGGGCGTTGGCGGTCTCCTCGCCGACGCCCTGCACGTCCAGCGCCCCCTCCGACGCGAAGTGCTGCAGCGATCTCTTGAGTTGCGCCGGACAACCGAACCGGTTGGGACAGGTGGTCATTGGCCCCACGGTCTCCACGCGCGTACCGCACGCCGGGCACCGCCGGGGCATGCGGAAGGGGGCATGCCGCGTGCCGCGCTTCTTGCTCAGCACCTGCACGATCTCGGGAATCACGTCGCCGGCTCGGTAGACGCGAACGGAGTCGCCGACGCGGATGTCCCGCCGCTTCACCTCCGACGCGTTGTGCAGCGTGGCCCGCGATACGGTGACGCCGCCCACCTCCACCGGGCGCAGGAGCGCCACCGGGGTGAGCAGCCCGGTGCGCCCGACCTGGACAGTGATGTCCTCCACGCGCGTGACCTCGACGCGCGGCGGGAATTTGTACGCCAGCGCCCACCGCGGGTGGTGGCCGGTGGCACCCAGGCGGCGGCGCGCCGCCAGATCGGCCACCTTGATCACGACGCCGTCGATCTCGTAGCCCAGCCGGTCGCGGCGCCTGGCCATCGCGGCGTGGTAGCGCTCGATGTCGCGTACGCGGCGCGCCGTTTGGGTGTAGTCGGTGGTGCGCAACCCCCAGTCGCGCAGCGCGGCGAGCATCTCCGTGTCGTCCTCGAACTCGACTCCGTCCACGGCGAGAATCTCGTACGCGATGAACCGCAGCGGCCGTTCGGCCGTGATTCGCGGGTCCAGTTGGCGCAGCGATCCCGCGGCGGCGTTGCGCGGATTGGCGAACGGCTCCTCATCGCGGTGCACGAGTTGCTTGTTCAGCCGCTCGAACTCCCGCAGCCCCATCATGATCTCTCCCCGCAGCGAGACGAAGGGCGGGACCGGCCGGGCGCCGGACCGCAGGGCGAGCGGCACCGAAGGAATGGTCCGCACGTTGGCCGTGACGGCTTCGCCCTCGGTGCCGTTGCCGCGCGTCACGCCCCGTACCAGCCGGCCGCGTTCGTACACGAGTTCCATGGACGCGCCGTCGAGCTTGGGCTCGAGCAGGTAGCGCAGGTCCGCCCCCACCGCCTTGCGCATGCGTTCGTCCCAACGCACGACGTCCTCGCGATCGCGGGTGGAGTCGAGGCTGATCATCGGTGCCGCGTGACGCCGCGTCTCGAAGGCGCTGCTGGGCCGGCCGGCCACCCGCTGGGTGGGCGAATCCGGCGTGACGACTTCGGGGTGCGCGGCCTCGAGCTTGCGGAGTCGCACGACGAGGCGGTCGTAGGCCTCGTCGGAGATGGTGGGGCGATCGCGCACGTAGTACAGATAGTCGTGGTGGCGGATCTGCTCGCGCAACCGTTCGGCATCGGCGCGGAGATCGCGCGGGCGAGCGGGCATGGTGGCCTCGACGGAACCAGGTGACGCGGGCGACGGCGCTGGGATGGAATCTGCGCGAATGCGCGCCGGACCGCGAGCTTCCTCCCACACGCACGATTCCAATTGGTGGCGATTCGCGCTATATTGGGAGAGCGTCTGCACCTCCCTCGGGAAACGAATCCCACTGAGGCACACGCGACGCAAATGCGACGACAAGTCCCTTCAACGTTCGGACCTCTGCCGTCGCGTCCCGTCTTCGGAGGTTTCTTTTCGGGAGGACCACACCATGAATACCACCACCACGAGCGGGCTCGTCGAAGACCTGCTCCGCCAGGCCGGCCGCGAACGGCGTCGCGTACGTGCCACGTTCCGGTTCCACGGAGAGGCTGGCATGAAGGAGGTCGAGCGATACCTGGAGCCGTACGCAATCCATGATGGACACGCCGTCGTCTTCTCGTACTTCCGGAACGAATTCCGAACGATTCCGCTCAAGCACATCATGACCGTCGAGATTCACGAACGCGAATTCGAGCCGCGACGGCCCATCGAGCTGTAACCGCACCAACAAGACGTATGCTCCTGTCGGGCATCACCGCGCAGTCATTCGGTGAGACGCCCGGCAGTCCAGAGCGCCGGATCCCCACAACAGACAAAAGCATCGCGGCGTGGACTGAGGCGGGCGCTTGACGCCCCGGCGCGGGTCACGGATGCCCGGCGGTCCTCAACTCCGACAACCGGTCGAGCACACGCACGCCGATCGGTTCGAGATCTCTGGCCATCCCCGCGGCGCCCGAACCGCCGACCACGACGTCGACTCCTGCCGGGAGCCGCCCGCGGATTGATTCCAGTTCTCCCAAGATCTGCCGGCCGTCGGTGGGGGCCACGACACTGAGCGCCACGGCCCGCGCCCGGACAGCCAACGCGGCGTCGGCGATGTCGGCAGCGGGGAGGTCGGCGCCCAGATACGTCACGGCCCACCCGTGTGCGATGGCGACCGCGGCAACGAACAGGGCCCCCACTTCGTGCCGCTCGCCGGCCAGCGTGGCCACCACCATCCTCGGCGCGTCGCCAGGCGCCATCCCCACTCTCATGGCGCCGATGATCACGCGCCGCACCGTGGATGTCGCCAGGTGCTCCTGCCCCACCGTGATCGTTCCTGCATGCCACTCGTCGCCCACACGTCGCAGCAAGGGAGCCCCGACGGCGGTGATGAAGTTCACCAGCCCCATCTCGGCGAGCACCCGGCCCAGGAGCCACTCGAGCCCGGCCGCGTCGAACGCGCGCACCAGCGCGAGGGCACGCACCAGGCTTTCGCTCCCCGACCCTGCGTCGGCCGACAGGGAAACGCCGGCGCGCGACCTCGCACTGGCGTCTTCCTCCACCATCCGCGCCAGCTCGCCGGTGGAGAGGCCCACCACCTGTGAGATCCCTCGGCCCGGGATCGTGGCCAACCGAAGCAGCCGCAGGCGCTCGATGTCATCGTCTGAGTACAGGCGCTGACGCCCGTCAGAACGGTTGGGTGACACGGCCCGGTACCGACGCTCCCAAACTCGAAGGACGTCGGGGGTGAGCCCCGTACGCTCGGCGGCTACCCCGATCGGGTGCTTGGCAACTGAGGATGGTCTGGAATCCGACATGGGTCAATTCTGCCCTCTTGTCCATGTCATGTCAATAGATATACATGGACATAATATTGACGTACAGCGGATGTAGGTCTAGATTCCTAGACATACAATGGACACTAGACAGTCCGGTGCATGTCATCCGGGCCTCCGTCTCGATCATGGCTTCAACTTCCCTCTTGTGAGCGCCGCCATTCTCTCCGGCAGTCTGAGAACCTTCGTGGGCGCCCTGAAATCGGCTGACCTCGTGAACACTCTCGAGGGACGGGAACCCTTCACCGTGTTCGCGCCCACCGACGCCGCATTCGCCAGTCTGAGCGACGGCCAGCTGGCATCGCTGATGTCCGATCGCGGCCGGCTGGTCGAGGTGATCACGCATCATCTGGTGCCGGGAACACTGCTGGCATCCGAGCTGCTGAAGCGTGGATCTACGGCGGCAACCACCGTGAAGGGGGATACCCTGAGGATCGTCGCCCGGGGCGGGAAGGTGCTGGTGAGCGGCGCCGAGGTGTTGGAGGCGGACATTCGCGGATCGAACGGAGTAATTCACGTGATCGACAGAGTCCTTGTGCCGGAGGGGTAGGGGCTGGGCCCCGCCGTCTATAGACTTCGGGGGTGGCTGTTCCGCCGGCTGGCGGAGCAGCAGCCCCCGCTCATTTTGTCAGCGTTTTCCTGACACTGGCTCGGGCGGTTGCTGATGGCGGCTCACAATGCCGAGTCTTAGCATCAGCTTGTCGTTGCGGGGCTTTCCATACATTCCGGACCCATGGTAACTGCACAATCGGAGTTGGCGATCGAGGCCCAGGGAGTAGCGCGGCGGTTTGGCGCGCGGTGGGTGCTCCGGGGGGTTTCGATCGAGCTTGGGCCCGGTGAGATCGTCGGCCTGCTCGGCGCAAACGGAAGCGGCAAGACCACGCTGCTCCGAATCTTCGGCACACTGCTCAAACCGACGGCCGGCACGGCCCGCATCTACGGACACGATGTGGCGCGGGAGACCGATGCCGTGCGTTCCGAACTCGGGTTCCTGGCGCACACGCCCGGACTCTACGACGACCTCACGGCGCGCGAGAACCTGCGGTTCGGCGCGATGATGCTGGGGATGCCGGTGGGCAACAACCTGGACGCGGCGCTGGAGCGCGTGGGTCTGGGTCACGTGATCAACGAGCGTGTGCGTGGATTCTCGGCCGGCATGCAGCGCCGTCTGGCGATGGCGCGACTGCTGCTGCGTCATGCCCGCGTGCTGCTGCTCGACGAGCCGTACAGCAATCTCGACACGGCGGGCATCGCACTCATGAACGAGATCATCACCGAGGCCGGCGCCGCCGGCGGCGCGGCGCTGGTGGTGCTGCACGAGCTGGCGCCGGCGGCCGGGGTGCTCGACCGCACGATCACGATCGTGAACGGTCGCGTGGCGGAGTCGAAGCCGGCGCCCATTCCTCGGGTGCGGTTGGTCCCCGACGGGCGTGCCGCGACCACGGCGGGAGCGACCGGCTGATGGCCTTCCGCGACGACATACGCCGCGTCCGCGCGATCGCGTGGAAGGATCTGACCACGGAGCGTCGATCCAAGGCCGGGTTCAACAGCGTGGCGGCATTGGGCGTCACGATTCTCGTGCTGTTCGGATTTGCGCTGGGCCCCGACGCGCAGGCACTGCGCGACGCGGCCGCGGGCGCGCTCTGGCTGTCGGCGCTGTTCGCGGGAGTGCTGGCGTTCAACCGCAGCTATCAGGTGGAACTGGAGAGCAGCGCGCTGGACCAATTGCTGCAGTACCCGGGGCCGCGCTGGGTGATCTACGTGGGCAAGCTGATCGCCAACTCGCTGTTCGTGGGGTTGATGCTGGTGATCGTGGTCGCCGTGGGGATCGCGCTCTTCCAGGTGCGCATCCCGAAGGCTTGGCCGTCGCTCATCGGCGTATTCGCGCTGGGCGCGGTGGGACTGGTAGTGCTGGGCACGTTCTACGCCGCGATGGCGAGCCGCAGCCGGGCCCGCGAGGTGCTGCTGCCACTGCTGCTCTTCCCGATGCTGGTACCGGTGCTGCTGGCGGCCATTTCGGCCACCAAGGCGCTGCTCGTGGGTGACATCATGCACGAAGCGGGGGCATGGATCAAATTGCTCGCCGCCTACGACCTGATTTTCCTCGTCGCCACTCTATGGGCATTCGAATATGTCATCGAAGTCTGAGGCCGTTTCCATGACCAACGACGTGCACTCCGTGCAGGTCCCGTCTCCGGGCAACTGGGCGGCGTTCGGCGTTGTGAGTATCGCCGCACTGATCGCCACCGAGGTGTTCTCCTTCGTGACATCGCCGCCCGACGTGAACATGGGGCAGTTGGAGAAGATCCTGTACGTCCACGTGCCGGCGGCCTGGGTCATGTTCATCTGTTTCGCGGTCGTCCTGGTGTACAGCCTTCGCTTCCTGTGGAAGGGGCGCGAAGAGGACGACCTGCTGGCGGCGGCGGCCGCCGAAGTGGGCGCTATCTTCAACGGGCTCACGCTGATCCTCGGCATGATCTGGGGCAAACCGGCCTGGGGGGTGTGGTGGGTGTGGGACGCCCGGCTGACGTCGACGCTCGTGCTCTTCCTGGTGTTCGTGGGGTACCTGGCCCTGCGGGCGTTCGTGGAAGACCCCCAGCGGCGCGGGCAGTGGAGTGCCGCGGTGGGGATTCTTGGCGCCCTCAACGTGCCGATCGTCTGGATGTCGGTGACCTGGTGGCGGACGCTGCACCAGATGCCGTCGAGCATGCAGTCGATGGCGAAGATCTACTGGGTAGGGATGTTCGCGAATTTCGGCGCCATGGTGATGCTGATGGTGTACTTCATCCGGCGCCGGTACGAGGCCGCGGCCATCGTGCGCGCGGCGGAGCACGCCGCGCAGGCAGTGGCGCTGGGAGGGGACGAGTAATGGAAGCATCCAACTGGGGGTTCGTCATCGCGGCCTACGTGATCACGTGGGTGCTGATCGTGGGATATCTGGCGTACAGCCAACGGGCGCTGAATCGCGCGCGCGGCGAATACGAACGAGTCACGGGTCATCGGCCCGGCGAAGGAGATGCAGCATGAGCAAGCGCAATTGGGCAATTCTCGTCGCGGTGGTTCTGGTCGCGACCTTCGGATGGCTGCTTTACGGCGGCCTCAACAAGAACGTGGTGTTCTTCCTCACGCCCCATGAGTTGCTGGCCAAGGGCACGGACGGCTATGACGTGCCGTTGCGACTGGGCGGCATGGTGGTGCCCGGCACGGTGCAGTGGGACGAGAAGACGCTCCACCTGCAATTCAAGGTGACCGACGACTCGGGCACGGTACTCGTGCACGAGGTGGGCGCGCCGCCGCAGATGTTCCAGCCGGGCATGGGCGTGGTGGTCGAGGGCAAGTTCGGCCGCGACAATGTATTCCAGGCCACGAATCTGATGGTCAAGCACTCCAACGAGTATCACCCGCCCAAGCCGGGTGAGAAGCCGGAGGAGATGTACAAGACACTGATCAAGGGATCCACGCCATGACGGGCATGTTCGCACATGATGCGCTGCTGATCTCGCTGTTCGCCGTCCTGTTCGGCGCCATCGTCGGCACGCTCGGCATTCGTGGCCACCGCCAGGACTGGGTGCAGCTGGCGTTCGGCTCCGTCTATGCCAACTTCGTGCTCGTCACGATCGCGGCGCTGGCGATGATCTATGCGCTGGTCACACACGACTACTCGGTGTCGTACGTGGCGCAGGTGGGCAGCAACGAGACGCCGCTCTTCTACACCGTGATCTCGCTGTGGGGTGCGCTCGAGGGCTCCATCCTGTTCTGGGCCTGGGTCCTGGGTGCCTACTCCACGGCCGTCATCTGGATCAACCGCAAGCGCCCGGGCAATCTCGTGCCGTGGGCCGCTGTCACGCTCCTCGCGGTGGCGTTGTTCTTCGCCATTCTCCTGGTGGGTCCGGCGAATCCGTTCCACTCGGTGTTCCCGGTACCGGCCGACGGCCCGGGCCCGAACCCGCTGCTGCAGAACCACATCCTGATGGCGGTGCATCCGCCGCTGCTCTACCTCGGTTACGTGGGCATGTCGGTGCCGTTCGCGTTCGCCGCGGGCGCCATGTTCTCCGGCGAGGTCGCGTCGGACGACTGGATCAAGATCTCGCGCACCTGGACGATGATCGCCTGGGGCTTTCTGTCCGCCGCCATCATCGCCGGCATGTGGTGGTCGTACGAGGTGCTCGGCTGGGGCGGCTACTGGGCGTGGGATCCCGTGGAGAACGCCTCGTTCCTTCCGTGGCTCACGGCCACCGCGTTTCTGCATTCGGTGATGGTCCAGGAGCGGCGCGGCATGCTGAAGCTCTGGAACCTGAACCTGATGGTGGGCACGTTCGTGCTCACGATCCTCGGCACCTTCCTCACGCGATCGGGCATCCTGAGTTCGGTGCACGCGTTCACCACGGGCCCCATCGGCTACTACTTCCTGGCCTTCATCGCGATCGTGTTGGTGTGGGCGCTGGCGATGGTGGGCGGCGTCTCGGACAAGCTGCGGACCAAGGGCCACCTCGAATCGGCGACCTCTCGTGAAACGGTGTTCCTGTTCAACAACCTGTTCCTGACCGCCATCTGCTTCACGGTGCTCGTGGGCACGCTGTTTCCGCTGGTGGCCGAGGCGGTGCGCGGCGTGAAGGTCACGGTGGGCCAACCGTTCTTCGACAAGATGACGCTGCCGCTGATCTCGGCGATGATCTTTCTGGTGGGCGTGGGACCGGCGTTGCCGTGGGGCGCGGCCTCGCGGGACGTGCTGAAGCGCAAGCTGCTGCCCCCGATTGCCGGTGCCGTGGTGATGGGCGCCGTCGCGCTGGTCTGGGGCGCGCGCAATCCCTACGCCGTGCTGATCTTCGCCTTCGTGGGCTACTCGGCGTTCGCGAATCTGCGTGAATACTGGATCGGCATGAAGGCGCGCCACACGGCCCACGGCGAGAATTGGGGGCTGGCGCTGACGCGGCTCGTGGGCGGCAACCGCCGGCGGTACGGTGGCTACGTGGCCCACCTCGGCGTGCTGACGGTGGCGCTGGGGATCGCGGCCTCGCAGAGCTTCCGTGCCGAGCGCGAAGCGACGCTCGAGCCGGGACAGACGCTGACGGTGGCGGGCCACACGGCGCGCCTCAAGGAAGTGTGGGGTCGGCAGGAGCCGCAACGCGCGGTGATCGGCGCCACGATGGAAGTGTTGGAGAACGGCAAGGTGGTGGCGACGGCGGATCCGCGGATGAACTTCTATCCGACGCAGTCGGCGCCCGTGCCGACGCCAACGGTGATCAGCTCGATCAGCGGCGACCTGTATTTCAACCTGATGGCATTCGACAAGAACGGTGCGCACGCGACGGTGAAGCTCATCGTGCAGCCGCTCGTGCCGTGGATCTGGTTTGGCGGGGGCATCGTGGTGCTGGGCGCGCTCATCGGGGTGTTCCCCAAGCGCAAGCGCCGCACCGTGCTCGCCGAAGCGCGACAGCCGGTGCCGGCGGTGCCGGTACCGCTGCCCAGCACTGGAGGAGGCGAAGCATGAACTGGAAGCGCGCCACGATCGCGTCGCTGTTCGCAGTGCCGCTGATCATCCTGTTCGCGTGGGGGTTCTCGAAGGACCCCAACAACATTCCGTCGCCGCTGCCCGGGCGCATGGCCCCCGATTTCCGGCTGCCGGTGTTCGCACCGGGTGAGGCACCGACCACGCTGCCCGTGGGTGACACGGTCCATCTGGCGAATCTGCGCGGCGAGGTGGTGGTGCTGAACTTCTGGGCCTCGTGGTGCCTGTCGTGCCGCGACGAGCACCGCGAGTTGAGCGCGTTCGCGCGCCGCTACGCCGACAAACCCGTGCACTTCCTCGGTGTGCTCTACAACGATTTCCCGACCCCGGCCATCAACTGGATCAAGGAGATGGGCGGGCAGCAGTACCCATCGGTGGACGACGGCAACGCACACACATCCATCGACTACGGTCTGTACGGGGTCCCCGAGACGTACTTCATCGACGGGTCGGGCCACGTGGCGTACAAGCAGACGGGCCCGGTCACCGACGCCATCCTGACGCGAATCGTCGATTCGCTCATCGCCGCCCTGCCGCCTTCGGCGAAGACGGCGGCGCCGGGCGATACGGCGGCCCATGTGCTCACGCCGGCCCGCCCGAACTCCAAGGGGACGGGAACGACTCCATGACGCGGTTCACGAAGCTCGCGCTGGGCGCGGCCCTGGCGGCATTCGCCGTCGCCCCCGCGCCCGCCGCGGCGCAGCAGGTGCCGGCCGGCACGACGAGCACCGCCGCACCGCTCCCCTCGTCCGCCGACTCGGCGCTCGACGCCAGGACCACGGCCGTCGCCTCGCAACTCCGGTGCCCCGTGTGCCAGGGCGAGTCGATCCAGGACTCGCCGTCGGAGCTGGCGCACGAGATGCGGGATCTGGTGAAGTCGCAGCTCGCCGAAGGCAAGACACCGGCCGAGGTGAAGGCCTACTTCGTGTCGAAGTACGGCGAGTGGATTCTACTGGATCCCCGAGCGCACGGGTTCAACCTGGTGCTGTATGCGGCGCCGTACGTGCTGCTGCTGGTCGGGATCGGCGTGATCGTAGTGGCCGTGAAGCGGTGGACGGGAGGAAGCGGGGAGACGGCGGAGTCGGAGCGCGCCGCAGAAGAATAGCGGCGCACCTCGGAAGCGACGCGGGATCGGGAGGGTGCATGGTGTGAACGGCGCCGACCCTGCGGGGCAACGAAACCATGCCGACAGCGAAGAGGGCGGGGCGATCGCAAGCGATCGCCCCGCCCTTCCCGTTCCAGACGGTCCGACGGCCTGACTCGCCTACCCTTCCACGACTCCGGCAATCACGTCGATGAACCCGGGCTTCGCATTGGGCAGTTCGGTACGGTGCAGCGTCATGCCCAACTCCTTCGCCTTGTCCTTGGCTTCGATGTCGATGTCGAACAGCACTTCCAGGTGATCGCTGACGAAGCCAATGGGAACCTGGAGTACGTTCTTCACGCCTTCCGCCTTCAGGGTGTCGAGGTAGTCGAGAATGTCGGGGCCGATCCAGGGCTCGCCGGTGCCGCCCGCGCTCTGCCATGCCCGCCGGAAGCCGGGGAGGCCGGCCGCCTTGGCCACCAACTCGGCGCTCTCCTGGAGCTGTGACTCGTACGGGTCGTTCCAGGTGCGGATGCGCTCGGGGAGGCTGTGGGCCGTGAAGACGACCGTGACCGAGCCCCGATCCTGCTCGGGGAACTGGGTGAGGGCCTGCTGCACGAGCCCGGCCATGAACGTCACGAAGGCAGGCTCCTCGTACCAGTGTTCGACGAACCGGAACTCGAACGGATCGCCCAACGCCTTCTGCTTCTCGTCCACGGCCTGACGATACTGGCCGATGCTCATCCGCGAGTAGTGCGGGGCCAGGACGAGAGCGGTGAACTTACGAATGCCGTCGTCGTACATGGTCTGGAGCGCCTCGGCGATGTACGGATGCCAGTGCTTCATGCCCATGTATACGGGGAGCGGTTTGCCGTCCGCCGCCAGCTTGGTCACGAGGGCCTGTTGCACGTCCTTCGTGAGTTTGAGCAGCGGAGTGGCGCCGCCCACGCGCGTGTAGCGGTCCTTGAGGTTGGCCACTGCCTCGGGAGACGGCGTGCGGCCGTGGCGGATGTGGGTGAAGTAGGCCTCGACGTCATCGAGGGTGCCAGGCGTTCCGTACGCCAACAGCAGTACTGCGGTGTCGTTCGCCATCTAGCGGCCTCCGGCCGTTGCGGGTGATGCCCCGGGGTCGGAGGAGGTGGGGGCGGGGGTGGGGGTGCCGTCGCCGGCGCGCCGCGTCCGGGCGCGCACGGTGGCGATGGCAACTTCGATGTTGGCCACGGGGGTTTCGGGAAGCAGTCCATGGCCGAGGTTGAAGATGTGTCCGGGCCGATCGGCGGCGCGGTCGAGAACGTCGTTCACTTCGCGCGTGATGACGTTGGCCGAACCAAGCAGCACGGCGGGGTCGAGGTTCCCCTGAATGCCCTTCTCGTGGCCGATGATGTCCCAGGCCCGGTCCAGCGGAATGCGCCAGTCGGCGCCGAGGATGGTGCCCCCGTCGGTGGCCATGGCGTCGAGCAGCGTAGCGGTGTTCACGCCGAAGTGGATGAGCGGCGCGCCCAGGGGCACGAGCGCGGCGAAGATGCGGCGCGCGTAGGGCTGCACGTAGCGCACATAATCGTTGCGCGACAGCGCGCCCACCCAGCTATCGAACAGCTGCAGCGCATCGGCGCCCGCCGTGCGCTGGGCGCGTGAGGAACGCGATCACCATGTCGCTGAGCCGGCTCATCAGCTCGTGCCAGGTTTCGGGCGCCGAGTACATCATGGTCTTGGTGCGCAGAAAATCGCGCGACGCACGCCCTTCGATCAGATAGGCGGCGAGCGTGAACGGCGCGCCGGTGAATCCGATGAGCGGCGTGCGATCGCCAAGTTCGGCCTTGAGCATGCGGATCGTATCGAGCACGTACGGCAGCCCGGCTTCGGGATCCAGCGGGCGCAGCGCGCGCACGTCGGCGTCGGTGCGCACCGGCGTCTCGATCACCGGGCCCACGCCGTCCACGATGTCCAGCGGCACGCCGGCGCCGATGAGCGGATGCATGATGTCGGCAAACAGAATCGCCGCATCCACGCCCAGGCGCCTGACCGGCTGGAGCGTCACCTCGGTGCACACCTCGGGACGCTTGGTGATCTCGATGAGCGAGTACTTCTCGCGGATGGCGCGATACTCGGGCAGCACGCGCCCCGCCTGCCGCATGAACCAGACCGGTGTGCGCTCCGTCGGCTGGTGCCGGGCGGCGCGCATGAACACCGTGGAGTCGATCGTCAATTCGTAGTCCCCAATTCAGTTGGATGCCGCCGGCTCAACAGTTCCAGCACCTGATCGGCCGCGGCCACGCCCGACCGCACGCAGTCGGGAATGCCGACGCCGCCAAAGGCGGCGCCCGCCACCGCCAGCCCCGGATTCCGCGCCACCTGCGCCCGGATGCCGGCCACGCGGTCCAGATGTCCCACGTGATACTGCGGCATCGCGCGGTCGTAGCGATTGATGCGGATCAATTCCGGATCGGCGGTGATGCCCATGACGTCGCGCATCTCCGTGCGCACCACACCGAGCAGTTCGTCGTCCGTGCGCTCCACGAACGAGCCCCGCCCGGCGCCGCCCAGGAACAGGCGAAACAGCGAATGGCCGGCGGGCGACCTGCCCTCGAATTTACTCGAAACCCAGGTGCAGGCGAGTACGGGGCGCTGCTGGATGCGAGGAACCACGTAGCCAGTGGCGTCGAGGGCGCGGGGCACGTCCGCGTCGGGATAGGCCACCGAGATGGTGACGGTGGAGGCGTATTCGATGCCCCGGAGCGCCGTCGCCAGCTCCTCGTCCACGGATCGAATGAACGCCGCCGCATGATAGGCCGGGGCGGCGAGGATCACCGCGTCCGCGGTCAGCGGCTCGCCGTTCGCCATGGTGATCAGGAACTCCGGCGCGGCGTCGTGGCCCGTGTCCACGCGCTCCACCCGCTCGACGCGGGCGCCGGTGCGGATGACGGCGTTCCGCCCCGCGGGGTCGCGGTGCCGCACGTCACGCTGGATCCCGTCGATGAGTTCCTCGAGGCCGCCGGGAAGCGAGATGAACCCGAACGCCGGCTGGCGCGGAGGCAGGCCCGGGGACGGCGCGCCGGGCGTGGCCGCGGCGGCCCGTTTCGCGGCCCGCTGCTTGCGCTTGGCGGCCAGCATCCCCTTCACGAGGCCGCCGTATTCGCGCTCGTAGGCGCGGAGCTGCGGGAACATCGCTTCCATGCTGAGCTTCGCGCCGTCGCCGGCCGAGATACCGCTCAGCAGCGGCTCCACCAGGCGCTCGTACATCTCTCGGCCCAGGCGCCGGGTCACGAAGCTCTCGATGGACTCGTCGGGCGCGTTCCGGCGCGCCGGTATGAAGTACTCCATCCCCACGCGCAGCTTGCCCAGCGGCGACACGAGCGGCGTGGTGGCGAAGGGCGCGAAGCGGGAGGGCACGAGTCCGGTAAGGCCGTCGGGCATCGGGAAGAGCCGCTTGCCGCTCAGGATATAGGAGCCCTTCACCGCGGCGTTGGTGCCGTGCAGCCGCTCGCCGAGTCCCACGCGCTTGGCGAGTTCCACGGCGGCGGGCTTGGCAGCGAGGATCACGTCGGGGCCCGCTTCCATGAGGAAGCCGCCCGAGCGTTCGGTGCGGATGTGTCCCCCCAGTCGGGGAGACGCTTCGAGGAGCGTGACCTGGAGCCCCGGGGCTACCCGGGTGAGATGCTCCAGTGCCGTCAGTCCACTTATTCCGCCGCCGATGATGGCGACGCGAGAGGTCATTGCTTCAATCCGAAGAGGTGCCGGAGTGCCATTGCATACCCGGCAACCTGTCCGTTTCGCGCCTCCTGGCGCAAGCGCTGCATGGGCTGATGGAAGAGCCGGTTCACCAGCGACTCGGAGAAGGCCTCGATGTGCGCGCGGTCCTCGTCGCTCATGTGCGCGAAGTGGCGCCGGGCGTGCTCCAGGGTGGCCTTCCGCACCGCGTCCGTGTGGCCGCGGAGGTCGGCGATGAGCGGCTGCACGTCGAGTTGCTGGAGGGCGGCCATGCACTGGGCGGCCTCCTCCTCCACCACGGCTTCCACGTGCGGTACTTCGGCCTCACGCTCGTGCAGCCCCTCTTCGATGTGCCGTTCGAGCACGTCGAGGTCGGTGTAGGTCACGTTGGGCACGGTGCGCACGTCGGGATCGACGTCGCGCGGCACGGCGATGTCGATGAACAGCATCGGCCGGTCCGGCCGGCAGGCCATCGACGCCGCGACCATCTCGCGGGTGATCACGTGGTGCGGCGCCGACGTGGAGCTGATCACCACGTCGGCGGTGTCGAGCGCCTCTTCCAGGCGCTCGAGCGGAACGGGGCGACCGCCCACGCGAGCGCTCAACTGCTCGGCGCGCTCGCGCGTGCGGCTCACCACTCGAATATTGTTCACGCCGCGGTAGTGGAGCGCAGAGACGGCCAGCTCGGCCATCTCGCCGGCACCGACAACCACCACGGACGCTGAAGCGAGGTCAGGGAGCGCCGTACTCGCCAGTCTCACCGCCACGGAACTGACCGTGATGGGATTCCGGCTGATCCCCGTTTCGGAACGGGCGCGGCGCCCGGCGCGAATGGCTCCGCGGAACAGCGTGGACATCATATGGCCGGCGGCGCCATGGGCCGAGGCCGTGGCGAAGGCTTCGGACACCTGGCCCAGGATCTGCGGTTCGCCGATGACCATCGACTCGAGACCGGCGGTGGTGCGGCAGAGATGCCGCACCGCGTCGTCGCCCGAGAGCACGTACGAGGCGCCGCGCAACTCGGCGCCGGGCACCCCGGTGGTGTCTTCGATGAGATCGAACAGCGCCTGCTCCGCCTGCTTGCCGCCGGCCGCGTACAGCTCCAGCCGGTTGCAGGTGGAGAGGACGACCAGTTCGCTGATGGTGGAGGGACGCGCGGCGTCGCCGCATCCGAAGCGCGAGAGCGCGGTCTCGACGGCGGACTCGGGAACGGCGAGCCGCTCGCGGAGGGCGATCGGCGCGGTGCGGAACGAGATGCCGACGCAGACCGGGCCGCCCGGAGCCGGATGCGCGTCGCGCTCGACCAGCGTCAGCGCGGGCGCCGCGGGTACCGGGACTTCGGTGTCGTGCAGGGCAGTGGCGCTCATGCGGCGCTCCCGCTCACGAATGCCTCCACGTCGGCCACCGGAAGACTCCGGCGGTAGCGCGCTTCGAAATATTCGTTCACCGGTTCGGCCTCGCCGCGCTCGACCATCGCCGCATACTTCTTCGGGATGTGCACGCAGAACGGTTCGGATTCCATGAAGTCGCCCGTCATGCCGTAGGCGCGGGCGCGGCTTCCGCCGCAGACCTTGAGGTATTCACAGACACCGCACTTGCCCTTGATGTCTTCGCGATGACGCAACTGCGTGAAGATCGGAGACTCGCGATACACCTGCGTGAGATCGTCGTTCCGGATGTTGCCGGCCACGATGGGCAGGAAGCCCGACGGCATGATCTCGCCCGTATGGCTGATGAACATGAAGCCGTCGCCGTCGTTCACGCTGCGCGCGCGGCCGATGCCGTCGGAGAGCGAGAACATCACGCCGCCGGTCATCACGTCCGGCGCCTCGTCGCGCGAGCCGGCACGGCGCTCGGCCACCTGGCGTTCCATGATGACGCGCGAGTACTGCGGCGCGGCGGTCGCCTTGATGTCGAACGGCGCCGTCTTGGACAGGTCGTACATCTTGTTGAAGATCTTCTCGTACTCCTCGGCGCTCGCCACGTCGCCCGGCTTGGCACGACCCGTGGGCACGAGGAAGAAGACCTCCCAGAACACGATCCCGAGCCGCTCCATGAGCGCGGCCAGGTTGTCGAAGTCGTCGATGTTGTGGCGCGCGATGACCGTGTTCACCTGCGTGGAGAGACCGATACGCCGCGACTCTTCAAGGATGCGCATGCCCCAATCGAACGAGCCGTCCACGCGACGGAACGCGTCGTGGATTTCAGGGGTGGAGCCGTCGAGGCTCACGGCAAGCCGGGAGAGGCCTGCGTTCTTGAAGTCCCGGATCGCGTCGGGGGTCGCCAGCGGCGTGGTGGCCGGTGTGACGCCCATGCGCAGACCCAGTTTGAAGCCGTAGTCCACGAGTTCGAAGACGTCGGGTCGCTTGAGGCAGTCACCGCCGCTCATGACGAACACGACGTTGCCGAACTCACGCACCTTGCGGAGCATGGCCTTGGCTTCGTCGGTGCTCAGTTCGTCGGGATTCCGGTAGGGTACGGCTTCGGCGCGACAGTGCCGGCAAGCCAGGTCGCAGGCTCGCGTGGTCTCCCAGATCACGACGAAGGGCGATTTGTGAAAGTCGAAGTCGGCGATTCCGGCCCGGCCACGTTCTTTCCCGTGCCCGTTGCCGTGCCCCTGCGGTTGGTGCATCTGACCCCTCTCTTCGGTGAATAACCCGATGTCCGACAGCGTGTTTCCACCGGACGGGGACAGAATGCAAAACGGATGATCTATCCGGTGTCGGGGGATGGAGGAAACAGGCAGTGGGGAGGATTACGGCACTGTCAGGGAAATCCCCACGCGGCCCTGGTGTCGGCCTTGGGTAGCCCGGTTTGTCCCCCTTGATCGAGGCTTTCGGGCATCAAGAACGGAGAGGAAGAACAAGATGATGCGGATGAACGGGATGATTCGGGATCGAGAAGAAAGGGAGGCCTGGTGGTGAGATCTCGCCGCCAGGCCCCCTTGGTCTTGATCCCTATCATCCGGTTCATCCGCATCATCAAGTTCAAAGCCTCCGATCCTGATGGCGGGGGTGCACCACGATTTCCGGAGTCCGCGGAGGCTACTTCCCCCCGCCGCTCTTCCCATTGTTGTGGAACGACTTGTCCGGATACGGCGGCGGCGCCGGCACCGGCCGCGGATCGGCCTTGATCTCCGCGCGCAGTTCCTTGATCGCCGCCTCGAGCTGCACGTCCTGCCCCTCGAAGGTGGCGTGCGGCAGGTTGTCCACCGTGATGTCGGGGTCCACGCCGTGCCCCTCGATCATCCACGTGCGGTTGGGCAGGTACGTGCCCATCTCGGCGGCGCTCGCGATGCCGCGGTCCACCATCACGTTCTGCTGACTGAGCCAGATCTCCCCGCCCCAGGTGCGCACGCCGATCACCTTGCCCAACCCCAACTGCCGGAAGCCCTCGGCGAACGCCTCACCGTCCGATGCCGTGTGCCCGTCGGTGAGCACCACGATGTGGCCGCGGAAGGCCTCCTGCATATTCCACGTCGGATTGCCCACACGCGACTTGAAGTAGAACCACGCCTTCCGCATCAGCTTCTCCAGAATCCAGCTGTCGATGTTCCCGCCACGGTTGTGGCGGGCGTCGATGATCAGCCCCTGCCGCTGGAACACCGGATAGAAGTCGCGCTCCCACTGGTTGATGTCGGCCGTGCCCATGGCGCGCAGGTGGATGTACCCGATCGAATCGTGTGCGATGGAATCGACGGCGAGCCGCCGCGTGTACTCCCACTCCGAGTACTGCAGGTCCGACTCCTGCCGCTCGGTGATTGGCTCCACCACCACCTCACGCTCGGCGCCGTTGCCCCCGGGCTTCACCGACAGCAGCATCTGACGCCCTGCCTCGTTGCGCAGCAAGGCGCCGATGTCGGGGGTCGAGAGCGTCGAGACGTGATTCACCGCGGTGATCACGTCGCCCTCGTGCACGTTCACGCCGTAGCGCACCAGCGGCGACAGCTCGTCCGGGCTGTCGGAATCGTTGCGGTAGACGTGTTGCACGCGATACCCGCCCGCCGCGTTGTCGCGTTCCAGGACCGCGCCGAGCGCCGCCGGGTGGATCGAGTCGTCGGGGGTGCGCATGTCGCCCCCGCGCACGAAGGTGTGCAGGGTGGAGAGTTCGCCCATGGTCTGCGAGAGCAGGTTGTTCAGTTCGGAACGGTCGGTGACGCGGCTGACGAGCGGCTCGTAGCGCTGGCGGATCAGCTTCCAGTCGACGCCGTTCATGGCCGGGTTGTAGAAGTAGTCGCGCTCCAACCGCCAAGCGTCGATGAACTCGTCGTGCCACTCCGCGCGCGGCACGATGCGAATGGCCCAGTGGCTGAGATCCACCTTGGACTTGCCGCTGTCGTTGGGTGCCTTCGCCCCGGCGTCGTAGACGAAGAAGTCGTTGCCGCGCCGGACCACCACCTTGCGGCCGTCCATGGACAGCTCGTAGTCGCGCACTCCGCTGGCGAACGCGGTGGGCTTGGCCGGCGCGTTGCCGATGGGATAGGTCATGAGGCGCGCGCCGCCGCCACCGCCCCGGCCACCGCGTCCGGCACCCGCGCCGCCGCGCTCAATGAAATACAGCCGCATGCCGTCTGTGGAGAGATTGCTGTAGTCGCCCGGCGCCAGCGGAAGCCGGACCAGCCGCTGCTCGATGCCCGTGAAGTCGATCTTCACATCGGCCGAAGGCGCGCATCGGCATCCGACCGCCGCGTCCGTTGCGCGTAGTTCTCGCCGCGCGCCGGCATGCTGTCGTCCGACGACAGCGAGCGCACCGGATCGGCAATCTCGTTGTCGGGCGCGAAGGGATAGGCCGCCCCCGGCTCGAGCGCGACGGCGTACATCGCGGTCTGGTGATCGAAGTAGGGCTCGGGCTGGCGGGCGCCCCACGGCGAACCGACGGAACTCTGGAAGTTCCGGTCGCTGAGGAAGTACAGCCATTTGCCATCCCGGCTCCATGCGGGGCTGTAGCTGCTGTAGCGATCGGTGGTCACCGCGTGCTTGCCGCCGGCGACGCCGTAGATCCAGATCTGGTCCAGTTCGTTGTCGGCCGGCGCGCTGTACGTCAGCCACTTGCTGTCGTGCGACCAGACGAGATCGCTGAACCCGCCCGCGCTGTCCTCGGCCACGAGCGTCTCGTGTCCCGTGGCGAGGTCGAGCATCCAGAGCCGCTGGTTCTTGTCGGAGTGGGCGATGTACTTGCCGTCGGGCGAGGGGAGGCCGTCCCAGCGCAGCTCGGTGGCGCCGGTGGTGAGCTGCTTCCCGGCGCCCCCATTCATCGGGACGTTCCAGAACTCCACCTCGCCGCTCTTGTCGGAGAGGGTGAGCAGCGACTTGCCGTCGGGCATGAAGCGTGCGATGCGGTAGCGCACCCCCTGGTCGTGCGTCACCTGCGCCAACCGGCCGCCCGCGTCGCCGGTGGGGGCCACGAACACCTGTCCGCGCGCGTCGAGCACCAGCCGGTCGCCGGTGGGCGAGAGATGCGCCGACGTGAGGAGTGCCATGGGATCGGTGTCCCACTTCTCGCGCGTCTGGTCGAAGTCGGAGAGCAGACGAATCGGGATCAACGCGTCCTTGCCCGAGGCGATGTCGTACACGCGCAGGTCGGCGCCGAGCTGATAGACGACCTTGCCGTCACCCAGCGACGCCGACTGAATGTCGTAGACGGGATGGTGCGTGAGCTGCTTGAGATCGTGGCCCTGCTCGTCCATCGACCAGAGGTTCATGATCCCGTCGCGATCGCTGAGGAAGTAGATGCGCCCCTTCCACGGCATCGGGTCCTTGCTCGTGCCCGTGTAGTCGCTGGTCAGCGGCTGCGCCTCCGCACCGCGCTTCGCGAACCGCCAGATATTCTGCGCGGTTCCGCCCTTGTAGCGCTTGGTGTGGCTGCCCTGAAAGGGAAAGCGCGTGAAGAAGAAGGTGCCGTTCGCGTCGTAGCCGCCGTCGGCGGCCTGGGCCAGGGGGATGAGTCCGTGCGAGTCGTCCGACGGATTCACCCAGCCCACTTCCGCGTCGGGGAGCGTGGCGTACTCGCGCGTGGAGTAGAGCACCTTCCCGTCGGGCGTCCAGCCGACCACGGTGGCCACGCTGCCCTCGTAGGTGAGCCGTTTGGGCGGGCCACCGTCGATGGACATGACGTACACCTCGGTGGGGCCCTCGTAGGCCGCGGAGAAGGCCACCTGCTTGCCGTCGGGCGAGATGGCGGCGTTGGTCTCCTCGCCGAGCGCGGTGGTGAGCCGCGTGGCGGTGCCACCGGCGGCGGACACGCGCCAGAGGTCCCCTTCGGCCGTGAAGACGATGGTGGTGCCTGAGATGGCGGGGAAGCGGTAGAAGCCAAGCTCCGTCTGCTGCGCCGAGAGGGCGGTGAGCGGGAGGCAGAGCGCGATGGCGAGAGAGGTGAGCCGCATCGGGACGAATCCGTGTAGAAGAGTCGAGCCAGATATACGGGCTGGGCGCGACACTTTCCACCACTGACTTCCGCGGAATTGTCGTTCCCGATTGTCGAGCTGCCTCCCGCCGTGGAGGCCTCCGCGCGGCACGAAAGACGAACAGGGTGAACGACAATGAACGCGGAAATCGCGGAGCGCGCAGATGAAATGAGAGGACGATCCCGCGACCCCTTCACTTTTGACGGCCGCCCTTCTACGTTTAGACCACCTGGTCTATAACACTGGTCTGCCCATGGTCCGCGAACGCTTCGACAACCTCGACCCCGACAAACGGGAACGCCTCTTCGAGGCGGCGGCCGACGAATTCAGCGACCACGGCTTCGAGGGCGCCTCGCTCAACCGCATCATCGACCGCGCGGGAATGAGCAAGGGCTCGCTCTACTACTACTTCAACGACAAGAGCGACCTCTACGCCACCGTCGTCGAGCGCGCCACCGCCGCGGTCGTCAAACTCGTCGGCGGGTTCTCGCTCGACGAACTGACCGCCGAGACCTTCTGGCCCCAGTTCGAGGGCGCCGTGCGCCGCTCCGTGGACTACATGCAGCGGAACGAGTGGTTCGTGCGCCTCGGCCGTTCCTTCTACCGCATGCGCGGCGGCAGCGGCCGCAAGGCCACCAAGCGCGTCTTCGACTGGATCGGCACCTGGACCGCCCGCGTGCTCGAACGCGGCCAGCAGCTCGGCGTCATCCGCACCGACATGCCCATCGAATTCCTCGTCGAGCTGGCGCTGGCCGTCGGAGAGACCGGTGACCGCTGGCTGTTCACGCACTGGCACGACATGACGAAGAAGCAGCGCGAACAGACGCTGGCCGCCGAGATGGACGCCTTCCATCGTTTGCTCGAGCCCCGCCCATGATCCGTCTCCGTCCCGCGGCGGCCGCCGCCCTGCTGGCACTCGCCGCCGCCGCCCCGCGCGTGGCCGCCCAGAACATCAACCCCGATTCCATCGTCGACCGCGTGGACAAGCTGCTGCGCGGCACGTCGAGCCGAGGAACCGTCTCCATGCAGATCGTCACGCGGCAGTGGTCGCGCACGCTCGACATGGACATCTGGTCGCTGGGGAACGACTACGCGCTCGTGCGCGTGACCGCGCCCGCCAGGGAGGCGGGCACGGCCACGCTCAAGGTGAAGAACGACGTCTGGAACTACCTGCCCCGCGTGGACCGCACGATCCGCATTCCGCCCTCGCTCATGGCCGGCGCCTGGATGGGTTCGCACTTCACCAACGACGATCTCGTGAAGGAGAGCCGGCTCGTCGCGGACTACGACATCGCGCTCAGCTACAACGGCGAACGGGACGGCACGAAGGTGTGGGAGTTCACGCTCACGCCCAAGCCCAACGCCGCCGTCGTGTGGGGCCACCTCGCGATGCAGGTGCGTCAGGCCGACCTGATGCCGGTGTGGGAGCGCTACTACGACGACGGCGGGAAGCTCGCCCGCACGATCACCTTCTCGGACTACCGGGTGATGGGAGGCCGCAAGGTGCCCGCCGTGCTCACCGTGACACCGGCCGACAAGCCGGACGAGCACACGACGCTCACGTACCACCGCCTCGAATTCGACGTCGGACTCACGTCGAATTTCTTTTCGCTGCAGAACCTGAAGCGCCGGTGAGCATTGACGGCCGCGGGATCTGGTGGCGGATCGCCATCCGCAACCTGGGACGCAACCGCAAGCGCACCATCCTGGCCGCGGGTGCGCTGGCATTCGGGTTCGCGGCCGCGGTGGTCATGGTCGCGCTATCCAACGGGATCACGTCAGACCTGATCACCAACGGCACGCGCTCGCTCGCGGGGCAGATCCAGATTCATGCCCGCGACTATCTGCCGGCGCGGCACAGCTGGGCGACGATCGGCGCCGACAGCGGAATCGACGTGGCGCGCGCGCTGGCCGCCGTGGATTCCGAACCGGGGGTGGTGGCCGCCGCCCCGCGCGTGTACGGCGGCGGGTTGATCAGCGCCGGCGATCACACCGTGGCCGGACTGCTGCTCGGCGTCGACCCGGTGCGAGAGCCGCGCGTGAGTGCCCTGCTCAGTACCATCGTCCAGGGCCGCGCGCCGCGCGCCGGCACGCATGAGATCGCCCTCGGCACCGAGACGGCGCGCCAGTTGCACGCGACCGTCGGCGACACGATCGTCCTCGTGGCGCCGGCAGCCGACGGCTCGCTGGGCAACGACCTCTACGACGTGAGCGGCATCTACCACACGGGGCTCACGGCGCTCGACGCCGGCATGGTCGTGATGCCCCTCGACGCCCTGCAGTCGCTGCTCGTACTGGGCCCCGACCGCGTGCACGAGATCGCGGTGACGCTGCGCGATCCGTGGAGCGCCGGGGCGATCGCCGATTCCATCGGCACGCTGCCCGTGTTCGCGCGCCTCAGGGTCACCGTGGAACCGTGGATGAAGTTCCGGCCCGAACTCGCCTCGTACGCCGACATCGCCAAGGGGGAGAACGGGTTCTTCATCGCCATCGTGTTTCTCATGGCGATCTTCGGCGTGACCAACACGCTGCTCATGAGCACGTTCGAGCGGCGGCGGGAGTTCGCCGTGGAACAGGCGCTCGGCGTCGATGCCCGGACGCTCGCACGGACGATCGTGTACGAGGGGATCGTGCTGGGCGTGGTCTCGCTGGCGGCCGGCGCGGCGATCGCGGCGCCTTTGCTGTACTGGTGGCACGTCTCGCCGCTCGACCTCAGCGGATTCGTCGGCAACATGACGATGTCGGGCGCGCTCTTCCGGCCCGTGTTCCGTACCGATCCCACATGGGGGGCGCCGCTGGCCGCCGCCGCGGCACTGCTCGTCACGTCGATTCTCGCGGCGCTCTATCCGGCGTGGCGCGCCACGCGCGTGGCACCGGCGGACGCGCTCGGAGGACGCGAATGAGCCGCCTGGGCATTCTCGTTCGTCTGGCCGGGCGCAACGTGATGCGGCAGCGGCGGCGCAGCGCACTCATTGCGCTCGCCATGATTCTGGGCGTCGCCCTGCTCATCTTCTTTCTCGCGCTCGGCGACGGCATGCACGCGCAGTGGATCGACGCCGGCGTACGATTGGCCGGCGGCCACGTGTCGGTGGAGACCCCCGCGTTCCGGCGCAGCGCCAGTCTCGACGACCGGCTCGACTCGACGGCCGCAACACGCGTGGCCCTTGCGGTGACCGATCCGGCGGTGGCGCCGTTCATCGCCGCCGCCGCGCCGCGCCTCACGGTGAGCGCGCTCGCCAGTTCGGCGTCCTCGGCGCTGCCCGTGCAGGTGCTCGGTGTCGACCCGGCGATCGAGTCCCGATTCTCGGCGCTGCCGGCCAAGCTCACGACCGGCCGCTGGCTGGCCGACACGGACGTCACCGCGGCGGTGGTCGGGCAGGGTCTCGTGGACCGGCTCGGCCTCTCGCTCGGCTCCCGGTTCGTGATCACGGCGCAGACCACACACGGCGACGTGCAGCAGCAGCTGGCCCACGTCACCGGCATCTTTCGCACGGGCATCCGCGAAGTGGACGAGGGCATGATCGACATTCCCCTCGCCACGGCGCAACACTGGCTCGCCGCGCCGGGCGCCGTGACGTCGGAGGCGATCCTGCTCCACGACGTGGCCGACGTCGGGGCGGCGACGGTGACCGCGCTTCAACCGCTCTTGCCCGCCAGCGCGCACGCCTTCACCTGGCGCGAGACGTCGCCGGAACTCGACGCCGCCGTGCGCGTCGACAACTTCGGCAACTACCTGTTCAACGGCATTCTGCTCGCCATCGTCGTGCTCGCCGTGTTGGAGGCGTTGCTCGTCTCGGTGCTGCACCGGCGACGCGAATTCGGCGTACTCCACGCCATCGGGCTCTCGGCTCGCGAGACCTCGGTGATGATCCTCATCGAAGGCGTGATGCTGGCCGTCGTGGCCGGCGCGGTCGGGATGGGCGTCGGATTCGGCGTCGTGGGTATTCTCGGCCGTACCGGGCTCGATCTCACGGCCGCGTTCGGCAACCAGCTCTCGATCTCCGGCGCGGTGATCAGTCCCATCGTGTACCCGGTCGTGCACCTGGCGCGCGCCTGGCAGGGTGGCGCCGTCGTGCTCGCGCTCGGCGTGCTCTCGTCTCTCTACCCCATGTGGCAGGCGTCGCGCATCGATGTGGCCGAAGCCATGCAGGACGAACCATGACCCAACCAACTGCCTCCGAACTCGCGGTCCGGACCGAGAACCTGTGGAAGACCTACCCGCAGGAACCGGCGCCGGTGCAGGCCGTGCGCGGCGTGACACTCGAGATCGCGCGCGGCGACTTCGTGGCCTTTGCCGGACCGTCCGGTTCCGGCAAGACGACGCTGCTCAACCTGCTCGGCGGGCTGACGCACGCCACGCAGGGGCGCATCTGGATTGACGGACGCGACATCACCGAACTCACGGATCGCGAGATGACGCACCTGCGACTGGAGCGCATCGGCTACGTGTTCCAGTCGTACAACCTGCTGCCCGTGCTCACCGCATTGGAGAACGCCGAGTTCACGCTACTGCTGCGCGGCGTGGCGCGCGACGAGCGGCGGGCGCGGGTGCGGGTGCTGTTCGAACGCATCGGCATGACGGGGCTGGAGGATCGCCGGCCCGGCAAGCTGTCGGGCGGTCAGCAGCAGCGCGTGGCGGTGGCCCGCGCCGTGGTGGGGCGCCCCGCCCTCGTGCTTGCCGACGAGCCCACCGCCAATCTCGACTCGGTCACCAGCGAAGCCCTGCTCGACGTCATGGAGCAGCTGAATCGCGAAGAGGGCACGACGTTCGTGTTCTCGACGCACGATCAACGCGTCATGGATCGAGCGCGGCGGTTGATCCAACTGGTGGACGGACAGATTGCGAATGACGAGCGACCGGATCATGCCAAGTAGCGTCCGGCGCTCCATCGCCACGACATTGTTGGCAGTTGGCAGTCTGCAGTTGGCGGCCGGCGGTATGACGGCGGTTCACGCGCAGATTCCCGACTTCTCCGGCTACTACCAGAACGTGGGCATCGGCACCGCGGCGAGCGCGGGGATGGGCGCCGGCGCACTCGACGCGCAACGGGCACGGGTGATGTGGTCCCCCTCGGTCGGCCACTGGGGGTTCGAGGCGGCGTACGAACACACGCTGTGGTGGCGCAGCAGCGCGAACACCGGCGCCAACGGCCGGCTGTTGTCGAGCACGCGCGCGGGCGGCGACTGGCTGCACCTGGGGTGGACGGTGTACGACGGCACGCAGGTGAGTTGGCGGCAGCGGTTCGATCGCCTGAGCGTCTCGTACACGCGCGGATCGGTGACGGCCACCGTGGGTCGACAGGCGGTGTCTTGGGCCACCACGCTCCTGCTCACCCCGGCCGATCCCTTCGTGCCCTTCGACCCTTCGGATCCGTTCCGCGAATACCGCACCGGCGTCGATGCCGCCCGCGTGCAGTGGTTCGCGGGGCCGTTCACGACACTCGACTTCGTGGTGCGGCCGGCGGACACGCCCACGGGTCGCACCCTGACGGCGCTGCTGCGTGGCAAGACCGACGTGCGGGGATGGGAACTCTCGGCGTGGGGTGGCGCCATTCACGACGCGCCCGGCGGCGCGGTTGGCATCACGCGCACGGTGGCCGGTTCGGCGGTGCGCGCCGAGTCCGAATTCCGGCGCGACAGCGCGGGCCGCGCCGTGGCGCGATTCGCCGTGGGCGTGGACCGGCGCTTCAGCGTGCTCGACCGCGACCTCTACGCCGTGGTGGAATATCAGCACGATCCGTTCGGCGCCACACGGCCGGCGGATCTTCAGGCGGTATCACTGTCACGACCCGCGGGCCGCCGCGAGCTGCAGGTGCTGGGACGCGACGAGTCGGCCCTGCAGTTCACGTATCAGGTGCACCCGCTCGTGTCCGCGGAGTTGGTAACGCTGTGGAATTTGCGCGACGGCAGCGCGCTGGTGGCGCCGGCGGCGGCGATTTCGTTGAGCGACGAGAGTTCGGCTCGGTTCGGCGTATTTCTGCCCGCGGGCCCGGGATTCAACCGGCTCACCGGCCCACGGTCGGAGTACGGGCCGGTGCCGCTCACCGGCTACGCGGGGCTGAGCGTCTATTTCTGAGACCGGGATCTCTCCCCGGCCCCGCTCACCCTTCCCAGCTCTCGCCCGCTCGAATCTTGGGGTGTACCGAGAGCAGGAACGCCGCCATGGCGGCGGCGGCCGCGAAGCCCGCCGTCCAGATGGCCCAGCCCGAGATCGCGTGCTGCACGGGGATGGCCAGCGCCTGCATGGCCGCCACGATGTGGAAGGCGATGAAGAAGAAGAAGAACAGCCCGACGTACCAGAACTGAGTGAACCGCTCCGACACCGCCGCCAGCCAGGCGCTCACGAGCCCGAACAGAAGAAAGACGGCGAGATGTGCGCCGTTGTACGCGAACACATACTCCGCGGTCACACGGATATTGGCCGGATCGTGGACTCCGTAGAACAGCGACCCGCCCAACAGCGCCGCCGTGTAGAAGATCGACTGCCCCATGATCAGATTCGCGATGCCGAATACCAGCGCGACCACCGCATAGCCGATCAGCCCGGCCAGCACTCCCTGGCTCAGCACCTTCGTCTGTTCTTCCCGCATGTGCGCCCCCTGGATGCGCGATGGCCCCGTTCCGACCTTTACGGTGGGAAGGCAGTTCCCTCACGTCTGTAGGGAATTGGCGCAGACAGGGTAGGGAAAGCGCCCACTGGACCCCGCCATCCCAGTCCGCGATCCTCACGTTCAGGAACTCACGCAGCACGCACGCCGCCCATCACTCCCAACGCCATGTCCGAGCACCCCTACGACTTCGTGATCGTCGGATCCGGCTTCGGCGGAAGTGTGACCGCCATGCGGCTCGCCGAGCGCGGACACCGTGTGCTCGTTCTCGAGCGGGGGAAGCGGTTCCGCGACGAGGACTTCGCGCCGTCCACCTGGCACGCGCGGCGCTATCTGTGGGCCCCCGCCCTGCGGTGCTTCGGAATCCTGCAGGTGAGCCCCTTCCGCGACGTGTGGGTGCTGCACGGCTGCGGGGTGGGCGGCGGCAGCCTGGGCTACGCCAATGTGTTGATGCAGCCCACCGATGCGCTGTTCGATGCGCCCGCCTGGCGCGACCTGGCCGACTGGAAGACGATTCTCACGCCACACTTCGCGACGGCCAAGCGGATGCTCGGCGTGGCGCCCAATCCGCGGCTCTGGCCTGCCGACCGCGTACTCAAGCAGATCGCCGACGACCTCGGCACGGGCGACAGCTTCTCGCCCACGCCGGTGGGCGCGTTCTTCGGCGAGCCAGGATGCGAGGGCGAGGAGGTGGACGATCCGTACTTCGATGGCGCCGGCCCGACCCGCCGCGGATGCATCCACTGCGGCGGGTGCATGGTGGGGTGCCGCCACAACGCCAAGAACACGCTGCCCAAGAACTACCTGTTCTTCGCCGAGCAGCATGGTGCCGAGATCCGCTCGGAGTGCCTGGTGCGCGACATCCGCCCGTTGGGCGACGGCCAGGAGGACGGCGCCAGGTACGCGGTCGAGTACCGTCGCTCGACGGCCCTCCTGTCGCGGCGCACGACGACGGTCCGCGCCCGGAACGTGATCGTCGCCGCCGGGGCGCTCGGCACGCTCCGCCTGCTCTTCCGCTGCCGCGACGTCACCCGCTCGCTGCCCGCCCTCTCGTCCCGGCTCGGCGACTCGGTGCGCACCAACAGCGAGAGCATTCTGGGCAGCGTGAGCCGGCCGCGCGACGTGGACTATTCCCAGGGCGTCGCGATCACCTCGATCATCAACGCCGACGCGGTGACCACGGTGGAGCCCGTGCGCTACCCCGCCGGTTCGTCGTTGATGCGCTTTCTCAGCGGGCCCCTCACCGAGGGGCACACCGTACTCGGCCGCGCGCTCCGCTCGCTGGGGCAGATCTTCACGCGCCCCGTGGACTTTCTCCGCACGCACGTGGTGCCGGGATGGGCCGAGCGCGCCACCGTGCTGCTCGTGATGCAGACGGTGGACAACCGGATGCGCCTGCGGCTGGGCCGCGGGCTGCTCACCGGTTTCCGGCGGGGGTTGGTGAGTCATCCCGACGCCGAGAGCGAGGCCAGCGGGTCGCCGGAGCTCGGGCGCGAAGTGGCGCGCAGCTTCGCCGAGCGGACCGACGGGGTCCTGACCGGGTCGATCAACGAGGGCTTGTTCGGGGTCCCGATGACGGCGCACATCCTGGGCGGGTGCCCCATGGGGCGCGACGCGAGCCGGGGCGTGGTGGACCTCGACTGCGCGGTGCACGGCTACCCGGGGCTGTTCGTGGTGGACGGGTCCATCGTGCCGGCGAACCCGGGGGTGAATCCGAGTCTCACCATCACGGCGTTGGCGGAGTACGCGGCGCAACGAATTGCCCTGCGCGCAGACGGCGGCGACGGTCGGGCGGGCCGCCACCCCGCCTGACGGCCGAGCGGACACCCGCAAACGGCGAATGCGGCCGTTTCTGACGGTTCGACGATCCGACATTTCGCAGTCCGTTCCCCTACCTCGCATCATCACTGCCCCTACAGAACGCCGGTCGCGAATCGCGCACCTTTCATGGCGTACACCACCGTGCGCCGTGCGCACTCACGTTCCAGCGCGAGGGAATTGAACGGTCCCCTCGAGGCGAACTTTCCGACAGAAGGAGTGGACCATGCCGAAATCACTCATCAAATCCCCCCAGCTTCCCGCGCTTCGCGATTCTGCGTACCAGATCTGGCTTGCCGGTCTGGGTGCGCTGTCGATGGCCGAGGATGAGAGCGGGAAGATCTTCAAGACGCTCGTGAAGCGTGGCAAGGCCTTCGAAGCGTCGAGCAAGGAACGCCTGACCAACGTGCGCGACGCGCTCGATGTGCGGAAGGCCGCGAGCGACACGATGACCCGCATCACCGACAATCTGGACGAGGGCATGAACGGAGTCCTCGGTCGTCTGGGCCTGCCGAGCAAGAAGGAGATCGACGCCCTCGGTAAGCGGGTCGACCGGCTGACGAAAGCCCTGGAAGAGAAGCCGGTTCGTAAGGCGACTCACCGGAGCGCGGCGCCGAAGCGTCGGACCAAGGCTCGCGTCTAACGCGGAAGGTCCTGGGAAGTCGAGTGGTGTGACCGTGAGGCGGTAAGGCCGTGAGGCAGTGATGCCGAACGCGCAGTCGCCACCTCACGGCCTCACCGCTTCACACGTCCTGCATCCGGAGTCTCCCATGCCCACCCCACGCAACCCGAAGATCGGTCTGGCACTGGCCGGCGGCGGGCCGGTTGGCGCGATGTACGAGATCGGCGCGCTGCGCGCGCTCGAAGAGGCGGTGGACGGGCTCGATCTCAATCGCGTCCACAGCTACGTGGGGGTGAGCGCCGGTTCGTTCATCGCGGCCTGTCTGGCCAACGGTCTCACCACTACGCAGATGCTCCACGCCGCGCTGCGCGACGGCTCGGGCGCGAATCCGCTGCGTCCCGAGATCTTCTTCACGCCGGCATACCGCGAGTTCATCCACCGCGGCTTCAAGCTGCCGCGGCTGTTCGCGGAATCGGTGGCCGAGTTCATTCGCCGGCCCGGATCGCAGGGCCTGGGCACGGCGATGAACTATCTCATGCAGGCGCTGCCGGTGGGCGTGTTCGACAACGAGCCCATCCGCGCCTACATGCACGAGATCTTCTCCATGGAGGGGCGTACCGACGACTTTCGGGAACTCGGGGGGCGGCTCACCGTCGTCTCCGCCGATCTGGATTCGGGACGTGCCATTCGGTTCGGCGGGCCGGGGTGGGATCACGTGCCGATCTCCACGGCCGTGCAGGCCAGTACGGCCGTGCCCGGCATCTATCCGCCGGTCAGCATCGACGGCCGGCAGTGCGTGGACGGCGTCCTGCTCAAGACCGTGCACGCGTCGGTCGCGTTGGAGCAGGGCGCCGACCTGCTGTTCTGCATCAACCCCATCGTGCCCATCGACGCAGCCGCGGCGGTGGAGGCGGGGCGCCTGCCGGACGACGTCCTGGTGCAGTCCGGGCTGCCGGCCGTGCTCTCGCAGACCTTCCGCACGTTGATTCATTCGCGGTTGCGCGTGGGGTTCGCGCGCTATTCGGTGCGCTTTCCCGACGCCGACGTGGTATTGCTCGAGCCGGATGCCGCCGAGTACGAACTGTTCTTCGCGAACGTGTTCAGCTTCCGGTCACGCCGTCACATCTGCCGCAGCGGGTACGAGGCCACACGTCGCGTGCTCCGGCTGCGCTACGACGAACTCGCGCCGGTGCTGGCGTCGCACGGCCTCGACCTGCGCCTCGACATTCTCGAGGACCAGACCCGCGACCTGTGGCGCAGTGCCGGGCTGGAGCCTGACGGTGCCCGGCAGCTGCCGCCGCGGAACGTGGCCGACCAGCTCACCCGCGCGCTCGATCGTGTCGAGGCGGTAGTGGCCGCTCGCTCAGCCGCCAGATGAACGTTCCCTGCGCCTCGCGGCATTGCGCGCGCGTCATGCCGCGGTAGCCGTAGGGCGGCCGGCGCAGGCGCCGCGCCAGCGAGAGCAGCGGCCATCCGAACGGCAGGTAGAATGCCGCGAGATCGAAGTCGCGCAGCACGCCGTGCAGCCAGTTGCGCGCCGGGGGCCGGTGGCGGTCGCGATCGTTCCGGATGAACGTGACCGGCCACCCTGTTGGAATCACATGGCGCAGGATGCCACGCGCTCCCGCCCGGCGCAGCCCGGCCCGCAGCGAGCGCCAGTTGTACGGCCGCTTGCCATATCGGGCCACCTGGGTGTTCAGCTGCGCCTGCATCAACTTGCGGAAGCGGTGCGCCGCGCGATCGAGGGCGTTCCGATCGGGCTCGTCGTGGCCGGCCACGCCCACGTCGTGCAGCACCGACCAGACGTCGATCGGGTCGCCGATCACGAACGTCATGTGCGCCGGGAGCGCCAGGTACCACATCCACGGGAAGATCACCGCCAGGATTCCAGCCGGCAGCGGCAGGAAGGGCACGTGGAAGAAGCGCTGCATCACCCGGTCCAGCGGCGGGAAGGTGACATGGAAGGGCATCACCCATTCGGCGTTCACCACCGACACCGGATAGATGGGCACGTCGTGGCGCGCCGCCAGCCGCACGAAGCTCGTCCGGAAGCGCTGCAACTGGTAGCGATGCTGGAAGCCCTTCCCGATGCCCGGGACGCCCTCGGGGTAGTAGATCACGCGGTCGCCGCGCTCGAGCAGTCGCTCGAAGTTGTCGAACGTCATGTCCACGCCGCCGCCGCGCCGCCACAGGTTGTCCAGGCCGAATGGCCGCATCCACCACGCCAGCGTCAGCTCCTTCTCGAACACCGACCGGCACTTGGCCTCGGTCCGCAACCCATCGCGCTGCCAGAGCGCGAAGTCGAACACGATGGCGTCATACGGAAACGCCGTGCCACTGTGGTTGGTGGCGATCACCAGGGGGCCATTGGCCGGCAGCTTCTCGGCGCCGACGATGCGCGTACGGAAGTAGTAGTCGGAAAGCGGCCCGACGGCATTCGTCAGCAGGTCGCGGCAGTACTCGGCGTCGAACGGCTCATACGTGTGGGTCGAGGGCGTCTCGTCGGCCCGCGGCGGTAGGGTGGCGGTGGTCGTCATCGGATCACCCGCCGCGCCGGAACGCCAGCAGTACGGCGCCGGCGAACAGCCCCGCCCACAGCGGCCAGGTCCCGCCGAACGCCATGATGATCGCGCCCGCCACCAGGCAGAAGCCCGCCAGCAGCGTGGCCCGCACGCCCTGGAGCGGATTCTCCGCCGGCGGGCGCGTGCTGCGCTCGAGCACCCGCACGCCTTCGGTCACCAGCGACGGCAGCTTCACGACGGCGTCGATCAACTCCGGCGCCCCCCGCAGTCCCTCGTGCAGGAAGCGCAACGGACTGAATTGCTCCAGGAACACGGCCCGGATGTGCCGCCGCGAGACGTCGGCCACGTCGAAATCGGGAAGCAACACGTGCCCCACACCCTCGAACGTCACCAGCGCCTTGACCATCAGCACCAACTCCACCGGGAAGTACATGCGGTACCGCGCGCCGCGCGCCACCGATTCCAATACCAACTGGGCGAGCGAGAACGAGTCGAAGCTCGACGCCCGGTGCCAGCGGGCGGAGATCTCCGACACGTCGCGGCGGAATCCCGCCGGATCGCCGTCGCGGCCCGGCTCGGCCACCGCCGCCAGGTACCGGGCCGCGTTCTCATGGTCGCCAGTGACCAGCGAGTAGTAGTAGTACAGCAGCGCCCGGCGCAGATCGCTCTCGAACCGCCCCACCATGCCAAGGTCGATGAACCCGATGCGCGCGCCCGACAGCACCAGCAGGTTCCCCGGGTGCAGGTCGGCGTGGAAGAAGCCGTCGCGATAGAGCATCCGGATGATCGACTCGGAGCCCAGGTCCACCAGGTGATCGCGCTCCTCCTCGCTCAGCGCCAGCGCCTCGGGCGAATCCGGGCGTACGCCGTCCAGATACTCCATGGTCAGCACGCGCATGCCGCTGCGGTGGCGGTCCACGGCCGGGAACACGACATCGGGCATGTCGTGGAAGTTCGTCGCGAAGCTCTCGGCGTTGTCGGCTTCGCGGCGCAGGTCCACTTCGCGCAGCGTGTAGTCGCAGAACTCGGCGATGATGCGCTTGGGCTGGTAGCGGGGAATCACGACCTGCAGCGCCGTGCCGAGCACGCGCAGCAGGCGCGAGTCGCGCTTGAGCGTCTCCGCCACCCCCGGCTTCACCGCCTTGATCACCACGTCCTCGCCGGTGAGCGTCGTCGCGCGGTGAATCTGGGCGATCGAAGCGGAGCCGAGTGGCTCGGGATCGATCCAGGAGTACAGCCGGTCCACGGGACGGCCGAGGTCCCGCTCCACGAGCGCCGTGAACTGGGCGAAAGGAATCACCGGCAGCCGGTTGAGCAGGTTGCGCAGCTCGGTCGTCACCGCATGGGGCAGGATATCTTCACGCAGGCTCAGGATCTGTCCGAGCTTGATGTACGTGGGCCCCAGGAGCTCCAGCCGGCGGCGGAACTGCTGCGGAAAGGGCAGATCCACGAGGTCGTGCCGCAGCAGGGGGTGCGCCACCGCGCCGATCGCCCGCGCCAGCGCGTACTTCACGCCCCGGGTGGTGGGCGCGTCGCGTTGCGCCCGCGTCCAGGCGACGATCGCGCCGAACAGCAGCCCCAGCAACTGGCGGTTGGTGCTCATCGCCCGCCGGACGATCCCCGGCGGCGGGCGGATGGTGGCCTGTTCCAGCGCCGGCAGCGCACCGCCGACAGGCAACCGTTCAGGGTCGACCGTCCGTGGCTCGCGCACCGCCGCGTGTGCCGTCATCGATTCCGACCCAGCCGCTCGTGCGCCGATACCCATTCGAGCGACGAGATCGCCGACGCCAACGACAGCTCGCCGGCCAGCACGGTGGCGGCCACGATCTCGGCGAGCTTGTCCACTTTTCCCTCGCCCCAGCAGCCGAGCATCTGCAGGCACTCACGTTGCGTGGGCAGGTGCGTGCCGCCGCCGTGCGTGGCCACGATCAGACTCGGAATGGTGATCGAGAAGTAGAGGCCGCCGTCGCGCGTGATCTCGGTATACGTCGTGGCCGCCGCGCCCTCGGTCACATTGGCCACGTCCTGGCCGGTGGCGATGAACATCGCCGTGATCGCGTTGGCCGAGTGCAGCCCGTTGTTGTTCGCGCCCGCGAGCAGCGCGCCGACGTTGGCCACGCCCCAGTGGTACGCCAACTGCTCGGGCTCGGCGTGGAGATGCTTGCGGAGGAGATCGCGCGGAATCGTCGCTTCGGCCGTCACGCGCTTGCCGCGCGGATGCAGGATGTTGACCCGCGATGCCTTCTTGTCGGTGGCGAAGTTGGACTCCAGATACGCGCGGCGCACCGTGCGATTGTTGGCCAGGATCCACTGGTAGGAGGCGTACGTCGCTTTGCCGACCATGTTCTGTCCAGCGGCGTCGCCGGTGGTGAAGCTGAACCGGAGGAACGCGAACTTGTTGGACAGGAAAGGCTCGATGTGCGTGAGGCGCGCCACATGGGACGTGGCCTGGGCCACGGCGCGGATCGTGTCCATGCGCTCCTCGATCCAGATCAGAAAATCGCGTGCTTCGCGGGCCGACTCGAAGATGAACACCGGCGCCCGCTGCATGCCGTCGCCCGACACCGTGGTCTTCACGCCGCCGGCCAGGCTCACGACCTTCATGCCGCGGCTGTACGACGCCACCAGCGAACCTTCGGTGGTGGCGAGTGGGATCAGGAATTCCCCGTGCGCATGCTCCCCGTCCACGTACAGCGGTCCGGCGATACCGAGTGGCACCTGGGCCACGCCGGTGAAGTTCTCGATGTTGCCCCGCGTTTCCTCGGGCGCGATCGAATACGATGACACGTGCTCCAGACGCACCCCACGCTCACGCGCGACGAGCGCCTGCCGCGCGGCGATCAGCTCGGGGCCGTAGTCCTCGGGCTGTCCCTTGGCATGTGGAATGTGGTCGACGTCGGCGGTGTGATCCGCGATGGTGACAGGCGCGGACCCGCGATCGACTACAGAGGATGGCGTGCCCATGGGTCCCTCGTGGATGGACACCATGGAATGTGCACATCGTGCGCCCACGGGCTATCAGGTTCGGACGACGCTTCTGTAGGCCGTTCCACTACGAGTCCACGGTCGGCAGTATGCAGTTCGCAGTTCACTGCCGACTGCTCGCTGCTGACTGCTGACTGCTGACTCCAAACACGCAGTTACTTGCCGCCGCTTGTTTGCGCGACGGTGCTTCTGCTTGTCCTCCGCGACGCTGAGAAGATTCAGGGATTCCCTGAATTGGCAGTGCGGTTGAAAGGGGTGAACTTCCCCTCGTGTTCGCGGACGGGAATACCGCGAACGGAGCCAACCCGCGGAATACCGTCGGCTGGCAGTGCGGTGGGAGTTCAACCCCAACTGCGCAGGTTGTGAGGTCGCTGGACACAACTGAAGTCCCGAGAACCAAGGGGCACCTGAATCGGTCCCGTCCGATGAGGGCAAGATTGCCGGTCAGATCACCTGTTTGCATGTCTTCAGTGCCATCGTCCAGGTGAAGCCGAAACGACCGACCGGTAATCGCCAGCGGGTCAGAACCCTCGCCAACGGCAGTGATGCCGACGACGAGGGTTCGCCACATCCGGGGCTCGAGTACGGATGCTGGCCGTCGCCCTTGAGAGCGACCGGCTATCGCTCACCGTCCGTCCACGCGCGCCAGTTCGGTCTTGAGCGCGTCGAGTTCCCGACGTTGCTCCAGCGTGGGTGGATAGAGTGTTCCCGAAAGCGCGCCGCTGCCGTTGAACTGGCCGGCCAGTGCATACGCGCGACGCTGGAGCCGCAGCGCCGCCCTCCGTGCCGACCCCGCCGCCTGGCGCGCCAACGCGAACGTGCGCTGCTGCACGCCCAGCAGTTCCACCAGAAACGCTTCGCGCTCGCGATACTGGGCGAGCGTGAGCGGCATCGCCGGATCGGGCTTCACCTGCACGGTGCGCTTCACGGTCACGCCGCTGGCGGTGAGCGCCACCGTGTACGTGCCCGGCGACACGAAGGGGCCGGCCGGCGCCAACGACCGCGGCGGACGCGGCAGTGCTTGCAGATTGTAGCCATTCGTATCGGGCGTGGAGGGCGGCGGGGTGTGGCGCAGATCCCAGACCACGCGGTGCACCACCCCCGCCGCGCCTGGCCCGTCGAGCGTGCGCACCACCACGCCCTGCGCATTGCTCACCGTGACCGTCACGTCCGCGGCGTCATGACCCACCGCGTAGTCGATGATCGCGCCGGCAGGCGGATTCTCCCCGGCGTAGAAATTCTGTCCGCGATAGGAGTAGTCCTCCCAGTACTGGAAGATCGTGGCCGGCCGGATGCTGAACAGATGCGCCGGCTCCGCCGCCACCTGAGGTGACCACTCGGCCAACGCGCTTGCATCGTCCAGAATCCACAAGCTGCGTCCGTGCGTGGCCACCACCACATCGTGCGTCGTCGGCTGCACCTGCACGTCCATGTACAGCGTGGTCGGCAGATTGCCGCCCAGTGATTCCCAATGCGCGCCGTGATCGGTGGACACCCAGAGCGCGTGTTCGGTGCCGAGGAATACCACATTGGCATGCTGTGGGTACGCGGAGATCGTGCGCACCGAGCCGTCGTCGGGCAGACCGGCGGTGATCGGCGTCCACGTGTTGCCGAAGTCCGTGGTGTGGAAGGCGTACGGGCGGAAGTCGCCGCGCCGGTGGTTGTCGAACGCCACGTACGCTTCACCCGGCGCGTTGCCCGACGCCGAGATGCGGCTCACGTACGTGCCGTCGGGCACGCCGTGCACGTTGTGCCCCACCTCGGTCCAGGTAGTGCCGCCGTCGCGGGAGAGTTGCACGTTGCCGTCGTCGGTGCCCACCCACAGGATGCGCGCGTCGAGCGGCGACTCGTCGATGGCCGAGAGCGCGCTGAACGCCGTCTGTCCGTCGTTGCGCGAGTTCACGATCTTCGCATCGGGCACGCCCATCACCGTCACCGTGTCGCGGTCCACCTCACGCGTCAGGTCTTTGGTGGCCCGCCAGGTGAGGCCGCGATCGTCGGTGATGAACAGCCGGTTGCCGCCGTAGTAGTACACGCCGGCCGCATGGCGCGACGCGAGTCCGGGCGTGATCCACTCGAAGCGGTATGGCGGCTGTCCGGCCGGCGCCTGCGGATGGATGTCGGCGCGGTCGCCGGTGTACGTGTCCACGCGTGTGAGGTCGCCGTCCACCGCGTTGCTGTACACATAGTGGCGACCGTCCCGGTCCACCGTCGACGACACGCCGTCGTTGAATCCGATCTCGCGCCAGTCATCGCCGACGATGCCCAGATAGTGGCGCGTGGCACTCGGCCCGAACCACGAGTGATTGTCCTGCATGCCGCCGTAGATGTGGTACGGCGTCTCGTCGTCGAGCCCGACGCCGTAGAACTGGCCGATGGGGATGTTGTTGATGCGGATGTAGGTGGCGCCCATGTCCCAGCTCTGGTACAGGCCGCCGTCGCCGACGAGATAGAAATGCTCGGGGTGGCCGGGGTCGATCCACATCGCGTGATAGTCGCCCTTCAGCCCCACGTCGTACGTGGGCTCGGTGGGCATGATGCGCCAATGTGCGCCCGCGTCGTCGCTTCGATAGAAGTAGCGCGCCATCATGTACACACGGTCGGCGTTCGTGGGATCCACGGCGAGCGCGCTGTAGTACATCGGCCGCGGGTCGAGCGGGTTGAGCCGCGACCAGTGGTCGCCGCCGTCGTCCGTGCGGTAGACGCCGCCCGCCGTTGGATGCTCGATCACCGCATACACGCGCCGGCCGTTGGTGCGCGCGATGGCGAGTCCGATGCGTCCGGTGTTGCCGGTGGGCAGCCCGCCCGCGAGCCGCTGCCAGGTGGCGCCGCCGTCGGTGGTGCGATAGATGCCGCTCTCCTCGCCGCCGCCGTTGAAGCAGCAGGCGGTGCGCTGCCGGGCATAGGTGGCCGCGTACAGCGTGTTGCTGCTGTCCGGGTCGATCACCAAGTCCACGACGCCGGTGAGCGTGTCCACGAACAGGCTCTTCGTCCACGTGCGTCCGCCGTCGGTGGTCTTGTACACGCCGCGATCGGGCGACGCCTTCCACAGGTTGCCCAGCGCCGCCACGTACGCCACGGCCGGATCGTGCGGATCGACGACGATGCGACCGATGGCGCGCGTGCTGTCGAGGCCCACATGCGTCCACGTGGCGCCGCCGTCGGTGGAGCGGTACACGCCGTCGCCCCACGAGCTGCTCTGCCGGTTGTTCTGTTCGCCCGTGCCCGCCCAGAGCACGTCGGAATCGGAGGGCGCAATGGCAATCACGCCGAACGCGGACGTCGGCTCGTGATCGAAGATGGGCGTCCACGTGGTGCCGTGGTTGGTGGACTTCCAGAGCCCGCCGGTGGCCGACGCGATGTACACCGTCGAGGGATCGTTGGGCAGCGCCTGGACATCGTGGATTCGACCGCCCATGACGGCCGGACCGATAGGCCGCAGGTCGAGTTCGCGGAACGGGCCGGTGGACATCTGGGCGCCGGCCGGAGCGCCGAGCGCGAGCAGGGCCAAGGCGCAGAAGACCGAGGGGCGGGGGCGGGGAAAGCGGGGCGTTGAGATCACGGTCAGGTCCCGTGTTTCGGGTTCGGGTGGACGTTGACGGTATTACGCTCCCGTCCGCCGCTCGTCAACGGTGTATAGGAGGTATAGTATACTATGAAATATAGCTTGTAATACCTATTCACCATATTATACTTTAACACATGCAGACGTCCATACGGCGATCCCTCTCCGACCCCCAGATCCGGGCCGTCCTCGGCGAGCGGCTGCGCGACTACCGCAAGGCCCAGGGCCTCTCGCTCGACGCGCTCGCCGAACGCAGCGGTCTCTCGGCGCTCACCATTCACAAGTCCGAGCACGGCGGGAACTTCACCATGCGCACCCTGCTCCGCGTGCTCCGCGCGCTGGACCGCCTCGAGCAGCTCGACGCCTTCCTGCCGCCCGTCCCGCGCTCGCCGCTCGATCTGATCGACGAGGAGTCTGCGCATGGCTGACCGCGTTGCCGCGCGCATCACGCTGTGGGACCGCACGGTCGGAGCCGTGGCCGAGGAGCCCTCGGGGCAGGTCGTGTTCCAGTACGACCCCGCGTTCCGGCGGGCCGGGCTGGAGATATCGCCGCGCCATCTTCCGCTCTCGCTGGCGGCGCCGGTGACCTTTCCTGCGCTCCGCCACCTCGAATCGTTCATGGGCCTGCCCGGCGTGCTCGCCGACGGACTCCCCGATCGCTTCGGCAGCGCGCTCATCCGGCAGTACTTCACGCGCCAAGGCACGCCGGAGAAGGCGGACCGCCCCATCCAGCGGCTGCTCTACGTGGGACGCCGCGCCATGGGCGCGCTCGAATTCCTGCCCGCACTCGATGTCGGGTCCGCGGTCGAGGAGATCATCCAGCTCAAGCATCTCGTGGATGAGGCGCGCATCGTGGTGCAGGGGAAGTTCGAGGTCGCCGTGCCCGAGATGATGCGCATGGGCACCTCCGCCGGCGGCGCACGTCCCAAGGCGCTCATCCTCTGGAACCGGAAGACGAACGAGGTCCGGAGCGGATTCGCGGCGCCGCGCGAGGGGGACGAATCGTGGATGCTCAAGTTCGACGGCGTGGGAGAACTCGACGCGCCCAACCCGCACCCGCAGCCCTACACCCGCATCGAGTACGCCTACACGCGGATGGCCCGCGCGGCGGGGCTCACCACGGTCGACGTCGAGCTGCTCCCCGACCGGCGCCTGCACCACCTGCTCGTCAAGCGGTTCGATCACGACGAGGCCGGACGCCTTCATTACCACAGTCTCGGCGGACTCGACCACGTCGACTACAACGCGCCCGGCGCCTATTCGTACGAGCAATACCTGCTGGTGTGCCGCGAACTCGGCCTGGCGCCGGCCGAACTCGACGAGGCCTTTCGACGCGCCGTGTTCAACATCGCGGCGGTCAATCAGGACGACCACGTGAAGAACTTCGGCTTTCTGATGGATCGCCGGGGGCGGTGGTCGCTCGCGCCCGCGTTCGATCTCACCTACGCGCAGGGCGCGGGGTTCACGCGCCGCCACCAGATGACGCTGAACGGAAAGACCGACGGCTTCACGCGCAACGACCTGCTGGCGCTCGGCCGTTCACTCGGCGTCAGGAAGGACGGCGCGCTCGTCGTCGATCAGGTGCTCGATGCCGTGCGGAACTGGCCCAGCTTTGCCGCCGAAGCCACCGTGCCGTCCGATCGCGTGCGCGCCATCGGCGCGGCCCACCGACACGTGACACTCGCCGCTTCGACGTGAGCCGTCGCGTCCGCGGGTTGTCCTACTCGATAACCCCATACGACGCCACCGTGAGCGCCGACGTCTCGGTGACCCACACGCGCCGCCCCACCAGCCCGGCGAACGCGCTCGGTGCGCTGCGGAGCACATGCAGCGTTCCGTCCGGCAGTCGCAGGGCAAACCCCGTAGTCTCCGCCGCGACCGTGCCGTCCCACGCACGCTGACCGTCGGCGCCGCGTACCAGAAACTCCTCCACGCGGAACCGGCCGGCACTCTCTGCCGTGCCGCGCACCCAGAGATCCAGTTGCACGAGCCGATCCATCGCCGGCGGCACGTCGTCCAGCGCCACGCGGCCGTCCGTCGTGCGCAGCACCGGCAGCGGCATCGGATCGCTCCCCTCGAGCACGAACGTGCCCCGGAGCGTATCGCGGCCTGCAGCGGCCGGTGTGGCCGCGCCTCCGGGCGCGGCCCCGGAGGTTGCCGCCGCGCAACCCGCTGCGGCGGCCAGGGCCAGCGCTGCCAGGAGCCGCCGCGTCATTGCTTGCGCGCGATGGCGATGCGCAGGCTGAACGACGCCGGCCCGGCGCCGCCGGGGCCGAGCAGCGACAGCGTCTGCCCCGCCGTCGCGCTCGTGGTCAGCTCGTACATCGCGAATGCGCCCCCGTGAATGCCGGCGTTGTCCACCGCAAACGATCCCGCCGGAAGCGCCAACGGCGTGAGCGGGAAGGGCTGGGGGAAGTACGAGAGGAAGTCCGAGGACATGCCGGCGTAGATGTCGCGCGTGTTCCAGGTGGGGAACTGCACGTCGGGATCGGACGCGAAGGCGGCGTCGCCGTCGAGGTCGAGCGACAGCGTCCAGTGCCCGAGCATGTCGTCCACCGACTGCCCGGTAAGCGCCGAGATGCTGGCCATGCCGGTCGTCGTGGCCTGCGTGATGCCGCGCAGGAACGACGCGTCGGACGTGGCATAGCGATCGTCCGCCCACCGCGAGAACGACCATGCCAGCGCGTAGAAGTTGAAGTCATTGTCGGCCACGCGCCCGAACAGGGAGGAGGCCCCGGGGGATCTCAGCACCGAATAGAGCGTGTTGAAGTGGTTGAACATCCCGTACGGCTTGCCGGCACACTGCGCGAAGCTCGGACGTACATCGCAGTACAGCGTGTTCGCGTAGCGCGAATCGCCCTTCCACGGCACGTCGTAGATATTGTTCCGCAGCCACACGGCTTCGGCCTCGCGCGCCATGCCCTCTTCCAACCACGACTCCTCGAAACTCGTGGCGCCGTTGGTGAGCCGCGCCCCGAACGACGCGATGTGCTTGACCTCGTGGACCACGGTCGTGCGGATGCCCCACAGCCACGCGTCGGCCGTGCCGCTGTTGCTATATCCGGTTCCGGCCACCGTGGGCACCACGGCGTAGAAGAATTCGCCGAAGTTGCTCGACGGATCGTTGACGGAATCGCGCGGGAACAGGTCGCACGCGATGACGAATCCGGCCACGCCCGAGGGCACCGACGGCGTGAACACCATGTCCAGATGGTGATCGCCGTCCGTGTACGGGTCGGTGACCAGCGGATCGCCGAAGTAGGTCGAATCGCTTCGATACATCGTGGAGTCGAATTCCTGGCCCAGCTTCGTGAAGTAGCTGTCCATCGTCCCCGCCAGCGGCGCCGCCACGTCCTCCCAGATGATGCTCTTCGTGCCCACGTACGCCACGCGGGCGGTGATCTCCTTGTACGACGAGCAGCTTCCGGTGGCGCCGAGCGTCGTCGTGAACTGATTCACGCGGAAGGTTCGCGTGGTGCCCACGGTCGGTACCGTGGCGAACGCCGGCTGCCCCACGACGCTGCGTGACAACGCCGGCCGGACGCGATCCGTTCCGCGCAGCATCGCATACGCATTCCGGCTGGCCTCCAGCACGCGCAGATGCATGGCGGGGCTTTCCGGCAGTCCCATCAGATCCGCCGGCAATGCGGGCGGGCGCGCCGGCCGCGCCACCGACTGCCGCAGCATCACCGGAGCCGCGCGGTCGGGAGTGGCGCCGCTCCCCGCGCCGGCCAGACGGAACGCCGCAATGGAGGTGGGCGCCCGCAGGTCGTTGAACACGCTCACCACGTAGTCCCCGCTTGCGGGTGGCAGCTCCAGGCAGGCGAGTTCACCGGCCGAGGTGATCACTACCGACCCGCCCACCGCCAGCGTCGCGGGCGTGCCGGTGCGCAGGGTCTGCGTTCCCGCCGCGGAGAACTGACCCACGGCCACCTGGACGGCCGCGCCGTGCGTCGGCGAGCACGGAAGTGCCGTCGGCACGGTCGCGGTGAGCTGCGCGGCGGACGCCGTCTTCACCACTGCGGCCACGCCGTCAATGGTCAGCGTGTCCGACGTTGGCAAGGTACTGAATCCGGTGCCGGTGATCGTGACCGTCGCGCCCGGCGTCAGGATGGGCGGAGCGATCGAGAGGATCGTGGGGGCCCCTCCCGCCGGCGGAGGAGCGATCACCGCGATCGCGGCCGAATCCGATTGCGTCTCGCTGGTCGCCGTGATCTTGGCGCGGCCGATCGAAACGCCGGTCACCAACCCGGTGCTGTCCACCGTGGCCGTCGCGGTGTCGGACGACATCCACGTCACGGCCCGCCCGGTGAGCGGGTTGCCGCTCGCATCGAGTGCGGTCACGGTCAACTGCTGCGTGGCGCCGGGGACGATGGACGCCGATGCCGGCACTACGGCCACGCGGGCCACCGGTGGCTGTTTGACGGTGAGGGTGGCCTGCGCCTGCTTGGTGCCGGCGGCGGCGATCACAGTGGTCGTGCCGGGGGCGACCGCCGTCACCTTTCCGTCGCTCCCCACGGTCGCCACGCCGGGCGTGCCCGTGGACCAGGTGACGGTACCGGTGGCGATCGATGCGCCGTGCTGGTCGGTACCGGCCGCCGACGCGGTGACGCTCGATCCCACGTATACCGTGGGCGCCGACAGCGTCACCGACAGCGCGGTGAGCACCGGCGTATCCGGCGGGGCGACCAGGCGGTCGCTGCTTCCGCCGCCACAGCCGGTGAGTACGAGCCCAACTCCCACGACTTCGAGAACCCGACGGAGCATCATCGCCCTTGGATGTTCTGGCGTTTGTGTTCAGGAGGGCCGGCCGCGGATGGGGGCTACGCGTCCCGCGGCTGGGTTCGTCAATCCTAGTCGCGAAAGATACCGCCGGCCGCCAGTAGAATGCCATGAGTTCGAGAGGTCCCGGGTGCTTCCGTGCGATTCATCACAACGGCCGCGAATCGCGCCTTTCGGCCCTTGGCTCCCCATCGGCAAGCCGCTAGACTGGCCCCACATGTTCCCCACGCCCTCCCGCCCACGCGCTGCCACGTTCCGTACGGTGGATGGCGGGTGGCGCCGATGAGCAGTCCCGACGCCGGTCACGAGCGGCTCCTGGCCGCGATCCGCCGGCGGCGCACCTTCGCAATCATCAGCCATCCGGACGCCGGCAAGACCACGCTCACCGAGAAGCTGCTGCTCTACGGGGGCGCCATCCATCTGGCCGGATCCGTCAAGGCGCGTCGTGCCGATCGCCACGCCACCTCCGACTGGATGCAGATGGAGCAGGAGCGCGGCATCTCGGTCACGTCGAGCGTGATGCAGTTCGAGTACGACGACTACGTGATCAACCTGCTCGACACGCCGGGCCACGAGGACTTCTCCGAGGACACCTACCGCACGCTCGTGGCCGCCGACAGCGCCGTCATGCTGCTCGACAACCGCAAGGGCGTCGAGGAACGCACGCGACAGCTGTTCGCGGTCTGTAAGCGGCGGCGCACCCCCATCTTCACCTTCGTGAACAAGTGCGACCGGTGGGGAGAAGATCCGCTCAAACTGATCAGCGACGTCGAGGCGGACCTCGGGATCAACTGCCATCCGATCACCTGGCCCATTTTCAGCGCCGAGGATCTCTCGGCGGGCTTCGTGGGCGTGTACGACCGGCGGATGAAGCAGATCCACCTGTTCGAGAAGGACGAGTCCCGCGGCGCGCGCCGGTCGGTGGCCCGCGTGGGACGTCTGGACGGCGCCGAGGCGCGCGAGCTGCTGGGCCCGACCACGCACGAGCGGCTGGTGCACGACATCGCGCTGCTCGACGAGGCCGGCCATCCGTTCGACGAGCAGCAGGTGCTGGCCGGCGAACTCTCGCCGGTGTTCTTCGGCAGCGCGCTCAACAACTTCGGCGTCGAGCCGTTCCTGCGGGAATTTCTCGAACTGGCCCCGCCACCGGCGGCGCGCGGTTCGAGCGCCGGCGTGATCGAGCCGGATCGCGACGCCTTTTCCGGGTTCGTGTTCAAGATCCAGGCGAACATGGACCCCAAGCACCGCGACCGCGTGGCCTTCGTGCGGGTGGTCTCGGGCCATTTCGAGACCGGCATGCAGGTGATCCACGATCGCACCGGCAAGCCGATGCGCCTGGCCGCGCCGCAGACCTTCATGGCCCGCGAGCGTACGGCCGTCGAGGATGCCTGGCCCGGAGACATCGTCGGCATCATGGATCGCCGCGCCCTCCGCATCGGCGACACACTGTCGTCGGAGGGCGGGGTGGCGTTCGACGACATTCCCCGCTTCGCACCCGAGCACTTCGCGCGCGTGATCCTGAACGACCCGATGAAGCGCAAGCAGCTCGACGCGGGACTGCGGCAGCTCACCGAGGAGGGGGCGGCCCAGGTGTTCTTCACTTCGGGCACCGACACCACGAGCCCGACACCGATTGTCGGCGCCGTGGGACAGCTCCAGTTCGACGTGATGATGCACCGGCTGGCGCACGAGTACGGCGTGGACGCGCGGCTCGAGCGGATCTCGGCGCGCTATCCGCGCTGGGTCACCGGCAGCCCCAAGGCGATCGAGCGCGCGGCGCGCGACTCCGGACGGATGCTGCTCTTCGACGCCAAGGGACAGCCGCTGCTCCTGTTCGACAGCGAGTGGCAGATGCGGTGGGCGCTGGACCACGAAGCGGACGTCGAGTTGCACGACATCGCGCCCTGAGGGGCGCACGGGTGGTGGACCCCGTAATCATATGATCCACAGCGGACCCCGGTTTGCCCTGGGGGGCTTTGTACATCCTGTATCCCCCTCGATCACCGACTGCATACGCGTCTTCTAAACGCTCGAGCCGTCCGTTCATTCGTCTCGACGGCTTCCGCCATCCCGAGGTTTTTTGCCTGCTGGCACTGGCGTCGTCTACCAGAGTGGAACCTGAGCCACCGTGATCCGCTGCCGCGCAGCGCGTAGGAGCCGTTGGAATGTCCCCGAAGCGGAAACGTGCACCTTCGATCGCAGCCCCTGAAGCTGCGCAGACCGACGTTTCGGCCGGAGCGGAGCACGCGCGTTTCGATGCGTTCTACCGAGACGCGTTCGCGCTGTCCCCCGACGGTCGACTGTTGGTCGACGCCGCCACGCTGCTCCCCATTCTCTTCAACGATGCCGCGTGCCGGCAGGTCGGGTATACGCGCGAGGAGTATGCCCAGCTGCCCCTCGCCCACCATGCCCCACCCGGTATGGAGCATCTGCCGCGACAGCATGCCGATCAGACGCTCGACGCGGGGAATTCGGAATTCGACCTCGTCGTCCGTACCAAGACCGGAGAGAACCGCATCCTGCACATCTGGGTTCGATCTCTGGACTTCGAAGGGCGACCCGCGTTCTATGCCATTCAGCGCGACGTCACCGATCAACACCGGGTCCAGGACGAGCTCCGACACTCGCACGACCTCCTCGACCGCACCGGCCGCATGGCCGCCGTGGGCGGATGGCAGTTCGACCTCGATACGCAGACGCTCCACTGGACGCCGCAGGTCTACCGCATCCACGATCTCGAACCGGGCTCCCCCATTTCGGTGGCCACCGCGATCGCATTCTACGCGCCCGAAGCGCGCGCGGTGATACAAGCTGCGCTCAAGGCGACCATCGACCACGGAACGCCGTTCGATCTCGAACTCCCGCTGGAGACGGCACGAGGTCGTCGGATCCTCGTGCGAGCGCAGGGCGAAGCCGACCGGGTGAAGGGCAGAATCACGCACATCCACGGCGCCTTCCAGGACATCAGCGAACGGCACCGGGCCTCCGAAGCACATCGGCTCCAGAGCGCTGCCCTCGACGCCGCCGTGGACGCCGTCGTCATCACCGACGCGAAGGGTACGGTGGAGTGGGTCAACCAGGCATTCACCACCCTTACCGGCTACCAGACCGCGGAAGCCATCGGGCGAAACCCGCGCGACCTCCTCCGATCGGGCAGGCACTCGCGCGAGTTCTACGCCGATATGTGGACGACGATCCTGTCGGGCCGGCCCTGGCACGGCGAGGTCATCAATCGTCGAAAGAACGGCACCGAGTACACCGAGGAGCAGACCATCACCCCGATCGTGAACGCCGAGGGCACGATCACGCACTTCGTGTCGATCAAGCGCGACATCAACGAACGGCTCGCCCTGGAGGCACGGTTCCGGCAATCCCAGAAGATGGAGACGGTGGGACAGCTGGCCAGCGGCATCGCGCACGACTTCAACAATCTGCTCGCGGTGATCATGGGACTCGGCGAGTTGGTGGTGGGCGATCTGGCCGAGGTCGATCCCATTCGGCGCGACATCGTCCAGATGCTCGACGCGGCGGAGAGCGCGGCCGGCCTGACGAAACAACTGCTCGCGTTCAGCCGCCAGCAGCTCCTGAGCCCCAGCGTGCTCAACTTCAATTCGGTGCTCTCCACGTCGGAGCGGCTCCTGCGCCGGTTGCTGCGCGACGACATCGAGTTCGTCGTCGAACCGGCTGCCGATCTCGGGAACGTGCATGTGGACGCGGGCCAGATGACGCAGGTCATCGTCAACCTGGCGGTCAACGCCCGCGACGCCATGCCTGACGGTGGCCGGCTCAGTATCAGCACGCGGAACGTCACCATCGATGCCGACTACGCCGCCCAGGCGGAAGCGGAGGTGCCGCTGGGCGAGTATGTGCGGATTGCCGTTGCCGACACGGGCATCGGCATGGACGATGCCACGAGGCGGCGGGTCTTCGAGCCGTTCTTCACCACGAAGCCCGCCGGCAAGGGAACCGGGCTGGGACTGGCGACCGTGTACGGAATCGTGAAACAGAGCAAGGGCTTCATCTGGGTCTACAGCGAGCCCGGCCAGGGAACACGCTTCCACATCTACCTGCCGGTCGCGGACGATCACCATGGCGTGGTGGAGCACCGGCCGGCCGCGTCGACCGCGCGCGGCGTTGAAACGATCCTGCTCGTGGAGGACAACCAGAGTCTCTTCAACCTCACCAAACGTCTGCTCGAGTCGGGGGGATTCACCGTGGTCGGCGCGACGTCGGGCGCGGAGGCGGTGCGCATCCTCGAACGCCACGAGACGCCGATCCATCTGCTGCTCACCGACGTCGTCATGCCGGGGATGAGCGGCCCGCAGATCGCACAGGATGCCGCGCGGGCGCTGCCGGCGATCAAGGTGCTGTACATGTCGGGCTACACGGACGACGACGTGGTGCGGCACGGCGTGCTGGATTCGAGCATCGCGTTCATCAACAAGCCGTTCACGCGGGACTCCCTGCTCCTGAAGATCCGCGAAGTGCTGGACTACTAGCGACGGCGTTTGCGCGCGGCCGCCATGACCCGACGGTGGCCCGCGTCATCCTTCGCACTCAACGGCGCCTTGTTCGATCGCGCCGACGCCGCCAGCCGCCAGAACTGCCGTTCGCCGATCACCGTCACCTTGTGCCCCTGCGCCGCCAGCCGGCGCACTTCGATCAGCTTCGACCCGCCTCCCTTGCCGGCGATCTGCAGGGCATTGGGACGCCCGCGCACGAGGATGTCGGTGGACTTCCCCGGCTTCGACTGAACCGTCGCCCCCGCACGCCTCGCCGCCTTCACCGCGTCCGCGCGCGGGCGATCCAGAAAGCCCGTGAACGACACGCGCTTTCCCGCGAGACTCTTCACGCGGCCCAGCCGCGGCTCGCTCGGCCGTTGCCGGAGCGCCGCGATCACCTCACTCGCCGACGCATAGCGCTGCCCGCGGGAGCCCAGGCAGCGGTGGATGACTTCCTTGAGATGATCACCGCACGGCAGGTGGCGCACGTCCTTGCTGCTGATCGCGCTGGTGATGTCTCCGCGCAGCAGCATCGCGGCCAACAGTCCGATCTGATAGATGTCGTCGCGCTTCTGCCACCGGCGCACCCGGCCCCAGGCGATCTCGTTCGGCACGTGGAACAGGTTGAACGCGTCGGCTGTCACGCCCCGCCGGCTCACCTGATGCGCCGCGATCCCGAAGTCGCCGAGTTTGAGCCGCTCGCCCGTGCAGACGAACACGTTGAACGGCGTGAGATCGCGGTGCAGCGCTTGCCCGCGGTGCAGCGTGTCGAGTGCGCCAAGTATTGCCGCGATCTCCCGCCGCACGAATCGCTCCGACTGCGCTCCGTGCTCGCCGAGCCACGCGCCGAGGTCCCCGTGCTCGGCGTACTCCATGGCCAGGCAGTACCGCATCTGGCCGCCGTCGAGGGTGACGAAGCGGTCAAAGACGCGAAGGGCGCGCGCCTCGCGAGCCAGGAGCTCGGCGAAGTAGGCCTCACGCAGCCAGCCCGCCATGCGATCGCTGATCTTGACGCACACCTGGGCCGGCATCGTCTGCCCGGCGCTGGTCGTGGCGAGATACACCTCGCCGAACCCGCCCTTCCCGATCAACCGGTCGAGGCGATACGTGCGTCCCGATTCCGGGCTGTACACGGTCGCGGCCGGGGACGCTGCGGGACCGGCGGGCGACGCCGCCGGCATGCCGGCAGTTTCGCGCGTCGAGCGCGCGCGGCGCGTGGTGCGGGGGACGTGCTTGGTTGGCATGCGGGCTCCGCGGGGGACGTCTTCCATATATACAGAGTCTCGCCCGAACCTGGCGAGCGTCACTGTCGATTGCGGCCTTGCGACGGCGTCATGGATATGGAAGGATTTCACCCATGACCCGGGAGACCCCATGCGCTACACGCTGTTCCTTCACTATCAGGAGATGACTCCGGCCGACATCGGCGACGCCGCGATCGAGGCCGGCAAACAGGCCTTCCACGACTACGCCAAGGCCCTCGAGGACGCCGGCGTACTCGTCTCCGCCGAAGTGCTCCAGCCATCCACGAACACGACCACGCTCGCGCTGCGCGACGGAACGCTCCGCATCCAGGACGGCCCCTACGCCGACACCAAGGAACAGGTCGGCGGGACCTTCGTCATCGATGTCCCCGATTTCGATGCGGCAATCGCCTGGGCCGAGAAGTGCCCCACGGCGATGTGGGGCTCAATCGAGGTCCGGCCGTCGGCGGTCCGGTTCGTCAACGGGAAGTGGATCGCCGTTTCGTGACCGGCGACGAGGCGCGGGAGCTGGCCCACCGCCGCGTGGAGCAGGTGGCCCGCGCCTCGTACGGTCGGTTGCTCGCCATCCTCGCCGCGCGCGCCGGCGACATCGAACTGGCGGAGGACGCCCTGGCCGACGCGTTCGCGAAGGGGCTCGCCGTCTGGCCCGCGATGGGCGTCCCCGACCATCCCGAAGCGTGGCTTCTCGCGGCGGCGCGCAACCGGCAGCGCGACGCGTTTCGGGCGGATGCACGTCATCCCCTGGTTTCGCTTGCCGACGCCCCGCCGGCGGCGACGATCGACCCGACTGACGACGTCGACCCGGACGCCATCCCGGATCGCCGGCTTGGCATGCTCTTCGTCTGCGCGCACCCCGCCATCGACACCGGCGTGCGGATGCCCCTCATGCTGCAGACGGTGCTCGGCTTCGAAGCCCGGCACATCGCGCGCGCCATGGCCATGCCGACCGCCACACTTGCCCAGCGGCTGGTGCGCGCCAAACGCCGCATTCGTGATGCACGCATCCCGTTCGTCGTGCCCGATCGCGCGGCGATGCCCGAGCGGCTTCCCTTCGTCCTGGAAGCGATTTACGGGGCGTACGCCATCGACTGGCAGCGAGTCTCCGGCATGACGCTGCGCGAATCCATGGCCGTCGACGCGCTCTTTCTCGCCGAGCTGCTCGCGGACCTGCTCCAACGGGAGCCCGAAGCGCTCGGCCTCGCGGCGCTCCTTTCCTTCTCGCTCGCCCGCGCTCAGGCGCGTGGCGCGCCCGGAGGGTTCGTCCCGCTCGACGAACAGGATTCCACCCGCTGGGACGCCGGGCTCATCGCGCGCGGCGAACGATACCTGACGCGCGCGCAGGCACTCGGAGCCGTCGGGCGCTTTCAACTCGAGGCGGCCATTCAGTCGGTCCACTGTGCGCGGGCGAGCACCGGCATTGTCGACTGGCGGGCGCTTCGCACACTCTACGCGGGTCTCGTCGCCATCGCCCCGACGCTCGGCGCCCGTGTCGCGCACGCGGCCACGGTCGGCCGTGTCGATGGAGCACAGGCCGGGTTGGCGGCCCTCGACGCGATCGACGATCCGGGCGCGGCCCGATTTCAACCCGCCTGGGCCACGCGGGCGCATCTGCTCGCCGCGGCGGGACACGGGGCCGAAGCCAGAGCGGCGTACGCGAAGGCGATCTCGCTCACCACGGAGGTCGGGGTGCGGAAGTACCTTGAAGCGCAGGCCGTCAAGCTCGAGTGACGCGAACGTCGCGCATCGGGCATCGCGGCGGCACCGCCCGAGCACAGTTATCGTCCGACAGGGCACGGCCGATTCGCCGACCGGAAACGCGAGGACTGCATGGACGCATTGCGAAACGACTTCCTGCACGGCCTGCGCCTGCTCATCAAGTCGCCGGGGTTCGCGCTCACCGCCATCCTCTCGCTTGCCGTCGGCATCGGCGCCACCACCGCCATCTTCAGCGCCGCCAACGGCCTCCTGCTCCGGCCGCTCCCGTACCCCGATGCCGATCGCATCGCCATCATCTGGCAGCGGTCTCCGGGGCTGAACGTGCCGCAGGACTGGCTGTCCATCGGCCAGTATCTGGACATCGCGAACGAGAACACGGTGTTCGAGCGGGTGGCCGCCGGGATCGGCGCGAGCTTCAACATGACCGGTCAGGGCAAGCCCGAGCGCATCGATGGCGTGCGGGTGTCGTCGTCGTTCTTCCCGCTGTTCGGCGAACGCGCCGCGCTCGGGCGTGTGTTCACCGGCGACGACGATCGGCCGGGACAGGCGCCGGCGGTGATCCTCATGTACGGATTCTGGCAGCGCCGGTTCGGGGCCGACAGCGCGATCGTCGGCCGGACGCTCACACTCGACGGCAACACCTTCACCGTCGTCGGCGTGATGCCGCGCGGGTTCACGTTCGACAAGCAGATCATGCCGGCCGTCAACGGCATCGAGCGCTCCGACCTGATCCTGCCGCTCCCCCTGCCCGCCAGCGCGCGCGCCCGACGCGGCGGCGAGGACTTCAACGTCTTCGCCAAACTGAAGCCGGGCGTCACCCTGGCACGCGCGCAGGCCGAGATGGACGGCGTCGCCGCTCGCATGAAGCAACAGTACCCCCAGAACTATCCCCCCAACGGCGGGCTGACCCTCAGTGTGGTGCCGCTGCTCAATCAGGTGGTGGGCGACGCGCGGCTGGCGCTCTACGTGCTGTTCGGCTCGGCGGCCTTCGTGCTGCTCATCGCCTGCGGCAACGTCGCCAACCTGCTGCTCGCGCGGGCGGCGGCGCGGGAACGCGAGATCGCCATCCGCGCGGCCGTGGGCGCCGACCGCCGGCGCATCGTTCGCCAACTCCTCGCCGAGAGCCTCGTGCTGTCGGCGGCGGGCGGCGCAGCCGGACTCGGACTCGCGCTCCTCGGCATCGACGCCGTGCGCCGGTTCGCGCCGGCCACCGTGCCGCGGGTAGGACAGATCGGCATCAACCTGCCGGTGCTCGCGTTCACTCTCGGCGTCTCGCTGCTGGCGCCGCTCCTCTTCGGACTGCTGCCGGCCCTCCGCGCCGCGCGCATCGACCCGAACACCGTGCTCAAGGAAGGTGGGCGCGGCGCGGCGGAGTCCAACGCCTTCGGCATCGGCCGCGGGCGACTGCGGCAGGCGCTGATCGCGGCGCAGGTGGCGCTGTCGGTGGTGCTGCTCATCGGCGCCGGGTTGTTGATCCGCAGCTACCAACGCATCACCGACGCCAACCCCGGCTTCGATCCGCATCACGCGCTCTCGTTCCGCGTCGCGCTGCCGCCGTTCAAGTACCGGACGCCCGAATCGGTGACCGCGTTCTACCAGCAGCTCGACGATCGCCTGCGCACCATCCCCGGCGTGGAGAGTGTGGGGAACAACTATCAACTCCCGCTCAGTGGCGTGGCGCTGGCGTGGGAGCCAATTGGTGTGGAGGGCTACGTGCCCAAGGCGGCCGGCGAGGACCTGATCATCACCAGCAGTGCGTACGTGAGCCCCGACTACTTTCGGGCCATGGGCATCCCCCTCGCCCAGGGGCGGCTGTTCACTCGCGGCGACAACCGGCAGTCGCCGCCAGTGGTGATTGTCGACGACAAGTTGGCGGCGCGCTTCTGGCCCAACCAGGATCCGCTCGGCAAGCGCCTGCGGCAGGGAGCCGACGGCCCGTGGCGCACCGTGGTCGGCGTGGTCACCAACACCAAACAGTACGAAGTGAATCCCCAGCCGCCCATCACCGCGTTTTTTCCCGTGGAGCAGTACACCATCCGCAGCCGGTACGTGGTCGTGCGCACTGCGAGCACGGTGAACGCAGTCGGAATCACGGGCGCCGTGATGCGCGAGATCGGAACGCTCGATCCCGATCTGCCGGCGTACGACATCAGCACCATGGACCGGCGCCTGCACGACTCGCTGGCGCGGCGGCGGCTGTGGGCCTCGCTGCTGGCCGCGTTCGCCGCCTTCGCGCTCCTGTTGTCGGGCGTGGGCACGTACGGCGTGATCGCCTACTGGGTGGACCAGCGCCGGCGGGAGATCGGCATCCGGATGGCGCTCGGCGCCGACCGCTCCCGGATTCTCGGCCTCGTCGCGCGCGAGGTGCTCGTCGTCGTGGGTGCCGGTCTTGCCGCGGGGTTGCTGGCCGCCGTCGCGCTCACGCGCGTGATGACCGGCATGTTGTTCGGTGTGGCGGCCACCGACGCGGCGACCTTCGCCGTCATTCCGCTCGTGATCGCGGCGGTCGCCCTCGTCGCCACATATGCGCCCACGCGGCGGGCCACGGCGTTGGAGCCGACCGACGCGCTGCGCTACGACGGCTGATCGGCCGACGATGACGGCGGATTGAGCAGTCCGAGAACCCCGGCCGTAACCACATGATTGCCGGCGTGACGCTTGCGGATTCGGCGCCGTCGGCACGAGGTTTCGGTAGTAGCGGCGGCGTGCTCACACGCCGCGGCTGGCCGCCGACTACGGCGGTGCCTCGCACACGGGCGGCCTCCATGGACCTCACCCTGTTCTTCCGCCTGTCGCCGGACGCGTTGTTCGTCGGAGATTTTCTGGGGCGCATCAAAGAGGTCAACGCCGCTGCGCTCGAGGCCCAGGGCGCGACACGCGAGGAGATGATTGGCCGGTCGTTCGTGTCGCTCGCCCACCCGGCCGACCTGCCACGCGTCGCCGCCGAGGTCGCGCGGCTGGCCATGGGCAGCACCACCGTGTCGTTCGAGACGCGGGTCCGCGTGGCCGACGGCAACTTCCGCTGGTACTTGTGGAGCGCCACGCCTGTGCTGAAGCACGGGTTGTTCTACGCGATCGGTAAGGACATCACGACCGCCAAGGATGCCGAGGCCGAGCGCGAGCACCTGCTGGCCGAACTGCAGGAAGCGGTGGCGCAGGCCAAGACCCTTCGCGGGTTGTTGCCGATCTGCAGCTACTGCAAACGGATTCGTGACGACGACGGTGCGTGGCAGGCCATGGAGTCGTTCATCCGCGACCGGTCGGAGGCGAACTTCAGCCACGACATCTGCAGCGACTGCCTGCGCGAGCACTTCGCCGAGTTCCGCGAACCGCTGAACGGCTGACGCGGCGGTACTGACGATCGGGCGCTCGGCTGTTACGGGCCCAGCACGTCGTGTATGGCCCGCCCCAGCACGTCGGCCGTGAACGGCTTGTGCACGAACGCGACCCCCGTCGCCGGCAGCCCGTGGCGGAAGATCGCGTCGTCCGTGTACCCCGACATGTAGACCACCCGCAGTTCCGGACGGCGCTTCATCAGCTCGCGGGTCAGATCCGGCCCGCTGGCCCCCGGCATCACGACGTCGGTGAGCAGTACGTCGATGGCCGGGTTCTCGTCGAAGCGCTCCATCGCCTCTTCCGCGTTGGCGGCCACGACCACCGTATACCCCTGGTGCACCAGCAACCGTCGCGTCAAATCGCGAAGCCCTTCGGCGTCATCCACCACCAGGATCGTGCGCGGCCCCGACGGCCGGCGCGCCACGGGCGCCTCCTCGGCCGCGGCGACCGACTCCCCGTCATCCGCCAGCGGCAGGTACACCGTGATCGAGGTCCCGATCCCGATCTCACTGTACACCCCGAGGCTCCCGCCGGTCTGCTTCACGATTCCATGGACCGTGGACAGCCCGAGCCCCGTGCCCTTTCCCACCCCCTTGGTGGTGAAAAACGGCTCGAACAGCCGAGCCTGCACCGCCGGTGACATTCCGGTTCCCGTATCGGACACCGTGAGGGCGGCGTAGGCACCCGGCACGACCCCCAGGTGCGTCGCGGCGTAGTCCTCGTCGAGGTCCGCCGCGCGCATCGCAATCGTCAGCCGGCCGCCATGGGGCATGGCGTCACGCGCGTTCAACGCCAGATTCATCACCACCTGCTCCAATTGCCCACGGTCGGCCTTTACGACCGTGGGCGCCCGCCGGACGTTCACCACCACCTCCACGTCCTCACCGATCAGCCGTTCGAGCATCGGCTGCATCTCGCCCACCACGACGTTCAGATCGAGCAGGGTCGGTGCGATCAGCTCCTTGCGGCTGAAGGCGAGCAGTTGCCGCGTGAGCGATGCTGCCATCATCCCCGCCTTCTGGATCTCCCCGATGTCCCGGCGACTCGAATCGTCCGTGCTCGGGTCGGACAGCAGCAGCTCGCAGTAGCCGAGTATGGAAGTCAGCAAATTGTTGAAGTCGTGTGCCACGCCACCCGCCAACCGGCCTACCGCTTCCATCTTCTGCGCCTGCTGGAACTGGGCTTGGAGCAGCTGTTGGTCGGTGACGTCCACCGAGACGCCGATGCCGCGTATCGGGTTGCCCTGTTCGTCGTGGACGATGCGGCCAAAATCACTCAGCCATCGAACCGTGCCGTCCGGCCACACCGATCGGTAGACCGTCGAGAAGTCGGAACCGGACTTCACAGCCGCGGTGACCGTGGCCTCCAATTTGCCCCGATCCTCGGGATGCACGGTGGCCAGGAACGCGTCGAAGGTGCCACCGAACGTTCCCGGTTCCAGGCCGTTCTGAGCTTCAAGGACGGTCGACCAGTACGCCTGGCCCGTCGTGTAGTCCAGATCCCAGATCCCGACGTTGGCGTTCTGGAGCGCGAACTGCATGCGTTCGTCCACGACACGCCGCGCTTCGGTGCTCTGGAAATGCCCAATGCCGGCGCCGATATGATCGGCCACGAACGCCAGCGTATCGATCTCCGGCGCAGGAAGCGGGTGCCCGGCGTACAGCGTCATGACCCCCACGACCCGCCCGCCCGCCATGAGTGGATAGCCGGCAAATGCGACGATCTTCTCTCTCTTGGCCCACGCTTGATCGTGCACCGCCGAATCGCCGATGGCGGCGTTGGTCGTATACGGTGTCGCGTCCCGTGCCAGCCGCCCCACCGTGCCTCGGCCGAGCGCCGTCCGGCCATGCGCCGCATGGCTGCTCTTGGACACGCCGGCGCTCGCCACCAACTCGACTTCTCCCGCCTCCGCGTCGAGCGTCCAGATCTCCACGCGCGTGGCCGCCAGGTGAGTCACCAGCTCCTCGGCGCACTGCTGCAGCGCGACGCCGATCGAGTCGCTCGCGGTCAACGACACGTCAATGGCCGCCCGCAGTATCAGCAACTCGGCCCGCGCCCGTATCTCCTCCGCATGCTGCTTCCGCTCCGTAACGTCCTGTTTCACGCCGATGAAATGGCGGATCACGCCATCGACATCGCGCACCGGGGTGATGGTCTGATGTTCAGTGTAGAGCGTGCCATCCTTGCGGCGGTTCACCATCTCGCCCCGCCACACCTGGCCAGACAGAATCGCGTCCCACATCTCACGATAGAACGCATCGTCGTGGTGCCCGGACTTCACCAGTTCGCTCGGGTTCCTGCCCACCGCCTCGGGCACCGCGTAGCCGGTGAGTTCGCTGAACGCCGGGTTCGCCCACTCAATGCGGCCGTCGCGGTCGGTGATGACGATCGCCGTGACCGCGGCGTTGAGGGCCGCGCTCTGCAGGCGCACCCGCGCATCCACGCGCTTGCGACCGGAGATGTCGCGGATGTTGCACTGAATGACCTTGCGGCCGCCGGCCTCGTATACGTTGCTCACGAACTCCACCTCAACCGCCGCGCCCTTCTTGGTCTCGAGCGGCAGGTCGTCGTAGCGGATGTACTCGTTGCTCTGCAGTTGCCTGAAGGCAATGCGACTGTTCGCCGTATTGGTGAACGGGCCGATCTCCCAGAGCTTCTTGCCTTCCATCTCCGATCGCGAATACCCCAGCAGGTCGGCGAGAAACGGATTCACGGCGTCGATGTCGCCCGTATCCGCATCGAGAATCAGGATGCCGTCCTTGGCCGACTCGAACAGGCGCCGAAATCTGACCTCCGACGCTTCGCGCGCGTCGCGGGTCGGCTGGTCGCGTACTCCGGTCGCTGCCCGCTCCGCGATGCGAGATCGCAAATCGGCCAATTCCGCGATGAGCTGCTGCTTGGTCTTTGCCGCATCGCTCATGGTTCCTCCACGCCCCCGACGGGGGGCGGCAGGCACAGGCGGCATGTCGCCGACCCGGAATTCCACTATAGGGCACTCGAAGCCATCGCGACATAGGGAACATCGGAGGGGCTCGACGGATCGAGCCACCACCCGCTGTCGTGTCCCCGGGTGGCGCCTGCCGCCCGCGCCCTGAGCATCTCGACGCCCCGGAATGCCCCGCACGGCGCGGCGCCGGGACCTGGCGCCGTCCCGTCCGTCTTTCTGAATCTTCGCGAGGCCCACATCGTAGGGGCGTCCGACGCCATGGTAGCGCCAACCGAAAACAAGGAGGACCCACTGCAGGGAGGCCACACGACCCCGATCGCGCTCGTCGCGATCGCCCTGTTCGCTTCCGCGTGCAATCCGGGAGCCGCGGCCGCCAGGCAGTTGGCGGCGGCATGCTCCGGCGGGTCCGCGGCGGCCTGCGATACGCTCGGCCACCAGGTCGCCCTGGGAGACCAGGTGCTGCGCGACTGGCGACGTGCCGGTGCCCTGTACCAGCAGGCGTGCGACGGGGGGCGGGGCGACGGATGCGTACGCCTCGCCGAGCTGCACGTCCGCGACAACGGGAAGGACCACGGCGTCGCGCCGGACTCCATGCTGGCCGCTCATCTCCTGAACCGGGGATGCGACCTGGGAACGATGACGGGGTGCGTGACGCTGGGCGACATGTATTTGCAGAAGGACAGCACGGTGAAAGACGCCAAGGTCACAGGCCCCCTGCAGGACATCCCGCGCGCCATCGCCCTCTATCGCCGGGCCTGCGACGGCGACGGCAGGGAAGGCTGCGACCGCCTGGGAGACGCCTACAAGAGCGGGACGGGCATGGCGGCCGATCCGGTTCGCGCGGCGCGCCTGTACGAGCGCGCCTGCGATACCGGAGACCAGATGGGATGCGCCCACCTTGGCGAAGCGTACGTCGCGGGCGCCGGCGTCGAGTCCGTCCCGGCCCGGGCCGCCAAGCTCTTCGAGAAGGCGTGCGACACCGAGATGGTCGGCTGCTTCGACCTGGCCGGGCTCCTCGAGCACGGCACCGGCGTGGCGCAGGATCAGGAACGCGCCGTGAAGCTGTACCGCAAGGCGTGCGACGGAACGCCCGCCCGCGACGGCGGATCGGCGCCCGTCGCCGAGAGCTGCTTTCGTCTCGGCAACATGTACGCCAACGCGACCGGCGTGGAGCGGAACCTCGCCCGGGCGTCGGCCTTCTTCTACCGGGCGTGCGCTCTCGGGTACGCGGAAGCATGCAGAAAACGTTCATAATGTCGATGTTTCCCACTCGCGCCCGATGCGGAGGCTGACCCGGTGGAACCCCTCGTAATCGCCGACCACCTGACGAAACACTACGGCAGCGTGGTCGCCCTGGACGGCGTCTCCTTCGGCATCTTCGACGGGATCACCGGGATCCTCGGCGAGAACGGTGCCGGCAAGAGCACCGCCATCAAGATTCTGCTCGGGCTGCTGCAGCCCACGTCCGGCACGGCCATGGTGCTCGGGGAGGACGCGAGCCGGAGTGTCATGGTCCGGGCTCGTCTGGGATACATGCCCGAGCACGATTGCCTGCCGCGCAACGTGTCCGCGGCGGAGTTGCTCACCCACATGGCAGAGGTGAGCGGGCTCCCGCCCGCGCGGGCGCGCACGCGGGCTGCCGACACCCTGCGCCACGCCGGGCTGTTCGAGGAGCGGTACCGGCCCATCGGCGGCTATTCCACCGGGATGAAGCAGCGGGTAAAGCTCGCCCAGGCGCTGGTACACGATCCGCAGATGGTCTTTCTGGACGAGCCCACGGCCGGCCTCGACCCCGCCGGCCGGGAGGAGATGCTCGACCTGGTGCGGAAGACGCATCGCGAATTCGGCATTAGCATTTTGCTATCCTCGCACCTCATGGCCGACGTGGAGCGCACCTGCGACCGGATCCTCGTCCTTCAGAGTGGGCGTCTGGCCCAGTCCGGCGAGGTCAGCGGGTTCATCGCCGAGACCGAGAGCGTGTTCATCGAGGTGGACTCGGGGCGCGACGCGGTGGTGGCCGAACTCGAAGCCCGCGGGGTGACCGTACGCTCGGACAGGAGCGGACTGCACGTAGACGGCGCCGACGCGTCGATCTACGACCTGGTGCGCGACGCGGTGGTGGCCGCCAACGCGCCGCTTCGGCGGATGGCGCCGCAGCGGCGGGCACTGGCGGAGCTGTTCATGCACGAGGGCGAGGAGGTGGCGTCGTGACGGCCCCGTCGGCCGAAGGAGGCGGAACCGGGCCGGGCGCCCCCGGTGTCGCCGGGCCTTCGGGGACGGTCTTCGACATCGGCTACCGGAGCTACGACGGGCCTCGCGAGGGGCGGGGACGGGCGCGCCTGGGTGTCTTCAAGGACGGCGTGCGCACCGCTCTCGGCCTCGGCCGCGGCGGCCGCGCGAAGATACTCCCGTGGACGTTCATCATCCTGCTGACGACGGTCGCGTTCATCATCGCGCTCGTGACCGGGGCAGTCCTCCGGCTCGGCGGCCCCGATGCCGCGGCGCGGATCCCGTCCCATTCCGACTTCTACGGCATCACGTCCATCTTTCTTTTTGTATTTGCCGCCGTGGTCGCGCCGGAGCTGCTGTGTCCCGACCGCCGGGACGGCGTCATCAACCTGTACCTCGTGCGGCCGCTCACCGGCTCGGACTACATCGTGGCGCGCTGGCTCGCCTTCCTGGTGGTGTCACTCGGTGTGGCGTGGCTTCCCCAGTTCGTACTCCTGGTCGGGCGGGTGATGGGCAACCCCGACCCGCTCGGCTACGTGAAAGCCAACTGGCTCGACATCCCCAGGATTCTGGCTTCGGGCGCGGCATTCGCGGTGTACACCACCACCCTGGGAATGCTGGTGGCGGCCTTCACCACCCGGCGCGCCTACGCGTCGGTCTTCCTGGTGGGACTGTTCGTCATCACCACGCCGTTCACCACGGGACTGGCGCGGGAGATCGGTGGCACCGCGGGCCAATGGATCTCGATGTTCAACCTCACCAACATCCCCGTCCACGTGAACGACCTCATATTCAACGACGTGAGCGGGATTACCCGCGGCGCGCCGGCGCGGGAGCTGCCCGCGTGGCTGCGGGTGGCCTGGTACTTCCTGTGGGTGATCATCCCCGGCGGCGTGCTCTGGAGCCGGTACCGGAGGCTGACGCCGTGAGCGCGAACGGTTCGCGAAATTCCGCAGTCATCGCGGTCGATCACGTGTCGCGTTGGTTCGGCAGCGTGGTGGCCGTGAGCGATGTGAGCTTCAACGTGGGCGCCGGGATCACCGGTCTCCTCGGACCAAACGGCGCGGGCAAGACCACGCTGCTGCGCATGATCACGGGCCTCGCCGCCGTTTCCGACGGCACGGTCACGATGTTCGGCGAACCCGTGCGCGATAATCCGTCGCTCTATCGGCGCGTCGGCGTCATGTCCGAGCACGAGACGGTCTACCCGTTCATGAAGGGACGGGAGTTCGTGCGCATGATGGCGAAACTGCGGGGGGTGGCCGACGCGGACGCGGCCGCCGACCGGGCGATTGCGCTGGTGGATCTGGAACGCGCGGCGCATCTGCCCATGGGGACATATTCCCGCGGCATGCGTCAGCGTATGCGCTTGGCGGGGACCCTCGTCCACGATCCCGACGTGCTGATTCTCGACGAACCGCTCAACGGAGCCGACCCTCGCCAGCGCGTGCACTTCCAGGCGCTCCTGCGCAGGCTGGCCGCCGAGGGGCGGACCATCGTGCTGTCGTCGCACATCCTCGAGGAGGTGGAGCAGCTCGCCGAGACCGTACTGCTGATCATCAACGGCAAGCTGGCCGCATCGGGGGGCTTCCGGGCCATTCGCGCCGCGCTGGACAAGCGGCCCTACCACGTCCGGGTGGTGGCGGAGCGGCCCCGCGATCTGGCGGCGGCCGTCGTGCGACTCGACTCCGTCGACGCGGTGAACGTGGATCCCGACGGCGCGCTCATCGTGCTGAGTCGAAACGTGCGGGAGCTGCAGGTGGAGTTGCCGCGCCTGGCGCAGCGGGCGGGGATCAGTCTGCGGCGTGTCGAGCCGCTGGACGACTCCCTCGAAAGCGTCTTCGGTTACCTGGTGGAGGGCTGACGATGGGCTCCGTCTACATGCTCACGCTCCGGCAGCTCTCGGGACGGTGGCGCCTTGTCATCATGACCGTGCTGGCGGTACTCCCCGTGATATTCACGGCGCTGGTGGTGCGCTCGCACTCGACGCCCTTCGTCGAGGATTTCGAGATCATCGCGCTCAGCACGATGCTCGCCGGTTCGATCTCTCCGCTCATCATCGTCGCCATTGCCAGCGTCGCCTTCGGCAACGAGATCGAGGATAGCACGCTGGCCAATCTGACCCTCGCGCCCATCGCGCGATGGCAGATCGTGCTCCCGAAGTTGGCGGCCTCGGTCACGGTGGCGGCGCCGTTCATTCTGGGAAGCGCCTTCGTGACGAGCTGGCTCGCCTTCAACCACGACGCACGGGCGACCCTGGCGGTGACCGTCGGAGCGCTGGCCGGCCTCGTGATGTACGCATCGGCGTTTGTCTGGCTGGGGCTCGTTACCCGGCAGGCGATCGGCGTGGGGCTGCTGTACATCGTGCTCTGGGAGGGGTTCTTCTCCGGCTACGTGTCGGGGATCCGCTTCCTGAGCATCCGTCACTATTCCGTGGCGCTCATGCACGGGCTGGACCCGCGGCGCTTCGTCGGGGAGCCCCACGTGGGGCTGACGGCGGCGGTGATGGTGACCGTCGTGGTGTGTGTCGGGTTCCTGGTGCTGTCCACGCGGCGGCTGCGCCGGATGGACGTGCCGTAGCGCCGACGGACTCCTGCGCGTTGCCGCGCTCGACGGGGGGCGTCATTGCGCCGGAGCTGCGCGCGGTGCACATCAGGTTGGAGATGGAGCGGTTGAGCGCTGTGGGTGCGGGTCGAACATCCTGCCGAGGCAATCGCTATGCGTCTGTCCCTCCGAGCGGCGCTCTTCGCCGCCATCCTTGTCACCGGTGCCTGCTTTGCGTACCGGCCCGTCGCTCCTGCGCCCACACCCGGCGGCGAGGAGCGGATCGTTCTCAGGACCGCGGTTGCCGTGGCGACCGTAGTCGACGGGGGCGACGGTGCGCGCCGGAGCTACCCGGATGTAATGGAGGTGCGCGGCACCGTTCGGGGGGTGGGCGATACGCTGGCCATTCGTCTTGGGGAGCTTCGCACCGCCGCCGGCCCGGTGCCCGGTGTGTCCGGGCGGATCGCGCTGCTGCCGGCGACGTCGATCGCGGAGATCCGGGAGCGTCGGGTGCAGGTCGGCAGGACTCTGCTGGCCGTCGGCGGTGTGGCGCTGCTCATCGCGGCATTCGTGACCGCGATGCAGGTGTCGGTGATGACGAGCTATCACTGACCGGAGGTCCAGGACTTCAGCCCGCCATCGCCCTCATCCGGGTGCGGCGGGGTTTCGTGTTTGCCGGCGCGTACGACAGCGCGCGCGGCGTGGCTCCTACTACTGACCGCCCGCGGCGGTGACCGCGGCGGCGTTGGCGTAGATGGCCACTTCCACGCGGCGGTTGAGCGCCATGCCGGCATCCGTCGCGTTGCTCGCCACCGGCTCCATCTCGCCGCGACCCGTCGTGCGCAGCCGTGACGCGCTCACACCCTGTGACACGAGGTAGTCCGCCGCTGCCTGCGCCCGGCGCTCCGACAGCGCCTGGTTGTAGTCCGTCGCGCCGGATGCGTCGGTGTGCCCGACGATCAGCACATTGGTGTTGGGATACTGATTCAGGCTGGCGGCCAGACTGCGCAGATTCGTCGCTGCCGTCGGCAGTACCTGAGAGGCGTCGAACGCGAACAGCAGTCCGGACGCGAATGTCACCTCGATGCCCTCGCCCACCCGCTCCACGGTCGCACCGTCAACCGTCTGCTGGATGCCCTTGGCCTGCTGGTCCATCTGATTCCCGATAATGGTGCCGGCAAGCCCGCCGACCACGGCTCCGATGATCGCGCCTCGCGCGGTGGACCCCGTCTGGTTGCCGACCACGGCACCGACGCCTGCCCCGACGCCCGCGCCGATCACCGCTCCGTTGCCCTTCTTGTTCAGCGAGGCGCATGCGGACAACATGGCGGCGAGCACCAGGAGCCCCGCGGCTCGTGGCGCGCTGTGGTATATGGTGAATGCTCGAGGTGTGTGCATTGGTGTCTCGTGAAACGGGAGGCCTACAGTACCTTCCGGCCCTGGATGACCCGCACCAGGACCACGATGATGGCGACGACGAGCAGGATGTGAATCAGTCCGCCCATCGTGTATGCGGTGATCATCCCCAGCAGCCACAGCACCACCAGGATGATGACGAGAGTCATGAGCACGGAAGCGCCCTAGTTCGAGGAAATCGTCAACGACTGGGTGAGCGTCAGCGTGATCCTGGTGCCCGACGCCACGACGACATCACGATCAGCCAAGGTCGCCGCGCGCGCACCGCCGGCCACGGCGCCGACGGCGCCACCGATGATCGTGCTCTTCTGATTCTTGCCGATCGCCTGACCGACCGCCGCGCCAACCGCGGTACCCACGGCCACGTTCCCGACGGCGCTCTTGGTGATGCCGCGTCCTTCGAGCGTGTGCGGCACGGCCCCGACGGTCGCGCCCAGATCGTACGTCGTTCCGGCAACCGTCACCGAGGTACCGCGGAGCGCGATGGCCCCGTCTTTCTGGCCTGAATTCAGCGCCGGTCCCAGCTCCGTGATCGTCAGCACCACGGGCGAACCGCTCGGAATGACCACCAGACCGGCGTCATCCATCACGTCGCCGCTCACGACGCCATTCACGTGTTGGCCCACGGTGTTGGTGCGCGACGAGATCGCGTCCTGAATCGTCACCGCCACGGCGGAGCCATTGGAGAGCGTGCGGGCGGACGAGCTTGCGGAATTCGCAACCGCTCCTCCGTTGCCGGATAGGTCCTTGCTCTCGGCACCGGCGCACGCGAGGAGGCCGAACGCGAACAGTCCGGCAATGAGGGATCGTGACATGGGTCCTCGGCGCAGTGGCCGCGAAAGAGGGACACACGGGCCACCGGCCATGCCGGAACGCCCAGCTCGTCCGCGACCTTTCACGTCACCGGGGAGATACCTTGGAGCTTAGGCCGTCCGGGACCCGCCTCGTATCGCCTGATCAGGTGAAAGAGGGAGTAGTCCCTTCGGGGGACCAGGATATTCGGGGGTTGGAACGGGGGCCGGTGGGCGCCGGCGCCGACGGACGGCTAGTCGTCGTCGTCCTGGTCGTGCGCGTAGGCGGCGATCTGCAAACGCGTGTGCAGGGCCAGCTTATCCATGATGTTGCGCACGTGGCTCTTCACCGTATGGGTGGCGATGTTCAGCCGCTGCGCGATCTCCTTGTTGCTCATCCCCGCCGCGATCAGCCCGATCACCTCGCGCTCGCGTTGCGTCATCCGCACTGCTTCCATAGCCGTCTGCCCGCCCCGCTGTACTGCGGCCTTCGCAATTTGCGAGAACAACGTCCCCGTCATCCGCGGCGGTAGTACTTGCACCCCGTCAGCCACCGACCGAATGGTGGCCACGAAGTCGTCGAACGTCGCGTCCTTGAGAATGAAGCCGGCCACACCCGCGTTCACGAACTGGGCGATCTCTTCGTGCACGGGCAGCAGATCCATCACGATCACTCGCGAATCTGCCATCTCTTTCCGCACGGTTTCCGCCAATCGAAGACTGCTCCTGTCCTGGAGGCCCACGTCGAGCAGCACCACGCGAGGATTGGCCTCCTTCAACTTCGCGGTCTCCAGGCTCGTCCCGGCCAGCACCACTCTGACGTCCGCCAGGTCGTTGAGCATGTCGGTCATGCCCTCGCGAACGAGTCGGTTGTCCTCGATGATCGCGACGGTAATCACGCTACACCCGGCCCGGTGCTATCGACCCGCGCACAGTGGAACCCCCGCGACGCCATGCGCCACGTTGATGAAGCCATAAGTGTTCAATCTGTGCAACTTCCGCTCGACTTGATAGCCCGCCGTCGCGCGCAACTCCTTCCACAGGTTGTTGCCCATGGAAGGAGCACGGCCAGCCCCCCGAGGGGCGCTACTGCAGGTAGCGGAATAGCCCGACCAGGCCGAGGATGCCGCTGCCCAACATCACGATCGTACCCGAACGCCCGCCGATGACAGCGCCCACGATGAGCCCGGCGCCGCCCACCAGCATCAGCGCGACGTTCTGCGAGGTCTCGCCGTTGGTCGGCATGGCGACCATGGGCGCTCCGGTCGTCGGCGCCAACGCGTGGAACCCGACGGCGGATGGCTGGAGCTGCGGACCGACCGTCGCCGCGGACACGGGCTGCACGGCCGGCGCGCTTACGGCGACGGGCACGAATGCGCGCGACGTCGAGTCGAACGACGTCTGTTGAGCCGCCATCGGTGCCGCCACCATCAAGGCGGCGGCGAGCAGGAAGAATCGGGAATGGGTAAACATTGGACGCACTCCGGACATCGAGGGTGAACCACCGGTTGCACTCGGCGTGGATGGAATCGAATCGCCAACCAGGCACTCTCGACGGTTGCGAGAGGCTCTTGATGTGTAGCGCCGGGACCCCCTCCGATCCATCACACCAAAGAGCTACGTCTTCGTCGATGTGTATATCTGCGCCCCACACCTATCATACGCGCGCCATGATGACTACGCTCCATTCATACATAGGGAATGGTGCGGCCGTTTGATGCAGCGGCCGCCGCGTTGGCCTTGCATCGTCCCAAGGGGAAGTGCCGTGGTCCGCAGCACCGACGTGGTGGAGTCGACGCCCATGGGCGAATCGGTGGCAGACGTATACGCCGCCCTTGGGCTGCTCGCCGACATCGTCGACACCGTACGTGAGCCCCTCCTCGTGCTCGACCCCGCCTTCCGCGTGACCCACGCCAACCGCTCCTTCTTCAACACGTTCCGGGTCACGCCGGAAGACACCATCGGGCAGGTGCTCTTCACCCTCGGCAACGGCCAGTGGGACATTCCGCCGCTGCACACGCTGCTGCGCGACACACTGCCGCTGCACGCCCATCTCGATGACTACGACGTCGACCACGTGTTCCCCGGCATCGGCCGCAAGGTGATGCTGCTCAATGCGCGCCTGGTGGCGCCGGGCGCCGGAAACCCGCGGATGATTCTCCTCGCCATCGAGGACGTCACCGAGCGCCGGCGCGCCGAACACCAGCTCGCGGTCCAACACCGGGAACTGCTGCGATCCAATGCGGCGCTCGAGGCGTTTGCCGCCGTGGCCTCGCACGATCTGCAGGAACCGTTGCGCAAGATCCTCGCCTTCGGGGAGCGACTCCAGGCCAAGGCAGGCCCGGCGCTCGACGCGGACGCCCGCAACTACATCGATCGCATGCGTAATGCGGCCACCCGTATGCGCACCCTGATCGCCGACCTCTTGCTGTACGCGCGCGTCACGACGCGTGCCCAACCCTTCGAACCGGTCGACCTCGCGCGCCTGGTCCGCGATGTCATGGCGGATCTGGAGACGTCCATCGCCGAGGCAGGAGCCACCGTGGAAGTCGGGGACCTGCCCGTCATCGACGCCGACCCGCTGCAGATGCGCCAGTTGCTGCAGAATCTGCTCAGCAACGCGCTGAAGTACCGCGCGCCGACACGACCGGTAGTCGTACGGATCGACGCCCACGCGGCCGACGGTGGGGAGTACGCCCTCACCGTCGCCGACAACGGCATCGGCTTCGGCGCGCAGTACGCCGAACGTATTTTCGGAATGTTCGAGCGGCTTCACGGTCGCGCGGAATATGAAGGGTCCGGCATCGGACTCGCCATCTGCCGCAGCATCGCCGAGCACCACGGCGGCACCATCAGGGCTGCCGGCGCGCCGGACGAGGGCGCGACGTTCACGGTCGTGTTGCCCGCCCGACAACTCACCTCGGTGGACATCTGACCATGCTTCAGGCAAACGCAATCCCCGTGATGATTCTCATCGCCGACGACGATGAAGACGATCGGCTGCTCTCGAAGCAGGCGCTCGAAGATGCCCATCTGTCGAACGATGTCCGGTTCGTGGAGGACGGCGAGGAGTTGATGGACTATCTCCGCCGCGAGGGCCGATACGACGGACAGGACGGCAGGGCGCCGCGACCGGGGCTGATTCTGCTCGACCTCAACATGCCCAAGAAGGACGGGCGTGAGTGCCTGCGCGAGATCAAGTCGGACGACGAGCTTCGCGACATTCCGATCGTCGTGCTCTCCACCTCCCGCGAGGAGGAGGATATCGCCCGGAGCTACCAGCTCGGCGTCAACTCCTTCATCTCCAAGCCCGTCACCTTCACCGGCCTCGTGGACGCCCTGAAGGTGATGGGCCAGTACTGGTTCGAACTCGTCGAACTTCCACCGGCCCGCCCATAGGGGTGGGCGGTCAGATCGTCGTCCGGCGGCGCGCCATCACGCGTAACCCGGCGCGAATGGCCCCATGTCCCGGAACAGCCCGAAGTCGTCGTCCATTAATGGGCGCACCAGTCGCCCCGCCCTGTGGCGTGGCCGACTGGTGCGCGACGTATCCGCGCGGAAACTCCGTGGACTAGAAGCCGAGCCCCACCAACAACAGAAACGACCGCGTCTTGTAGCTGTCGGTCGTCGAGATCGTGTTCAGCTTGAGATCGGTGAGCCCGTAGACGTATCGGCCTTCGATCGACAAGCCGTGCAGCATGCCGAACGCCACGCCGGCGCCGATCACCCCGGCATACGTCATCTTCGGCCGACCCGAGTCCGGGCAATTGCCGCTGTCGGTGCCGCAGTTCATTTCGAACGAAGCCTGCGGTCCCGCGTACGCAAACGGGGCAAACGTGCCCAGCGGCGCCGCCACCCGCACATAGACCGGCACATCGATGTAGTCCAGGTGACGCGCGTCGGCGGCAATCGAATTGTCGAAGCCGCGCTGCGCGTACAGCCCTTCGATGCCGAACCCGATCATGCCGCCCGTGTTCGCGCTCAATCCGATGGCGAATCCCGAACGCTGCGCCACCGCACCGGGGAACGCGCCGCCATTGGAGATGTTGCCGTACGACAGGCCGCCCTTGATGCCCAGGCCGCCGCCCTGCGCGTATGCCGTGGAGCTCGTTCCCGCCAGGAGCAGGAACCCGATGACTGCCAGTGCGCGTTTCATCGCTTGTCGGCCTGCTTCATGATCTTCTCGCCGGCGTCCTTGAGCTGCTGGCCCGCCGCGTGCATCTGCTGCTTCGTCGTCGCCGCGGCGCGCTCCTTGGCGGCGGAAACCTTTGCCGCCGTGCGCTTGGCCGTGTCGGCCATCTTGTCGATCCGGTCATTGACCGTATTTCGTTTGGATGTCATGTCGCCCTCTTGGCGTGGTGGTCCTCCCGGCGGTACGGCCCTCGGACGCAGAGGCCGCGTATGCCGCATGGCAGGTCGTGAATGAGTAGCCGGGCGGCCCTGGCCCAGCCATGACTCGAAGGGACTACTGCCGTCGCTCAGCGGCCACCCCGGGGTTGCCGCGGCGGCGCCGTGTGGTCAGGCACTGGCGGCGGTGGCCGGCTCGTCCACCCAGTATCCGGGTCGGTGGTAGTGTCCGTGCAGGTCGGTTTCGTAGTCCCGCGTGAGCGTGCACTCGTCGGTGTATTCGGGCGATGCCTGGATCGCGGCCCGGGAGAGCGCCATATACACGACCGCGTCGGTCCAACTCACACGATCGGCCCACTGCGGCGCCACCAACACCTTCTTCCCGGATCGCCACTGTCCCGTGTCGATCACCAGATAGCGGATCGCCCACGTTTCGTCGTCGATGATGAAGTCGTCGACATGGCCGATCTCGCCGTCGGTGGCCTGCACATGGTAGCCGCTCACATCCTTGGTGCTGTGCAGATGCCGGTTCCACGCCTGCTCTTCCGGCCGGGTGTCGCGCCACTGGTCGAGATCGCGAACGATCCCGGGATAGCAGTCCCACGTGTACGGCCCGCCCCCGTGTTGCGGCCACAGGTACCCGTAGTACGGTTCCTCGAACTGCCGCGACATGCCCGTGTACGTGTCCAAGCCTGGACTGTCCGCGAGCTGCCGCTTCGTCAGCGCGACGGCGATGTCCTTGGCGTCACGGTTTATGGAGTGCAGGGCATACGGGGAGAGCAGCACCTGGCGGCCCGTGAGTCCGTGGTCCGTGGACGGAACCAGATAGCGGATCGTCCACTGTCGATCGTCGAAGTAGAACTCTCGCACGAACCCGATGGGTCCATCCCGGCAGCTCAACGTGAACCCGTTGAGCGTTCTCGCTTTGTCCAGCATTATGGCAATGCCTCTCTCTCGTGGCGGCGCCCGTGTCCGCGGACTACCCCTCAGTCTACCGAATCGCTGCCCCCGCTTCCCATCGCTCGATGGGGCGATAAACGACGTAGCCCAAACGGGGGCTATCGATCCAGCAGCGCGCCCACGCGCGCCATCGCGGGTACATGGTCGCATACCAGCTTGGCGCACACGGTGAGCGGCACCGCGAGTACCGCCCCCGGCAATCCCCACAGCCAGCCGAAGAAGATGAGCCCCAGAAAGATCGCCACCGTGTTCACCGGGAGATGGCGCCCCAGCAACGTCGGCGTCACGAAGTTCGCCTCCGTCAGGTGTATGAGCAGAAACACGGCCGGCGCCAGTAGCGCCCGCGCCGGGTTGTCGATGCTCGACAGCGCCGCGAATGCGATGATCGTCGCCGTCGCGATCGGTCCGAGATACGGCACGAAGTTCAGCACCGCCGCAATCCCACCCCACAGCAGCGGGTTCGGCACGCCCACCGCCCACACCGCCAGCGCGGTCAACACCCCCACGCCGATGTTGATCACGGTGACGGTCAGCAGAAAGTGCGACGTCGCCATCTCGATCTGCGCCAGCAGATGCTCGCGCGACCTCAACTGGTCGCTCCCCGGCAGCAGCCCCGCCAGCTTGCGCCGAAACAGCGGCCCGTTGGCCAGCAGGAAATACGTGAGGAACACCACCGCCAGCGTAATCGGAATCAGCGCCACCGTGTCGAGCGACGCCTTCGCGAAGATTCCGGGCGACGCCAGCTGCACCGTCTTCGGCGTCTCCGACGTCGAGGGCGCGGTGGCCTGCTGCATCCGGGCGGCCGACTGCTGGAGCGCCGACAACGGTTTGGCGATGCGCCGCACCTTGGTCTCGAGCTTTCGCATAGTGGCCGGCGCCGAGGCCACCCACGCCATTGCCGGCGACACGAGCAGAGATCCGGCCCCGATGCCCACCCCCAGCGCGCCGAAGACCACCAGCGCTGCCGCGACCCGGCCTGGGATATGGAGCTTTTGCAGCCAGCGCATCGGCGCGCTCAACATCAGCGTCAGGAGCAACGCGATCACCACCGGCAGCACGAAGGCGCGCCCCAGACGGAGTGCCGCGACGACCAGCAGCGTCATGATCACGATGGACGCCATGGACGACGGCCGCCTGATGCCCGACTCGAAGCCCTGGCTCATCGTTCCCTCACCATCGCCGTCGCGTGCCCCATCGCCTCGGCCCGCAGCACCAACCCCCGCCGTGTGACGTAGACCCCACGTGCCGCCACCGAATCGATGCCCGCGGCCAACGTCATCGCATCACCGACCTTCCGGTTCAGCCCTTCCAGCAGCAACTCGCGGCCACGATCGAGCGCCCGCCCCTCGGGGAGAATCGCCCGGTCGCGCAACAGCAGCCGCAACGCCGGAGACGCCAGCCACGAATACGCGTTGATCAGCGCGCTGGACGTGTGCAGGTCGTAGTCGAGGTCCGGCATCGCGATGCCGTGTCGGATCGCGTCGTGCCGCGGCACGCCCACCAGGAAGAGCGTCCCCTGCGCGTCGCCGTGAAACGCCACCGCCAATCCGAGCCGCCCGGCGGATTCCGCCGACACCATCACCGAGTCGATACTCACCGTGTGCACCTGCTCGGTCACCACGGCGCCGCGCACCGCGTCGCTCAATACCTGTGACGCGGTCGCATAGTCCACCACGCCTTCGATCAGTATATGGAAGCCGTGGGCCCCCGTGTCGGCGGCCAGCGGTGGTAGCGGCAGCGCTGCCACCACGGGCTCCGAGTCGGCGGTCACGATCTGTGGCCGCGCATCGAGTCCCACGTGCACGATCAGCGCATGCCCGTCGCCGCGTACGTCGCCGGCGCGCAGACGCTTCGGTCCCAACAGCAGCCAGACGCCGTCGGTCACCCGGATCGGCCGGTTGAGTGCCTCCCACCATCCGGTCGCCTGACCCGTCAGGTCAACCGCGCCGATCGTGCTGTCGATCGCTGCCAACCCGTCCACCAGCGCTCCGCGCGCGGCGTCCACGATCCGCTCGGTGACGTCGTAATGCAGGAACCGCACCTCACACCGGTCGCGTTGAGACCGCGACGCCGGACTGGCGCGCACCAGTCGCACGTGCGACACGAGATGCCAATTGGCCGACAGCGACAGCGGCGTCGCCAGTTCCACCACCAGCCTCGGCGGCCGATCGGTGGACGTTCCGCATCCGGCGCTCACGGTCGGCGCGAACCCGAACTTGAAGAACCCCCGCGCTTCGTACTCGAGGGTGGCGCGGAGATGGAACTCCGTTCCACGCCCGAATGCGGTGAACGGGCCGCGCGTGGCGTGGAACGCATAGTGCTTGCGGTCGTCGTCGCCGACCTGATGTACGCTGTCCAGCGATCCGAACTCCGTGGGGACGGCGCGGTCCACCACGCCGAGGACCTTCGTGATGTCGTAGGTGAGCGGCACGTCGAACCGCGAGAGCGACATCACCGGTGGCGGCGGTTCGGGCGCGTCGATGCCCGCCGCCGACGGCGCTGCGCGGCCCCCGCAACCGCCGAGCGCCACGGCGACCCCGAGCAGGACGCCCCCGAACACGCGCGTCATCGGGCCGACCAACTCAACAGGTTCGACGGCGCCGCGCTCGCCCGCACGCGCGCGATGTCGGCCGGTTCACGCCAGAGCAACTGCGTACGATCAGCCGAGCTGAACCGAAGTTCCCATCGCGCCCCGCCCCGGGCGGGATTGAGCGGCAGCGCGATGTCGAGTCGGTACGTGCGCTTGCCGCCCGACGGAAACGCGCTCAGCAGCGAGACCCCAACGGCGGCCCGGATGTTGCTCGTGACGCCGTAGGGCACGTCGCCCGCCCACAACTTGCCCGCGTCGACGAAGCCCGCCACCGCCACATCGGCGCGCGGGGTCACCGCGGGCAACAGCCGGCGCTCCTCGAGACGCATCACCGCCCGCCGGCCGCCGGCAAAGGTCGCGTCGGGGAAGCCGCGCAAACCGCCGTCGTGATCGCGGAAAGTGAGTTGGAAGGGATACGCGAGCCGCTGGATCCCCGAGAGTTCGAGGCTCGCAATCTGAGTGTACCGCGTGCTCGGTGTGGCATACCAGGCCAGGTGCGCGTCGCCCACCATCCCTTCCCACCGATGGGAGGCGCGGTCGACGCGACCTTCGCCATTGAACCGCAGCAGCAGAAATGAGGACGGCTGTCCCACGCCGGCGTACACATCCGTCGAGAGAAACACATCGCTGTTGAGCGTCGAGGAGAACATGCTCGGGCCGGCCAGCGCGCCGAATTGCACACCAACGCCGACGTCCTGCGCCGCCGTGAGCGCGTCGAACCGGCTCACGGTCACGAAGCGCAACGCGCGCACACCGCCGATCGCCGCCACGCGCAGCACGCGAAATGCCGGGAAGCGCCCACCGAGCGCCGAGTCGGAAGGCACATCGACAAGTCCGGAATCGGAGATGATCACCGGGCCGGCGGCCGTGCGTACGTTCTCGCTGATGAGCGCCGCCCCCACTACCCCGACCACGCGTCCCAGACCCACCCGCGTCACCGCGCCCGCGTCGTACGACGAGCGATGCACGGACAACGCGAGATCCTCCCCCGCCGGCCGGATCACGGGATAGTACACGCGGGATTCCTCGGCGCCGGTGTGGAACGCCGTGCGCTCCAGGTCCGTGAGAAACGGATGGGCAAACGCCAACGACCACTCGCCGCCCAGAGGATAGCGCTGGGCGTTCGCGACGAGCGTATACGGACGTCCGAACGCCCCGTACTGGGCCAGCCGCACGCCGAACCCCGACCGGTAGGCAAACCCCCGCTCGCCGCTCAGCGCCACGCCCACGGCGCTGCCCGACACGTTCTCGCTGCCAACCGTAAGGCGCACCGGCGCGATTCCCCTCATGCGCGCGCCGGCGATGATTGGCACCTCGTCCACCGTTTCCACGACGATGCGCACACGACCGGGACCGTCCGGAACGGCACGAACCACCGCCGACGACAAATACGGCTGCAGGCGCAGCAGCCGCTCCGATTCGCTCCGGCTGCGCTCCACGCAGGGTCGTCCGACCGCAAGCTGCAGATACGCGGCGATCACGCGTGGCCGCGTCACGGTGAAGTGCAGACCCACCAGATCGGCCAGTCCGCGCCACGATCCGGCAACCCCGCGCACCGGCGGCGGTAACGACCGGATGTCGATCGCCGAAATCGTCTCGCCGTTGCAGGCGCGCCCGGGTGGCGCGCGTTGCGCCGCGGCCGGGGCAAGCGCCGCGAGCATCAGCGCCGCGAGCCCCGACCCGGTGCGCACTACCCCTTCTTGGCCGGGATCAGCAGCAGCACGCCACCCACAAGAACCGCCCCGAGGCCGGCCCACATGGGCACCGCCACCGTCTGTCGGTCCTTCACCGTCATCGAGAACGGCCCCATCTGCGTCTCGTGCGAACTCCTGGTATACGTGAAACCGCCGTACGCCAGCCCGAGGGCGCCGGCCACGATCAGCACGATGCCCGCGATCTTCGTTAGGTTCATCCGTCAATCTCCGTCGATGGGATTACAGCACCTTCCGACCCTGGATCACCCGCACCAGCACCACGATGATCGCGATCACCAGCAGAATGTGAATCAGCCCGCCCATCGTATACGACGTGATCATCCCCAGCGCCCAGAGCACGATCAGGATGATCACCACGGTCATCAACATGTTTGGTTCCTCCAGCCGACAGATGTCTCATTGAGAGTAGTCCACGCCCAGGGAGGCGCGTATCGCCAAAACGGGTGACGGAGGAGTAGGCCTTTCGAGCGATACGGGTGCGGGGCAACGCGCATCCGGCCCGGCCCCCGACTACGCGTCATGCTCGCGGGCATAGACGGCGATCTGCAGGCGACTGTGCACGGTCAACTTGTCCATGATGTTGCGGACGTGGCTCTTTACCGTATACACCGCGATGTCGAGCCGCTGGGCGATCTCCTTGTTGCTCATCCCCGCCGAAAGCAACGCCATTACCTGTCGCTCCCGCTGCGTGAGACGCGCCGGCGCGAGCGGCGCCTCACACTCACGTACCACGGTTGGCTCAGCAATCTGGGAGAATAGCGTCCCCGTCATCCGGGGCGGCAGCACGCACCAGCCGCCGGCCACGGAACGAATCGTGCCCACGAGTTCGTCGAACGTCGCGTCCTGCAGAATGAAGCCGGCAACGCCGGCACTCACGAACTGCACGACGTCCTCCTGCACTGGGAGGAAGTTCATGACGATGACGTCGGTCTTCGCCATCGTCTGCTTCACCGTCTCCGCCAGCTGCAGACCGCTGCGTCCCTCCAACCCCGCGTCGATCAACACCACGCGCGGTTCGGACTCCCGGAGTTGCGCGGACTCGATATCGGGAACCGCCAGCACGACCGCCACGTCGGCCAGTTCAGCCAAATTGCTGGCGATTCTCTCGCGCACGATGCGATTGTCCTCGATCACGGCGACGTTGATCGTCGCGCAGGCCCGCATATGCCCTCCTCAGGTCCGGCCCATCCCTCTCACGCATGGCCTCGTGAGTGCCACACGCACACTTGCGCCCGGGACCCTCTGTGCGATCCGCAACGCTGGCCCGTCCATTCACCAAGGGAACCATCGCCATGGGGCCGACGCGTTGCCGTGGGAGAAAGTCAGCAAGTGGGATCAGCATTATCCCTACGCGTATGCCGTATCGCGGCACGATTCGCGACACGCGTCAACCATGCACGGCCCAACCAACCGGGCGCGCGACGGCTTCGGGGGGGGCGATCGACACAGAGATCGCGAACTACTCGTCGTGCTCGTGCGTATACGCGGCGATCTGCAGCCGGCTGTGCAGCGCCAATTTGTCCATGATGTTGCGCAGGTGACTCTTCACGGTGTACACGGCGATGCCGAGCCGCTGGGCGATCTCCTTGTTGCTCATCCCCACCCCAATCAGCCCGATCACTTCATGCTCGCGCTCCGTGAGGTGCGCCGATGCCAGCGCCGCGTCGCGTCCGCGTTTGACCGCCGCCTCGGCGATCTGGGAGAACAGCGTCCCCGTCATCCGGGCCGGCAGCACCCGCCCGCCCGCCAGGCCGGCGGCAGGAACGTCGCGCCGTAGTTGCCGAAGGCGAAGGCGTACAGCGACACCATCACCACGTAGCTCAACCACAACAGCATGTTCAGGCTGCCGGTCACCATCCCGGCGCCGAGCGTACGGTTGAGAAAGGTCACCGTCCCCCCGCGACTCGGATAGGCAACCGACAACTTCGCGTACGAGTATGTCGTCAGCAGGGCCACGCCGCCCGCCAGCGTGAAGGCCACGGGGGTGCCACCATGCGCCATCTGCACCGCCAATCCGAGCACCGCGAAAATCCCGCCGCCCACCATGCCGCCGACGCCGATGGCGACCACGGCCCACAATCCGATCTTGCCGTCCCGGGCGCTGCTCATGGATTGCCCACCCGGCTCACGGTCTGCGTGTTCGGTCGCCGGACGGTCAGACTACCCGCCGCCGAGTGACCGCTCCATCGCGGCCTTCACGTGGACCCGCGTCTCCGTCTTGAGCGCCGCGCGAAGCGCGGCTTTCGCCTCCGGCGTGCCGAGCTGCCCCAACGACCGAACCGCGGCCCCGGCGTACAGCGGGTCGTAATCCGTGAGTCCGCGCGTGGCCGCCGCGACGGCCCGGGTCGTGTCGGCGCTCGCGAACAGCCCGCGGAGCGCGGCCATGCGCAACTCCCGCACCTCGGACGGATCGGTGAGTCGTTCCAGCGCGTCCTCCGCGGACGGCGCGTGCATCCGCGGCAGAAGCGCGGCCGCCGTGGCGCGCACGGTCAGCGTGTGTGCCGGACCGCTCGCCTCGACGACGGTGGCCAGGGCAGTCGCACCGGTCAACGTCGCGTAGACGCGAAGCCCGGCCGCGCGCGTCGCTGAGGCGATGTCCTGGTGGTACATCGCGAGTGCCGTGTCGGCCACGCCGGCGGGGTCGAGCGACGCCAGCCGCACGAGCGCCTCACTCCGCACCGAGGCGTCCGGGTCGCGCAGCGCCGACCGAACGATCGCGATCGCCTGCGGTGTCGAATCGTGCGCCATCTGCCGCAGCGCTTCGACACGGAGCTGCGGCATCCGCTCGTTCAGCACGATGAAGCGCCGCGCGTCGACCGCCGCCGTGTCCTGCGACTGCGCCAGCGCATACAGCGCCCAGTTGCGGGCCGAGGTATCGAGATCGTGCTCCGCCATGTGCGCCAGCTCGGCCGGCGTCTGATCGGTGTGTACGGTACCGAGCAGCCAGCCGCCCTCGTCGAACCGGAACGACAGCGGCGCGCCCGGCAGCCGCATGGCGAAGGTCTGTGACTTCTCGGCCCGCACCATCACGCTGTCGCGCACCACCGAGTCGGCGGTGATCACGCGGATGGTGGTGGGGAACCGGAAGAGCGGGCGTGTGGCGTCGGTCGGCTGCACCTGCCGCACCGTCACGTGGAGCGTCTTCGCCGCCGGATCCCACCGGCGCGTCACGTCGAGTTGGGGATACCCGATTCCATATGCCCACTGATCGAAGAACCAGCCGAGGTTGCAGTGGCAGGTCTCCTCGAAGGCGTCGGCGTAATCCTTGGTGGTGGTGGCCTTGTGGGCGTTGTCCACGAGGAAGCGGTGCATCCCCGCCCAGAACATCTTGTCGCCGAGCAGGCGCCGCATCTGGTGCGCCAACTGCGCGCCCTTGGGATAGACGTGACCGCTGAAGAAGAGCGCGATCGGATCGTTGCCCCGATACTCTCCCCAGACGAGCGGACGGGCCTGACGGAGATCGGCCCGCATGGCCTGCTGCTGCTGACCCCACCACTCGAGCTGCGCGGCGTCCCAGCCGCGCGTCTTCTCGTTCTGCACCGACTCCATGTACGTCGTCAGCCCTTCGTTCAGCCAGATGTTGGCCCAGTTGGCCGTAGTCTCGTAGTCGCCGAACCACTGGTGCGCCAGCTCGTGGGCGACGAGGCCCCGCGATCCCTCCATCGGATCGTTGCCGGGGCCGGGAAGCGAGAGGTCGGTCTGCGTGGTGGCGGAGACGTTCTCCATTCCGCCATAGGTGAAATCGGGGATCCACGACTGATCGTACTTGTCCCAGGGAAACGGGACGCCGGTGAGGCGCGAGTACAGCTCGATCATCGACGGCGTCTCGCCCGCCGCGCGCCATCCCGCGTCCACCGTGTCGGGGTACACATATTCGTTCACCGGCTTCCCGCGCCACTGGTCGCGCAGAACGGTGAACGGCCCCACCACGACCGAATACAGGTACGTCGACGCCTTCTCGTTCTGCGCCCAGTGCCACACGTTCTGCTTGCCGCCGTTCACGGGGGTCACCGAGAGCAGCGTACCGTTGGAGAGCACTTTGAGTCCCGAGTCGGCGGTGACGAGGAACTCCCAGGTCGTCTTGTCGTTGGCGTAGTCGTAGGTCGGCACCCAGGCCCGCGTCTCGGTGGCTTCGCCCTGCGACCAGACCACGTGGCGGCGCGGCACGAAGTAGATCCCGCGCTCGGGGTGCGTGTGATAGGCGAGCGTGAAGACCACCGTGTCGCCCGCCGGCACGCGTCGCGCCAGATGCACGGTGACGTGGTCGGTGTCGGATGCAAACCGGATGGCCTGCCCGCGCGCGTCCGTCGCCTTGTCGATCGTGATGTTCTCGGCGTTGAGCCGCACCGTATCGGTCGCGACCCGAGGCACCACGGTGGTCGTGACGACGCCGCTCACCAGCCGCTTGGCCTCGTCGAACCGTACGGCGACCTTCTGGTGGACGAGATCGAAGTTGTGCACGCCCTGCGGCCAGGTCCGGGGCGGAATGTAGTGCCCGATGGTCCCCGAGTTCCGCTGGGCCAGAAGGAGCGAGGGACCGGCCAGTACCATGATGGCCACGACGGCGTGAAGCAGGCGTTTCATCGAACCAGACTCCGAAGGTGAACAGCCGAACAGATAATAGGCGCTCCTCGGCAGGTCTACCCTGGCACCAACTTCCGACGCGTCATCCGGTGCGGTTGATCGCCATCGCACCCACAGCTGACGACGCCCCGCCACTTGCCGCGCCTTCTGCTTGGCCGCACCTTCCCCGTGATCATCCGCCTCCGACCTTGCCCCCGGGCCCGAGGCCTTCCGGATCGCGCGGCTTGCTCGCGCCGCACGCGACCTACCGACAGAGGGACACCCAACATGTTCACAGCACCTCGCGTCCTGTTGCTCGCCTGTCTGCCCCTGGTTCTCCCGGTGGCGTCCGGGGCCCCCGCCCCCGCGCCTGTGCCACCGGGCCAGCTCACCGGTGCACTGCGCTGGCGTAGCGTGGGGCCCTACACCGGTGGGCGTGTCACGACCGTCGCCGGCATCGCCGCCCAACCCAACGTCTTCTATATGGGCACTGCGGGCGGGGGCGTCTGGAAGACCGACGATTACGGGCACAGTTGGCAGAGCATCTCCGACAAGGACTTCAAGACCGGCAATATCGGCGCGATGGCGATTGCGCCTTCCGATGCGAACACCATCTACGTGGGCACCGGCGACTCCGCGCCCCGTAACACGGTCCTGACCGGAGCGGGGATGTACAAGTCCACCGATGGCGGAAAGAGCTGGACGCACATCGGGCTGGACGAGACCCACATCATCACCGGGATCCTGGTGGATCCCACCAACCCCGATGTCGTGTACGCGGCGGCGCTGGGCCATCTGTTCGCGCCCAACGCAGAGCGCGGGGTCTTCAAGACCACCGATGGCGGCCGGACCTGGAAGAAGATCCTGTTCGTCAACGACAGCACCGGCGCCTACAGCCTGGCCATGGATCCCACCAACCCGAGCGTCGTGTACGCATCGATGTGGCAGATGTCGCGCAGCCACTGGACCTTCTCCAGCGGCGGGCCGGGCAGCGGCATGTACAAGACCACCGACGGCGGCGCGCACTGGACCAACATCACGCACCAGTCGGGGCTGCCCACCGGTGTCTTCGGCAAGGTGGGCATTGCGGTGGCACCGAGCAGCCCCAACACCGTGTACGCGCTGGTGCAGGCAATGTACAAGGATCAGGCGGGCGGGCTGTTCCGCTCCGACGATGCCGGCCAGAGCTGGCGCCTGGTCAACAACAGCATGGACATCACGCAGCGCGCGTTCTACTACGGCAACGTATTCGTGGACCCGAAGGACGCCAACACCATCTACCTGCCGAATGTCGGCGTGTACGTGTCGCATGACGGCGGGAAGCAGCTCACCGCGCTGCATCCCCCGCACGGCGACAACCACGTGCTCTGGATCAACCCGGACAACCCGCAGATCTTCGTGGAAGGCAACGACGGCGGCGCGACGGTGACCCTGAACGGCGGCAAGGCGTTCAGCGCCGAGGACAATCAGCCCACCGGGCAGTTCTATCACGCCAACCTCGACGACCAGTTCCCGTACCACATCTACGGCGCGCAGCAGGATCGGAGCTCGGTCTCGGCACCGAGCGCCGTGCCCGCCGGGAGCATTCCGCCGGTCTGGACCAACATCCAGGGCGGCGAGATGAGTTGGGTGGTGCCCACGCCGGGGCAGCCCTGGATCACCTACGGCAGCGGGTACTACAGCAAGGAGTGGAGAGAGAACAGCCGGACGGGGCTCGTCACGAACGTGAGCCCCTGGCCGTCCTATCAATTCGGGGTGGCGGGATCGAAGATCAAGTATCGGTACGGCTGGAACCATCATCCCGTGGTGTTCGCCGCCCACAATCCCAAAGAGCTGCTGATGGGAGCGAACGTGCTGTTCGAGACGCTGGACGAGGGCATCCACTGGAAGGCGATCAGCCCGGATCTCACGCGTGACGACAAGAGCAAGGAGGCGCGGCCGGGCGGCCCGATCAGCGCCGATGTGACCGGCGAGGAGATGTTCGGCACCATCTCCTCGATCGCCGTCTCGCCGCTCACCGACCAGGTGATCTGGACGGGGTCCGACGACGGCCTGGTGTACGTGACCACCAATGCGGGCGCGCACTGGAATCAGGTGCGTCCGCCGATGCTGCCCAAATGGTCCACCGTCACCTGCATCGAGCCGTCGCACGCCGACGCGGGCACCGCTTACCTATCAGCGAGTCGGTATGACTGGGACGACTTCCATCCGTACGTCTACAAGACCACCGATTACGGCAAGCACTGGACGGAGATCACCAACGGGTTGCCCGACGGCGAGTACGTGGAGAGCGTGCGCCAGGACCCGAACCAGCCCAACCTGCTGTTCGCCGGCACCGGCGCAACGGCGTACTTCAGTCTGGATGGCGGCAAGCAGTGGCAGCCGTTGACCCTCAACCTGCCGGCCGTGCGGGTGAATGATGTGGAGATTCAGCCCCACCAGCACGCCGTCGTGCTCGCCACCTTCGGCCGCGGGTTCTATGTGCTGGACGACCTGCAGTTCCTCGAGCAGTTGGGCGCGGGGGCGTCCAAGGTGCAGAGCGCGTCGCCCTACCTGTTCAAGCCGCAGCAGGGCTGGCTGGTGACGCGCCGTGCAGGCGGGTTCGGCCGGGGAGGAGCGGGAGGCGCGAATCTCGCGCCCGGCGTCACCGTCTTCTTCCACCTCCCGGCCGACTACGACGGGAGCGCGCCCGCGACGCTCAGCTTCACCACCGCGACCGGCAAAGTGATCCGCAACTTCACGCTGCACGCCAAGACGAACGAGAAGCCCAGCGCACCTTCGCGCAGCTCCTCGGCGGCGCGCGACCGACAGGAAGCGCGCTTGACCGCGGTCGAGCCCGGCATGAACCGCTTCCAATGGGATCTCAGATACCCGAATGCCGTGGACGTGAAGGGCATCTTCAATTCCGGCTTCTCAGCCGGCGTGCCCGTCGGTCCCGAAGTGGTGCCGGGCACCTACGACGTGACGCTGACCTATAACGGCGCCACGCAGAAGCAGCCGGTCGTGGTCAAGCTGGACCCACGCCTACAGACGACGCAGGCGCAGCTGCAGCAGCGTTTCGCGTTGCTGATGCGGCTTCACGACGCATTGAACCGGCTCGACACCAACCTGAACCAGGCCATCGATGCTCGCGATTCCCTCCAGCAAGCCTCGGCCAACGGGAGCATGTCCGGCGGCGATCAGGCGCACGCGGCGCTGGACGCCCTCAACCGTGACATCGATGATCTGGTGGATCTCAAGATCCAGTCGGGTGAGGGCGCGCTGGTATATCCCGGCCGGCTGCGCTCCTGGCTGACCGGCATCGCGAGCCAGGTGGAGCTGGCGTTCGTGCCGCCCACGCCGGCGATGGTGCTGGTGGCGAACGGCTACATCAAGGATGCGGGAGCCGGGGTCGCACGGCTGCAGTCCGACATCGCCGCCACGCACAGCATCGTGCCCTGACGGAGCGAAGCCTCTGCTCGATCATCCAACGCCGCCGGCCATGAATGCCGGCGGCGTTGGGGTATCGGCGGGAAAGCCGACCGGCCGGCGCGACTGGGTCACCGCCGAGTTCCGCATTCCCCGGCATGGCGGCGGAAGCCCCGGGCTGCGTCGATGGCTACGGCGTCACCACGCCCTGCATCCGCACTACCTCGAAATCGCTCCCGTGCAGCTGCGACAGCGCGTGCAGGTCGTCGTCACTCCAGCGCGGGTCGGGCGCGCCACTGAGGTAGAACGCGCTGCCGTTGTCGGCGAGGAGCATGCCGTACGTCCTGAGCGCCGTCAGGATCACACGGACTTCCGGCGGAAACCCTGAAATGTCCACCGTGCTCTTGAGCCGCACGCGCATCCCCATCGGCGGCAACGTGGCGTCGGTACGGGTGCTCGCCCAGTGCCGCGCCGGAGGCAGATAGGCCATCCGCGTCACCGGGCAGGTGAAGCGCAGCGCGTGCGCAATGCGGCCGAGTTCCACGGCCTCGTCGTACCGCACGAGCCCGGGAAAGATCGGCAGTCCCGCGGCGTCGGCCGACGTCCAGCCAGCGGGGCGTAGCGTGTTGGACGAGAGGTCGAACACGGCGCCGGAGCCGGCCTGCCAGCTCGTTCCATTGTTCTGCGGATAGGCCGCGTACAGTTCGTAGAGCATCCACGCCGACGTGTCGACCACGATCACGTGCCGGTCGCCGCTCGAAGCCGCGCCGCCCTCGATGGGGGCGCCGGGCGGGATGGGATACGGCCCCGGGTCGCTCTCGTCCGCGTAGTCGAACGCGACCGCCACGCGCGGTTGCCCGGACGCCACCAGCACATACGGAATGCCGTTGGGCGCGCCGCCGTACACCGTTCCGAAATCGGGATGGAGCGCGGCGCCGGCGCCGCAACTCGCGATCAGCGCGTCGGAGTTGGGGTCGACCGCCTCGGCGGAGATGTCGGTGTTCCACGGATTGTCGGCCGGGAACACACGGCGGCCATTCAAACTGCCGCCGCCGGTGTTGGCTCCACCTCCCGCGGCAGTACGCGGCCCCGTGGCGCCGCCACGGCAACCGGCGGCGATGACGAGCGCGACCGTCGCGACGAAGAGCTGATGGCGAGAACACACGAGCATGCAATCCGGGACGGAGCCACGGCGCGTTTGGTAACGGCGGTGATTCAGCGCACGAATCGATGTACGGTGCTATCGATCAAGCCGCCTGTCGGGCTCGGTCCTCCTTAAAGGCGGCCCGACGAAGTAGAGTCCGGGGTGGCGCTCGATGAAAGAGGAAGCGGAGGACGACGCGTACGCGATGCTCAGCGTGGCCAGCCGCTCATGCCCGCCGCGTATTCCGGGAATGCCCGCCCCACCGCGGCGCGAAACGACGATACGAACGCTCGCTGGCCGTCCCGCGGCCAGTTCGTGCGAAGCGACGCCAGAGCGCCGTCGAAATCGCGGCAGAACACGCGTTGCAGCGCCAGTGCCTCTATGGTCGCGACCGTACTCGCCGTGGAATCGGTCACCGCTCCCCCCACGGCCTCCAACCGGGCGAGGTCCTCCGCCGCGGGGGGCTCCGGTGCATCGACGCCCAGTAGCGGGCCGCAGTATTCCGGCGTAACCTCCGACAGCCGGCCTCCCGCGTACCGGTACACGCGTTGCGCGAACGCGCGGTCTGCCATCGAGTAGCTCGGGAGCCCCGAGACTCCACCCTCCCACGCCCACAACGCGACCCTCCCGGCAGGGTCGGTCCGGAACGCGACGCCTCCCGACGCCAGAAACCGGAACAGCAAGCCCGGTCGCTCCGCGAGTGATATCGCCTCGTACTCCCAGCAGCACGCGTTTCCACCGGCGACGTCGGTCTTCACCACGACGTCGGGAACGCCGTCGGCGTCGACATCCAGACCGGTCGCCGAATCGACGGCGGTGGCGAACCCGGTCGAGCGGAACACCAGGTGTCCCGCGCGATCGCTCACGACCACGAAACAGCCGCCGCCACCGGCCAGGTCCGGGCCCACCGTCACCACGTATCCCTTCCACAGCGGCCGCCGGTGAACCGCGTTCGCCGGCCGAATCGCGTAGCAGTCAGTCGCCGGTTCTGCGTCCGCCTGCTGGGCGCGCAGGGGGAGCGCGCCGCCCAGCAAGGCGGCGCCGATGGCAAGCCACGAACTGAGTCTGGCCGTCATGACAGAGCCTCCGGTAACGTGGGGCGTCGGGATGCTCCATAGTACATGCGTTCGCACGGGTGAGGCCACTCCATCGTGAAGCCCCGGCGATCGGCCATACACAACCACGGGGTACCGCACGCGGCCCCGTGGGGCCAAGGGCCGGAACATCGCACCGCCATGGGGTACTTCAAACAGGGGGTATGACTATGCTAATGACGATTGCCGTTCTGCTGATCGTCCTGTGGTTATTGGGTGTGGTCTCGGCGTATACGCTTGGCGGCTTCATCCACATCCTGCTGGTCATCGCCATCATCGTGCTGTTGGTGCGACTGATTCAGGGCCGGCGCGTCCTCTGAGCTGCGTCACCGCGCTATTTTCGCGCGGCCTTCTTGCCGATGTCGATCACGGGCTTGCCCAGCTTCTTCATCTGAGGACGAACTCCCAGTCCGGGCTGCCTCGATGCCGCCAGTCGTCCCTGCTTCCGCTGCGGCGCACCGTCCGCGAACGCCACGGTCACGTACGAATTGAAATCCGTGGATGAGAACAGGAACCGCTCGGGCGTGCTGTGCGCCAGATGCGCAATCGCCGCCGTGGTGATGTCGCCGCCCCACGTGTCTTCGATGGTCATCGCAATGCCGAGCGACACGCACAGGTCGCGAATCTGCCGCGCCCGCGTGAGCCCGCCCACCTTGGAAATCTTGAGATTGATGACGTCCATGGCGTGATCGGCAACCGCACGCACGACCATATCGATGCCATCCACCACTTCGTCGAGTACGAACGGCCGGTCGGTGTGGCGCCGCACCGCCAGACACTGTTCGTAGGTCATGCAGGGTTGCTCGATATAGACATCCACGTCGCGCACCGCGTCGGCCACGCGCACGGCCGCGTGCTGCGTCCACCCGGTGTTGGCGTCGGCAATCAGCACGTCGCCCCGCGAGAGCTCGGCGGCGGCCCTGCGGATGCGATCGATATCGGTATCGGGATCGCCGCCGACCTTGAGCTGGAACTTGTGATACCCCTCCTTGCGGTACCGCCCGATCTTCTTGGCCATCTGCGCGGGCGACTCCTGAGAAATCGCACGATAGAGGGCAAAGTCGTCGCCCACGTGGCCGCCCATCAGCGTCGCGACGGACAGCCCGCTCGCCTTGCCGAGCAGGTCCCAGCACGCCATATCGATCGCCGATTTGACGTATGAGTGTCCACGCATGGACCGGTCCATCAACTCGTTCAGTTCGCCCAGCGCCAGTGGATCGGCCCCAATCAGTTGCGGCGCCAGTTCCGCGATGCCAACGCGCGCCCCGCGCGCATAGGCCGGAAGGTATGCCGGCCCCAGTGGGCAGATCTCTCCCCAACCCACCAGCCCATCGTCGGTCTCCACGGCCACGATGGTGGAGTCGAACACCGACACCGCATTCCCACCCGACCACTTGTAGCTCCCCTCGTGCAGGGGAAGATCGATCTGGTACGCACGAATCGCCGAGATCTTCATTCCGCGGTACTCCTGGCCTTGAGAGACGACATCCAGAGCGTGACGGCCGTGTAGAGCAATACCACAACCACCACCCATTTCACCACGGTCAGCGGCAACGCCTTGACCAGGAATGCCGCGACCAGCACGCCCGGAATGCCGCCCACCGCGAGGCCGAATGCCGTGCGCCGGTGAAACCGGCCGGAGCGATAGAAGCGGATCGCCGCGGCGGGAAGGATCACCGCTGCCGATGCCGCCATGACCGGGAACACGGCCTTGGCGTTCATGCCGAGCATGTAGGTGACGGCCATGGTGGGCGCGTAGTTGCCGATGCCAAGGCTGGTGAGCGAACCGATGACCAGACTCGCGCCAATCGCAATCGCCAGCGCCGCGCCGGAGAGACCGATGGTGCCGGCGTCCAGCGACAGGCTAGCCATCAGGCGCATGGCCATGAACCCCGCGGTGAGCAGCAGCGCAATGGCCATGGCGCGCTCGATGGTCCGACGCGACAGGCGCACCACAATCCCCGATCCCACCCACGCCCCGATTCCACCCGCGATCACCATGCTGACGATGGTCTTCATGTCGATCAGGCCGCCGAGCAGGATGATGTAGATGATCGCCTCGGACACGGTGGGAATGGCCTGCCCCACGTTGAGCGTTCCCGGGATGTCATCGTCCTTGACCATGCGTCCGAGGACCAGTACCGCCGTCGTGGTGGCGAAGGAGCCGATCCCCAACGTGTCGAAGAAGTCGGTGACGGTGCCCAGTCCCAGCAGGACGGGCATCGGGATGCGGCGTGGTTCACCGGCGGGTGCGTCCATCGACACTCCGGATTGGGTGGGTACGAAGATTTTGGGGGAGGGATCATGCAGCCGCCAGGCGGCCATCAATGCATCGCGCTGCGCGGGCAGTGCAACTTGCCGCGCGTTGAGCCCTTGTCAAGAAGTGTGTGAATGGGGGGTCAGGACCGGCCTACTCGGCCCGATGAGCCCAAAGGATGGTATGGACTAAGTTGCGTGGTGCCAAGCATTCTTCACGTCGGTGAGTATCGGCGCTTCTGCTTGAGTGGTGTCCGCGCCTTCGAGCAGCGTCGACGGCTCGCCCAGCCCGCCACCAGGACGTCAGTGACCACAATCCCCGCGCCCCTCGGCGGCCACGCGTGCCACGCGTGCCACGCGTAATCGTCATCGGTGCCGGCGCCGCCGGCACCATGGCGGCGATCTTCGCGGCCCGCCGCGGCGCCGAGACGCTGCTGCTCGAACGCACGCGCGACGGCGGCCGCAAGATCCTCATCAGCGGCGGCGGACGCTGCAACGTACTCCCGATGCAGGTGGACGAGTCGCGCTTCGTCACCGACTCGTCGCCCAACCTGCTCTCCAAGATGGTGCGCGCGTGGCCGCTGGCCGAGCAGATGAGGTTCTTCGAAAACGACCTGTCGATCGCCCTCCAGCCGGAGCCGGAATCGTTGAAGCTGTTCCCGGCCTCCCACCGCGCCCGCGACGTGCGCGACGGCCTGCTCGCCCACGCGGCGGCCCGGGGCGTGCAACTGATGATGGACACCACGGTCACCGGCATCGTGCCCGACACCGCGGGCTGGCGCGTGGACCGTCAGGCCGCCGAACCGCTGCTCGCCGATGCTCTTATCGTTGCGACCGGCGGCCTCTCGGTGCCGAACACTGGCAGCGACGGGTTCGGGCTGCGGGCGCTGGCCGCGCTCGGACACACGATGCACCCGACCTACGCCGCGCTCACGCCCATCACCGCCGACGCCGCGGCGTACAACGCGCTCGCCGGCGTGTCGCTCACGGTTACGCTCTCGGCGAGGTCGCCCGAGCGAAACGCGACGGCCACGGGCGGGTTCCTGTTCACACATCACGGATACAGCGGGCCGTCGGTGCTCGACGTGTCGCACGTGCTGGTGCGGTCGCGCGCCGAGGGCGACGGGTCGGCCAAGCTGCTGGTGCGTTGGACGCCGATGGGTGACGCCGAGTGGACGCGCGCGCTCAAGCCCAACGGGTCGAGCACCGCCATGGGCGCGCTGCGGTCCGAGATGCCGGACCGTCTGGCCGCGGTGCTGCTCGCCGCGGCGGGGGTGGACGCCGCACGCACGCTGGCCGAGCTGCGCCGCGACGAACGGCTGCGGCTCATCGACATCCTGGCGCGCGGGCCACTGCCGTGGACGGGCGACGAGGGCTACAAGAAGGCCGAAGTCACCGGCGGCGGCGTGGCGCTGTCGGAGGTGGACCCGCGGACCATGGAGAGTCGTCGGCACAAAGGGCTGTTCATTTGCGGCGAAGTGCTGGACGCGTTCGGGCCGATTGGTGGATACAACTTCCTGTGGGCGTGGGCCACGGGTCGTGCGGCTGGGCTGGGCAGTGCATCTGGCCTGGGTCCCTGACGAGCGGTACAGCCGCCGCGACCTGGCCCGCCCACGTGGCGCCGCCTGGGACCTCCCCGCATACTTCCACGACCCCGATGGCATTTCCTCTCCCGAATGGAAAGGATGACCACGCGATGGCGTTGCGCTTGATTGAAATGGTGTTGGCGGAGAAGGACGGCACGGAACTCCGCGAGTTGCTCAAGGCGCACCAGGTGATCGAACACCGACAACTCCGATTGCCGGATGGCGAAGTGCTGGTGCGGATCTTGTTGGACGCGGAACACAACGAGGCGGTACTTGATCTGCTGGCGAACGAATACACCGCCCAGCAGGGCAACCGGGTGGTGATTCTGCCCGTCGAAGCGACCTTGCCGCGCGCCGAACCCGAGCCAGACGACGCGCCAGCGGAGGAAAAGCCGCCCGGTCGCATCGGTCGGGAGGAGTTGTACGAGGACATCAAGGACGCCGCGCGGTTGTCGCGGGTGTATCTGGCGATGGTGATGCTGTCCACCGTCGTGGCGGCCATCGGTCTGTACTACAACAGCGTGGCCATCATCATCGGGGCAATGGTGATTGCGCCGTTGCTCGGGCCGAACATGGCCCTGGCGCTGGCGACAACACTGGGTGACCTGCCGCTGCTGCGCCGCGCGCTGCTGACGGCCCTGGCCGGAATTGCGGCCACGATGGTGTTCGCGGTGATCATCGGCGTGCTGTTGCAGGTGGATCCGGCGTCGCCCGAAATCGCGTCGCGCAACGCGGTGGGGATCGGCGACATCGTGGTAGCGTTCGCCTCGGGCTCCGCCGGCGCCCTGGCGTTCACGACGGGCGTGTCGACGGCGGTGATCGGCGTGATGGTGGCCGTCGCGCTCCTGCCTCCCCTCGTGACGTTCGGACTGCTGATGGGCGGCGGCCATGCACTACCGGCCGTTGGCGCGCTGTCGCTGTTTCTGGTGAACCTGATCTGCGTGAACCTGGCCGGCGTGACGACCTTTCTGGTGCAGGGCATCCGTCCGGCCACCTGGTGGGAGAAGGACCGCGCGGCCAAGGCCACGCGCATCTCGATCGGGCTATGGGTGGTGATGTTGGCGGCGCTGGTCGGGATGGTGCTGCTGTTGCGACGGGGCTGACGGCCGATCCGGAGACAACGCCAGCAGTTCACGTTCGACGCCGGGACCGAAGAACCGGGATAGCCTTGGGGGTCACGTCAGCTAGCGCGTCACCGTCATGAGATAGCTGGCGATAACCGCTCCACCGAGAGCGACGACCACCGTAAAAACTATCGCGGGCCCTAGCCCTGAACCCGGATGGGTATCCCCGGTGCGTCGATAACGCCATGCAAAGTGCGTATATCGTACTGCGGCCACTAGCGCCATGAGCGCCCCAGCGACCACCAGGCCGGCCCCTGCCAGAAACGACATCGCAGAAGATTGAACGCTCTTGCCCAACTGCGGCGCCATGGAACGCACGACCAGGCCAAACCGATCGATGACAAACCCCAAGGCCATAAGAGCGAGGGACGTCCGAATCCACGCGAACAAGGTACGTTCGGCGGCAAAGTATACCAGATACTCACCCGTCCGAACGTCGGCGGTCTGGTCCTTGTCCGACTCGCTGCTGCGGCCAATAACGTTCGACATCAGACTCTCCCATTGCGGCTGATCGGCATCCGGCCCCTTCCGCCCAGGCCGGCCCAGGACATGCGCGGAACTTCGCTCTCCGTTGCCGTCACCCGCCGCGCCAGACCCCTTCGGCCCGCGCCGCCACGGCGCCGAGGAGTCCCTGCAGCGCCGTGCGCGCTCTGCTCATGGAGCGGGCGTACAGCGCGCGGTATCCCTTCAGGCCGAGGCCACCGCCTGCCACCAGGCCAACGGCCGCGACGGCGGGGAGCAACGGTGCGATCCCGATCGCCACGCCGAGTCCGACGCCCCCCGCCAGGCCCGCGCCTCCGCTGAGCGTGGACAGCAAGGTGCCCAGTGCGAAGCCGACGTTGTGCGACGTCACGGGGCTGTGCAGCGTCACTTCGCAGGAAGCGGGATCCCCCTCCACGGCACGCAGCGAGACGAACACCTGGCGGAGTCCCGCATCTCTGGTCGCGAAATTGAACCCCTGATACACGAAGGCGTTGGATCCCTGGATGTCGAAGGCCAGGACTCCTCCGTCGAGCGGATCGCCCTGCTGGTCGGCGAAGCTCAGCCGAAAGGGCTCTTCCGGAAACACGGCCTCCATGGCCGAGAGCACTTCCCGGGGTGCGGCTCGGACCACGCGCGCCACGGTAATCGCGTTGGGCGGGTGCTTCAGGAATCGGCGGGCCAGGGCCGTGCTGTGCTGCACGGTGGCGAGTGAGGACCCTGGCATGGGCGGCGACGCGGCTGCTGCCGCGGTGCCGGGCCGCGCCAGACCGTGCTCCACCATCGCGTGCTCCACGTACTGCGCCGGGATGCCCGCTTCGAGCGCCGCGTCACGCACCGACGACAGGCTGTAGCCCGACGTGCGGCTCGCGTCGCCCGCGGCGTCGCGCGGTTCGGGCACGGGCCCGGCCCGCGGCTCGAGGCCCGTCTGCGCCTGTAGTTCTGAGGCGCGCGCCCAGATGGCCTGCGCTTCCGTCTCCGACACCACCGCCGGCGCCGCCGGATTCGGCGCCGGGCGTACCGCATCGCGCGCCACTTCGCCTTCCACGCGCCGCAGCGCCTCGGCCAGTTCGCCGCCCGACTGGAACCGCGCCGCGGGATCCTTGGCCAGGCAGCGGTCCACAATCTCGGCCAGCGCCCGCGGCGCGTCGGGCGCCACGGTGAGCAGGGGCGGGGGCGTCGTGTTCACCTGCGCGATGAGCACCGCCGACGCCAGTGTCGCGTCGAACGGGAAGCGTCCAGCGAGTGCGTAGAAGCCCACCACGCCCAGCGAATAGAGATCGCTGCGGCCGTCCAGCGGCTCGCCCGTCACCTGTTCCGGACTCATGTAGTGCACGGTGCCGAGCACCTGGCCGGTGGCCGTGAGCGGCGCCGCTTTGGCCATGCGCGCGATCCCGAAATCGGTGACCATCGCCCGGCCCGTGCCCCGCTCCACCAGTATGTTCTCGGCCTTCACGTCGCGGTGCACCACACCGCGTTCGCTGGCGTAGCCGAGTGCCGCCGCCACGTCGCGCATCTGGCGCAGCACGTCGCGCGGGTCCAACCGCCGCGCGTCGCGTACGGCCTCGGCCACCGACACCCCGTCCACGTAGCCCATGGCGAAGAACACCTGCCCATCAATTTCGTCGGCGCGGTAGACCGGCACGATGTTCGGGTGCGACAGCTTGGCCGCCGTGCGCGCCTCGCGCAGGAAGCGTTCGCGGACGGTGGGATCGGCGGCCAGATGCGGCGGTAGCGTTTTGAGCGCCACCGGCCGGTCGAGCTTGAGATCGCGGCCCAGGTACACGATGCCCATGCCGCCTCGGCCGATCTCGCGATCGAGCGAATATTGCCCTTCGAGGGCGCGCGACAAGGCGGCGAATTCGGGCGACGTCAAGGTGACCGACTCCCGAATCGGGCCGCGTCTTCCTCGCTGAGAATCTCGGAATCCGCCTCGTTCATGAACAATGGTCGCTGCCACCGAGCGAATTCACAAGCACGCGAGGTGGCGAACCGGCGTTTCACAGCACCCCGTTGCGGCCCGTACGCATCCCGTCCCTCTCCGTTGCCCAGGCCGCATCGGGCCCCTTCGGCATCTTCTGCGTGTCTATATAAGAACCGACATGCCCCTCGAACCACGCACGCGGAAACGTGGTGATGACGCGGCCGGTACACGCTTCACACCGGACCTCTCTTGTATTCGTGCAGCGGCGGGGCTAACGTCGCCCGCATGATTCCATCCTCTCGCTTGCTCATCGCCGCGTTGCTGGCGCCCCTGGCGCTCGCCGCGCAAACGCCGGACTCCGCGCCGCCCCACGCCGTGGCCGGCTCCGCCCTCGCGCCCTTTGCGACGAGATCGTCGGGCTCCGTGCGCACCGCCGCCGGCGCGATCGCCTACGACGCGGTCACGGGCACACTGGTCGTGCACCCGAAGGGGTGGGACGACGCTGCGCCGCCGGACACGGCAAAGGCCGGCGCCGTCGCGACGATGTCGTACGTGGCGTACTTCAAGTCCGGCACCGACGCGTCGCAGCGACCGGTCACCTTCGTCTTCAACGGCGGACCCGGCTCGGCGACGCTCTGGCTGCACATGGGCGCGTTCGGTCCGCGGCGCGTGGTCACGAACGACCATACGCATACACCCGGCGCCCCGTACGAACTGGTGAACAACGACCAGACCCTGCTCGACGTCAGCGACCTCGTCTTCGTGGACATGCCGGGCACGGGGCTCGGCCGTGTCGTGGGCAAGGACAAGGATCAGGCGTTCTACGGCGTGGACCAGGACATCCACGCGTTCGCGATCTTCATCCGCGACTTCCTGACCAAGTACGACCGCTGGAACTCGCCCAAGTACATCTTCGGCGAGAGCTACGGCACCATGCGCGGCGCCGGCCTGCCCTTGGCCCTCCAGAACGAGAACATCGACCTCAACGGCGTGATGCTGCTGTCGTGCATCCTCAACTGGGACACGATGCCCGACGATCCGCAGCTGAACCCTGCGATCGACGAGCCGTACATCGTGAGTCTGCCCACGTACGCGGCCACGGCCTGGTACCATCACAAGCTGCCGGCGGCGCCGGCGTCGCTGCAGCCGTTCCTCGCCGAGGTCGAGCGGTTCGCGACCGGCGAGTACGCACTCGCGCTGCTTCAGGGCAACGCGCTCCCGGACGCGCAACGGCAGGCCATCGCGTCGAAGCTGCACGACTACACGGGCCTGTCGGTGGCGTACCTGCTCAAGACCAACCTGCGCATCGAATACGGCGCGTTCCAGAAGGAACTCTTCGGCGGCGAAGCGCTGACCACCGGCACGCTCGACACGCGGTTCATCGGTCCAACGCTCGACCCGCTGAGCAAGGTCAGCGAGTACGATCCGCAGAGTTCGGCGATCGGCGCGGCGTACGTGGCGGCGTTGAACACCTATCTGGCGCAGTCGCTCAAGTACGACGGCCCGCTGCCCTACAAGACCGGCGTCAACGTGTACTCGAGCTGGGATTACAAGCATCAGGCGCCGGGCGCCGGCCGGCCGCTCATCGCGCAGCCGAACGTGCTGCCGGACCTGGCGGCGGCAATGAAGATGAACCCCACCATGCGGGTGCTGGTGCTGGGCGGATACTACGACGTCTCCACGCCGTTCTTCGAGGGCAAATTCGAGCTGGGCCACCTGCCGATCCCGGCACCCCTCGAGCAGAACATCGAGTACCGGTACTATGAGTCGGGGCACATGGTGTACGTGAATGTGCCGACGCTGAAGCGCCTGCACGACGACGTGTCGGCGTTCATCCAGGGCGGCGGCCAGCGGTCGTCTCATTGAGTGCGGCCTGGGCCGGCGGCCCAAGACTCCGCCGCGGGGCCGCGCTTGGCGGCCGGCCCTCAACGCTCGCCCGTCGGGCCATACGCAGATTCAGATTCCCATCCTTGAGAGTCGTTGTTCCTGTCTCCTCTAAGCCATGCACGGGAGGTCTCGAAACGTGAATGCACGTCGTGGTACGCGCTACGCTCGCCCCGCCGCACTCTGCGCGCTCGTGTTGCTCTGCGCTGCGACGCCGGCGTGCCCGGCAGGCGAAGCTACGGCACGAGCCGACTCCAGCCTGGTCGATCCGGGGGTGGGTACCGGCAAGATCGAAGCCTGCACGCTCATCAGCGCCACCGCGGCCGGGAAGATCCTCGGCACCACCGTGACCGTGAAGCCCGTCGAGACGTCGGCCGCCGGATCGGATGCCGCTTCCATGTGCAGCTATCAGACGGGACAGGTCAGAGGCGGCTTCATGCTGCTCGCCGGACGCTTGAAGTACAGCGACGCCGCAGCCGAGGTCGCGGCCAGAAAGAAGGAGGCGGTGTCGGACCTTCCGCCAGGTATTCCCACGCCGACGTTCACCGACGTCCATGGGCTCGGCGAGGCGGCCTACCTGGAGAAGACTCCCGCGAGCGTCGAATTGCACGTGCTCCAGTACGGCGTCGTGGTCGTCATCACGTTCGTCCGGAAGGCCGACCAGACGGTGGTCCGGCAGTGCGAGCAGCTGGCCCGCATCGCGCTGGGAAACGTCGCCGGGAGCTGAACCCGCGGACTCGGCTGGTCATCGCAACAATTGAACGTGAAACTGACGGCAGGAGTTGGTCGCGTGCCTCAGCCAGGGACGGGCGCGCCGCGCCTGGTGGCCGCCGCGCGGCGCTCCCCCGTCAGGCCATACGGGGATTCCAATTCCCGCCCCTCACTGGCACCGTTTCGGAGCGCGCGTTACGATTGGAGCGCCCCCTCATCGGATCGGGCGATGTCCCTCCACGCCCTGCATTCCCGCGATCGTATGACCACGCGATCCTTCCTCCCCGCTGCTGCCGCCCTCGTCGCCGCGGTCACCCTCGTGTCCTGTGGGGGAGACCGCACCTCTGCGCCCACGGTCGTCCCGACGTCGATCACGTTCGAGATCCCGCCGACGACGTCCCTGGACGCCCTGGAAGACACGGTGCTGCTCGCGCCCACCGTGCGCGACCAGCACGGAAACGTCATTGACCGGCATCTCACCTGGACATCGGATGCGGAATCGGTGGTGACGGTGTCGCTCCACGGCGAGGTGGTCTCGGTGGCTAACGGCGTCGCGCACGTGACGGGCACGGTCGGCGCCATCTCGACGGAGCTGACGTTCACGGTCGCGCAGGTGCCGGGTTACCTGTACATGGTGAGTGGCGACTCCCAGACGACAGCTCTGAATGCGCCACTCGGCCAGCCGCTCGTCGTTCGTATGACGGATCGCCTCGATCACCCAATTCCGTCCGCCCCCGTCGCGTTTTCGATCCTGGCTGGCGGTGGGACTCTCGCCGCGGCCGTCGATACCACCGATTCGTCCGGGATCGCCATGGACCGGTGGACCGCCGGTACGAAGGCGGGCACAGCCACCATCTTGGCGGCGCTGCGCCCGCAACACGGCCAGCTCTTCACCGAAACCGTGACGCCAGGCCCCGCAAACGCGGTGGTCCCGGGCGCGGGCGACCGGCAGACGGCGTTTCCTTCGGCGCCGCTCGTCGATTCCGTGGCGGCACAGGTCGTGGACGCCTACGGCAATCCGATATCGGGCATCGGCGTCGACTTCAAGGTTGCGACCGGAGGCGGCTCGGTGAGCCCGGCGTCGGCGACGTCGGGCCCCGACGGCAACGCGTGGACGCACTGGACCCTTGGCTCGACGGTCGGCGCGCAAACGCTGCAGGCGAGCGCCGCGGGGCTGACCACCGCGCCGGCGACGATCTCGGCGACGGCGTCGAATCTCAGGATCCTGGCCGTCGCGCCCGATACGCTCCTCGAGGGGAACACGGCCACCATTTCGGGACAGGACTTCGATCCCGTTGCGGCGAACGACGTGGTGACCATCGACGGTGATACGGCGACCGTCACCGCGGCAACGACGACGCAGCTCACGGTCACGGTGCCCACCTTCGACTGCAAGCCGGCGCGTGCGGTGAACGTCGGCGTCACGGCCGGCCCGGCCACCGCGGTTCCGGCCGTGGCTCCCGTGCGGCCGGCGTCGTACCTGTCCGTTGGCGTCGGCCAGCAGGTCATCGTTCGTCCTCCATCCAATCTCTGCCTGCAATTCGCGCCCAGCGCGACCAGTGGCGAGAGCTTCCTCGTCGGCGTGGGTGCCGCCGCCGAGTCGCCGGGCGCACTCAACACCGTGGTGCTCTCCGGCGCCACGGGCCTCAACGCGTCAGCTTCGCGCTTCGCCGCTCAGTCGCTGAGCGGCGCCCCGGCGTCCGCCGGCGCTCCGATCACACCGACCCCTCTGCAGCAGGAGATCGCCGCGCGATGGGAGCGTCAGTATCAGTCTGAGGCGCGGCTACGGGCCCTCGAAGCGCCGATGCTGCAGCGCCTGCAGTCGCAACGCCGGCCGTCGATGACGACGATTCCCGGCATCAGCGCCGCGCCGGTCGTTCCCGATTCGGGCGCGCACGTGACCTACCGCGTGCCCCAGGGTCCGAATGATCTCTGTGCGCAGTACGCGCAGATCGGTGGCGTGGTCAAGTACGTCGGCAAGTCGGGCATCTGGGTCTCCGACACAGCGAACCCGAACAACGCCAGCTCGCTCACCGACGCCGAGATCAAGGGCTACAGCGACACGCTGGACGCGAAGATCTTCGCCGGCGACACCTCGTATTTCGGCGCGCCGAGCGACATCGACAACAATGGCCGCATCGTGATCATCCTCAGCGTGCAGGTGAACAAGCTCCTGGGCGGCGGCGTGGCGGGGTTCGTGTTCAGCGGCGACCTGTTCCCGCGCAGCCTGTGCGCGTCCAGCGACATGGGCGAGATCTTCTACGGCCAGGTCCCGGACCCCGACAACGTCTCGGGCACCGGCGCGCGCAGCAAGGCGGCCGTCACGTTCCAGATGCCGTCGCTCATCGCCCACGAATTCACGCACGACATCCAGTTCTCCCGCCGGTTCATTGTCAGCCCCACGGCGGCCACCAACGTCGGCATGAATTCGTGGGAAGCCGAGGGACAGGCGATGTTCGCCCAGAATGCGGTGGGCGACGCCGTGCTCGGCTACACGTCCGGCGCCAACAACGGCTGGGTCGTGGCCCACACCGGGCAGGACGATCGCTGGTACGGACAGGGGTTCGACCTCCTCGCGTCGTACTTCGGGTTCGCCTATACGTCGTTGAACAAGAACGCCGACGCGCCCGAGCAATGCACCCTGTTCGGCGGGGTCACGTCGGCCTGTTACACGGGTGCGTTCTACGGCGCGGCCTATTCGTTCGAGAAGTACGTCACCGACCGCTATGCGGCGACGTATCCCGGAGGCGAGAAGGGACTCCACCACGACATCATCGACAAGAATCCGGGGCTCGCGGGAGCTGCCAATTGGGCGACGACGGTGGGGTTCGACTTCGACAGCGTGTTCGCCCAGTGGGGCGCCATGCTCTACATGGACGATCGCGTGCCGGGCCTCGCGCCGGAGCTGCAGTTCCCGAGTTGGAACCTCGCCAACATCTTCAGTGCCAGCGGGTACAACAACAGCATTGCATATCTGACGCCGTATCAGCAGGGCTGGTCCGATTTCGCGATGACGAAGAGCCTCCGCGACGGCAGCACGCTGTACACCGTGTTGTCGGCCGGCGGCCCGCACGGACCGCTGGCGGTGAAGGTGCGCAACCAGCTCGGCGCCGCCCTCTCGAGCGGCGATCATCCTCTGATCTGGGTGGTGCGGATCCGATGAGACGTGTAATGCTCCTGGCGGGCGCGGCGGCGGTGCTGGCATGCGCGCAGCTGGGCTCAGCCGGTACACGCGCCGCGGCTTCCCCGCAGACGCCCGACACCACCGTGCAGGGAATCGTGTACGTCGTGGGCGCCGATCCGTTCACGCACGTGGTGGTGCGCGGCCCGGGGGGCGACGTGGCCGTCACCGGCTCCCTCGCCGGCGAGCTGCGGGCGCTGAGCGGCGCCGAGGTGCGCATCGCGGGCCCGCCCGCGGCGCCGTCGATGCCTCCGCCGCGGCGCGCCGTGGACGTGACGAGCTACACGGTGCTGAGCATCAACGGTGCGACGCCGGCGGTGGGTGTCCTGATCGAGCGGAACGGCGCGCTCTGGCTGGCGGGGCGCGATACGGTGCCCCTCGTCGACGTTCCGCCAGGCTTCGCGGGAAAGCCGGGCGACAAGCTGTTCGTCATCGGGCCGATGGTGGACGGCAAGTTGTCGGTGTCGACGTACGGCGTGATCCGGTCGGGCGACGCCGGCGGCGCGTCCATACACTGACGGGCCGCCGTTCGCGACGTGATGGGGCGGCCGTGCGAGGCGGAGGAAGGTCAGTCCTTGCGCCACGAGGCGCTTGAACGTCACCGCGTCTCCTCAGTAGAACGGCTCCACCTCGTCCTGCGCCGCCGCCCATAACGCCAGAATCACGCTGATCCCGACGATCGCCCGCTTCTCGTCGAGCGTGTGGATCACCAGGCCGTAGGTGTCGGCCACGAAGTGCATGTTCCGCAGCACTCGCTCCGCGGCATCACGCTTCACGTCGCCGTGCCAGAACTCCACCTGGTCGAGTATCATCGCCTGGTACCGACGGAAGAATTCGCCCATCGACACCACGCGCGCGCTCAGCGCCGTGCGCGGCCGGCAGATCGTGAGGAGGTCGGCGAGATAGTCGTCCCAGTGCTCCGCCAGGCGCCGGTGCTCGCGCTTCCGCAGGTAGCGCGCCCGTGCCAGCGAGAACCGCGCCCGCGTGTGGACGCGGACGCGCGGAATCACGGGGTACAGATCGTAGATGGTGGCGACGTATCGCTTATCGTGCTCGTCCCGCTCGTGGTACACCCAGATGCCGCGCAGCTGACGCCAGGTGTAGATCGTCAACACCGCCGAGTCTTCGCTGTCGAGGACGATGAACTTGCCCGCCTCCGCCTTGACGACGGTGACCCAGTGCGCCCACTCCCGGACGCAGAGCAGACACGGGTGGCCGCCCCGCAGGTGGCGCAGCAGCTCGCGACGCGCGAGCTCGGGCTGGTGACGCCGGATCGGCGTCAGGTCACAGTGAAACCGACGCGCTGCCTTGCGCAGCTGGCGCTCGTCCGTCCCGTCTCCCGGGTCCGTCCCCGCGATCTCGGTGATGACCCCCTCGGGCGCGAAGATGCCGAGCGTCACCAGGGCGTGCTTGAGCGCGAAGGGTCCGCATTGCCAGCGGTTGGGTTGTGGGTAGAGACCCATTCGGTTTTCGACGTGAGGGAGCGGACCGCCCGGAGAATGAACATATTTACCCCATGGCTCACACCCCCGCGACCCCGACGGCTGCGCCCGCCCCGACCGTGGCGATCGTATTCAACCACGTCGGCGTCGACGAGTACGTCGCGCTCAAGCAGGTGGACCCGGCCAGCCTCGACTTCACGCCCGAATACCCGATCGACGTCGCCACCGTGCTCGAGGAATACGAGGCGATCCGGGACGCGCTGAACGAGGTCGACTGTCGGGCCGAGCTGTTCAACATGGAGGACGACGTCGACAAGCTGATCGCGTATCTGCGGCAGCGCCGGCCCGACGTCGTCTTCAACCTCGTGGAGTACGTACGCGACGAGTCCGGGCTGGAAGTGGCCGTGGCCGGCCTCTACGAGCTGCTCCAGATTCCGTATACCGGCGCCGGTCCGCTTGCCCTCGGCCTCTGCCAACGGAAGGGGACCACCAAGCAGCTGCTGCTGGCCAACGGCGTGCGGACGCCGCGCTACCGCCTGCTCAACGGGCCGACGCTGCGGCGGCGCCACGGGCTGCACTTTCCGATGATCGTGAAGCCGTCGCGCGAGGACGCGAGCACCGGGGTCGAGGCCGACTCGGTGGTCTACGAGCCCGAGAAGCTCCACGAGCGGATCGCGTACTGCTACGAGGAGTATGGCGCGCCCGTGCTCGTCGAGGAGTTCATCGAGGGACGCGAGCTGCACATCTCCATATTGGGCAACGACCCGCCGGTCGCGCTGCCCCTGCTCGAGTACGAGCTGTCGGGGTTGCCGGCGCATCTGCCGCGGATCATCAGCTACGCCAGCAAGTGGGATCCGCTGCAGGAGGAGTACCACCACGTGCACAGCATCTGTCCCGCGAAGGTGAGCAGGGCCGTCGCGCGCCGCGCCAGGGAGGCCGCGCTGGCCGCCTATCACCTCACCAACTGCCGGGACTACGCGCGCATCGACGCGCGGCTGTCGAAGGACGGGAAGGTCTACATCCTCGAGGTCAACCCGAACCCGGACCTGACCGAGGATGTGTCGTTCATGGAATCCGCCGCGGCGGCGGACATGACGTTCGGCCAGACGCTCAAGGCGATCGTGGACATGGCGCTGGATCGGCGGCCGGAGCCGTCCACCGATGAGGGGTCGGCGGGGGCGCCGGTCGCTACCTGACAGCTGGCGTCTGGCGGGCACCCGCCTGTTCGCGTACAATCTTCGTCCATGAATAGTCGACTCCGTCCCCGCGCGCGCTCCGCGCTCACCTGCCTCGCCTTCCTTGCGCTCCCGGCCGCGGGCATCGCGCAACAGGCGTCGCCCACCCCCTACCAATTGCTCGGCAGAGAGCTGCTGCGCGAGATGGTGGAGACCAACACAGAATTTTCCGGTGGGAGCACGACGAAGCTGGCGGAGTCACTGGCCACGCGGTTTCGAGCCGCCGGCTTTCCGGCGGCCGACGTTCAACTGGTGGGCCCCGACACGGGCCGCGACGCGAAGGACAAGAATCTGATCGTGCGGTACCGCGGACGCGGCACCCGGGCCCCGATCCTGCTCATCGGTCATATCGATGTGGTCGAGGCGAAGCGTTCGGACTGGGTGCTGGATCCGTTCACGCTGACTGAGCGCGATGGCCACTTCTACGGGCGCGGCACGCTCGATATGAAGAATGGGGACGCCAGCTGGATGGCCGCGCTCCTGCGCATGAAGCAGGAGGGCATTGTTCCGCCGGGTGACATCATCCTGGCGCTCACGGCGGGCGAGGAGGGCGGTGGCGGATACAACGGCATCCAGTGGCTCCTCGCCCATGACCGTAGCGCGATCGACGCGCAGTACGCGCTGAATGCGGATGCCGGCGGCGGTGAATTGCACGACGGGACACCGATCGCGATGGACGTGCAGGCGGCTGAGAAGGTGTTTCATTCCTTGCTGCTCACAACGCGCGATCCCGGCGGGCACAGTTCGCTGCCTCGTCAGGACAACGCCATCTACGAACTCGCCGCCGCGTTGGGCCGCCTGTCAACATACGCGTTTCCAGTTGAGACCAACGCCGTCACCCGGGCATACTTCGCGCGCACGGCGGCGCTGGTGCCATCGGATCTCGCGGCGGACATGCGCGCGGTGAGTGCGTCGGCAACACCGGACAGTGCCGCCGCGGCGAGGCTTGCCGGGCGGTCTGCCTATTACAATGCACTGCTCCGCACGACCTGCGTGGCGACCCTCATCCAGGGCGGGCACGCGCAGAACGCGCTGCCGCAGAGTGCCACGGCGACGGTGAATTGCCGCATGATGCCCGGCACTGATCCCGCGAATGTTGAGCGGACCATCCGCCGTATTGTCGCGGACAGCGCCGTCCATGTCGTGCCGGCGGACACGGCGGGGCCGAGCCCACCGTCGATGCTGCCGCCCGCGCTTGAGCGCACGCTGGACCAGACGACCGCGTCGGTGTGGGGCCGCCTGCCGATCATCCCGAGCATGGAGACGGGCGCAACGGACGGGTTGTATCTGCGCAACGCCGGGATGCCGGTGTACGGGGTGGCTGGATTGTTTGTCGACCCAAACATCCCCGCGGACACGCGCGCGCACGGATTGAATGAGCGCATCGGCGTCCAGGCGTTCTACGACCAACTCGAATTCACGTACCGGTTGCTCAAAGAATTGTGAGCTTGTGTCCGGCGGTACGATGGCGGCGGCCTCTGTCCGGGCCGCTGCCACCCGCGAGTTGGCCCACGCCCGCACGTCCCGCTTCGCCCACCTTCTCGCGGAACCACCATGTGCGGAATCACCGCGGTCCTCTCGCGCCGGGCGCCCATTGATCCCTTGATCATGCCCGCCGGCCTTGCGTCCCTTCACCACCGCGGCCCCGATGGCAAGCAATACTGGATGGCTGACGACCGGCTCACGGCACTCGGCCACACGCGCCTCTCGATCATCGACCTGACCACCGGCGACCAGCCGATCTCGAACGAAGACCGGACCATCCACATCGTGGTGAACGGCGAGTTCTACGACTTCGAGCGCAGCCGCGCCGAGCTCGAGGCGCGCGGGCATCGGTTTCGTACCAGATCCGACAGCGAGATCGCGCTCCACCTGTATGAGGACTACGGCCCCGAATGCCTGCACCACCTGCGGGGTGAGTATGCGTTCGTCATCTGGGACGAGCGCAACCGGCGCATGATCGCCGGCCGCGACCGGTTCGGGGTCAAGCCGCTCTTCTACGCCGAGCACGACGGCGCGCTGTATCTCGCCTCGGAGGTGAAGGCGCTGTTCGCCATGGGCGTACCGGCGCGGTGGAGCGCCGAGGCGCTCTACGCCGGGGGCTTCGTGCTGCCGGGGGAACGGACGCTCTTCGGCGGCGTATACGCCGTCCCCCCCGGCCACTTCCTGCGCGCCACACGCGAGGCGCACCGCGTGCACCAGTACTGGGACGTGGACTACCCGCGCGATGACGCCCCGCAAACGCCGAGGAGCGACGCCGAGTACATCGAGGGGTTCCGCGCCGTGCTCGAGGACGCGGTCACGACGCGCCTCCGGGCCGACGTGCCCGTCGGCTGCTACCTGAGCGGCGGCATCGACTCGTGCGCGGTGCTCGGCCTGGCCTCACGCCATCACGACGGCCCGGTGCGGGCGTACACGCTCACGTTCGATCACGCGCAGTATGACGAGAGTGCGATCGCGGAGGAGATGGTACGCCACGTCGGCGCCGACTACCAGCCCATTCCGATGACGCACGCCGACCTCGCCGAGAACTTCCGCGCGGCGGTGATCCAGTCGGAAATTCCGTTCATCAACGGCCACACGGTGGCCAAGTACATGCTGAGCCGCGCGGTGCGCGAGAGCGGATACAAGGTGGTGCTCACGGGCGAGGGCTCGGATGAGATTCTCGCCGGCTATCCGCACTTCCGCCGGGACATGCTCCTGCATCACACGGCCGGCCAGGATCCCGAGGACACCAGCCGGCTGCTGCGCGAACTGGTCGAGAACAACCAGGTCTCGCGCGGACTCCTACTCCCCGAGGGGGACGCCGACACCGGCACCATCTGCGAGACGCTGCTCGGGAGCGTCCCGTCCTGGCTCGAGGCGATGACGGGCACGTCGAGCCGCATGCGCGACCTGATGCGGGACGACTACCTCGACGCCTATCGCGGCACCGACGTCATCGGCTCGCTGCTCTCGTCGCTCGACGTCGAGCGCCGCCTGAAGGGGAGGAACGCCGTGCACGCGGCGCTCTACCTGTGGGCCAAGACCATTCTGCCCCACTACATCCTTTCGAACCTGGGCGACCGCATGGAGATGGCCCACTCCATCGAGGGGCGCGTGCCGTTCATGGACCACCGCGTAGCCGAGTATCTGCAGCGCGTCCCCGTGTCGCTCAAGATCCGCGGGATGACCGAGAAGTACATCCTGCGCGAAGCGGTGAAGGATGTGATCACGACGACCGTGTACGAGCGTCAGAAGCACCCCTTCCTCAGTCCGCCGGCCACCCTCAACCCGAAGCAGCCGCTGCATGCCCTGATGCAGGACACGCTCCGCGGCTCGACGGCGGCGAGCGTGCCCTTCCTGGATCAGAAGAAGGTGGTGGCGGCGCTCGACGGGCTGACCAAGCCGGGCGCGGACGCCGGCCTTCGGGTCGTCATGGACCAGGTGCTCACGCTCGCCCTGAGTTTCGTGTTCATGCACGAGGGACTTGGGCTCTCGGCGTAGACCGGCCCACCGTCGGTCAGCTGTCGGCGGGGGCGCTTGAACAGGGGGTCGCCGCCGTTACAAATCCCGTTACAGAACATGGCTCGACCAACCCGAACGCCTGTTGCGCCCTTGTACGGCTTGGCGCCGCCAACGCGCATTTTGGCATCGCCAACACCCCGTAGCTACCCCCGCACCAACATCCGATACGTCACCCGATGCGGCTGATCCGCATCCGGTCCCTTCCGCTTCTTCACATCTTCGATGTACGCCTGGTAGTTCCTCTCGAACTACGCGCGCAAGAGTGTGGTTATGACGGGATCGGCCTGATCTTCATAGGGGAAATCGAGGGAGGCCGTGTAGTTCGCCTTTGTCACGAGCCCGCGTTCGTGACAAGGCCGCTTGTCACGGATCTGGCCCCACGCCTGGCGGCCACACGCTCCGCTTCGGTGGATCGGCGCTTCCAGCCAGGCCGTTGCCGGCACGCGGAGCCAGCGCCTTGCGTGTATAACTTAAGTAGCTATACTACCAGGCGACACCGGGGGAGTCATGATCCGACGCCAGACGCTCAAGAAGATCGGGGGTTCCGTAGCCACGGTGCTGCCCAAGACCATGCTCGACCGTTTTCACCTCGAGGCCGGCGACGAAATCTATGTGGTGGAGACGGGCGAAGGCTTGTTGATCACACCGTTCGATCCTGATTTTGCCGACGCCATGGCTGCCTACGCGCGCGGAGCGAAGCGGTATCGCAATGCGCTCCGCAAGCTGGCACAATAGGCGGTGGCGGCCCGGCGACGAGCACCCCGGTGGGTAACGCGGGCCATGCTCGATGCGATTCACCAGGCACAGTTGGCCGAGCACGGCGGCTTGGCCGGCGTGCGGGACGATGGACTGCTTGAGTCGGCGCTGGCCCGTCCGCAACACAAATTCGCCTACGCCGCCAAGTCCGATCTCGGCGCGCTTGCGGCTGCCTATGCGTTTGGGCTGGCCAGGAACCACGGGTTCATTGACGGCAACAAGCGCGTTGCCTTCATGGCCGCCTACGTCTTTCTTGGCCTGAACGGCCGTGAGATCGACGCGACGGAGCCGGAGGTGGTAACGGCCATGGAAGGCGTGGCGGCGGGCCGGATCTCCGAGCCCTCACTCGCGGCGTGGGTTCGGAAGAGGCTGCGGCCGATCGGCGGCAGCGAAGAATAGCGGCGGCCGACCACCGCCCTACCCCCGCACCAACTGCCGATAGGTCACCCGGTGCGGCTGATCGGCATCCGGCCCCTTCCGTTTCTTCAAGTCTTCTATATACGAACCGAAATTCCCCTCGAACCACGCACGCGAACACGTGGTTGTGACGGGATCGGGGTGCTCTTCATAGGGGAAATGGCAGGAGGTCGTGTAGTTCACCCTTGTCACGAGCACCCGGTCGTGACAACGCCTCTTGTCACGAGTCCGACCAGAGGACTGCCAGCCACGACATGGGCATCGGTGCTCGCCCCGGGGTGGGATGCGTTCGGACGATAGGTCCGGCAACGCCATGGGGACACGCGTCGGGTCGACGCCGTGCATCGTGGGCGCTCTGCCTCCTCGGAGTGGCGGCAATGTGCGCGACGCAGAGGGCCACGGCGTTGGGCCGACCAAGCGATACCGGCCCCGACGCCCACGGGCTTCCCCCTCTATCGGCTCGTCCAGGACCACGTTCGCACGCTGGAAATGGTCTACGACGAGCGCGTCGCGCCGAGGTGCGGCGCCTGGCGTGCCGTCATGCGGAAAGGGGCCGACAAGTTCCTCGCGTGCGGCATCTTCGACCACGGATTCGCGCGCGTGCGCTGCGCCGCGTGCGCCCACGAGTACCTGCTCGCCTTTCTTTTGCAAGGGCCGCTATTTCTGTCCGAGCTGTCACGCCAAGCGGCTGGCCCTCCGGACGCCGTGGTCGGAGGAGACCCTGCTCGCGCCCGTGCCACACCGCCAGGTGGTGCTGAGGATGATCGGACTGGCGTCGTTTTCGTGTACTGCTGTGTAGGGGCGTCCGATCGTCGAGGCCCGATGCACTCATCCCACAGCAGAAGCGCCAACATGAAACGAGCATCCTCGAACGCCGTGAGGCCCGCGTCAGGGACGCCACGCAGGGTTGCGAGAACCGGGGGGAAGGGCGAAGATGGGGCCGTATCCTTCCTGCCCGGCCCATGGAGCCAGACGCTCAAGCGCAGATTGGCGAAATCACCGCCGTGTTGCGCGCGATCGACCAGGGACAGCACGCGATCGTGGACCGGGTGGTGCCACTGGTTTACGATGAGCTGCGCCTGATGGCGCGCCGCCAACTCGCCGCCCAGCGTGTCGGCCACACGCTCAATACCACGGCCCTGGTACACGAGGCGTACCTCAAACTCGCCTCGGCATCGCCACGCCCCTGGCAGGACCGCGCGCACTTCCTCTCGGTCGCCGCGGTGGTCATGCGCCACATTCTCGTCAACTACGCGCGGGCGCAGCACGCCCAGAAGCGCGGCGACGGCCAGGCGCTGGTCACCCTCGACGACAACCTCGTGGGCGGCGACCTGCGTTCCGACGAGCTGCTGCTCCTCGACGACGCGCTCGAGCGGCTGAATGCCGCGCACCCGCGCCAACGGGCCATCGTGGAGTATCGCTTCTTCGGCGGCCTGACCCACGAGGAGATCGCGTCGGTGCTCGGCGTGTCCGTGCCCACGGTGCAACGCGACTGGCGCATGGCGCGCGCCTGGCTCGTGAACGAGTTGAAGGTCCGGAAAGAATGAGCGCCGACCGCTGGACCGTGATGCAACGGGTCTTCGAGGGGGCGCTGCTACTGCAGGGAGACGACCGGCAGCGCTACCTCGACGCCGCGTGCCGGGGAGACGAAGCGCTGCGACGCGAGATCGACGCCCTCCTCGCTGCCGACGAGGAGGGCAACTCGCTCCTCGATGGCATCGCCGGCGACGGCCTCGCCTCGCGCGATGAGGACCTGGTGCCCGGCACCATGGTGGGCGCCTGGCGTATCGCCCACCGTCTGGCCGAAGGCGGCATGGGCCTGGTCTACCTCGCCCAACGGGCCGACGGCGCGTTCGAGCAGGACGTCGCCCTGAAAGTCATCAAGCGGGGGATGGACTCCCGCGAGATCGTCGCCCGCTTCCGGGCCGAACGACAGATCCTGGCGCGGCTGCAGCACCCCAACATCGCCCGCCTCGTGGACGGCGGCGTGACGGACGACAGCCGCCCCTGGTTCGCCATGGAGTACGTGGACGGCAAACCGATCGACGTCTACTGCGACCAGCAGCGGCTGACGGTGGCGCAGCGCCTCGACCTCTTCATCGAGGTGTGCGCCGCCGTCCAGTTCGCGCACGCGAAGCTCGTGGTGCACCGCGACCTGAAGCCGGACAACATCCTGGTCACGCACCGCGGCGAGGTGAAGCTGCTCGACTTCGGCATCGGCAAGGTGCTGGAAGCGGACGACAGCCGGCCGCAACTCACGAAGACCGGAATGCGTCTCAACACCCCGGCCTACGCCTCGCCCGAACAGCTCCGCGGACAGCCCGTCTCCACCGCCACCGACGTCTACTCGCTCGGCGTGGTGCTGTTCGAGATGCTCGTCGGGCAGCGCCCCATGCGCGGGTGGCGCGACACCGAGCCGCCACCGCCGGACGCCGTCCCGGAAAGTCCGCTGGCCGCGCTGCGTCGGAGCCGTCAGGGAAGTGGCCCGGTCACCCTCCACGACGTGTGCACCACCCGCGACACCCGGCCCGACCGGCTCGAACGCCAGTTGCGCGGGGATCTCGAAGTCATCTGCGCCCATGCCCTGCAGGTGGAAACGGAACGTCGCTACGCGTCCGTGGAAGCCCTCGCCAACGACCTCATACGGCATCGGAGCGGGCAGCCGGTGCTCGCCCGGCCGGACAGCGTCGCGTATCGCGCCCGCAAGTTCGTGTCGCGCAACCGGACCGGGGTCATCTCGGCGTCCGTCGTGCTGCTGCTGATCTCATCTACCGCGGCCTTCTATACCGTTCGCCTGCGAACCGAGCGAACCCTGGCCAGCCGCGCGGCCACGCGTGCGAACGACGTTTCGACCTTCCTCGTCAACATTTTCAAGCGCGCGTCGCCGCAGAGCCCCCATCAACTGACAACGGCTCGTCAACTCCTCGACGATGCCGTGTCGGGTATCGATACGCTCGCCAGGGATCAGCCGGTGCTCTATTCAAACGTGCTCCTGACCACGGGAATGGTGTATCGCGAGATGGGCGACATGAAGGCCGCCGAGCCGCAACTCCGGAAGCTCGTGCAGGTGAACCGGACCATCTTCCACCAGCCCGCGGTACCCTCCATCCAGGCCAAGAGCCAGCTCGCCACGACGCTGGAGGAAGAGGGCAAGTTCGCGCAGGCTGAACCGTTCTTCGAGAGCGCGCTGGCCGAGGCCCGCGCGCTGCCCAACGATCCATACGCCGTCGCATACTGCCTCAACAATCTCGCCCGGCTTCGCCTCGACATGGCGCGGTACGCCGAGGCCGAACCGCCGCTGCGCGAAGTGGTCGCGATTTACGGTCGACCCATCGCGATCCCCGCCGAGGGCGCTGCTCCGGCAGTCTCCCCCTTTGCGGCCTCCGCACCCTGGTTCCATACCGAGTGGCGTGCAACCGCGCTCCGCAATCTGGGCCGCGCCGTCCGCCTGGAAGGGCGTTTGTCCGAAGCCGACTCCATCTTCCGGCTGAGCGTGATCGATTCGCGCGCGGCGGGTCCAACCGGCACGCCGCAGGTTGCCGAGACACTCTTTGAAGACGCCGCGCTCCAGATCGACCTCGGTCGTCTCGACTCGGCCCGGACGCTCGCCCTCGCGTCGCTCGCGATGCGACACGCCAAGTACCTGAAGGGGCACGCCACCATCGGGCAAAGCCTCGTGCAGTTGGCGTCCATTGCCCGCCGTCAGGGGCGGCTGCGCGCGGCCGACAGCCTCCTCACACGAGGCGACTCGATTCTGCGCGCCATGCTGCCCGCGACGCATGCCTGGATCGCCACGGCGGAACTCGAACGCGCCGAGCTGCTGCGCGCGCAGAAACGTCCCGCCGCCGCCGCGTACGATTCCGCGCTCGCCGGCCTCCGCACGGCGCTCGGCGCGGACCATCCGGACTATGCGGAGGCGCTGGTGCACTACGGGAGCTACGTCGCTGACCAGCATGGATGCGCGCGGGCGGCGCCGCTGCTCACCAAAGGGCTTGGTATGCTGGTGGCGCGCTTGGGCGCGGGGAATCCTCGGGTCGCCAGGGACCGGACGCTGGCCGGCCGGTGCGCCGTTCAGGAGGCGAGGGGCCCAATCTAAAGCAAGATGATCGGTTTTCGGGTGGTTCCGTGTTTGGAGGGACAGGGGGATGCAGCCGTGGTTCCCCGCTCCTGACCCTCCGACCCGGAGTTACTCCGATGCCCGCCCGTGCCACCGGCCATCGCCTGGCCGCCCCGCACCAGCGGCGACGCCCAGTGCACGCCGCCGCGGTTGCCGTCCTCGCCCTGCTCTCCGTTGCCGGATGTGGTGGCGGTGCCGGTGGCGACGGCCCCACCGCGCCCGGCAACCACCCTCCCACGCTCGCCAGCCTGACTGTGACGAGCTCGAGCACGACCTATCTGCGTGCCGACCTGGCGGCCAGCGCCAGCGATCCCGACCGCAACCTGTCCCACGTCGTCATCGCCTGGGGTGACAGCACCACCACCGATTTCACTTCCGGGTTGGACACGCTCGCTGCGACGCACGACTACGCCACTGGCGGCAGCTACACCGTGACGGCGACCGCGTACGACGACGCCGGCAATCAGGTAACCAGGGATACCTCGTTTCAGTTCGCCGCCCCACCCAGCGCCTGCGATACCGTGGTCGCGGCGCTCTACGTACTCGCCATCTGCGAGAAGGTGCAGTCCAACTTTGACGGCACCGACATCACCGCGAGCCAGGGTCATACGGCCGACACGGTCAGCGTGATGACGAGCCACGGGTCGTACGACTTCTTGATTGCGTTGACCCATCTCGATCCCGGCATACCGTGGCAGGGCCCGCCCTGGACGTTGCTGCTCACCGCGAGCGGCACGTTCTCGAGAACCAAGGGCAAGAGCTCGGTCATCGTGACCGTCTTCGACTGCGACCAATTCGTCATCTGCAACACGGGGCCAGGCGAAGTGAAGGCCTTCTCGTGGTGAAGTCCGCGCGGCGCCCTGCGCCGGTTCCCGGCTCCCGGCGTCCAACCGTCCGACCATACGAGGATTTGAATTCCTGTTTCTGAGCGGACATCTCATCGAAAGGGGGAACGATGTCGCGGTATTCACGATGGACGCGCGGGCGGGCGCTGGCGCTGGCGGTCGCCGCCGGCTACGCGGTGGCGGCGTGCGGGGGGGCGGCCGATTCCACGGGGCCTGGCGACGGCAACGGCAACACGCCGGCGGCCAACGATCTGTTCGTGAGCGCCACGACCGGCAACGATGCCGGTGGTGGCACCCAGCAGCAGCCGTTCAGGACGATCGCGGCCGCGCTCGCGGCGTCCGATTCGGGGCAGACGATCCGGGTGGCCGGCGGCATGTACGCCGAACGGGTCGTGCTCAAGTCGCACGTGCGCATCGTCGGCGGATACGACCCGGCCAGCTGGCAACGGGACACCGTGCACGATTCCACCACCATCGGCGACTCGGTGATGACGGTGGTGGGGCTGCACGTCAGCGACGTCGTGCTCGACGGTCTCCATCTGCGCAATCTCGCGGGCAGCGTCTATGGGGTGGTCACCTTCGACTCGAGTGCCGGCATCGAGATCGTCGGGAGTACGATCTCGGCGCCCAGGGGATTTCCAGGGCGTGACGGCTTCTTGTGGGGTAACACGCGGCCGGCCCAGGCCGCTGACGGAAGCCCAGGGGCGGATGGAGGGGGCTGCGTCTCGAGCAAAGCCGGGGGCGCGGGAGGAACCGCGACGTGGGGTGGGAATTACGGCGGGAATGGCGGCGAGGGTTCACTTGGCGTTGGCACGGACGGGACGCCCGGACCACCGTCACCCATCGCCGACGGAGGTGTGGGCGGAACGGGTGGGTATGGGCTCGAGGACGGTTCAGCTGGGGGGTCTCCCTCCGTGATTCCGCCACCGGGCTCTGCCGGTGTTGGAGGCAGTTTGGGACTCGGGGCGTACTCCATCACCGACGGATACTCCGTGTTGGATGGTCGCTCCGGCGAACATAGCCGGGACGGCACCGGCGGCGGCGGGGGAGGGGGAGGGGGAGGGGACCCGTTTTTCTTTCAGTGTGGTGGTGGGGGGGGTGGTGGCGGCCAGGGCGGGCGGGCGGGGAACTCTGGTGCCCCGGGGAATGGCGGCGGACCCGCCATCGGGCTGGTCGTAGGGCGCGCCAGCGATGTGCGGCTGGTCAACTCGATGGTGATCACGGGTGGAGGCGGCACCGGCGGCGCGGGGGAGCTTGGCCAGCTCGGTGGTCTGCCCGGGGCAGGTGGCAAGGGCGGAGCGGCAAAGGGGACAGCCGGAGCAGGTGGCGACGGTGGCGCTGGCATCGAGGGCGGGCGGGGTGGCCCGGGTGGTGGCGGCGCCGGTGGGGCGTCCGTCGGCGTCCTCGTGTTCCCGAGTGGGGTGTACACCCCGACTGCCGTGGTGTACGAGGTCGGGCCTGGCGGCGCCGGCGGCGGGAGTCCCGTGGACACCTCGGTGGGCGCACCCGGCGACTCCGCGTCGGTCAAGAATCTGCCGGGATAGCGCGGCGGCCCCGTCGGCCACTTCTAATGTGGACGCGGATGATCGGTTTTCCGGTGGTTCCGTGTTTGGAGGGTCAGGGAGATGCAGCCGGGTCTCCGTTCCTGATCCTCCGACCCGGAGCTACTCAAAATGCCCGCCCGTCCCACCGGCCATCGTCCGGCCACTCCGCACCAGCGGTGACGCCCCGTGCGCTCCGCCGCGGTCACCGTCTTCTCCCCGCGTTCCGTTGCCGGATGCGGCGGCCGGCGTGCCGGTAGCTGTCGCCGGGGTTCCGATTCACTGAGGCGGTATGACGGAAACGCTGCGGGCCGGCTCCCGGCGTCCAACCGTCCGACTATACGAGGATTTGAATTCCTGTTTCTGAGCGGACATCTCATCGAAAGGGGGAACGATGTCGCGGTATTCACGATGGACGCGCGGGCGGGCGCTGGCGCTGGCGGTCGCCGCCGGCTACGCGGTGGCGGCGTGCGGGGGGGCGGCCGATTCCACGGGGCCGGGAGCCGGCAACGGCGACAAGCCGGCGGCCAACGATCTGTTCGTGAGCGCCACGACGGGCAACGCTGCCGGTGCTGGCACCCAGCAGCAGCCATTCCAGACGATCGCGGCCGCGCTCGCGGCGTCCGATTCGGGGCAAACAATCCGGGTGGCCGGCGGCATGTACGCCGAACGGGTCGTGCTCAAGTCGCACGTGCGCATCGTCGGCGGATACGACCCGGCCAGCTGGCAACGGGACACCGTGCACGATTCCACCACCATCGGCGACTCGGTGATGACGGTGGTGGGGCTGCACGTCAGCGACGTCGTGCTCGACGGTCTCCATCTGCGCAATCTCGCGGGCAGCGTCTATGGGGTGGTCACCTTCGACTCGAGTGCCGGCATCGAGATCGTCGGGAGTACGATCTCGGCGCCCAGGGGATTTGCTGGGAGCGGCACCCTCGGGTGGGGCACGACGCGGCCGGACCGGGCCGCGGCTGGCAGCCCAGGGGCAAAGGGAGGGGGCTGCCTCGGGACCAAGGCCGGGGGCGCAGGGGGGAACGTGACGTGGGGTGGGCTTATCGGCGGCGATGGCGGCGCGGGACAGTTGGGCAGTGGAGCTGACGGGCTGTCCGGCGAAGGCTCCGGAGGTAACGGCGGTACGGGAGGGGGTGAGTTCGGCGCGGGTAAGCCCGGGGCGTCTGCCTCCGCGGTTTCCAACACGGGACGTGCTGGTCGCGGAGGCACTTCGGAATTCGGGTACTCCATCACCAACGGATACTCCTTGGAGAACGGCGGCTACGGCCAATTCGGCGGCGACGGCGCGGGTGGGGGCGGCGGCGGCGGGGGAGGCGGAAACTTGGCTTTCGGTCAGTGTGGCGGGGGCGGGGGGGGTGGGGGCCAGGGCGGGGTGGGAGGGAACCTTGGTGACCCGGGGAGTGGTGGCGGACCAGCCATCGGGCTGGTCGTAGGGCGTGCCAGCGATGTGCGGCTGGTCAACTCGATGGTGATCGCGGGTGGAGGGGGTAACGGCGGCGCAGGGACGCTTGGCGAGCTCGGCGGTTTGCCCGGAGGAGGTGGCACGGGCGGAGCGGGCGTAGGGGGAGGCGGCGCAGGTGGCTACGGCGGGGGTGGCATCGAGGGCGGGCGGGGGGGCGCGGGTGGTGGCGGCGCCGGTGGGCCATCCGTCGGCGTCCTCGTGTTCCCGAGTGGGGTGTACACCCCGACCGCCGTGGTCTACGAGGTCGGGCCCGGCGGCGCGGGTGGCGGGAGTCCCGTGGTCACCTCGGTGGGCGCACCCGGCGATTCCGCGTCGGTCAAGAATCTGCCGGGATAGCGCGGCGGCCCCGTCGGGCACTCCTGTGGTGGGCGAGCCGGGAGCCGAACGGCCGGATCGACGAGAGTCGGTCCGGCCGTTCAATCCGTGCGAGGCCCAATGTAGACGCGGATGATCGGTTTTCCGGTGGTTCCGTGTTTGGAGGGTCAGGGAGATGCAGCCGGGTCTCCGTTCCTGATCCTCCGACCCGGAGCTACTCAAAATGCCCGCCCGTCCCACCGGCCATCGGCCGGCCACTCCGCACCAGCGGTGACGCCCCGTGCGCTCCGCCGCGGTCACCGTCTTCTCCCCGCGTTCCGTTGCCGGATGCGGTGGCGGGCGCGCCGGCTGCGATCAAACCAGAAGGAGAATTCAGTGGGGTCATCTCATCGAAAGGGAGGAACGATGTCGCGGTATTCACGATGGACGCGCGTGCGAGCGCTGGCGCTGGCGGTCGCCGCCGGCTACGCGGTGGCGGCGTGCGGGGGGGCGGCCGATTCCACGGGGCCGGGGGGCGGCAACGGCAACAAGCCGGCGGCCAACGATCTGTTCGTGAGCGCCACGACGGGCAACGATGCCGGTGCTGGCACCCAGCAGACAGCCATTCCAGACGATCGCAGCCGCGCTCGCGGCGTCCGATTCGGGGCAAACGATCCGGGTGGCCGGCGGCGTGTACGCCGAACGGGTCGTGCTCAAATCGAACGTGCGCATCGTCGGCGGATACGACCCGGCCAACTGGCAACGGGACACTGTGCACGATTCCACCACCATCGGCGACTCGGTGTTGACGGTGGTGGGACTGCACGTCAGCGACGTCGTGCTCGACGGCCTCCATCTGCGCAATCTCGCCGGCAGCAACTACGGGGTGGTCAGCTTCGACTCGAGCGCCGGCATCGAGATCGTCGGGAGTACGATCTCGGCGCCCAGGGGATTTACAGGGAATGACGGCTTCGGGTGGGGCACGACGCGGCCGGCCCAGGCCGCTGACGGAAGCTCGGGGGCGAAGGGAGGGACCTGCCTCCTCGGGACCAAGGCCGGGGGCGCGGGGGGGAGCGCGACGTGGGGTGGGAGTGACGGCGGACAGGGCGGCGTGGGACAGTTGAATGGTGGCGCGGACGGGCAGGACGGACCACCGTCATCAGTCGCCGACGGAGGTGGGGGCGGTAAAGGCGGGTCTGAGTTCCACGACGGTGCGGGTGGGGGGTCTC
>CAWAHC010000008.1:0-371443 GCA_963781765.1 uncultured Gemmatimonadaceae bacterium
TTCACGGTTGGATCGACGCTCGCAACGCAGCCTCTGCCCGGCCTTCCACGACAGCTTCCGAGTCGCCGCCCGCGCGTTCGTGGCGATGCTCCGAGGCGCGGGGATTCACTAAACGCACTCCTGCGTATCCGACTTCCATGGCCATGCTCGATCGTGAAAAGGGTGTCCCCTGCGAGGTTCACGGCAATGGCCGCGACGCTGTCGGAGACCGCGTAGCGCCGTATGAGGTGGCCGCTCCAGTCGAAGGCGTCCACTTCCAAGCTCGGCGGATATCCCCTCGTCTTTCCAAGGACCGCCCCGGAATACAAGACCACAATCGTGTTCGGTGAGACCGCAGCGTCCAGGTAACCGTACCGCGTGTCCTTCGACAAGCGCACGACGGGCAACCCTCGCATCACGCTCCAATCAAATTCCGGGTGGCTCTCGAACGGACTGTCGGCGTACCGTTGGAGGGCGCCGGCAAGGTCCAAGATTGGCAGCGCCGTACCGTTCACCGCCGAAAGCACGACCTGATCGCCATCCGGCGCGATCCGGATCTTGCCCTGGAGCGCCTCCTGTCGCACTTCGATCGGCACATCGGGTTTTCCTGCCGGAGGGCTGCCGAGGATCGCCGTCAAGTGCCCCAAACGATCAAGTCGCGCAAGTCGGCCACTCGAGAAGGTCCCGATCGCGAGGAAACCCGTATCCGCCAGCGGCGTGGCATCGGTGATCCGCGCGTCAGCAACAAGCCGTACGGATCGCGTGATTACGGGACCGCCCGCCGTGAGTGACACGCGACTCATCCGCTGCATGGCGACATCGTAGACCCAGCACTCCGTGCTATCCGATGTCGCGATTACGGTCCGCGGAGCGCGGAATTGCTGGCCACCCGAGCCAACTCGCGTCAGGACCCCCAGAACACGGCCCGTCGCGGCATCCACCTGCCACAAGACCGTGTCACTCACGGCATCGAGGACCACGAACGAATGCCCTACTCGGGCGAGGCCGACCGGATCGTGGACTTGGTGGAGCATCAACCCCGGCCCTTGGCCTTCAAGGGAGTCGCGGACGCCGGCGCGAACTAGGGGCGAAGCGCCCCCGGCGCCGCGACACCCCATGCCGATGAGGAGCACCGCCACAACCACACAGATTGGTCTGTACGCCCCTCTGCTTCGGCTCCACCGCTCTCTCCACATGTCCCGTCTCCCGTATGTAGAGGCCGCCGCCTCAGTTGGACATCGATGCTTCGAGTGCAGATGGTCTACGCTCGATTGGTCATACCACTTTCTGCATCCGCTGCGTTAGCAGAAGTACGCATCAGGTACCGGAAGCGGATCGGCGTAGCAGATTTCATACCCTCCGGGGCAGCAGTTCGACGGGTTACACTCCCCCGCCGCGTCATTCGCCGCGAAGCCCGTCGTTGGGCTCAGTGCTATCGGGGCAGCGCACGCTACGACAACAAGCGCCGCGAGGCGCACACGCCGTTTCCATCTGGTGGAGCTTTTCATGGGGGACCCCCTCGGAATTTGCGGGGCGCCCTCCACATACGGGGAGGTGGAACGTCCCGCCCACTATATAGACCTCGCCTTCGTTTCGCCAGCGTGTGCCGTTCTCGATGCCAGCGCTTGGTCAAAATTAGAATTGTCGTCTTAATCTTGTTATACGGGTCTGCCAGGCGCTTTTCGACATATGCCGTAGCAAGCTGCCCCTCGAGCTTGACAGCGGCTTGGCATATCCATGTTGGAGCGCCAATTCGACCATGTAGCATATGCAGATTGGTCCCATCCGCGTCTTTCTCGCCGGCTCCGTCCATGAGCCCGCGCAATCGTCGGAGCGCGCCGTCGTTCCATATGACAATCGGACGGTGCTCGCGATCGGTTTAGCGGACATTACGCATACATGATTGACCTAAGCGCCGAGGCGATCCTTCGTCCTCGTCATCTCGAAGCGGCCGAAGGATGGGGATGCCAAATGTCCAAATGTGAAAGACCTCAGATGATACTTGACTGCGGAACAGCCGTAACGGATACTCGGCATGTGGCGGCGCTGCCGACGGCTAGTGAGATACTCGTTACGTTAGAGGCGCCGCAGGAGCTTGGCCTACCGCCGCCGGGCCTCGCGGAGCGGCAGGCGCTCCGGCGCGGCCACCGGGACGGGGGTGGGCGCGCCGTCGACCTCGGCGGCCCGGCGCCGGGTGCCCCGCGACCGGTTGGCATGGCACCCGTAGGAGCACTTCATAACCTGGTGCTTGTTCGGGATGTGCGTGACGACCCGCGACTACGTCGCCCCAGGCCCCCGGTTACCGACCACCACGGTCGCGTTCCGCTTGATCCCTGTCGACTTCGCCCGCTTCATCGCCGAGCCCTTGAAAGCGGCGCGGAAATCGTCTTCGCTCGTCGCCGGGATTTCCACGGCCAACACTATCGCGTCCTTCTTCCCGATCGCCGCACGGGCCTGAAAGCGCGGTTCCTTCACGTCCCGCGCGAATTGACGGTTGAACGGGCACTGCTCCTGGGAGGTGTGCCGACATAACTGTATTGCAATTCCCTTGGAAACGGGCGGGCGAACAGTCGCGCGCATCAGCAGTTAGACGCAGGGTTACCGGGCCTGCTTCGTCGAGTCCCCGGGCCCTCGTTGGGAGCCCGGATCATCATTCCGATCGCAACGCGTCCATAGGGACCACTCGCGCCGCGCGGCGGCTCGGCACATACCCGGCCAGATACGCTGCTCCAGCGAACACGACGCACGCCGCCAAATACACCATGGGAGAAGTCGGCGACACGCCGAGCATCCATGCCCGGAGTAGTCGGGCGAGGCCGAAGGCAAGGAACACGCCGACCAGCAGCCCGACGGCGCCGACTCGCAAGCTGCCCAGCATCAGGTGCCGCCGGATCTGGGCAATGCTGCCGCCGAGTGCGACGCGGATGCCGATCTCTCGCGTGCGCTGCGTGACACTGTAGCCCACCACGCCGTAGATGCCGACCAGGGAGAGCGCGAGGGCGATCGCCGCGCAGGTTCCGATTACGCCGCCGAAGAGGCGAACGACTGTGGGTGCCTCGCTGACGGTCTGGACATAGGGAAGGATCCTGAACCCGTCGAGATTCGGGAGGGCCGTACGGATCTCCTTGTTCACCGCGGCGATCGCCGCTCCTTGGCGGCCTGTCGGGCGCACGATCACTTTGTACAGGCAGCACCGGCCCACCGCCTGCCGATCGCTCAAGTAGAGATCGGCGTGACCGGCGAGGCTCAACCCGGCGGCGGTCTCCATGGGATCGTGCACGTCGCCGGCGATCCCGACGACCGTGATCACCGAACCGCTTCGCCCCAGCCGAAAGGTTCGGCCCACGCCACCGCGCCCAGCCCAGATTGCCCTCGCCGCGTGTTCACTCAGCACGGCCACGAGCGGGGTACCGGCCGTGTCGGTGGGGACGAATCTCCGGCCCCGCACGAGCGGAATGTCCAACGTGGAGAAGTAGCGATCCGACACGACGTGCATCCGGATGCCCATCGGGCCACCCGTGTTCACCGCCTGCGGAGCATCCGTTCGATAGATCGAATCCAGGAAGTCGCCCTGGACTGCAGAATCCTGGAACTGCGCGAAGTCATTCACACGGGCGGCCGATCGCACGGCGGCGTTCTCCTGCAGTGCCTCGGTGAGGGTACGCGCCTCGGCGCTCCCGGTGGAGTCGGTCTGCAGCCACACCGCGAGCACCCCGTCGGGACGGTACCCGGGATCGGCCGTCACGATGTTACGATAGCTGGCGCCGAGCAGCGCGGTCGTGATGAGGAGCGCGACGGCCACCGCGACCTGGACTCCGATGGCGCGCTGGCCCCGGTGCAGGGTGCGAGCAGATGTCGCCCCAAAGCCACCCCCGGCCTTGAGTGTTGTTGAAATATCGAAGCGGGTGCCGTCGAGCGCCGGGGTAAGCCCCACGAGGAAGACGACCGCGGCCGAGATGCCGAGGACGAAGAGCAGCACGTGCGAGTCGATGCCGAGCCGGAACCAGGTTCCCAGTCCAGTCGGAAAGGCGGCGGCCACCACACGAATGCCGACCACCGACAGCGCGGTGCCGATCGCGGCAGCAATCACGGCGAGCAGGAGACTCTCGGTGAGCCCCTGCCGCACCAATCGTGCGCGCCCGGCGCCAAGCGAGGCGCGCACGGCCATCTCTCGCCGTCGCTCGGTGGCGCGCATGAGCAGGAGCGTGGTGACGTTGGCGCAACCGATGAACAGTACGCATGCCGCGACCGCGAGGAAGAGCAGCAGCGCGCGCGACTGGGGTCCGGTGCGCCGCACGACCATCTCATCGTTGACATAGAGGTCGAGTCGGTGGTAGCGGCTGGGGTCGGAGCCGACGGTCTGGTCGCTCAGGAAGCTGACCTCCGCGCGCGCTTGGGCCAACGTCACCCCCGGCTTGAGCCAGGCGAAGGCGAAGTAGTACGCGCCGGGATCGGCGACCGCCGGTTGTGGCACCCAGACGTCGGTCCGACCGGCGACGCCGTAATTGATGTGCGGTGGCATCACGCCGACGACAGTATAGAGCTGTCTTCCGAGCCGGAGCGCGCGTCCGATGACATTGGGGTCGGCATTGAGTTCGCCGTACCAGAGCCGGTGGCTGATCACCACGTACGGCGCCGCCCGCGCGACCTCGACGGCGCTCGGAAAACGACCGCGTTCAGAATGTGCGCCGAGGGTCGCGAAGAAGCCCGTATCGACGGCCGTTCCGACCAGCGGTTCCACCCGGCTGGCCATCTCGAAGCGTTCCCCGACATCGTAGAAGGCGGACACGCGCGCGAACGATCGGGTGTCGTGGCGCAGGCGTTCAACCGCCGCGAGCGGAAGATTGCCGGGCCAGTCATTCGGGGTCGCGATGATGGCGACCGATCGGTCCGCCAGCGGATAGGGCAGGGCGCGGTAGAGCGCCGTGTTGACGAAGCTGAACGTCGCGGTGACGACGGCGATGCCGACGGCGAGCGTGGCGACGATGAGCAGGGTGAAGCTCGGACGTTGGCGCGCCTGCCGCACGGCGAGTTGTAGATCCTGTCCGAAGTCGTACAGCCAGCCCACGACACGATCGACGAGCGCGCGCCGTTCGTCGACGCGCAGGCAGTACGCTTTGAGGTCGTGCTCGTCGCCGAGTCGGCGGAGAGCTTCCGCGTGGGCGGCAGGTTCGCTCATGCCCAGCGCGCGCAGGTCGTCGATGCGCATCTGGAGGTGAAACTGCAACTCGGTATCGAGGTCGCGGCGCATCTCGCGCCTGTTCCACGGCAGACGAAAGATGCGGCGGACGCCGGGCGGGAGTTTGTCCGATCCGGACAGGCCCCTCATGGCGTCTCCAGCACGCCCGAGACCGCGGCCACGTACCGGTGCCAGGTCGCGAGTTCGGCTTGCAGCAGGCGTCGGCCCTTCGCCGTGAGGGAGTAGTACTTTGCCCGCCGGTTGTTCTCGGACATGCCCCACGTGGATGTGACGGCGCCGCCTGCCTCAAGCCGGTGCAGGGCTTTGTAGAGCGCGGCGTCCACGATGTCGAGTTCCTGGCCGGACTGGCGTTCGATCCACGTCGTGATGCCGTAGCCGTGCATCGGGCCCCAAGAGAGGGTCTTTAGCACAAGCACATCGAGCGTGCCGTGGAGGAGGTCGTTGGTCGTACGGGGCATGGCCAGTCCACAAACCAGGTTAGTGGAGAAGGTGCGGCCTCAGGTCTGCGGCGTCAAGATCGGGGGGGCTGGGCCGCATTGCCGCGCGGTCAGGCACTCGCTTGCGCAGGGTCTACGGGGCCGCGTTCCGGAGTACGGCGCCGGCGTTCCGCTTCAAGCCGGCCATCTTCGCCCGCGTCATCGCCGAGCCCTTGAACGCGGCGCGGAACTTGTCTTCGCTCATCGGGAGAATCTCCGTCGCGAGCGGCCGAGCGTTCTTGCGGCAATCGCGGTGCGCGGCTGAAAGCTTGGCTCCCTCACCTCCCGCCCGAACTCCGGATTCTACCGGCACACCTCCTGGCACGACTGCCAACCGAACCCCCTCGCCATCCCCCTCTCAACCGCCCGCCGCACGCGCAAACCACCCGCCAACGTCGGGAAACCACCTACCTGCCGTCGGGGACACGCCGATCCCGTATAACCGCGTAAACGGGTTTACTCCACGCACGGAGAACCCCGACCATGCGATTGCTCAGCCAGACCTTCAAAGCCCTTTCCGAAGACACGCGCCTCGAGATCCTCGCGCTGCTCTTCCGCCACGGCGAACTCTGCGTCTGCGACGTGGAGGCCATCCTTCGCGTGACGCAATCCAAGGCGTCGCGACACCTGCGCTACCTCCAGGCTACCGGCCTCGTGGACGGCCGCCGCGACGGACTCTGGATGCGCTACCGGATCGCCGAGCAGACAGGCCCGGAACAGCGCCTGGTGCTCGATACCACACGAGAATTGCTCACCGACCCGCTCGTGGCCGACGTGGATGCGCGCTACACCCGGTGGATGGCGGAGAAAGCATGCTGCACGCCGACGAAGTAGCCATCGCGCGCCCCGCCTGGCCAGGCGCGCATCCCCGAGTCTTCCTCAGCGCTGCAGCGCTGGGCTGGCTGGCGCTCTACCTGGCGCTGGAGCCGACCTCGGGGGCCCTCGTGGCCGCCCTGCCGGTGGACCCCACGAGCCACCTGGGCGGCGCGCTCCAGTTCTTCTTCTTCGACACGCCAAAAGTCCTGCTCCTCCTTACGGGCGTCGTCTTCGCGATGGGGATGGTGAACTCGTATTTCACGCCCGAGCGCACGCGCGCACTGCTCGCGGGGCGCGCCGAGGGTGTCGCCAACGTCATGGCGGCGGGCCTCGGCATCGTGACGCCGTTCTGTTCCTGCTCGGCGGTGCCGCTCTTCATCGGCTTCGTGCAGGCCGGCGTGCCGCTCGGCGTCACCTTCTCCTTCCTGATCTCGGCGCCGATGGTCAACGAGGTGGCGCTGGCCCTGCTGTTCGCCCTGTTCGGATGGAAGATCGCACTGCTCTACCTCGGACTCGGCCTGTCCATCGCCATCGTGGCGGGATGGGTGATCGGGCGGCTCCACATGGAGTCGTCGCTCGAGGACTGGGTGCGCGAAATGCCACGCGTGCAGGCGGCCGCCGGACACGACGGCCTGAATGCGGCGGCGCGCATCGAAGCGGGATTCGCCGCCGTGCGCGAGATCGTCGGACGCGTGTGGCCGTACATCCTGGCCGGCATCGCCATCGGCGCCGCGATCCACGGCTACGTGCCGGCGGCGTTCATGGCCTCGATCATGGGGCGCGATACCTGGTGGGCCGTACCGGCAGCGGTGCTCGCCGGCGTCCCGATGTACACGAACGCCGCGGGCGTCATCCCCATCGTACAGGCACTGCTCGGCAAGGGCGCCGCGCTGGGGACCGTGCTCGCCTTCATGATGAGCGTGATCGCGCTGTCGTTTCCCGAAATGGTGATCCTGCGCAAGGTGCTGAAGCTGCGACTGATCGCGACGTTCGTCGCCGTGGTCGCCATCGGCATCCTGCTGGTGGGCTACGTGTTCAACGCCGTGCTGTGACCGACGACAAGGAGATCGTGATGAGAAACGTGAAAGTGCTCGGGACGGGCTGCCCGAACTGCCGGAACACCATCCGGCTGCTCCAGACCGTCGCCAAGGAGACCGGCGCCGAGATCGAACTGGAGAAGGTGGAGGATATCCGCGATATCATGGGATACGGCGTCATGTCCACGCCCGGTGTGGTGATCGATGGCGAGGTGGTTCACGCGGGCGGCGTGCCGAGCCGGGCGAAGGTGGAGGGCTGGTTGAAGTAGAGCCGTTGACGTCGGTGGCGCCGGGCGGGCGCAGCGGGGCCCGTCGTTGGATCAGTCGGCCTGCAATGACGTCATCGGATCGGTGGCCGCGGCGCGACGCGCCGGCCAGTACGATGCGAGCACTGCTACCATGGCCGCGCCGACCGCGACGAATGCGAACGTCAGCGGGTCGCCGGGCGACACGCCGTACAGCAGCGACCGGAGCAGCCGCGTCACCGCGAAGGCTGCGATGAGTCCTACCACGCCCCCGGCGGCGGCCAGTCGCAGACCCTGAGCAATCACCAAGCGTACGAGCCCGCCCGGCTGCGCGCCGAGTGCCATTCGCACGCCGAATTCGCGCGAGCGCTGCGTCACGCTGTAGCTGATCACGGCGTACAGGCCGATGGCGGAGATCAGCATCGCAATCACCGCGAAGCCGCCCATGAGACCGAGCATGATCCAGTACGGCGCCAGCACCTTTCGAAAGTCACCGGCCAGCGGACCGAGGCGCGACACCGCGAGGTCAGGATCGAAGCGTCGCACGGCCGCGAGGATGGCGGGCTCGGCAGCCGCCGGATCGCCGGCGGTCTGCACCACCACGCCGGCGTCGCTAAACGGAAACTGCTGCATCGGGCGATAGATCTCCGGCGTCACCGGCTGTCCGATCTGCCCGTACATCACGTTGCCCGACACGCCAACGATTTGCCAATCGTCCCCGCCGATCACCAACGTGTGGCCGAGTGGATCCTCATTGGGGAAGAAGCGTCGTGCGAGTGCCTGATTCACGATGGCGACCCGAGGCGCTCCCGACGCGTCGGACGGCCGAAACGGCCGGCCGCGCATGATCGGGATACCGAGTGTCGCGAAGTAGTCCGGCGTCGCCGGCTGCATGCGGCTGAATGGATGGTGATGCGGCGGGGGCGCCGGCCGGCCGGCGATGTCGAAGTTGTTGGTGCTCATTGCCTGGCTGAACGGCAGCGCGAAGGTCACGCCGGCGCTCCGCACGCCGGGGACGGCCTCGAGTGCCCGCGCGAGATGGTCTGTGGACGTCGAATCGACACGGGTACCGGGCCTGTACGGCGGACTCTGGATGCGGAAGGCGAGAACGTGTTCTGGTGAGACCCCCGTTGGTGTCGCATAGAGGTGCTGGACGCTCCGCGCGAGCAGCCCCGCCGCCGAGAGCAGCACCACGCCAAAGGCGACCTGAGCGCCCACGAGCAGGCGTCGTCCCACGGCGCGGTCGGTGATCGTGCGCGATGCGGCGTGCAATTCCTTCATGAGGTCAGGTCGCGCGAATCGAATCGCCGGCAACAGGCCGATCACGACGCCGGTGCCGAGGCCGATGCCGAGCGCGGCGGCCAGAACCGGGAGGTCGAGGTGGAACAGACTCCATCCCGGCATCGAGCGGGAAATATCCGCCGGCATGCCGACCCGGATCGCCGCGATCCCGCCCCAGGCGGCGAGCGCACCGCATCCGCCACCGAGCAGGGAGACGAGCATGGTCTCGGTCAGGAGCTGGCGCGCGATTCGGGAAGGGCCGGCGCCCATCGCCGCGCGGACTGCGAGCTCTCGGCGGCGCGACGCGAGCTGGGCCAACAGGAGGGCGGCCAGATTGATGCACGCGATGAGGAGCACCAGGCCGACCGCACCCGAGAAGATCCAGATCGGGCTCGTGTCCGCATCGCGCCACAGCGAGAGGGACTGCACCCTGAACGTCGTGGCTCGCATCTGGTCGGGGTAGGCCAGGGCTTCCTCGCGCGCGAGGCTCGCGAGTTCGGCACGCACACGGGACAGGGGCACGCCCGGGCGTGCGCGCGCCACCATGTCGAAGTCCGTCCAGTGATAGTTGACCGCCATCGCGCTGGTGATGGCCAACGGGGCCCACAGGTCGGTGTTGAGGGGATAGGTCGTTGCCCCGGCGAGCACGCCCACCGCCGTGAACGGTGTTCCGTTGATCACCGTCGTTCGCCCGACGATCCCGGAGTCGGCGCCGAATCGGGTGCGCCAGAGCGTCTCGCTCAACACCACCGCGTCGCGGTGGCCGATCGCGGTGTCGGCGGGGCCGAGCGTTCGGCCGAGCAGCGTTCGCGCTCCGAGCGTCCGAAAGAAGTCGGGGGTGACCCGGACTCCGTTCAGTGCCTCGGCCCGGTCGGTGCCCCGGACGATGGCAGTCCACCCGGAAACCAGTCCGACATTCGCGAGTGTCGTCGCCCCGCGTTGCACCGCAACGAAACCTCCCGAGGAAATATTCCGGCAGTTGCCGCACCCCGCAGGCTGCTGCATGACGTCGATCAGTTGGTCAGCATGCGGAAAGGGAAGCGGTTGCTCCGCGGAGGCGCGCGCGAGTCCATACATCGTGGTCGTGGCGCCGATGCCGAGCGCGAGCGTGACGACGACCGCGGCCGTGAATCCCTTGCGGGCGCCGAGTTGGCGCCAGGCGTGGCGGAGGTCGTCGGCGAGCGTCTCGATCAGGCGGACGCCCGACGCTTCCCGGCCCGACTCCTTGTGCGCTTCGATCGCGCCAAAGTCGAGCCGGGCACGCCGCATCGCCTCATCCGCCGCGATGCCCGCGCGCCGCCGCTCGGCGGCTTCCATCTCGATATGAAAGTGCATCTCGTCGCGCATGTCGTGCTCGAATGCCGACCGGCCAACGAGCGAGCGCAGGCGGCGGGCGATGCGTCCCGGCCAGGCGAGCAGATGGCCGATGCGGTCACGCACCCTGCAGCACCAGTTCGATGGCGTGGGCGAAGCGCCGCCAGTCCGCCTGCTCGGCGTCACACCGGCGGCGGCCGGCGGCGGTGAGCGTGTATTGCTCGAACTACCATTGGCCGAACTCCTGGTCGAACTCGTCGATGCGGCGCTTGCTGAACATGCCGAGAATGCCGCGCTGCACCGGACGCTGCTGATGAGGCTGCCGCGTGGCATGCGCGATCCCGAGCCAGAAGGCCGGACCGAGATGGTGGCGGCCATGCTGTTGACGAAGGCGCGAGATGCGCGCCGCCTCGACATGATGGTCTTTACCGCGCGCCGCGCGTTGCTGGGCGCAATTGACGAAGCGGTCTGTACGCATCCCGAGTGGCTGCGGGACCCGGATTTTCGCGACGAGCTCGTGTGGCTGCTTTCGCGCTACCTCGAACCCGGGCCCCAAGGACGCGATCGGCACGCCACGGTTGGGCGTCGACGTTCGAAGGATGCGAGCCCTCGGAAGTCTGTGCGGGGGTAGGGCCGGCCTCCGCCGCGTGGTGGACACCGACTCCCCATTGACCGCGCGCACGACCCTTGCTACCTTCCGCTCCACAATCGAAGTGTCCCGAGGTCATTTGCCGCGTATTGCTGCCTCGTTAAACAAGAGCTAAAAAGCGATTCTGCCCGCGGCGCCATATGCCGCGGGTTTTTTCGTTGCTGAAAACCGCGGCAGAACAACAACGGACTGCCCTCGCATCAAATGCGCACCAACGACCTCCTCCTCCGCCCGATGGCCATGCCCATGTGCATGTGTCGCCTTCCCTTCATGGGAGTCGGCCGGGCGGTGGCGTGCATCGAGGCGCCTCCAGAGCACTAAGCGAACCACACGTCGCGACGCTCACTCGGCCTTCTCCCTCCACGGAGAAGGCCGTTTTGCTTCTCCGCGCGTTTTCCCTTCACCAGAGACTCCGCCATGACGACCACCGCGCATGACTCCGCCAGCGACACCCCGGTCCCGGCCCTCGGCCTCGGCACTCTGGCCGTACACGCCGCCCAGGAATCGGCCGACCCGGCCACCAATGCCCGCGCCGTTCCGATCTATGCGACGACATCGTACGTCTTTGACAATGCCGAGCATGCGGCCGATCTGTTCGCGTTGCGCACGTTCGGCAATATCTACTCGCGGATCATGAACCCCACCAACGACGTGTTCGAGAAGCGCGTGGCGGCGCTCGAGCGCGGCGTGGCGGCCGTGGCAACCGCGAGTGGTCAGGCCGCGCAAACACTCGCCATCCTCAATCTCGCCCAGGCCGGCGACAACGTCGTTGCGTCCACCGCGCTGTACGGCGGCACGGTCGCCCTCTTTGCGCACACGCTGCCGCGCCTCGGGATTCGCACGAAGTTCGTCGATATCCACAACCTCGACGAGGTGCGCGCCGCCATCGACGAGCGGACGCGTGCCGTCTACGTAGAGACCCTCGGCAATCCGCGCCTCGACGTCCCGGACTTCCGCGCCCTCGCCGACGTCGCGCACGCGAACGGCCTGCCGTTGGTCGTGGACAACACCTTCGCGACGCCGATCCTCTGCCGGCCCATCGAGCATGGCGCCGACATCGTGCTTCACTCCGCCACCAAGTGGATCGGCGGGCACGGCACCGCCATCGGCGGCATCGTCGTTGACGGGGGCACGTTCGATTGGGGGCATGCGGGGCGCTTCCGGGCGTTCTATCAGGAGCCCGATCCGGCGTATCACGGGCTCACGTTCGGCCAGGCGTTCGGTAATGTCGGCGGCGCCAACATCGCGTTCGCCATCCGCCTGCGCGTCGCGTTGCTGCGCGACATCGGGGCGGCACTCTCGCCGTTCCACTCGTTCCTGTTCCTGCAGGGGCTCGAGACGCTGCCCCTCCGCATGGAGCGGCACTGCCGCAACGCGCTCCAGGTCGCCGAGTTCCTCGCCGACCACCCGCTGGTGACGTGGGTCAGCTATCCGGGACTGGCGACTCACCCCACGCATGCCCGCGCCAAACGGTACCTCGCCGGCGGGTTCGGCGGCGTGCTCACCTTCGGGGTGCGCGGCGGCGCCGACGCGGCGCGGCGCGTGGCGTCTCATACGAAGCTCTTCTCACTGCTCGCGAACGTCGGAGACGCAAAGTCGCTCATCATCCATCCATGGACGACGACGCATGAGCAGCTGTCGGACGCCGAACGGGCAGCGGCAGGCGTAACCGCGGATCTCGTCCGCCTCTCCGTGGGCATCGAGGACGTTGAGGACCTCCTGCGCGACCTCGATCAGGCGCTGCGCCGCAGCGCCGCCGCGTCATGATCGGCGGGCCGCGCACGCCGCGCATCCTGGCCATGCCGGCGTTCACGTTCGAATCGGGCGATGTGCGGCACGGCCTCCGGCAGGCGTACTACCTCGATGGCGCGTTGAACGCGGCGCGCGATAATCTCGTGCTCGTCTTCCACGCGCTCACCGGTACGCCGGACGCGGCCGGCGACTGGTGGAAGACCATCGTCGGACCCGGGGGGGCCGTCGACACCCGCCGGTACGCCGTGCTCGCACCGAATCTGCTGGGCTCGTGCTACGGCACGAGCGGGCCGTCGGATGCGGTGCACGGACGATTCCCCGCCGTGACGCCGCGCGACCAGGCCCGCTTCGCGGCGCATCTGGTGGATGCCTTGGGGGTGAACGAGGTGGCGCTCGTCACCGGGGGGTCGCTCGGCGGCATGGTCGCGTTGGAGTGGGCGGCGACCTTTGGCGGCCGAACGCGCGCGACGGTGGTGCTCGCTGCGCCGGCGGCGCATACGGCGCACGCCATTGCATGGAATGCCGTCCAGCGCGCCGTGCTGGACGGCGCCGGCCATCAGGGGCTGGCCGTGGCTCGGCAGATATCGATGATCGCCTTCCGCAGCGAGCGCGAATTCGAGACGCGGTTTGGCCGCGCGGTGGCCCCTGACGGACGATTCGAAGTCGAGCGCTATCTGCGGCACCAGGGGGAGAAGTTCGAAGCGCGGTTCGACGTCGCGACGTACCGCGCGCTGCTTGACGCCATGGACGCGCACGATCTCGGGCGTGGGCGCGGCGGGCTGACGCCGGCACTCCGCGGGCTCACGGGGCACGTGTTCGCGGTGGGCATTCCCGGCGACCAACTCTACTCGGCCGACGTCGTGCGGCGGTGGGCGGAGCGAGCCGGGGCGGCCTACCGCGAACTCCGCTCGGCATTCGGGCACGACGCGTTCCTGCTCGAGCACGAGCAGGTGGGCGCGATCCTGCGCGAGGCGCTTCGGGTATCGGCGCACGCCCGTGCACGGAGGGACATCGCATGATCGTCACCGTCAGTGACCGCGACTCGGTGCAGCCCGCCGTCGCCGCGCGAACGCGAGCCCCGCGTGTGGCCCGCGTGGCGCTCGCCGGGTGCGGCACCGTGGGGGCGGCGCTTCTCGCCCTCATCCGTCGCCGGCAGAGCGAGATCGAGGCTCGACACGGTGTGCGATTCGAGCTTTCGCGCATCCTCGTCCGCCATCCGTCCAAGGACCGCGGCATCGCGTTGGACCGCGAGGTGTTCACGACGTCGCCGGACGAATTTCTGCAAACCGACGCGGACGTCGTCATCGAGGTGATCGGTGGGTTCGACCCGGCGGAGCAGGTGGTGCGCGGCGCGCTCGCCATCGGGCGTGCGGTGGTGACGGCCAACAAGTCGCTCATTGCCACGCGCGGGCCCGCGCTCCAGCTCCTGGCCGACGAGCACGAGAGCGTGCTGCAGTTCGAGGCGGCGGTCGGCGGCGGCGTACCGGTGGTGCGCACCATCCGGAGCGCACTCGGCGGGCACGGCGTGCGGGCCATCACCGGCATCTTGAACGGCACGAGCAACTATCTGCTCACGGCGCTCGCCGACGGCGTATGCTACGCCGACGCACTCGCGGATGCGCAGGCACGAGGATTCGCCGAAGCCGATCCGTCGCGCGACCTGCAAGGGCTGGATGCCGCCGACAAGATCCGCATCCTCGCCTGGCTCGCCTGGGGGGTCGATCCGGCGGTCCTGGAGGTCCAGGTGGAAGCGCTCCCACGGGATCTCGAATCGTTGGTGCGCCAGGCGGACGCGCGATCGGGCGTCTTGAAATACCTGGCCGGCGCCGCGCGCGGCGACGACGGTCGCGTTCGCGCCTGGGTGCGGCCGGTCGCTGTTCCCACCGACCACCCGTTTGCGAGCGTGCGCGACGAAGAGAACGCCGTGCACATCGACAGCGAATCGCTCGGGGTCTTGCGCCTGCAGGGGCGGGGCGCCGGGGGCAGTGCGACGGCGAGCGCCGTGCTCGGCGACCTGCTTCAAGCGGCGAAAGCCGTGACCTGAGCCGCCGTCGGCTCCCCGGTTGCCGCGCGGGCGCACCATGGGCTCGGCGGCCGCATGTCTAGCGACTACGCCGAAGAAGTACAACGCAGGCAGTTCACCCGGTCCCCTCCGTGTGCGCAGTGTGGCGGAGAGGATCACGCCGGCGCCGGAAAATGATGCTTGTCGTTGGGTGACACCGCGCCGCCCCGTGAATTTACAGGCGGCACGTCCACCCGCAGCGCGACGCCGATTCCCTTCCGCGTATCGCTAGTGCGCCTTGATCCAAGTGGCGATGTCGCGGATCACCGTTGCATCGATGTGTTGTGGCGCCTGATAGTCGGCGATGGTGCCCGTCTTGCCTGCCGGCGTGAACAGGTGGCTCAGACCCGGATACAGGTGAAACGCGACGTTCGAGTGGCCACGCAGCAGAGTGCGCCAGCGATCGAAGTCGGCGACCGGCGAGACCTGGAAGTCACTGCCACCCTGCAAGAACAGCATCGGCATCGTCAGGCGTTCGGCAGTCTTGACCTGGTCGTACCGCTGGAGACTCAACCAGTAGCTCTGCGGTACATGCGCGTACTTGCCGGCAGGCGGATGCTTCGGATCGGCGTGCGCCAGCAACTCGCGCTCGGTGGCGACGGCCTGCTCGCGACGGGCGATCTGCTGGTCGGTGGCGCCGGCCAGCTTGCCCTGCTCGCGAACCTGCTGCGCGGTTACCGCCAGCGTTGGGCGCGCCGGCGCTGCCAGCATGACCAGGCCGGCCAACGCCGGGTCGCGTTCACCGATCCGCGGCGCCAGCATCGCGCCCAGGCTGCGACCGATCACGAACAGGCGCTCGCCGTCGACGTGTGGCTGGTGCGCAAGCACGGTCAGTGCCGTCAGCGCGTCGTCGGTGACTTCCTGGTCGATCGTGAAGTGCGCGTCCCCGGCCACAGCGAAGCCATAGTCGTAGGTGCGCTTGTCGTAGCGCAGCGAGGCGACTCCCTGCGCCGCCAGGTCCATGGCGATTTCCCGAAACGTCTTGTTGGGGCCGATGCTCACGTCCATGTCGTGCGGGCCCGAACCGGCCACCAACACCGCGGCGGGGAACGGACCGTTGCCGGCTGGCAGCACCAACTCCCCCGCTAACGGACCCAGTGGCGACTTGACCGTTACCGGCTCCTCGCGCACGCCGTTGGGTTCGATGTGTCCGCTGCGAGGCGTGCTGCGGGCCGGCGGTGCCGGGACCAGCCGGAAGCCTTTGATTTGGCCGTCGCCATCGCAGGCCACCAGCGCCTCAAGGTCCCGTTTCGCGAATGTGACCCGGGTCGCCACCGTCGGTTGCCCGGCGATGGTCCTCGCTTGCGGTGCGCCGTGGGCGCGGTATCGGCCGAACTGCCGCTGCAACTTGGTCCACATCGCCTGCAACCCAGTGGGGCCAAGCGCGTGCGTGACCGCGGCGTCGAAACCGGTGTCGGCGTGTGCATAGTCCTGGCGCGCCAACGCATCCAGAAGGGCCGTGGCCTGCGTCTGGCAGACCGGCGGCGCCTCGGCCGCATGAACCGTGTCCGGAGCGAGAGCCAGGGCGAACAACGTGATACCAATCATTCGGCGAAGCATATCGGTTTCCTTATTGCTGAAATTGACAGAGTCGACCAGCCATGCCTGGTCAGTGGTCGCGCTCAAGCCGCTTGTAAATGACCAGCGAGTAGCCGTACGGCGTCAGTCCGGCCGCGATGAACAGCGTGAGCGTCAGCCACTGCGGACTGCCGGCAAGGATCAGCACGACCGCCAGCAGCCCGGCGACCATGAACACCCAACCGGCCATGCGATGGGTACGCTCCCACACCGTGTCGCTGGCCAGTGTCCACGGCGAGCGGATGCCGACGAAGAAGTTCTTGCGCAGCTTGCCCATGTAATTGCCCAGAATCATGAGCAAGGCGCCCGCGCCCAGCATGCCGATCTCGCGCATGTGGACGACGTACCCGGCGGCCGCCAGCAGCGTATCCAGGCCCAGTACCAACACCAGCGCCTGCGTCGCCAGCATGAGCAGCAGGAAGACCCGGGCGAACGGGCGGATCTCGAAGTGTCGCGGCGAAATCGCCGGCAGTACCCAGGTCAGCACCGCGATCGCCAGGATCAGCAGCGCCGGGAACGCCGCGCCCAGGAGCCGCGGCATGTGATTGTTGACGCGGCCATTGCGATCCCAGTGCACGGCCACCTGGGCCGGCAGCCGCGGGTACAACCACACCGCCACGACCACGGCAATCCCAAAGAAGATCAACGACACCAGCACACTGCGCTTGACCGTCATCACTTGCCCCCTGCGCCGGGCTTGCCCGGGAACATGTCGAAAAGCATTCGTGCCACGTCCTCCAACACGGTGCTATTGAGCGAGTAGACGATGAACTGACCACGACGCTCGGTTCGCACCAAATCGGCCTGCTTGAGCACGGCGAAGTGATGCGACAGGGAGGCGGGAGTGATGTCGAACGCCTCACCGATCTCGCCTGCCGTCAGCGCACCGGCCCGCAGACGCCTGAGGATCGCGCGCCGGGTTGGGTCGGCCATGGCCTTGAAGACTCGCTGCTGCTTCATTCGCTCCTGTGGCTCAGGTCACTTCGATATTTAGATAATTAGCCAGATGTCGAAGTCTGTCAAGTATCCACGTGCGTCCAGTTTGAATCTGGCCGCACCGCGCGGTCCAGAATCCAGGGTCCCTGAAGAGTGACACAGCCTGGATCGCGTTTCGACAGGGAGCTGAGGCGACGGCGGACGCTCGGACGAGCGAGGAGAGCGGGGATGCAGATGCGCCGATACACCGAAGCCCAGATCGCGGCCGGCCGCCCCGCGCGTCGTTCAAGGGAAATGTCCAGGCGTATATAGAAGCTTTGAAGAAGCGGAAGGGGCCGGATGCCGACCAGCCGCAGTTGCTCGAGTGGCGCGGAGTGTTCCACAAGTTCCCGGAAACCCCGTTCCATCAACGCATCACGCCGTCGCGCTGGCCGCCGTCCGGCTCACAATGGCGATCGGCACGGCGATGACCAACCGTTGGGAACGACGGTTGCGGCGAAGCGGTGGTCGGCCCTATATGTTATCAGAGTTTCCATTCGATGCGCTCGGGAGATCCACCAGCCGTGGCTCCCGCCGATGCCATCGAGACCCACGGTTCCACGGTGCTGCTCTGGATCCAGTGGGACGAGCACCTTCCCTCTATTGGGGGGCCGTCGCGTGATGCGTGTAGCCGGACGCCTGGTCCTTGTGGGAGCGGCACTCGCCGTCCCCATACTGCTGTCCGCCCAGCAAGTCATCGGCCGCGTCGTCACCCCCGAAGGCTTCGGCATCGTCGGCGTCGAAGTCCAGGTGCTTCCATCGGGTCCGCGAGCAACCACCGACTCCGGCGGGCGCTTCGTGCTGTGGCCCGTCGACACGGGCAGCCACATCATCCGCGCACGGCGTATCGGCTTCACCCCGTCGGACACGACGATTCGCGTGCGCAAGGGCTCGTTGTCGTTCGTCATCACCCTCCAGGCGAACGCCGCACTGCTCGACACCGTGCGATCGCAGGCGCTGGAGTTCGAGCTGCCCCGTATGTTCCACCGCCACGCGGTCGGCCTCGGCAGCATGGAACTCGGACGCGACCTGATGGCCAAGTTCCCCGAGGGCACTCCGCTCGGGAGGATGATCGGCTCCGACTTCACGCTGTCCCGTCGGCTGCATACCTCTCCTGGCTGCCCGATACGGGTCGTGATCAACGGCAAGCGCTCCGGCGCCCTCCAACTCAACCAGATCGCCCCGGAAGAGGTCGCGGCAGTCGAGGCGTTCAACTCGCTGGACGGCGTACACGAACCGGTGGTGGACGGCCAACGGGCGGTGCTCGTCGCATTCGGCGGTTGGCCGGAGTGCACCCACCTCATCCTCGTCTGGCTCAAGGGATACCAGCAGCCGCACTGGGCCGGCCGGTAGTCGAGCCGGGCGGCACGCTCGCCGGGTATGTGATGCGTCCGGGTTAGGGACGGGGGACGAGCGGCGCCTCCGCCGCCCCCTCGTCGGTGGACGGCTCCGGCCGCCGAGCCAGCGCCATGTCCACGATCGCCCTGAGCGTCTGGCCGAACGTCATCCCCGCCTCTTCCGCGGATTCCATGAACGACACGTCCTCGGTCAGGTCCGGGTTCGGGTTGACCTCGAGGATGTAGACTTTCCCGTCCTTCGACAGCCGCGCGTCGACGCGCGCGTAGTCGCGGCAGTTGGTGAGTTGATAGGCGGCCAGCGCGGCGTCCCTGGCACGGCGGGCCACGGCCCTGCTCACCTTCGCGGGACAGATGCTGTGCACGTGGTGGTACTCCTCCTGCAGCGGATCCCACTTGCTGGCGTAGCTGATGATTCGCGGCAGGTGCGCCGGCAGCCCCGACAGCTCGTACTCAGGGATAGGAATTTCAATCCCCGTATGGTCAGACGGGGGCGCGCTTCGAACCGGTGTGCAACCGGGAGCCGGCGGGGGCGCGGCCCGGAGCGGGGCGTTGGGCCGCGCGCTTGGGGAGGGCGGCTGCTGTACCGGGGCGTGGCGGGTCCCCGGCGGGCGTTGCGCGCCCCGACGGGCACCCCGAAGGTCCCCCGGGGCGAACCCGGGGCCAATCGGCGGGCGATCAGGATGAGACGCGGGAGGCGGCGCGCCGAGGGGGCGGGGCCGCGGGCCGGTGCTCGGGTGGGGGCCCCCGCCCCCGCGCGGAACGGCGCAGGTGCGCCAGGATCCGATCGATCACCGCAGCCTCGGTGATGAAGGCGAGGATGCGCATCGCGCCGCCGCACGCCGGGCAGGCGAGCGGGTCCACTTCATAGATGCGCCGCAAGAGCTCGGCCCAGCGCCGCCGCGCCTCGCGGAGCGGGAGCGGCTCCGGCGCGGCCACCGGGACCGGCACGATGGGTGCAGATGCGCGGTCGGCCGCCGCGGCCCGGCGCCGGATGCCCCGCGAGCGGTTGGCATACCAGCCGTAGTAGCGCGTCATTACCTGGTGCTTGTTGGGGATGTGCGTGACGAGGCGCGCCAGAAAGTCGAGGGGATCGACCGTCTCGGTGCCGGCCGTCGGCCCATCGCGCTTGTCGGAGCGGTAGCGCACCGGCGCGCCGGGGCCGTCGTACTGTAGGCGCTCCAGCGCCACGGGATTGCGGGCACAGTACCGCGCGAGCCGTGTGGCGAACGCCGCATCGCCGTCGGGCACCCACACGGCGTCGTGGACGTGAAACCCACCGTGCGGCCAGGCGAGCATCGCGCGGGCGTCCTCGACCTCGAAGATCCCGCGGCGGACGAAGAGCCGGAGCACCGCGCGCCGGAACGCTTCGGTCAGTGCCACCGTATCGTGCGCGGGCCAGGGGACGAAGGTGCCGTCGGCCCGGATCGCAGGGTCGCAAAATCAAAACCCCACTGGGCGCAGTAACGCACAGCGGGGAAATGACTTCGGAACAGTGGGCCTGAGAGGAGTTGAACCTCTGACCTCACGCTTATCAGGGATGGTTTGAGCGCGGAAAATCAACGACTTACGAGCGACTTGCTGAATAGTTGCTAGGCGGTCCTCGGCGCCTGTTCGTTCGCTTCGGCCTCCCTCCCCTCGTCACGACCGGCGGCCATCGACCGTCAGAGGGCCTCATCCGTCGCGTCAAGATTACACTCCGCGTACGTCCGGACCAGCGTCCTCGAATCATGTCCGCGTTGGCGGGCGGCCGCCTTGATCGGCACCCCCGCGGCCCGCATCATGACCGCCGCCACAGAGCGCCGCGAATCCCGAGCCTAGGACTGCGCATACCGCACGACAGCCCTGCCAGACCACTAGCGCAAGAGCTGCAGTTCACCAGTGGCTCGAAGCGTAACCGGGCCGGGCATGTAGAGATTTTCGCTAATCGACGCCTGCGTGATCCGCCCTGCGGCCAAGTCAAGGTGCACGAGCCCCGTCACCGTGCCGCCGGCCGGGCCGCCGCGTGCTCCGTTCATCGTGATTGGCCGCGTAAACGAGATGACCGCCGAACGGTGGCCGCCGTCGTGCTCCAGTGCCTCAAGGCGATAGACTGCCCACCCCTCCAGACCCGAAACCCCGTTTCCGACGGGAATCGACACCGAACTGGAATCCGTCCACGATTCTCCTATCCCGACGGGGCGGACGGGCAGCGAGAGATCGGTGTGCTCGATCGTGTTGTCGCTGGTGGGGCCCAGAGACATCGTCGGGTTCGCCAGCGGTGGAGTCGTCAGTATGGTGGAATCCCGTCGGCCGAGCGAATCCATCACTTCCCGGGTCGACATCCCGCGCATCGGGTCGCCGGGCAGACGCCCCTGAGATGACGTAACAGTCGAAGAGTCGACGTGTCGAGAAACCGTCCAGAGCCGAGCGTTGTGGCCGATGACCCTCGCGGTGAAGTAGATGACTTGTGTCACGGTTGGCGCGGCCACGTCGGCGCGGTCGGGAATACGCCGCACCTGTAAAGTATACCGGTAGTGCGACGTCTGCCCGACATGGGGCACCATTCTCAATTCCACACGGTGTTGCGCCGCCGCTGAAGCGGCCACGAGCACCAAGAGAACACAACTCAGCACAAGGGACGGCCGGTACATGGATCCGCGTCGGGGTTGTTTCCGAATCGGGGTCCAGCACCAGCGCCACTTGCAACGGATGCAATACGGTCGAAGACACCCGCACCGCGCACGCACGCTCCGACCCGCCCGATCACCGACAGCCCGACAGCCACTTGGACCGCTAGCGTATATGATGCGATGCACGGTGAAAATGGAATCCCATGAAGGCCGCAAGCAAGCCAATTGCTTGTAGCTTGAAATTGTTCCACCCTCCGAAAACGAACCCCACGGCCACGATGAGACACAAGAATGTGAGCGCACGCAGCATGCTTCGCTTCCGCGATGCCTGATCTACTGAACTCACGGGCATGCCTCCTGAGCGACGCGACCCCCGAAAGCTGATCCCGTTACGACGTCCCGTCCAGGCACGCGGACGGCCCCGGGGAGGTGGAAGAATCGACTCATGGACACCCAGATCGTCGGAGACCCGGCTCATCCGTACCGGATCCGCCCCGGCTAAGGCGATGCGGGAGCCACGGACGGTGTTGCTCGACGGGGGGAAGGTGACACCGGCGATAATCAACGCGGGCCCGCCTCATGTGGTCGCCGCCGGCCGCATCGCGTCAGGAGCGCACCGCTCGATCGCCCGAACGACATCGGCCTCCGTAAGGTCGGAAAGGCGCAGCCAGGACGCCGTCGAAGAACAGCCTGCTCGCACGAGCCCAAGCAGGAGACTCCCCGTCGTGATAGCTTCGCCTGAGTTGTCCTGGGATCGGTGGACACCATCCTTAGATACATTGGGGTCTGGAGGTGTCCGATGCGCACACGACGGCGATACACGCGGGAGTTCAAGGTCGAGGCTGCGCGTCGGCCCGACCGGACCGAGCGGCGGTAACCCCTAAGAAGATGCTAGGGCGATGTATCTAAGACGGTTCGCAACGGAAAATCCCGAAACGGGTCAATCGCCTTCACAACAGCGTCGATTACCCGTTCGTCCGGCCTGCCTTCGCGATACTGCAATTCCCGAGATGCCGCGTCATTTTTCGCCACCCACCACCGTCCGCCCTGGCGAGCATACTGACCGCCGATGATGAAATAGCTCCCAGCGTACCTCCCACCAGAGTTCGCCCCGAACCACACAATGGTATCGCCGGTGACGCTGATCGACATCAAGAGAATGGAATCGGCCCAGCTCGCGATTTCCGCAACCCCGGAGCCGCCCAGCGGCTCGTCGATCGCAACAAACCCGTTTGGCCGATATGACGAGTCGAGTTGAATTGTGATCCGCGCTGAAATCGGCGACGCTGGCGCGGTGCCGTATCCATAGTTTGTCACGAGGCCTGTAAGCGACGCGGGGCCCGAGAAGACCGGACTTCCGCCGCTGCTGGTATCGGGAGACGAGTGACTCCACCCGTAAACGAAGGTGATGGCGATCACAGCGGCCAACACAGCAATCGGCCCCTTCCGCCCCCGCTTTCGCAAGTTCGATGGACTTTGGACCGAGTCCAGCGGAGAAGCTGCCGTACCCTGCGGGCCGCCACTGGAGACCGCAGGAGCTGCCTGATCCGTACCACGGGCCTTATGAATCCCGGCCGACAGTCCAGCCACGCTTTCGTGATCGGTCGCAAAGCACCAGCGGTCCTCACCACTGTCATACAGAAGCGACTCTGGTTCGATATCGCCAGCAGTGAACGCCTCTCTAAGTTCTGCGCGATTCGCGTACCACTTCGATCGCGACGATTTGTCGACGACCCGGAATTCACCGCTCATCGTGCCTTGGCCCCCGAGAGCACGACCTGACTCAGCGTGTCTCCGCCCTGCTTCCACAATAGTCGAACCAGGGCCTCCAATACGTGCGTGTTGTCATCACCAAGATATGAACTCTTCCCCGCAAACTTGGCATCTCCAGACGCACCGATATTGAACGCTCCGCCGACGCTACTGATTGCCACTGCAGACCATGGGAGGTACTTGACGTTCGGCCGGCCAAACAATCTTGGCTTCGGGAGCCACACGCCTTCATCCTGTACGACCAGACTCCCAAAGCGTACCTGATTTCCCGATTTCAGTGCTTGGGCGAGTTCGACTACGAGCCGCCACAACACGGCCTTTCGCAGCGCAGTGGAGACGCCGATGAACACCGCTTCGTTCCGACATTCCAGTCTCACCGTGGATGTCTTTCCGCGCACGACAATCGTATAAGTCGTGCCGGTGGGGATTCCATTGACCGAATGACGGGTGCCTCCCCAACGTGTGGCCACTATGTCGCTGAGCGGAATGAAGGCAGAACCATGGCGGATGCCTTCAGCGGATACAGCGACCGTCTTCTTGAATGGCCACCCATAGCTACCCTCATAGCGGAGGCTCGCCTCCCATTCTCGCCGGTCCAACTCTCGCTTCTTCTCTTCCTCCCGCAGACCAGCGAGCGTGGACAAATCCTCTGCTACTGTGGCGGCGACGAGAGTAAGGTCCGCGAAGGTGCGCTCTAGCACGCGGGTGAGCCGCTCCGCCGCCGTGGTGAATCCGCCGTTGTTATGGAGGTCCACCGCCAGGCTTCGAATACTCAGTGCGAGTGAGCGGCTCTCCCCGTGCTCCTGTCCACGTGCGCGAGCGCTGACCCGAAATGGGCCCGCAATCGTATCCCATGACTGCAGAACGGTTGCGAGATAGTCAATCTGGCGGAGAACCTCGCGCTCGGAGAGCCCGTATTCCTGCAACCTTCGAACGACCTCGCACTCCCTGAGGACGCGCCCAGAGATCTCATTTGACGCTGCGGCCACATCCACGGCGAGGACATCGGTGACCTCGTGCAGAAGGAGGGGCCCAGGACACGTCCCGTCCTTGGTTTCGCCGTCAATGAGGTCCTTGAGGACTGCAATACGTCGATCAAGCGGTAGCTTCCGCATTGCCCGTGCAAGGCTCGCGACAACATCCGCGCGCCAACCTTCCAACTCCTCGACAACGATACGTTCTGACTCCACCGGTGGTACGCCGGCAATCACGCGATCTTCATTGATCCGCTGCAAGACCTGTTCAGGCTGTACTTGCTCCGCGAGGCGGGTGGCCTCCATGAGTCGAGGCACGAGAGCCTCACCCGCTGGATCCCCGTCGCGCTCCACCACCGATACGATGGCATTCAGGGCCGCCAGCGGAAGAAGGCCGCGCACGTCGTCGAGATCGAGCCCCCCAGACAGTGTTTGGCCTGCGAGCGCCCGCGATCGCGATGGTGACACGCCCGGCAGCCACCGGATCTCGGCGCCCAGCCGCTGCCTCGGGTTCCCAAGCGTGGCCCGGGCACTCGCCAGGAGCCCGGGCTCCTGGTCCGCAGCGAAGTCATCGGCTAATTCCAATAGGCGGCGCCGATCGTCACGCGTCGTAGCGCCTAACACATAGAAGGGGTTCTCACTGAGGAGCATTATCTGAACCCGATCCGAGGCCGGACATCCTCGTTCTCGTCGCGTGCAGGCGCCTGCCGGATGGCCTCTAGGAGCACCCCCTGGTTGATTTGCGCCAACTCACTCTTCACCGTGAGCCTGGCGGCCTCGCGAAGCACGTACGCGACATCTGACAGCGGCCGCCGTGCGAGTGACCGCGCAAGGATCGCGGTGTCTACATCTGCGCCGTGAGGCAGCGCAGCTAGCAAGTCATCCAGTAGTGCGCGTACTTCAGCTTCGTTCGCTAACCCCACCTCAACTATGTGATCGAATCGGCCGCGTCGGAGAATGGCTGGGTCGATTGCGTCGATCCGATTGGTCATCCCGATGACAAGAACATGCTCCTGCACGGCCTCGGGAATTCGCCGAAGGAACTCCGCAACCTCCTCGACGTGATGTGTTCCGGAGGTGCCGCCGGCCCCTCGATCCGTAAGGAATGCCTCCATCTCATCGATCACGAGGATTGATGGCGCACGCCCCGCCGCCGACGCAAATACTTCAGCGATCTTTCGTCCAGTTTCGTGGATGTAGGGGCTACCAACCGTGCCAGAGGAAATCTCGAAGCGGGGCCACCCTAGGTGCTCAGCCAGTCGATCTACGGCGAATGTCTTCCCTGAACCCGGTGGCCCGTAGAGTGCCACTGCGCTGGGAAACTGGATGCCCAGAGCCGCATAACGCTCCGCGTGGTCGATGATGTCGATCACATGCTCTCTGAAGAAGCGCTCCAGGTCCGGTCGGCCTGGCAACTTGAAGGTTTTCTTCGCCAGAGATCCCGGAGCCTCTCCGGCCAATCGATCTGTGTTGGCCGCGACGAGCCCCGCCGCTTCGCAAATCTCGTCGATCTTCTCGGAAGGCAGCCACGTAAGAATCGTGGCCAGCCGCCGGCGATCCCGCACGGAGATGGGAATTCCGCCGGTCAGGTAGCGCCCCAATAAAGTCTCGTCGTCCGACTCGCTCCCACCCGACGCCGGCAAGATCATCGATTGCTTCTCAACGAAGACGCCATGCGCGAGCGGAGCGGCAGGAAGAGCCTCCCGAGTTCGCCGAATCGCGCTGGCAAAGGAGAGCGCATCGGCAAGGTTGTTAGGCGACCCCATGAGGTCAACCCGGCTCAACTGATAGTCAGCACCGCTCGACAGACCTCGGAAGGTCTTCCCCCCGACGGCAACGTCGACAAGCAGTTCGTCTGCTAGGAGCCCGGCGTCGATCGCCAGGGCTGCAAGCGACGGTTCAAAGACAAGGGTACGGCCGCCACCTCGCGGATCCGCGTAGATCTGCCATCCGGGGCCGCTTTGAAGCAATCTGCCGACGACGGCCTGTCCGGCCGACGCCCCGATGGGAAGCCAGGGATCGACTGCCACATCACCCTCGCACGATGTTAGTGGTCAGTGTCATTTCGTCTTCGTTGGACCACCCTAGACGCCTGCTCCCAAGGCGAGCGACGATTTGCCGCAGTCGTTCCATGTCAGCCTGTTCCACCGCCTCAGCCCCCGCCTCGATGAGCGCCTGAAACTCGGGCTGATCCACGAACAGGTGGGGGCTATCAGCCAGATTTCGAAACTGGTCCACGACAAACCAGTCCTGCCTCCACAACACCAGATGGTTGATGGCCTTGATTTCGTCTACGTAGGTCTCGAAGTCACCAGTCTGACGGCTGATAACGCGCCCCGCGCTTTCAAACAGTCCGTTGATTGCCTGAAGTTCGGAGGGCCTCGCAAATCGCGACGTTACCTTGGCCACGAATTCCCGCAAGTTGTCGAGCTCGGCGTTCCGGAGTGCCTCAAGATGATTCCGCCGCGCCTCGGCAAGGACCCGTTTGGCTTCGACAACAGCTTCCATCGCCTCTTTCGTATGCTCCGGATCCGATTCCTCAGGCCCGAGCTCAGCAGCACGCTCCAATTCACGCCGCGAAGTATTCAGTCGCTCATCTTCAACCGTCGCGGAGACACGATTGAGACGCTCAAGTACGGCACGGCCCTCTTCGCGGACCTGCTTTGCTGCGTTCGTCAGGTCGACCTGTCCGTCCTGCGGAGAGTAAAAGTTTCGCCCTGCAGCAATCGTCGCTCCGATGCGGGGCACGGATACAGCGATTGCGATATTCCCGGAGTCGAGTATCTCGTATTCGCAACTGAGATCGTCACCTGCTGCAATCGCACCACCGTCTAGGTCGCTCCCCGTAATCTTGATTGCCCCGATGAAGCGATTGTCTGTGATAGGCGTGGCGATGTCTCCTTCCCACAGCTTGATATTGATTGAGCCGGTGCCCCCAGCCTTCAGGGCCTCAGTCGCTTTGAGCACAACGCGTCCCTTTTTCGGGAGGGCATCTCCCTTCCGTACCAGGAACTCCAGCGCTGGTCGGCCGCCGATCTTCTCAAGGACCTCGACGCCGACTGATTGTGACGCCGGGATGGCCTCAACAGCGGCGGCGGTCCGCACAATCACCACGCGCTCCTCGTACGGCACCACTGTCCCAGAAACAAACAGGAAGACTTTGAAGGTGTTCTCCCCGGGCTTGGTGAGTGGTACGTCGACACGTGCGTCCGGCTTCAATGCGATTCGGCCTGTGGACCATCCGGAATCGAGGCTGTCCAACTGGAACTCACTCCCGACGGGCAGGTCTGCGTCCACCTTTGCTACGACCGTACCCTGCAGGGCCGGCGTCCGGGCCGTATACGCAAAGGCCACAGCGACATCCACAGCTGGCGCGGTGGCTCCCCGAGTATTCTTTCGGGCACGGTGGTCACTCGCCCAGTCCAATGACTCCGCGAACAGGGCGGCCCCCTCGGCAACAGCGGTCATCGGGTTCACATCCATTGCCGCCGGGATCCCCAACTCAGCAGCCACCATTTCTCGGAGCGGGCGGTACTGCGTTGGGCCACCGATGAAGACGATACGTTCGATGTCCGATGCGGTCAGGCCGGCAGCCGTCAGCGTGTCTCGCACAGCCTGGATGGACGCAGACAGCCGAGGACGCACCACCTCATCGAACTGGCTGCGTGACAAGGGAACATCCAAGTAGAGATCCCGCCCTTGGCGGTCTTTGAGCCGAATCTCAGGCTCCGCCAACGCAATGTTTGTGGTTTCTCGTACCGACAACTCGATTTTTGCCCGTTCAACTGCCCGGCCCGCGATGCGCTCTAGCGGCTGGCTGATGTCAAGGCACGACTCTGCCAGGTCAAATTCTGCGTGCAGCCAGGGGGCGACGACTCGTCCAAGCAAGGCACGGTCAAAGTCACGTCCCCCACACATAGCAAGTCCACCATGCGCCAAGAGGCTCACGCGACCGGCAGTGCTCTCCGCGATCGCAACATCAAGCGTTCCGCCGCCGAGATCAAATACGACAAAGCGGCCGTCCTCTGGCCGGGCCCGCATGATGCTCATGATCGCAGCCACCGGTTCCTGCATCAGGGCCACTGCGCCGATCGCCGCTATCCGGGCAGCGGCCATCGTGGCTTCCTTCTGGATCTGGTCAAACGCGGCGGGCACGGTGATGACCGTTCCCGCAACATCGCTCGCCTGATCTGGGAGGTACCCGAAGAGTGCCCTCAAGATTTCCGCGCTGCATTGCTCGGGCGACAGAGTGACGTCCGTGGATTCGATGTGAATCGGCGTACGTGAACCCATGAGCCGTTTGAAACGCAGCGCCGCACTGTTTGGACTATGAGCGGCGCTGTCATAGGCTCGCTGGCCCACGAACCGATTCCCACGACGGTCAAAGAAGATCGCCGATGGCGTCACATCGTTCTGTTCTGGGCTCTTATGCAGCCTCAGGGTTTCACCATCGAAGGATGCGATAGCGCTGTTCGTAGTACCCAAATCGATGCCGGCATACCAAGTCACGGAGTCCGCCTCCTGAGTAGCACCGCACCCATCCGGACAATGCCGTTGGGGCCTATGACAGTCGGCTCCAGCGTCTGATCGACCAAGAGCGAGTCCTCTGGCGCAAAATCCTCGCCGTTCACCGCAGTCGCGGCAAGTCCTGGCTCAAATGACTGTCCTTGAAAATCCAATAGTCGGAAACCAAGCCGCTCCAACTCGTCGTGTAGCAGGCGATCGAAGTACGAAATACGGCCGGCAATCCGTCGCTGCTGATCAGCATCAAGTTGACGTTGGAACCGTTCGACGGTTCGGAGCAAGCGCCAACTCTCCGTGCTCAGCCGTATCAAGACGTCTAGTGTCGCGTCATACTTGAGATCTTGCACAGCCGCCACTGGACCCTCCCACTTTGGAACTGTCTACCACGTTTCGCAGCTGTTGCCGCCGCGGCCCCAAACGCAATTGCGGCTCCACTCGTCTTCCCAGCTCATCGGCGTCGGGCGTTGGCCAAGAGCCACATGATGACTGGTCCGGGAGCCCGGTCAAGAGTGGCATCTGGCGGCCTGTTTCGGCAAGGCCGCATCAAGCCCAACCGAGCCCGCTCGCGTCCAATCGCTTATCTCACTTTTTACATCTGCACGTGCTGAGAAACGCTCCAATCACGGCGGTACACTACCACCGGAGTAACCCAAATCACGAGCACGTCCGAAGGGTTCTTTTCAGTTGCCCGGACTCGCCGACCATTCCGATCGGAATGACGTGCCCGCGGCTGGACCACTTTTCAGGGACCCAGGCCGAGATCCCCGGGACTCAGGCCGGTACCGTTGGCATTTGTCCCAGGAGGTGTGCCCGTTCAACCGCAAATTCACGCGCGAGGTGAAGGAGCCAAGGTTCGAAGCGCGGGCGGTCATCGGGAGCAAGGATGCGCGCATTCTCGCGGCGGAGATCCTCGCGATGAGTGAAGAGGAATTCCGCGCGGCGTTCAAGGGCTCGGCGATGAAGCGGGCAAAGGGGACGGGGCTGAGGCGGAACGCCGAGGTCTTGCTAGCAGACTGTCTCGGCTGAGTCACTCGCAAGCCAGAACCCTTTCTCGGGATTCGGGTTGGAGACGCAGTTGCCCCGGTCCTAGTCTGCCCGCAACGCTTCGATCGGGTCGATGCTCAATGCGCGGCGAATCGGCACGTACACTGCAACCAGCGCCGTCGCAATGGCCAGCACCACGATGCCCCCGAACGTCAACGGATCGAGCGGGCTCACCCCATACAGCATGGACGTGAGCGCCTTTGTGCCCGCCACGGCGCCAACAATGCCAAGCGTTCCCCCGATGACCGTGAGCTTCATCCCCTCGCCGAGTACGAGCCGCGAGATGGCACCCGGCGGCGCGCCGAGGGCAACACGTACACCAATCTCGCGGGTGCGATGCGCAACCGCATAGGCGATCGCGCCGTACAGCCCCACCGCCGAGAGCACGAGCGCAACCAGGGCGAAGACACCCACGAGCGCCATGGCGAACCGCGCAGGCGCCAAGCCGTATTCAACCATCTCAGCTACGCTTACGATGTAGGGGGTCGCGAGGGCAGGCTCACTGGCCGCCAATCGTTGCGCCGTCGATGCCACCAGCGCCGAGTCGGGGGCCCGCAGCAGCAAGTCTCCCGCGCCATCCTCCACGCGAAGCGCCTGGTACACCTGCATCTGGTAGAAATCGCCGGTGTGGCCGGGGTAGTGCACATCCGGCACTACACCTACGACCGTCAGCCACGGGTACTTGGCGTTGAGCCGGAACCGCAACCCCAGTGGGCTGCGCTGCGCCCAGAGGCGGTGGGCCAGCCCCTCGCCTATCACTACGCCGGTGCTACCCCCAGCAACCGCGTCGGAGTCGAGGTCTCGTCCGGCGAGAAGTGGAATCCTCAGAAAACGGAAATATCCCGGCGCCGCGAGCGTCACCGACGCGGATCGCACGTCGGTTGTGGCCGGTCCGCCAGGCCCATCGACCTCCGCCGGGCCGATTACGAAATACCCGTTCCCCGGCAGAGACCCTGGGTGGGCCGCCGCAACGCCCGGCGCCGTGGCCAGCCGCGCCAGCAACTGCCGCCCCTGGGCCGTTGCCGCACGCTGGTCGCTGCCACCCCTCCGCTGTGGCGCGCGGCCGTCGTTGGTCCGTCTCGGGAGCGGCGCGACTTGGTAGAGCTGCGCCGCGTCGAATCCCAAGGGCTGGCGCACGAGATGCACGAACGAACGGACCAGGAGCCCCGCCCCCACCAGCATCACGAGGGAAAGCGCGATCTGGAGCACCACGAACGCCCCCCGCATGCGCCGACCGATCGATCCCCCGGCCCACGTGCGGGATCCGGAGCGCAGCACTTCACCAGGCGCGGCCGTGCGCGCCAGCAGGGCCGGCCCCGTGCCGAAGCTCAACCCCGAGACCAGCGCGATGACGACGCTCCACAGTACGACGGCCGGCTGCATCTGCACCCCGGCCAGGTTATTGAGCGCCCTCGGACGAACGGCGATCATCAGGTGGAGTCCCAGCATCGCAATACCGATCCCGATCGCACAGCCGGCGGCCGACAACACCAAACTCTCCACGAAGACTTGGCGAAAGATTCGGCCGCGCGTGGCCCCCAGCGCCGTTCGCAGGGCAAATTCGCGGCGGCGCGTCCAGCCTCGAGCGAGCAACAAGCTCGCCACATTCGCGCAGGCAATGAGAAGCAGAGCACCCACCGCAGCGAACAGCACCTTCACCGTCTGGGACTCACGTGAAGCAACCAGGTCCTGGGCGCGCACCGCTGTCGCCCCGAGCCTCTTGTACCTCGTCGCATTCGGGAGGGCGCGCATGATCGCCAACAGCTCGGCCGACGCACGACTCAGCTTCACCCCAGGACGCAACCGGGCGAACGCCGGAAAGTCCACGCCGACAGAATCCATGGAGAGTGGAACGAACACCTCTCGCGGCGGGCGGTCCGACATTGGGACCACCACGCCCTGCGGGGAGACGCCGACGATCGTGTGCGGACGACCATTCAGCAGGATTATCTGGCCGATCACGTCGCCACGGCCGCCATAGGCGCGATGCCAGAGGCCGGCGCCGATCATCGCGACCGGCGCGGCGCCATGGACGGTGTCTCCCGGAAAGAAGGCACGCCCCAGCACCGGCTGCACGCGGAGCAGACGGAAGAATCCCGGCGTGATGAGCGCGCCGGGAACCGAATCGGCGCTCTCGAGCGTGTCCCCGAGGTGGTACCACGGCTCCTCGGCGGCGGCGAAATCCTGAAGCGTCGTCGAACGCGCACGCCACGCGCCGAATACCTCGGTGTCGGCGGGAAAGCGGGCCTGCCCGCCACCAGCGGTCCGCATGAGTTGTACGATGCTGTTCCCATCGGGATACGGCACCGGCGCGATCAACAGGTGGAGTACAACGGAAAAAATCGCTGTGTTGGCCCCGATTCCGAGGGCCAAGGTCAGGACTGCCAGGATGGTGAACGCCGGCGATTTGCTGAGGCTGCGGCCCGCATAGCGCAGATCCATCAGCAGGGTATCTGTGGCTCGTGTTCCGCGGGCCTCGCGGCATTCCTCCTTCACGTACTCCACGCCGCCGAACTCCGCGAGGGCTCGGTGGCGCGCCTCCTCCGCCCCCATGCCGCCCGCGATATAGTCGGCCGTTTGCTGATCCAGGTGAAACCGGAGTTCTGCGTCGAGTTGGGCGTCTTGCCGGCGCCGGAAGACGAAACGGCTGAGCCACCGCATCGGGATCTCCTATTCGGCGGTCCGCAGAATCAGCGCAACGGCCGCCGCCGTTTGATTCCAACCCGCCACTTCTGCCCCCAACCGCTGCCGGCCCTTCGCGGTCAACGCATAGAACTTCGCCTCCCGCCCCGTGGCCGTTGCCTTCCATTCGGCACAGAGCAAGCCCCGATTCTCCAGGCGATGGAGCGCGGGGTAGAGCGTTCCCTGTTGGACCCGAAAGTGATCGCGGGAGATCTGCTGAATCCGCTGGGAGATGGCGTAGCCGTGAATGGGGCCGAGGGCCACGACCTTCAAGATCAGCATGTCGAGAGTGCCTTTGAGAATTTCGGACTTGGCGTCAGGCATGGCGACTCAGAACCCCTAGCGGTTCGACATGTATACGCCTAGGGGTTCTAGGCGTCAAGGGCGATGTCAGCGGAGACCGGGGCCCGGATTCGCTCCGAGTGCCAACTCGCTCACGTGACGAGGGCTCGCCCGCCCGTCCGCAACGGCAGCGCAATACAGTCTTGTCGGCACACCTCCCAGGAAGTGTGCCCCACTGAATGCCACTGCCACCGAAAATATCTCCATTGGATTCGCGTGCGCCGCCCGCTGGCCCGGGATCAGCACCGCCATCGCCGCGCGTACCCTGAACCCCAGCGGCATCACCAAGTAGATCGCCGGGGGGGTGTTCGCCGACCTTGAAGACGAGCGATGCCATGGTTCGGCTCGCCGCCCACGCGCCGGCGACCCCAACGCCGAGGCCGAGGGCGGTCGCCGGATAATCTCCTCCACCGGCCAACTGCTCGTCGAGGCGCAGTGGACGTCGGGCACAGTTCCAGCCATCATCCGGCGCTTCCCGCTTCACCCGCCGCGCGCGCTTCCGGGCCAGCGAAAAGTCCAGGTTCTTGGCACCACTGGACAACATGCTCGACGCCACACGTCGTTTCGGAAGCCAACTGGATGCGCGATGGTGCGGTTGACGCGACCGACAGAGTTGCCGGCTGGCCCTCGTTCAAACCTTCCGCCGGTCGTACGCTGTCCCATAGACGCGACAAGGGAAGACCATGCCGATCCAAGCCAATGACCTCTTGCAGGGCACGCTCCAGATCCTCATCCTCAAGGCGCTCTTCGCCGAGCCGACACACGGCTACGGCATCGCCCGCTGGATCGAGCAGGCGACCGACGATGTGCTCCGCGTCGAGGAGGGGTCACTCTACCCCGCCCTGCGCCGGCTTGAGGACAAGCGCTTCGTCAAATCGGAATGGGGGCTTTCCGCCAACAACCGGCGGGCGCGCTACTATACGCTCACAGGCGTCGGCCGCGCGCACCTCAGGCGCGAAGCCGAGGCATGGACGCGCTACTCCACCGCCGTCACCCGCGTGCTGCGCGCGGTGCCAATCCTGGGCTGACCGATGACGACATGGCGGCGTCTCCGTCGCATTCTTCACCCCGACGTCGGCGAGGACATCAACGACGAGTTGGGCTTCCACTTGGGGGCGCGGATCGCGGAGTACGAGGCACGCGGCGACACGCGCACGGACGCCGAGCGTTTGGCGCGCGAACGGTTCGGTGACACCGACGTGGTGCGCCAGATGCTCCAAACCCACGATGCGGCCGTCGCGCGCCGCGAACACCGGAGAGAGAATATGAGCGAGCTCATGCAGGACGTCCGTCTTGCGTTTCGCGGTCTGCGCCGGACGCGCGGGTTCACGCTAACCGTGCTCGCCACCCTGGCGATCGGCATCGGCGCCAACACCGCCGTCTTCTCCGTCGTGTCGCGAGCGTTGATCGACCCGCTGCCGTATCGCGCCTCCGACCGCCTGGTCCTGCTCTACACCGCCACCGCGAAAAATGGCCGCGGGGCGATCTCGGCGAACGACATAGCGCGCCTGCGGCAGACTGGCCGGGCGCTCACGGACGTCGCCGCCTTTGGACGGATCGGCGGCTACACCTACGAAGGGAAGCGTGAAACCGTCACTTGGTTGGGCGCAGAAGCGGGCCCGCACTTCTTCCGCACGCTTGGCGTTACGCCCGCGCTCGGCCGGCTAATCGACGATCGCGATATTTCCGCCACGGCGGCTTCCTCTTCCGCGATCGTGTTGAGCTATCAGGTGTGGCAGCAGGATTTCGGCGGCGACTCGAGCGTGGTCGGACGGACGCTGCGCTTGGGTGACGGACGATACACCGTCATCGGAGTCACCCCGCGGGATTTCGTGTCACCCGTGCGCGCTCCGCAGGTCTGGTTGCCGCTCGACTGGCAGCGGTTGCTCAACACCCGATTTGCCAATGGCACGATGTTTCAGGCGGTCGCGCGTCTCTCGCCCCGGGCGACGCTTTCCGGTGTGGAGGCCCAATTGCGCGTCCTGAGCCGGGCGGCGGCGGGAGACGGCGCCGATTCGCAAGCCAAGCGCGCATGGCTCACGGCCGTGCCCATCCGGGACGCGATGGTCGGCGACGTGCGTCCCGTGCTGCTCGTGGTGATGGCGGCCGCGCTGCTCGTGCTACTCCTTGCCTGCGTGAACGTGGCCGGCCTGTTGTTCGCCCGCTCGGCCGCGCGGCGTCGCGAACTTGCCATCCGGGCCGCCCTCGGCGCTGGCGCTGGGCGGCTAATGCGGCAACTGCTGACCGAGACCGTTCTGCTCGGCATCGCCGGTGGCGCGCTGGGCGTCCTGCTCGCCTTCTGGGGCAAGAACCTGCTGGTGCGACTCGGCGCCGGCGCTTTGCCGGCAACTGGGGCGCCACCCGCCATTGACGCGCGGGCACTCGTATTCGCGGTCGCGGCCTCCATTGCGGCGGGCGTGGTGGCCGGACTGGTCCCCGCAATGCTCGATGCCCGCGTTGATCCGAACGCCTCGCTGGGCGACTCGAGCCGTGGAGCGACGGGCAGCGAGCACACGCGGCGGATCGGGCGGGCGCTGGTGGCGGGCCAGATGACGCTCGCGGTCGTGCTGCTGATCGGCGCCGGCCTCCTCACCCGCACGCTCGTGGCCCTCGAGCATACGAACCTCGGCTACAGCAGTGACCAGCACGTGCTCACATTCGGCGTGAGCTTGCCGACGAGTGCGTATTCCGACGGCGCTAAGCGGTCGCAGTTTTTCGCCGCGTGGCTCGCGCGGTTGCGGGCGATTCCTGGCGTGCGGAGCGCCGGAATGGGGAACATCGTCCCCTGGATTGGCTGGGATCATTGGCGGGTGCGCGTCAACAGTCCGTCTGCGCCCGGCGGCGCCGTGGATTCGGCCGTTGTCCCGCTGGCACGCGTGTCCGACGGCTATTTCGCGGCGGCCGGGACATCGGTTCTCGCCGGTCGCGGTGTCCGCGCGTCGGACCAGCCCGGAACTCTGCCGGTGGCGGTCGTAAGCAAGGGGTTCGCGGACCGGTGGTGGCCGCGTGGGGATGCCATCGGCCGGCGCATTCGCGTAGTTGCCCTCGACTCCACGTGGCGGACGGTGGTCGGAATCGTGAGCGATGTGCGTGAGAGGCCGTCGGGCGCCCCCGAGGCGAGCGTGTACGTCCCGGCGTGGCAAGCGCCGGAGGCGTGGTACACGTTCGTCGTGCGCTCCGATGGCGATGCCGGGCAGATGGTGCCGGACATTCGGCGCGCGCTTCGCGAACTCGATTCCACGCTCCCGGTCGTGGGGCCCCGTACGATGCACGAGTTCCTCGGCAGCTCGCTGGCCGGGCGGCGTCTCCCGATGTTCCTCATTGGGGCCTTCGCGCTGCTGGCGCTCGCGCTCGCCGCACTCGGCATGTACGGACTGGTGGCCTATGCCGTCACGCTTCGCACGCGGGAGATTGGGATCCGCGCGGCCCTCGGCGGAAGCCGCGGGACCATCGTCGGCCTCGTGCTCGGCGACGGACTCCGCACCGCTGCGATCGGGATCTTTGCCGGGGCCGCAATGGCGATGGCGGGCGCGCGTTTGCTCTCGGGGCTGCTCTACGGCGTGACGGCGCGCGATCCCGTAACCTTCACGAGCGCGGCAGTCGTGCTTCTGGCGGTCAGTGCGGCGGCCTGTCTTGTACCTGCTCGTCGTGCCACGCGCATCAGCCCCGTCGAGGCGCTACGCGCCGACTAGGTTCACCGGGCCGGCAATGGTGAATCAGTAGAGGAGGAAGCAGACGGGGCGGCATCGGGGGGCTGCAAGCGAAGTCCCGTCTCGAGGGCCGCCCGTTGACCTCGAGGTGTGACAAGCCGATCCGGCACTTAGCGCTAAGTCTTGGATTGGGAGAGCCTTCTACCCCCGGTGTTCAGTGGAACCTCAATACAGTTTTGTCGGTACATCGCCCAGGAGGTGTGCCCTGAAGACTGCACTCTCCTGGGTCACGGAACTGAGCGGGGATGACGCGGAAGATTGGAGTCGGGGCTCGATCTCACTGCCTTCCGCGCATCCATCCGGTCCGACTTTCGGGGGGACCCGCCGGAGTGGGCTACCGTCAGCACTACTGCTGGAGTTGCGCGGCAAACAGGTAGAACAACCGCACTCCTATAATCAGCACAGCGGCGCCGAGCACTCTCATGCCCCATGGAGGCAGTCGAGTCCATGGCGCCTGCGTGCGACGCAGAGCCGCCCGCGGCCTGACCAGCATCAACACGCCGGAGGCCACCCACGCGAGACCGCAGATCAAGAAGAGCGCCGCTGTCGCCACGTTAGTCGCCATGCGGATAGCCTGACGGCTGCTTCGCGCGATTACCGTCCCGACGCGCGGCCATCAGAGTGGAGGCGGTTCCGCAGCCTGAAGTCGCGCCGCCCGCCGGCGATCTCGAAACACCGGGGTCAATGCGAGCCATACGAGTACGCCAAGGGATACGTGGCGTGCATTCGCCCCGATGTCCGCGTCCGCGAGGACCGCCTGGTGCATCGTCATCACTCCGCTCTCGTACTCCGTCGCCGCGCGGTCCCCGAATCGCACGACCCGGTCCGACGCTGGCGTCGACAGCGCAACCCGGACAGCTCCGTAGTACCCGGGTTGCGCAAAGAACAGCGTGACCAGCGACGCTCCTATTGCCAGGCCGCGCAGAATCTTCCGCCGGTAACGCCATTCGGCGACCAGCAACGCGACGAGGATCATGGCGATCAACGCTGTCGTCATTCGACAAGCCTCCTTGGCGCTCGGATAGGATCAGAAGGAAGAGTCAGCGGAAACGTCACCGCGTGCGGGTCACGGGTGTGGGCCCCCGCCGCTCTTTCCGCCCGCGCACGCGGTGACTGAGGCTGCGGAGGCCACGCGGACATTGCTCGCGAATCCGGCCACCGTCGTGCACCTGCCCGTCCGCTATGAAGCGGGGCTGACCGGCCGCACCGTCTGACGACATCTCAACGCGCTCGCCAGCTCGAAGATGGGGCGCAGCCTACCTTCGCTCCGCCGTCACCGCTTCTTCGGCACGACCAATGGAGGAGCCGACTGGTCTTTGGGCATGCAGACTTTGCGCCAATCTTCACCGGGCTTGAGCGGCTCGCAGAGCTCGGCGTGCAACGCGCTGTCGCTGAAGACAGACCGCGGCACTTCCGCCAATGGCGCCGCCGCGGGAGCGGGGCGTTGGCTTTGACAGGCAAGGGCGCCAGCAAGGCAGACGGCCCCGATCAAGAGAGAGCGCATGATTCAGAACGTACGTCCCTTCGCCCGCGTAGGTCAACAGGCGGTGGCGCAGGGCGGGCTGAGTGCAGCGGCCCTCCCAACTCCGCCAGCAGCGCCTCTGTGGAGTCAACGCCCAGCGCACGCTTCGGCTGCCGATCGGTGGCTAAACGGGACTATGGCCAATCGCTATTCCCGGAAATCCAAGCCACCCCCATTCCCAGACGCCGCCACCGTATACCAACTGCTGCCGGGCGGCGGCCCTAACTCTTTGCGGGATTGAGCGTTCGGCCGCCGGTTCCCAGCGGAATCTCGATACAGTTATACGGGCACATCTCCCAGGAGGTGTGCCCGTAAAACTGTGCATCTCGAGGAGCTCGAAGGGAGCCCGGCTCATCCCCGGCAGCATGAGCGAACCCAGAACCTTACGCATTCCGACGGGAGGAGGCTCGGCCACCAACCGCGCTTGGGCCCGGAGCGCCCCCGGCGCCAGGCGCTACTCGCTCCTCAGAGCGTCGAGCGGATCGGTGCGCCCTGCCCGGAGCCCCGGTCCGACGCTCGCCGCGAATGCCACCGCGATCAGCGCCAGCGCGACTCCGCCATACACCGCGGGATCGCGTGCCGAGGTCTCGAACAGCAGCGGCTGCAGCCAGTGCGCGGCAGCGAGCGCACCAGCGAGACCGAGCACCACCCCGGCAACCGCGACCGAGACGCCACTGGTCAACACCAGCCCGAGGAGGTCGGCGTTGCGCGCCCCGAGTGCAGCACGGACGCCGAATTCATGGCGGCGCTGGGCGACGACGTACGACATCACGCTGTAGAGCCCGATGGCCGCGACGATGAGCGCGAGCAAGCCACAGGCGGAAAGAACCGAGGCGCCAAGGTCGAAGCTGTGGTACTGGGGCGCAATCATATCGATCATGAGGTCCGTGTGCACGTATGGTGCAGTTGGGCAGGTCAGTCGGTACAGGCCCCGGCGCCCGCAGGCCTCCCCGCTGTATCGCCTTGTTCAGGACCACTTTCGCACGCTGGAAACCGTCTACGACGAGCGCTTCGCGCCCACGTACGGCGCCTGGCGCGGCGTCGTGCGGGAAGTGGCCGACAAGTTCCTCGCGTGTGGTATCCTTGATCACGGTTTCGCGCGCGTGCGGTGCACCGCCTGCACCCACGAGTACCTGCTCGCCTTTTCGTGCAAGGGCCGCTACTTCTGTCCGAGCTGTCACGCGAAGCGGCTGACGCTCTGGACGCTGTGGCTCGAGGACACGCTCCTCGCGCCAGTGCCGCACCGCCAGGTCGTGCTCACCATCCCCAAACGCCTGCGCCCGTGGTGCCTGTACCGCCGCGCGCTCCTGGGGGACTTGGCGCGTGTCGCGGCCCGGACGGTGACCGCCGCCGTGCGCGCACTCACGCGCGAGCCGGCGCTCGCGGTCGGCGTCGTGGCCTGCATCCAGACCCATGGTTCCCGCGCGAACTGGCATCCGCATATTCATATGCTGGTGACGGATGGCGGCTTTCGGGCCGACGGCACCTTCGTGCCCTGGCCCGCGCACGACACGGTCGCGCTGACCGAAGCGTTCCGCCGCGCGGTGCTCCGGCTCTTCGTGCGCCGCGGGATCTTCGAGGCCGAGGACGCCCGCGCGATGCTCGCGTGGCCGCACGCGGGGTTCCACGTGCACGATGCCGTGTGGGTCCCCGACGGCGACACGGCGTTCGCCACACGGCTCGCGCGCTACTGTGCCCGCAATCCCGTGGCGCTCGAGCGCCTGCAGTACGACGGCCCCGGCGCGCCGGTGCGCTACCGCTCGGACAAGCGCGACGGACCCACCGCGGGCACCGAGACGGTCGATCCCCTCGACTTTCTGGCGCGCGTCGTCACGCACATCCCGAACAAGCACCAGGTCATGACGCGCTACTACGGGTGGTATGCCAACCGCGCGCGGGGCATCCGGCGCCAGGCCGCGGCGGCCGACCGCGCATCTGCACCCATCGTGCCGGTCCCGGTGGCCGCCTCGGAGCCGCTCCCGCTCCGCGAGGCCCGGCGGCGGTGGGCCGAGTTGCTGCGCCGCATCTATGAAGTGGATCCACTCGCCTGTCCGGCCTGCGGCGGTGCCATGCGCATCCTCGCCTTCATCACTGAGACTGCGGTGATCGATCGGATCCTGGCGCACCGACGCCGTTCCGCGCGGGGGCGGGGGCCCCCACCGGACCACCAGCCCGCAGCGTCGACCGCTTGGCGCGCCCCCCGCGTCTCATCCTGACCAACCCCCGGCGGCGGCCCGGGGGGATCCGTGGGCTACCCGTCACCCCGGGCGCCCCCCGCGGCGCCGGCTCGCCAAGGGCCACCGCCCGTCGAGTGGGCGCCCCGACGCCCGCAGGAGCCCGCGGCCCGGCCCGGTGAGGCCCGGCCCGCCGCCGACACCTTGCTTTCGTCAGGCCAGACCGGGATTCAATTTCCTATCCGTCAGGAGCCCGCGGCCCGGCCCGGTGAGGCCCGGCCCGCCGCCGACACCTTGCTTTCGTCAGGCCAGACCGGGATTCAATTTCCTATCCGTCCCCTCGTCTCGCCGCCCTACCGGGCGAGTGACGGCACGCCCGACGTGCGCGGCGACCAATGCGTGTATCGCGGAAAGGACGGGCGCGTCGTGACGGTGGAACCCGCATGGAGCGGCGGGGCGGCAGCGAGCAAGGCAGCGCAGGACGCGCCCGACAGGCTGGGCAGCGGATTGGCCAGCTCGGGCGCTACCGGCATGGACACCATGGCCCACCGCGTCATGAAGTCCGAGGAGGCCGGTCCGTGGGATCGCGCCACCTGGATACCCGGCGGCTCGCTGCTCGCCACCAAGGGCGACGCGACGGTGAGCATCGACGTGACGGGCTCGAGCGGCCAGGAGAAGGACGCGCTGGCGCTGGCCAGGATCATGGTTCCGCGTCTGGCGCACCCACTCAACTACGATGGGGCCAAGGCCGTGGCACTCGCGCCCAAGCCCGTCGCCCATCCGGCGCACGCCTGCGACTTCATTCCGGTTGCGGAGGTCGTGGGTGCCATCGGGCCACTCGACGGCGCGCCAACGTCCGATTCGCCCGAAACGACGTGCACCTATCGCGTGCACACCGCGCAGGGGGAGCGCACCTACGAAGTATCGTACGGCTGGACCAACGGGCAGAAGGCGTACGCCTCGCAAACGCACGGCATGTCGATGCTCGGCGGCCTGATGGGCACGCCATCGAGTTCGCCGCTCGACACCATGCACCAGTCGCCGGTGGTGAAGATGGCGATGGCCGGCATGATGAAGATGATCGGCGGCTCGTCCGGCGCCGGGCATGCCGCGGCAGCGCCGGGCGCCACGGCCACGGTTGGAATGCGCACCGACACCACGCTCGTCGGACCGTGGGACCACGCCGCGCTGCTCCACGGCACGCAGCTCATGGCCGTGCGGCACGACGTCGTGGTCGCCATGAGCCTTCAGTCGGCCGACTACAACAAGGCGAAGGCGTTACTCGTCGCCATCTGCTCGCGACTGTGACCACGACGTCTACCGGAGGAACACGCAGATGAGCACAAGATCTCGGCGCCTGCTCTGGGCCGCATCGGTCATCCTGGCGTTCATCCTCGGCTACCTGTTGGCCCGCTGGAAGTGCGTGCGGGACTCGGGGGCCGGCGGCGGCATCGGCAGCGAGCGAGTGGTCGTGAACGGCGCCCCCTCCCAGTCCGCCCGCTCGCACATCAAACTCGGCACGGGCCAGGGGGCCGCATCGAGTTCTGGCGGGACATCCAGCAACATCGACGGCGGTGTCGACACCGCCAACGGCGGCGGCGGCGCTGGCGGCGGGGGCGACGCTGATGCCGGTAACGGCAGCGGTTCCGGCGTGTTGCCCCCGGGTTCGGGCGTGTTCAGGAAGACCCCGCGCGAGAGCGATTCGTTGTTCGGCCGCTACGTCGCACACTTGGCCGAAGACCAGGACAACGCCGGCAAGCACATGTCGGACAGCGCGGTGGACAACAACGTCACCACGCGGGTGGCCAACGATTTCAGCCTCGACGGCACCGGCCTGCCGCGCTACCCGAACGGGGTGGCCCGCGTGATGAGCAGCGTGGCCGTGAGAACCGACGTGCCCGCCGACACCGCCACGGGTTGCGCCATCGAGACGCACGATTCCTTCCAGACCGTCGCCGCCTGGTATCACCAGCACATGCCCCCGGGGTGGCACGAGATGTCCACCGGCAACCTGCAGCAGCTCGCGGCCCGTCTCACCCCGCAGAACATCATGAAGATGCTGATGTCCGGCGACACCACCGACGCTTCGACGCCGGCCGACACCGGCGCCGCCGCCGGCGTCACGTTCGCAGGCTGGTCGGCCCCCCCCGACAGCACGCACAGCGCGCGGTCCGTGATGGTGGTCGCCCGGCCGGGAGAACCCACACAGATCACGATGTCGCGGAGGGTACGGCCATGAACGAACGCTCCAGATCCGAGGTCGTGCTCTGTCTGTTCGGTATCCTGCTCGCCGCGCCGGCAATGGCCCAAGCGCCACCGCCCAATTCAAACGACCCAACGGTCACGTTGAGCGTGTCGCCCGCGACGACGCCGCCCAACGGAACGATCACCGTGTCCGGGCTCGCCTACCCACAGCCCGGCATCCAGGTACTGGTGACCATCACGCCCCCGGCCGGCGCGCTCACCGCCCTCACCGCCACGCCGGACACCGGCGGCCGCTATCAGGTGAACTTCTCGCGCACCGCGGGCACCGGCACGTACCGGGTGAGCGCGCAGGCCGGGAAGAAGGGTGTGCCCGCGTACGGGCAGTTCACGGTGATGCAATCGCTCATCGACATCGACGAGGACGTCGCCGACAACCAGGCGCTGCTCGATGAGTCGGCGGGCATCGTGTCCGGGGTCAAGCGGCAGGTGGACAACGTGCCCGACTCGCCCGCCAAGAGCCAGATGGAGGCCAAGCTCGACCAGCTTGACGAGGCGGTCAAAACGGCGACCTCACAATCGGCGAAGTTGCGCGGCGTGCTCCAGCCGTTCAAGACTCTCGTTCAGCAACACCCGGACGCGGAGCCGTCGCTGCAGCCCTTCTTCGACCACCTGGTGCAGTTGAACCAACAGGCGCAGCAGGCCAAGGAGACCTGGGCCAGGCAGATCGCCGAGAGCAAGAACGGGTTGAAGACCTGCGACGCCATCGACCAGGCGACCCAGGCGTTGAAGGCCGTGCCCGACATGATCGGGATCGTCAAGAAGCCGTGGCAGTTCGCGGCGGCGTTCGGCACGAACATGGCGCAATCGGAGCTGCCGGAAGCGGCCGGTCCGGGCGCGCAGGCGGTGGGCAGTCTCGTGAAGAACCTTCCCACTGCCGCCGGCAAGCCGACCGAGAGCCTGGCCGAGAACGAGATCGAGATCGGATCGGAGAGCGAGATCGCCGAGAAGCTGGTGGAGCACATTCCCGAATCGGTGCGCGAAACGCCGGGGTACAAGTTCGCCGTGTCGGAGACCAAGAAGTTCGTCCCGACGGTCGTGGACGGCACCAAGGGTCCACTCGACCTGCTGGACAAGGCCACGACGCTCGCCGGGGACGTCGTGGCCTACGCCAACGAACGGCTATTCGCGCAGTACTGCGAGAAGTTCCAGGGCGGCTTCACGGCCACCATGCTCGCGCATTTCTACAGCAAGCCCAACGGCGAGGGGAAGCCCACGGAATGGTGGACCTACTCCACCGCCATCAAGGGCACGCTCGTGCTTCGCTATCCCAAGGGGGCCACGGGCAAGGCGGTGGCGCTGAGCGGGCAGCTCGAGGGCGGGGCCACGCGCTTCACGTACAAGGAGAACGTGTTCAGCACCGACCTGTACGGCGCGATGGCCAAGGGGGGCACCGTGTACCTGAAGGACGTGGCGCCCGCCGCCACCGACAACGGGGCCGGCGGCATGGTGAACGCGCTCGTGTCACCCACGTCGTTCTACATCCCGGTCACGGGCCAGTACGCCGGCGGCAAAATCACCATTACCATGGGCGCCGCGCGCACGGACTTCAACGAGACCTACACCAGGGCCCACACCTTCTACGTGGTCATCGCCCCCACCACGCTCATGCTACCCGTACTCGGCCACTTCACGCTCCCCTACACCAACGCGCACTTCATCCTCGACCATGTGGTGAAGGACCCGTTCACGGTGGAACAGAGCGGCAAGTCCATGCTCATCACCAGAAAGGCCAGCAAGGACTACCCCGGAAAGGGCAACCTCGCGGTCTACACCATCAACCTCAAAGCGTGCAATCCGGAATGTCTGTAGCGATGCATGCCGGCCGGCACACGGCGCACGTTTCACCCAAGGAGTGCTCATGTCTCGTCCCTCGGTAGTGGCGCTCGCCGCGGCGTGTGTGATCGGCGTCGCCGGGGGAGGGCAAGGGCGCAGCGGGGGGAAGGGGGGGAAGGAGGTGGAGGAAGGGAGGGGAGTGGGAGAGAGGGGAGAGGGGAGAGAGAGAATGGGAGTTTCCCGTCGATCAGCGTGACGCTGCGGCCCGGGCTGGGCAGAACGACCGTCGACACCTGGAAGCGCGGCCGCATGCCGGTTGCCGCCGCCCCGCTGGCCGGCGTCGGAGACGACGCCGCCTGGGTGGACCCGCTGCACGAAGTGGTCGCGGAAAAGAACGACCTGTTGTGCGACATCCAGGTCATGGGTGCCGGTGGAGATTTCAGCGGTTCGGCGGCCGACCAGCAACGGAAGATCGGGGCGCTTTGCAACAAGATCTTCGCGGCCGTGCAGTGATCGGCCGCGACCCCAACGTCTCATCCCATTCTCGGAGGAGCCCCATGCCGCGCCCTGTTCCCCTCGCTCCACTCCTGATCGTCACGTTCTGCCTGACCCTGGTCCCGGCTTCTGTACGCGCCCAGGCCATTCCGGCGGCGTGTCGCCCCCTCATCGACGCTGAGGAAAAGCAGATCATGACGCCCAGCCACGTGTACGAGACGAGCGCCGCGGACACCCCGGGCGGCAAGGCGACGACGCAAGAGACGATCTCGACCGGGGGGTTCATGTACCTTTTCGTCGACGGCCATTGGACGCGAAGCCCGATGCGTGCGCAGGAACTACTCGCCCAGCTCAAGCAGAATCTCGCCACGACCAAGGTCTACTCGTGCCGGCACGTCGGCGACGAGTCCGTCGGCGGCGTAGCCGCCGCCGTGTACACCGCGCACAGCGAGAGCGACGTGATCATTGCCGACACGCGCACCTGGATCGCCAAGGGCACCGGGCTGCCGCTGCGCTCCGAAGAGGACGTGCAGTTTCCCGGATCGCCGGGCAAAGAGCACATGTCGCTCCGATATGAGTACACCAACGTGAAGCCGCCGGCGGGCGGGCGGTGACCGCCGAACGCCACGGATCGAACGGGCGAACGGCTGCGGCGCGGACTTCTGCACGAGGAATATGTTTGCCGGCCATGACCGACCTCGCCCCCCTCGTCGATACGAGCCAACCAGGTCCTCGGCACGACATCGGCACGACCGACCGCCGTCGCCCGACGCCTGCTTCCAGATTGGCGTGCAATCGAATCTTCATCAAAACGTCATAGCAGCGTCAGGCCGGTGGGGCCACCGATTCCGTATCATTCGAAGCGCGGTGCGTCCCACACAGGAGCCTCGAATGCTACGCCGATTCGTCCCCACGGCAATCCTGATCGCGGCCGTCATGGCCCAAGGCTGCTCGACCGAACATGCGCAGCCGGTCCGGCTCCGCAACGATGTGGCAGAGCTCTGCCATGCCGACCCGGGCCCCGTCGTGTCAGTGCGTGCCGATGGACGGTACGCCCTGAACTTCGGGGTCTTTGACAGTGCGCAACTGGTCACGGCCCTGCACAACTTCTTGGCCCCGAGGCCCGACAAGCTGGTGATGGTGCAATTCGACTCCGCGCGCGCGGCGGCGCTGCAATGGGTCGTTCCCGCCATCAACCAGGCCGGTGGCAAGGCGTACAAGTTCGACCAGGCCTGTCTACACCCGGCGTTCGTCCTGGATCTCTCGTTCCGCTAGCGCACGACGGGCGGCGGCGGCGATCGCGGGTCGACGCCCGCCACGTGTCGCGACCCGCCACTCGGGGTGGACCAGATTTTAGGGACCCGGGCGCCCAGATACCAAGCCTTCCCGCCCGATGCGATATAGGCGATACCACACCATCCTGCTGGCAACCTTCGACGAACACGCATACATTTTCGCCCGCTGAGATAGAGCGGTGTCCATGTAGCCGACACTTCTGTTACCCGTCATCCGGCCTTCTCAGCCAGCGTCGCCTCCGACGTGAGGTCAGATCCCGATGTCGCGATTCTTCCCTTCCGGCCGGGTCGTCCGTTCCGGCCTTGTGCTTCTGCCGCTGCTCCTGGGCGCGTGTTTTCCGGCCGTGACCCACGGACCGCGTGTGGACCCTGGATGGACAACGGGCGCAAGTTTCACCCTGCCGGTGCTGGACCCCTCCCATCCCTCCAAGGCCCCATATCTCGTCGGTCCCGCCGGCGTGGATCTTGGATATGGATTCACGGATACCGCCGGCGGCCCCGCCGTGCGGCTGGGGTCGGAGCTGGATCTCTTCCCGCCACGCTTCGATCCCGACCTCTACCTCCAGCTTCCGCGCGCTCCGCTCGGCGGGCTCGATGCCGGAGTGGGTGTGGCGGCGAGCATCTCGCCGGCCACGTCCTCCTGGATGCCGTACATGCAGGTCGGCGCGATCAACGACGGGCATCGCGGCTTCTATCTCACCGAGGGCTACCTGTGGCCGGCGGGGCGCAGCGCCGGCGAGACCGTGGTGTCCGAGGGGCAGGCCGAGCAGACGACCCTGGCCTACCAGTGGCCGGCCGGTAACCGCGTGTGGCACGCCTTCGCGACGCTCATGTTCCGCGGTCCCTATCCGCCGTGCGTCCACAACGGCGAGGCGTGCGGCGGCGACGGCAGGCGGTCCTGGGCACTCTTCGCCGGGAGCACGGTGGAGGCCTCACGGCGATAACGGCGAGGTGGAACCGTCGGATCGGCCGGACCGGGTGGCGAGGGACACACCCATTGGCCCCCCTCCCTGAGAGTTGGGCCAGCCCGATTGAAGAAATCACGGAGAAATTGGTCTGCTTCTGCGGTCCCGAGTGTCCGGCCTCGCCTCAAGTCCCTGTCATAACATGCCGCCCGCTCGACCAGTGTTCAGGGACCCAGGCCGATGCCTGGCTCGCGCGACCCGCTCTTGGCGGTACCCGGCCCGCCGGCGGTTCCGTCACTGAATCTCGTCCAGCTTGAGCGACACTAGCCCTGTTGCAGCCGAGAAGGCTCGCCACGTCGTATACACGACGTAGGGATAGCGGTAGATGAAGCCACAGTGGGAGGGATTCACGGCAGTCGAGTTGTTCAGGCCGGTGAGCCTGTAGTCACGTTCCACGATGCGACCGCCGCTGGCCGGATACGTAGTCGACGTCTCTCGCGCGCCGCCGTCGCAATCGTTGAAGAAGCTCGACGTCCGGACGAAGACGGTAGTCGTTCCCGTACTATCGAAGTCGTATTCGTATACGTTCGACCAGTCGCCGGACTCGCTGACCGGCACCTGAACGGCACGCACCACCCGACCCAGGCTGTCGGTCCAGATGTTGTACGTCTCCTGCAGTTGATCTGGCCAAGCGGTCGTGTCCTTTACGGCAACGATCTCGCTGTCTGCATTGAGCGCGGCGAGGTGAACGGTCAGGCTCAGGTGATGCGCGATGAGTGAATCGACTGCACGGTGCGCCGCCCTGGCACGCCGGACCAGATCGCTGTCCGCGTGCGTCTTGGGCACTACGACGCTGTCCTCGGCGACCACTGGGAGCACTGCCGGTTCCGGCGCCGAAGCGTTCGCCGCGGACACGGAGTCTGTCCGCGTCCGATGGCCGCCTCCTTCATCCAATCTCCCGCAGGCCATCAAAGTGGATGCCGAAAGCAGGATCACACCAAGTCGGAACCGAATCTGGCACCTCCAAGGCCCGTTGTACCTCTGGATGGTGTCCGCCGAACCCAAGACAACTCACTCCGAAGAATCCCAACATTGGTCTGCTCATGGCTACAATCGTTCACAGAATGCGGTCTCTGGGCATGCTGGGGCGACTAAGCTCTTTCCAACCGTGTTGGTCGTGCCGGAACATGTGCGTGTCCCTCGCGTCGCCTGGATTGACCCTGACTACAATCGGCGTGTTGGGTACGAGTCGTCGAGCATACGCCTCGGCATCCGTCCTAAGCATGAACGGAATCTCATCCAAGTCTTCGAGAGTGTCATCGTTCGAACCAACCCGGTAGTGCACCTGCACGAATGAACATCCCATGTCGGGGTTACGTGAAGCACTGTCCACCACACGCGCCTCAACTCGCTCCCACCGCCTACTTCTCACGACTAGCACAACGCGGTACATACTCTTCGCCAAGAAGACAACCAGGATATCGATGACCAAGCCGCCCATGTTCGATCTCCGATGACATTCCGGGGCAGACCATGGACGCCCCTGATGAACACTTCCCATCCAGCACTCAGTTCGTTGCGACCGCACACCCTATTTGTGCACCAACTTGTGCGCCTGTAGCAATCAGAGAGCCCCCTCCCTCCGAGCTGGACCAGCCCGATTGACGAAATCAAGGAGAACTTGGTCTGCTTCTGCGGTCCCGAGCGTCTGGCGTCGCCTCAAGTCCCTGTCAACACGTGCCGCCTGCTGGACCAGGGTTCAGGGACCCAGGCCCCCGGCCCGCCGCCGTTCCGCAGGTCCGACCCCGAGCACATCCGGTGGAAGCCGCCCTCTTGCCACGCGCTGGGTCGTTAGCACGCATCAGGAGTCCACGACCGTGCCAGGTTCAGCGAGGCTTTCCATGAAGGACTTTGTCAACCAGCGTCGGGCACACAAAGAGGACCGTGTATTGAGTGAAAGCGACGACATAGAGAACCCCATTCGATACCTGCAGCGCTTGCCACGGCACCAGAACGATCACGAGAACCGTGGCAAGCCCGATAATTCCAAGTGTTGCCCAGTACCACGGCTCCTTCCGCCACTCCCATTGCGCGCGGATGACGACGGGGAACGAGACCAGCAGCATTGCTGCAGCCCAGCCGCGTTCAATCTGGCCGAAAACTGCGAAGACGGCGACGACGACGACCACGCCAGCGAGAAGACGCGAGGCCTCCTTCACCCTGGTCCATCGGGAGTGTCGTTGCTTCATCCTCCGCCAGCCCTGCATTTCATGAACTCCTCCCCCCCCTTTGACGAAGTCACGAAACAGCATCGCCCCGCTAAAGAATCCTGAGACGTACGGAAGGCGCTCCGCGTACTTCCACGCCGCAGATTCCGCTGCGCTCTCATAGATGTGGAAAGGCATAGCTACGACCGCTGCTCCCACCGCTATCCCATCGTGTTTTGCGCCCGCCACTGCTAGTTGAGCACTGCCGACCACAAGCGGAGCCACGATGTTTGCAACAACCTTCCCAACGTCGGCCGACGACATTTCCTCCGACAACTCCGGGCCAGCTAATGAGACCGCCGAATCGACCCATCCGCAATAACGGCTGCCCCCTCTTTATACCAAGCCTGCCCGAGGCGATCCATCCAACTCGTGACGGTGGCCGTCCCGATGCGCGGCCTTCAGAGCGGAGGCGGTTCCGCGGCCTGAAGTCGCGCCGCCCGCCGGCGATCTCGAAACAGAGGGGTCAACGCGAGCCAGACGAGTACGCCGAGCGACACGTGGCGTGCATTCGCCCCGAGGTCCGCGTCCGCGAGGACTGCCTGGTCCATCGTCATCACTCCGCTCTCGTACTCCGTCGCCCTGCGGTCCCCGAGCCGCACGACCCGGTCCGACGCTGGCGTCGCCAGCGCAACCCGGACAGCTCTGTAGTACCCGGGTTGCGCAACGAACAGCGTGACCGGAGACGCTCCTATTGCCAGGCCGCGTAGGATCCTCCGCCGGTACCGCCATTCGGCGGCCAGCAACGCGACGAGGGCCACGCCGATCAACGCTGTCATCATTCGACGAGCCTCCTTGGCGCTCGGATAGGATCAGAGGGAAGAGTCAGCGGAAACGTCACCGCGTGGGGGTCACTTCGGGTACAGGGGACTCCCCACGTTCTTCAAGGCCAGGGGGATCGCGCCGGTTGGCGGGACTTGGATCTTCGCCCGCGGCTGGATCGGCTGGTATTCCTTGCCATCGAACTTCAGGACACCGAAGTATTCCGATACGATGCCGCCCCCTGCGACGGGCATCGCGATGTCGTGCCATCCCTTCGTGGTCGTCGGCAGCAGATAGATCGGAAGTCTCGCCAGCGTCAGTTGCTGGACCACCCGGAACGACGATCCGTCCGGGTCCAGGATCAGCGCTGTGCATCCACCGCTTCCGCACCAGGAGTCGCCGCTCATGAAGAGAAGAATGCTCCTGGCGTGGCCGTGAAGGGATGCGGGGACATAGGAGTACCTGGTCGACGAATCCACGTCACGGCCGAGGTACCGTCGCAGAAATCCCGGGACATTCGGTTGCGTCTGTGCGCCGCCTCGTGCAGTCCCCGCGACCATCAGGAGGCCGACGAGCGCGACCAGATGCACAGTCCAACCCGAAGTGACTCTAGCGCGATCGTTGACTACGTGCACAAGCATGACGGCAGCCCCGTGACATCGCTTCCATGGTTTCCCTGCGTTGTGCCGTGGTCAATCATGCTCGAATCTCCCAAGCATCTCTACTTCGCGACGTTGCCGGGAAATCCCCACGGCCGTCATTCCGCCGTTCCAGCTGGTGCGGCCATCTCGTCGGAACGGGTGGCTCGTCCAGCCGAAAGGAGTGTCGGACCTCCCAACGCCGCATAGGTTACGACGGACGCCCAGATCGCACTGACCGCACACCACGCCAGCGTCGCCGTCGGGCGCCCAAGAAAGGGGTAGGCCGGTTCCGGTGCGCTAATGAGCGGAGCGGCGCCCAGCAATGCCGCAGAAACAAGCAGCATTGGCAGGCCAGACCGATATCTGAAGAACAGTAGCCCCACCCCAACGAAACCCGACAGGTTTCCGGCGAGCCAGATCACCTTCTGCAGGGCGGCGCCCAAGGACAGGCCATTCAGTACCTCCTCGGCAATCTGCTGGTATCGCGCAGCCTCTTGCGACAGAACACCCCAATGCCACTGGTGATATTGCGCGAGTCCGTACGTGACTATCAGGGTCACCAGCATCAAACGAAACAAGAGAAGCGACGGCTTGTGCATGAACTCGTCCCCCCACAACTCACGTGGACCGCGATGCAATCCCAGTTGGCCTGCCTCAGCGAGTGTGATGGCCCGGTGCTTGTGGCCGGATCGTCAGTCGGCTCCGAAACTGGGAGCCAACTGAGCCTCTCCAAAGCGTGCGTTCTTCGCCAGCACGCTAGCTTACGGCCCCCTGCCCACGTTACGGTACGAGCGTGGCAGGACCCGCTGATTGACAACTGATTGGGGCACGACGCCCCCGGGACGCGCACCCGGGGGCTGGGTGCGTGCTCTCCCGGTCCACTACGCTGGCCGGTGAGCACGCACTCGTAACCGACGGTGTGGCGACGCCCAGCGCCGGCCTCCCAGCTCAGACTTGGTGGTGCTTGACCGCGCGTCGTCTTCGGCGCGCGGTCTGGACATGTCGGCCCGAACGATGGAGCTTCAGGGCAACACCGTTCGGGCTCGGCGTGGCTCCGGGGATCCGGCTGAGGTGCTCAACTACGAGCAGCCTTCCAATTGAGACACGAGCGCGCCAGCTGGTGGTTCAGCACCGAAGCACCAACGGGATGCCCGCCGCTCTCGCGGACCTGCGTTCCGCTGGCCCTCGGAGTGGAGCCATTCAACGACCATCGAGTTCAACACGCGCGGCCTAAGCCTCACGCTCGCCGTTGACCGTACGTTCCGGGGTTTCCGCGACCGGCGCATAGCGAACCCCAATACCTGTCCGGTACAACTGCCGGCCGCACCGTGGGCACACTTGTTCGGTGGCTGCACTGGCGATGTCCGCAGCAGTTGTGGGGGCTCCCGACGGTGGCTCATCACGCAAGGCTGCTTCGAGCATCCATCCAGTCCAACCGCATGCCTCATCCGTCATTCCACAGGCAGCCCACGCTAGCCATGCGCTTCGCGGTATTTCTACTTCACTCACGTCCGGTTCACGAATCTTTCGGAACTTCGCAGGCATTTCCACGGTACCGCCCCCCCAATTGCAGCAGATAATTACCCACCAACTGGCGCGAACACGATTACGAGCAACAATCCAAGGGCTCCCCATCCTGTCGCCTGAGTTGCAGTCGGCGGCCTGATCTGCAGGCCCGGCGACTGAAAGGAGTTAGGATCATAGATTTGGCTGGCACTCGCCCCACTGTTGTCGCCACCGGGCGTCCCCGGTAATGGATCCCCATTTTCGTCCCATCGCCCACCAGTTTCTTCGTCGTCCCAATGTCCCCCTTGTGGGCCATTGCCGCGGTCGACGCCAGCGCCATGAGAGCGACCATCCCAAGTTAGGCGCGCACCACCCTTTCCGTCCCAATATCCGGCTGGGTTCCATTTGGGCTTCTTCCCGCCCAAGCTAGATGGAAGTCTTGGCCAACTCTTATTTGGAGTTTTGCCCGGCTTCCTATTTCCTTGTCCAGGCCCGTCATCGACGAAACCATCTGCGATGTCAGATGCGGAGAGGCCGAATGGATCTCGATACGACACACATCTATATGTCGATACTACCTTGTGCCCCAGCTTCTCATCCCGTAAGGCTGGGGCATGTGTGTTTTCAGAAGGTGGCATGTCGGACGCGACGGCGACAGGGGGCCGGGCTGGCGGATCGCCGGCCGCCCCTCCGGTCTCGGCGTGGGCCGCGCCCGGGCGCGTGAGCGCCGGCGGGGACGCGATCTCCCGCGCCGTGACCCTCCGACCGGGAGCGCGCCATGCTGACCACCGACCCCATGACCCCCTTCCGCGGCGCCGCCAGTGCCGCCCTCCGCCGCGAGCAGAATCGCGCCTACGCCGACCGGTTCCTGGTGCTCATCGGCGTCGACTGCGGGCGGACCTTCCACAAGCTCGTGGCCCGGGCCCGCGACGGCCGCCGGCACAAGGCGTTGCGCGTGGACGTGAATCGGCAGGGATTCGACGCGGCGCACGCGTATCTGCGGCGCACGTTCCCCGGCATTCGGCCCAGCGAGATGCTCGTCGGGATCGAGTTCGCCGGCCACTACGGGGCGACGTTTGCGCAGTTCCTGCGGCAGCAGGGCTACGCCATCGTCACCGTGCTCTCCTCGGTCACGAAGAAGCTCCGGGAGGTCGAGGATAACAGCCCCCGGAAGGACGACGCCAAGGACGCCGGGCAGATCTGTCAGCTCGTGGGCGATGGCCTGTTCGTAGGGCACGCCGTGCTGAGCGAGGTCGTCGCGCAGATGCGCGTGCTCTCCACGGAGCGCTTGCGGCTGGGCGTGGAGGAGACGCGCCTTCGCAATCGGCTGCGCGCTTCGCTCGACCTGGCGTTCCCCGAGCTCGTGCTCGCCTTCACGACGCTCCACCACAAGACGCCGATCGCGATCGCGGCGCGGTGGCCGCTGGCGCAGGACCTGGCGGCGGCCTCGCCGCGGAGCGTGTTCGCGCAGCTCCGACTGAGTTCGCGGAATCACATCGGCCGGGCCCGGACCCAGCAGCTCCTCGCCGACGCCCGGAGCTCGATTGCGCTGACGGACGCCGCGCCCGCGCGGCGCGCGGAGATCCAGCGCCTGGTCGCCCGACGGGCGTTCCTGATGGACCAGATGGTCGCGTGCGAGTGCGAGCTTGCCACATTGGTCGAGGAGCACCCCGGCGCGAAGGCGCTGCTCACACTCCCGGGCATCGGCGTCGTGGTGGCCGCGGCGCTCGTGAGTGAGATCGGCACGCCCGAGACGTTTCTCTCCCCGCGCCAGGTGCTCAAGCTCGCCGGCATGAATCTGGCCGGGAAGTCGAGCGGCACGTCGGTGCGGGGCCGCATCCGGCAGACCAAGCGTGGGCGACCGCTGCTTCGGCGCCAGCTCTTTCTCCTCGCCGGGCGGTGGTGTCAATCGCGCGGGCTCTACCGCGACTACTACCTCGCCTACGTCGCCCGCAATGGCGGGTCGAAGATCAAGGGGCTCGCCGCCGTGGCGCGGAAGCTCGTGCCGCTCGTGTTGCACATCATCCAGACCGGGGAGCCGTTCGACGCGGCGCGCTGGGGGAGGCAGCGCCACGTCGCCTGACCATTGCACATCATAGCTCAGTGCCGAGCGGAGCAGGCGCGACCAGACCGTCCCCACGAGCCCAGCGCAGGCGGCAATTCCTGACGCTCGCTCTTACCCACGTCGTACGTCGGCCTGCGATCCGAAACCGTCCGTGAAGATGTGTTGTGCCAGGGCATGGCCCTCGAGCACCGTGGCCCTTTGACCGTCGCGGTCCGGATCCAGAGTCCGCTGCAGCATCGGCGCTGTTTGAGAAGTGACGTTCGGACACGAGACCGGCGCGGAAGAAGGTTTCCGCGCCGGGGGGTGGTGGTCGCCCACGGATTGTCATCATCACCATCGGAGCGGAGCATCGCGAGGCCCGCCGCGGCGTATATGCCATGAGCGTCGACCTAACACACGGCCGGCGGTGCACCGCTCACACCTCACTTTCCTCCGAGGCCCTGGGATCCGGAGAGCCCACGAGGCTCCACGTTACACCTGGTAGACCATTCTCCCCCACAGGCCGAGGCGTTGGACTCATTGGTAAACGAGTGAGTCCCGCAGATCAAAGCCGAGGTCGCTTCAGCCGTGCTGCACCGCCGCTCTACCTGACCCCGAAGACTTGCCGCCTCCGGACGTTTGATCTTACCCGATAACAGTCTCACCCACTTCACGAAGCACCGATGAGAGCCACACCAGCGCGTATGCGATCGGCTCGGTTTCGCTCTGAAGAATCCTCCGCAACTCTCGCACGTCGTCCGAAAGCTGTCCCAGGGTGAACGTCGCTGGCTCCTTCGTTGCATCGATGCGCTGCTCGCGAGGAATGACCCAGTAGTAATCGGCCCGGAGTGGGATCTCTGTAGTTCCGTTGGCCTCCACGTAGTCGATCAAGCGGTTCGCAACTTGCCGAAGTTCCGCAATGCTGAGTGTCATGCGCCACCGGGGTTCTGTAGGTTCCTGATCTGACCTCGAAAATTGTCGATCTCCCCCTGAAGGTGCCGAATGCGTCCATTGATGATTCGCTCCCGGACCTCGGGATTAGCACCCTTCAAGAGTCCTTGATTGTCATACGCATCAGGGTTCGCGCGGTATTCCTGCAGCTTCTGCATATGCTCCTCAATGCGCTTCGTAAGGGAGCGGATGCCACGTTGAGCTGAGGTAGACAACCCTTCGCCGTCGCCCGCGGCTTGCCCAAGGCCGGCACTGGCTCCCCGCCCAACAGGAGTCTGCCCCGCGAACGCAATTCCAATTTCGCTTAGCGCGAAACCTGTCTTCCAGCCGGGCCCCTTATCGGCCAGATCAAGACGACCCAGTGCGCTTAGTCCCGACAGGAAGTTGTGGAAGACATCTGAAAGGGAACACTCATCGGGATGATCCCGATCACAACCCTTCAGTCCAAACGGATCTGTGGTGTTGACCGGATCCCCACCGGCAATTCCTCACTCCTCCACACCCCCCGTCAATCCCCCTCCCCCAACGACCAAGAGCGGCCCTGGTGTGGACTTGCACTTTCTCTCGTAATTCGGGCCGCCCTCTATCGTAATTCTCAGCCGCAGCGGACCGACTTCTATCGTAATTTTCCGTAACTCGCTGTGCTGCGTTGCGATAGCCGACTACGCGAACTTTGAGTTGGGTCGCTGCTGACCGGGACAACGGAACGGGTGGGGCATCCAACTAGGGCTGGCTCCGGGAATCCCGGGGCGATTCAGGTCGGAGCCCGGGCGGACGGCGCGTTATCGATACACGACGCGGGCGAAAATTGGGGCGTGACGTGGCGACAGGCTCTCAAAAATTGGAGCCTCCGGGAATCCCTGTGCCGTTCCGTGCACGGTCCATACTAGCCGAGGCGGTTTCCGCGGACGTCACTGGGCTTACTTTCCGGGAGACGCGCCCCAGGCGGCTGTACACCATTCCACGCGCGCCAAAACGGCACGTACCGATTTCCTCCGCACCGCCGACATTCCGGGCCCAAGCGTGCCAGTGTCGGGGTCAGTCGCACCGCGCCACAGACTGCGCAAAATTGCACTCCTCCCAGTTGCCAGACTGCGCTAACTGCAATAAGCCCCGCGAAGAAAATCGGCACAGAACCGTTGAAATACCGAACAAGGGCGACGAATGCTACGGTTCCGGCTGTGTAGAACATCACGAACTGTCTAGCTTTGTTCCCGCCAGGCCACCAAACAACGAACGCCCACTGGACGATGCCCAGCAAACAATAACCCGCAAATGCGACGATACCGATCAGAGTCTTACCGGGCGGCATGGGATGTCTAGAAAGTACTGGCGGGAGCCATGCGGGATCTTGGAGAGGGAGCCCGGCTTCGGCAACCGACGGACTGGATCGCGCTGCTGCACGCCGCGCAGTGAACTCGGAGTGTAGCACAGAGTCGATGGTGCTGCGCGATTCTAGTTCGGTGGTTAGCCTGTTTGCTCATTCTATCCCCCAATCGCACGCCGATCGAGAATCTACGATGCCCTCGTATCAAACCGTGGGGTCCGTCGAAAATGCGAGCAAGAAAAACCTGCCTCTCCCGCCCCCAGCATCTCACGATTCACGCGACCGTGCTTTGGACGCCACCAGCATGGTTCGCCGCCTCGTCACTGGCCAAATCTGCGGTTCCTTAATCATCCTGGTGATTCGTCACGTTTCGCAAGAAGTTTGCTTGGTGACGGCAACCGAGCAAACAGAATCAAGATCGCGAGGGGCACGAGGTTCAACCCAACTGCAAAATTGGGGTCGTTCGGGCCCCGCCAAAGACTCACGGCCGCGCTCAGACCAAGAAAGTACGAGAAATGATTGCCTAAGAAGACGATTGACACTTCAAGGCCCGCGACGAATCGGTATGCGACTGGCCCGGCGATCACGCCAAAAAGCTGAAGCGCCTGCGCTAGAAGCGACAAGACCTCTCCGATCTCCATGCCCCGAAGCAAGAATAGCCCGCCAAGACCTACGAGCCCGTACGAACCTACAATCAGTATCACCCATGACCATGGAATAAGGACTTGCTGCGAACCTGCGACCGCACGCACTATCATCCAGAAGCTCCACCCAGCACCGACTATTTCGTAGCAGGCAATTGCACGAAAGACACTCACCGCCTGCGAATCCGAGATTCTTCCCAAGTGCGTCATAGCCATGGCCCTGTAATCCGTCGATTCTGAGTTCGTACAGCATCGCGCGGCACGTAGCGGGGGATCCGGGTCCTCTTCGGTTACCTCCATGGCCAGGACCAACCTAAAGACTTGGCTCCTTCCGGCCGCCCAGGCCCAATGTTTCCGGCCGAAAATCCTTCGCCGACACCCACATGGATGCTCGCGGACTTGAACCTTCCGCCGACCACGGTCACATCCGCCCCGCCAACAACTCCTTCCCCGCCCTCTATGCCACCCGACATCTCCAAACCTTCCGGGGGATGAGGCACGGTGTACGTCATGTCCGCCGTGACCGAAAACTCAGCCTTGGGGTGCCCAGTAACCCCAATCCCCTGCGTCCCAACCGTCACTGACGCGTATGGAGAGTTCAAAGTGATGCTGCCATCGACGGTACCTGGCTCCGGCGGGTTTAGGACTGTCTTGGCGACGGCCGTTTGCGTCGTCCCCGGATCCTTGCCGGTGAGGAAGTCTCGCGCACCAGCAAATCCTCCCGTAGCCTCGTTGAACAAGTTGCCGATCTTGGTTGTCAAGTAATCGTAAAACTGCTCCGTCGGCGACGCGCAATTGGGATCGTTGGGGTCTGGACACAACCCGAATGGATCGGAATACGACACACATCTATATATCGATACTACCTTGGGCTCCAGCGTCTCTCGTGAGGCTGGGGCCCTTTGCTTTTCAGAACTTGGCTAGCGGACGTGATCGGCGACAGCCCCCGCGCGTGGGCGGTTGCTCCCGCATGCGGTCTTCCGGCGGGCCGCGCCCGGGCGCCTCGGCGCCGGTCAGGGCGTGACCTCCCACCGGAGGACCCTTCGACCGGGAGCACCCTATGCTGACCACCGACTCCATGACCCCCTTCCGCGGCGCCGCCAGCGCCGCCCTCCGTCGCGAGCAGAATCGCGCCTACGCCGACCAGTTCGCCGTCCTGGTGGGCGTCGACTGCGGGCGCACCTTCCACAAGCTGGTCGCGCGCGCCCGGGACGGCCGCCGGCATAAGGCGTTGCGCGTCGATGTGAATCGCGTCGGCTTCGAGGCGGCACACGCGTACTTGCGGCGGACGTTCCCCGGCATTCGCCCCTCGGAGATGCTCGTCGGGATCGAGTTCGCCGGCCACTACGGAGCGACGTTTGCGCAGTTCCTCCGGCAGCAGGGGTATGCGATCGTGACCGTGCTCTCGTCGGTCACCAAGAAGCTCCGGGAGGTCGAGGACAATAGCCCCCGGAAGGACGATGCCAAGGACGCGGGACAGATCTGCCAGCTCGTGAGCGATGGGCTGTTCGTGGGGCACGCCGTGCTGAGCGACCTCGTGTCGCGGATGCGCGTGCTGTCGAATGAGCGACTTCGGCTGGGGATTGAGGAGACGCGGCTCCGCAATCGGCTGCGCGCGTCGCTGGATCTCTCGTTCCCGGAGTTGCTCCTGGCGTTCACCAGCCTGCGCCACCGGACGCCGGTCGCCATCGCGGAGCGGTGGCCGCTGGCGCGGGACCTGGCAGCGGCTTCTCCGCGGAGCGTGTATGCCCAGCTCAGGCTGAGCTCGCGGAATCATATCGGCCGCTCCCGGACCCAGCAGCTCCTCGCCGACGCGCGGACGTCGATCGCGCTGACGGATGCCGCGCCGGCGCGGCGGGCGGAAATCCAGCGGCTCCTCGCCCGGCGGGCCTTCCTGCTCGGGCAGATCGCCGATTGCGAGACGGAGCTCACGGCGCTGGTGGACGCGCATCCGGGGGCCCGGGCCCTGCTCACGATGCCGGGGGTTGGCGTGGTCGTCGCGGCGGCGCTCGTGAGCGAGATCGGCACCCCGGAGACCTTCTGCTCCCCGCGCCAAGTCCTCAAGCTCGCCGGGATGAATCTCGCGGGGAAATCGAGCGGCACCTCGGTCCGGAGTCGCATCCGGCAGACCAAACGCGGGCGGCCCTTGCTGCGGCGGCAGCTCTTCCTCCTCGCCGGGCGGTGGTGTCAGTCGCGGGGGTTGTACCGCGACTACTACCTCGCGTACGTCGCACGAAACGGTGGCTCGAAGATCAAGGGGCTGGCCGCGGTGGCGCGGAAGCTCGTGCCGCTCGTCCTCTGCATCATCCAGACCGGCGAGCCGTTCGACGCGGCGCGCTGGGGGAGGCAGCGACACGTCGCCTGACCGTCGCGCGCGGCCCAGAGCCGAGCGGAGCCGGCGCGACCAGACCATGCCCACGAGCCCAGCGCGGGAGGATCCTGACGCTCGCTCTTACTCTCGTCGTACGTCGGCCGGCGATCCGCAACCGTCCGTGAAGATGTGTCGTGCCGAGCGATTGCGCTCGAGCACCGTGGCCCTTTGACCGTCGCGGTCCGGATCCGGAGTCCGCTGCAGGATCGGCGCTGTTTGAGAATTGATGGACGGATATGACACCGGCGCGGGAGCGGCATCCCGCGCCGGGGGGTGGCGTTCACCCATCGATCGAGATCACGATCATCGGAGCGGCGCCACGCCAGGCTCGAATCAGCGTACATGCAGGGAGCATCGGTCTAACACACAGCCGCCGGTGCGCCGCTCCAACTTCTGCTTCCTGTGAGGCCCTGGGATCCGGAGAGCCCACGAGGCTCCACGTTACACCCGGCCTAGGCGTGCCCTGCTCCTAGGATATTCTCAGCAATCCGTCACTCGTGATTCCGCCTATTTCTGCGCTCAAGAAATTTCTTCGGATCCGTGATGAAATTCGCCGCCGGCGATGCCTCGATCTCGACACAGAGATTGTCGGCGGTGGGGGCGATTACATGCCCAGTTTCGTCGATGAACACGCAGTCGGCGTCCGTCAGCACGTCCGCTAACCGCTCGAGCAGGTCGAAGTCCACGTCTCGCACATCAAGGCGAGCGCGAATTTCCACAAGTCGTCCCGCATCGTAGATCACATCGACTCTGTTACCCTCCTCCTGTCCGTACAGCCTCCAGTCCGAGTCCCAGGACTTTCCTCGTGGAAGTAGGTTCGCCAGACGTTCTTCAAAGTGAGGCGGAAGCTCTGCCCCCTCCCACCAATCGACGTCCGCCGCGTCGCGATTGATGCCTGGGTGCACAGACTTTTCCAACAAAGATCGTACCCGGCCCTGTGGCACAATCTCGAGATCGAGCTGCCAAATCGCCACGGTCAGTGATGGTTGGAGGTATACGTCAGGTCGCCCGGTGTCCTATAACCCTGGTACGGCAGCTTCACCTCATCGGCAGGTACCCGGTCGAGCCCGAGTTGGCGGGCGACTCTAAGCCGGTGGTTCCCGTCGACTACGTACTTCTCTCCCTCATGCGTCACGTACTTTAGCGGCTCCCGAATTCCTCCGTCTGCTTCGACTTGCCTCGCAAGCCTTCCAACTGCCTTCCCGCTCACAGAGTGGGTCGCGCGCAGTTCGCTCGTGGCAACGGTTCCGGCTTCGTCACCGGCCTCTTGCGCGGCTAGGTCGGCGTCATCCGACGCGAACCCCTCGGACCCGCCACTAACGAACGAAAGCGCGAAAGCGATCGTCTGGAGCTGTAGTTTCGCGCCCGCAACGAACTTCTGCGGGTCTACGCCACTCAACCAATTCGTAACGGCGATCGACAGCCCAACCGTAAGTGGATCAGGCCCCGGCCACAACCCAAACGGATCTGTGTTGTTGACCGGATCCCCGCCTGCGAAGCCATACTCATTCAGCCCACCGTTGATCCCAATCGGGTCCGGCTGCGTGAACCTACCGCTTGCAGGATCATAGTACCGGTTCCGCCGGTACATCAAGCCCGACGCGTCGGCTTGCTCGGAGAGGAGGCTTCCGAACCAGTAGAATCCCGTGTCGGGGTGAACCGGCTCGCCCATGAAGGCGGTCGCCCGCGCCCCAGGAAAGTCCACGAACTGCTGATTCGCGTACATCGTGCCGGTATCAGTGGTCGCCGTCTCGTACAGCCCACGCCAATTGGTCTCCGGGTACACGGCGGCCCACACACTGGTGTAGCTCATCCGGATCACACCGAGCGGCCGGTCGATACCGCCGGCGTGCGTGTAACCAACACGCCCGTACGCGTTCGGGGATCCGAACTCCCCGTTTCCACCCGGACTATCGCTTTCGACGCTATAAGATGCAGTCGCTTTGCTGCCCGGGGCTCGCACCTCATACAGGATTTGGTCGCCCTCCCACACGAATCGCTCAACCGTGCTCTCGCATCCATCGATTACGCATGTGGAATCTCGTAGTGCGTGCACGAGCACCCGACGCCCGAGCGCGTCGTATCTGGGCGGCGGCTACCGACGGAAGTGCCACCAGACACAGGGCGAACAGGGGGGTGAGCGTCTTGCGGAAATGGGCAGTGCGCATCGGGACAATCTCGGTGACGGGAGGAACCGCGGTCTCAGGGGGCGCCGGAGGGGTGACGCAATCTCTCGACGATGGCCGCCTTGTGCAAACGATTCCCCGACGTCCGGTGTCAGACCTTCACGACCTTCACCCCGCCCCCATGACCCTCGACGCCACGCTGCGCGATGTGCGCTACGCCATCCGCTCGCTCGCCAAGCATCCGGTGTTTACGGCCGCCGCCGTCGTCACGCTCGCGCTCGCCATCGGTGCCAACACGGCCATTCTCAGCGTCGTCGACGCGGTGCTCCTGAAGCCGCTCTCGTACCGCGATCCCGGAACGCTGGTCGCGATCCTCAACCACGATCGCGACCCCGTGGCCCCGTCCACCTTCGCCGCCTGGCAGAAGCGGGCGACGGCCTTCTCACGCATGGGCGCCGCCGAGTACTGGACCGTGAACTACACGCACGGCGACGGCACCGACCGCATTCCCGCGCTGCGCCTCACCGCCGACGTCCTCCCGACGCTCGGTGTCGCACCGCTGCTCGGACGCGTCTGGTCGGCCGACGCCGACCAGGCGGGCCATGATCATGTCGTGGTGCTCAGCTACGCGCTCTGGAACCGGCTATTCGCGCGCGACCGCGCCGTGATCGGCCGGCAACTGTCCTTCAACGGCGACTCCTACACCGTCATCGGTGTCATGCCGCCCGGCTTCGCCTTCGCGCCCTTCTGGGCCACGCACGCCGAGCTGTGGGCGCCGCTCGCGCTCGGCAATCGCGTCTTCGAGGATGGCGGGCAGAGCCTGCGCGTATTCGCGCGGCTGGCGCCCGGCGCCACGCTCGCCCGCGCCCGCGGCGACATCGCGTCGATCTCCGCCGATCTCAATCGCCAGTCGCCCGGCGCCACGCACGGGACGGAGGTCAACTCGCTCACCGACCTCGTCGTCGGTGCGGTGCGTACTCCGCTGTACGTGTTGATGGGCGCGGTGCTGTTCGTGCTGTTCATTGCCTGCGCCAACGTGGCGCACATGCTGCTGGCCCGCGGCGCCGGGCGCCAGCGCGAGATCGCGGTGCGCGCTGCCCTCGGCGCCAGCCGCCGGCGCACCGTCCGGCAACTGCTCACCGAGAGCCTCATCCTCGCCCTCGCCGGCGGTGCGGGCGGCGTGGCGATCGCCTTCGGCGGCGTGCGCCTGCTCGCGGCGCTCGGTGCGTCGAGCATTCCGCGCGTGCAGGGCGCCGCGATCGACGCGCGCATTCTCGTGGTGGCCATCGTCGCGTCGGCAGGCACGGCGCTCGCCTTCGGGCTCGTGCCGGCCCTGCGGGCCACCGCCGTGGATCTCAGCGAGTCGCTCAAGGACGGCAGTCGAGGCGCCACGGATGGCGGGCGGCGGAGCGGATTCCGGCGATTCCTCATCGCGTCGGAGTTCGCGCTCGCCCTCGTGCTGCTCGACGGGGCCGGACTCATGGTCCGTACCTTCGCCGCCCTGTCGGCGCACGACCCGGGCTTCAACCCGCACGGGGTGTGGTCGGCGGTGGTGTCCGTGCAGGGCACCGCGGAGGAACCGGCGAACGTGCGCACCGCGTTCTACGAGCAGGTGCTGCAACGGCTGCGCGCGACGCCCGGTGTGGCCTCCGTGAGCGCCATCAACCATCTGCCCATCGGCGGCGACCTGTGGGGCTTCAGCTTTCACGTCGCCGGCCTCGCCGATCCCGCGCCCCGGCAGCCGCGATCGGCCGTATATCGCGTGGTCTTTCCCGGCTACTTCGATACGATGCGGCTCCCCATCCTGCGCGGCCGCGACTTCACCGACGCCGACCGGGCCGACGCGCCCGGCGTCGTGATCGTCAACCGGAAGCTCGCCGAGCACGTGTGGCCGGGCGAGAATCCGCTCGGCAAGCGAATCACGCTCGGCGATCCCGACCGGAACCCGCAGTGGCTCACGGTGGTCGGCGTCTCCAAGGACGCCGCCGAAGACGGCGTGTCGGACGCCGTGGGCTGGGAGATGTACCTCCCATATCTGCAGCAGGCGCAATACCAGACCAGCCCCGATGGGCACTTCGCGTACATGACGTTCGTGGTGCGTGCCGCGTGCGCGAGTGCCGGCGCCCGGTGCGACGCCGCGACCACTGTACCGGCGCTTCGCCACATCGTCGGGGAGGTCGACCGGCGGGTGGCCATCAGCCAGATCCAGACTATGGACGCCGTGATGGCGGACGCGACGGCCGACCGCCGGTTCTACCTCGTGTTGATGGTGACCTTCGCGGTGGTGGCGCTGGCGCTGGCGGCCGTGGGCATCTACGGTGTCACGAGCTACTCCGTGTCACAGCGCACCCACGAGATCGGCCTGCGCATCGCGCTCGGCGCACGTCCCGCACAGATGCTGGCGCACGTGGTCGGTGAGGGGATGCGCGTGGCGTTGATCGGCGCGGTGGTCGGTGCGGCGGGAGCGTTCGCGCTCGCGCGCCTGCTATCGGGCATTCTGTATGGCGTGTCGGCGCACGATCCGGCCACCTTCGCCACGGTGATCGCGCTACTGGCCGCGGTGGCCGCCGTGGCGAGCTACCTGCCGGCGCGACGCGCCACGCGGGTGGCGCCGCTCACCGCGCTGCGGGGTCGCTAGGACGACGGAGTCACGCTCGCGGATGCGATCACCGGCGGCGGGCCGTCCCCGGTCAACGGCCAGCACCCACCACGCGAGAAGTCGGGAAGATGCTCAGTCCGGCCGCGCCCAGCACGCGCGACTCCGTGGCAAGCCCCGTGACGCACCCTCGGGCGGCGGCGTTCGGACGATGGTCGCGGCAACACCGTGGTGACACGCCGCGCGTTCGCCCGGTGCATCCTGGGCGCTCGGCATGCGCGGAGCGGGGGCGATGCAGGCGTGGGGACCGGGGGCGGCGGATGGCCCCGGCGTTGGGCAGGTCAGTCGGTACAGGCCCCGGCGCCCGCAGGCCTCCCCGCTGTATCGCCTTGTTCAGGACCACTTTCGCACGCTGGAAACCGTCTACGACGAGCGCTTCGCGCCCACGTACGGCGCCTGGCGCGGCGTCGTGCGGGAAGTGGCCGACAAGTTCCTCGCGTGTGGTATCCTTGATCACGGTTTCGCGCGCGTGCGGTGCACCGCCTGCACCCACGAGTACCTGCTCGCCTTTTCGTGCAAGGGCCGCTACTTCTGTCCGAGCTGTCACGCGAAGCGGCTGACGCTCTGGACGCTGTGGCTCGAGGACACGCTCCTCGCGCCAGTGCCGCACCGCCAGGTCGTGCTCACCATCCCCAAACGCCTGCGCCCGTGGTGCCTGTACCGCCGCGCGCTCCTGGGGGACTTGGCGCGTGTCGCGGCCCGGACGGTGACCGCCGCCGTGCGCGCACTCACGCGCGAGCCGGCGCTCGCGGTCGGCGTCGTGGCCTGCATCCAGACCCATGGTTCCCGCGCGAACTGGCATCCGCATATTCATATGCTGGTGACGGATGGCGGCTTTCGGGCCGACGGCACCTTCGTGCCCTGGCCCGCGCACGACACGGTCGCGCTGACCGAAGCGTTCCGCCGCGCGGTGCTCCGGCTCTTCGTGCGCCGCGGGATCTTCGAGGCCGAGGACGCCCGCGCGATGCTCGCGTGGCCGCACGCGGGGTTCCACGTGCACGATGCCGTGTGGGTCCCCGACGGCGACACGGCGTTCGCCACACGGCTCGCGCGCTACTGCGCGCGGAATCCGGTGGCGCTGGAGCGTCTCACCTACGACGGGCCCGGCTCGCCCGTGCGCTACCGCTCGGACAAGCGAGACGGGCCGACGGCCGGCACCGAAACGGTGGACCCGCTGGAGTTCCTGGCGCGCGTCGTCACGCACATCCCGAACAAGCACCAGGTCATGACGCGCTACTACGGGTGGTATGCCAACCGCGCGCGGGGCATCCGGCGCCAGGCCGCAGCGGCCGACCGCGCATCTGCACCCATCGTGCCGGTCCCGGTGGCCGCCTCGGAGCCGCTCCCGCTCCGCGAGGCCCGGCGGCGGTGGGCCGAGTTGCTGCGCCGCATCTATGAAGTGGATCCACTCGCCTGTCCGGCGTGCGGCGGTGCCATGCGCATCCTCGCCTTCATCACTGAGACTGCGGTGATCGATCGGATCCTGGCGCACCGACGCCGTTCCGCGCGGGGGCGGGGGCCCCCACCGGACCACCAGCCCGCAGCGTCGACCGCTTGGCGCGCCCCCCGCGTCTCATCCTGACCAACCCCCGGCGGCGGCCCGGGGGGATCCGTGGGCTACCCGTCACCCCGGGCGCCCCCCGCGGCGCCGGCTCGCCAAGGGCCACCGCCCGTCGAGTGGGCGCCCCGACGCCCGCAGGAGCCCGCGGCCCGGCCCGGTGAGGCCCGGCCCGCCGCCGACACCTTGCTTTCGTCAGGCCAGACCGGGATTCAATTTCCTATCCGTTCGACGGCGATTGCCGCAGCCAATTGGTTAGATCGCGAGGTTGCTCCTTGCGATGGCGGACCGATGAGCAGCGTGTGGCGGAATCAACTATTCGTCGAGGCTAGTGACGAATCCGCGGTATTTCCCCAAGCGCGAGTCCGACGGATTGATACTTCCCAATCCCAGGAATCATTTTTCGCTCAAGGGTCTGGCGGAGCGCCGTCAAGATGGTCTGGCTTGCACGCCGGTAAGGCTTAGCACTTGGAATGTTGGCCAGGTTCGCACTAGCAGCTACACTTTGGTCTTCCGCGATCACGCCCCCGTCGACGGCTCTTAGGGCCCCGAGAGCTGCAAGAGCGGCGGTCAGATCGTCAGCGGTTGCCCCACGGTCGAGCAGGATTAGCTGGTGTGGGTAGAGTCGCGTACGGCGAAGTACTTGCGCGTGGGTTCGGGAGCCAGGCAACGTGGGAACGCTGACTAGCGTCACGGTCGCTGAAGTGGCGTTGGCAGGACTCAGGTCAGCAGCAGTGGCCAAGCCATTGCCATTAGTTCTCGACAGCAGGGTGATCATCCCATCCTGGATGCACACGTCCCCCATATACTGGTATCCACTGCCGGCATCGTGGAACCACATGTATGTGTCTTCCGGCGGGCAGCTTGGGTTCCCCATGCTGTCCTGCGAATATACGTCGGGCGGTGGGGTTGCCGAGCCTACGGTAATGTCGAAGAACTGACCGCCGTTTCCATAGGAGTCCGAGCATGTCACATCAAGCATGGCGCGGCCGGCGGCAAGAGGTTGAATCTGAATGTCTGAGCCAGTCGCCCATGCCTGCACTACATGTGCCGTATCCGGGTCTGACATAGTGGTCACGCCGACGTGGGGGCTGCTCCCACAATTCGTTCGAACAGTCACTGTTGCCTGGCCTACCGTCATCGAACTCGGCGGTGCCGCATCGTAGCAGAAGTTGGAGCGGTCCCAGTGGTTGCTATCGGCACTCGAAGTCGCCGAGATTGTATGCAGCCACACAAGAACCAATGTGTACTTTACATAGTGAGTCGTGTTAGCACTTACATGTGTTGCACAGTGCGCGTCTCCGGTCCACTGGATGCCGCTACTAAATGTGGCGTGGCTGTCGGAATTTGACACATAGTAGTACTCAGGTGGATTCCAGGATCCTGTACTTGCACTTCCGTCCAGTGCGCCAGAGGCTGAGAGGTTGCTCTTTACCCACGTTCCGAAGAACCAAATCGAGGGGGAGAAGTACGTCTTCGCGGAAATGTCCTGAGTTGCCGTGTTGAGGGTGGTTTGTGCGAGACTAATGCTATAGCCCAGGGCCTCCGCAGGAACGTCTCCATAGTCATCCGGAAGAGGGATCTGATTCCACGACGGACGCTGTCCCGGGTTTGTCGCAGTCGTAGGTAGAGGGATAACCTCCGTCGCAACCCCACAGCCACCCGATGCCGCCAGTAGCGCCCCGGCCAGGATCAGTTCCCGTAATTGTACGCGCATCGTGGTCCTCCGAGAGAGAGTGTTGAGGATCATCGCCTGAGCGATGCAAATAGCGTTCTTACGAAACTGCTGTCATGAATCGCTCGCTGATCGGGCTGCAGCTCTGTCCAAACAGCGAGAATACGGGCACCGTCTGTGCCGAGGATCGCGTCGGTGGCTGGGTTCTCGATGCCGATCGCATTCGACGTGTCCCATCTCGGTCCTCGTTGCCGGAGGTAAGTCACGCTCACGCCGGTCGGCCCGCCGATTGACTCGAAGAGGACATGTGCTATCCCGCACCGGTCTACGGCCAGTTCTAAGTCCGCCAGTCCACCCGGCACATCCAGCACGGTGGCACTTGTCCAAACCCCCGTCCGCTTATCGAACGAGGCATGCGCCAGGCCTGTGGCGATCGGATTGGAGGGTTCTCCCAAGCCCCAGATGACCTGAACTCCAGAAGGTCCACTTGCCGAGCGAAGATGGAGTGGCACCCTCGCATCAACGGAATCGAGCGTCACGGGCTCGCTCCACCGCGATCCGTCACTCAGAGAACGGATGGCATGCACAGCCCCGCGGGCGGAATACGCTACGAGGATGCCGTTGCTGTCAATTGCAGCCGCTGTCAGATATTCCAGGGGTATACCGCGCAGCGGCAGCACTTCAGCCTCGCGTACCTGAGTCGCCGAGAATATCAGATGAACAACTACGGGTCCGCTTCGAGGGGAGAATCCCGGGACTATCAGGTGCCGCCCATCCTCAAGGGATAGCATTGCCGCCTCGGCTACGTTTGCCGGGTCCACCTTCACATCGGAAAGCAGTCGCAGCGGCTTTGTCCAACGGTCGCCGCTCCATTCAGCAAACCATAAGGCTGCCTGGCGAATATCTTCAGCGGCTCGTGGCGTGGTGTCCGCGCCAGTTTCCTCGCTCCAGACGATACCCAACTTCCCTGAGCGGCCGATCGACGCATTGGGCCGTGCAAAGCTGCGAGCCCCGGGCGGCAACGGTATCGGACTAATCCGCCCGTCGTGCACGCGGTAACCAACGGGCCCGACATCTGATCGAACTTGGCCCTGAGCGCTAAGCCTAGTGCCAAACACGTAGGCATCTGGTCCCTGAAGGGCCACAGTTGGGTCGTGAAGCCCCGATTCCGATCGTCGTCCCTGCGTGAGTACTCTCCGCGATGACCATACGGAATCGCTGCATGATGGACCAGCGATGTTGTCATATCGTAGGTCGACGGCCGCTCTACGTGGCTGCCACACGCCCATGCTGGCAGTCATCAGGATAAAGGGCAGACTCAATGCGCCACGCACGACGTCACGGAACACTGGGTGCCCCCGCGTGGGCTAGTCGGGATTCCGCGCAGCAGTACCCCACGGGCGAGATTGGAGCAGAACTGCGCAACTTGGGCGCGGCCACTTTGCTGTGTACTCCTGACGCAGAAGAGTGCCTATCGCGCAATCCACCCAAGAATGCCAGAGTCAGCGCCGTGCGTGGCATCCAAGCGTCGTAGCTGCCCGCCGGGAGTATTCTGAAAGTGGGAGGTTGGTGCGACATACTGAGTCTCATGTCGTGGGCGGCGAGGCCAAGTCGCTGAGGCCATCTCCCGCGTGTGGGGGGGGGCGACCCGGGTCCGACTATACTACTCCTGCTAAGAAGACGCAAGGTGGCGTAGACATGTCCAACGGCGGTGCACGGGAGGTCCCGCCAGCAGGGATCTGCGATGGCACGCGGGAGGCACTGGCCCGGGTCCCGGAAATCTGGTCCGGGCGGCTCCGCGTTTCAGTGTCGGATCGCGTCAGCCATGCCTCCCGGTACCGCGACTGTCCCGGCTGGGCCGAACATGTGTCAGCCCTCCACGATCGGCGGGCGCGCGGTTCTGACGTGACCCCGGCTGGACCACCTTTCAGGGACCCAGGCCGCAGGCACGACGGGTGTGCAGCGAACCGCATAATCGCCGCGCGCCCCTGCATCCCGGAGCCATCATGCTTGCCATTCTTGAACCACCTTCGATATGATACCAGTTCCCTTGAAAGAACATCATCCACGATGCCTTCCAGTGTGGGGAATCAGGGCACCATGGCGGTTCAGCTTCCCGGCGACCTCGCCGAGCGTAGCGCCCGCAGCACGCAACGAACTCTGTCCGAGCTGTCACGCGAAGCGGCTGACGCTCTGGACGCTGTGGCTCGAGGACACGCTCCTCGCGCCAGTGCCGCACCGCCAGGTCGTGCTCACCATCCCCAAACGCCTGCGCCCGTGGTGCCTGTACCGCCGCGCGCTCCTGGGGGACTTGGCGCGTGTCGCGGCCCGGACGGTGACCGCCGCCGTGCGCGCACTCACGCGCGAGCCGGCGCTCGCGGTCGGCGTCGTGGCCTGCATCCAGACCCATGGTTCCCGCGCGAACTGGCATCCGCATATTCATATGCTGGTGACGGATGGCGGCTTTCGGGCCGACGGCACCTTCGTGCCCTGGCCCGCGCACGACACGGTCGCGCTGACCGAAGCGTTCCGCCGCGCGGTGCTCCGGCTCTTCGTGCGCCGCGGGATCTTCGAGGCCGAGGACGCCCGCGCGATGCTCGCGTGGCCGCACGGCGGGTTCCACGTGCACGATGCCGTGTGGGTCCCCGACGGCGACACGGCGTTCGCCACACGGCTCGCGCGGTACTGTGCCCGCAATCCCGTGGCGCTCGAGCGCCTGGAGTACGACGGCCCCGGCGCGCCGGTGCGCTACCGCTCGGACAAGCGCGACGGACCCACCGCGGGCACCGAGACGGTCGATCCCCTCGACTTTCTGGCGCGCGTCGTCACGCACATCCCGAACAAGCACCAGGTCATGACGCGCTACTACGGGTGGTATGCCAACCGCGCGCGGGGCATCCGGCGCCAGGCCGCGGCGGCCGACCGCGCATCTGCACCCATCGTGCCGGTCCCGGTGGCCGCCTCGGAGCCGCTCCCGCTCCGCGAGGCCCGGCGGCGGTGGGCCGAGTTGCTGCGCCGCATCTATGAAGTGGATCCACTCGCCTGTCCGGCGTGCGGCGGTGCCATGCGCATCCTCGCCTTCATCACTGAGACTGCGGTGATCGATCGGATCCTGGCGCACCGACGCCGTTCCGCGCGGGGGCGGGGGCCCCCACCGGACCACCAGCCCGCAGCGTCGACCGCTTGGCGCGCCCCCCGCGTCTCATCCTGACCAACCCCCGGCGGCGGCCCGGGGGGATCCGTGGGCTACCCGTCACCCCGGGCGCCCCCCGCGGCGCCGGCTCGCCAAGGGCCACCGCCCGTCGAGTGGGCGCCCCGACGCCCGCAGGAGCCCGCGGCCCGGCCCGGTGAGGCCCGGCCCGCCGCCGACACCTTGCTTTCGTCAGGCCAGACCGGGATTCAATTTCCTATCCGTTTCGTCAGGCCAGACCGGGATTCAATTTCCTATCCGTGGAACGTGAAGTTCGCGCGGGAGGTGGAGGAGCCAAGCTTCGATCCGCGCGCGGCGATTGCGGGGAAGGATGCAAGGACGCTCGCAGCCGAAATCCTCGCCATGACCGAAGACGAATTCCGTGCCGCATTCAAGGGCTCGGCGATGAAGCGGGCGAAGGTGGCGGGGCTCAGGCGGAATGCGGCCGTGGTGCTCGGCAAGCCGGGGACCTAGGCCTCGCTGGCTTCGGCTTGGTGCACCGGCAGGCTGGCGAGCGCGATCGCCGCCAACACGGCGAGGTCGGCAAACAGCATGGGAGCGAACGCCGGCGCCCCGTACAGAAAGTCCAGCGTGACATGATGCGTGGGCCCGTGCAGATCGGTCCACACGTGAAGCCCGAACCCGGCGAGCCCGGTGGCGACCTGCACCGCCAGCACCAGCCAGCACGCGCGCACGAACCCTGCCGTGAGCGGCCGCAGCAGGGCGGTCAGCAGGAAGCCCACGGCGAGCGCGGCGGCGAACACCGGCACCCATTCGAGCCGGTTGAAGAACCCGTTCTGCGCGTGGTCGGTGAGCGACAGCACGAAGTTGCCGCCGAAGCCGGCGAGCGCGAGAAAGAGCACCCACTCCGGCCATTCGGGCGACTCGTCCGGGATCATGCGATTGGCCAGGAGCAGCAGTCCCAGACCCGCGAACGAGAGCGGGGCCACGAAGGGCGCCGAGTAGACCAGGTTGTGAAGCGTGGTGGCTACGAAGAACTGGCTGCGCAGATGGAACACCAGCCCCGCGACACCCACCACCACCCCGCACCAGCCCACGATCGTTCCCACCACGCCCGGCCGCGCGCCCCCGCGCCACGACCGCGCGATCCCCGGCACCAGCGCCACCGCGCCGAGCGCCGCGAAGCCCACGGGAATCCACTCGGCGGGGCTCGCGAAGCGGTTGACGGCGTGCGCGATGGCCACGTCGAGCACGAGGAACGCCAGATTCGAGCAGACGAACAGCTCGACCAGCAGCCGCCGATCGCTGAGAATCGGGAGCTTCATCGACGCCGATGCGCCGCGCGCAGCTCCTCCGCCATCTGGCGGAGTTCGACGCTCTTCGCCACGAGTTCGTAGTTGCCGTGCCACTGGGTGTAGTCGGCCCCGCCCATGAACGCGCCGTGCTTGGTGGTACGGCCGTAGTAGTGCCAGAGGTCGAACGCGACGAAGTCGATCTGTTGATCGAACGGCGCGGCCGTGAGCAACTTCTCGGCCTTCAGGCTGTCCATCAGCGCGATCGACGCGGCCACCTTCTTGTTGGTGGCCGCGACCACCGAGTCCCCCTGGGCGTAGAAGCTCTTCACCTGATCCGACGCGTGGCAGTTGCCGCACATCTGTTGCATGCGGGCCCGTGCCTGCGCGAAACCGGGGCGCGGGGTGGACACGGCCTCGAAGAGGTACCACGACAGCCGCTCGGTGACGTCGTGCGTGACGTTCATCCCATTGAGCCCGCTCATGTGACAGGTGGCGCACGTGGGCACCGACATGTCCATGGTCGTGAGCTGCTTGGGCGGCGCATCGAGGTTGAGCTGATTGCGCCGAAGCGCGAACAGCACGCCGTGTTTCGACTCGCTGTAGATCTCGAGTTGGGAATGGTCGGGTCCCATGTGACACTGGCCGCAGGTGGTCGGCAGCCGCGCCAGCGCCACCGAGGCCGCATGCCGCGCGTGGCAAACGGTGCAGGAGCCGATCGATCCGTCGGCGTGCGGCTTGCCAACCGCGTGGCAGGTGGCGCACCCCGCGCCGATGGCGGTGTTGCCCTCCGGCTGCACGAGCGGGTTCGGCGGCCGTTTCACGGCACCGGGCTGGTACTGCTCGGCGTACGCGATCTGCTCGGGCGTGAACGCCGCCGAGCCGTACACCGCCGCCCAGGCGGGCGCGGCGTGGCGGCTCCGTTCGAACTGGTCGTACTCCGCCTGGTGGCACGACGCGCAATTGGCGGGCGTCACCGTGTCGGCGATGGTGAAGCCGCGGTGGTCGATGGAACGCTGTCCCTTCACGGCGCGATGGCAGTCGAGGCAGGTGACGCCCTTCTGCGCGTGATGGCTGCGCCGGTACTCGATGACGATGGCCGAGGTCTCGCGCGCATGGCACTCGGCGCACTTGCCGCTGGCCTCCACGAGCTGGGCCGTGGGCTGCTGCACCTCGACCGCGGGGCGGCGGGCGTTCACGATGAGGGCGGAGACGATCAGCGCCGCGCTGACCACGATGGCGATGAACACGGAGCGGAAGGTCATGGCGGGAGTCTCCCCCTTGGGGCGGCGAGTGTCAAGCCCACTCGGGGGTCTTCCGGGTACCGGTCGCGACGCCCGCCATCACCCCCGCCGCGACGCAATCGTCGCCCACTTCCCCCGATTCCGGCCGCCGTCCGGCACATCGCACATCTCGGCGAACACGACGTCGAACCCGATCTCTTCGAGCAGTGTGACCAGCACGTCCGGGGGCAGGCTGTCGTAGTAGAATTCCTCGCCGAACATCGTATCGGTAAAGCCACGTCCGTCAGGATCCACCACGCCGCCGCTACTCAGCATCAGCCAGCCGGACGCAGCCAGCCGTGTACCTTGCGCAACACGTCAGGCCATCGCTCGCGCGGGAGGTGAAACAGCGCGTCCCAGCACACCACCGCATCGAAGGTCTCGTGCAACTCGACCGTCTCCTCCGATCATACGGCGCCGTCACCTCGGCGGACGGACGCCGACCGCCGGGCGGTGTCCCACTCACGGCAGTGCGATCCGCTCCAGCGGTCCGTTCACCGTCTGCCCGCCGATGTCGAGAAAGAGCTGCCCGTCGGTTACGGTGAGCGCGAAGTCCACCCGGCGATCGAGTCGCTGCACCAGCGCGTCCAGCACCGCACGGTCGGGCGCGTAGAGTTCCACCTGCTCGGCCCGATGGATGCGCTGCCCCTCGTAGCCGCGCAGCAGCAGGCGGGGATCCTTATGCGTGTACACGGCCACACGCGGCGTCGCCTTGCTCGCCTTGTGCAGCCGCGCCGCATCGGGCGCCCCGATCTCGATCCACGCCAGCCGCGCGCCCGTCAGGTCGCGCACGCTGATCGCCGGCTCGTCCGGCTCGCTCAGCCCCTTGGAGAACGCAATGCCCTCCGTGTACTCCAGACAGTACGCCAGCACACGCGTCGCCAGGTACTCCTCGGTCTCGGAGGGATGGCAGGCGGCCTTGACGGTGAGCGCTTCGTAGACGCCGCGGTCGATGTGGCTGAGCGCGACATCGAAGGTGTACATGGTGGACGAGAGAGCCATGGCGGGAAGTCTAACTCAGAGGGCGATGCGATATCGCAGCGCCGGCCCGCCGCCGTACGCCGCCGGTTTGTTGAACCGCTCGTGCAACACCCCGCCGTTCGCCTCCACCACGCGTTGCGACGGCACATTGTCCGTGTTCGTCGTGATCTCGACGAAGGCCAGCCCGGTGAACTTCAGTTCGGGCAGCAGCAGCCGTAACGCCTCGGTGGCGTACCCGCGCCGCTGCTTCCACGGTACCACGGCGTAGCCGACGTGCCCCAGACAGTGCGGGGGCAGCTCGGTGGTGCCGGGATCCCACCGGAAGCCGATGCTCCCCACGAAGTCACCGTCCCATATCCAGCGCCGGAACCCCGGCAGGCGCCGCGCAATCGTGCCGTCGGGCAGATGAATGGGATCGCCCTTCCCCTCCAGGTCGTCCATGCTCGCCAGAAACGCGCCGGCGTCCGCTTCGATGCGAGCGAGTTCTTCCCGGGTGGCGACGATGCCGCGCACGTTGTCGGGCGACCACCCCCGTTGGAGGGCGGCCACGTAGCTCGGAAGGTGCTCGGCGGCGGGGCGGACGAGGTGCATGAGGAGTGGCGGATCGAAGCGCCGACTGGCGCGGGTTCCTACACCCTCCCGGCGCCGAATCCCGCGAGGAGCCCGGTGAGGATCACCAACATCACGTAGGGAAAGACGACCAGCCAGAGCGGTTCTCCCGGCGTTCCCAACTTGCTCTGAACTTCGAACATGCCGACGCCCACGCTCAGCCCCCAGATGACGATCGCCCAGGGCAGCCAGCGGCCCTGTACCCATGCGGCAATGGCGACACTCGCCGCCGCCACCCCCACCACCACGGCGATGTTGATCATCGGGCGCGGCTGGAGCCCGAGTTGCACCACCTGCGACGGATCCGTGATGATGCGCCTGGCGTAGTCGAACGCGGCAACCGCCAGCGCCAGGAACGCCACGGACAGGAGGGACAACTGGAACGAGCGACGAGTAGTCATAGCGGGGCTGGAGCAACGAGCCAACATCTGGGTGCAACCGCCGACGAGTCAAGTATGGGTGCCCGCGACCCCACCGCAATCCCCGGCCTACCCCGCGAGCTTGTGCCCCATCATGGAGCACTGATATTTGAGCGCCGCGCGTGAGCGCGTCGGAGTGCCGGCATGAAGTCCCCGCTCCCGGGCATCAAGAAGACCGCCGCCAGCGGCATCGGCGACGATGCGGTCTACGCCACCGTCGGCAGCCTGACCACGTTGTCCGTAATGAAAGGAAAGGTTGCCTTCGTCGTGCGGATCTATGGCGTCCACGATCAGGCCAGGGAGATGGCGATGGAGAAGGCGTTGGCGCTGGATGTGATCGCGAAGCTGTGAGTATGGTGCGGACCTGAGAGGAACTCCGAGCGCCGCGATGGTGTGCGACGGCGGCTTCAGTTACGGGGCGCTGTCAATGCGATGAAGTCCGCACGGGTGCGCAACGACGCGAGCGCGGGATCGAAGTGGATCCACAGCGGCCACGCCCCCTCGTCGAGGGCGTCGCGGGTACGGGCGACCGCGTCATCCCCATGGCCGAGCAGCGCCGCCACGCGTGCGCGGTACAGACTGGCGGTCCAACTGACGCGCGACACGGGTTGCCCCGCGAGCCATCGGTCGAGCGAGGCGGCGAGCGCCGTATCGCCCGTCTCCGCGGCAAGGCCGGCGAGCTCTCCCCGATAGTCCACGTTGGTGGAGTCTTCGGCCACCAACTGCGTGGCGATGCGAATGGCCTCGGGATACGCACCGAGCATCTCCAGCGACCAGGTGGCGACCAGACGCTCCTCGGGGGTCGAGCGCTCGTCGGGCGGACGGCTCCGGTACCAGGCCACCGCGCGCGCCGCCGCCTGGCGCGCCGCCACCGTGTCGCCGTGCACGGCCAACTCCCGCGCGATCCAGTTGGCAACCCACCCCGGCGTCGCCGTGTACTGCGGCCGGCCGTCGGTATACGGCGCGAGGCCGAGGTTGGTCATCTCCACCGGAAGCCCCAGCGCGCTGTCGATCACGCCCAGCGCCGCCGTCGGCCGCGAGAGGGCGGCGAGCGCGCGGCCCCGCATCCAGGCGCGGCTCAATGGCGCGCTGGCTGGGATGCGATCGGCGGCCGCCAGTTCGTCCTCGTGACGGCCGAGCAGATGCAGGGCCTCGGTAAGGTCGCTCCAGTAATCGAAGTGCGTGGTATCGGTGCTCCAGCCGAGGTCGGTCTCGGGCCGGATTCTCGTGAGAATGTCCAGGGCGCGTTGCGGGCGGTTGGCCCACAACGCGGCCGCCGCCGCGGAGAGTTGGCCGCTCGACGTGCGCGGCTCGAGATCGGCGCGCTCGAGTGCGAGCCGCAGCATCTCCTCGTTCCGGCCGTGGCACCGCGCCACCGCGATCTGCAGCGACAGACGATCCACTCGCTCCAGGGGCTGCGACCGGGCGTCCAGTACGTGCGCAACCGAATCGACCAGCGCGCAGTCGTTCACATTCGCCGCCGTGGTCGCGACGGCCAGGGCGGCGGCGGCAAATGTGGGGTCCCGGTGCGTTGCCTCGAGAAACAGGGTTTCGGCACGGCGCGTATCTCCGTGCCAATACGTATCCCACCCCTCCACGTAGGCCTGGTACGCGTCGAACGGCGGAACGTCGCCCGCGCCCGGATCCAGAATGGCGCGCACATCGACCGCCGACGCGAGGGCGGTCATCACCCGGGATCGCAGTTCGTCGAGCGCCGCGACCGACGTGTGCACGTTGGCGACAATCGGCCCTACCGCGCGCACGATGCGTCCCGTGCCCACATCCGTGACGGCCGCCTGAAGGAACAGCGTATCGCCGGTACGATAGTAGTTGCCGGACACGAGCAGGTCGGCCCCGGTGCGACGCGCCACCGTGATCGGATCGACCGCCGCACCCGTCCCCGTGCGGCTCTGCACGAACACCGCGCGCGGGTCGACCACGTCGACGACCTGCGTGCGCAGAAGTCCCTGCGCGATCCAGTCCTGCGTCATCCGCCCCAGCGACTGGAGCGATGCGTCGCCCGTACGATTGTCGAATACGGCCACGAGCACGCGCTTGTGAGTGGCCGCGGCGCCCGACTGACGCGCGCTCCTGGCGCGTGCTACCAGGAGCACGACCGCCGCCGCGCACACCAGAGTTCCCCAGACCGCGGTGCGACGCCATTGCATCGTCCGCGACTCCGTGGGGGCAACGGCCGGCTCGATGCGCGCGTCCACGGGCGCGGCGGCATCGGCGGCGGCGTGGACTTCGCCATCCCCGGCAACGAAATCGGCGGGCGCCGGCACGGCCGCCACGGGACGGGCGACGGGCCGCCGGCTGCCATCCCGAATCCGCGCCGCCAGCGCCTTGGCCTCGGCACTCGGGTTGGCATCGAACTCGGTGGCCAGCCGCCGCGCGAAGGCTTCATAGAGACGGAGAGCGCTTCCGGGGTCGCTGCCGGCGTCGAGCAGCGTCATCGCTCGCCGCAGCCAACCCTCGTCGCCCGGCGCAAGCGCGCAGGCTCGCTGAGCCCAGTACGCGGCGCCGGCGACGTTCCCGGCGCGCTCGTCCCGCTCCACCAGCGACCGGATGGCCCGCATGACGAGCGCTGCCACGCGCAGCCGTTCGCGCGATAGCCACTCCTCGAACGCTTCGCCCGCGTTGGCGAAATGGATCCCGGCCAGCAGTTCGCCGCGATACAGATCCACCGCCTCCTCGTAACGCCCGGCCTCGACCGCATCCTGCAGCCTGGTCACGTCGCAGGTCAGCCGCGCCGGATCGATGGACACCGCATCGTCGCCGCGGGTGACGATCGCCCCCTCGGCGAGCGCGTCCCGCAGATGATAGAGCGTATTCCGGAGCGCGCGCCGGGCCGCGAACTGGTCCAGGTCGGGCCAGAACATCGCGGCCAGCGTATCGCGGCGGTGGTACCCGCTGCCGCCTCCGACCGCCAGATAGGCCAGCACGGCGAATCGCTTCGGCTGCGCCGGCAATGACGTGATCTCCCGTCCGTCCGAGCCGCGGAGGGCGTGGAGCCCCAGCAGACTGAGTTCGATCATGAGCGGGCGAATGTAGACCGCCCCCCGTCGCCCGGCAACAAACACCCAGGCCACGGCCGAGCGACGCCTCCCCCCTAGGTTGGCCGCGAATTCGACCATTCCACACCAGCCTGGGGGCAACCATGTCTATCGTTCGTCGCGGGATGCGGATGGGATTCGGGCTCGCCGTCGTCGGGTGGGCCGGGCTCGCCGGATCGGGCGGGAATTCCGGGTCCCTTCATATGATTGGCCCCGCAATTGCCAGCGGCGCGGTGCTCGCCGCCGACGATCCCTGCACCCTGCTCTCGGCCAGCGAGGCGGCGCCCTACGTCGGCCCGCTCTCCTCGCCGCCGTACCGGGCGAGTGACGGCGCGCCCGACGTGCGCGGCGACCAGTGCGTGTATCGCGGAAAGGACGGCCGCGTCGTAACGGTCGAGGCCACCTGGAGCGGTGGAGCGGCAGCGAGCAAGGCGGCGCAGGATGTCCCCAACAAGCTGGGCAGCGGATTGGCCAGTTCGGGCGCCACCGGAATGGACACCATGGCCCACCGCGTCATGAAGTCCGAGGAGGCCGGTCCGTGGGATCGCGCCACCTGGATCCCGGGCGGCTCGCTGCTCGCCACCAAGGGCGACGCATCGGTCAGCATCGACGTGACCGGCTCGAGCGGCCAGGAGAAGGACGCCCTGGCGCTGGCCAGGATCATGGTTCCGCGTCTGGCGCACCCACTCCACTACGATGGGGCGAAGGCCGTGGCGCTCGCACCCAAGCCCGTCGCCCATCCGGCGCACGCCTGCGACTTCATTCCGGTTGCGGAGGTCGTGGCGGCCATCGGGCCACTCGACGGCGCGCCGACGTCCGATTCGCCCGAGACGACCTGCACCTATCGCGTGCACACCGCGCAGGGCGAGCGCACCTACGAAGTGTCGTACGGCTGGACGAACGGCCAGAAGGCGTACGCCGCGCAAACGCACGGGATGGCGTCGCTGGGCGGCCTGATGGGCGCACCGATGAGTTCGCCACTCGACACCATGCACCAGTCGCCGCAGATGAAGACCATGATGGGCGTCATGATGAAAATGGTCGGCGGTTCATCCAAGCCGGGCGCCGCCGCCGCGGCCCCCGGCGCGACTTCGACGATGGGGATGCGTACCGACACCACCCTCGTGGGACCGTGGGACCGTGCCGCGCTGCTCCACGGCACGCAGCTCATGGCCGTGCGGCACGACGTGATGGTCGCCATGAGCCTCCAGTCGGCGGACTACAACAAGGCGAAGGCGCTGCTGATCGCCATCTGCTCGCGACTGTGACCACGACGTCCACTGGAGGAGCACTCAGATGAGCACAAGGTCTCGGCGCCTGCTCTGGGCCGCATCGGTCATCGTGGCGTTCATCCTCGGCTACCTGCTGGCCCGCTGGAAGTGCGTGCGGGACTCGGGGTCCGCCGGCGGCATCGGCACCGAGCGAGTGGTCGTGAACGGCGCCCCCTCCCAGTCCGCCCGCTCGCACATCAAACTCGGCACGGGCCAGGGGGCCGCATCGAGTTCGGGCGGGACATCCAGCAACATCGACGGCGGTGTCGACACCGCCAACGGCGGCGGCGGCGCCGGCGGCGGGGGCGACGCTGATGCCGGTAACGGCGGCGGTTCCGGCGTGTTGCCCCCGGGTTCGGGCGTGTTCAGGAAGACCCCGCGCGAGAGCGATTCGTTGTTCGGCCGCTACGTCGCACACTTGGCCGAAGACCAGGACAACGCCGGCAAGCACATGTCGGACAGCGCGGTGGACAACAACGTCACCACGCGGGTGGCCAACGATTTCAGCCTCGACGGCACCGGCCTGCCGCGCTACCCGAACGGGGTGGCCCGCGTGATGAGCAGCGTGGCCGTGAGAACCGACGTGCCCGCCGACACCGCCACGGGTTGCGCCATCGAGACGCACGATTCCTTCCAGACCGTCGCCGCCTGGTATCACCAGCACATGCCCCCGGGGTGGCACGAGATGTCCACCGGCAACCTGCAGCAGCTCGCGGCCCGTCTCACCCCGCAGAACATCATGAAGATGCTGATGTCCGGCGACACCACCGACGCCTCGACGCCGGCCGACACCGGCGCCGCCGCCGGCGTCACGTTCGCAGGCTGGTCGGCCCCCCCCGACAGCACGCACAGCGCGCGGTCCGTGATGGTGGTGGCCCGGCCGGGAGAACCCACACAGATCACGATGTCGCGGAGGGTACGGCCATGAACGAACGCTCCAGATCCGAGGTCGTGCTCTGTCTGTTCGGTATCCTGCTCGCCGCGCCGGCAATGGCCCAGGCGCCACCGCCCAATTCAAACGACCCAACGGTCACGTTGAGCGTGTCGCCCGCGACGACGCCGCCCAACGGAACGATCACCGTGTCCGGGCTCGCCTACCCACAGCCCGGCATCCAGGTACTGGTGACCATCACGCCCCCGGCCGGCGCGCCCACGTCCCTTACCGCGACGCCCGACACCGGCGGCCACTACCAGGTGAACTTCTCGCGCACCGCCGGCACCGGCACGTACCGGGTGAGCGCGCAGGCCGGAAAGAAGGGCGTGCCCGCGTACGGGCAGTTCACGGTGATGCAATCGCTCATCGACATCGACGAGGACGTCGCCGACAACAAGGCGCTGCTCGACGAGTCGGCGGGAATCGTGTCCGGGGTCAAGCGGCAGGTGGACAACGTGCCCGACTCGCCGGCCAAGAGCCAGATGGACGCCAAGCTCGACCAGCTCGACCATGCGGTCAAAACGGCGACGTCACAATCGGCGAAGCTGCGTGGTGTGCTCCAGCCCTACAAGACCCTCGTGCAGCAGCACCCGGACGCCGAGCCTTCGCTGCAGGCCTTCTTCGACCACCTGGTGCAGTTGAACCAACGGGCTCAGCAGGAAAAGGAGACCTGGGCGAAGCAGATCGCGGAGAGTAAGAACGGGCTGAAGACCTGCGACGCCATCGACCAGGCGACGCAGGCGTTGAAGGCCGTGCCCGATATGATCGAGATCGCCAAGAAGCCATGGCAGTTCGCGGCGGCGTTCGCCACGAACATGGCGCAATCGGAACTGCCGGAGGCGGCCGGGCCGGGCGCGCAGGCGGTGGGTAGTCTGGTGAAGAACCTTCCCACCGCCGCCGGCAAGCCGACCGAGAGCCTGGCCGAGAACGAACTCGAGATGGGATCGGAGAGCGAGATCGCCGAGAAGCTGGTGGAGCACATTCCCGAATCGGTGCGCGAAACGCCGGGGTACAAGTTCGCCGTGTCGGAGACCAAGAAGTTCGTCCCGACGGTCGTGGACGGCACCAAGGGTCCACTCGACCTGCTGGACAAGGCGACGACGCTCGCCGGGGACGTCGTGGCCTACGCCAACGAACGGCTATTCGCGCAGTACTGCGAGAAGTTCCAGGGCGGCTTCACGGCCACCATGCTCGCGCACTTCTACAGCAAGCCCAACGGCGAGGGGAAGCCCACGGAATGGTGGACCTACTCCACCGCCATCAAGGGCACGCTCGTGCTTCGCTATCCCAAGGGGGCCACGGGCAAGGCGGTGGCGCTGAGCGGGCAGCTCGAGGGCGGGGCCACGCGCTTCACGTACAAGGAGAACGTGTTCAGCACCGACCTGTACGGCGCGATGGCCAAGGGGGGCACCGTGTACCTGAAGGACGTGGCGCCCGCCGCCACCGACAACGGGGCCGGCGGCATGGTGAACGCGCTCGTGTCACCCACGTCGTTCTACATCCCGGTCACGGGCCAGTACGCCGGCGGCAAGATCACGATCACCATGGGCGCCGCGCGCACGGACTTCAACGAGACCTACACCAGGGGCCACACCTTCTACGTGGTGATCGCCCCCACCACCCTCATGCTCCCCGTCCTCGGCCACTTCACGCTTCCCTACACCAACGCGCACTTCATCCTCGACCATCTCGTGAAGGACCCGTTCACGGTGGAACAGAGCGGCAAATCCATGCTCATCACAAGAAGGGCCAACAAGGACTACCCCGGAAAGGGCAACCTCGCGGTCTACACCATCAACCTCAAGGCGTGCAATCCGTCATGCCAGTAGCGATGCATGCCGGCCGGCGCACGCCGCACCTTTCACCCAAGGAGTGCTCATGTCTCGTCCCTCGGTAGTGGTGCTCGCCGCGGCGTGTGTGGTGGCCGTCGCCGGCGGCTGTTCGAGCGGCTCCCCCAAAGCGGCCGCAGCCGCTTCCGGCGGTCCGAACGCCGCCGTGCGCGCCGACATCGGGAACGCGTGCGACCGGAAGCTGCTGACCGCGGCCGACGTCGCCGGCATCCTGACCGTACCGATCACGGGCACCAGTCCCATTCCGGGTGACCCGCAGACCTGCAAGTTCACCACCGGGAGTTTCCCGTCGATCAGCGTGACGCTGCGGCCCGGGCTGGGCAGAACGACCGTCGACACCTGGAAGCGCGGCCGCATGCCGGTTGCCGCCGCCCCGCTGGCCGGCGTCGGAGACGACGCCGCCTGGGTGGACCCGCTGCACGAAGTGGTCGCGGAAAAGAACGACCTGTTGTGCGACATCCAGGTCATGGGTGCCGGTGGAGATTTCAGCGGTTCGACGGCCGACCAGCAACGGAAGATCGGGGCGCTTTGCAACAAGATCTTCGCGGCCGTGCAGTGATCGGTCGCGACCCCAACGTCTCATCCCATTCTCGGAGGAGCCCCATGCCGCGCCATGTTCCCGTCGCTCCACTCCTGATCGTCACGTTCTGCCTGACCCTGGTCCCGGCTTCTGTACGCGCCCAGGCCATTCCGGCGGCGTGTCGCCCCCTCATCGACGCTGAGGAAAAGCAGATCATGACGCCCAGCCACGTGTACGAGACGAGCGCCGCGGACACCCCGGGCGGCAAGGCGACGACGCAAGAGACGATCTCGACCGGGGGGTTCATGTACCTTTTCGTCGACGGCCATTGGACGCGAAGCCCGATGCGTGCGCAGGAACTACTCGCCCAGCTCAAGCAGAATCTCGCCACGACCAAGGTCTACTCGTGCCGGCACGTCGGCGACGAGTCCGTCGGCGGCGTAGCCGCCGCCGTGTACACCGCGCACAGCGAGAGCGACGTGATCATTGCCGACACGCGCACCTGGATCGCCAAGGGCACCGGGCTGCCGCTGCGCTCCGAAGAGGACGTGCAGTTTCCCGGATCGCCGGGCAAAGAGCACATGTCGCTCCGATATGAGTACACCAACGTGAAGCCGCCGGCCGGCCGGCGGTGACCGCCGAACGGCACGGATCGAACGGGCGAACTGCTGGAGCGCGGCCGGTGTGCCGCTCGAACGTCACCCCGTTCCTAGTCACCGGTCCCAGCACCGCCCCCACCTGCCGCAACCGCTCCAGTCCCTGAATCTCCCGCGAAAAGAGCGGGATCTCCGTCATCGGCAAATCGGGATACCGCAGCCGCAGCTCCCGCAGATGCGCCTGCTGCTGCGCCGCCTTCTGCACGAGGAACGGCGAGTCCGCGTCCGTCACCACGTTGTTCACGATCAACCGCTCCACCTTCAGGTCGTAGCGCGCCATCTCCGCGAACACGCCGTCCAGTTGCCGCAGGGCGAGCGCTTCGGGGATCGTCACCATCACGAAGCGCACCGACTCGCGCAGGAACACCATGCACACGTCGGCCAACGCCTCCCAGCGGCGCAGCACGTCCATGATCGACTCGCGTCCCTCGCCCGACGTCCGCAGGTGCGAGTACACCCTCGGCGCCATGCGCAGGTGGCGGCCGAGCAGCGTCGGCATCCCCAGCAGCGCCAGCGTCTGACCCAGCGGCGCCGTGTCCCACACGATCCGCCGGTAACGCCCGTCCAGCGCCAACCGGCGGATGTAGTCCACCATGAACTCCTCGTTCAGTCCCGGCAGCACCGAGGTCATGAACTCGACGAAGGTGTCGTACTCCACGTCCACGAACGACGAGAACACCGCGTAGACGTCGCGCCCGAACCGCTCGTCCCACATGGTGCGTAGCTCTTCGAGGCCGAACTCGGTGAGGTGGAGCTGCGGTACCACCTCGCGCCCCGGCTCACCGCGCGGCCGGTCGAAGATGTGCGACAACGACGGCGTGGGGTCGGTGGACAACACCAGCGTCGGCTCGCCCGATTCGGCGAGGCGCAGCGCCGTGGCCGCGGCGCAGGTGGTCTTGCCCACCCCGCCCTTGCCCAGGAACACACGAATCCTGGTGCCGGAGCTTCCCGAGTCGTCGTCAGGCATGGTATTAATGAAGCATCGTCGGAATCCGGACGCGCGGCAAGCGACCCCATCGCGTACCGACCCCACCGGCGGTATGTTTGCGGCCCATGACCGACCTCACCCCCCTCGTCGATCGCCTCGCCGCCCTGCCGAAACTCCACGACGTACCGCGTCCGGAATTCGAGTGGCTCGCCGCCAACGGCGAGCTTCGTACATTTCAGGGCGGCACCGTGGTGGCACCAAAGGGCGTGCCCATCCAGCATCTGTGGATCGTGCTCACGGGCGCCCTCACGTCGCAGGCCGATCGGGGCACCGGGCCACGCTGGGTTGCCGACTGGACGGCCGGCGACACCACCGGCCAGCTCCCGTACTCGCGGATGGTCGGCCCGCCGGGCGATAGCTACGCGCGTGAGGACACCGAGGCCCTCTCGGTGCATCGGCGCCTCTTTCCCGAACTGGTGTACCGCTGCCCGGTGTTCACCGCGCACACGGTGCATCACATGCTCGACCGCGCGCGGAGCTTCAAGACGAGCGACCTCCAGGACGAGAAGCTGGTGTCGCTCGGCAAACTCGCGGCCGGCCTCGCGCACGAGATCAACAACCCCGCCTCGGCGACGGTGCGCAGCGCCAAGCAGTTGCGCACCCTGCTGGCCGAGGCGGACGCCGCCTCGCGGGCGCTCGGCGCCGCGGGGCTCACCGACGAGATGCTGCGCGCCATCGAAGAGACGCGCGACGCCTGTCTCGCCCACGCCGATGGTGCGGTGCGGTCGCCCATCGAGCAGGCAGACTGGGAAGACGCGATCGCGGAGTGGCTCACCAGCCACGGCGCCGACCCCGCGCACGCCGGGCCGTTGGCCGAGACGAGTGCGACCATCCCCGCGCTCGACGCCCTGGCCCGCGTGGCGCCGGCGCCCATGCTGGACGCGGCGTTGCGCTGGATCGCCAGCGGCTGCGCCACACAGGCGTTGGCGTACGATATCGAGCACGCCGCCACACGCATCCACGACCTCGTCGCCGCCGTGAAGCGATTCACCTACATGGACGCCGCCACCGGACCGGAGTCCATCGACGTGTCGGTCGGACTGCGCGACACCGTGCGCGTGCTGGCGGCCAAGGCGCGCGATCGATCGGCGTCGATCACGCTCGACATCGCGCCCGACCTCCCGCGCGTCCATGCCATCGGCGGCGAACTCAACCAGGTGTGGCTGAACCTGCTCGACAACGCGCTCGACGCGGTGCAGCCGTCCGGCCACGTGACCCTCAGCGCCGGCGCCGAGCGCGACCGCGTCGTGGTGCGCGTCGTGGACGACGGCACCGGCATCCCTGCCGACATCCTGCCCCGAATCTTCGATCCGTTCTTCACCACCAAACCGCCGGGCCACGGCACCGGGCTCGGACTCGAGATCGCGCATCAACTCGTGCGCCAGTCCAACGGCGACATCGCGGTGCAATCCCGCCCCGGACACACCGAGTTCCGGGTCAGCTTCGCCGCGGAGCGGCCGCAGTCATGACCAAGCCCATCATCCTCACGCTCGACGACGACCCGCAGGTGTTGCGCGCCGTGGAGCGCGACCTGCGCGCGCGATTCGCCACCGACTACCGCATCGCCCGCGCCGATTCGGGCAGCGCCGCGCTCGAACTCCTGGCCGAATGGAAGCGCCGCGGGTCGGAGCCGGCGCTGTTCCTCGTGGATCAGCGCATGCCGTCCATGACGGGCCTCGAGTTCCTGCAGCAGGCGGGCACGCTGTACCCCGACGCGCGGCGCGTCCTGCTCACCGCGTACGCCGACACCGACGCCGCCATCTCGGCCATCAACAAGGTCCAGGTGGACCACTACCTGCTGAAACCGTGGGACCCGCCGGAGGAACGGCTCTATCCGGTGCTCGACGAATTGCTCGACGACTGGCAGGTGGCCCACCGTCCGTCCGCCGACGGCATTCGCGTGGTGGGTCACGCGTGGACCCCCGACTCGCACCGCGTCAAGGAGTTCCTGGCGGGCAACCACGTGCCGTACGCGTGGATGGACATCGCGACGAGCGCCGATGCGCGGGCCCTGCTGGAGACGGCCGACGCCGGCCATGCCACGCTGCCGATGCTCTTCTTCCCCGACGGCTCGATGCTGGCCAATCCCTCCAACCGCGCCATCGCCGACCGCATCGGACTGCAGACCATGGCCGACCAGCCGCTGTACGACCTCATCGTGGTGGGCGCGGGACCGGCCGGACTCGCGGCGGCGGTGTACGGCGCGTCGGAGGGACTGCGCACGCTGGTCGTGGAGGAGGAGGCGCCCGGCGGACAGGCCGGCACCAGTTCGCGCATCGAGAACTACCTCGGATTCCCGGCCGGCATCTCGGGCGGCGAACTGGCGCGGCGCGCCGTCACGCAGGCTCGGCGCTTCGGCGTCGAGATCCTGTCCACGCGGCGCACTGCGGGGCTGCGCGTGGATGGCCCCACGCGCGTGGTCACGTTGGAAGACGGCTCGTGCCTGAACGCGCGTGTGGTGCTCATCGCCACGGGCGTGTCGTACCGGGAACTCAAGGCCGAGGGCGTGGCGGCCCTCACCGGCGCCGGCGTGTACTACGGCGCGGCGCTCGTCGAAGGCGAGTCGGTACGCGGGCAGGATGTGTTCGTGGTCGGCGGCGCCAACTCGGCCGGTCAGGCCGCCGTGTACTTCGCGCGATTCGCGAAGTCCGTCACCATGCTCGTGCGCGGACCGTCGCTGACCGCGAGCATGTCGCAATACCTCATCGACCAGATCGAGGCCACCCCGAACATCCGCGTCCGGTCGCGCAGCGAGGTGCGCGAGGTGCGCGGCACCGAACGGCTCTGCCAGATCGAGGTTGCGCGCGATGGCGGCGCGCGCACCGAGACCGTGGACGCCGCGGCGCTGTTCATCTTCATCGGCGCCGAACCGCGCACCGATTGGCTGGCCGACGTCGTGGCCCGGGACGATCACGGGTTCGTGCTGTCGGGGAGCGCGGCCGTGGCGCCCGCCGCCCCCGCCCCCGGGTCCACCGACGCGGCGCCCAGGGCCGGCCGTCGCATCTCGAGCGGCACCTGGACCCAGCGCGTGCCCGGCCTGCTGGAAACGAGCGTGCCCGGTGTGTTCGTGGCCGGCGACGTGCGCGCGGGTTCGGTGAAGCGCGTGGCGTCAGCGGTGGGCGAAGGCTCGATGGCGGTGATGTACGTGCATCAGTATTTGCGGGAGAACTGAGGGGCACGACGGCCGCGACGGAGTTCAGGGCCACTCACTGGGAAGTGACCACGCACCGACCGGCCTCGCCCGTGGCCGCACTATCCGGAGTGCTCCAGAACACGTGCACCGTGCCGGTATTCGCATACTGGTGGCTGTAGACCATGCCGGTGGCATTCACTTCCAGTGATGTGCCCGGGGGATAGTCCACGGATCGCTGGACCATCTGCCAACCGGTGATCCCCGGAAGACTCTCCACGGAGTGCCCGGTGGAGTCCACCCAGCGTGTCACGGAAATTTGAACGCTGTCGTTCAGGGCCATCCCGATCTGATCTGTGGGTGGGACCGTGGAGCATTCGAACGAGGCCGGGAGCTGGCGTACCACCACGGGCACGGAATCGGTGACGCCATCGATCGACGCGACGATCCAGGTTCGACCGTTATGCACAGCCTGCGGCGCGTACGGGAGTCAACGCGCACTACCTGTGTGTCACGTGAGACGAACTTGGGCCATTCGGTGGTAGCGAGATGACGGTCGATCCCGCCGCTATCGGTCGCGAGGAGAGCGAGACGCCCGCGCTGGCCGGTACGCATTGTATCGAAGCGAATCGAGCGCAGGCCATTGCCATCCTCGAGGAGCAGGGATGTGATCCGCTGCTTCATCACGACGGCGTGGGTTTCGCGCGTGCGGTCCACGAAGCTCCGCTGATCTTCGTAACAGGCCCGGCACAGTCGTCTACACGACTTGAAACCGACCACCACCGAACGACGCCAAACGGCCCGGCACCGGAGGGGTCCAGGCTGGCGGATGTGCCCGTCCACGCTGGCGTCGTATGAGCGTAAAGGTCAGGACCTGCCCGACACTGGTGGCGGTGTCGGGGCCGGTAGGGCTAGCTGGATGTCGTAGCGTGATCGTACGGATTCACGACCGCGAATCGTCGCACGCCAGGCCCAGCGCGACGCCCCGCCAAGACACGGCTGCTATGCAGGCAGAGTCGTCTTCATTGCCGCCTCCCGGCCAACCGCCGCCGGCTCGAAGTGCTGCTGCGACGCCGGCCCAGTGGGCATGCCACGCCTCCGTTGCCAGCCCGACGGCGGCACTCATCAGCCAGACACCGGCCGCGGCTATCGCGTCGCTGTCGCGCGAACGCTGCGTCGCGTTCGCCCGATCCAGCATGGCGGCGACATTGGCGGGTGGCACGGCCCGCCGGTAGGCGTCGAATTGGCTTTGCGCCCGCGAGTGCTGCTCGAGCGCCAGCGCCAACAAACCGACCGTCAGCACCGACACCGCGGCCCCGCCAACGTGGTTCCCGTGCACCCACTGCCCACCACCGGGGACGCCCACCCCCCACGCCAGTTGCCGAAGGAGCGGGACGGAGGTGCACCGCACCCCGGCGGGGCGCAGTTCGTCGAGGACGCGATCGAAATCCTGGTGCGCCGAGAGCCGCAGGCAGGGGGCTTGGTCGAGCGCCGAGGCGTATTCCACGCGCCCCGGCACCGAATCGCCATGAGCGAGAAAGACCGACCCGATGAGCAGGTTCGCGAACCAACCGTCCGCCGGCCGAACCGGCGCTCCCCCGAACCGCTCGCGGCGCCGGGCGACTTCCACGGCAGCCTCCACGGCATGCCCCCCCGTGTACAGCGCGGCGGCCCGGCGGTACCCGGTATCGTCGGGGACACGCAGGCGCGGCAGCTCGGGCGTGGACGAAGCGGCGCGGAGCTGTCCGAGCCGCCACGTGGTGAACTCACGCCAGACGTCGCCGAGCACCGAGTCCGGGAGTACGACCGAGTCATGGCGCGCCGTATCGCCGGTGGTGACGTCTACTACACCCGACGCGAATCGGCCGCGAGCATCGGGTTGGAAAACATCGGGGGCAAAATACAGACGCACGGACCCGGGCGTCGACGCCATCACTCGGCCATGCGGACCAACCAGCACGGATGGCGTCCGCGCCGCGAACACCGGGGAAAGCGAGCGCCCGCGAAACGTCACGGTCGCGGCACGAATGTCGTTCCGCGGGCCAGCCACGGCACCGGTAGCGAGAAACTGTACCCCCGCAGCACGCACCGCCGCGTCCCGCGAGGCTTCGCAGGACGACTGCGGGAGGATCGGCGAGTCGACCTGAAGCACGAGGAACGCGCGCCCGGCCGTCGCCGAGTCGAATCCGGCCCACGGCGCCGAAAGAGGGGTCGCGTTCGAACCGGTCGCTGATTCACCGGACCTCCGACCAACCGCGGGAGCGCGCCGCTCGACCGCGAAGCAGCCCTCCATGTATCCGGCGAGCGGATGCCGTCGCGCGTAGTTGGCGAGGCTGCGGGGCGTGAAGATCGCGATCTCCACGTCCCCACGTGGCGGCAATCGGTACGCACTCGTCTCCTCGACCGGGGTCACGCTGCCGGGAAACATGGGGAGTCGCTGCAGAACAGAGGGCAGCGGTGGGACAGCGCGTGCGGTGTCCGCGCCCTGCGCGCGAAGCGCTCCGGCTGTGCCCGCCAGCGCGACTCCCGCCACGAGTCGAGTGAATCGCAAATATGACATTGGGGTTTCGGAGGATGGGCCGCCCCACCGTGACCGGATCCCGGGTTGGGGAGGGGGGCGCCGGTCCCGCCACGCTCGGGGCGTCGCCGAACATACGTGAAGGCTTCTATTCGCGCTACCCCGAGCTGGCGGGTCGACGGGCCGGCCCGCAGGGCCCCGTGTCGCGACCCGAGCGGCCACAAGTGGTGGACCCCGACTCCCCGCTTGACCGTCCGCGCGACCGTCGCTACCTTCCCTCGCACAATCGAAGTGTCCCGAGGTCATTTGCCGCGTATTGCTGCCTCGTAAAACAAAAGCTAAAAAGCGATCCTGCCCGCGGCGTTACACGCTGCGGGTTTTTTCGTTTCTGGCAACCGCCGCGAAGAAACCACGGACTACCCCTGCTTCAGATGCGCGTCAACGACCTCCTCCACCGCCCAATGGCCATGTCCATGTGCATGTGTCGCCTTCCCTTCCTGGGAGCCGGCCGGATGGTGGCGTGCATCGAGGCGCTTCCAGAGCAGTAAGCGAACCACACGTCGCGACGCTCACTCGGCCTTCTCCCTCCCCGGAGAAGGCCGTTTTGCTTCTCGGCACATTTTCCCTTCACCAGAGACTCCACCATGACGATCACCGCGCACGACGCCGTCAGCGACACCCCGGCTCTGGGTCTGGGCACCCTGGCCGTACACGCCGCACAGGAATCGGCCGATCCGGCCACCAACGCCCGCGCCGTCCCCATCTATGCGACGACGTCCTACGTGTTCAACAGTGCCGAGCATGCGGCCGATCTCTTCGCGCTGCGCGCGTTCGGCAACATCTACTCGCGGATCATGAACCCCACCAACGACGTCTTCGAGAAGCGCGTGGCGGCGCTCGAGGGCGGCGTGGCAGCCGTGGCCACCGCGAGCGGTCAGGCCGCCCAGACACTCGCCATCCTCAACCTCGCCCAGGCCGGAGACAACATCGTCGCCTCCACGGCGCTGTACGGCGGCACGGTGGCCCTCTTCGCGCACACGCTGCCGCGCCTCGGAATTCGCACGAAGTTCGTCGACATCCACAACCTCGACGCGGTGCGCGCCGCGATCGACGGGAGGACGCGCGCCGTCTACGTGGAGACCATCGGCAACCCGCGCCTCGACGTCCCCGACTTCCGCGCCCTGGCCGACGTCGCCCACGCCAACGGGCTGCCGCTGGTGGTGGACAACACCTTCGCGACGCCGATACTCTGCCGGCCCATCGCGCACGGCGCGGACATCGTGGTCCACTCGGCCACCAAGTGGATCGGGGGGCACGGCACCGCCATCGGCGGCGTGGTCGTCGACGGGGGCACGTTCGATTGGGGGCATGCGTGGCGCTTCAGGGCGTTCTATCAGGAGCCCGATCCCGCGTATCACGGCCTCACGTTCGGCCAGGCGTTCAGCAATGTCGACGGTGCCAACATCGCGTTCGCCATTCGCCTGCGCGTCGCGCTCCTGCGCGACATCGGTGCGGCGCTCTCGCCCTTCCACGGGTTCCTGTTCCTGCAAGGGCTCGAGACATTGCCCCTCCGCATGGAGCGCCACTGCCGCAACGCGCTCCGGGTCGCGGAGTTCCTGGCCGACCACCCGCTGGTAACGTGGGTCAGTTATCCGGGACTGGCGACTCACCCTGCGCACGCCCGTGCCAAGCGGTACCTCGCCGGCGGGTTCGGCGGCGTGCTCACCTTTGGCGTGCGGGGTGGCGCCGACGCGGCGCGGCGCGTGCCGTCTCATACGAAGCTCTTCTCGCTGCTTGCCAACGTCGGCGACGCAAAATCGCTCATCATCCATCCGTGGACGACCACGCACGAGCAGCTATCGGACGCCGAACGAGCGGCGGCCGGTGTGACCGCCGACCTCGTCCGTCTCTCCGTGGGAATCGAAGACGTTGAGGACCTCCTGCGCGACCTTGATCAGGCGCTGCGCCGCAGCGCGGCCGCGGCATGATCCGCGGCCCGCGCACGCCCAGGCTCCTCGCCGTGCCGGCGTTCACCTTCGAATCGGGCGAGGTGCGGCACGACCTGCGGCAGTCGTACCACCTCGATGGCACCTTGAACACAGCGCGCGACAACCTCGTCCTGGTGTTCCACGCGCTCACCGGTACGCCCGACGCGGCCGGCGACTGGTGGAGGCGCATCATCGGGCCCGGCGGCGCCCTCGACACCCGCCAGTACGCGGTGCTCGCACCGAATCTGCTCGGCTCGTGCTACGGCACGAGCGGTCCATCCGACGATCCGCAGGGACGGTTCCCCGCGGTGACGCCGCGCGACCAGGCCCGCTTCGCGGCGCATCTCGTCCGTGCCTTGGGCGTGAACGAGGTGGCGCTCGTCACCGGGGGGTCGCTCGGCGGCATGGTCGCGCTGGAGTGGACGGCGACCTTTGACGGCCGGACGCGCGCGACGGTGGTGCTCGCCGCCCCGGCGGCGCATACGGCGCACGCCATTGCCTGGAATGCCGTCCAGCGCGCCGTGTTGGACGTCGCGGGCCGCGAGGGGCCGGTCGTGGCACGGCAGATCGCGATGATTTCCTTCCGCAGCGAGCGCGAATTCGAGACCCGATTTGGGCGCGCGGTCGGTCCGGATGGACGATTCGAAGTCGAACGCTATTTGCGGCATCAGGGAGAGAAACTCGAAGCGCGGTTTGACGTCGCGACCTATCGCACGCTGCTCGACGCCATGGACGCACACGATCTCGGGCGTGGGCGCGGCGGGCTGACGTCGGCGCTCCGCGCGCTCTCGGGGCACGTGGTCGCGGTTGGCATTCCCGGCGACCAGCTCTACTCGGCCGACGTCGTGCGGCAGTGGGCCGAGCGGGCCGGCGCGGTGTACCGCGAGCTCCGCTCCGCATTCGGGCATGACGCCTTCCTGCTCGAGCACGAGCAGGTAGGGGACATCCTGCGCGAGGCGCTTCGGGCATCGTCGCTCGCCGAGTCACGGAGGGACATCGCATGATCGTCACCGCCAATGACCGCGCCTCGGCCCCGCCCGTCGTCGTCGCCCGAACGCGCGCGCCGCGCGTCGTGCGCCTTGCGCTCGCCGGGTGCGGCACCGTGGGAGCGTCGCTCGTGTCCCTCCTTCGTCGCCAGCAGGGCGAAGTCGAGGCCCGTCACGGGGTGCGATTCGAGCTCTCGCGCATCCTCGTGCGCGATCCGTCCAGGGATCGCGGCCTCGCCTTCGACCGCGAGTTGTTCACCGTGTCGGCGGGCGACTTTCTGCAGGCCGACGCCGATGTCGTGGTCGAAGTAATCGGCGGGTTCGACCCCGCGGAGCGGCTGGTGCGCGGCGCGCTCGCCGCCGGGCGTCCGGTGGTGACGGCGAACAAGTGGCTCATGGCCACCCACGGGCCCGCGCTCCAGCGGTTGGCTGACGAGCACGGGTGCGCGTTGCAGTTCGAGGCGGCCGTCGGCGGCGGCGTGCCGGTGGTGCGCACCCTCCGGAGCGAACTCGCCGGGCACGGCGTGCGTGAGATCACCGGAATCTTGAACGGCACGAGCAACTTTCTGCTCACGGCGCTCGCCGACGGCGTGCGCTACGCCGATGCACTCGTGGATGCGCAGGCACGCGGACTCGCCGAAGCCGATCCGTCGCGCGACCTGCAAGGACTCGACGCGGCCGACAAGATCCGTATTCTCGCCTGGCTCGCCTGGGGGGTCGATCCGGCGGCACTACCGGTCCAGGTGGAAGCGCTCCCGCACGATCTCAAGCCGTTGGTGCACCGGGCGGAGGCGCAATCGGGCGTCTTGAAGTATCTGGCCGCCGCCGTGCGCGGAGACGACGGTTGTGTTCGTGCCTGGGTGCGGCCGGCAATTCTGCACGCCGACCACCCGTTCGCGAACGTGCGCGACGAGGAGAACGCCGTGCATATCGACAGTGAATCGCTCGGCGTCTTGCGCTTGCAGGGGCGGGGCGCCGGCGGCAGCGCGACCGCGAGCGCCGTGCTCGGCGACCTGCTCGAAGCAGCGAAGGCCGTAACGTGAGACGCCGTCAGCGCGTCAAGGACGAGCCGCCGCACAGCGCGCACCGGGTCCCAAAACGAAGTCCTGTCGGGCTTACATGGTGTGCCCAACGCAGACGTAGACGGGCCGCGCCGCCGCGGGTTCCGGTGATGGAGTTCCCTGGATTTAGTGGAGATGTTATCGAAGGGGCTTGTGGGCCGCTTCGAATGGATCGGAATACGACACACATCTATATATCGATACTACCTTGGGCTCCAGCGTCTCTCGTGAGGCTGGGGCCCTTTGCTTTTCAGAACTTGGCTAGCGGACGTGATCGGCGACAGCCCCCGCGCGTGGGCGGTTGCTCCCGCATGCGGTCTTCCGGCGGGCCGCGCCCGGGCGCCTCGGCGCCGGTCAGGGCGTGACCTCCCACCGGAGGACCCTTCGACCGGGAGCACCCTATGCTGACCACCGACTCCATGACCCCCTTCCGCGGCGCCGCCAGCGCCGCCCTCCGTCGCGAGCAGAATCGCGCCTACGCCGACCAGTTCGCCGTCCTGGTGGGCGTCGACTGCGGGCGCACCTTCCACAAGCTGGTCGCGCGCGCCCGGGACGGCCGCCGGCATAAGGCGTTGCGCGTCGATGTGAATCGCGTCGGCTTCGAGGCGGCACACGCGTACTTGCGGCGGACGTTCCCCGGCATTCGCCCCTCGGAGATGCTCGTCGGGATCGAGTTCGCCGGCCACTACGGAGCGACGTTCGCGCAGTTCCTCCGGCAGCAGGGGTATGCGATCGTGACCGTGCTCTCGTCGGTCACCAAGAAGCTCCGGGAGGTCGAGGACAATAGCCCCCGGAAGGACGATGCCAAGGACGCGGGACAGATCTGCCAGCTCGTGAGCGATGGGCTGTTCGTGGGGCACGCCGTGCTGAGCGACCTCGTGTCGCGGATGCGCGTGCTGTCGAATGAGCGACTTCGGCTGGGGATTGAGGAGACGCGGCTCCGCAATCGGCTGCGCGCGTCGCTGGATCTCGCGTTCCCGGAGTTGCTCCTGGCGTTCACCAGCCTGCGCCACCGGACGCCGGTCGCCATCGCGGAGCGGTGGCCGCTGGCGCGGGACCTGGCGGCGGCTTCTCCGCGGAGCGTGTATCGCCCAGCTCAGGCTGAGCTCGCGGAATCACATCGGCCGCGCCCGGACCCAGCAGCTGCTCGCCGACGCGCGGACGTCAGATCGCGCTGACGGATGCCGCGCCGGCGCGGCGGGCGGAAATCCAGCGGCTCCTCGCCCGGCGGGCCTTCCTGCTCGGGCAGATCGCCGATTGCGAGACGGAGCTCACGGCGCTGGTGGACGCGCATCCGGGGGCCCGGGCCCTGCTCACGATGCCGGGGGTTGGCGTGGTCGTCGCGGCGGCGCTCGTGAGCGAGATCGGCACCCCGGAGACCTTCTGCTCCCCGCGCCAAGTCCTCAAGCTCGCCGGGATGAATCTCGCGGGGAAATCGAGCGGCACCTCGGTGCGCGGAGTCGCATCCGGCAGACCAAACGCGGGCGGCCCTTGCTGCGGCGGCAGCTCTTCCTCCTCGCCGGGCGGTGGTGTCAGTCGCGGGGGTTGTACCGCGACTACTACCTCGCGTACGTCGCACGAAACGGTGGCTCGAAGATCAAGGGGCTGGCCGCGGTGGCGCGGAAGCTCGTGCCGCTCGTCCTCTGCATCATCCAGACCGGCGAGCCGTTCGACGCGGCGCGCTGGGGGAGGCAGCGACACGTCGCCTGAGCCGTCGCGCGCGGCCCAGAGCCGAGCGGAGCCGGCGCGACCAGACCATGCCCACGAGCCCAGCGCGGGAGGCAGTCCTGACGCTCGCTCTTACTCTCGTCGTACGTCGGCCGGCGATCCGCAACCGTCCGTGAAGATGTGTCGTGCCGAGCGATTGCGCTCGAGCACCGTGGCCCTTTGACCGTCGCGGTCCGGATCCGGAGTCCGCTGCAGGATCGGCGCTGTTTGAGAATTGATGGACGGATATGACACCGGCGCGGGAGACGGCATCCCGCGCCGGGGGGTGGCGTTCACCCATCGATCGAGATCACGATCATCGGAGCGGCGCCACGCCAGGCTCGAATCAGCGTACATGCAGGGAGCATCGGTCTAACACACAGCCGCCGGTGCGCCGCCTCTGCAACTTCTGCTTCCTGTGAGGCCCTGGGATCCGGAGAGCCCACGAGGCTCCACGTTACACCCGGGGTCGCCTAGGCGTGCCCTGCTCCTAGGATATTCTCAGCAATCCGTGACTCGTGATTCCGACACGCCAGCCAGCGTACCACTCGTCATGTGCTGATCACGCGGCATCATGTTAGCGCGACGTGTTCGCCTTACCTTCCGCCCTCGACCATTCCACAAACGTTCGAAGGAGATCTTCGAGATTCTGGGGGCCACCGTAGCCGGTGAACGCACCCTGTCCTTCACGTCACATCGGTACCAGTCGTCTTGGGTCCGCTCTATGCTCTGGCCTCGAAATTCCCGGTCTTCGAGGATCGTGTCTGCAAGATCGATGTTGATCTCCCAGCCCGGGTTATCGAGCGTGCCGATTCGGATTCCCCACGAAATGCTCCCAGAGTCACCGTCACAAGTTACTGCGATACCAGTCCTGCACATTCGACTCAGCAAGCCAGCCGGGATCCGTTCGATGCGTTGAGCCTCCACCACCGACTGTTGTGACCACCGGGAAATTTCGATATCGGGGCGAGCCGGGGCGGACTCCACCAGGTGCATCCGGATCGTGCACGTGTGGCGTAGGCACTCTTTCACCGGTCGTCTTGTTGTAGTCCGGCGGGCCTTGCCCATCGTACCGCTTGCCACCTTTGAAGGGCTGCTTGCCGCTAGGATCCTGCGGGTTCGGGTGCCAGTCTTGCCACTTCTTCACCCTGCCAGTCGTGGGATCAACCCGGAATGTACTGTGGGACCCTTCTGCAGCTGGATCGGGCTGCATGTTGCCGCCCCGAGACTGCCAGATATGAGCAAGGTGCTTGATGCCTTCATACTCAGCCACTGCCGCAGCGGTGCCGACGAGGGCACCAACGATGGCTCCGACGACATTCCCCGCACCGGGCAGAACTGTTCCAACTTCAGCTCCCCCTTCCGCGCCTGCAATGATCAGGGTAATCGGATTACAGCCCAAACGGATCGGTGTTGTTGAGACCCCTATAATAGGATAGCTCTCGGTTCGGCGCCTCGAGCGCCGACCGCTTTTCGCCTCCCTGGTTGTCGGCTGGCGACCGGGTATGGTGATCGTGTGGCCCGTCGCGACGGTCCGTATCTGTATTGGACCGCGCGCGCGTGCCATATCCGCCGGACGCAGCCGATCGGATACGGTATGGCTCCTATCATTCCGAGGGAGCCATGAATCCGCAAGAGAAGCGCCAGGTGGCCATGAAGGCGCGGGGCTTCGTCGCCGTGGACGCCGGCAAGTTCGAGCATACCCTGGTCGTCCGGACGCGCAAGGGCGCCGACTCCAAGCCGTTTCCGTTCAAGACCACGCGGCCGGAGTTCGACGGCGCCGCCGCCTTCATCGCCAAGCAGCTCCCGGGCATTCCCCCGTCGGAGATCCTCGTGGGCATCGAGTTCGCCGGCAGCTACGGCTTCACGCTCGCGCACTACCTCCAGCAGCTCGGCTTCCCCGTGGTGAGCGTCCTGCCCGCCCACACCAAGCGGCAGAAGGAGATCACGCATAACCAGGCGCTCAAGACCGACGCCAAGGACGCGATCTCGATCGCCGACCTGTTGGTCCAGGGGAAGTTCGTCTCCTTCCCCTTCCTGAACACCGTGTACGCCGATCTCCGCTACCTCGTCTCCGCCCGGGAGCACGTCGCCGTGCTCAAGAATGCGGCGCTCACGCGCCTCCTGGCCGTCCTCGACATCGTGTTTCCGGAGTACGGGAGCGTCTTCAGCCACATCGATCAGCCGACGGCGCTCGCGATCCTGAAACAGTACCCGGGGCCCGACGCGATCCTGCGGGCGAAGAAGCGGTCCGTGGTTGCCGTGCTCAAACGGGAGAGCCGCGGCCATCTGGGCGAGAAGCGCTACGAGACGCTGTGCGCCGCCGCCCGGGCCACGCTGGCCCTGCCGGGGGCGCAGGGCGTGCTGGCCGACGAGCTGGCCCTCATCATCGCGCGGCTGGAGGTGTTCACTGCCCAGCTCGAGACCTTGAAGCAGCGGATGATCGCCGTCATGGAAGCGACGCCCGAAGCGAAGTTCCTCCTCACCATCCCCGGGGTGCAGCCCGTGACCGCCGCGACCTTCCTCGGCTCGATCGGCGACCCGCAGGCCTACGAATCGGCCAAGCAGGTGCTCAAGGTGGCGGGACTCTCTCTCGTCGAGCGCTCGAGCGGCATCCACAAGGGCAAGGAGCGGATCTCCAAGCGCGGCCGCCCTACGCTCCGGCGGCACGCGTTCATGTTCGCGCTGCGGGGCATCCGGGAGGACGGGATGTACCGGGCGGACTTCGAGCGGCTCCTGGCCAATAACGGGGGCAAGAAGATGCCCGCGATCGTCGCGATCAGCCGGAAAGGACTGAAGCTCATGTTCCGCATCGCCAAGGAGCGCCGGCCGTACGTTCCGATGGAAGAGATGCCTGGGCACGAGCCGGCCGCGACGATGGCGATTCCCGTGGCGGCCGCCACGAAGGAGGTGACGCCCTGACCTCCGCCGCGGTCCACCGTGGCCGCGGCACATGCGTCGTATCGGCTCTGGCGGGCGGTGGAGCAAGGCCCTCATCCTCTCGAGGTGGCGCTGGTCGCCAGCCTCCGACTCGAGCTGGGCTCCCGCCGCCTGTGGTTCGCTCAAGTCTCCGATGAAGGGGTGTCGAGGGACGGGTTTCACGCTGGACCGTCGCCTCCAACGATCTGACAGTGTCGAGTTACGCGAACCTCGCTGGACGATACGCGCGTGGCAGGACCCGCTGATTGACAACTGATTGGGGCACGCCCCCGGACGGGCACCGGGGGGCTGGTTGCGGGCGTCGCGGGCCTCCTACGCTGAGCAGTGAGCACGGACTCACTGCCAACTATGAGGCGCTACACCTCGGCGGCCTTCGAGCTCAGACTCGGTCGTGCTCGCCCGCGCGTCGTCTTCGGCGCGCGGTCTGGACATGTCGGCCTGAACGGGGGAAGTTCAACGCATCACCGTTCGGGCTCGGCGTGGCTCCGGGGATCCGGCTGAGGTGCTCCCCAAAGGAGCAGCCTTCCAATTGAGACACGAGCACGCCGACCCGAGCCATCCGGCGCATCTGGCGTCCATACGCAGGACTACGTGCACGGAAGGAACGCTTACCGGTCGGCCGCCGGCGGCAAGTTCAGTTGACGATGGTCGCCCTGGTATCTCAGTTCGAACTTCTGGATGGCTGCTGGCCAAGGTTCGTCGTAGCTGTACCCTTCAAGCCGGTCCAGTTTGCCATTCGTGATGAAGAGCACAAACCCCGCCCCGTGCGCGAGCGGTGGTATCACCGCATCAACATCGCCAAGGTGAAAGCTCCCCTCGCCGACGGGCTTCGCTTCCGAAGGCACATCGAAATAGCAGAAGAATCCAGCACCCGTGTTCTCGCGCGACTTCAGTTGTGCTCCCTCTGCTTGCGCCCGTAGCGCGGCCAGCGTGGGGTTCTCTCCGGCCAAGAGCTTGTTGAGCACAGCTTGTTCCAACTGGTTCAAGCCCTTCATTTCCGCTCCCGTGTCACTGGATAAAAAATGTGCCGATTCGAACCACACCGTCGATTAACCGCCCACGCACGGTGACGTCTTGGCCGCCAACGTTTACAGTCGTCTCGAAGACGTCGGAGAGCCTACCGGCGGCGCCCTGAGTTGCTTTCTGAACCGCATTGAAAGCGGACTCTTCGGACCCGAAGTGCTCCACTAAGCCACTCAAGTTATGGCCCGCATTGCCGAAGATATGACGGAGCTTGTTGGCATCAACGGCAGCAGATTCAGCATCGCCAGCAACTTCGGCGCCGGCCGTGAGCCAGCCGTAGGCGGCCATCGCGAGCCTCGCGCCCGTGTAGGTCGCCACGGCAATTCCGCCCCACTTACAAACGGCATTGTCGAGACAGGCGTGATATGCCCCCGCGACCTCATTGCCAAAACTATCATTGCCGATTGATGCTTGATACGCGTTGTAGCCTTCCGTACCCTTGGGGCAATCGCTGTACGTATCGGTCTTGCCATCGCCGCCAGCACTCGTCGGACACAATCCGAATGGATCGGAATACGACACCGGATCCCCACCGGCAATTCCTCACTCCACAACGCCGCCCGTCAATCCCCCTCCCCCAACAACCAAGAGCGGCCCGGGTTCCACACCCGGGCCGCTCTCGTTCCATCCCCGCCCCGCACCCCTACGGGGCATCGATATCGTTCGCGGCCCGGGATCGACACCGTTCGCAGTCTTGGCCATGTCTGGTATTCGTAACGTTCGCAGCGGCCAACTCCAGCGTTTGGACATATGAACGGGAAGCAGCGCTAGTCTAACTCGCCGTCCACAAAGCTCGGGACAACTCTCTTACTTGAGTCTGTCAACCAAGGATTCGACCCACCGCGGCGCACGCATCTGCCGGAGCCGCCGCTGTTGACGCGCATGGCTCTTGTCTGCGTCCCACCATCGCGTCTCGAGCAAGCGGCGTACCCGAAGAACGTGTTCTTCGCCACCCGGCACGCGACTGGCCAGGCCAATTTCAGCACGCGAACAAAGTACTTCCGCTCGATCAGGGTTGCTGTGCCACCTGATCCCCCATCGGTCGAGCCTCCCATGCCCCGAGCCACCGGTGTGCGAAATCAGAACGCGCCAGAGGTAGCGCCGAGCCTGGGTGCCTCGATACGGCTGATATTTATCAATGGTTTGAATGGCCGCACGGACCTTGCTCAGTCGAGCTCCGTTGTCTGGAGGCGCGAAATCGACAACCCGGAACCCGTCTACGTCTTCATACGCAACATACGGGAGCCAGACGCGGAAGCCGGCCCTCGTTAGATGGAAGAGCGCCCAGGCCAACGGCCGGAGCAAAGATGCTAGCCGCAACTTCAATGGCCGCCTCGTGTTGACGTGCCCCCGGTTGGACGACGTCTTAGGGACCCAGCCCGATGTCCGGCCCGCGGGACCCGCTCTTGGGGTACCCGGCCAGCCGGCGGTTCCGTCACTGAATCTCGTCCAGCTTGAGCGACACCAGCCCTGTTGCAGCCGAAAACGCTCGCCACGTCGTATACACGACGTAGGGATAGCGATAGTTGAACCCACAGTGGGAGGGGTTCACGGCAGTCGAGTCATTCAGGCCGGTGAGCCGGTAATCACGCTCCACGATGCGACCGCCGCTGGCCGGATACGTAGTCGACGTCTCTCGCGCGCCGCCGTCGCAATCGTTGAAGAAGCTCGACGTCCGGACGAAGACGGTAGTAGTTCCCGTACTATCGAAGTCGTATTCATATACGTTCGACCAGTCGCCGGACTCGCTGACCGGCACCTGAACGGTACGCACCACCCGACCCAGGCTGTCGGTCCAGATGTTGTACGTCTCCTGCTGCTGATCTGGCCAAGCGGTCGTGTCCTTTACGGCAACGATCTGGCTGTCTGCATTGAGCGCGGCGAGGTGAACGGTCAGGCTCAGGTGATGCGCGACGAGTGAATCGACTGCACGGTGCGCCGCCCTGGCACGCCGGACCAGATCGCTGTCCGCGTGCGTCTTGGGCACTACGACCCTGTCCTCGGCGACCACTGGGAGCACTGACGGTTTCGGGGCCGAAGCGCTCGCCGCGGGCCCGGAGTCTGTCCGCGTCCGATGAACGGCGCCTTCATCTGATCTCCCGCAGGCCATCAAAGTGGATGCCGAAAGCAGGATCGCACCAAGTCGGAACCGCATCTGGCACCTCCAAGGCCCACTGTACCTAAGGATGGTGTCCACCGACCCCAGGACAACTCACTCCCGTAATGCGCCGGCGCGCTTTCTCGTAATTCTGCGCGAATTCTCTCGCAATGGTGCGTCAGGCGGGGCCTCGCCTTCAGGTCCGTGGACACACTGGCCGCCAGTTCCTGACGCGCTCGCTAGGCCATGCGGCGCTGGGCCTCTACCCTCGCCTCGTGCTCGAAGGCGTCGGCGAAGCTCTCGGCCTCGTCGGCCGTGAAGCCGAGCGCGGCCGCCACCTCGCGCCAGCCGGCGACGGCGTGCTCCACCTGGCCCAGCACTACGGCGGCACGGCCCGCCGAGAGTCCGAAGTAGCGGACGATGCTCATGAGCGCGTCGATGGATGCCTCCGGACCGGTTTCCTCGCTGATCCAGGTCTTGAGTTCGCGCGCGCGGTCCGGGAACGGGTTCACGTCGAACGCCGGGGAAAGGCGCCACAACTCGCCGTCGACGTGCAGGAACCCGTGATTGTGCAGGTGGTCGTCCACGTTGTTGATCAGGATGGAGAACGCGATGCGTCGCCACAGCTCCTCGAGGTCCGCGGCGGCGTCGGCGCTCCGCTGCCGGATCACGTCCGCGATCTCCGTGTATGCGTGCTCCCCGCTGTCGCCCGGCGGAAGGGCCAACATCGTCGCCGCCGAGATGTAGAGCAGCCGCCGCTCTTCGCCGGTGTCCGGGTCGCGCAGGCGGTCGAATCGTCGCACCACGGCGACCGGCACGCCGTCACTATCCACGAGGCGCGCCTCTGCCGCGGTGATTCCCGCGCGCCGGGCCAGGTGCAGGGCGAGCACCTCCCCCTTGGGGTAGGCGCGCTCGTCGGCGACGCTGGGGAACTTGCCGAGACAGAGTCCCCAGTCCTCGTCGCGGACGCTGCATTTGGGACGCAGGCCGCCGAGCGACGTACCGCGACCGCGCAGGTACTCGAGGTCGGCCAGGGTCTCGGTCCGCCGCTCGACCGCCTGGGTCGCGCGCAAGAGGTCGGGCAACTCCAGCAACGGAGGCGCGGTGCGCCGGCCGGACGCCGGCGCGCGCTGACAGACCCCCGCTTCGTCCCGGAAGCGGAGCGCGCCGACGCGCGCGTGATCATCCACCGCCAACAGGAAGTCGAGGGCCGTGACGACCGGGTCGATGTCCTCGCCGCGCGCCTTCGCGACCTGCCGACGCTTGGCATGGTCGCGACGAATGACGCGTCGCGCCCAGCCGTCCGGCTCCGTGTCGGCGATGGCCCCGTGGAAGCGTGAGGCGTCGGGGGTCGTGGCGTGCGGCGCGAATTGTGGTCCGGGGACCAGCGGGAGCGTCGGGTCGATCGCGTAGCGCGCCGGCTCGGCGAGCCACGCGGCGGCGTACTCGAACGCGGCGTGCTCCCGCCGGCCCTCCTGCGTGTAGCGGAGATGTCCGACGAGCGTGTCGCCAACGAGCACGTCGAGCCGGCGCTGGATGGACAGGGGAGCCACGGTCTATTTCGGCTGGGGTGTGCGCTTGGGCCGAACCTTCTTGGGCAGTTGGGCGATCCCCAACGTGGTTCCTGTTTCGTCGGCTTTCGGGTCGGCGCTGCGCTCGAGGCTCCCCCACTCGAGACCGAGGACGAACATCGCCATGAGGTAGGTCCCCATGGCCACCGTGGGATCGCCCGCCTCGACTCGGCTGTAGGTCTGACGGCCAACGCCGATCCGCTCAGCCATCATCGCGGCGGTGAGCTTGCGACGCCGACGAGCGACGTTGATGCCGCGACCGAGCTGGACCATCGACCGGCGGACGCGTGCTGGAAGGAGATCAGATGTGGACATAATGTATGATAAAATAGACTTTATGGTGCATGACGCATGATATATCATGCTTATGCAATCGTCAACCACGACTAGCCGAGGCGCGCATATCGGACCGGCGCCGAGTGCCTCGACCGGACGACTCACCCGAGCGGCAGAGCACCGATGCCGCGCTAGGCCAGGGACTGCCGGCCAACGGCCGCAGATTACGAAAGGGCCTGGCAGTGGACCGCCTGCGATTTACGAGATGTCGCCACCGAGATTACGAGAGGGGGTGCGGCCGAACACGCATGGTGGGGCCGCCCGAAACCCGGCCGAGCCCCCCTCGCTGGAGCTATCGCCGCCCGGCCGGCATCCCCTGGGGAATCAGGCTCAGAGCCTCGACCTTCAGCGCCTTGGCCACTTCGAACAGCGTTTCCAGGCTCGCGTTCCGCGTCCCGCGCTCCATGGCGCCCAGAAAATGCCTCTCGAGGCCGCTCATGTCGGCCAATTCCGCCTGCGTCAATCTTGCCCGCTTACGTGCAAGCCGGATCCGGGCCCCAATTTCTGCCAGGAAGTTCGCTGAGGAATTCAGGTTGATTCTCGCGATTGGAAGAATGATGGTGGCGCTTTAGCGCCCCAAAACGGGCCGGTCCGCCGTGCAATCAGCACGACGGACCCTAGGAACCGTGTGAATCCAGGCTAGCGAGCCTCACAGCCAAGATCAGTCAACTCGTTGATGCCATGCCACTTCAGAAGGTGCGAACGATACGATTACTTGAATGCGAACGTTATCCCGACTGAATCGCGAACGACGTGGATGCCCCTCAGGTTCCACATCCCCTACTGCACCGCGTTCACCATGTCGAAGATCGGCAGGTACATCGCGACCACCATGCCGCCCACCACCACACCCAGGAACACGATCATCATCGGCTCCATGAGCGCCAGCAGGCCCGACACCGCCGCGTCTACTTCCTCGTCATAGAAGTCGGCGATCTTCGACAACATCTCGTCCAGACCGCCGGTCTGTTCGCCCACGCTGATCATGCTGATCACCATCGGCGGGAACACGTTGCTCTTCTTCAGTGGCGCGGCGATCGTCTCACCGCCGGCGATGCTGGCCCGCGATTCCATGATCGCGTCCTGAATCACCCGGTTGCCCGCCGTCTTGGCCGTGATCTCCAGACCGTCCAGAATGCTCACGCCCGATCCGATCAGCGTGCCCAGCGTCCGGGTGAAGCGCGACACGGCCGTCTTCCGCAGCACGTCGCCCAACACCGGCGCCTGCAACAACATTCGGTCGATCACCAGCTTGCCGTCCGGCGTCGCGTAGTAGCGCTTGAGCAGCCACCCGGCGAGCACCAGGCCCCCGCCGACCGCCCACCAGTACGTGGTCAGAAAGTGCGACATGCCGATCACGATTCGCGTCGGCAGCGGCAGCGCCATGTTCACGCTCCCGAACATCTTCTGGAACACCGGGATCACGAAGATCAGCAGCACGGCGATGGCCGTGCCCGCCACGCCCATGATCACCGCCGGGTAGATCATCGCGCCCTTCACCTTCCGCACCAGCGCGTCGTTCTTTTCCATGAACACGGCCAGACGCAGCAGGATGGTGTCCAGAATACCGCCCGCCTCGCCGGCCGCCACCATGTTGACGTAGAGCTCCGTGAACGCCTTCGGATGCTTGCGCAACGCGTCGGCCACGGTGTGCCCCGACTCCACGTCGAACACCACCGCCCGCGTCACGTCGCGCAACGCCGGGCTCTCGCTCTGCTGCGCCAGAATGTCCAGGGCCTGCACCAGCGGCAGCCCCGAGTTGATCATCGTCGAGAACTGCCGCGTGAAGATCACGATGTCGCGCATCGAGATCTTGCCCATCCGCTTCTTCTTCGCCGCGCCTTCGTCGATCTTCACCACGGTCAGCCGCTGCTTGCGCAACTGCGCGATGGCGTCGTCGCGGTTGGACGCTTCCATCGTGTCGTTCTTCAGCTGGCCATTCGCCGTGCGCGCGGTATAGCTAAATGTGGGCATGCCGCCTGTCGCCTCCGGTAATTACCGCCTGGTTCCCGTGATGCTCGGCGTGGGCGATCCCGGCCGCTTGTCGTCCGCCCCCTCGAGCGCCACTCCACACATCCGCGCCAGTTCGACCGGATCGTGCGACGCCCGCACGCATTCCTCGAACGCCACGGCACGGGTGACATACAGATTGTACAGCGCGTCGTTCATCGTCTGCATGCCGAACTTCTTCCCCGACTGCATCATCGAGTAGATCTGGTGGATCTTGTCGTCGCGGATGAGCGCCCGGATGGCCGGTGTGACCACCAGAATCTCCGCCGCCATCGCCCGCCCCTTGCCCCCGATCTTCGGCAGCAGAGTCTGCGTGACGATGCCTTCCAACGAAAACGCCAACTGCGCCCGCACCTGCGACTGCTGGTGCGAGGGAAATACGTCGATGATGCGGTTGATGGCCTCCGCCGCGCTGTTGGTGTGCAGCGTCGCGAACGCCAGATGCCCCGTCTCGGCGATCGTCAACCCGGCCTGGATGGTCTCCAGGTCGCGCATTTCTCCAATGAGGACGACGTCGGGGTCCTGGCGCAACGCGTACTTCAGCGCCGCCCCGAAGCTCTTGGTGTCCGACCCCACCTCGCGCTGGTTGACGATGCAGCCCTGGTGCTTGTGGATGAATTCGATGGGGTCCTCGATCGTGATGATGTGCCCCTTCGCTTCCTTGTTGATCTTGTCGATCATCGCCGCCAGGGTCGTCGACTTCCCCGATCCTGTGGGCCCCGTCACCAGGATCAGCCCGCGCGGCTTGTCCGACAGGTCGCTGATGACCTTCGGCAACCCCAGATCCTGGAACGTCTTGATGTTGAACGGGATCTGCCGGATCACCATCGACACGCACCCGCGCTGCTTGAAACAGTTGCCGCGGAACCGGGCGAGGTTCTGGATGCCGAACGAGAAATCCAGCTCGTCCTCCATCTCGAACCGCTTCTTCTGGTTCTCGGTCAGCACCGAATAGGCGAGCTGCAGCGTGTCCTTGGGCTGCAGCACCGTCTCCACGCTCGAGTCGGTGATGTCGCCGTCGATGCGCATCTTGGGGCGCTCACCGGCCGTGATGTGCAGATCGGAGGCGCCGCGCTCGATCACTTCTTCGAGCAGGACGCGGAGATTGAGGGTCGAGGGGGTCGCTGGGGAGGTCATCTCTTCTCGGGTGGTCGGGTGCAGGGCTCTGCCTTCTCGTACTTAGACGACAGACCTCTGCCCACAGCACAAAATTTCGGCGTTACGCCGACGTCTCCCGGCACATCTGTTCCATGGTGGTGATGCCCTTCATCACCTTCATCCACGCGTCCATGCGGAGGGTCAGCATCCCCTCCTCGATCGCGGTGTCGCGAATTTCGGCGGCGCCCACGCTCATCATCACCGCCTTGCGAATGGCGGGCGTCATCGGCAACACCTCGTACACACCCTGGCGTCCCTTGAGGCCGGTGCCCTGGCACGCATCGCACCCCCGGCCGCGGAAGTACGCCAGTTCGCCGAAGGTGGTGTCGAGCGTCACGTTCGCCAGGTGCGGCGCCGCCTCCTTGGTGGCCCGCAGCCGCGCCGCATCGATCGCGTAGTCGGTGAACCGGAGGTCTCGCAACGTCGTCTTCGGCGTCACCTTGGCGATCGCCAGCTCCTCGTCCGTGGGCGTGTACTTCTCCTTGCACCTGGGACAGATGCGTCGCAACAGCCGCTGCGCCAACACCAGGTTGAGCGCCGACGCCACGTTGAACGGCTCGAGCCCCATGTCCATCAGACGCGTCACCGTCTCGGGCGCCGAGTTCGTGTGCAGCGTGCTCAGGACCAGGTGGCCCGTGAGCGCCGCCTTGATGGCGATGCCGCCGGTTTCCAGATCGCGGATCTCGCCGACCATGATGATGTTCGGATCCTGACGCAGGAACGCCCGCAACGCCGCCGCGAACGTCATCCCCACCTCGTTGCGCACCAGCACCTGGTTGACCCCGAACATGTTGTACTCCACGGGGTCCTCGGCGGTCATGATGTTCACGTCGATGGTGTTCACCTTGGAGAGCGCCGAGTAGAGCGTCGTCGTCTTGCCCGATCCGGTGGGCCCGGTCACCAGCACCATTCCGTACGGGTTCATCACCGCTTCCATCAGGTCCTGCTCGGCCTTGGGCTCGATGCCGAACTTCTCGAGATCGAGCGTCAGGTTCCCCTTGTCGAGAATACGGAGCACGATCTTCTCGCCGAACAGCGTGGGGAGCGTCGACACGCGATAGTCGATCACCTTGTTCCCCATCTTCAGCTTGATGCGGCCGTCCTGCGGCACGCGACGCTCGGCGATGTTCAGCGATGCCATGATCTTGAAGCGCGACACGAGCGCCGCCTGCATCTTCTTGGGCGGCTTCATGACCTCGCTGAGCGCGCCATCCACCCGGTAGCGCACCCGCAGTTCATGCTCGAAGCACTCGAAGTGGATGTCCGACGCGCCCTTCTTCACGGCGTCGGTGAGAATGGCGTTGATCAGCTTCACCACCGGCGCGTCGTCCACCGCTGCCGCCAGCGCCGCCGCCGAGACCTCCTCCTCCTGATCCTCCACGACCTCGACGTCGCCTTCGAGCCCCATCCCCTCGATGTCCTCGAGCAGCGAGGTCATCTGCAGGTCCGTCGCCTCGAATACCTTCTCGAGCGCGTTCTTGATCGTGAACTCGCCCGCGATCACCGGGAAGATGTCGTACCGCGTGATGAACTTCAGATCCTCGAGCACACCCAGGTTCGTGGGATCGGCCATCGCCACGGTGAGCGTGCGGCCCTCACGCTTGAGCGGAAGCACCAGGTGCTTGAGCGCGAGGTCGCCTGGAATCAGTTTGGCGATCCGTGGATCGACTTCGAATTTCGAGAGATCCACCGCCGGCATCTTGAACTGCCGGGCCAGCACCTTCGTCAACTCGGTCTCGTTGATGAAGCCGAGCTTCACGAGGTTGTACCCCACCCGCGTGCCGTTCTGCTTTTGCTCCTGGAGCGCCTGCGCCAGCTGCTCCTTGGAGATCAAGCCATCGCGGACGAGGATGTCGCCGATGCGTTCGCTTGTAGCGACGGGCACTGCCATGGCGGTGGGTGCAGGAGTGAAACGGTGGCGCCGGAAACCGGCCGGGGCATTCTAACGATGGACGGAATGCCGCGATCCGGAAGCTGCCGACCCGTAACCTCTCTGTCAAGAACGGGTTAGCCCTTCTTCACCACGGCACGACGCGTGAGCCGGCCCACCGGTCCGGAAGGTCCAGCATCACGACAACTTATAGACGCGGAATCCCGGAAAACGTGACCAGGGAATCCAGCCGACGGGCGATCGCCGGTCCGATTCCCTTCACCCGTTGGAGCCGAGCCAGCGACCCGAACGCCCCATTCGAGTCTCGGAATGCCACGATCCGCGCCGCGAGTGCCGGTCCGATGCCCGGCAGCGCCTGCAACTCACGGACGGTCGCGCGGTCCACATCCACCCGATGGAACGGGCCGGGCGGCGCCACGGGGGCGACCACGGTCACCTTTGGCCGGACGGTGATCGGTTTGCGCCGCGCTCGGGCCGGAGGATTCGTGTCGTGCGCCGACCGGCGTCCCCCCGTCGCCCGCGCTCCCCGGCCCCGCGCCGCAGGCGACCCCGCCACCACCGAGATCCGGGCATCGAGCGCCCGGCGCGCGTCGACCGGAGGCGGCGGAACCTGATGGGCCCGCATCACGCGTACCCCGCCACCGAGACAGGCGACGACGCCGAGAAAGAGCAGCGCTTTTCGTTCCGCGGCGGTAGACATGGTCCGAGGTTGGCCCCGGGCCGCGCGGTCCACGTCATCGGCCCACCGCCGCCCGGCGCATTCCGCCGCCGACCCGGCGGCCGTCGGTTGCGACTCGGCGGCTGGAGGTTGGCAACCAACTGTTAACGGCATGTAGCGTTCTCGTAAACTGCGACACCAATGCCGCAACCTTCGCGTTGATGGGAGTATCTCAATGCATGAGATGACTCATCCTTTCATCGCGGGGGTTCCCCATGTTCGCACCGCTCACGCTTCTCGCCATGGCCTTGCAGGGCGCAGTGCCCGCGGCCGCCACACCCGCACCGGCGCTGCAGCCCGCTCGCACCGCCGTCGAAGCGCCCACCGCCGCAAGTCCGGCCGTCGACCGCCGCCTCGCGAGAGCCGACTCGCTCGCCTTTGCGGGTGACATGGACGCCGCGCAATCGCTGTACCGTTCGCTGATCAACAGCGAGACCGACGCCGGCCACTACGCAAAGGACGCGCTCTGGCACCTGGCGATGGCATACTATCTCGTCGACGACCCGGCCCGGACGGTCCGCACGCTCGACCAGTTGGCATCGGCCGCCGGCCGATTCGGCGATCCGGCGACGGAGTTGGTCGCATCGTACGAGGCCGCGCGCTTCTATACCGCCATGCGCCAGCCGGGCATCGCCCGCGACCGCATCGCCCGCGTTCGCTGCCTGATGGAGTCGCCCGTGATTCCGGACGGCGTGAAATCGGACTATACGGCGAGACTGAAGACCGAGAGCTGACGCCAGCAGTGCGCAGTCGGCAGTCGATGGCGAACTGCCGACTGCCGACTGCGCACTTCGAGATCTCAGCTCGTCACCAGCTTCACCGCCACATCCCCGACGATCTGCAGACTCTTGGCCGAGACCTTGTCGGGTGTGTCCTCGAGCGTGTGGTGCCAGCCGTCCACGTGCGTGGCATCCTTGGGCCCGTAGTCGTAATCGATCACGTCGATCACGTGCACGCCGCGATCGAGAAAGGGCACCTGATCGTCGATCATGAACTCGCCGCGCCGATTGAGGAAGTACTTCGAGTAGCCCAACTGCTTCGCGGTGTCCCAGACCCGCGACACCACCTCGGGCGCGGCGTCCACGGAATTCCCTTCCTGCGGAATGTCCAGGTTCTTGTCGCCGATCATGTCCCAGAGCACGCCGTACAGCGGCTTCTGCGCCGTATCCATGTGCGCCGCGTAGTACGTCGAGCCGATGAGCACGTTGGGATTCTTCGCGGTGTCGGACCAGGTGGCGAAGTCGCCGTAATCCTCGCCGTCCACGAACAGCAGATCCACGCCTACGGTGGGCGTCGTCTTCTTGAGCGCCGCCGCCACCTGGATCAGCATCGCCACCCCCGACGCGCCGTCGTTCGCCCCCGGAATCGGGAGCTTCCGGTTGCCCAGCACCGGATCGTTGTCCGCCGTGGGCCGCGTATCCCAGTGGGTCACGTACAGCACCCGCTGCGGGTTCGCCGGCGCGATGTGGGCGATGATGTTGCGCATCGGGATCGTGTCGCCGGTGGGGGTGACGTGCTCCCAACGCTGTTCCGTGACCGAATCGCCGAGCTGCTTGAGCTGGGCCACGATCCAGTCACCGGTCTTGCGCCAGCCGTCGGTGCCGGGCACGCGCGGGCCGAAATCGACCTGCGTCTTCACCATCGCGTAGGCCGCCTGGCCGTCGAACGCCGTCTGCGGACCGCGAAACCGGTCGCAGGACGTCAGCGTGAATACCGCCAGGCAGCCCAGAATGATCATTCGCACGAGAAAATGGATTGGAGTCAACGGTGCTACGCCGCTTACCCGCGCAACTTAAGGCGGGTCCGCAACGCCACGCCACGTGCTACGCGTATGGCTCCTGTAGGCCGGAGCCAGGCGCTTTAACCCCATGCGGCGTCTTTCTTTGTCAAATTTTCACCGAAATCGCCCCGGTCCATTGTGTAATCTGAACCTGTCACGAAGATTACAGAGACATCTCTGCCCCCCAATACACCTCCAGGAGCCGGTCCGTGACCCGAATTCGCCTCTCCCTCACCTTCGTCCTTGCCGCCCTCATCGGGGTCGCCCTCGCCGCTCCCAGCGCGCACGCTCAGACGATCTCCGGCACCGTCCGGTCGGGCGGACAGCCGGTGGTCGGCGCCACCGTGCGGCTGCTGGAACTCGACCGGATCGACCGCACCGGCGCCCGCGGCGAATTCCGGTTCGAGAACGTGCCGCCGGGCACCTACCGCGTGTTCGTGGGCCTCACGGGATACGCGGCCCGCACCGACACGGTGCGGCTGTCGGGCAAACTCGCCACGCTCACCTTCGACCTCGCGCAGACGGCGATTCCGCTGGAGCAGATCGTCGTCTCGGCCTCGCCCACGGCGCGGCCCGCGGACGAGGAGTACCAGTCGGCGGAATCCAAGTCGCGGCAGGAATTCGACAATGCGCCGGGCACCAGCTTCGCCGAGAAGATCTCCGATCTGCCCGGGGTCGCGGTGCGCGGCAACGGATCGGCGCCGTCGCGCCCCATCCTCCGCGGGCTGGGCGACAACGAGGTGCTGGTGCTGGAGAACGGGCTGCGCATGGGTGACATCGCGACCTACGATCCCGCGCACGCCACGCCCATCGACGCCCTGGCCATCGCGCAGATCGACGTCGTGCGCGGACCGGCGGCCATCCTGTATGGCCCGAACACGATCGGCGGCCTGGTGAACGTGATCACCAACCGCGTGCCCACCGGCTCCGACCATCCGATGTCGGGCACCATGGCGGTCGAGGGGAATACGGTGAGCAACGAGTATTCGGGCTACGTGCACAACGTCTACACCAACGGGCACTCGGCATTCGGCGTGTCGGGCGGGGTGGTGCACGCCGGCGACATCGGCATTCCCAAGGGCACGTACACCGACCCGGGCACCGGCGCGCAATTCAATCTCAGCCGCATTCCCCAGTCCGACAACAAGAGCAGCCAGGGAGGCGCCGGATACTCGTACCAGGGCGACTTCGGCATGGTGGGCCTCGGCGCCGATCACTACGAGATGAACTACGGCATTCCCGGCGTGCCGCCCAACCCCGACTGGATGAACGTGCCGCCCGCTACCTCCCGCATCTCGCAGCAGCGCAACACCCTGGAACTCCGCAGCCTGTTCAACGTGGACAGCACCTGGCTGCAGCGTGTGAAACTCGATGCGGCCTACAATGACTACAACCACTCCGAATTCCCCACCGAGCAGGATGCCACGGGCGTCTCGGACCCGCAGGCCAACCACTTTCACAAGACCGAACTCAACGCCACGCTGCAGTTGCAGCAGCGGACCGCGGGCCGGCTGAGCGGTACGGTCGGCCTCTGGTCGGATGTGCAGGACCTCGCCATCTCCGGCGACCAGCCGCTGGGCCCCAACTCGACGACCACCGACGTGGCGGCGTTTGCGTACGAGGAATACCGCGCCGCCGCGCACACGCGGTTGCAGGCCGGCGCCCGCGTGGACTACGCCGGCATCCAGACGCACCCCTACCCGCAGAGCACCGACTCGGTGTTCCGGACTTCGAACGAGTCGCGGCGGAACACCGCGTTCACCGCGTCGCTGGGGGCGGTGCAGCAGTTCACCCCGGATCTGATCGGCTCGCTCAGCCTGGCGCGTTCCTTCCGGGCGCCCACCGTGCAGGAGTTGTTCGCCGACGGGCTCGATGCTCCGAGCGGCACGTACACCGTCGGCACGGCGAGCCTGGCTCCCGAAACCGGCCTCGGCGTGGACGCGTCGCTCAAGGGTGACTACGGGAACGCCGCCTTCGAGTTCTCGCCGTACGTGAACTACATCGACCACTACATCTACGGCTTTCTGCGCGGCGACACGATCCAGAACTTCCCCGTTCGACAGTTCTCGGCCACGCGGGCGCGGTTGGCCGGCTTCGAAGCCGTCGTCACCGTAGCGCCGACCGACCACTGGGCGCTGCGCGCGAGTTCCGACTACGTCAACGCGCAGGACCTCCAGGCCAGGATGCCCCTGCCGTTCATCCCCCCGCTGCGCGGGCTGGTGCGGGCCACCTACCAGGACCGTCGCTACTCCGGCACCATCGAGTGGCGCGGCGCCGCGTCGCAGAACCGCCTCGGCGACGGGGACACACCGACCGCCGGGTATGGCCTGCTCAATCTCGGGGCCGGCATCCGGATCGTGCACGGGGGGACGGTGTCGGAGATCAGCCTGCACCTGGACAACGCACTCAACACCCTCTACCGCGACAACCTCTCGGTGATCAAGGACTTCGTGCCGCAGCCCGGGCGGGGACTCCGGTTGAATTACGAGTTGCTGTATTAGCAGGCGGCACGGCCGCCCGCACCAATCCGACGGGAAGGGGTATGAGGCTGCCGACGGCGCGAGGTGCCGTCGGCAGTCTCTCGGCGTGCCACCGATTGGGACCTTGAAATTGCGGGGTCGTCGGGTGGAATATTCAACCCGAGCGACGCCCCACAACTCTGTGGGATGGTTGAAGTTCCCCGCCGCCGAGGTGCAAGCGCCCGTTTCGTGAAGATTTTCACCAAGTATGTGCTGAAAGAGCACGTCGGCCCGTTCGTCTTCGCTTCCACGGCGCTGACGTCGCTCATGCTGCTCCAGTACATCGGCAAGCGGCTCGGCGATCTGGTGGGCAAGGGGCTGCCCTGGCGCGTGCTGGCCGAGTTCTTCGTGCTCTCCATGCCGTTCACGGTGGCGATGACGCTCCCCATGGCCGTGCTCGTGGCGGTGCTGTACGCCTACAGCCGCATGGCCGCCGAGAACGAGATCACCGCCATGCGGGCCAGTGGCGTCAGCATGCGCACGCTGCTGGTGCCCACGTTCATCGCCGGTGCCGGCGTGGCGCTCGTGATGCTCGCCTTCAACGACCAGGTGCTCTCCCGCGCCAACCACCAGCTGGCCGTGCTGCAGAACGACATCACGCGCACCAAGCCCAGCTTCGCGCTCAAGGAACAGATCATCAACACGGTGGCCGACCAGAAGCTCTACCTGCGCGCGTCGGGCATCGACCGCGGGTCGCAGCACATGCGGGGCGTGGTGATCTACGACGTGAGCAACCCCGCGCACCGCCGCACCATCTACGCCGACAGCGGGACCCTCGCCTTTGCCGAGAACCGCACCGACCTGCTGATGCACCTGTACGACGGATGGATGGTGGAGGTACCGACGCAGCAACCCGAGCAGCTGACGCGGCTGTTCTACAAGCGCGACCTGCTCCGCGTGCGCAACGTGACGAACACCTTCCAGGCCACCGACGCCGACTCGGCCACGAAGAGCGATCGCGAGATGACGGTGTGCGAGATGCAGCGCCGGTTTGCCGACGTGGACTACCAGTGGCAACGCGCCCGCTACGACCGTGAGGTGGCGCAGGCCCAGTTGCTCCGACTCAAGGGAGAGAAGAACATCCAGTGGCCGGTCCAGCCGGCGCACCGCGATCCCTTCGGCCTGGGGCGGATCTACTGCGCGCTGCTCGATCGCGTGTTCGGCGTGCAGACCGCGTCGGCCGCCACCCTGCCGCCCGGCGGGTGGCACGGCCCCCAGGCCACGGCGCAGCAGACCGGGCGGGTGCCGCAGACCAAGAAGGAACCGCCGCCGTCCACGCTGCCGCCTTCGCAGGGGGGCGCGCCGCCGCAGCAGGCGGAGAGCACCAACGGCCAGCCCCCGATCCTGCGCTCGGCGCCGTCCAGCGGATTGCGCCCCGGCGAGCAGGGACCGCCCCAATTGGACGAGGGGCTCGACGAGTTGCAGCTCAAGGGGCAGACGGAGAGCGCCAAGTCCCGCGAGACCGCCATGCGCTATCTGCGTGTTCGCTACGACATCGAGATCCAGAAGAAATTCTCGCTGGCCGCGGCGTGCCTGATCTTCGTGCTGCTGGGACCGCCCATCGCGCTGCGCTTTCCGCGCGGCGGCGTGGGGCTGGTGATCGGCGTGAGCTTCGGCGTGTTCGCGCTGTACTACGTGGGGCTGATCGGGGGCGAGACGCTGGCCGACGGTGAGATCATCTCGCCGTTCCTCGCCATGTGGGGCGCCAACATCGTGCTCTTCCTCGTGGGGCTGGTGATGACGCTTCGCATGAACCGGGTGTCGGGCGCCACCCGCGGCGGAGACTGGACCGAGATCCGCGAGCACCTGCGACACCTGATGCGCCGGCTCATGGGCCGCGCCCCGCGCGGAGCCACCTGATGCGCATTCCCTTCGTCAAGCCGCTCGACCGGTACGTGTTCGCGGAGTTCTGGAAGATCTTCCTGGTCACGGCGCTCGGGTTCCCGGTCATCACCATCATCATCGATCTCACCGACCACCTGAACACGTATCTCGCCCGGCAACTCAGCCCCAAGGCCATCGCCCTGAGCTACGTGTACTGGGTGCCGCAGTCGATGTTCATGGTGCTGCCGGCGGCGGTGCTGTTCGCGACCGTGTTCTCGGTCAGCGCCTTCACCCGCCACTCCGAGATCACGGCGGCCAAGGCATCGGGCACCAGCTTCTACCGGTTCATCGTTCCGATCCTGTTCGGCGCCCTGCTGGCCACGGGACTGGACCTCGTGGTCTCCGACGTGATGCCGGCCGCCAACCGGGCCCACAACGACCTGCTCAACGAGGACAAGTTCCGCGGCCAGAACCAGCGGTACAACTTTGCCTTCGCCGGCGACAGCAACATGGGCCGCGTGTACAAGATCGGCACGCTCAACCGGCTGGTGGGCACCATTCAGAACGTGCAGGTGGAGCGGCCGGGCAACGGACCTGACTACCCCACCTACATCATCGCGGCCAGCCGGGGCGACTGGACCGCCGGACACTGGACCCTGCACGACGGGTCGATGCACATCTTCACCGATTCCGAGCCCGGCTACACCGTGGCGTTCCGGACGATGCGGGACAACGAATTCAAGGCACAGCCCGAGGAGATGATGTCGCGCGCCCACCTGCCCGACGAGATGAAGTACGGGGAGCTGTCGCGGGTCATCAAGGCCATGGAACGCTCGGGCACCGACGTGAACGAGTGGAAGGTGGAACGGGCGCTGAAGATCGCCATTCCCGTCACCTGCCTCATCATCGCGCTGTTCGGGGCCCCCCTGGCCACCAGCAACCAGCGCGGAGGCGCCGCCTACGGCATCGCGATTTCCCTCGCCACCACGGTTACGTTCCTCATGGCCGTACAGGTGACCAAGGCAATCGGAGGCGCGGGTATCATGCCCCCCGACCTGGCCGCCTGGTTCCCGAACGCCACCTTCGCGGTGGTCGGCCTCGCGCTGTTGGCCCGTGTCCGCACCTGACCGTGACTCACTTTCCGCACCACCCACGTCCCACGCCCACCGACACCTTCCCGGTGGTCCAGCGCTCCGGCATCCGCTTCTTCCGGCAGGTGTCGCGGGGGGTGCTGGGCGCGTTCGAGAAGGTCGGCGCCTGGGTGTACTTCCTGCGCGACATCGGCCGGGCGCTGAGCGAGCCGGCGACGTACGTGCCCGAGACCATGCGCCAGATGAAGAACATCGGCGTGGACTCGTTGCCGCTCACGGTGATCGTGGCGGGCTTCATCGGCAGCGTGATCGCGCTGCAGACGCGCTACCAGATGTTCCCGGGCGTGCAGCTGTCGCTGGTGGGATTGGCCACCCGGCAGATGGTGATTCTGGAATTGGGCCCCCTGCTCACCGGGCTCGTGTTGGCGGGACGCGTGGGGGCCCGCATGACGGCCGAGATCGGCACCATGCGCGTCACCGAGCAGATCGACGCGCTGGAAACCCTGGCCTACGATCCGGTGGCCTTTCTGGTGCTCCCGCGGATCCTCGCGGCCGTCATCATGCTCCCCGTGCTGACGGTGTTCGCCGATTCGGTCGGCGTCGGCAGCGGCTACCTGATGGGGGTGTACGCCACGGGCATCAGTCCCACCGATTTCCGAGATGGACTGAAGCTGGGGTTCGGGACATTCCAGGTGGTGTACAGCCTGCTCAAGGCGACGATGTTCGGAGGCGCCATCTCCTTCTTCTCGGCCTATGAAGGCTACATTGCAGAGGCCGGCGCCGAGGGCGTGGGCCGGTCCACCGCATCCGCGGTGGTGATCACGTCGGTGGCAATTCTCGTGTTGGATGCGTTGACCGCAGTCCTCCTCGCCCCGTACCTACAGTCATGAAACGACGCGACGAAGTCTCGGTTGGCATTATGATTACGGCCGCCGTGGTGATCCTGCTTGCGGGCGTGCTCTGGCTCGCCCGCGGCGGCCTGTCCTCGGGCTACCCGCTGTACACCCGATTCGCCTGGGGCCAGAACCTCAAGCAGGGACAGCCCGTGCTGCTGGCCGGCGTGAACATCGGCTACGTGGACGACGTGGAGCTGCGCCCCGACGGCTATCTCGACGTCGTGATGCGGGTCAACAACCAGTACCACGTCCCGAAGACGGCCAAGGCCACCGTCCGCGCCGTGGGCTTCTTCGGCGACGTGGCGGTGGCCCTCACGCCGAAGCTCGGCGCCAACCTGACCGACATCTTCGCCGCCGGCGACACGATTCCGGCCGGCGCGCCCGAAGCGGGCGTGGCCGAGATCATGAACAAGGCCGACTCCATCAGTGGGGCGCTGAGCCAGATCACGCGCGCCCTCCAGGTACAGGTGGTGGATGCCGGCGGCCTGCGCGACCTGCGAAAGACGATCGGCGCCACCTCGGCGCTGGCCGCGAAGCTGCAGCGGATAGCCGCCGAGCAGAACGAGAACCTGACGCAGACCCTGGCCGCCTATCGGAACGTGGCCCAGTCCATCGACACGGCGCAGATCGATTCGACGGTGCACAATTTCCGTGCGTCGAGCCAGTACGTGTCGAGCACGGCCGCAAAGCTCGACACCGCCGCGTCGCGGTTCAATGAACTGCTGGCCCGGGCCAACGACCCGCACGGATCGCTGGGCCTGTTGTTGAGCGACAGTACGCTGTACCGGAACCTCCGCAATTCGCTGGCGAGTGCCGATTCGCTCCTCGCCGACATCAAGGCGCACCCGGGGCGGTACATCAGCGTGCACATTTTCTAAGACAGTCGGCAGTCGAACCACGGAAGACCGCGTACCGCTGACTGCCGACCGCCGGTTCACGGTTGACCCACCGGTCCCGGTCCGCGACCTTTCCGGAGCGGATTTTCCGCTCTCCGAGACCCGAACAGTCATGCGCCTTCTGCTTGGCGAAGCGATCTTCTGGATCGCCGCCGTTTGTTGTCTGGTGGCCCAGGTGGCCATCATCCGATCCGCCCTCAGCCCCCACGAGCCCACTCCCGGCAGCGAACAGGTTCCCCGCCCCCGCACCGGGATCGAGGTGGTCTGGACGCTCCTGCCGGCGCTGGTGCTGATCGGGGTCTTCGCGCTCACCTGGCGCGCCATGCATCGGCCCCAGACCCCCGCGGGACTCCGCGTCTCCGACTCGGCCATCGTCGCCAAGGCCCTGTCGTGAAGACGCTCCGCAAGTACGCCTACTTCGCCCTTGGTGTCGCCTGCCTCCACCTCGTGTTCGGCGCCATCGTGCGCATCAGTGGATCGGGGCTGGGATGCGGCACCACCTGGCCCAAGTGCTATGGCTACTGGTTTCCGCCCTTCTCCCGGCCCGACCTCATCATCGAGGTGATGCACCGCTATCTGGCGTCGGTGGTCAGCCTGGCGCTGGTCGTACTCTGGGTGGCCGCCTGGCGCCGGCGCGCCGAACCGGGCGTGGGTGGACGCGGCGGCGTGCTGCGCATGGCCACCGCGGCTGTGATCACCGTGTTCGCGGTTGCCATTCTTGGCGGAGTGACGGTGAAGCTCGGCAACGCGCCCTGGACCGTGGTCGCCCACTGGACGCTGGCCATGGCGCTGCTCGGCATGCTGGCCGCCGCCGTGGTGCGCACCGGCGCCATGGGCGGGGCCGGCGCCCGCATGCAGCAGGCGCCCCCCGCCTTCGTGCGCAGCACGTATCTGACCGCCGGCATGGCCTTCCTGACGGTCGCCATGGGTGGGCTCACCGCCAACTTCCCCTTCGCCGCCGTGGGGTGCACCACCTTCCCCTTCTGCGGCCCCAACCCCGACGCGCCGGCGAGCGCCGTGCACATCCAGCTCACGCACCGCACCATCGCCGTGCTTCTCGCGCTGTACCTGGTGTGGCTGGCCGCCACTGCCGGCCGCAAGGTCATCGGCCCGACGGTGAAGCGCGCCCTGTACGTGGCTGTGGCCCTCGTGCTGCTGCAGATCGTCGTCGCGGCATCGATGGTCCTGCTGCACATGCCGCCCGAACTGCGTTCGCTGCACGAGGCTACGGGCGTGGCCATCTGGCTGGCTACATTCACGCTCGCCTACCTGGCGCGCATCGCCGCCGGACTCGGCCCGCTGGGTGAAGGACGCCCCGCGCCCGTGCCCGGGCCGTCACCGCGCGCCGGCGGCGCCCATCGGCCCATGGCGGAGGTGGGCTCGTGAACGACGCCGCCACGCCGCCCTCTGCGGCCCGCACGCTCACCAGCGACTTCCTGACGCTCACCAAGCCGCGCATCATCTCGCTGCTGCTGGTGACCACGGTGGCGCCCATGTACGTGGCCGGCCACCCGAGCATCTGGCTGGTACTGGTGTTGCTCGTGGGTGGCTATCTGATGGCCGGCGGCGCCAACGCCGTGAACATGTACCTCGACAGCGACATCGACGACCGCATGGCGCGCACGCGGCTGCGTCCGATTCCCAGCGGCCGCATGCAACCGCGCGAGGTGCTGGTGTTCGGGCTCATTCTGGCCACGGGCGCCACCTTCCTGCTCGCCCGGTACGCCAACCTGCTCACGGCGGCGCTCGCGCTGCTCGGATTCTACGCCTACATCCTGCTCTATACGCGGTGGCTCAAGCGGAGCACACCACAGAACATCGTGATCGGAGGCGCCGCCGGTGCCATTCCGCCGCTCGTAGGTTGGGCGGCGGTGACCAACGGACTCGACCTCATGGCCGTGTTCCTGTTCCTGATCATCTTCTACTGGACGCCGCCGCACTTCTGGGCCCTGGCCCTGAACAAGCAGAAGGATTACGGACTCGCCGGCGTCCCCATGGCCCCCCTCGTCTGGGGTGAGCGCGAAACCAAACGTCAGATGTTCTGGTACACGCTCATCCTGATCTCGCTGACCCTGCTGCCGGTCGCCTTCGGTGCGCTGGGCCTCTTCTACTTCGTCATTGCCGTGGCGCTCGACGCCTGGCTGCTACGAGGGATCGTTCGCGTGATGCGTGCCGCCAACTTCACCAAACCCGCCTGGAGCGTCTACAAGTTCTCGCTCCTCTACCTTGCACTGCTGTTCGTCGCGATGGCCTTCGATCGCGGCCTGTTCGCGTGACCGGCCCGGCGGCCGCGGCCGCTGACGGGACCCCCACCCTCGAAACGCCGGACGCACCACCGAAGAAATCGCGCCGCCTGAAATCGCCCCGGGCCCTGGGCCGGCTGCTGCCCTGGCTGCGCCCGCATCGTGGCGCGCTGGTGGTGGCCACCTTGTGCCTCGTCGGGTCGGTGGCGGTGCTGCTCGCCTTTCCCGCCGTCGTCAATTCGCTGCTCGACGCCGCCTTCCAGCAACACAACGGATCGCTGCTCGACCGGGTGGCGCTGATCCTCGTGGGGCTGTTCGCGCTGCAGGGCGTGCTCAACTTCGTGCAGGTGTACCTGCTCTCGGCCACCGCCGAGCGGGTGATCGCGAAGCTCCGCGACCGCGTGTTCTCGCACCTCGTGAACCTGTCGGCGGGCTTCTTCACCGACCAGCGGAGCGGCGACCTCACCAGCCGCCTGTCGGCCGACCTCGCCGTGCTGCAGTCGGTGCTCAACAACCAACTGGCCGAGATCGCGCGGCAGGTGCTCTTCCTGGTGGGCGGCCTGGTGCTGCTCACGCTCACGCACACGCAGCTCATGGTCACCACGCTGGCCGTGGTGCCGGTGATCGTGGGCTCGGCGGTGCTGTTCGGTCGCCGGCTGCGCCGCGCCAGCACGGGCGTGCAGGATCGCATCGCGCGGGCCATGGGGATGGCGCAGGAGGCATTCGGACAGATCCGCACCGTGCAGAGCTTCAATCGCGAGGGCGTGGAGGCGTCGCGCTACTCCGGCCTCATGGCCGAGGTGGTGTCGGCCGCCATCGTGCGCGCGCGCATCCGCGCCATGCTGTTCGGCGTGGTCGGGTTCGTCGCGTTCGCCGGCGTCACCGCCGTGCTCTGGGAGGGCGGGCGCATGGTGCTGGCCGGCCAGCTCACGGCGGGATCGCTGGTGGCGTTCCTGCTGTACGCCATCTTCGTGGCGGCGGCCGTGGGCAGTCTGGCATCGCTGTTCGGCAGCTACCAGGAAGCCATCGGCGCCGCGCAGCGTGTGTTCGAGATTCTCGCCACCACACCCACGGTGCCCGAACCGGCGCATCCGACGCCGCTGGCCAAGCCGGTACGTGGCGACGTGTCGCTCGATCACGTGTGCTTCCGCTACGCCGACGATCTTCCCGACGTGCTGCACGACGTGTCGCTGCACATCGCGCCGGGCGAAGTCGTGGCGCTGGTCGGCCCCTCGGGCGCCGGCAAGACCACCATCGCCTCGCTGCTCCCCCGCTTCTGGGACGTCACCGGCGGCGCCATCCGGGTGGACGGGGTGGACGTGCGGGAATTGAGCTTCACGGACCTGCGCGGCGCCATCGGCATGGTGCCGCAGGAACCGGCGCTGTTCAGCGGCACCGTGCGCGAGAACATCGCCTACGCGCGTCCCGGCGAGTCGGCGCTCCCCGCCACCGACGACGAGGTGCGGGCCGCCGCGCAGGCCGCGCACGCACTCGAATTCATCGAGCGTCTGCCGCAGGGGTTCGATACGCTGGTCGGCGAACGCGGCGTGAAACTCTCGGGCGGGCAGCGCCAGCGCATCGCCATCGCGCGCGTGTTCCTGAAGAATCCGGCCATCGTGGTGCTCGACGAAGCGACGTCGAGTCTCGACACCGAGAGCGAGCGGCTGGTGGAGGAGGCGATGGAGGATCTGCTTCGCAATCGATCCACGCTCATCATCGCTCACCGGCTGAGCACGGTGCGCCGCGCCAACCGCGTGGTGGCGCTCGAGAAGGGCCGCGTGGTGGAGTCAGGCGGGCACGACGAACTGCTCGCGCAGGACGGGCTGTTCGCGCGGCTCTACCGCACGCAGTTCGCGCCGGTGGCGGAGTAACGAGCGTAAGCTCGCGCCGACCTTGTGCACGGAGCCGGACGGGAGAACCCCCAAAGCATTTCCGTTCGATCCGTTGTCCTCCGTTGAATCCGTATCCAATTGTTGATGCCCGACCGGTAGAGCTGCACGGGCCCCGCGCAGCTCTGTCATTCCGGGTTTCTACGATTCGGATACGGATTGAACGGACTGGAACGGAAACGAACGGAAGAACGGATGCGTGGGGAAACGTGCGCGGCTTCCGTGCCGCGGCCGCACGGCCCGCTCAGTGCAGTTCGAGCTTCGCGTCGAGCGTCGCCGCAAGCCCGGGCTTTACCGTCACCGTCTGCTCGATCACGCTGTCGGCGCGCTCGTGCCACACGCGTACGTGGTACGTGCCCGCCGGCAGCCCGCCGATGCGATACCGCCCGTAGCGGTTGGTGACCGCGAAGTACGGGTGGTCGAACACGGCCACGAATCCGCGCACGTACGGGTGTCGGTTCAGCCGCACGCGCACCAGCCCGGGCTGGGCGGCGATCTTCGCGCTCGGTACCACCGCCCACCGGTCCACCGTGAGCATGCGGCTCAACAGTTCGCCTTCCAACTCGCTGTAGAAGCGCGTGTGGTGTACGGTGGCGTCCTTGCTCTGCAGGTTGATGGTCGTGCCCTCCACCAGCGCCAGCATGCGCGGCACGAACTGACAGCGGACGATGGCCAGGGCGGCCCGGCGGTCGCTGGTCAGCGCCCGCCCCTCGCGCGCGTCGCTCACCCACACCAGCGCGCCTTCCAGATCGCGACCGTAGTGGGTCACCGACCGGTCGCGCATGCGCGGGCCGCACACCGACGCCTCATCGCCGATCAGCGTCGTGTCGTGCCGTTCGGGAACGCTGTCCAGCGTGATCACGCCGCGAATGGAGCCGGGGTTGGAGACCGCCACCACCTGGTAGGGCGTTCCCGACGCGATGGCGCTGGCGACGTCGGAGAGCGGGTTGCGGACGGCGGCGCCCGCCGCCGAGGAGTCCGTGCCCGGCGTCGACGCACGCCCGCCGCCGGCGTCGCGCGTGCACGAGGCCAGGAGCGCCGCCGCAGCCAACGGGAGGATTCGGAACCGGACCGTGCGGCGGCGCGCCCGCATCGCGTGCCGGTGGTGCATCAAACGATCAACATCTCTCGCTGGATGACCGACGGCGTGACCACCGCCTTGCCGGGAAGCAGGTGGACGTTCACCTCGCTCCGCACCCCGATCTCGCCCGGAACGTAGACCCCCGGCTCGATGGAGAACCCGACGCCGTCGAGGAGTTGCCGGTCCTCGTGGGTTTCCAGATTGTCCATGTTCGGCCCCGACCCGTGCAGCTCGCGCGGATCCATGGAGTGCCCGGTGCGGTGCGTGAAGTACTCCCCGAACCCGCGCGCCGCGATCACGGCCCGGGCCGCGTCGTCCACCTCGGCGCCCATGATCGGCTTGCCCGCCGCCTGGCGTTCCTGCACCAGCGCGATCGCCGCATCACGCGCGTCGCGCACCGCCTCCCAGATCTCCTGGGCACGCGTGGACGGCGGCCCCACCGTGGCCATCCACGTCTGATCCGCCCACACGCCGCCGTTCGGCTCGTGCGCCCACAGATCCACCAGCAGCACGTCGCCCTCGCGGATCGGCTTGGAGTTCGCCGCCGTCGGTTCGTAGTGCGGATTCGCCGCGTTCGCGCCCACCGACGCGTTGGGGCCGTGGTCGGTCTCCACGTTGGCCGCCTTGAACTGCTGCAGGATCCACTGCATCAGCTGGTACTCGGTCATGGGGTCGGGCGTACGGGAGCGCTGGCCCGCCATCTTCATCCCGTCCTGCGCGATCCTGGCGATGATCGCCGACGCCCGCTCGTGCGACGCCACGTTCTCGGCACTCCACGCCGCATAGAAGCGCGTCACCAGCGACGCCGACGAGACCACCTCGGCGCCCGCCGAACGCACCATCTCCAGCACGCCGGCCGGCACGCGGTCCAGATAGGGCACGGCGTCGCCCGGCGAGTACTCCATGGCCACGCGCTTGCCCTTCACCACGGCCTGCAGGTGCTCGTCCAGCGACCGCCACGACGAATAGACCACCCGCTTCCATTCCTTCGGCCAGTGGACCCATGGGCCCTGCTCGATGGCGTGGGTGATCGCCACCGGCGTGCCCTCGCGGGGAAAGAACGCGAACACGCGCCGCGATACCAGCCCCGTGAGCCGCAGCATGCCGCCGGCAATCGGATTGGCGCCGTGGAAGTCGAATAGCAGCCACCCGTCGACGTTCTGCTCGGCGAGCGCTTGTTGGAGTTTCGGAAGCGTGCCTGGATTGATCATGAATTCGCCCGTTGAGTTTTCGCCGGTCCGACTGTTCGGCTCTCCTACGCCACCGACCGCCAGTCGGCGCGCCATTCGCAGATGCCCTCGCCGCGACCATCGCATCGTATATGATCCACCGATCCGATGCTACCGATCAGCAGGCGGAGCAGCTCGCGCAACGCGGATTCGTAGTATGCGCAGCCGATGCTCCCCGGCGCGGACCCGAGCGTCACTGACCGCGGCACCTCGAGCAGGATGTAGCCGCCCACGCGGCGCGCGGTGCCGTTGAGGTAGCGGGCCGCGAGACGCCGTGCCTGCCGCAGCGCCCAGGGGCGCGCGATGAGCGAGGGCAGGAGCCGCAGCAGCCGGCGCGTCACCGGCGACAGGGTCATGTAGGCCTCGCGGGCCAGATAGCGACCGGCCGCCCGGAAGACCGCCTCGGCGTCGGGTCGCCGCCCGATGAGCTTGGCCAGGGCCATCGACTCGTCCTGCGTCGCGCGCTGGCGGCGCTTCACGGCATCGCTGTATCGCTTGATCTGCGAATACACCGTGTCGCTGAGCCCGAGCCGCTTGTTGCGCAGTTCGTCCACGAACTCGGCGTCCAGATCGCCGGGCGTGTCCACATCGCGGACCGCCTCGAGCAGACTCAGTGGGAGTAGCGCGTCAACAGTAGAGAGCATGCACAGGGTAGGAGGCAGCGTGCGAAGCTAACGGCCGCGGTGGTACGCAACAAGCCGGGAACATCGCCGGCTCTCGTGCGCTTAATGAATCTACGCGCTTGCCCGCCCGCCCGCGCCATTCGCAAATTGCGAATCGCCCCGCCGTGCGCCCTGTCACCATCAACCGTCGCCCGCATGTCCGATTTCGCTCGCCTGTGCACTGGCTTCGTCGCCGCGATCGTGATCGCGGCCGGGGCACGCCGCGCGCGGGTGCTGTCGGCCTCTGGTGCCGTCGCAGCCACGCTCATGGGCACGGCGGCGGTGGCCGCCGGCTGGGATTGGGGCGCCCTGCTCATCGCGTTCTTCGTCGCCTCGTCCCTGCTCTCGCGGCTCCGCCGCGAGCAGAAACATGCCGCCGGCGCCGGCATCATCGGCAAGGGCGACGAACGCGATGCGGTCCAGGTGCTGGCCAACGGCGCCGTGTTCGCCCTGGCCGCGGTGGCGCACGTGGCGGTGCCGGCGCTGGCCTGGCAGGCGGTGGGCGCCGGCGCCCTCGCCGCGGCCACCTCCGACACCTGGGCCACCGAGATCGGAATGCTCGCACCGCGCGCCCCGCGCTCGATCGTCACCTTCCGCGTCGTGCCGGCGGGCACCTCGGGGGGCGTCACGCTTCTGGGATTCCTGGGCAGTGTGCTCGGCGCCGCATTCATCGAGCTGGCGGCCCTGCTCCTGGGATGGCCGCAGCACGTGGTCGTGGCGGTGCTCGCCGGCGGGATTGCCGGTTCGTTGGCCGACTCGCTGGTCGGCGCCGTGCTGCAGCAGAAGCGGTGGTGCGACAGCTGCAACGCGCCCACTGAGCGCGCCGTGCACCACTGCGGCGCGCCGACGCGGAAGATCGGCGGGCTCTCCTGGCTGGACAACGATGCGGTGAACGCGGCCTGCACCGTGGTCGGCGCCGCCGTGGCCTACGGCATCGCGGCGCGCCTGTGACCACCGCCGACGCGATCGTCATTGGCGGCGGCCCCGCCGGTGCTTCCACCGCGCACGCCCTGGCGAGCACCGGGGCCCACGTGGTCGTGCTCGACCGGGCACACTTCCCCCGCGCCAAGCCCTGCGCCGAGTTCCTGAGCCCCGAGGCGTCGCGCGGGCTCGCCCGCATGGGCGCCCTCGACGCCGTCGAGGCGTCGGGCGCGGCGCATCTGGCCGGGATGATCGTCCGCGCGCCCAACGGCGCCAGCATCCAGGGACGGTATGTGGCGGCGCACGGATTTCGCGCCTTCCGCGATCGCGGACTGTCGGTGCGTCGCGAGGTGCTCGACCGGATCCTGCTCGACCGTGCCCGCGCCGCCGGCGCGCAGGTGGAAGAGGGCGTGCGGGTGGTGGACCTGGTGCGCGACGCGGCCGGCCGCGTGGGCGGCGTGACCACCCTGGCCGACGACGGAACCACGACGAGCCGCGCCGCCCGCCTCGTGATCGGCGCCGACGGGCTCAACTCCATGACCGCGCGCCGGCTCGGCGTCGCCCGCCGCCTGCCGTGGCCTCGCCGGCTGGCCTTGGTGGCGCACTTTGCCGGCGTGGAGGGGATCACCGATTTCGGCGAGATGCACGTGGCTCGCGACGGCTACGTGGGCATCGCCGACGTGGGCCACGCGCTCACCACGGTGGCCGCGGTGTTTCCCGTGCGCGCCGGTCGCGACATCGCCCGCGACCCGGCCGGCTTTCTCGACGCGTGGCTGGCCCGCCAGCCGCAGCTCGCACCGCGGTTCGCGCGGGCCCGCCGCGTGGACGAGGTGCGCGCCGTGGGCCCCTTCGCGTCGCACGCGCGCCGCGCCTGGGCGCCCGGCGCACTGCTCGTGGGCGACGCGGCCGACTTCTTCGACCCCTTCACGGGCGAGGGTATCTACTCGGCGTTGCGCGGCGGCGAGCTGGCCGCGCACTACGCCCGCGCGGCCCTCGACGCGGCATCGCCCACCGAAGCCGACGTCGCGCTGGCCGCGTACCACCGGTCGCGACGGCACGAATTCGGGGGCAAGTGGATCGTGGAGCGCGCCATCGGCGCCGTGGTCGCCAACGCCCCGCTCCTCAATCGTGCCGCGCGGGCCTGCACCGCGTATCCCGACATGGCCGACCTGCTGGTCGGCGTGGCCGGCGACTTCGTGCCCCCCCGGCGCGTGATGCGTCCCGCCTTCCTGTTCCGCCTGTTCGCACGTCCCCTTTTCGCCAGCCCCGCGGCGAGCCGCCCATGACCATCGACTCCGACACCTTTCGCGCCGTGCTCGGCCGGTTCGCTTCCGGCGTCACCATCCTCACCACCCGCACCGCCGAGGGCCACGACCACGGCATGACCGTGAGTGCGTTCTGTTCGGTGAGCCTCGATCCGGCGCTCGTGCTCGCCTGCGTGGACCGCACCGCGAAGATGCACGACCTCCTGTTGCGCCTGGACTACGTGGGATTCAGCATCCTGGCCGCCGGACAGGAGGCGCTGTCGCGGCGGTTCGCCGAACTCGAATCCGACCGGTTCGAAGGGCTGGGCTTCGCGCGCGGCGAACGGGGCGTGGTGCTGTTCGAGGATGCGCTGGCGCATCTCGAGTGCCGCGTGCGCGACCGGCACGACGCCGGCGACCACACGATCATCGTGTGCGACGTGGAACGGGCCACCACACGGCAGGACCGCCCCCTGCTCTACTACCGCGGCGGCTACGCGCAGTTGGAGCGTTGATGTCGATCGTGACCCCCGCGCGTCGCCGGGGGTTCGAGTACCTCGACGATCCCGCCGTGCCGCCGGCCATTCGCGAACGTTCCCAACGCGACCTCATCCGATCGAACGCGCTGCTCGGCGGCGCCCGCGCCCTGCTCGTCGCGCTGCGGCGCGCGCTGCCCGCCTCGGGAGACGCCGTGACACTGCTCGACGTGGGCACCGGACTCGCCGATCTCCCGCCCCGCGCCGTCCGCGCCGCCGCCCGGCAGGGTCTGGCCGTCACCACCATCGGATACGACGCCGCGGAATCGCTGCTGCGCGCCGATCGCGCGCGATTGTCGTTTGCCGTGTGCGGCGATGCCCTTGCGCTTCCCTTCAGAACCGGCAGTGTTGACATCGTCACGTGCTCGCAATTGCTCCACCATTTCGTGCGTGGCGATGCCGTGCAACTCGTCCGCGAGATGCACCGAGTGGCGCGCCGCGCCGTGATCGTGAGCGACCTCCGACGGAGTTGGATGGCCATGGCCGGCTTCTGGCTGGTGAGCTTCGCCCTGCGCTTTCATGCCATCACGCGTCACGACGGCGTGCTGTCGGTGCTGCGCGGATTCACGGCGCGCGAGCTGGCCGCGATCGTCGGCGAGGCCACGGGCCGCGCGCCCGGGGTGGAACGCCACCTCGGCTTCCGCCTGACCGCCATCGCCGTCGCAGACTCCGCATGACCCACGATCCGCGGCAGGACCCGTTTCACCTCGGGCCCATGCCGCCCTCGGCGCGGATGATCACCCTCGACCGGCTCGTCGTCGGGGCCGACGTGGACACGATCTTCGCGCTCGCCCGCGACGTGGAGCGGTGGCCCGAACTGCTGCCCCACTACCGGCGCGTCCGGTTCATCAGCCGCACCACCGATGGCGGCGGCGTGGTGGAGATGGCCGCGGTGCGCCCGTTCGGACTCGTCGACTGGCCCACCTGGTGGGTCTCGGAAATGCAGATCGGGGCCTGCGACGACGGCCCGCCGTGGATCCGGTACCGCCACGTCCGGGGCATCACGCGGCGCATGGAAGTGCTCTGGGCATTCCGGGAGGCCGAGGGCGGGACGATGACCACCATTCTGCACATGTGGAACGGCCCGTCGTGGCCGGTGATTGGTGACGTGGCGGCGCAGCGGGTCATCGGCCCCGTGTTCGTCCACGGCATCGCCTCGCGCACGCTGTCCGGCCTGGCGCGCATCGCCGAGCAACCGGTCGGGTCAACTTCAAGGAGTAGCGCATGACGGATCGCAGACGGGTGGTGATCACGGGAATCGGTCCCATCACGCCCATCGGCATTGCGCGCGACGGCTTGTGGGCGGGGTTACGCCGCGAGCGCAGCGCGGTACGGACCATCACGCGCTTCGACCCTGAGATGTTCCGGAGTCGCAACGCCGCTGAAATCGACGATTTCGAGGCCGGCGACTTCATCGACCGCAAGCGTATTCGGCGACTGGACCGGTTCGGACAGTTCTCGGTGGCGGCGGCGCGCCTGGCCATGGAGGACGCGCATCTCGACCTCGCCGTCGAGGACCGCGAACGCGTGGGCGCGATGATGGGCTCGGCGCTGGGCGGCGTGGCGTTCGCCGAGGAGCAGGTGCGGGTGGCGATGCGCGAGGGCATCAAGGGCGTGGACCCCTCCCTCGCGCTCACCGTGTTCGGTGGCGCCGCGAGCTGCAACATCGCCATCGAATTCGGCGTGCAGGGGCCGAACAGCACCAACGCCATGAGTTGCGCGTCGGGGACGATCGCGGTGGGCCAGGCCTTCCGCGCCATCCGCGACGGCGACGCCGACGTGATGTTCGCCGGCGCCGCCGAAGCCCCGCTGGCGCCGCTCTGCTTCGGGGCGTTCGCGATCATCCGCGCCATGTCCACGCGCAACGACGAGCCGGCGCGCGCCTCGCGCCCGTTCGATCGCGACCGCGACGGCTTCGTGATGGGAGAGGGCGCGTGCGTGCTCGTGCTCGAGGAGCGCGGGCGTGCCCTGGCGCGCGGGGCGCCGGTGTATGCCGAACTGATGGGATTCGGATTCTCGAACGACGCCCACCACATGACGGCGCCCCGGCCCGACGGATCGCAGGCGGCCCGCTCCATGCGGCTGGCGCTCGACGACGGGCACGTGTCCGCGGGCGAGGTGGCATACGTGAACGCGCACGGCAGCTCCACCCCGCTCAACGACCCCACGGAGACCACCGCCATCAAGCGCGTGTTCGGCGATCAGGCGTCGCGGCTGCAGGTGAGCAGCACGAAGGCGTACTACGGACACGCGCTGGGGGCCTCGGGCGCCATCGAGACGGCGATCTGCGCGCTCGCGCTGCAGCGCGGGTGGCTGCCGCCCACGCTCAACCTCGACGCCCCCGACGCCGCGTGCGATCTGGACTACATCCCCAACACCGGGCGCCCCGGACGCCCCGAGCACGTGCTGACCAACTCGTTCGGGTTCGGCGGAATCAACGCGGCGCTCGTGCTGCGGCGCGCCGACTGAGCCGTGGTGCGGCCCCCGGCGTTACTGGACGCTACCCGACGGGACGCGTAGCGTTGTGAACGGGCCGCGCGAGCCCGGACCGCCCGACGGAGCCCTCACATGCAAGACCTCAAACGCCCCATCGTCGCCGAGTTCGTCGGCACCTTCGCGCTCGTGTTCGTCGGCGGGGCGACCATCATGAACGGATACGTGGCCAACGCCTCGGTGCCGCTCATCGACATCGCCCTCGCGAACGGGCTCATCATGGCCCTGCTGGTCACGGCCACGATGCGAATCTCGGGACATCTCAACCCGGCCATCACCATCGGCATCGCCGTGACCCGACGCCTGAGTCCGAGCGCCGCCGTCGTGTACATCGTCGCGCAGTGCGCCGGCGCGGTGCTTGCCGCCCTCGTGCTGAACGTGCTCTTTCCTCCGGCCGCCGCCCACGCGGCGCGGCTGGGCGGACAGTGGGTGGCGGGGAACGTGGGCACCGGCAGCGCCATCGCCCTCGAAGCCATCGCCGCCTTCTTCCTGGTATTCGTGTTCTACGGCACGGTCGTCGATCCCCGCGCCCCCAAGGTCGGCGGATTCGCCGTCGGGCTCACCGTCACCGCCGACATCCTCGCCATCGGGCCGCTCACCGGCGCGTCGATGAATCCGGCGCGGGCATTCGGTCCGGCACTGGTGAGCGCCAACTTCGAGGGACACCTCATCTACTGGATCGGGCCCATCGTCGGCGGCATCATCGCCGGCCTGCTGTACGAGTGGACATTCCTGCGCGATGAGCCCGCGCCGGCTTCCGTGGGCTGACGGGCGATGACCACCCCAGGGCAGCCGCCATCCCTGCAGGCACTCGAGCGCGAACGGGAGCGCGTGATCACCGTGCTGTCCCGCCACTTCGCGAACGACAATCTGTCCATCGACGAACTGGAGACGCGTCTCGAGCTGGTCTACCGAGCGTCGTCGGTGGCCGAAATCCGCGCCCTCGCCTCGGACCTCCCCGACGCCGAGAACACTGTGGTGGGGACGGCCGGCGCGTCGGTCCGACCGGCGCCGCCTCCGTCGCAGGTCGTGCGATCGCGCATGGTATCCCTGATGGGCAACCGCGTGCGGCGCGGCGTCTGGATCCCGCCGCAGGTGCTCGACCTGCTGGCCGTCATGTCGGACACGCACCTCGATCTGCGCGAGGCCCAGTTCTCGGCCGGCGTCACGGAGATCCACGTCAAGGCGACGATGGCGGCACTGCGGATCACGGTGCCCCCGCATGTGCACGTGGTCATCGATACGAGTTCCATTCTCGCGTCGGTGAACGATCGCACGGACCGCGGCCCGGCGCCGCCGCACGGGGCGCCCGTGGTTCGCGTCACCGGGTGGGCGTTCATGTCGGAGGTGAAGGTCCGGCGGAAGGCGATCGACGACTGAACCGCTGTCGCGCGTCGCGACGGGTTCACGGTCCGGACCAGGGGTCAGCGAAGGACCAGGAGCGTCAGCCAGCCAACGGAAACGAGCACCGCGGGAAAGAGCGTCAGGCCCACGGAGAATACCAGGCCGTGGCGGAAGAGCGCCGGGCCGAGCCCGTAGGTATCGCGCTTGAGCCACCGTTGCAGCAGCGACTCCACCACCCAGCCCGACGAGAAGCAGACATTGGCCAGCACGCCGTAGGGGATGACGAGCATCCAGGGCACGGGGAGGACTCGCACGAGCGAGAAGACCCCGAGCGTCACCAGGCCCGCTCCACCGACGACGAGGTTGTAGGTCAGGCGCTTCGATTCCCACCACCGCAGCAGTCGCAGCGGCGTGCGCACGAGGGACGGTTCGGGGAAGAGGACTTGGACGAGGTCGGCCATGGGGCTATTCTAGCGTCGAGGCCACGGCATTGTCAAGTACTTCGTGACACAAAGTGCGAGGCCCCCAAAGAGGGGGATCGGTAGGTCGGGTGCGGCGGTGCGGCGCGAAGCGTCGGGAGTGCTACCGGCCTGCCGGCCTCACGGTCCCACCGCCACATACGTCCGGTCGTACTGCTCGATCGACCGCACGATCAGCCGCATCGCCTCCTCGCTCTTCCCCCACCCCACGATCTCCACCTTCTTCCCTTCCAGTTCCTTGTAGCTCACGAAGAACTGCGCCACTTCCTTGAGCAGGTGCTGCGGAATGTCGGCGATGTCGAAGTACTCCTGCGAGTACGGATCGTGCGTGGGAACGGCGAGGATCTTGTCGTCGGGCTCCCCCTTGTCCACCATGTGCAACACGCCGATGGGCCGCGCGTCGATGGTACACCCGGGGAAGGTTTCTTCCTTCAGCAACACGAGCACGTCCATCGGGTCGCCGTCGTCGTGCAGGGTGCGCGGAATGAACCCGTACTCCGCCGGATAGTGGACCGCCGAATACAACACGCGATCGAGTTTGATGAGCCCGGTGGTCTTGTCCAGCTCGTACTTGTTCCGGCTCCCCTGCGGAATCTCGATGACGGCCGTGATCACTTCCGGCGGATGCGCGCCGGGAGCCAGATCGCGCCACAGGTTCATCATTCGGGGTAGTCTCCGCGCGTGATCGCGGCCGCTGCCTCGACCGCGAAGTAGGTGATCAGCACATCGGCGCCGGCGCGCCGGATCCCGAGCAGCGAGTCCATCATCACCCGGTCGCCGTCGATCCATCCGCGCTCGGCGGCCGCCTTGATCATGCTGAACTCCCCGCTCACCTGGTACGCGGCCAGCGGATAGCCCGTGGCGTCCTTCACGCGGCGGATGATGTCGAGGAACGGGCCGGCCGGCTTCACCATCAGCATGTCCGCGCCTTCCGCGATATCCAGCTCCACCTCGCGCAAGGCCTCGTCGCTGTTGGCCGAGTCCATCTGGTAGCTGCGGCGATCGCCGAACTGGGGGGTCGACTCGGCCGCGTCGCGGAAGGGACCGTAGAACGGGCCCGCGAACTTGGCGGCGTAGCTGAGGATCGGCGTGTTGACGAACCCGGCGTCATCCAGGGCGCTGCGAATCGCCCCCACGCGCCCGTCCATCATGTCGCTTGGCGCTACGACGTCGGCCCCCGCGGCCGCATGCGACACCGCCTCGCGCGCCAGCAACTCGAGTGTGGCGTCGTTGTCCACGTCGCCGTCGCGCAACACGCCGCAGTGGCCGTGGTCGGTATACTCGCACATGCACACATCGGTGATGACCACCAGCTCCGGCACCGCGCGCTTGAGCGCGCGCACGGCCTCCTGCACCGGGCCCGCGTCGTCCCACGCGCCGGTGCCGGTGGCGTCCTTGTGCTCGGGGATGCCGAACAGGAGCACGCCGCCCACGCCCGCCTCGGCGGCCGCGGTGGCGTCGCGGACCAACTCGTCCACCGAGAGTTGGAAGTTGCCCGGCATGGTCGCGACGGGCACGCGCACCTTCCGGCCGGAGCGCACGAACATCGGAAAGACGAGCTGCGATGCCGCGAGGTGCGTCTCGCGCACCAGCCGGCGCAGCGACGCGGTCCGGCGGAGGCGCCGCGGACGATAGTCAGGAAAAATGGCCATTGATCGCTCTGAGTGCGGGCGCCGCCGCCGATCGCGGTCCGGCGCCGTTCTGCGTGGAATCTACTCGGGTTGCGGTGACGGCAGGTGCTGAGCGCGGCGCAGCTCCTCGAGAATCTCCGTCGCCCCCTCACCCCGTAGCTGATTGGCCAGGCGGACGCCGCACAATTCCGGATCCTGCTCGTCCAACACGATCTCCCCGCGCACCACGCGCGTGCCCTCGAGATCGGCAATCAGGCCGTGCAGCACGTAGCCGCCGTCGCGCGGCATCACCAGCGCTCCGATCGGTACCTGACACCCGCCTTCCAGGGCACCCAGGAACGCGCGCTCGGCGCGGATGTCGACCATCGTCCGCGCATCGTTCAGCAGTGCCGCCGCGGCCTCCATGCGGGCATCGCCGCTCCGGAGCTGCACGGCGATCGCGCCCTGCCCGGGCGCCGGCAGCCAGTCCGGTGCGTCCAGCGTGGCGGTGATTCGCTGGGAGATGCCGAGGCGGTGGAGGCCCGCCGCGGCGAGGATGGCCGCGTGCACCGCGCCCGTATCCACCTTCCGCACGCGCGTCGGTACGTTGCCGCGCAATTCCACGATGTCCAGATCCTTGCGATGCGCCGCGAGCTGCGCACGCCGCCGCAAGCTCGACGTGCCGACGCGCGACCCGCGCGGCAGCTCCTCCAGCGACTCCGCCGAGGCGATCTCGCCGATGACCAGGACGTCGCGCGGATCCTCGCGCTTGAGCACGGCGCCGATGGCCAACCCGTCGGGCGACTCGGTGGGCAGATCCTTCAGCGAGTGCACACAGCAGTCCACCTTGCCGCGCCCCAGCGCGTGCTCGAGTTCCTTGGTGAAAAGTCCCTTGGCCCCGATGGCGCTCAGCGGTGCGTCGAGCTTCTTGTCGCCGACCGTCTTGAAGGTCACCAACTCGGCGGCGTGCCCGTGCGACTCCAGCATGCTCTTCACCAGGTTGGCCTGGTAGAGCGCCAGATCGGAGGCGCGGGTGGCAATACGAATCGGGCCTTGAGTGGTCATGGAATCCGAATGTTTCGAGGGTTCCGAAATGTAGCGTCCATCAACGCCGTGCGGCCACCGTCGCCTGGATCAATCCTTCGATGGTGGACGGCGCGGCCTCGGCGCGCACCTCGAGCCCCAGGTCCCGCGCCGCGGACGAGGTGATGGGCCCGATGCTCACGATGCCGGCCCGTGCCGCGGCGTCGGCGCCCACGGCATCGACGAACGCGCGCACCGTCGATCCGGCGGTGAACGTGATGAGATCCACGCCGCCCGCCAGCAGCCGCTCGCGCACCGTCGCGGCGCCCTCCACGTCGGGCACCGACCGGTAGAGCGGCGTGACGTCCACCGACGCGCCCAATTCGCGGAGCCCCACCGGCAGGACCTCGCGCGCCCCACGGGCCACCAGATACAGCACGCGGCTGCCCCGCACATCGTCGCGGGCCCGGAACTCATCGAGCAGCCCTTCGGCCACGAATCGCCGCGGCGTGACGGTCACCGCGATGCCCGCCGCCTGCAGGGCGCCGGCCGTGGCGGGCCCCACCGCGGCCACCTTCCGTCCCGCGAGCGCATGCACATCCTGCCCCGCCTGATGCAGCAACCGCAGGAAGAAGGTGACGGCATTCTGGCTGGTGAACACCAGCCACTGATAGCGCGACAGATTCCGCAGCACGGCGAGCACCGGGGCCGTGTCGAGCAACTCCACGCGCGTGGCCGGCATCTCGATCACCTCGGCGCCGAGCGCCGCCAGCGGTTGCGTGAGGGTGTCCGCCTTGTCCGCCGAGCGGGTCACCACTACCCGCACGCCCGAAAGGGGGAGCGCGGTCGAGTTCGAGTTGCGTTGCGATGCGCGTTCGGGCATGCGGCCACCAGACGGCGAATCGAGGATCCTGAGCGGTGCCTTTCGGAAGATAGTCCGGCCTCTGTGAGTTGCAGAGGGTGGGACGCCGAACCCCCCTCGAACCTTGCCGAGCGACCATCCGATTCGCAGTATCAGTGGTCGTTTCGCATTCCCTGACGTTCCGGTCGTGTGTCGTCTCGGCCCTGCGATCTTTTTCTCTTTCCGTCCCTTCCGATGAGCGATATCTCCGTCCTCCTCCAGGAAAGCCGCAAGTTCCCCCCGCCGGCGTCGTTCAAGGCCACCGCCGTGGTCTCCGACGCGGGCATCTACGACAAGGCCGCGCGGGACATTCCGGCCTACTGGGCGGAGCAGGCCAAGGAACTCGAGTGGATCGAGCCGTTCAAGACGGTGCTCGACTGGAAGCCGCCCCACGCCCAGTGGTTCGTGGGGGGCAAGCTCAACGCCTCGGTCAACTGCGTGGACCGGCACGTGCGCGGCGTGCGACGCAACAAGGCCGCGCTGATCTGGGAGGGCGAGCCGGGCGACCGGCGGACCTACACGTACTGGGACCTGTTCGTGAAGGTCAACAAGTTCGCCAACGTGCTCAAGTCGCTCGGGGTCCGGCGCGGCGACCGCGTGGCCATCTATCTGCCGATGATCCCCGAAGCCGTAATCGCTATGCTCGCCTGCGCGCGCATCGGCGCGCCGCACTCGGTGGTGTTCGGCGGCTTCTCGCCCGAGTCGCTGCGCGACCGCATCAACGACGCACAATGCAAAGTGCTCATCACCGCCGACGGCGGCTACCGCCGCGGGAGCACGGTGCCGCTCAAGCGCAATTGCGACAAGGCGCTGGAGGACACGCCGTCCATTCAGAACGTCGTGGTCGTGCAGCGGCGTCCGGGGGCCGGCGGTGACGAGGCGTTCGCCGAGATGAAGGAGGGGCGCGACCACTGGTGGCACCGGCTCATGCGACAGGCCGGCCAGTGGTGCGAGCCCGAAGCGATGGACGCCGAGGACGTGCTGTACATCCTGTACACGTCGGGCACCACGGGAAAGCCCAAGGGCATCGTGCACACCACCGGCGGCTACATGGTGGGCACCACCACCACCACGCGACAGGTGTTCGATCTCAAGGAAGATGACGTCTTCTGGTGCACCGCCGATGTGGGCTGGGTGACCGGCCACTCGTACCTCACCTACGGGCCGCTCTCCAACGGCGCCACGTGCGTCATGTACGAAGGCGCGCCCGACTGGCCCGAGAAAGACCGCTTCTGGGAGATCTGCGAGAAGTACGGGGTGACCATCCTCTACACCGCGCCCACGGCCATCCGCGCCTTCATGAAGTGGGGCGCGAAGTATCCGGCCAAACACGATCTGTCGCAGCTGCGACTGCTCGGGTCGGTGGGCGAGCCGATCAACCCCGAAGCGTGGATGTGGTATCACAAGGTGATCGGCGACGAACGCTGTCCCATCGTCGATACGTGGTGGCAGACCGAGACCGGTGCGATCGTGATCTCGCCGCTGCCCGGCATCACCGCCACGCAGCCCGGCAGTGCAACACGCCCGCTGCCGGGATACACCGCCAAGCTGCTCGACGCCGAAGGAAAGGAACTGTCCGTCGGCGGCGGCCTCCTGGCCCTCACCTATCCCTGGCCGTCGATGCTGCGCACCATCTGGGGCGACGACAAGCGCTACGTGGACACCTACTTCTCCAAGTGGCCCGGCCGTCCCGACCTCTACTTTCCCGGCGACGGCGTGAAGCTCGACGCCGAAGGCTACTACGTGATCCTCGGCCGCGTGGACGACGTGCTCAACGTGGCCGGCCATCGCATCGGCACCATGGAAGTGGAATCCGCCCTGGTGGAACACCCGGCCGTGGCGGAAGCCGCCGTGGTGGGCAAGGCGCACGAACTCAAGGGGCAGGCGCTGGCGGCGTTCGTCACTCTGCGCGAAGGGCACAAGCCGTCCGCCGCGCTGCAGGACGAGCTGCGCGACTTCGTGGGCGACAAGATCGGCGCCATCGCCAAACCCGACGACGTGCTCTTCTCGGCCGACCTCCCCAAGACGCGGTCGGGCAAGATCATGCGGCGGCTCCTGCGCGACATCGCCGAGGGCCGGGCGTTGGGCGATACGACGACGCTCGCCGATCCGACGGTCGTGGCGAAGCTCAAGGAGCAGTACGAATCGACCGAAGGCTGAACCGAGCCGCCGGAACACGACCGAACGAAAGGGCGGGGCGATCTCTCGAGATCGCCCCGCTCTTCTCCCGCCCCGCGTTCAACTGCCTGACGGCACGACGGTCAGTCTTCCGTCGCCGCTCCCGCCTTCAGTAGTTCCGGTTTGAGCGGCAGCGTGCGCACCCGAACGCCGGTAGCGTCGTGGATGGCGTTGAGCAGCGCCGGCGCGAAGGCCGGCACGCCCGGCTCGCCGACGCCCGTGGGCGACTCGTGGTTCTCCACCAGGTGCACCTCGACCTTCGGCATCTCGTTCATCCGGACCACTTTGTAGTCCGTGAAGTTGCTCTGTTGTACGGCGCCATTCTTGACCGTGATCTCGCCGTACAGCACCATGCTCAGCGCCCAGCCGACGGCACTCTCCACCTGCGCCACCACGGTGTCGGGGTTGATGAGCTGCCCGCAGTCGAAGGCGCAGACCACGCGGTGCACCTTCACCTTGCCGTCCGCCGGCACCTCGGCTTCCACCACCTGCGCCACGAGCGTGCCGTCGTAGTCGTAGTAGGCGAAGCCGCGTCCGTGGCCGGCGGCCGGTTTGGTGCTCCAGCCGGCCTTGTCCGCGGCCAGCTGGATCACGTGCTGCGCGCGCGGATTGCTGCCGAGCATCCCGAGCCGGTACTGCACCGGATCCTTGCCGGCCGCCCGCACGCATTCGTCCATGAACGCTTCGTTGCAGTAGCCGTCCTGGGAGTTCGCCACCGACCGCCAGAACCAGATCGGCACCGGACTCTCCACGAACACCATGTCGAGCTTGTAGTTGGGGATGTCGTATTGCGGCGGCTCGGCAGCGTCGAAGTGTCGGCCGCCACTCCGCGACGGGAAGGCGTACGCTTCGAGCGACGGCCCCACCACACGGTTTTCCCAGCTCACGAGATTCCCACTGGCGTCGAGCACCGCGCGCATGCGCTGGATCCCGTCCACCCGATAGAAGCCGTGCTGGATGTCCTCCTCGCGCGACCAGGTCACCTTCACCGGACGGCCGGCCGCCCTGGAGATCTGCACGGCCTCGATGGCGTAGTCGGTCTGCGACCGGCGCCCGAACCCGCCGCCGAGGAAGGTCATGTGCACGTGCACCGTGTCGGGCGAGACATTGAGGAATCGCGCCACCGCGGTGCGGATGCTGTCGGGCGACTGCGACCCCGCCCAGACGTCCACGCCGTCGGCGCGGACATCGGCCGTGCAGTTCATCGGCTCCATGGGCGCATGGACGAGCAACGGATACTCGTAGATCGCCTCCACCGTTTTCTCGCCCGCGCCGGCCGTGTGCACGGCGCCCTTGCTCGCCGTGACGCCGGCGTTGGCGTCGTCGTTGACCCGCGCGTGATAAGTCGCGCTCGCGGCGGCGGTCGAGTACTGCCCGTTCGGTCCCGGATCCCAGTCGAGTACCAGCGCGTCGCGGCCCTTCATCGCCGCCCAGGTGTCGTCGGCCAGCACGGCCACGCGGGCCGGCAGCACCCGCTCCACCGCGTCGAGCTTCACCACCTGGCGCACCCCGGTCACGGCGCGTGCCTTGGCGTCGTCCACGCTTCGGAGCGAACCCCCGAACGCGGGACAGCGGGCGATGCTCGCGTACAGCATGTTGGGCACCCGGACGTCGATACCGAACTCCGTCGTGCCATTCACCTTGTCCGGAATGTCGAGCCGCGGCGTGGACTTGCCGAGGATGCGGAAGGTGCTCGGGTCCTTCAGCGGCACGTCGCCCGCCGGCACCGGCTGTTTGGCCGCGAGCGACGCCAGTTCACCATAGGTCGCCGTGCGCTTGGACGGCCCGTGGGTCACCACACCCGCCATCGTCGAGCACTGCGACGCGGGCACGCCCCACCTGGCGGCCGCGGCCGCCACGAGCATCGCGCGCGCCGTGGCTCCCGCCCGGCGCAGCGGCATGTACGAGCTGCGGGTGCTCTGGCTGCCGCCGGTCCCGGTGTTGTACTTGCCGTTGGTCGGCGCCCGCGCCACACGCACCTTGCTCCAGTCGGCATCGAGCTCTTCGGCCACGATCATCGGCATCGCGGTCCACACCCCCTGCCCCATCTCCGATTTGGCGGACTGGATGGTGACCGTTCCGTCGGTCTCGATGCTGAGCCACAGATTCGGCGTCCATCCGCCCGGAGCGGTTCCCGGAGCGGCCGGATTGAGCGTGGCGGCCAGCGCGTCGAGCGTGCTGAAGCCGAGCATGAATGCGGCGCCGGTTCCGGCCGACGCGGCCACGAACTGGCGGCGGCTGATGGTCTTCTTGCTCATCTGGCCTCCCCATTGCCGGCCGCCCGATGGATGGCGCGACGGATGCGCAGGTACGTGGCGCAGCGGCAGATGTTGTCGCTCATGCCATTGTCGATGTCGGCGTCGGTGGGATGCGGGGTCGACGCCAGCAGCGCCGCCGCCGCCATGAGTTGCCCCGACTGGCAGTAGCCGCACTGCGGTACCTGCTCGTCCACCCAGGCCTGTTGGAGTCGGCGCCCGACGTCGGAGCCGGCGAGTGCTTCGATGGTGGTGACCTCGTGGCCGGCCGCGTCGGCGATCGACCACTGGCACGACCGCGCGAAGTCGCCGTCCACGTGGACGCTGCAGGCCGCGCAGGCGCCGACGCCGCAGCCGAACTTCGTGCCGGTCAATTGCAGCTTGTCGCGCAACACCCAGAGCAGCGGGGCGTCGGCGTCGGCCGTGACGGTCTGCTTGGCGCCGTTCACGGTGAGGACGAAGGAAGGCATGGGACTCACTCCAGGAGAGACGCCGGACGGAGGGCGCCGCGAACGGGGATTCCGGTTGGGCGCCGCCGGGGCCGGCGCCGGACCTGCTACTCGCTTATTACTGTGCGCGCCTGAGCGCGATAGTCAAGCAGCGCGAGCGCAAAGAGCACGACCACGATCGTGGCCGAACCGACGCACCAGCGACAGATGGCATGGATGCGGAACAACTCCACGTACGTGAGCCAGGCGCTGAACAGCACGCCCCACGCCGTGAGTCCCACCAGCGCGAGCGACAGGCGCGGATCGGCGAGGTAGCGCTCGTTGACGGCGGCCATCGCGACCGCGAAGACGAGCCCGTAGTACATCGCGCCCCACACCGCGACGTGAACGCCCAGCAGCCGCGACCAGCGACTGGTCTGCACCAGTTCGCAACTCCCGGTGCCGCAGGCGAGCGCGCCGATGTACCCCAGGTCGTGCAGGGAGAGGTAGGTGGCCAGCAGCACGCCGCACAGCGCCAGCACGGCCAGCCCCATGCGCGTCGTCATTTCTTCGACGCGGCCTTCTGAGCGGCGATCGCGTCCTGGACGTTGGCCTTGAACTGGTCGTACGTCTCGTAGCCGCCGATCACCTTGCTCCCGAACACGAACGTCGGCGTCTGATCCAGGTGCTGGTTCTCGGCCAGCGTCTCATTGGCCTGGATCTGCGCCTGGTACTTCTTGTCCTTCACGCACTTGTTGTACTCGTCCATGTTCAACCCGATGCCCTGGGCGACCCCGGCGAGCACATTGTCGGGATTGTCGGTGGCCTCGGAATTCCACCGGTCCTGGTTCTGGTAGATCGCATCGTGCATCTGCCAGAATTTGTCCTGGTCGCCGGCGCACCAGGCGGCGCGATGGGCGTTCCAGGTGTTGCGGTGCATGGAGAGCGGGAAGTCGACGAACCGGATGCTCACGACGCCCGAATCGACGAGGTGCGCGCGCACATCGGGCTCGATGAGCGTGGCGAACTGCCCGCAGGCGGGGCACTCGAAATCGGCGAATTCGATGACCTGGACCTGGGCGCTGTCGCTCCCCTCCAGGTGGCCTCGGGCGGTGAGCTTGGGCAGCGAGCTGTCCCACTGCGTCGCCGCAGCCTTGGGCCGGGCCGACAGATAGGAGAGCGCGCCGATGCCGACCACGGCGATGGCTCCGATGAGGATGTAGAATCCGCGCATCGCCGGGTTCTTCCGCGACTTGCCTGCAGTGGGTGGTTTCTTTGCCATTTCTTGTCTTCGCCCTCGGCCTGACGCCGTGCGGTAGGATTCCGCCGTCGCGGCGGGGTTTCTCAAACCTAGACCGCCCTTGCCGGACCACGCAAGCAACGGCCACGCGCCGTCTTGGCGCTCCGGTGACGCCAGATGATCCGCCCCCGCGCGTCGCCTTTCGGCAAGAGCCCGAACATCTGCAGGACCGCGCTCCAGTCGTTAGATTAGAGGGGTCCTGCCACTCTCATCCTTCACCAGGTTAAATGGCTAAAAGCAAAAATAGGCGCAGCGGCCCGGCCTCGTCCGCGATGCCGAACCCCTTTGAAGAAGCCCGCGACGAACTGTTCCAGCACATTATTCGCTGTGATGTGATCGGCTCCACTCCGGAGCACCAGCAGGAATGGTTCGACGATACCATGAAGTACATGGCCGACCGGTACCCGGAACTGGCCGAACGTGATTTCGAAGAGCTCAAGAAGCTCGGATCGCGATTCGCACAGCCTCCGAAGACGAACCCGGCAGCCGAAGAAGCGGGAGCGGTGAGCGCGGCCTGACGGTCGCCATCAACGCCAGACGGTGCGAGTCCGTCGGAGCACGACGCCGAATCGCACCCCGCCGCCGAAGCCCAGTTGGTAGGCTACGCGGACCCCGTCGTTCACGGGCCCTTCGAAATCCAGTACGCCCGTGAGATACGGGCGTACCTTGTCGCCCGCTTCATAGCGGAGGCTCACGCCTCCGGCCAGCGAGAGCGCCCAGTGCTGCTGCCCGAACGGGTCCAGGAGCAACCGCATCAGCGCATCTGCGCGGCCCGTACCCAGGAGCACGCCGTCGCGGCGTCGTGCGCCCGCGGCGGCATCCAGTTCCACCCGCTGGTAGTAGCCGGCGCCCAGATTCACGCCGCCCCCCAATTGCAGGGTGTAGGGCGCCGCCCCGAGGACGTCGGCGCGGAACTCGGGCCGGGGCGCGATGTGTTGCGCCTCGACGCACGCCGCGCTGCCCGCCAGCACCAGCAGCGCCGCCAACAGCGCCCCGCCCACGCGCCTCATCGCGCCCGGCTGCGCCAGAGCGCCACGGTGTAGTCCACCACGGCCCAGCACGACACCGCGAACACCACCGCCAGCAGCCCCGGCACCCACCCCGGACGCAACATGATCGCCGCGAAGGTGGCCAGCTGCAGCACCGTCACCAACTTGCCCGACCCCCGGGCCCGGAACTCCACGGGCCGCAGCCAGGGAATGATCCGGGCAACGAGAAAGCCCACCGCGGTCATCAGATCGCGGAAGATGATCACGAAGTAGCCGAGCGTGCCGATGGCACCCGTGAACAGAAAGGTGGAGACGGCGGTGAGCACGAACACGCGGTCGGCAATCGGATCCAGCAGCGCGCCCCAGCGACTCGTCACGCGGGCCCGGCGGGCGATGTAGCCGTCCAGGAAGTCGGTCACCGCCGCCAGCCCAACCAGCACGACGCGACTCTCCACCGCATCGGTACCGACGAATGCGACGGCCATGAGCAGCCGCGAAAACGAGATCCAGTTGGGAACCTGCCGCAGTCCCCGGCGTGCGTGCATGGCCCAAACCTAAGGAGCGCTGCCGATGCTTGCCACCGCTCGGCGGCCGTCCTAGCTTGCCACGTTCGCCCACCTTGCCGAGGTCCGGATGCCGGATGTGAAGGCGCTCTTGCGCGGCGTGGCCATCTTCAAGGATCTCGACGACGCCGAACTCCAATCGATCGCCGAGATCTGCAAGGAAGAGACGTTCGTCTCCGGTGCGTACATCTTCCGCGAAGGCGAAGCGGGAAACCGCCTCTATCTGATCACCGACGGCGAGGTGCGCATCAGCCGCGACGTGCCGGGCAGCGGCGAGGAAGCGCTGGCCGTGCTCAAGCCGGGCGCGCTGTTCGGCGAGATGGCGGTGTTCGACCGCACCGAGCGCTCCACGCACGCCATCTCGAATGGCGGCACGACGGCGCTGACCATCGCCCGGCCCGACTTCGAGATGCTCCTCGACTTCGACCGCGAACTCGCCCTGAAGGTTCTCTGGGCGGTGGTGCGGATGCTCTCGACCCGGCTCCGCCAGACCAACGACTCGCTGCGGTCGTTCCTGGCGATGTCGATGTTCTGAGCGCGCGCCCGCGCGGCTTACACCGTCTTGCCGACGCCGCGCACGATCCCCTCCACACGACGGTCCGGGTCGAAGTAGCGCTGCGCCAGCGCCTGGATCTGCTCGCGGGTCACGCCGCGCACGCGGGCTTCGAACTCGGTGAGCTCGGCGAGCCGCCCATCGATCCACGCCGCAATCACGTCGTTGAGCACGGCCGATCCGCGCTGCAGCCGGATCGCGTGCGCGCCAAGCGCGTACGACTGCACGTGCGCCAACTCCTCCGCGGTCACCGGCGTCTCGCGCAGCTTCCCGAATTCGGCCAGCAATCCGGTGCGCGCCACGTCCTCCTTGTCCGGCGACATCGCGATGTACGCGCCGAAGGCGCCCGCCAGTTGTCGCTCCGACGCGAACGCGTGCACGGTGTAGGCCAGCGACTGCCGCTCGCGCAGCTCGTCGAAGAACCGCCCCCCGAGCCCGCTCGCGATCCCGGCGACGAGTCCCGCCGCGAACCGCTCGCCATCTCGCCGCGACGGCCCCGGAAAGAGCATCAGCAGCGCCGTTTGCGCCTTGTCGCGCGCCTCCACGACCGTCGCGACGCGGTCGGGCCATGTGGGCGCCGGGAGCTCCGGATGCTCCACGTAGGTCAGGTCCGCGAATGCCCGGGCGGCGGCGTCGGCCAGCGCGTCGGGGTCGGCATCACCGACGATCCCCACCACCGCGGTGGAGCGGAGCACACGTGTCGCGTGCCAATCGCGCACGGCGTCGATCGTGATGGCGCGCAACGAGGTCTCGGTGCCACCGGGCGAGCGCCCGTAGGGGTGCGACGGGAACGCCGCCGCGAGCGCGAGGTGCATCGGGTAGCGATACATGTCGTCGCGCATCGAGATCACTTCGGAGATGGCGGCGTTGCGTTCGGTGGCCAGGGCATCGTCGGGGTGCGTGGCGTGCTGCGCGATGTCGGCCAGGAGCGCCAGCGCATCGTCGTAGCGGGCGGTCGGCACCGAGATCGACCACCCGAACGTCTCCCCGCCGGCCATCGGACTGACGCTGCCCCCCAATCGCTCGGCGGTCTCGGCAATCTCTGCGGCCGTCCGGGTGTGCGTGCCCTTCACCGCGGTGCGCGTCGTCAGCATCGTGAGGCCGGCCATCGCGGCCGGCTCGTCGACGGCGCCCCCACGCAGGAAGACGCCGACGCGCGTCAGCGGCGCGCCCGGCTTGCGCCGCACCAGCAGCGGAACCCCCCGCGCCGTGCGGTACACGCGCACGCCTGCCTCTTCGCGCTCGAAGACGGCCCCGGGACGCCCGGCCGTCGACGGCTCGGGCCGTCGCGCCACCACGGGCGGCCTGGGCGCCGGCTCCACCGACGCCAGCAATGCCCGCATGGCCGCCGCGTCCGGCGCCACCGCCGGCGCCGACTCCGGGCGGTACGCGATCACACTCGCCTGCTCCGGATCGAGATACCGGCGCGCCACTGCCGTCAGGTCGTCGGCGGTGCAGGCCATGGTCCGATCGTAGAACTCGTCGCCCAAGCGCCAACCGCCCAACGCCTCCCACTCGGCCAGGTGGTTGGCCTGCCCTTCCATGTCCTCCAACCGGCGGATGACCCGCGCCTCGACGATGCGCTGCGCGCGCTCCACCTCTTCGGGATTGATGCCGTACTCGCGAATGCTCAGCAACTGGCGCCAGGTGGCGCGTGCGGCGTCCACGAGCGTTTCGGGCTGGCCCTCGCCGTGCACCACGAACACGCCCACCTCGGTGGGCGAGTAGTTGTACGCCGAGATGCTCGACACGAGCTTCTTCTCGCGGACGGCGCGATAGAGTCGCGACGCGCGTCCGGTGGCGAGCACGGTGCCGAGCAGGTCGAGCGCCGGCGTGTCGGCGTGTCGGATGGCGACCGTGCGCCATCCGAATGCGAGCTGCGCCTGCGCGATGTCGCCCGACAGTTCGCGATACCGGAAGCCGGGCGCGCCGTCCTCCAGCGGTCCGGGCGAGCGGTCGGGCTCGCCGGAAGGCGCCGCTCCGTAGCGCGCTTCGATCTGGTGCATGGCCTCGTCGACGTCCACGTCGCCGACCACGGCGAGCACGGTGGTGCTGGGCCGGTAGAAGTTACGGTAGAAGTCCATGACGTCGCCGCGGGACAGGAGGCGCAGCCCCTCCTCGCGCCCGATGCGCCAGCGCCGGATGCGGTGCCGGTCGAATAGCAGTTCGTACAGCGTCTCGGTTGCCACGGCGTCGGGGTTGTCGGCCTTCCGCTTGGCCTCCTGGATGATGACTTCGAGTTCGCGCGACAGCTCGCCGGCGTCGATCAACGAGTTGGCGTAGGCGTCGGCCTGGATGTCGAGCGCCTCCGCGAACCCCGACGACGGCACGACCGTATAGTAGACCGTATGGTCGTAGATGGTGCCGGCGTTCAGGTAGCCGCCCGCCGCCTTGGTCTGCTTGGCGATCTCCCCCACGCCGCGCCGGGCCGTGCCCTTGAAGTACATGTGCTCCAGCACGTGCGCGACGCCGACCACCCGGTCGGTCTCGTCGAAATAGCCGGCCTTCACGTACGTCACGATGGCGGTCACGGGCGCCGATGGGTCGCGGTGCACGAGCACGGTGAGTCCGTTGCGCAGGACGTGGCGGCGCACCGTGCGCGGGTCGATCAGTTCAGTCATGAGGTGGCAAAGTGATCCGCGGCCGCGCCAGGGGGGAGCGAGGCGGCAAGGGGTTGGGTGATGCCGCGATCAATGGTGGAGCGTGTCGGGGGGCGTGGAGGCGCCCACGCACGACGTCCAGACGCCGGGGCCGGCGCGCGTGATCCACCGCTCGCCCTCGTCGATGCGCCCCAGCCGGATCAGGGTGCACCCCAGATAGCCCATCGACGCCGGATCGTCGGGGTTGGCGGAGACGGCGCGCACATAGAACTTCCGCGCGAGGTCGAAGTTGCCCACCTGGTACAGGTAGGCCCCCATCTCGCGCAGCGCGATGGCGTTGGTGGGATCGGCGGTGAGTGCGAGTTGGAGTTCCTGGTTCGCGGCGGGCAGATTGCCGGCGTCGCGCGCGATGCGGGCCAGATACACGTGGGCCACGACGTAGTCGGGATCGATGAGCAGCGCGCGGCGGAAGTCCGTCGCGGCGGAGTCGCGATTGCCGGCATCGAATTCGGCGATGGCGCGATTCACGACGGCATCGCGGCGCGGGCCGCCGAACCAGTAGTAGGCCGCCCCTCCCACCAGTCCGGCCACCACCAGCGCCGCGAGCGCCATCCACAACCGGGCGCGCGAGCGCGCGGGCTCGGCCGCCGGTGCGAATTCGCGCATCAGCGGTGAACGACGCGTGCCGCCCGCGGGGGTGGGATCGAGGCGCGGCACCGGTGCGGCCGGCGTCTGACCGCCGGCGCCGGCCGGCACGTCGAGTGCCGCCATCGCGTGGCGCGCCGCGTCCACGTCGTCGCTGGTGGGGCGATAGTCGGCGTCGTGCGTCCGATCGCGGACGGCGTGGAACGCGGCTAGCGCGTTCGCCTGGTCGAACGTCAGCAGTTGGCGCTGCCGCGCCTCGCGCACCAGTTCGGTACCGCTCGCGGGACTCCCGCCGAGGAGCGTGCGGAGCGCCTGCTCGACGGCCGTCCACGCTTCGAGCAGGTCGGCCGCGAGGTCCTCAGGATGCCGTGACGGATCGAGCCGGGCAATGGCGGCCCGCACGCCGGCCAGCACGGTCGCCGCCGGAGAACCTTCGGGAATGGTCACCGAACGATGCGCAGCAGGCCAGCGCGCGCGCTCGCCCGCAGGAAACTCTCCGCATCATGAATGGGAAGGTGGATCCCGGTCTGCCTGAACACCGCGCGCGCCCGCACCCGCATGTAGTCCTCGAGCGTCGGACTGCCCTCCTCGGCGCGTTCGGCGTCCCGCATCCGGGTCACGATCTCCTCCCACGATCCCTCGTAGCTCGTCCCGTCGCCGCCCACCACCTGGTGCGCCGGCGTGGCGCCGGCGCCGTCATGGACGGCGAGTCCGGTGAGCAATGCGCCGAAGATCTCGAGCTGGTTGCGCGGTCCGTCGTCCTCGTCCTCGGCCGTGTCATCGTCGGCGTCCAACTCCACGAGCAGCGTGTCGATGTCGTCGAGATCCTCGCCGAGTTCCGTCAGCCGCGCCCGCCACGGCGCCAACTCGCCGTCGTTCTCGTCCAGGTTGTACACCGACCGCTTGAGTTCGATGATCCGCCAGATGCCCAACTCGTCCCAGTGGTCCTCGGGACGCGTGCGTTCGAACTGATACAGCGCGCTCTCGTACTCGGCCTGATCGTACAGGATGTTGGCCAGGTAGATGCGCGCTTCGGCGTGATCGGAATCGAGTTGCAGCGCGTGGCGGAGCGCCTCGATGGCGGCGACATCGTTGGCCACGCGATGCTGCGCGTAGCCCACGCAGGCGCGCGCCTCGGCCATCTCGGGCGCTTGCACCACCGCCTGCTCGAAGAACTCGAGGGCCAGCTCGAACAACTCGGGTCGTTCACGGCTGGACGCCTCGCGGAACAGCGCCCGGCCCACCTGCAGCATCAGATCGAGATCGTCGCTGTAGCCCAGTTCGAAGATCCGGGTGAAGCAGCGCACGGCGGCGTCCTGCTGCCCGAAGCGCAGCAGCGTCTCGCCGAGTCCCGCCAGCGCGTCCTCGTGCTCGGGCTCCAGCACCAGCGCTTCCTCGAAGCTCCGCCGCGCCCACGCGAACTCTTCGCGCGCCAGACGGGCGTAGCCCACCCCGATGTGCAGTTCGACCGAATTCGGGTAGAGAGTCAATCCCTCCCGAAGCACATCCAGCGCGTCGTCGTACAACCCCTCGTTGTAGAGTTGGTGGGCACGTTCGTCGTACTCCTCGGAACTCAGGAACGGGGTCGGCATGAGGACGAAGACCTCCAATGCGAGGTGGGCATGCCTATAGTACAATCACCGAGTGGCGAAGTTCAACGGTAATCTTTGCGCCGACCGGCGCCATTTTGATGATGCTACGGCGGTGTTGCCAGCACCCGTGCAATTGAAGCCGCCAGCCGCGCGTTCTGTTCCAGCAAGGCCAGGTTCACCTTGAGTGACCGTCCCTGGGTGACCTCCGTCACCGCCTTCAATAAATACGGCGTGGCAGCGGCGCCTCGAATGCCGTCGGCGCGGGCGGCGGCAATCGCCCGCTCCACGGCCGATTCGACCTCGGCGCGCGACAGCGCAACCTCCGCGGGCGGCGGTTGCACCACGAGCAGCGCCTGCACGCGCCCCAACGACCGCTGCGCGCGGAAGATCGCCGCCACCTCCGCCGCCGTTTCGGCACGCGCGTCGAGGCGGATCCCCGTGTCGACGGTGTAGAAACCCGGGAGATCCGAGGTCCGGTACCCGACCACGGGCACGCCGAACGTTTCCAGGCGCTCCATCGTGGCCCCGAGATCGAGAATGGCCTTCGCGCCGGCGCAGACCACGACCATCGGCGTCCGCGAGAGTTCGAGCAGATCGGCCGACTCGTCGAAGGGCGGCTCACGATGGACCCCTCCGATGCCACCCGTGGCAAACACCGAGACGCCCGCCTGGTGCGCGAGCGCCAGCGTGGCGGCGACGGTGGTCGCCCCGTCGGCCCGCTGCGCCATCGCCACCGGGAGATCGCGCGCCGACACCTTCCGCACGCCGCGTCCGGCGAGGAACCGCTCCAACTCGCCGGGCTCCAGCCCCAACGCCGGCGTGCCCTGCACCACCGCCGCCATGGCGGGGTGGGCGCCCTCGGCGCGGACGGCGGCCGTCATGCGGTCCGCGCACTCGCGATTGGCCGGCGCCGGCAGTCCCTGGGCGATGACCGACGTTTCCAGCGCCACCACGGGCTGTCCGGCTTCGAGGGCCCGACGCAGGTCGGGCAGCAGGCGGATCACGCGGGGTCGAATGCCTCGGCCCGGCGCGAATCGAGCACCTCGCGCTCGCCGGACGTCGGATCGTAGATCGCGATGACCTTGATCGTCTCCCCTTCGTAGGCGTCGAACTCCTTGCCCTGGCCCTTCGCGATCCGGATCTCGTGTCCGTCCTCGAACCGCAGCACCACCAGGGGATAATCGGCGTTCGCGTACCGACGACGAAGGCGATTGACGGTGGGTTTCTTCATGTGCATGGCGTTCAGGTGACGGCGCCGGCGCGGCGCTCGAACTCGCGCCAGCGGCCCGTGGTCAGTGCCTCGTCCATCAATGCGACGACCGATTCGAGTTCGTCGTCGCGCGTGTAGAAATGCGGGGCGACGCGGATGCCGGCGTTCGGCCGGAAGTCCACCAGCACGTCCCGCGACAGAAGATACTCGGAAACCTCGTACGCATGCGGCACGTCGAAGGCCACGGTCCCGCCGCGGCGATCGGGGTCGCGGGGGGCGCGCACCGGATACCCCCGGGCGTCGGCCAGTTCGATGAGCCGCGCCGTCTGCCGCATGCTCTTGGCGCGGATGGCCTCGACGCCGGCGCGACGCACGATGCGCGGCCCCTCGATGGCCGCGTACAGTGCCGGGATGGCCGGCGTGCCGTTGAGCCACCGGTACACGCCCGGCGCGTACGTCATCTCCGTCTCGAACGCAAAGGGATGCTCGTGGGCCAGCCAGCCGGTGAGCGCCGGCTCGAGCGCGGCCCGCACGCCGGGCGCCACGTACAGAAAGCATCCGCCCGGCCCGCCGCACAACCACTTGAGCACGCCGCCGGTGAGGAAGTCCGCGCCCAGCGCCTTCACGTCCAGCGGCAGCACGCCGACGGCATGGAAGGCATCGAGGGAGAGCAGCGCCCCCATCTCGTGGGCGCGCCGTGCGATGGGCGCCACATCCATCACGAACGCCGACCGGAACAGCACGTGCGAGATGCAGACCAGGCGTGTGCGTTCGTCGATGGCCGCCAGCACGGCGTCGGTGTCGACGCTGATGCCGTCGGCGGCGGCCGGCACGACGACGATCTCGGCACCGAGCCGCGTGGCCAGCCGGTCGTACACGTAGCGAACCGAAGGAAAGTCGAGTTCCGTCATCACGATCCGGTTGCGCTCCGGCGGATAGTCGAGCGCCGAGAGCACCGTGGCCTGGCCCAGCGTGACGTTGCCCACCATCACCACCTCGCCCGGGTCGGCGCCGATGAGCGGCGCAATCTCGTCGCCCACCGCACCCGGCATCTGCCACCAGGCGCGGCCCCAGGCGCGCACGCCCTGTTCGGCCCATTCGTCCACGTACTCGGCCAGCCGTTCGGGAACGGCGCGTGGCATGGCACCGAGCGAGTTGGACACCAGGTATGTGGTGTGCTCGAGAATCGGGAATTCGCCGCGGTAGGCGAGAAGCGAATCGGTCATGGGGTACCGGAGGTCGCGATGCGGGCCGCACGGGCGCGGCGCGTGGAGACGAACACGAGGCTGGCCATGGCCAGGACGAGTCCGGCCACGCGCCACTCGCGCAGCGTGATGGACGAGAGGAGAGCGATCACGAGCAGGCCGGCAACAACGGGGATGACGTTGCCGCCGGGGAGGCGGAACGGCTCGCCGGTGCCGCGGACGTCGCGCCGATGGAGTTCGAACGCCGCCGCGCAACAGCCCAGGTAGGCGAGCAGCGCCGCGAGATTGGCCAGGACCACGAGGCGTTCGAACGCCCCGGTGGCCGCCAGTGCCACGGTCAGCACCGCCTGGGCGATGATCGCCACATGGGGCGTGTGATACCGGGCATGCACCGACGCGAACACCCGCGGCGCGAATCCGTCGCGCGCGAACGCGAACAGGGCACGCGGCATCGCCAGCGCCATGCCGGTCATGAAGCCGAAGGTCGAGAGCACCACCGCCACCGCGAACAGCTTGGCGCCCCACGGGCCCATGACCACGGCCGCGGCGTCGGCCAGCGGGGTGGGCGAACCCACGAGGTGCGGCCCGAGGATTCCCTGGACCACGAGCTGCAGCGCCGCGAACAGGAGCGTGACCAGTCCCATGGCCAACAGCAGCGCGCGGGGCACGGTGCGCGACGAATCGCTGACCTCGCCGCTCGGCACGAGGGCGCTCTCGAATCCGGCGAACACGAACACCAGCACCATCGCCGCCCGCGCGAAGTCGCGCTTGGGCGGCATCGTGTCGGGCTTGAGGTACGCGGTGTGCACGCCGAAGGCGCCGACCACGATCAGCAACACCAGCGGCAGCAGCTTGACGATCGTCGCCACGCCGATCAGGCGCGTGCCCTGCTTCACACCGCGCACGTTGATCCACACGACGATGGCGTACGTGACCACGAGCAGCCCCACCTTCGCCGCCTGCGAGTCGAACCCGGGCACCAACCGCGCGAAGTTGTCGGCGAAGATCATGGAGATGGCCGGCACCGCGGTGGCGCCGATCATCCAGATGAGCACACCGACGAGGAACCCGGCATACGGACCGAACGCCGTCTCCACGTACATGTACGGCCCGCCGGTGAGCGACACGCGACTGCCCGCCTCGGCCATGCACAGCACGACGAACCCCATCGCCACGGCGCACATCAGGTACGCCAGCGGGGCCGCCGCGCCCAGCAGTCCGGCCACCGCGGGATCCGACGGAATGCGGAAGATCCCGCCGCCGATGATCAGATTCACGATGCTCGCCGCCAGCCCCCAGACACCCACGGCCCGGACGAGCGAGGATTCGATTGAAGCGCGCTGACTCATGGGAGACGGATCGGGTGGGAAATCGTCATTGGGGAGCCGTCGGCGGCGAGGCGTGTACAACACTAGACCTCACGCGCCCCGGGCGCCACCATATTGCAGGCGTTGGCCCCTCGGCAGGAGGCGCGATGGTTCTCAATCAACCAGTTGGAGGAACGACATGACAGGACGCGTGCAAGCATTGATCCTCGGCCTGACCCTCTGTGCGGCCACGGCTGGGGCGCAGACCTCGACTCCAGTTCGGCTGTCAGTACAGCTCCCGAGCCTCGCCCCGGCCGTGCAGGTGCAACAGGCGGCGTCCGTGGGCCCGGTGCTCCGGTCGTCGGCCGTGGGGATCCAATCGCTGCACCGGGCGGTGTCGCTCGACCCGGTAGGCGGTCTGGCGGCCGCCCCCACTCGCCAGCAGTCACGCGCGATGATGATCGTGGGCGGAGCCGCCCTGATCGTCGGCGCCATCATCGGAGGCACCCCCGGCACGATCGTCATGGTCGGAGGCGGCGTGGTCGGACTCATTGGACTCTACAACTATCTCGAATAACGGCGGCACGTCGATCGCGCGAGCCCGGATTGCCCTCGTCCTTGGCGGCGGGGGCATGAAGGGCTTTGCGCACATCGGCGTGCTCCGGGCACTGCAGGAGCGCGGCATCCGTCCGGCGGTGTACGCCGGCACGAGTGTCGGCGCCCTCATCGCCGCGGCGGCCGTGAGCGGCATGAGCGTCGACGAGTTGGCGCTCCGCGCCGAGTCGCTCCGCCGGCGCGACGTGTTCCGCATCAACCACCTGGGCATGCTGATGGAACGCATGCGTGCGCCCGCCATCTATCTCGGCGAACCGCTGCGCAGCATGGTGGACGACGTGGCACCGGCCGGCACGTTCGAGGACCTGCACACGCCTCTGCTCGTGAACACGGTCGATCTGGAACGCGCCACGCGCCTCGTCTGGGGACTGCCCGGATTGCGCGATGTGTCGGTGCGCGACGCCGTGTACGCGTCATGCGCGCTCCCGGGATTCTTTCCGCCCGCGAAGGTCGGCGGACGGCTGTGCGTGGACGGCGGCGTGATCGACAACCTGCCGGTGGCCGCCGCTGGCCTGGGGATGGACGCCGTGATCGCGGTGGATGTCGGCAGCTCCGACATCCGGCCGGTGCCGCGCATCGGCGCGCAGGGATTCGCGTCGATCTACATGCGCTCCGCCACTACCATGATGCACCACCTGCAACAGCAACCGCTCGCCCACTGGAGCGGCCCGCCGATGCTGCTCGTCCGGCCCAAGGTCGACTCGCACTGGCTGAGCTTCATCCACGCGGAGAAGAACATTCGCGAAGGGTACCGCGCCACGACCAAGGCGCTGGAGCATATCGACACGTACCTGGAGCAGAAGACGGGCATCTACCCGCGCAAGCGGATGCGCCTGCACGTGGTGCGGGAATCGTGCGTCCGGTGCGGGCTGTGCGTGGCGCTGGCGCCGGAGAGCATGACGTTCGATCCCGTCGACGGCACCGCCGTGCCACGCGAAGAACTGGTCCAGTGGTCCGCCGCCGACGGCGACTTCGTGCACCAGTGCCCCACCGGCGCCATCAAGGCGGCGCGGCTCGACCTCGTCACGCCCACCTCGCCCCAGCTGGCCGTCGGCCGCGAGGACCAGCTCGTTCCCTAGTCCGCGGTGACGAGCACCGCGTTCGACGACGGATCGACCGCCAGCCACCCCCCGTCCCGGGCCTGCAGCGCCACCCCATGCCGGGCGAGCGCGCTCCGCGTGGCGTCGAGGGCCGCGGCGTGGGGCAGTCGCAGTTCCACGTAGTCGAGACCAGGCGCCGTTTCGGGCGACGGCGGCGCGCCGGCCACCCCCCAGCTGTTGAGCCCCACATGGTGGTGGTACCCACCCGCCGATACGAACAACGCTCCCGCCGCCATCCGCTGCATCACGTCGAAGCCGAGCGCGCCATGATAGAATCCTTCCGCCTCGGCGATGTCGCGAATCTGGAGATGCACGTGCCCCATGCGCGTGAGCGGCGGCACTCTGGCCGGTACGGTGCCGTCGTGGGCCACACTCTCGAGCAGCGCGCGGAGGTCGAGCGGGTCGGTCCCCATGGCCAGACCGTCGGCATTGGTAGGCCACTCGGCTCGGGGGCGATCGCGGTAGATCTCGATTCCGAGCCCATCGGGGTCGCCGAGGTAGACAGCTTCGCTCACCCCGTGATCCGACGCGCCCTGCAACGGCCAGCGCGCGGCAACGAGTCGCGCCAGGGCGTGCCCCAGACTCTCCCGATCGGGCACGAGCACCGCGAAGTGATACAGGCCGGTGGTGCGGCGCGGCCGCGCCGTGGCACCCGGCAGCGCGCGAAGCGACACCAGGGCACGCCCGCCGGCGCCGAGCACCGCGGTGTCGGCGTGGCTCGACAGGACGTCGAGCCCGAGCACGGTGGAATAGAATGCGAGCGACCGTTCGAGGTCGCTCACGCGAAGGTGGACGCCGCCGATCGCGGCGCCCCCATCAATGGACATGGGATGAGCCTCCGGACGAGCCGCGCGCCGGGGCGAACATCGCCCCGGCCGCGTGGTCTCGCAACGTTACACGGCCGCCAGCGCTTCCTTGGCCGCCTGCTTCACCAACTCGACTTCAATGGCGATCTTCACGTCGTCGCCCACCAGCACGCCGCCCGCCTCGAGCGCCACGTGGAAGGTCATGCCGAAATCCTTGCGGTTGATTTTGGTCGTGGCCGCATAGCCCGCGCGCTCGCCGCCCCAGGGATCGGTCACGCGCCCCGACGATTCCACGTTCAGCGTGACCTCGCGGGTCACGTCGCGAATGGTCAGGTCGCCGATCAACTTGAAATCGCCGTCCAGGGCGCCTTCCACCCGCTTGCTCCTGAACAGGATCTTGGGGAACCGGTCAACGTCGAAGAAGTCCGGCGACTTGAGGTGCGCGTCGCGCTTCTCGTCGCGGGTGTCGACGCTGGCCACGCCGATGGAGACGTCGACCTTGGCGGTACCCGGATGGCCCTCGTCCACCGTCACGGTGCCGGTGACGTCGGCGAAGTGTCCCTTGACCGTGGAGATCATCAGGTGTTTGACCGCGAACTCCGCCGCGCTATGCGAGGCATCGATTTGCCATTTCGTCTGATTGCTCATTTGGGGAATCTCCTGCTTGTAAAAGTTGATGTGTTACCTATCTTTCTGTAGTGACTCTAAAATAGTAAGTTCCTCTTGTCAAGTTGGCTCTGTTACGAAAGGTTGGTGCCATGTCAGAGAATACCCGGATGGTTTGTCGCCACTTCCACCGCGCCGTGGAGCTCATCGGTCGCCGCTGGACGGGCGCCGTGCTTCAGGTGCTGATGGGTGGGCGCACGCGGTACTGCGAGATACGGGGAGCGATTCCCGAGGTGAGCGACCGCATGCTCTCCGAGCGGCTCAAGGAGCTCGAGACGGAGGGGATCGTGGTGCGCATCGTCACCCCCGACACGCCCGTGCGCGTGGAGTACGAGCTGAGTCGGAAGGGACGGGCGCTGGAGCAGGCGTTGGGCGCGATCGCGCAGTGGGCGGACGAGTGGAAAGGCGCCCCCGCCCCCGCCCCCGCCGGCGACGCTCAGCGCAACGCGCGCGCCATCCGCGCGTAGGCGTCCACGGCCGCGCGGAGTTCGTCCAGCCGCACGTGCTCGTCGTCGCGGTGGGCCACGTGGATCGAGCCCGGCCCGAACAGGTAGGGCGTGCCCCAGTTGCCGAGCACCGGGATGTCGGTGGCGAACGCCACCACCGACGTTTCGAATCCGGGCACGACGCCGAGCTTCACCGCCGGAACCATCGGTCCTTCCTCGAGCTCGGCGCGTCCGGCGGCCCAGCGTTCGAACACCCGCATCACCTCGTCCGACGGCGAGACGATCCGCGCCATGAGGCGGGCCTCGGCCCAGGGCGCCACGACATTGTCGGCCACGCCGCCGCTGATCCGTCCGATGTTCACGGTGGTCTCGCCGAACAGGTCGCTGCGCGGCAGGTCGAGCTGTGGTAGCTGCGCCAGCAGCGCCACGAGGTCGTCGATGGCCGAGTGCCCGAGGTGCGGGTAGGCGGAGTGCGCGGGCTGCCCCTTGGTGCGCACGGTGACGCGGACGGCGCCCTTGGTGCCACTCCCCAACTTGCTCTCCGTCGGTTCGCCATCGATGACGGCCCGGCTCACCAGCCCGCTACGGGCAATCCATTCGTTGGCCGCGTGCGCGCCGTCGTGCGTGACCTCCTCTCCCACCACGAACAGCAGGGCCACCGGCACCCCCTCGGCGCGCAGCGTGTCGGCGGCGCAGATCATGGCGGCCGCGATCCCCTTGGCGTCGCATGCCCCGCGCCCCCAGAGCACGTCGCGCTCCAACCGCGGTGGGATGTACGGCGGCACCGTGTCGAGGTGCGTGGAGAGGGTGATCAACGGCTCATCGCTCACGCGGGCGAACACGGCGAACCGGCCCTCGCTCACCGGAATGCGCGTCACCTGCCATCCCTGCTGGTCGAGCAGCGCGTGCACGTGGGTCATCATCTCCCCCTCGCGCCCGCTGGTGGAATCGATGGCCATCAACTGCTGGGCGAGCGCGACGACGTCCTGAGTGGGAGGCATGACGGGTCCTATCGCCAGACGGCGATCTGATCGAGGGGTTTTCGCGTGAGCTCCGGAACGCGGGCATCCGCACCCGGATAGCCCACCGGCATCACCAGCATCGCCTTCTCGTTGGCAGGGCGCCCGAGCAGCTCGCTCAGAAACGCCATCGGATTCGGCGTGTGCGTGAGGGTGACCAGGCCCATGTGGTGCACGGCGGCGATGAACAGTCCCGCCGCAATGCCACAGGACTCCTGGGTGTAATAGTAGGTTCGGCGGCTGCCGTCCGCGTCGAGCCCGTACGACTGGCGGAACACCACCACCACCCAGGGGGCATCGGTCAGGTGCGGCTTGTGCTCGTCGGTGCCGAGGGGGGCCAGCGCCTGCAGCCAGTCGGGCGGCATGCGCCCGTGATAGTTCTCGTGCTCTTCGGCTTCGGCGGCCGAGCGGATCTGTCGCTTGAGGTCGGGATCCGAGACGGCCACGAAGGTCCACGGCTGCTGGTGGGCGCCGCTGGGCGCCGTGCCGGCGGTGCGGATGGCGTACTCGATGAGGTCGCGCGGCACGCCTTCGGTGGAGAACTGGCGCGTGGTACGCCGGCGATTCATTTCGTCGTAGAACTGCCGCGCGCGCTCGCGCGATTCATCAATCGGGCGGCGCTGGAACTGGAGGGGAACGAAGGGATATTCGGGCACGGAGTCGTTGGTGAATTGGCTGCCGACCATCTAGGGGGCGGACGCGAGGCCGTCAAGCGGGCGGGCGCCCGGGTACAGCTTACCACAGGCCACGCAGAATACCCAGAAGCAGCGGCGGCAACTACGATTGCAGGTGCACTGTTCGATCGGTTACATCAGTCGTGGTCGTATTTCCCGAGCAGGTGCCGTTGTCGTTTCTGCGTGGTCCGTGTGCTCTGTGGTCAATCGCTTCTGTCTCCCGCCCCCGCCCCCGCCCCCGCCCCCGCCCCTGCCCCTGCGCCGATGCCTACTCCCTGCAACGCCGCCATCGTCCAGCACCCGCCCGTGTTCCTGAACCTTGCGGCGAGTCTCGAGCGCGCCGAGTCGCTGATTGCCGAAGCGGCCGGTGGCGGGGCGAAGTTGATCGTGTTCCCTGAAACGTGGCTGCCGGGATACCCGATCTGGCTGGACGAGGCGCCGGGCGCGGGACTGTGGGGCGAGCCCGGCGCGCAGCGGATGTACCAGGCGCTTGCCGACAACTCCGTCGAATTGCCCGGACCGCACCTCGAGCGATTGCTGGCCGCCGCCGCGAAGGCGGACGCACACCTGGTGATGGGTGTCCACGAGCGGCTGGGGGGCACGCTCTACAACTCCATGGTGTTCATCGCCCCGGACGGCGAAACGTGGAGCGTGCACCGCAAGCTGATGCCGACGTATACCGAGCGGCTGGTCTGGGGCCAGGGCGATGGAAGCACGCTGGACACCATGGACACGCCGTACGGCGCGCTCGGCGGGCTCATCTGCTGGGAGCACTGGATGCCGCTGGCCCGCGCCGCGATGCACGCCAAGCATGAGTCCATCCACGTGGCCCAGTGGCCCACCGTCCACGACCTGCACCAACTGGCCAGCCGGCATTACGCCTTCGAGGGACAGTGCTTCGTGCTCGCGGCGGGCACCGTGCTCACCCGCAAGGATGTGTTCGACGGGCTCGCCTCCATCGGCCTCGAGGCGCCCGAGGCCGCGCGTCTGATGCACGCGGTGCGGGGGGACGATGCCACGCTGATGCTGCGTGGAGGCAGCGCCATCATAGCGCCAGATACCGGTTATCTGGCGGGCCCGGTGTTGGGGGAGCCGTGCATCCTGCACGCCGAACTGGACCCGGCGCTGGTGACGCGCGGCCACCTGGTGATGGACTCGGCGGGCCATTATGCGCGCCCCGACGTGTTCCACCTGGAGGTGGATACCCGGGTTCGCCGCGACGTGACGTTCGGCTAGATTCCGTGTCAGCCTGCCGTTTACCCGGCAGTGGCTCCACTGAGAACCCTCGCCCCGGCCCCACCGAGCGGCCGTGATCGAGAGGCAAGTCCATGACAAGCACGAATTCTTTTGGTAGCCGCACGGCGCTCGCCGTCGACGGCAAGTCGTACACCGTCTATCACCTGGGCAACCTTGGCGGCAACACCGCCCGGCTTCCTTTCAGTCTCAAGATTCTGCTCGAGAATCTGCTGCGGAACGAAGACGACGCCTTCGTGAAGCGGAGCGACATCGAGACGATGATCCACTGGGACGTGAAGGCGAGGGCCGAGAAGGAGATCGCCTTCCGCACGTCGCGCGTGCTCCTGCAGGACTTCACCGGTGTGCCCGCGGTGGTCGATCTGGCGGCGATGCGCGACGCGATCACGGCGCTCGGCGGCGACCCGCAGAAGATCAATCCGCTCCAGCCCGTGGATCTGGTGATCGATCACTCGGTGCAGGTGGACGAATACGGCAGCGCCGCGGCCTTCCTGCTCAACACCGAGAAGGAGTTCGAGCGCAACAAGGAGCGCTACGTCTTCCTGCGCTGGGGCCAGGAGGCGTTCAAGAACTTCCGCGTGGTGCCGCCGGGCACGGGCATCTGCCACCAGGTGAACCTGGAGTACCTGGGCAAGACGGTGTTCGTGAACGACGAGACGGGCGAGGCGTACCCCGACTCGCTGGTCGGCACCGACTCGCACACCACGATGATCAACGGCCTCGGCGTGCTTGGCTGGGGCGTGGGCGGCATCGAAGCCGAAGCGGCCATGCTCGGCCAGCCGGTGACGATGCTCATTCCCGAGGTCATCGGGTTCAAGCTGCACGGCAAGCTGCCGCCGGGCGCCACGGCCACCGATCTCGTGCTCACCTGCACCGAGATGCTCCGCAAGAAGAAGGTGGTGGGCAAGTTCGTGGAGTTCTACGGGGCCGGGCTGTCGTCGTTGTCGCTGGCCGACCGCGCGACCATCGCCAACATGTCGCCCGAATACGGCGCCACAATGGGTTTCTTCCCCTGCGACGCCGAGACGCTCAAGTATCTGCGCCTCACGGGACGGCCCGAGCACCACGTGAAGCTGGTGGAGGCGTACACCAAGCAGCAGGGGCTCTTCCGCACCGACGATACGCCGGATCCGGTGTTCACCGACACGCTGGAGCTGGACCTGGCGACGGTGGAGCCGAGTCTGGCCGGCCCCAAGCGCCCGCAGGACCGGGTGCCGTTGGCCAAGTCGAAGGCGATGTTCGCCGACGCGTTCAAGGCGGAAGCCGCGCGCGTGGCGGCGTCGGCGCCGACGGCGCCCAACGGCGACGCGCGCGCGAAGGCGCGCATGGACGGCGAGGGCGGGGCGCAGACGCACGCCGAGGTGGAGTGCTCGCACAACGGACAGACCTTCAAGCTCCGCGACGGCGCCGTGGTGATTGCGGCCATCACGAGCTGCACCAACACGTCGAATCCGAGCGTGATGATCGCCGCCGGCATGCTGGCGCGGAACGCGGTGAAGAAGGGCCTCAAGACCAAGCCGTGGGTGAAGACCTCGCTCGCGCCCGGGTCCAAGGTGGTCACCGACTACTACGACCAGGCGGGCCTCACCAAGTACCTCGACGCGCTGGGGTTCAATCTGGTGGGCTACGGCTGCACCACGTGCATCGGAAATTCCGGACCGCTGCCGGAGTCGATCGCCGCGGCTATCGACCAGAACAAGTTGATGGTGGCCGCGGTGCTCAGCGGCAACCGCAACTTCGAGGGGCGCGTCAATCCGCTCACGCGGTTCAACTATCTCGCCTCGCCGCCACTGGTGGTGGCGTACGCGCTGGCCGGCCGCATGGACGTCGATCTGAACACCGAGCCGCTGGGCCAGGGGACCGACGGCCCGGTGTATCTCAGAGACGTCTGGCCCGATCCGAAAGACGTCCAGGACGAAATCCTGCGCAGCGTGAAACAGGACTTCTTCCGCCGCGAATACGCCGACGTGTTCAAGGGTGACGACGAGTGGCGCGGTCTGGACGTGCCACACGGCGAGACCTATGCGTGGCAGGACGACTCCACGTACGTGAAGAATCCGCCGTACTTCGACGGGATGACGATGACGCCACCGGGCGTGCAGCCGATTGCCGGCGCCCGCGCCCTCGCCATGCTCGGTGACTCGATCACCACCGACCACATCTCCCCGGCGGGCGCCATTCCGCTCAAGAGCCCGGCCGGCGAGTGGCTGATGGCGCAGGGCGTGGAACGGAAGGACTTCAACTCGTTCGGTTCGCGCCGCGGCAACCACGAAGTGATGATGCGCGGCACCTTCGGGAACATTCGCCTGCGCAACGAGCTGGCGCCGGGCACCGAGGGCGGCTGGACCGCCACCGAGCCGGGCGGCAAGCCGCAGTTCATCTACGACGCGGCCATGGCGTACCAGAAGGCGGGCACGCCCCTGGTCGTGATCGCCGGCAAGGAGTACGGCACCGGGTCGTCGCGCGACTGGGCGGCCAAGGGCACCATCCTCCTCGGCGTGAAGGCGGTGATCGCCGAGTCGTTCGAGCGCATCCACCGGTCGAACCTGGTGGGCATGGGCGTGCTGCCACTCGAGTTCACCGGGGGCCAGACGCGACAGTCACTCGGGCTCACCGGGTTCGAGACCTACGAGGTGCTCGGTCTCGACGAGTCGCTCACGCCCAAGGCGTCGCTGACCGTGCGCGCCGCGGCAGCCGACGGGTCGAAGCAGGAGTTCGCCGTGGTGGCGCGCATCGACACGCCGGAGGAAATGCGGTACTACCGGCACGGCGGCATCCTGTCGTACGTGCTGCGCTCGCTGGTGAGCGCCAAGTAGCTTCGGCAGTTCCGGATCGACGCGTGGGGCGCGGTGCCATTCAAGGCGCCGCGCCCCACGTCTGCTTGGCAGGACTCAGTCTTCGGCGGCGCGGCGGATGGCCAGCCGAGCCTTTTCCCGCTCGCCCCAGGCCGGGGCGATCTCGCGTGCCGCCGGGATGCAGCGCGAGTCGGGCACCGCCTGGTCCGGGGCGCCCATGGGCAGCCAGCCCAGGATGCAGCGTGTGATGGCCGCCACTTCGTCGGGGCTGAGCGCCGACGCGGCCACCGATGGCGGCTCCGTCCCGGCGGGCGGGGGCGGTTGCACCCCCACCAGATGCAACAGGGCAGATCTGGCCGTAGCGCGCTGCTCCGCGGTCTTGAGCTTGGCCGTCTCCTGGCGCACTTCGCCGCGGTACATGGCGTGAACCGCCGCGATCACGTCGCGCACCAGCGTCTCCAGGATCTGGTCGAGTTCGGTTTCTATTTGGCTCATCTGGGAAATCCTCTGGGTCGTCGTCGACCATCGTGCTCTTTCAAGACCGCGCCAGCCCACCAAAGGTTTCGCCTCACCGGTTCCGAACCACGGGAGTCGCCGGTGGACCCAGGGGGTCGGAACGGGCCGAACTTCCCAATCCGCATTGCGTTATCCATGGGCGATCCCCAATTTTCCGCGGTGCTTATCCCGTTGAGGGTTCCATGAACGGTGCAAAGGGCAGAACCGTCGGACTCGCGCTGGGGCTTCTGTTTGCGGCCAGCGCGCTGCGGGCCCAGCAGGCCGCCGCCATCCCCGCCGGCGTGCCGGCCGTCGGACAGATGGCGCCGGATTTCACGATGCCGGGCGCCACGCGCTACGGGTTGCTGCGCGATCCGGTCCGCCTCTCGGATTTCCGGGGGCAGACGGTGGTCATCGCCTTCTTCATCAGGGCGCGAACCAAGGGCTGAACGGTGCAACTGGAGGCGTACCGTGATCAGTACGCCAAGCTCTTCAACAACGGAAAGCGGGTGGTGGTGCTCGCCGTCAGCACCGACCCCGACACGGCCCAGTATTCCTGGGCGCGCGATGCGCATTTCCCCATGCTGTTCGGCAGCGATACCGACATGGCGGTGGGCAAGCTGTACGGAGCCGCCAATGCCAAGAACAAGATCGATCTTCGCTACCTGTTCGTGGTTGGCCCCGACGGCCGGATCACGCACCGCATGGTCCCGTTCAACGTCCTCTCGGCAGGCGCCTACAAGGAACTGCAGGCCGCGGTGGACAGTGCCGCGGGAGTGGGCGACGCCGGCGGGCCGTGAACGGGGCGCGGGACGTACGCCGGGAACCCGGCGGGCACCATGGACCATCGGTGAACTGACGCCGGTGGTCCGATGACGGAATCCACGCCCCGCGCGCTGTTGGATACGTTGTTCCGCGCCGCGATCGAGGGTGCAGACCCCGGTGCGGCGACGACGCAGGCGCTCGCGACGATTCCCACGGCGCGCCATCAGCGGCTCTGGCTCTACTCCATCGGCAAGGCGGCGCATCCGATGGCGGCGGCGGCGGTCGCGTCGCTCCAGCGGTCGCTGCTCACGATTGCCGGCGGACTGATCGTCGCACCCGAAGACGCGCCGTCCCCCACGGCGAGCATCGTCTCGCTGCGCGGCGACCATCCCGTACCCGGGCGCCACTCGTTCGCCGCCGCCGCGCGCCTGGGCGACACCGCCAGCGGCATGCGGAGCAACGACCTCGCCATCGTGCTCATCTCGGGCGGCGCGTCCAGCCTCATCGGCGCGCCGATGCGCGGCATGAGCGAGGCCGACTTCTCGCACCTGTACGAGATGCTGCTCAACAGCGGGCTCGACATTCACGCCATGAACGCCGTGCGCAAACGGTTCTCGCGATGGAGCGGCGGGCGGCTCGCGTTGGCGCTCGCGCCAGCGGCCACGTTCTGCCTCGCCGTGTCGGACGTGATCGGCGACGATATCTCGTCCATCGGCTCCGGCCTGTGCGTGCCCGACCCGTACACGGTGAAGCAGGTGATCGACATCCTGCAGAGCGCGCGGCTGTTCCAGCGCCTCGCCCCGTCGTTCCGCGAGCACCTCGCGGGCACGCAGCGCGGCCTGATCCCCGAGACGCCAAAGTCCACGCACCCGGCGTTCGCGCACGTGACGGCGCGCGTGATCGTCAACAACCGCGTGGCCCTCGACGCGGCGCAGGCCAAGGCCAAGGCGCTCGGCATCGAGCACGTGACCGTGGCCGACGCGCCGCTGGAAGGGCCGGCGGCCGACGTGGGCGCGGCGATGGCGCGCGCGATGATCGCCCGCCGTGCCGAGGCCGGCGGTCAGGCCTCGGTACTCATCTGCGGCGGCGAGACCACCGTGGCCATTCCGCAACCGATGCTGACGCCGGCCATGCGGGCCCGCAGCGACGGCGGCGCCCTGCCGCCGATCCCGCAGCCGCGCGGCGGCCGGTGCCAGGAACTCGCACTCGCCGCCGCACATGTGCTTTCCGAGGCGGGCGAGGCGGCGCGCGGCATCACGCTGCTCGCCGCCGGCACCGACGGACGCGACGGACCCACCGACGCCGCCGGCGCCTGCGTGGACGCGCGCACCTGGGACGCCATCCGCCAGGCGGGCCGCGACCCGGTAGCGGCCCTGCGGGCCCACGAATCGTATGCCGCGCTCGACGCCGCGGGCGCCCTGTTGCGCACCGGGGCCACCGGCACGAATGTCGCAGATATCGTGATTGGGGCGATCGCCGCCGAGAATAGCTGACGCCGAGTGCGCAGTTGGCAGTCGGCCGTCGGTAATCCTCCTCCCTCCGGCCATGTCCCACGCCTGCCTGATCGTGAATCCAGCCGCCGGACGGGGCCGCGGGGCGAAGCGCGCCCCCGCGGTGATCCGCGCGTTCGCGGCACACGGCATCACCGACGTTCGCACCACCACGGCGCCGGGTGACGAGGCGCATCAGGTGCGCGCCGCGCTCGACGCCGGAGCGGCGACGATCGCGGTGCTCGGCGGCGACGGCACCTGGAGCAAGGCGGCCGCCGAGCTCGCGCGCCTGGGCGCCCCCGCCCGGCTGGCGTTCCTCGCGGCCGGCACCGGCAACGACTTCGTCAAGAACCTGCCCGAGCCGTCCTACGACGTCGACGCGATGGCACGCCTGGTGGCCGGCGACGGCGACGGCGACGAACGTCGCATCGACATGGCCGTCGTGGACGAGCAGTGGTTTCTCAACGTCGCCGGCTTCGCCTTCGACGTCGCGGTGCTGCTGCGCACCGAGCGGATGTCGTGGCTCACCGGCACGGCGCTGTACGCCGCCGCCGCACTCCGCGAACTGCTCGCCTACCGCGGCCTGCGCGTGTCGATGGACGGTGCCGCCCCCGGCCGGTATCTGTTGCTGGCGTTCGCCAACGGCGCGCACTTCGGCGGCGCCTTCCACGTGGCGCCGGGCGCCCGCATCGACGACGGGATGCTCGACGCCATCGCGATCCCCGACATCGGCCGCGCCGGCCGGCCGTGGCTGCTCGCGCGGGCGGCGCGGGGCACCCACCTGCGCCACCCACGCGTCACGCAGCATCGGGCGCCGGCGTTCACGCTGCAATTCGACGCACCGCCGGTATACGAGGCCGACGGGGAACTGCACCGCGCGGCGGCGGCCGACGTACGCGTGGAGAGTCGGCCAGGCGCCCTACGCGTGGTTGTGCCGCGCGGCCACGGTCGGTGATTTCGGCGACGCCCTTCCAGCCCGTCCCCCCCCGGTACAACTTTCGCCTATGAGCGCCCAGCCTTTCACCATCGGGATCGTGCAGGACGCGGCCACGTCGGACGCCACAGCCTCGACGGCGGCCACCGTGGCGCGCATTCGCGACGCCGCCAAGCGTGGTGCGCAGATCGTGTGCCTCAAGGAGCTGTTCAACGCCCCCTACTTCTGCAAGGTCGAGCACGCCGACCGGTTCGACCTCGCAGAGCCGATCCCCGGGCCCACGACCGACGCGATGCAACGGCTGGCGCGCGAGCTGGCGATCGTTCTGATCGTGCCGCTGTTCGAGCGGCAGGGCCCGGGGGTGTACCGCAACTCGGCGGCCGTGATCGACGCCGATGGCTCGCTGCTCGGGGTGTACCGCAAGATGCACATTCCCGACGATCCGCTGTTCCTGGAGAAGTACTACTTCACGCCCGGCGACGGCACGCCCGATCCATCGCTCGCCGCCGACCGGGTGGCGCAGGCCACCGGGTTCAAGGTCTGGAAGACGCGGTATGCGAACGTCGGCGTGCTCATCTGCTGGGACCAGTGGTATCCCGAGGCGGCGCGCATCACCGCCCTGCTCGGCGCCGACGTGCTGTTCTACCCGACCGCCATCGGCTGGCACCCGGCCGAGAAGGCCGAATTCGGCGAGGCTCAGGTGGATGCGTGGCGCACTGCCCAGCGCGCCCACGCCATCGCCAACGGTGTCTACGTCGCATCGCCCAATCGCGTCGGATTCGAGGCCGAACCGGGCACCGACGGACTCGAATTCTTCGGACACTCCTTCATCAGCGATCCCTTCGGTCGCCTGATTGCCGACGCCGGCACCGACCCCGACGTCCTGATCGCGACCTGTGACCCGGGGCTCATCGAGGACACCCGGCGGAACTGGCCCTTCCTTCGCGACCGCCGCATCGATGCCTACGCCCCGATCCTCAACCGCTACCTTGGCGCGTAGGCGCGGCGCGGCGGCACCCGAGCGCCGGTTTCCCGCGGAGTGGGAGCCGCACGCGGCCACGTGGATCTCGTGGCCGCATCACGAGCCCGACTGGCCGGGCAAGCTCGACGCGATTCAGTGGGTGTACGCCGAGATTGCCCGCGTGCTCGCCGCCCACGAGCCCGTGCAGATTCTCTGCGACGATCGCGACGTGCGGATGCGGGCGGAGTCGTGCCTCGCCGCGCACGGCGTGACCGCCAACGTGCAGCTGCACGTGGTGCCCACCGACCGGGTGTGGCTGCGCGATTCGGCGCCGACCACGGTCATGCGTCGCGACGGGAGTATCGAACTCGTCAACTGGCAATTCACCGCGTGGGCCAAGTACGACAACTTCGCGCTGGACCGCGAGGTGGGCGCCGCCATCGAACGGCTGACCGGATTGCCCCGCGTGCCGGCGCGGCGCGGCGACGGCCAGCCGCTCGTGCTCGAGGGCGGGGCCATCGACACCGACGGCAACGGCACGCTGATGGTGACCGAGGAGTGCCTGCTCTCGGACGTCCAGGCGCGCAATCCCGGGATGACGCGCGCCGACTACGAGCGCGCCTTCGGCGAGTGGCTCGGCATCCACACGACCATCTGGCTGGGCGAGGGCTGTGTGGGCGACGACACGCACGGCCACGTGGACGACATCGCGCGCTTCGCGGCACCGGACGTCGTGGTGCTGGCCTACGAGGAGGATCCGGCCGACGAGAACCACCGCCGGTCGAAGGACAACTTCGAACGCCTGGAGGCCGCGGGCGGCCGACGGGGCGACTTCACGGTCATCAAGCTCCCGTACCCGCGGCCGGTGATGATGAACGGCGAGCGACTCCCGGCCAGCTACGCGAACTTCTATGTCGCCAATGGCGTCGTGATCGTTCCCACGTTCAACGACAACAACGATCGCGTGGCACTGAACGTCCTCAGCGAAGTCTTTCACGACCACCAGGTGGTCGGCATCCACGCCGTGGACCTGGTCTGGGGACTCGGCACGCTGCACTGCCTCACGCAGCAGGAGACGCGCGCCCGGTGACGCCGCGGCGCGTACCGCTCAGGGCGTGGTGTCCGGTGGCCTGAGCGTCTGCAGCACCGGCGCGTCGTGCACGATCCGACCACCGAGGTAGCCCGCATACGACACCAGGCCGACGCCGACGAGCGCCGACAGCAGCACCAGCTGCCGCAGCCAGGCCGGCAGCGCCCCCACGAGGCCGTCGCGCGCGCGCCACAAGGCGTAGCCGGCGATCGCCCCGGCGATCAGCAGCCCCCAGAGCGCGATGCCGGCCGCCGAATCGTGGGCCGAGATGGTCCCGCGCACCACGAACGCGCGCTGCCGCACGATGTCCGATGCGGCGTCGCCGGTGAGATCGGCCACGATCGCGGCCACGCCGGCCAGCGCCATGAGCATCAGGCCGGTGCGCCAGAAGAACTCCCGCCGGGTCACCGCGCCGACCGCCAGCGCGGTGAATCCGACAATGCTGAGCACGATCGGAAAATGATTCACGAGCAAATGCAGATACGTGGCATCTATGGGCATCGTGCCCTCCGGTTGAGCGTGCGCTGCGCCCCGCGCCTGCTCTGCATGCTACGGTGGTGTGCGGCGCATCACCAGCCGGGAACTCACCCGTGCCGCCGGGCGTCGACTTCGTTACATTAGGGCGCACTCCGGCGTTGCCCCAAGGCGCGCCATCCGTCGATGGCGACGACGCCATGCTTCACGCCCTCGTTCCGTCGTCTCCCCACCTCTCGTGAAACAGCTCTTCATTCTGGCTGGTCTGTTTCTGCTGGCTTGCGGCGGACCCGGCTCCGGCAGCGTGGTGCGCTTCGGAGCGGCGGGTCCATGGAACCAAGCCTACGGCGCGATGAACCGCCGCGGCATCGAGCTCGCCTACGACCAGATCAAGGCGCGCAGCGACTACGCCAGACATCCCGTCGAGATCGACTGGGAGAACGACGACGCGGACGGCCCGAACGCGACGGCGATCGCCGGTCGTTTCGTGACCGACCCTTCCGTGGTGGCCGTCATCGGACACGTGAACTCGGGCACCGAGGTGGCCGCCGCCAAGGTCTACGACGCCGGCCATCTGGTGTCGATGGCCACCACGGCGACGTCGCCGGCGCTCTCCGGCATCTCGCCATGGGTGTTCCGCGTGATCTCCAGCGATTCGATGAACGGCCTCCACATGGCGCAGTTCGCGGGTGCCAGGCTGGGCAAGCGGCGGGCGGCGGTGCTCTATGAAAACGACGCCTACGGCCGGGGGCTGGCCGACGCGTTCCGGCGCAACTTCACCGGCACCGTCGTGGCCTTCGACCCGATTGCCGAAGGATCGCAGAACTTCGAGCCGTACGTGGCCTATCTGAAGACGCTCGACCCGGACCTCGTGTTCGTGGCCGGTACCGACGCGTCGGGCGTCGACTTCCTGAAGGAGGTCCGCCGGCAGAAGCTGACCGCCGCCCTGCTCGGGGGCGACGGTTGGACGACGCTCTCCGCCGATACGGCGCTCGCCGAGGGCCTCTACGTCGGAGCCCCGTTCAGCGCCGAGAACCCGGCGCCGGCCGTGCGGAAGTTCGTCCAGGAGTTCCGCACCAAGTACAACCTCACGCCCGACGGTAACGCGGCCCTCGGCTATGACGCCACCAACCTGCTGTACTACGCGCTCACCCAGGTCGGGCCCGACCGCGAGAAGATCCGTGACTTCCTGGCCAAGCTCGATCGGAGCACCGCCTGGAAGGGAGTCACCGGGAACATCTACTTCGGCGCCAACGGCGATCCCGTGGGCAAGAGCGTGGTGATGACGATGATTCACCACGGCGCGTTGCAGGTGGTGGAGGGCACGCCATGAACGTCGCCGTGGGGCCACTCGGCACCATTCGCGGACGCCTCTGGGTCGGGTTCGGCATTCTCGTCGCGCTGCTCGTGATTGCGGGCGCCGTCGCGCGCAGTTCCATGACCACCCTGGCCGATACGATGACGTCCACGCTGACGTCGGTGCAGGAGGAATCGCACCTCGCCTCGCAGCTCTCGGGCGCCGTGGCGCAGACGCTCGAGGCCGGTGCGCAGTACGTGGAGACGCGCGACTCCACCTCCGAACGCATCTTCCGCGACCGGGGGTGGACCGCGCACGCCATCCAGCGCGAGATGAACGACCGGCCGGGTCAGACCGCCGAGGAGATCGGCGTGCTGGCGGCGATCGACGCGCAGCTCTCGGATCTCGAAGTGAAGTACACGCTCGCCCACCGCCTGGCGGACCTCGGCCGAACCGCCGAGTCGCGCGCTGCCGCGGCGCGGGCATACGCCGTGGTCGATCCCCTGCTGGCCAGCATCAACCGCCTGGCGCAGCTCAAGTCGCGAAAGGTCGCGGCGGCTTCGACGCACCTTGCCGCCGAGACCCGCCGGCGCGGCTCGGTGATGCTCGGCCTCATCGGGCTGGCGCTGGTGATCGGCGTGACCGCCGTGGTGCTCACGGTGGCCTCGGTGAGTCGTCCGCTCAACGCCCTGCTCGCGCACGCCGACCGGCTGAGCCACGGCGATCTGACGGCGCGCACCACGGCGCCGATGCCGGGCGAATTTCAGATCCTGGCCGACGCCATGAACCGCACCGGCGACTCGTTGTCGCGCGTGGTCGCGGCCGCGGCGCGCACGTCCGAGAGCGTGTCCAGTTCGGCCCACCAACTGTCGTCGGTGTCCGAGGAGATCGCCGTGTCGGCGGGCCACATGGCCAACGCCATGGCCGAGGTCTCCCACGGCGCCGAGACGCAGGTGCAGCAGCTCCACGAGATCGACGAGACGCTGACCACCGTACGCAACACGTCGAGCGAGGTGAAGGCCCGTGCCGACGAGGTGCAGGAGCTGGCAGGAAATATCGAGCGCTCGGCCGGCGAGAAGCGTACGGAGATCGAGCGCGCGCTGGGCATCCTGGCCGACGTGAAGACGAGCGTGGAGCAGGCGGCCGGCGAGGTGGCCGCACTCACCTCGGCGGCCGCCGACATCACGCGATTCGTGCACGCGGTGAGCCAGATTGCCGAGCAGACCAACCTGCTGGCCCTGAACGCGGCCATCGAGGCGGCGCGCGCCGGCGACGCCGGCCGCGGATTCGCCGTCGTGGCCGATGAGGTGCGCAAACTCGCCGAGCAGTCGCAGAAGGCCGCGCAGGACGTGGTGCAGATCACCGGCCATGTGACGACGCGCGTAGCGACCAGCGCCCGAGCCATGGAATCGGGCGCCCTGCGCGTGGTGGAGATCGAACGCGTGTCGCGCGAGATCGACGAGGCACTGCAGATCATCACCGACGCCGCGAGCCGCACGCGCAACGCGGCCGGCGGCGTGTCAAAAGCCGCCGAGCAGAACGCGGGCGCCGTGGCCAGCGCCAGTGCCGGGCTCGACGCCATCGCCAAGACCGCGGAGAACCACGCGGCCGCCGCGCAGGAGGTCAACGCCTCCACCGAGGAACAGAGCGCGGCGTGCGAGGAGATGACCTCGGCCAGCAACATGCTGCTGCAGGAGAGCACGCAGTTGAAGGATCTGGTCGGGGGACTGAAGACGGGAGCCTAGACGTGGCGCAGCGCCGCCTGCGCCGCGCCGTGCGGGGCGCGCTCCAGCGCCTGGCACCGGGCGCGTATCTCGCGCTCTCGGCGGCCCATGCGCGCCGGCACACCCACCGCATGTTCGCCGGCTGGGGATGCCTGGCGCTCAACGACGCGCTCGTCGCGCACCTCGGCCGCGAGGTCGTCGACGGCCCGTTCGCAGGGCTGCGACTCTCGCCGCTCGCGTTCCGTGATCACCTCGGCCCCTACCTCCTCGGCACCTACGAGCACGAGTTGCACGCCACATGGCGGGCGCTCGAGCACGTGCGCTTCTCGGCAATCGTCGATGTGGGCGCGCGCTTCGGATTCTACGCCGTCGGACTCGCGCGGCGGCATCCCCGCACCCCGGTGACCGCCGTCGATCCCGATCGCTGGGCGCGCGCGGCCACCCGCGAGATGGCGGTCGCGAACGGCACGCCCCAGGTCCACGCGATCCGGCGGGTGACCCCCGAACGACTGGCGTCGATGCTGCCCGAAGACGCGCTCGTGGTGAGCGACTGCGAGGGGTACGAACGCGTGCTCTTCTGCGGGCGAGAGATCCCCGCCCTGCGTTCCGCGACGATGGTGATCGAGATCCACGAAGCCGAGTCGCCCGGCGTGGGTGAGGCGATCGTCGCGCGCTTCGCTCCCACGCACGACGTGCGGCGCATCGCCTCCGACCCGGTGCTGCCCGCCGCGCCCGTCGATCTGTCGTTCCTCGACGCCGACCGCCAGCGGCTTGCCGTGAACGAACTGCGACTGCCGCAGGAGTGGCTGGTGCTCCGCCCGAAGCGGGGGTGAACGCAGAAGGAGCCGCGGGCCTCATGCGGCCCGCGGCTCCTCCCGATGCGGCGTTGGCGCGGCGGAGGATCAGAACCCGCCGTTGCCTCCCGTGAGCGGCGCCCCGTTGTTCACGCAGCGCTGGTGCGGATCGGCGGGCACGACGCCGTCCACCTTCACGCGATGGTCGAGGTCCGCCACGCGCATCGCCACGTCGAATACCAACCCGCTGACGCGGGCCATGTGCGGGTAGTCGATGTACTCGGGTTCGTCGGTGACCTGATGGTAGTCGCCGTGCAGTCCCGTGGTGAAGAACGTGATGGGGATACCGTAGCGCGCGTAGTTGTAGTGATCGCTGCGGCAGTAGATGTTGTCGGCCTGCCCGGGCGCGTCGTACCGGTAGTCGAAGGCGAACGGCATTGGTTCGGTCTTGTTCACCGATTCGACCATGTCGCCCAACTCGGTGGACAGCCGGTGCGAGCCGACGAGTTGCAGATACGTCGGGCTGCCCACCGGCAGGTCCTGAGCGTCACCGCGTCCGTCCATGTCGATGTTGAGCTGCGCCACGATGGAATCGCGCGGCACGGTGGGGTGGTCGGTGAACCACGACGACCCCCACAGGCCCTTCTCCTCGCCCACGTGCCAGACGAAGATGATCGACCGCTTTGGCTTCACGGTGCCCTTGGCGAACGCCTCGGCGATCTCGAGCACGCTCACCGATCCCGAACCGTCGTCGTCGGCGCCGTTGCTGATCGAGTCGCGACGCACGGGACGCAGCTTGCGGACGCTGTCGAGATTGATGTGGATGTTCGCGACCGCCTGCTCCTGTTCGGCCGTCGGGCGTTCCCCGCGGGCCAGCATGCCGGTGATCGCGTAGCGGGCCGCGTTGTACAGGTGGAGCGAGTCATGGTCCACCGGCGGTCCCTGGCGGATGCCGATGTGGTCGTTGTGAGCGCCGATGGCCACATACTCGCCGCGCAGCGCGGGATCGGAGCCGCGCAGGATGGCGACGACGTTGCGGGCCGGCGCCGGCTTCTCCACGTAGCGCGGATTGCCGCTCACCGTCTTGCCGACCATGCCCTTGGTGGCCCGCGACACCGGTACGCCGAGCAACACCTGGGCCGCGTGGGCGCTGATGGTCAGATTGGCTGCGGCTTCGGGCGCCGGCGCCGCATCCGGGTTCTTGAAGATCACGTTGCCCGGGCGCGGGCGCGCCGTGCGCACCGCCGCCGCCCAGGCGTCTCCGGTCTCCACCGTGGCGATGCCGGCCGCTTCGGCCAGCGGGTTCGCGCCGCCGCGTCCACGTCCCCGGAAACCGAAGCCGCGGCCACGGCCACGCTGGCCCGGCCGCGCCGTCATGATCACCAGCTTGCCGCGCGCCTGGTCGGCAGTGAGCTGGTTGACCGTGTCCCCCTGCTCGCCGCCGAAGATCACCTGCGCGCCGTCGATGCTGCGCGGATCGCCGCCGCGACCCGGCGTGGCGACGAAGTCGCGGAACGCCGCCAGCCGGACGCCGCCCACGGAGAGCGCCGAGGCGGGATCGAGTGACCGCTGAAAGACGGGCAGGTTCTGGAAGTAGGTGCCGTTGTCGCCCGCCGGCTCGAGCCCCATCGCCTTCACCTGGGCGGCGATGTACGCCGTGCTCTTCAGGTGGCCGATGGTTCCCGTCTCGCGCCCCTGCATGGAGTCGTCGGCAAAGATGTACAGGCGGGTCATGAGGTCGGAGGCCGAGATGGCGGCCGACGTGGGCTGCGGCGTGTGCTTGAGCGGAAGCTGTTGGGCCGCGAGGGCGGCGGGGAGCGCCAACAGAAGGGCGCCGGCACGCCGGATCATTGGATGGGAGGTCACGGGGAGATTCCGTTGAAGGGGTGGGGGTCCAGGCTCATCTGATCTACGCGGGGGCGGGGTGGGATGCTGAACTTCAGGCCGGGGGGGGTGGGAGTGCGGTGGTGAGGTCGGGAGAGCGGTCAGGGCCGTCGGGTGTTATCGTCACTGCCTGACGGTCCCACTGCTTCACCGCTTCACGGTCCAACCTCTCATGCACATCGAAACCCTTGCCGTCCACGCGGGCCACACGCCCGACCCCCTCACCGGCGCTGTGACGCCGGCCATTCACCTCTCCACGACCTTCGAGCGGCAAGAAGATGGCACGCTCCCGGGCGGGTTCCTCTACACGCGGAACGACAATCCCAACCGGCACGCGCTGGAGCAGTGCCTGACGGCGTTGGAGGACGGCGCCGACGCCGCGTGTTTCTCGTCGGGATCGGCCGCCTCGATGGCGGTCTGCCAGGCGTTGGAGCCGGGAGCGCACGTGCTCGCGCCCCATGACGCGTACTACGGCACGGTAAAGGTCATGCGCGAGCTGTTCGGCCGGTGGGGCCTGCGCCTCTCGCTGGTGGACATGACCGACCTGGACGCGGTGCGTGCCGCCGTCGAACCTTCGACACGCGGCTGCTCTGGATCGAGACGCCTTCCAATCCGCTCGTGCGCGTGGTGGACGTCGCCGCGCTGGCGGCCATCGGACGCGACGCCGGGGCCCTCGTGGTGGTGGACAACACCTGGGCCACGCCCGTGCTGCAGCGTCCGCTGGAACTCGGCGCGCATCTGTCCCTGCATTCCACCACCAAGTACCTGGGCGGGCACAGCGACGTGCTCGGCGGCGCCCTGGTGACGCGCGAGACCGACGCGATCTGGGAACGCGTGCGCGGCGTGCAGGTCACGGGGGGCGCGGTGCCCTCCCCCTTCGACTGCTGGCTCGCGCTGCGCGGCGTGCGCACGCTCCCCTGGCGCGTCCGGGCGCAGACCGACACCGCCGGCCGCATCGCGCACGCACTGGAGGAACACTCGTCCGTGTCGGTAGTGCACTATCCAGGACTCGCCACGCATGCCGGCCACGCGCTGGCCGCGCGACAGATGCGCGGACCCGGCGCCATGCTGTCGTTCGAGGTGAAGGGCGGCCGCGATGCGGCGCTCGCCGCCATCGCGCGGCTGCAGGTAATCACGCGCGCCACGAGCCTCGGCGGCACGGAGTCGCTCATCGAGCACCGCGCCACCGTGGAACCGCCGGAGAGTGCGACACCGCCCTCCCTGCTCCGTCTGTCGGTGGGCCTGGAGCATCCGGACGACCTGATCGCCGACCTACGCCAGGCGCTCGCCGGCGTCGCGTCGCGATAGCGGTCGACCATGACCGACCCGACCCGTGCCGTGCTGCTGTTGAGCGGAGGGCTCGACTCCACCACCACGCTCGCCGTGGCCAGGGCCGAGGGCCACGAGATCCACGCCCTGTCGTTCCGCTACGGACAGCGCCACCGCCACGAACTCGAGGCCGCGGCGCGCGTGGCGTCGGCGCTCGGCGTGGCGCGTCACGTGACGCTCGACATCGACCTACGCGCGTTCGGCGGCTCGGCGCTGACCTCCGACCTGCCGGTGCCCAAGGATCGGACGCCCGCCGAGATGGGCCAGGGCATTCCGATCACCTACGTGCCGGCGCGCAACACGATCTTTCTCTCCTTCGCTCTCGCCTGGGCCGACGTGCTCGGCGCGCGCCACATCTTCATCGGCGTCAACGCACTCGACTACTCGGGGTATCCCGACTGCCGCCCGGAGTACATCGAGGCGTTCGAGCGAATGGCGAATCTCGCCACGCGCGGCGGCGTGGAGGGCACGGCCCCGGTGCTGATCGACGCGCCGCTCATCGATCTCTCCAAAGCCGACATCATCCGGCTGGGCATCTCGCTGGGCGTGGACTATTCGCTCACCACGAGTTGCTACGATCCCGATGCGTCGGGCGCTGCGTGCGGACACTGCGACGCGTGCGCCCTGCGGCTGAAAGGATTCGCGGAAGCGGGGTTGCAGGATCCGATCCGGTATCAGAAGTGACGGCCTGCCGCCATTCATCAGCCACCATGTACACCGTCAAGGAAATCTTCTACACGCTGCAGGGCGAGGGCTTTCACGCCGGTCGCCCCGCCGTGTTCTGCCGGTTCAGCGGCTGCAACCTCTGGACGGGTCGCGAGGAGGACCGCGCGGACGCCGTCTGTCGCTTCTGCGACACGGATTTCTTCGGCGTCGGACCCGACGGTGGCAAGTTCGCCACCGCCGAGGCGCTGGCCGACGCGATCGCGGCGCGTTGGCCGATGGCGGACGGCGGACGCCGATACGTAGTGTGCACCGGAGGGGAGCCACTGCTCCAACTCGACGCACCGCTGGTTGACGCATTGCACGCGCGCGGCTTCGAAGTCGCCGTCGAGACCAACGGCACGCAGCCGGCGCCGGCCGGGCTCGACTGGGTGTGCGTGAGCCCCAAGGCCAACGCGCCGCTGGTGCTCACGCAGGGCGACGAATTGAAGCTGGTGTACCCGCAGGCCGGAGGCGAACCCGAGCGCTACGCACAGCTCGATTTCGCGCACTTCTCGCTACAGCCGATGGACGGTCCCGATCTGGCGCACAACACGGAGGCCGCGTTGGCCTACTGCCTGGAGCACCCGCAGTGGCGCCTGAGTCTCCAGACGCACAAGGCGCTGGGAATTCGTTAGCGCCGCACCGTGACGTTGCCGTTCCCCAACTGAGACCAGCAGGCCGCCGCGGCCAGCTGCGTGGCCGGCCCGACGTGCATGGCCTTCGTGTTGCCCGACGTGAGTCCGGAAAGGCTGGGCGTCGCGCCGATGGCAGGCGACGCGGTCTGCGGCCTCGGCACCGGCTGCGTCAACGCCGGCTGTGAATAGGCCTGCGGCGTCGGCTGCTGCACGCGCGGCTGCTGCACCGTCTGCGCCAACGTACACTGGCGCAGCACGCGCTCGTACCCGTAGCCGAAGTTCGCGTACACGTTTCCGTCCTGTCCGACCATCACCGGCACGTAGCGGTACCCCGACGACCCACCGTAGTAGGCCCCGCCCCGATCGGCGCGCCGGCCGCGTTCGCTGGGCGCGCGCTCGGCGGCGCGCGGCGCCGCCGCCTGGCCGGCGGTCCCCGTCTGGGCGCGCGTGGGCGGCTTCTGCAGCGGCAGGGGGCGTCCCTGCGCCAGAAGCGGCGCGGCGGCGAGCGCCATGCCGCATCCGGTGACCATCAACACTCGTGCGAGTCGCATCATGCCTCCCCAGTCAGGCCTGCTTTCGTACCCTACCCAACCCTGGCATGATCTGCAATACGCATGCCGAACTGGCGGGCGCGGTGGGTGGTCCCGCATGACGACGAACTGCCGGCTGCTCACCATGAGCAGCCGGCAGTTCACCGTCGACGGGCGGCCACCGGCCGTCTGCCGTCAATTCTCCGGCTTCAGATTGTCCCCGCCGGCCACGATCACGAACTCGTTCCGACGGTTCTGCGACCAACAGCTCTCGGCGTGCTCGGTGCACACCGGATGTTCCTCGCCATTGCTGACGATGTCGATGCGGTTCGGGTCGACCCCCTTGCTCACCAGATACCGGCGCGCCTGCTGGGCCCGACGCATGCCAAGGGCGTTGTTGTACGCGTCGGAACCGCGTTCATCGGCATTGCCTTCGATGCGGATGCGCACGTCGGGATTCGCCGACATGATCGGCAGCTTCGCGTCGAGCACGGCCTTGGCGTCGTCACGAAGCGTCGACCGGTCGACTGCGAAATAGATCTTCGTTTCCAGCTCGGCGCTGAGTCGAGCCGTCACTTCGGCGCGCGCACGTTGGGCGGCGGCGATGCTGTCCTGGCGGGCGCGCATGGCGGCGTCAATTGAATCCTGGTGCGCCCGCATGGCGGCGTTGATGGAGTCCTGCCGTGCCTGCTCGCGTGCCGCATCGGCACGGGCAATGGAGTCACGGCGTCGCGCCTGATCGATGCTGTCCTGGTTGATCACCGGCGGCGGCGGGGGCGGGGGCGTCTGGTTGCCGAGCCGGAAGCTCAGCCCGCCACGCAGCAGGACGTTGGTCGTCTGGGGCGAACTCGTGACGAAGTCGGCCAGTCCGTCGAAGCGCAGCGACACGACGTCGGTCAGGTTCCAGCGGAAGCCGAGGCCCGGGGACACCGCGAATTTGGTGTTGCTCGCAACGCGATCGCCGCCGGCACCCAGTTCGACCAGGAACGCATTGCTCCCCACCGGCGCATTGTACACCAGACGTCCGGCATACGTCATGTACTGCACGCTGCCGGGGCCCGATGGCTTCACCTTGAGGCTCGAGCTCGCGAGATCCGCCTCGAGCTCCCACCGCGGCGAGAGGTACACCCCGAGCCGGCCCCCCACCCCGAACCCATCCTTGAGGGCCCACTTCGAGTCCATGAACGAGTACTGGCCGAATCCTCCGACCTCCACATTGCCCGCACGCTGCGCGAGCGCCGATGACGCCAGCGCCAACGCGGCGAGCACCGGGGCGACGACAAGATGAGCACGCATAGGTTTCAATCTCCGTAGGAGTCAACGCACGATCTGCGGGGTGCCAGTCGCTCGTGCGACGCCGTGCTCGTGCACGGAACCCACACTCGTGACCCATCGTTATGAGGGTCGGCGGGTTCGGGATCCCGGACAAGTCCGTCGAACCCCTATTGACAGATTTCGTATGCCGCCGGATCTCCCCGTGGGGTGGCCGCAGGCGCCGCCCCCGGGCGTCGCGCCCGGCCGGGAGGCAGCCGCCAGCGTCTTCGGCCCGGACGATGCAGATTGGTAGACATGAACCCTGGCAACGGATGGCGAGGCGCCCTTGCGGCGTACCGGACTGCGGCGTGGATCGAGTCGCCGCGGTTCGCGGAACTGCTGGACCTGCCCGCCGATTCCCCCGCCGTGCCACGGCCGGAACCACAGGGCGCGCTGCGGACGGCCCGCCGGACACTGCGACTGCTGGCGCGGATCCCTGGCCATCGGTGGCGCTCGAGTTGCCTGTACGAGAGCGTGGCCGAGTGTCTCGTGCTGCGACAGGCCGGCGTACCGGCGGCGGTGTGCATCGGCGTGAAGCGCGGTGCCGACGGCAAGCCCGGCATCGAGGCGCACGCCTGGGTGGCGCGCAACGAGAGCGACCGCCGGTTCCACGGGTTCAGCACGATGTCGGTACTCGACCAGTTGCGAAGCGAGCGTTGACGCCGCGGGGGGCGCATGTCGCCCTTACCATGGGAGCCAACGCGCGGTAAGCTGGCAGCGTTCCGTCCCCATCGCGGGGCCCCCGCCCGCCGCTCCGCCCCATGCGTACCGCTGAGGACCCGCCCGTGCCCGATGCGCCCAGGCCCACCGGATTCCGCCCGTACCACTGGCTCACCGCCCTGCCCACCCTGATCCTGCTGGGCGGCATTCCCTTCGTCAACCGGGTGCATCCGCTCGTGTTCGGCCTGCCGCTGCTCATGGCCTGGATCGTGATCTGGGTGGTTGTCACGTCGGGCGTGATGGGACTGATCCTCTACCTGGACAGCGCGCGCGAGCGGGGCCCCCGATGACCACCGCGCTCGCCATTCTCGCGCTCACCTTCGCGGCCTCCATCGGGTTGGGGCTGTGGGCCCGCCGCGGACACGAGATGAACCTCGAGCAGTGGAGCGTGGGCGGCCGGTCGTTCGGTACGATTTTCGTGTTCCTGCTCATGGCCGGGGAGATCTACACCACCTTCACCTTCCTCGGCGGCAGCGGGTGGGCGTACGGCAAGGGCGGCCCGGCGATGTACATCCTCTGCTACGGCGCCATTGCCTACTCGTGGTCGTACTTCCTGCTCCCGATCATCTGGCGATACGCGCAGGAGAAGAAGCTGGTGTCGCAGGCCGACTTCTTCGTGGCAAAGTACCAGAGCAACGCGCTCGGCGTGCTGGTGGCGCTGGTCAGCGTGGCTGCGCTGGTGCCGTATCTGGTGCTCCAACTCAAGGGGCTGGGCATCATCGTGTCGGAAGCCTCCTACGGGCGCGTCACACCGACGGCGGCCGTCTGGGCGGGCGCGGCCGCGCTCACGCTGTACGTGGTCGTGTCGGGCGTGCGCGGGTCGGCATGGACCGCCGCGTTCAAGGACGTGATGATCCTGAGCGTGGCGCTCGTGCTCGGCATCTATCTGCCCATCCACTACTACGGCAGTTACGGCGCCATGTTCGACGCCATCGACAAGGCGAAACCGGGGTTCCTCACCCTGCCCTCCAGCGGCATGAGCCCGAGTTGGTTCATCAGCACCGTGTTGCTCACCGCCACCGGCTTCTACATGTGGCCGCAGTTCTTTGCCGGATCGTACACGGCCAAGCGCGAGGACGTGTTCCGGAAGAACGCCGTGCTGCTGCCGCTGTACCAGCTCGTGATCCTGTTCGTGTTCTTCGTCGGGTTCGCGGCCATTCTGCAGGTGCCGGGGCTCAAGGGCGCCGACGGCGATCTCTCGCTCTTCCGCATCGCGGAGAAAACATTCTCACCGGCCACGATCGGCGTGATCGGGGCCGCCGGACTGCTCACGGCCCTCGTCCCCGGCTCGATGATCCTGCTCACGGCGGCGACCATCCTCTCGCAGAACGTGTACCGGGTGGTGGTGCCCGCCACCGACGACCGGGGCGTGGCACGCCTGGCGCGAGCGCTGGTCGGCGTGATCGCGCTGCTCTCGGTATGGCTCACCCTGCACGAAGGCGAGGCGATCGTCCCGCTGCTGCTGATGGGCTACAACATGGTGACCCAGCTCTTTCCCTCGCTGCTCTTCTCGCTTCCACAACGCCCGATGGTGAGCACCGCCGGCGCCGCCGCCGGGATCGTCGCCGGAGAAGCGACCGTCGCGTATCTCACGGTGAGCGGGGCGTCGGTGGCGAGCCTCATGCCGTGGGCCCCGCAGGTGGTGAAGGACCTCAACGTCGGCATCGTGGCGCTGATCGTGAACTGCGTGGTGCTCGCGCTCGTGACGGCCGCCACGCGCCGCCGGCCGGCGATGGCTACTTCGTAATCCAGCTTCGCCCGGTGGCCATCAGCGCCAGCAGCGCGAGTCCGAACACGATGCGGTACCAGGCGAAGACGTCGAACGTCCGGTGCGAGACGAAGCGCACCAGCCACTTCACGACGACGATGGCGCTCAGGAAGGCCACCACGAAGCCGATGGTGAAGACGAGCGCGTCCGAACCCGCCAGCAGGTGCCGGTTCTCCCAGAGCTCCAACCCCGTAGCCGCGAACATCACCGGGATCGCCAGCAGGAACGAGAACTCGGCGGCGGCGGCGCGGTCCACTCCTGCCAGCAGGGCGCCCATGATCGTCGCCCCCGAGCGCGACACGCCCGGAATGAGCGCGAACACCTGCGCGATGCCGATCCAGAACGCCGTGCGGTAGCCGATCTGCATCACCGTCTCGAAGCGCGGCGCCGGCCGCCAGCGCTCGATGGCGAGGATGCCGACGCCGCCGAGGACGAGCGCGCCCAGCACCACCGGCGGCACGAACAGGTGGGCGGTGATCCAGTGGTGCGTGGCCAGTCCGACGATCGCCGCCGGCAGGAAGGCAACGAAGAGCGCGAGGATCAACCGCCGCGATTCCTCGACCGCGAAGCCCTGCCTGGCGGTGCGCCAGAGCAGGTCGCGATAGAGCCACACCACCGCCAGAATGGCGCCGAGTTGGATGATGATCTCGAAGGCATCGGCCGTGGGCCCGACGAAGCCGATGGCGTGGCCGGCGAGAATGAGGTGCCCCGTGGACGAGACGGGGAGGAACTCCGTGGCGCCCTCGACCAGGCCGAGGATGACGGCGGAGATGATGTCGTGCATGTGGGCGATTCGTTGGAAGACGTGGATTCCGGTTCACCGCATTTCGCGGGCGTGCACAGAATGAACGCGCCGCCGCCGCCCGACGGAAGGGCGGGGCCGGGGGGGACAAGGACTGTCGTGGTGCTCGGCTTGGCAGGACGCGGACCCCACAAGATGCTGGCCAACCTCTCTCGACTCCCGGCCTAAGGCCGAGGCAGACGCGACATTTCGCGATTTCCGCGGTATGATTTACGCAGTCTCTTCCCGGAGTGTGATCCGGCGCACAAAGGCATCTATTCGCTGCAAAAAAGGGCAAGAACTCCGAGTAGCACAGTCGCATGGTGGAAACGCGGCGGGCGAACGGTTCGGCATCACGGGACGTGGACGGCCCAAGTGAGATAATCTTGTGCGGCGTGGCCGGTTGCCAGACGAAAATGCAGTCAGAAGCCGGGCCCGTCGGACGTTGCGTCAGCCTCCCGGCGACACAATCCTTGTGGCATGTTAGTTGCTCCGTAGAGTGTTGGCGGCCGGAGGGCCCGACACCCGCTATTGAGGTGTGGGGCCGGTTTTCCGTCGTCTTCCCCGAGGTTATCTGCCCGTGTCCCCCCCCCTGCCCCAGCTCGCGCATACGCCCCCAGATCACCGGGAAACCGTGGTCCGGGAAGCCGTGCGTGCGGGCGGCTTCGGGCTCGTGGACGAGGTCCGCGAAGTCGCGCGTCACCGTGACCTACTGTATACGCTGACGTGGCGTGAGGTGAAAGTTCGCTACAAGCAGTCGGTCATGGGATTGCTCTGGGCGCTCCTCATGCCAATGGTGATCGTGGGCGCGGGCGTGATCGTGCGGTTTGCGTTCGCCAGCTTCTCCGGGACCCATGTGAAGTCCGCCGACATCGCGGCGGTGGCTGTGAAGTCGGTGCCGTATGCATTCCTCGTCTCCGGCATTCGACTGGGCACCAGCAGTCTGATTGCCAATTCGACGTTGCTCACCAAGGTGTACATGCCGCGGCTGATCTTCCCGCTGTCGGCGGTGTTCGCGCAGTTGCTCGACTTCGCGGTCGCATCGACCGTGATCGGCATCTTCGCGCTGGCGGTGGGGGTTGGAGTGTCACTGCAGCTCCTCTGGCTTCCGGTGCTCTTCGTGATTCTGCTGATGCTCGTGGTCGGGGCGGCCGTGCTGCTGTCCGCGGCGGGGCTGTTCTTCCGCGACGTGAAATATCTGGTCGAGGTGCTCCTCACCTTCGCGGTCTTCTTCGTACCGGTGTTCTTCGACAGCCGGATGCTCGGAAAATGGGAACCGCTCATCCTGCTGAATCCGGTCTCGCCGGTGCTGGAGGCGGTTTCGGCCACGGTCGTGCGCCATCAGATGCCGGACGTGACATGGCTCGCGTACAGCAGTGTGTTCGCCGCCGTGTTCCTGCTGCTGTCGATGACCGCGTTCCGGAAGCTCGAGCCCTACTTCGCCGAAAGCGTCTAAGGTTGACCTCATGAGCGACGCCGCCCTCGAAATCCAGAACGTCTCCAAGAAGTTTCGCCGCGGCGAGATCTACGACTCGCTGCGCGATCTCATCCCCGCGCTCACCGGGCGCATGTTCCGCGCCCGCGCGGATGGCGAGCTCGACAAGCGCGATTTCTGGGCACTGAACGACGTGTCGTTCGACGTGAAACAGGGCGAGGCCTTCGGCATCATCGGGGACAACGGCGCCGGCAAGAGCACGATGCTCAAGCTGCTAACCGGGATCATGCGCCCCACCAAGGGCCGGATCACGGTGCGCGGTCGGCTCTCAGCGCTCATCGAAGTGAGCGCCGGCTTCCACCAGGATCTCACAGGGCGCGAGAACATCTATCTGAATGGGGCGATCCTCGGCCTCAAGCGCGACGAGATCACGCGCCGGTTCGACGAGATCGTGGCGTTTTCCGGATTGGAAGCGTTCATCGACACGCCCGTGAAGCGGTATTCCTCGGGCATGTTCGCGCGACTCGGGTTCTCCGTAGCGGCGCACGTCGATCCCGAGGTCCTGCTGGTGGATGAGGTCCTGAGCGTGGGGGACTATTCCTTCCAACGGAAGTGCATCGAACGGATGGATCAGATCATCCTGAACGGCACGACCGTGGTGTTCATCTCGCACAACCTCCGGGCGGTCGGGCAATCTGTGCAAGCGAAGTATGCTGCTCCGCAGCGGTGCAGTCGCGATGATTGGCGACACATCGGAGGTACTGAAGCAGTACCTCGCGGGAGCAGAGCGGCGACCAGCGAACCGGGGACCGCGATATCGAGATCACCGAAGTCCGGCTTCACAACGAACGGGGACCGGCCGTCGAGTTCCAGACCGGAGACAAGATTCTGGTCACCGTCGAGGCCATCGCCCGCCGGCGACACGAGGACGTCAGCGTGGTCATTCAGGTGACCGACGACCAGGCGTATCCGCTGTTCGACAGTTGCACCGATCGGCTCGGCCGCGAGCCGTTCGTTCTCGAGGCGGGCCAGCGTGTCACGACCACGTTCGAGATCGAAGCCACGCTCGCCGAAGGCAGCTTTCACGTCAACGGATATCTGTTCCGCTACACCACGAACGCACCGTACGACAAGTGGGCGAACGCCGCCACGTTCTTCGTCAGCGGCCCACCCGCCGTGCGCGGGAGCGTGAACATGCAGCCGCGCCTTATCAGTTGCGACATCCATGACGACGACGGGGGGCGCGCGGCCCTCGCTGACGTTCCAGTTGTAGGTGCAGGTGCCGGTGTAGGCGCAGCGCCTGGTGTTGGAGACGCCGACGAAGACGGAATCACACCTTAACCGACTCCCCCCATGATTGCGAAAGGCAGCCTTCCCCTGGTGAGTGTCATCATCCCCGTGTACAACGGGGAGCGGACGATCGCCGAGGCCATCCGAAGCGTTCAGGCCCAGACGTATACGAACTGGGATCTCACGATCGGAAACAACCACAGCACGGATCGCACGGTGGCAATCGCCGAGGAATTTGCGGCCCACGACCCGCGGATTCGCGTCGTCACCTACCCGAAATTCGTATCCGTGGTTGAAAGCCACAACAATGCGTTTGGGCTGATCTCGGACGACGCCAAGTACTGCAAGATACTCGGGGCGGACGACTGGCTCTTTCCGAGATGTTTGGAAGAAATGGCCGACGTCGCTGAAACGTATCCATCGGTCGGCATGGTAGAGGCGTACACGGTAAACGGAACGCACGTGAACGGCCTTGAAGTGCCTTATCCCCAAGCGCTTATCTCGGGGCGTGAGGTTTGTCGGCAGCGACTACTGCGTGAACAGAAAGGATTCGGCGGTCCTTCAGGAAGCCTGATTCGCGCCGACATCGTGCGGAAGAAGCAACCGTTCTACAATCCGCGAAACTACGCCGGCGACATCGAAGCGTACCTTGATCTCCTCCAGGACCACGACCTGGGATTCGTACACCAAGTGCTTACCGGCCTCAAACGAGGCGCAGGGTCTGGAACGACCTCGTATCTCGAGCGCGTCGACTCATACGCGGCCGACACCGTCCATGAGATCACCACGTTCGGTCCGATCTACCTGACGCATCAGGAGTTCCAAGTCCGGCGCAAGGAAGTGACCCGCCATTACTATCGTTTCTTGGGAAGTAGCGTCCTTGCGTTCCGGGGGCACGAGTTCTGGGATTATCATCTCCGCGTCGTTCGGGAGATGGGCTATCCTCCGAATTACGCGCGGATCGCGGCCTACACGCTGCTTCGCGTGCTGGATCTCCTCGGCAATCCGAAGCGGACGATCGAAAGCGTAATCCGACGGCTGGGTGGCTGGCGGCAGCGTACACGCAAGCACAAAGCCCTAGCGCACGCCTCGGTTAAGCCCGTGACGCAGTAGGACGACATCGTGTTCTTCGTTGAATCTGCCGTTCCGCGCGCATGGACCATCGACCCCGCCCCACACGTGGATCCCCGAGGCCGATTCTTTCGCGCCTGGTGCTCGAGGAATTCCGCGAGCACGGTATTGACTTCGTCCCCCTGCAAGCCAACATGGGGACGAGTCACCGGGCGGGCACGGTCCGCGGCATGCACTACCAGGTGGCGCCGGCCGAGGAGGCCAAGCTGGTGCGCTGCACGCGCGGCTCGGTCTTCGATGTGCTCGTGGATCTGCGACCGGCGTCGCCTACCTTCGGTCGTTGGTTCGGAACCGAGCTCTCAGCGGATAACGCCCGAATGCTGTACGTGCCGCCGATGTGCGCACACGGATACCAGACACTGGAGGACGAGTCCGAAATCCTCTACTTCACATCGGCGGTGTATGCCCCGGATGCGGTGCGCGGTCTGAGATTCGACGATCCAACAGTGAACGTCACCTGGCCGCTCCCGCCGCAGTCGCTCTCGGAGCAGGATTTGAAATGGCCCTTTCTCGAGCCCCCCAACAGTCGAGCCACGTCATGAACGTCGATACCGCACTCCGCCAGCGTGAGGCCGAAGGCCGCCCCATCCGGGTGGCTATGATCGGCGCCGGCGCCACCGGCCGGGCCATCGCCCTCCAGCTCGGAACGCCGGTGCCGGGCATACGACTGGCCGGCATCGCCAATCGCACCGCAAGCCACGCCGAACGCGCGTTCCGCGAGGCGGGCATCGCCACCTGGTCCACCACCGACTCGGCCGGCCGGATGGCCGACGACGTCGCGCGCGGCGTCCCCGTGCTCACCGACGATCCCGCGCTCCTGGTCGCCTGCCCCGGCATCGACATCGTGCTGGAGGTGACCGGCACGGTGGACTTCGGCGCCGCGATCACGCTGGACGCCATCGCCCACGGCAAGCACACCGTCATCGTCAATGCCGAACTCGACTCCACCATCGGCCCGATCCTCAAGGCACGGGCCGACCAGGCGGGCGTGGTGCTCACCAACACCGACGGCGACGAACCTGGCGTGGCGATGACGCTCTACCGCTACGTGAAGTCGCTCGGCCTCATGCCGGTGGCGGCGGGCAACATCAAGGGAATGGTGGACTACTATCGGAATCCCGACACGCAGCGCGCGTTCGCCGAGAAGAATGATCAGGATCCCTGGAAGGTCACCTCGTTCGCCGACGCCACCAAGCTCTCCATGGAGACGACGGTGCTCGCCAACGCCACCGGGTTCCACGTCGGCCGGCGCGGCATGTACGGACCCGCGTGCGCGAACGTCAGGGAGATGGCCTCGCTGCTGCCGGCCGCCGACATGCTTGCCGGCGGCATCGTGGACTATGCCCTCGGCGCAGCGCCGCACACCGGCGCCTTCGTGGTGATCCACGAAGGCAACCCGCTCAAGCAGGCGCAGCTCGCCTACTATAAGATGGGCGACGGGCCGTTCTACGTGTTCTACACCCCCTTCCACCTGCCCCATCTGCAGATCGCCTCCACGATCGGGCGCGCCGTGGCCCTGAACGACGCCACCGTCGCGCCACTCGCCGGCCCACGCTGCGAGGTGGTCGCAGTCGCCAAACGCGACCTCGCGCCGGGCGAGACCATCGACGGCATCGGCGGGTTCACGGTCTACGGCCTGATCGAGAACACCGCCCAGGCGCGCACCACGGATGCGCTGCCGATGGGGCTCGCCGAGGGATGCGTGTTGAAGCGGGCCGTCTCTCGCGACAGCGTGGTCACGGCGGAGGACGTCACGATGCCGGCCGAGCGACTGAGCGACCGGCTGTGGGCAGAACAACGCCGCCGGTGGGCACCAGCGGCAGACTCGGCACGCCGACCGTCCCCGGCCATGTCGGCAGTGGAGGCGTCATGAAAGTCGTCCTCTTTGCCGGCGGTCTCGGCACTCGCTTGCGAGACTACGACGAGAACATTCCGAAGCCGATGGTGAGCCTCGGCTACCGTCCCATCATGTGGCACCTGATGAAGTACTACGCGCACTACGGGCACAAGGACTTCATTATCTGCCTCGGCTACAAAGCCGACGTGGTGAAGAAGTACTTCCTGGAGTACAACGAGGCGCTGTCGAACAACTTCGTGATGGCCGACGGCGGACAGAAGGTGGAACTGCTCAACAGCGACATCCACGACTGGCGCATCACGTTCGTGGACACCGGTCTGTCGACGCCCATCGGCGAGCGGCTCCGCCGCGTGAAGCCGTATCTCGCCGGGGAGGAGATGTTCCTGGCCAACTACACCGACTGCGTCTCGGACATCGACCTGGACGCGTACGTCCGCCACTTCTGCGCCTCCAAAAAAGTCGCCGCCATGGTGACTGTTCCGCCGAACGTGAGCTTCCATTACGTCGCAACCGACGGCGAGCTGGTCACCAGCCTGACCGACGTGCGGAGCACCAAGCTGCGGGTCAATGGCGGCTTCTTCGCCTTCCGGCAGGAGTTCTTCGACTACCTGAGGGAGGGCGAGGAACTGGTGGACGCGCCCTTCCACCGGCTGATGGAGCGGCAGCAGCTCCTGGCGTATCCGCACGACGGCTTCTGGAAAGCCATGGACACCTTCAAGGACAAGCAGCAGCTCGACGAGCTGGTCGCCAAGGGTGTTCCGCCCTGGGAAGTCTGGAACCTGACGACGCCCGTATGAACGACGCGACCCAAGCCCGCCGCCCCGGTACGAACAACGATGTCGGCCCGGGGGCGCCGACTCCGGCCTTCTGGCGGGGCCGCCGCGTGTTCCTCACCGGCCACACCGGCTTCAAGGGCAGTTGGCTCTCCCTCTGGCTCGAGTCGCTGGGCGCTGACGTCACCGGGTATGCGCTGGAACCGCCCACCGAGCCGAGCCTCTACCAGCAGGCCGATGCGGGACGCAGCCTTCGGTCCGTCATCGCCGACGTCCGCGACTTCGACCGCCTCAAGGCAGCCGTCGCGGAATCGCGACCGGACGTCATCCTGCACCTGGCCGCCCAATCGGTGGTCAAGCGCGGCTACGCGGCGCCCATCGAGACGTACGCGTCCAACGTCATGGGCACGGTCCATCTGTTCGAGGCGGTGCGGCAGCTGGAACTCCCCTGCGCCATCGTCAACGTGACGAGCGACAAGTGCTACGCGCACCGGTCGTCGGGCCCCGCCTACGCCGAGGATGATCCGATGGGCGGCGACGACCCGTATTCGAACTCCAAAGGGTGCGCAGAGCTGGTGACCACTGCCTATCGGAGGTCGTACTTCCCGCCGTCGCGCCTGGCCGATCATGGGGTCGCACTGGCCAGCGCCCGCGCGGGAAACGCCATCGGCGGCGGCGACTGGACGGCCGATCAGTTGATTCCCGATCTCATCCGGGCGTTCACGGGCGGCCGCCCCTGCCTGATCCGGAGCCCCGGCGGAATCCGCCCGTGGCAGTTCGTCCTCGAACCGATTCGCGGATACCTCATGCTCGCCGAGCAACTGGCCGCGCAGAACCCGGCATCGGCATCGGGGTGGAACTTCGGCCCGCGCGCCGTCGACGCAAGACCGGTCTCGTGGATCGCCGATCGGATGACCGCGACCTGGGGAGCGGGCGCTCGCTGGGAACGCGACGCGGGTTCTCACCCGGCGGAGGCGCCCGAACTCCGGCTCGACGCCTCGAAGGCCGCCGAAGCACTCCATTGGCGTCCCACCATGGGCCTCGGCACCACCCTCGACTGGATCGTGGCGTGGTATCGTGGGTGGGCGGCCGCCGAGGACCTCCGGGCGCTCACGGTCGGCCAGATCTCACAGTACGAGCAACTGCTCACTTCGGGCTTCGACGCCCCGCAGGATCAACCTCAGGGTGACCCCATTGGATAGCATCGTCGTACTTGGCAGCGGCATGGGTGGACTCGGCGCCGCGAATCGTTTGTCGACGGAGGGGATGAAGCCGGTCCTCTACGACAGGAACTCGTACTACGGCGGACACACCGCCTCCTTCCGGCACGAGGGAGGGTTCCTGTTCGACATCGGGCCGCACATCTCGTTCACCAAGAACGAGCGCATTCAGGAGCTGTTCGCGGAGAGCGTGGGCGGCGAGTACGAGACCATCCAGATCCGGCTCAACAACTACTGGCGCGGGCACTGGCCGGTGCACCCGGTGCAATTGCACCTGCACGGATTGCCCGAGGATGTGGTGATCAAGGTGATCGAGGATTTCGTGGCGGCGAGCCACGAACCGGAACGGAAGATCAACAACTACGCGGATTGGCTGCTCGCGAGCTTCGGCAAGACCTTCGCCGAGACGTTTCCCATGCAGTACACGCGGAAGTACCACCTGACCAGCGCCGAGAACATGAGCACCGACTGGCTGGGGCCGCGTATCTACCGCCCCAGCCTGGAGGAAGTGCTGCGCGGCGCGCTCTCGCCCAGCGCGCCGAACATTCACTACATCACGCATTTCAGATATCCGACGCAGGGCGGGTTCGCCGCCTACCTCGAGAAGTTCGTGCCGCTCGGCGACATCAAGCTGGGCCACGAACTCGTGGCGCTCGATCCCGTGTCGCGCGAACTCACCTTCCGCAACGGGCATCGGACGCGCTATGACGCCGTGGTGTCTTCCATTCCGCTCACCGAGATCGTGCCGATGATCGCCGGCGCGCCCGCGGACGTCGCCGCCGCCGCCGGCCGGCTGGCCTGTTCCACCTGCGTGCTGGTGAACGTGGCCGTGGATCGTGAGGATCTCTCCGAAGCGCACATGTCCTACTTCTACGACGAGGACATCTGCTTCACGCGGTTGAGCTTTCCGCACATGCTGTCGCGCACCAACGTGCCGCCGGGCGCGGGGAGCATTCAGGCGGAGGTGTACTACTCCAGCAAGTATCGCCCGCTGGACGTGGCGCCCGAGAGCCTCATCGAACCGGTGATCGCGGACCTGAAGAAGGCCGGGATCCTGCGGGAGTCCGACAAGATCCTGTTCAAGAACGCGTTCCTGGTGCCCTACGCGAACGTCATCTTCGACCTCGACCGTTCCAAGGCGCTGGAGACGGTGCACGGATACCTGGATGATATCGGGGTGGCCTATTGCGGCCGGTACGGCGACTGGGGCTACATGTGGACCGACGAGAGTTTCATCAGTGGCGAACGCGCCGCCGAGACCGCACTCGCATGCTGCCGCTGACGCTCCACGCCTCACGTCGGGCGCCGCTCACGGTGCTGTGCCTGGGCGCGCACGCCGATGACATCGAGATCGGCTGCGGCGGGACGCTGCTGACGCTGCTCGAAGAGCGGCCGTCGGTTCGCGTGCACTGGATGGTGCTGAGTGGAGCCGGTCCGCGCGCCGCCGAGGCTCGACGGAGTGCCCGGCGGGTGCTCCGCGGCGCGCGCGCCGCCGAGATCCGGGTCGAGTCGTTCCGCGACGGATTCCTGCCGTACGAAGGGGCCGCGGTCAAGGAGGTGTTCGAAACGCTCAAGGCGACCGAGCCCGATCTGATCTTCACGCATTTCCGGCACGACCTCCATCAGGACCACCGGATCGTCTGCGACCTGACCTGGAACACCTTCCGCGACCACACGATCCTGGAATATGAGATTCCGAAGTACGACGGGGATCTCGCGCACCCGAACGTCTACGTGCCGCTCTCCGACCGCATCCGGCGGCGGAAGGTAAAGCTGTTGATGTCGGCCTTCCCCAGCCAGTCGCGGAAGCGGTGGTACTCACCGGAGACGTTCGACGGGCTGATGCGAATCCGAGGGATCGAGTGCGCGGCGCCCGACGGTTATGCCGAAGCGTTCCACGGACGGAAGACGGTCGTGAGTCTCGCACGGGGTCGCCGTGACTGAGCAGGCGGGTAGCTATCGCAAGACGGTGATGGCCGGCGTGGTGGTAGCGCTGGCCGCCGTGTCGGCAGTTGCCCTGCTGGCATGGCTGGGCTTTGAGCGCGCAGCAGCAATGGCGCCCTTGGCGTGGGTCGCATGGGGAATCGTGATCGCGGCGGCGATCCTGGTGGCAAAGGGGGCGTCCCTCGTCGCCGTGGGCGGGCTGATCGCCCTGCATCGGGATGCGCTCGAAGAACAGGGTAGCCCGTATGCCTCGACCGCACGACGTGAGTCGGTGGTAGGACCATTTCGCTCATGGATCTTCCGGACCGTTCACCGAAACGACCAACCCGACGGGAAGCCCGCATCCCGACTCGGCCTCAGGCCGGGGGAATGGGTCGAGATCCGCAATCTGCACGAGATCCTGCAGACGCTGGACGCGGACGGCACGCTCGACGGCGTTCCGTTCATGCCGGAGATGGCGGCGTATTGTGGCCAACGGGTCCGCGTCTTCCGACGCATCGACAAACTCAATGACTGGATCCACAGTGCCGGGCTCAAGCGGATGCACGATCTGGTGCTGTTGGAGAGACTGCGCTGCACGGGATCGGCACACGGAGGCTGCCAGGCCAACTGCCACCTGCGGTGGAAGGAATCCTGGCTGCGCCGCTCACCGCCGGGACCGGCGGCGACGCCTGACGAGACGGACGCCTCTGGCGCCTCCACTGCGGGACTCGTGACGCTGTGCGTTCGCGACGACGGAACCGGGGAGCCGCGGTTTGTTTGTCAGGCAACCGAGTTGACCACCGGAGCTCCTCCGCTCGCACTGGCTGACCCCCGTCACTATGCAAAGGACCTCTGGTACGGAAATGTTCGATTGTGGCACTTCGTCCGGGGCATTGCGATCGGCTGCTTCAATTGGGCGCAGGGGAAGCGAGGCGGATCGCGCTTCCCGAGTTACGTGCCCTCCGGTCCGAATGGACTCGCGAGGGACGATCTGCAGCTCGCGCCGGGAGACAGGGTCCGTGTGAAGTCCAAACACGCCATCGAACCTACGCTGAACACCAAGTCGAGGAATCGCGGACTCTACTTCGATCGTGATATGCTCCGCTTCTGCGGCGGCGAGTATGCCGTACGAGCACGGCTCGACCGCGTCATCGTGGAGCAGACGGGGAAGCTCATAAGTCTCCCCACGCCCTGTATCGTTCTCGACGGAGTCACGGCTACCGGCGAGTACTTCGGGTTTAACCCAGAAAACGAATACATCTTCTGGCGGGAGATATGGCTGGAACGGTGCGATGAACCCCGGCGACGCGCGGATTGAGGACCTGTGCGGCATCACCATCCGCACCCGTTCACAATCCGCCGACGCGTGGCCGGACGTGGATGCCGCGGTTTCCCCGAGATTCTGCAGGAGAATACGCCATGAGAATCGCGATTTACGGTGCTGCCGCCGTCCTGCTGGCCGGGTGCACTTCCTCCGACGCTCCGAAGAGCGACTCGTCGCACCAGGTACAGCTCATTTTGACGCCGGCCACGGCGACCGTGCAGGCGGGGGCCACGCAGCAGTTCAGCGTGAGCGGGAAGCTGAGCGACGGCAGTACCAGCAGCGTCACCGCCACCTATAACGCCACGGGCGGCACCATCACCACGGGCGGCCTCTACACCGCCGGCAATACGGCGGGCACCTATCGCGTGATCGCCACGGTCACCGGCGGCACCCTGGCCGACACGTCGGCCGTCACGGTCACGATCGCCTCGGGTAGCGCCCGCACCTACACCACGAACTTCCCCAACACCGAGAATCCGATCTCGGAGGGGGGCATCTGGATCAACGGGAAGACGAACGGCATGGACTGGTCCGATGTCTCGAGCGCCTCGGGCCTCGCGATCGGCCATCAGGGCAGCGTCAGCTATACCGACGCGACGGCCCTGCTCACCGGCGCCTGGGGACCCGACCAGCAGGTCACGGCGACCGTTCACACGGTCAACCCGAAACCCTCGTGCTACCAGGAAGTCGAGATGCGGCTCCGCAGTACGATTTCGGCCCAGGTCAACAAGGGCTACGAGATCAGCTTCCACCTCGTGCAGGACAACAGTGCGTACGTCATCATCGTGAAATGGTATGGCGCGCTGGGCTCCTACGACTACATCGCCTTCCTGACCGGCTCGCAATACGCGGTCAAGGACGGGGACGTGGTGAGTGCGAAGGTGGTCGGCAACGTGATCACGGTATATCGCAACGGCACGCAGGTGGCGCAGGCGACGGATAACACCTACACATCCGGCGCGCCGGGCATGGGCTTCAACCTCGAAGGCGGCAACGCCGGCTGCGCCGGCACCAACGGCGACTACGGCTACACCTCCTTCACCGCCACTGATTCCATCCCCTGACCGGGCGGACTTCAACAATGTCTCGGGGGACTTCTCTCAGCAGAGCGGGCCGGCCCCCGCTCCTTCGGGTCCGTGGCGGATGCGATTCGGCTGTTCTCGGCCGTGCGCTAGCGGAGCCCCAGTCCACCGCGGTCACTGGCGGGTCTCATAGGCCTCAACCGACGGTGTGCGCTAGGACCGGATCCGACCGACTCCGATCCATATGTTTATGTTACCCGCATGTTACCCGACCCGGATCGCGGTCGTTCACTATGTGACGGTCTAGTGACCGCACGCTTGGTGCAGGGGCAACAGTCATGGCCACCCGGTGTATGAGGGTGACCGATATGCGGTAGGATACGCTGCCAAGAGCAAAGCCATCCAAAGATGGTGACGCAGAGCTCCGGGGCTGTAGCGAGTGAAAACTCGCGATGCCGGCCGAGCCGCCAGCGCTTCCGACGGGTGATTGTCGGCGCAGGCGGCTCATTTCTTCACCAAACCTGATGAAAGCCAGCATCGCACCACTCGCTTCTCTTACGCCCTCGACCCCCCGGGGGGAACTCCGTTCAATGCGCTCACCGTTTCGATCGCGGCACATCCGCGTTCGCACGTATCCCGCAGTCCTGCTCGCTCTCGCACTTGCCGCCTGCTCTTCCAATAACAGCACGCAACCCAGCCTGGTCTCGGGCACGAACGCCGCGGGCGCGCCCGCGTCGCTGTCCATCTCGCCCAGTTCGGCCACGGACAGCATCGGCCACTCGACGCAGTTCACGGCGACCGCATATGACAGTCGTGGCGTCGCGCTATCCAGCCAGAAGATCGTTTGGCGGTCCAGCGACTCAACCATCGTCCGGATCGACCGCAACGGAAGGGCTAGGTGGTGGGGTGTCGGCCGGACGACGGTGACTGCGAGCGTCGATACCGTGACTGCCAGTGCGCCGACCACCGCGCTCGGCGTCCCGATCGCTTCCATCGTCGTGACCCCCAACCCGGCCAATACCACCGTCGGACAAACCGTACCATTCACCGCGACCCTATACGACTCCGTGGGCAACGTGCTCGCAGACCGCCCGGTGGCGTGGCTGAGCACGGCACCGGCCGTGGTATCCGTCGACACGACGGGTACGGGCACCGCCAAAAGCGCCGGCACAGCGACAATATCGGCCATGAGCGCCGGGATTCTGGGCGTGGCGTCGGTGAATGTGAGCGGCACCACCAGCAACCTACCCGGCACGGTCGTGGATCTGGCCGCCGTGGCCTCCAGTCCGACCGCCACGACGTTGTCGTTCACGGCCGTGGGCGATGGCACCGGCGGCAACGCGAGCTATGACGTCCGGTTCGCGGTGCACCCCATCAGTTGGGGCAGCGCCGCCGCGGTTTCCTCGGGCACCTGCAGCACACCGGTGACCGGCACCACGGCCGGCAGCGCGATCAACTGCACCGTGACGGGGCTGGCAGCGGCCACGAACTACGATTTCCAGGTCGTGGCGTACCGCGGCACCATCAGCAACAACGCGGTCTTCGGGTCGCTTTCCAACGTGGCGACCGCCACGACGCCCAGTGCGCCCGCCGCGAGCGTGGCACAGGTCATCGTGTCGCCGAGCACCGTCTCCGATACGGTCGGCCAACACTATCAGTTCACGGCGTCGGTTCGGGATTCGGCCGGCAACGTGTTGACCGGGCGCGCGGTCACGTGGGCGAGTTCCGCCACGAGCGTGGTCACCGTCAACAGCTCCGGCTACACCTCGAGCGTTGGCGCCGGCAGCGCCTCGATCCGGGCGACCTCGGGGGGCGTCACGGGCAGCGCAACGCTCACCGTGGTTGCCATACCACGCGTCCTGCGGCAGCTCATTTTGACGCCGGCCACGGCGACGCTTCAGGCAGGAGCGACCCAGCAGTTCAGCGTGAGCGGCAAGCTGAGCGACGGGAGCACCACGAGCGTCACCGCCACCTATAGCGCCACGGGCGGCACCATCTCGACCGGCGGCCGCTATACGGCGGGGAATACCGCGGGGACCTATCGCGTGATCGCCACGGTCACCGGCGGCACCCTGGCCGACACGTCCACGGTGACGGTCACCGCCCCACTACCCGTTTTGCAGCAGCTCATTTTGACGCCGGCCACGGCGACCGTGCAGGCGGGGGCCACGCAGCAGTTCAGCGTGAGCGGGAAGCTGAGCGACGGCAGTACCAGCAGCGTCACCGCCACCTATAACGCCACGGGCGGCACCATCACCACGGGCGGCCTCTACACCGCCGGCAATACGGCGGGCACCTATCGCGTGATCGCCACGGTCACCGGCGGCACCCTGGCCGACACGTCGGCCGTCACGGTCACGATCGCCTCGGGTAGCGCCCGCACCTACACCACGAACTTCCCCAACACCGAGAATCCGATCTCGGAGGGGGGCATCTGGATCAACGGGAAGACGAACGGCATGGACTGGTCCGATGTCTCGAGCGCCTCGGGCCTCGCGATCGGCCATCAGGGCAGCGTCAGCTATACCGACGCGACGGCCCTGCTCACCGGCGCCTGGGGACCCGACCAGCAGGTCACGGCGACCGTTCACACGGTCAACCCGAAACCCTCGTGCTACCAGGAAGTCGAGATGCGGCTCCGCAGTACGATTTCGGCCCAGGTCAACAAGGGCTACGAGATCAGCTTCCACCTCGTGCAGGACAACAGTGCGTACGTCATCATCGTGAAATGGTATGGCGCGCTGGGCTCCTACGACTACATCGCCTTCCTGACCGGCTCGCAATACGCGGTCAAGGACGGGGACGTGGTGAGTGCGAAGATGGTCGGCAACGTGATCACGGTATACGCAACGGCACGCAGGTGGCGCAGGCGACAGATAACACCTACACATCCGGCGCGCCGGGCATGGGCTTCAACCTCGAAGCGGCGACGCCGGCTGCGCCGGCACCAACGGCGACTACGGCTACACCTCCTTCACCGCCACCGACGGCGCTCACTAAATAATCGTCGTCCCTGACCCAGAAACAGGGCACGCGCTGAACGCGCGTGCCCTGTTTCGTTGGTCGGGGCCCCCGTACCGACAGAAGTGCGCGGTTGCGTTTCCCGTCCGCCCGGTCGAAATTTTCGGGAACGGTGCGCACCTGCTCGATGTCCACTCCGATCGCCAGGTATCGGTCCACCCACCAGAGAAGGATATCCGACGACAATTGCGGTACGACGCGCCGCTGTTCGGCGCGCATGCGCGATCGAGACTCCCGCAGGGTGGTGGTGAGCCGGCGCCAGCCGGTCGGACCCTGTTGGCCCTGCACGGACCGCATCCCTAACTTGACCGTGGTTCGCTCAATGCGAACTGCGCCACTGCGCGAAGCGCCCGGCGCACCCACGGAAACGGCTCTCACCCATGGCCCAGACTGACTCTCAGCAACTGCTGCACGTCCAGTTCGAGGAGCAGGCGCGGAGAACGCCCGATGCCGTGGCCCTGTATGCCGGGACCGACGCCATTTCCTTTGCGGAACTGAATGCCCGCGCCGATCGCGTGGCGGCCGGGTTGCGGGCACACGGCATCGCGGCCGGCTCCACGGTCGGCCTCCACCTCGAACGCTCCATCGCCTGGGTAGCCGCCGTCCTCGGCATTCTGAAGACGAACGCCGCCGTGATGCCTCTGCCGCCCACCTACCCCCCGGGCCGCCTGCGGGAGATCGTCAGCCACGCGGGGCTCGACGCCGTGCTCGATGACGCGACGACGCCCCTCGATCGGTCCCTGACCGTCCCGATACTGCATCTCGAGGACCTGCCGCCGGGCCCCGATACCGGTGCTGACGTCGGACCCGGCCAGGCGGATCAACCGGCCTTCATCCTCTGCTCGTCGGGATCCACGGGCACGCCGAAGATGATCGTGCGCAGCCACCGGTCGTTCCAGCACCGACTGCGCTGGACCTGGGAGCGGCACCCCTATGCCGCCGGCGACGTCTGCGTGCAGAAGGCGCACGCCACCACGACCCACGGCATTTACGAGCTGTTCGAGCCGCTGCTGCGCGGCGTCCCGGTGGTGATCCTCCCGGACGAGCAGGCGCGTGACCTGGAAGTCTTCTGGGACACCATCCGCGCGCGTGGCGTCTCGCGCCTCCTCATCGTGCCATCAGCGCTGCAGTCGAGCCTCGACATGCCGGGGTTCACGCCGCCCCCGCTCGACGTGGTCGTCCTCATGGGCGAGTACGTGAACCCACGGCTGGCCGAGCGCGCGGTGAACGCCTTCCCCCCGCACACGCACGTCTACTCGATCTACGGCAGCACCGAGGCGAGTTCCACGCTGGTGTGCGACCTCCGCGAGTCGTTCCGACCGGGCGAGGAACTGCCGCTCGGCAAGCCAATCTCGCCGGACGTGCGCGCGCTGGTGCTGGGACCCGACCTCGAACCCGTTGCGCCCGGCCAGGAAGGGCGCCTCCACATAGCCGGTCCGGCGCTCTTCACCGAGTACTTCCGGAGTCCGGAGCTCACGGCGTCGGTGCTCGTCCACGGGTCTCGCCATGGCGACCCGCTGTACGACACGCACGATCAGGTGCGGCACGCGCCCGATGGCAGCCTCCAGTTCATCGGGCGCGTCGACGACACGGTCAAGATTCGCGGCTTCCGGGTGGACCTGCAGGAAGTGGAGCGCGCACTCCTGAGCCACCCCGGGGTGCGCCAGGCGGCCGCCATCGTTGGCGGCAGCGAGGCGGGCGGCGCCACGCTCCACGCCTTCGTGTCGCCCGCGGGCCTCGACCGCGACGCCATCTACCGAACGCTGCGGGACCGGCTCCCCACGTACATGCTCCCATCCACCGTTGCGGGCCTGGAAGCGTTTCCCCTGACGGATAGGGGCAAGCTCGATAGGGCCCGCCTGCTGCGCGACCAGTCGGCGCCGCACGCCGCTCCCGTAGCCGGGCGCGCGCTCACCGACACCGAACGGCAGGTATCCGACATCTGGGCAGAGTTGCTGGGCCACGAGATGTTCGCCCTCGACAGCAGCTTCTTCGAGGTGGGGGGCACCTCCCTCACCGTATTCTCGCTGGTGCACCGGCTGCGAACCGCGTGCGCGCTCGACCGCGCCCGGCTGCCCGAGCAGTCGGTGTATCGGTACCCGACCGTCGAGACGTTGGCGGCCTGCATCGATCGAGCGCGGAGCGGGCAATCCGCCCCGGACGACGAGCGCACGCCGATGCTCGTGACGATGCGACAGGCCACCGAACCGGGCCGAGCGCCGCTCTTCCTCGTCGCCTCGGCCGGCGGGACGCTCGGCGCCTACGACAAGCTCGCCCGCGAATTGCGCACGTCGCGTGAGATCATCGGAGTGCGCGACCCGTTCATCTGGGGCGAGCGCGAGTTGGCGGAGGGATTCCAGCGGTGGGTCGACCGATACGTCGCCGCGATTCGCGGGCGCCAGCCCCACGGACCGTACTACCTCATCGCGTACTCCTCCGCCGGCTCGTTCGGCTACGAGATCGCGCGCCGCCTGCGCGCCGAAGGCGAGGAGGTGGCGATTCTGGTGCTGATCGATCCGTTGGCGCTGGACCGTGCCGACCGCCGGCGTTTCGGGTGGTGGGCCCTGCGCGTGACCTACTCCCGCCCTCCGCTCCGCGCGTTGGTTCGGCTGGCCGGGTGGCTCCGCGTGCCGATGTACCGACTCTTCGGGGCGGGGCGGGACCGCCTACCGGCGCCCCCATCGGGCCCGGAAGTGCAGGAGTTGAGCCGAGCCGCCACCCGCGACCAGGGACACCTCCAGACTTTCGCCGCGCTGCTGGAACTCAACACCGGCCTGCCCTTGGCCCTCGACGCCGGAGACTTTGTCGGCCAGTCGCCTGACGGCTACCTACAGGTGCTCCTGGCCAGGATCGGGTCCGTCATGCCGGACGTCGATCCGGCGACCATCGAACGCATCGTGATCCAATACAGTTTTCAGGTTCGGGCCCAGCACGCATACCAGCTCCGGCCGTACGACGGCTCCGTGTTGTTGGTCGAGCCGGCGACGCGGTACCAGGGTGTTGCGTCGGCGCATCTGCGTCCTTACGTAAAGAAGCTGCGGGTTCGCGCCGTCCCGTTGAGCAAGCCGGCAGACCGTATCCGGGTAATCACTGACCGGTTCGGCCCGCTGGAGGCCCACTACCGGAGCATGCGGGACGACCAGTTCGTAAACGGATTGGCGCGCGCGATCGATCCGCTCCTCGGATAAGCCGCGAAATCGGGCCATGGCGAGTTGCGCCGGCCGCTGCCGCCCCGTCGCGCTGTGCGCGATTGCTCTTCGTGACGAGAACCCGTAGCTTCTCGAGACCTCGTGGCCCGACGCTCGTCATCTTCGCGAGTGCGGAACGGATATTGCAACGACCGTTCGAAAGTCGTCCCCCAACGATGTGTCCGGTCGAAATCTCGGTTGTTCATCCTCAAGGGTTCTGCGTCGGGTCCCCACGAACGACGTCCTTGCAGAGCAGCCTGATTCGGATCGCCGGTGACCCGATCGGACCTACGAAGCGAGGATGTGTCGTGTCGGATTCGGCTAGCGGGTTCTTAACCACCGTGCGCGAGTACCTCCGGTATTGCTGGTTGTGCGTGCGGGCAGTCCTCTCGCCTCAGCGGATTCCGGACACCCACGGATACGCCACCGTCACGCTCACCACCTACGGCCCGCGCCAGTGGGCGGCCATGCTGGCCGTGGACTCGCTGTCCCGGGGCCTCACGCGTCCCAGACGCGTGATCCTGTTTCTCGACGCGAGCTATGCGGGGAAGCCCCGACCTTTTCCACTGGCCGTGCTGGCAAGACGCGGGGTCGAGATCGTCTGCCTGGACGCGGACTACGGCTCGTACAAGAAGCTGCCACTCTTTACCTGGTATCCCGGGGCCGACGAGATGCCGGTGATCACCGTCGATGACGACGTGCTGTATCCCGACACGTGGCTGCAAGGCTTCAAGCACGAGGCGGCCGTCGGCGACAGCGCCGTGCTATGCTACCGTGCGCGACGCATCACGTTCGAGGAAAACGGTGGCTACGCGCCATACCAGCGATGGGAATTCGTACGCGACGGCAAGCCGCGACTCGACGTGTTGCCGAATGGTGCGTACGGCGTGTTCTATCGCCGCGAGGCACTCGAAGCGATCCGCGACAAGGGCATGGCCTTTCGCGAGTTGGCCCCGAATGCCGACGATCTCTGGTTCCGCCTGTGCACCCTGGAGCACGGAATCGAGGCCCGGATCCTCGGAGACGGAGAGACCATCTGGCCGGCCGTCCCGTTCACCGAGGAAACGGCGCTCTGGCCCGGCAATACCTTGGGCGGGGGTAACGACAAGAAGTTCTCCCTCATCGTGCCGCTGTTCGATCTCGCATCCCTGCACGGGGAGCGGGGCCATCGCCCGGTCCCGCCGCGGCCGCGCCCCCCCAACAATCGCTTCACCCGCTGCAGGACCGTCGGCCCGAGCACCCCGCGCGTCGCCCCGCACCACCGCCTTCGCTCGCGCGCCCGCATGCCTGCCGAATCGCCCGCCACCACCTCCACCACCAGGACGCCCCGGGGTGGGCCCACCGCTCGGCCGGGACCGTTGCCAATGGAAAGAAGTCGCAGCCCAGCGCCCGCGCGATACCCTCGACGGGCACCCGCCCCATCGACACCCCGTGCGCCGTCCGTACTCGATCAGTTGATGGTCCCGAATCTGCCCGTACGCGCCGTCGCTGAACACGACCACGGTCAACGGCACGTGCTCGCGCACTGCCGTGGCCAACTCGAGACCCGACATCAGGAATCCGCCGTCCCCGATGACGGCCACCACCGCCCGCTCCGGCGCCGCAAGCTTGGCGGCGATCGCCGCCGGCAGGCCGAAGCCCATGGACTGCAGGTCGCTCGGGATCAGCAGCCCGCCGGGCGCCAGGACGTCGTAGTACCGGCGCGCCAGCTGTTGATGCCGCCCCGTGTCGGTCACCAGGATGGCGTCGCGCGGGAGTCGCGACTGCAGCTCGGCGAACAGCGCGGCCGGCGTCCCGTCCTCGGTCCCGCCGATCCGGGGCTCCCCCGCCCGTACGCCGGACCGCTGCCGCCTGCGGCATTCGGCCAGCGCTCGCGGCATCCCAACCCCTGGGCCGCTCGGTCCGAGGTCGTGCGCCAGCAATGCAGTCAGAAACGGCTTGACGGCGGCCTGCACCACCTCGGCGACATCGTAGTTGGCGCCGAGGACGTCCGATCCGCATCCACGTGCACGGTCCGGTCGCGCGGGAATTTCAGGGCGAAGCCCGCCGTCCCATTGTGCCCGAGCTTCGCCCCCAGAATCATCACCGCGTCCGCTTCCGCCATCATCGCGTTCAGCGCCTCGGGACCGGCGCGCATGGCATCGAAGCCCAGCGCGAGCGGGTGGTCTTCCGGCAGCGTTCCCCGCCCGGAGGGCGTGGTCGCCACCGGTGCCCCGATGCGCTCCGCCAGCTGGCGGACCTCGGCCGCGGCGTCCCGCGCGCCCTGCCCCACGTACAGCACCACCCGGCGCGCCTCTCGGAGGCGCGCCACCCGCGAAGCACCGCGTCGGGGTCCGCAGCTGCGGCGGCGGCGTGCAGCGCGGCGGAGGCGCGAACGTCGCGGTCCCGCTCAGCGCCTCGGCGGAGAGTTGCACCACCACCGGGCCCGGCTCGCCGTCCAGCGCCGAGCGTGAACGCCTCGGCCACCGCACCGGCCATGTCGGCGGCGTTCGCACCTCGATCACACGCTTCACGAGCGGCTCGACGATGCCGCGCTGATCGATGGCCTGGAGGTTGAACGCCCGACCGGGCCCGCTGGCCGGTGCTCCCACGAGATGGACCACCGCCGCCGAGTCGAGCCGGGCCTCGGCAAGCCCGGTGAGCGCGTAGGTGAATCCGGGACCGGGGATGGTCACCAGCACGCCGACCCGCCCGCAGGCCCGGTAGTACGCGCCGGCCATGAAGCTCGCGGCCAGTTCGTGCGTGGGCACGACCGTGCGCAGGCGCGACCGGCGGAGCGCCTCGAACAGCGGCACGTTCTGCGTGCCCGGCAGCCCGAACACGTGCCGACACACCGAGTTGCTCCAGCACCGCGCAGAGAATCTCGTTGCCCGACCGGCTGGCCGCGCTCACCGAGCGCTCCCCGCGCCGATCAGCCGCCTGACCTTCGCCCCAACCGAGCGCCGTCACGTGCGTGATCGCCGGCCAGGGTCGCTCAATGCGAAGACCGGCTGCTGCGCGCCGAGGAGCTCGCCGAACCACCGCCGAAGCGCGGCAGGCTCCAGCCGTCGCCCCGGGAGGCAAAGTAGTCGCAGTACGGATACATGCACGTCGCGCCCACGCGGTAGCGCTCGGCGCCTCCACCGGGAGCCCCAGCGCGTCGCGGCAGTACGCCGAGACGACGTCCGCGCCCGCAGCGCACGGCGAAATCCACATACCACCACGGGCGCGCATTCACCTCCAGCAGCTTGAACTCCCCGTCGCGATCGTCCCGCTTGAATTCAGCGCTGAAGATTCCCCGGTATTGCAGATGGGCGAGCAGGGTCCATGGAGGCGACGGCGCCCGCGACCTCGTCCAGTGGACGCTCGCAAAGTACGTGCTGTTGCCGAAGTCCGGCGGGTACATGCGCAGCCGTTGCCGCGCGAACCAGATGCGCACGGCGCCCTCGGAATCGACGAAACCCTCGACGTAGTAGTGGCGGGTCGCGGGCCCGGGGATGTACTCCTGGAGCACCACCGCCGAGCCCGGCGGCCTCGATCTCCCGCAGGCGCGCGACGGCATCGGCGCGCGACGCGACGCGAAAGCCCTTGACGTTGAACTGCGCGAAGAACCGCTGCGAATCGCGCGGCTTCAGAAACGTCGTGCCGGAGAGGACGGATTCGGGAACGCGATCGAGGTCCGCAACCGAGTCCAGTTGCTCGGTGTGCGGGTGCGGGACGCCCATGGCACGGAGCGACCTCGGCAAAGCGAAGCTTGTCTACGAGCGTCTTGCCACCGCCGTGGCCGAGGGCACACAGGCGGGAAGCGATCGCGGTGCGCGGAACCGAGCGTCGGCGACGGCGTAACCCAGAAGTCGGAACATGGTACCAGGATCGCCCGCGCCAGAGGAACCGCCCGAGGTACTCGGCGAGGCTCATCCCTCCGCGCGCGGAGGCGCCGCCCGGAACCAGCGCGAGCGGCGGACGAAGTCTTCGCGGTCGCAGACGGCGAGGGCAGGGATACCCGACCCGTCCCAAGCGCGCGAAGGACGCCGAGCTGCGTCACGCCGCTCCCGAACACGAGTGCGGGCCACGACGTACGCTCCGTTTACGGGTGCTCGAACCGCGGGGCGGCGACCGGGGGAGGGGCGCCGGCCGGCAGCGGCGAACGTACGCCTTCCCGCCTACCCGGCAGCGGGGCTTCACGTGCGGCGGAACACCGCATCGAACCCGAACTGGTACGGCGAAAGGTACCAGGGCGAGATCGGCGTACGGTTGAGCCTGAACGGGTCGTCGCCGGCCTTGACGGCTCCTCCGAAGGCCGACAGACAGCACGAGAACCCGGCGGCCCGGACCGCCTTGCGGTTCTCTTCCGCGATCTGGTGCCGGCGGCCGTAGGGATAGCTGAAGAACCCGATCGGCGCGCCAAGTTCGCGTTCCAGCCGCTTCTTGGCTCCCAGCGATCTCCGCAACGGCAGGATCGCCCACCGTCACCCCAAGATCCACGTGGCTCATGGTGTGCGCCCCGATCTCGAATCCCTGCGCGTGGAGCGCCCGCAGCTGGTCCCAGTCCATCCATTCGGACTGAATGCCCAGTTCCTCGTCCCACCACGGCACGCGGTTCGAACCCAGGAACTCCGTGACGACGAAGAAGCATGCTGGCAATCCGTGGCGGGCCAGCGCGGGGGCGGCGTCGCGGTAGTTGTCGAGATACCCGTCGTCGAAGGTGATCACCAGACAGTTGCTTACGTCGTCGCCGCGACGAAGACGCTCCAGGAGGTCCCCAAGCGATATCACGGTGTAGAACCGCTTGAAGAACGTCAGGAACGACTCGAATTCCCGACGCGTGCTGTTGATCGGCGTGCCGGGGTACCGGTCGTCGACGCGATGGAACAGCACGATCACCGCCCGCCCGGCGGACAGCCGACGGTGGAGGCCAAGATGGAAGACCAGCCATCCAAGTGCGGCGATGACCCAATTCTTCAGGCGCGTGGCGCCGTTCGTCACGTCGGCATCCGAGACGAGGTCGGACTCGCCCTGCAATCGTCGTCGCCGAATTCGGGCTCTTGCATGCATTCTCCCCGTCAAGCGACGGATCAGGCCCCCCAAGATAGCGCCAACCCCTTTCGACGGGAGGACGCAGACCGGCGAGAAGTCGCAACAGCACGCGCCGCCGAATTAAGGCGCCGAACCCGCCACCCCCAAGCTGCTGCCGCCGGATGTGAACCAAGTGAAAGCGGGGCTGGCCGCGCTGATTCGCGCCGCGGCCGCCGCTCTACCGCGCCCCGTCACCCGGCGGCTTCACCGGCGCCACCCCAGCCGCTCCCACGGCGTCCAGTTGGGCGCGCAACGCCGGCATCCGCTTCGTGATGAATTCGTTGAGCGCGCCGACGGCGGCGGTGAGCTCGGCGGTGAGCTGTTCGAGCGTACGCTGCTGCGCCTCGGTGGGCGCCAGCGACGACGCTTCGAGCGCGCCCAGCAGATCGAAGGCGCGACCCGATGGGCGCGCCGAATCCGGAGCGGAAGTTGGCGCCAACGGAGTCGAGTTGCACGGACGCCGCGTGGATTGCGCTGTCGGCGCCGGCAGCCGTGTCGTGCGCGGCGACGTTGCGGAGCGCGGCGAGTTCGCTGTCGAGCGCCTTCACGGCCCTGGCGCCGTCGGTGGAGGCTCGGTTCAACTCGCCGATCCGCATGCCGGCCAGCATCCGCGCGCGAAGCGCATCGGGCGTGGTGCGCACGCGCGGATCGATCTTCACCTGAACGGTCTGCGTCTCCGTACGACCGCCCACCGCCAGGCGCACGGTGTAGCTGCCCGGGAGTACGTACGGCGGGTGCAGCGTGCCGAACCATCCCCCCTCGTCGGGAGGCGGCGGGACCGGAAATTCGTTGCGCAAATCCCAGACCACGCGGTGCAGCCCCTTCCCGCCGGGCCCAGTCAAGGTGGCGCACCACGTTGCCCGCGGCATCCGCTACCTCTATCGACACCGTGTCGGCGGAATCGGCGGCGGCCAGATCGTACGTGATGAACGCACCGATGGGAGGATTGGGGGCGGCGAACTTCGCGGCGCCGGGCACGGGGAGTTCGCGCCACTGGTACCACTCGGTGGCGGCGCGGATGGGGAACAGTTCCACCGGTTTGCTCGGCGCGGCGGGATTGCCGGCCTCCAGGAACGCGATGTCATCGAGGACGATGATGCTGCGGCCGTGCGTGCCGAGGATGAGGTCGTGCGTGCGCGGATTGACGAGCACCCGGTCCACCATCACCGATGGAATACCACCGCCGGCGCGCGACCAGTGCGCACCGCCGTCGAAGGTCCAGTAGAGCCCGAACTCGGTGCCGGCGAAGAGCAGATTGCGGTTCACCGGATCTTCGGTGAGCGTCTTCACGACGGTGCCCACCGGAAGGTCACCGGCGATGCCGCGCCACGACGCACCGCCATCGGTGGTCTTGAACAGGTAGGGGTGCATGTCGTCGTCGTAGTGCCCGTCGAAGGTCACGTACGCCGTGCGCGCGTCGAACGCGGAGGCGACGACGCGGCTCACCCAGCGGGCACCGGGAAGCGAAAAGCGCGACGTGAGGTCGGTCCAGTGCGCGCCGCTGTCGGTGGTCATCTGGACCTTGCCGTCGTCGGTACCCACCCAGAGCGTGCCCGGGTTCTGATACGACTGCGCGATCGTCGTGATCGTGCCGTAGTCGCTCACCCCGTCGTCGCGCGACGGGGTATCGGGCCCCCGCGGCGGGAGGCCGGCCCCCATGTCGAGTTTGCGCCACTCCTGGTTGCGCGTGAGGTCGGGGCTGATGGCGCGCCACGTGGTGCCGTGGTCGTCGGTGCGGAACAGCTTGTTGCCACCGTAGAAGTACACCCCGGGATCGTCGGGCGAGACGAGGATCGGGGTGTTCCAGTTGAAGCGGTAGTGGTCGTTGGAATCGGCGCTCACCGGGGTGATGCCGCGCTCCTCTCGCGTCTCGAGGTCCACCACGTAGGCTCGGCCGCTCTGCGAGTTCGCGTAGATCAGGCGGGGATCGGTGGGATCAGCGGCCGTCTGGAAGCCGTCGCCGTACGCCACGTTGATGACGTCGCTGTTGAGGATCCCCACCTTCCGGTCGGTGCGGCTGGGGATGCCCCACGTCCCGTTGTCCTGCGTGCCGCCGTAGATCCAATAAGGATCGCGGGCGTCCACCGCCACGTCGTAGTACTGGCCGATGGGCAGATTGTCGATGAAGTCCCAGTGCCGGGCGCCGTCATACGTGAAGTACAATCCGCCATCGTTGCCGAGCATCATGTGCCGCGGGTGTGCCGGATCGACCCAGAGCGCGTGGTGGTCCACGTGAATGTCGAGCGCGGTCGAATCGCTGGTGAACGTGCGGCCGGCGTCGATCGACTCCGAGAGCGGCGTGCCCAGGACCCACACATGGTCGGCGTTCTTCGGATCCACGCGGATCTGGCTGTAGTAGCTGGGGCGCGGATCGAAGCCGCTCTGCCGGGTCCACGTAGCACCGCGGTCGGACGAGCGGAACACGCCGCCGGCCGCGCGCTGCTCGACGATCGCGTACACGACATCGGGGTCGCTCGCGGAGAGCGCGATGCCGATACGGCCCACGTTGCCCGATGGGAGGCCGGAGGCGAGGCGCTGCCAACTGTCGCCGCCGTCGAGCGAGCGCCAGAGCGCACTCCCCGGACCGCCGCCCACGAACCCCCAGGCGCGCCGGCGCCGTTCGTAGGTGGCGGCGAACAGCGTCCGTCCGTCGGGTTCGATGGCAACGTCGATGGCGCCCGTGTTGTCGTCCACGGCGAGCACGCGCTGCCAGGTGGCGCCGCCGTCGCGCGTACGGTAGAGGCCGCGCTCGGGGTTGGGGCCGAACAGGTGCCCCGCGGCGGCGACGAATACCGTGTTGGCGTCGCGCGGGCTGACCACGATGCGCCCGATGGTCTGCGTTTCGCGCAATCCCATGAACTGCCAGCTGGTGCCGCCGTCGAGGGAGCGATAGACCCCGTCGCCCCAGGTGGAACTCTGCCGGCCGTTCGGCTCGCCGGTGCCGGCCCACACCACGTTCGGATCGCTGGGCGCGATGGCGATGTCGCCGATGGAGAGCGCGGTGCCGTACGCGTCGAACACCGGACTCCACGTCACGCCGTTGTTGCGGCTGCGGAAGATGCCACCCGATGCGGTGCCCACGAAGATGATGCGCGGGTCGCCGGGCACCGCCTCGATGTCGTCGATGCGGCCGCCGAAGGCTGCCGGCCCGATCTGGCGCGCGGCGAGGGCGGTCGGCCATTGAGGCGGGCCGGCGGCGGGCTGCTGCGCCGGCGCAGCGAGGGCAATGGTGCCGATCAGGAGCGGGACGACACTCAGGGGCATGCGAATGACGTGGGGTACGGAGGATCGGGCGGGGACAGGTCGCATTTCGACGACACCGTGGCACGGGGGAGGTGGGAAGAGGCAGGCCCGGGGATTATACGGCGCTCGGGAGATGCTCGCATCCTGAGCCGGGCGCCGGTAGCTTCGACTTCTGTTCCACGGGCCGTGGCAACTTCCATCGCCCAAGTCGACACAGCTGAGTCCTCAGCCGGGAGGGAGCGTGGGCCCCTTTGAGATGATTTCGCTGGGCATGGTCTGCCTCACCGTCGTCGCGTGCGGGGCGATGGCGCTGGTGGCCCTGCGCCGCCGGACGCCGGCGCCGAGCCGTGCGTTCGAGGCCAACGTCATGGACCGTCTGAATCGCATCGAGCAGTCGGTGGATGCGATTGCCGTCGAGGTGGAGCGCGTGTCCGAGTCGCAGCGCTTCGTGACGAAGATCATGGCCGACCGCGGCACGCCCAAGCTGCCCGGCCGGTCGGCGGAGCACGATAAGTAAATTACTATTGCCGCCCGCAGGGAGAATTGGGAGCGCGGAGCATGTCGGCATTTTGCGCCCACTTTGGTGGTCGGCTCCCGACCGGGCCTCGGCGGCCTGGCAAAGGACCTGGACGATTCGACGAACGTCTTCAGGCGCAAATCCCGGGGGGTACGCTCGCCAACACCCATCTGTTTGTGTGATCGGCAGTCGTCACTTACCTGTCTGCAGTGACCGCCACCACGGCGGCCGCGTGCTGGACCCCTCATATTTCCGAGTAGGCGAGGCCGCCCCCCCAACCCACCCGGCCCATCGGCTGGGTGAGTCAACAGTTCGCGGACCGGACGATGGATCATCACGCCAAGCTACGCTGGGCGCGCAAGCACCTTGAGGCGCTCCAAACCGACATGAGCCGTTTCATGGCCGCGACGCCGTACGAACTCACCGTGCGGTTCGACCAGAAACGGCAGCACTATATCGCGGCACTCCGCGCGCCGAAGCCATTCCCTCGGGATTGGAGTCTGAGAATCGGCGACATCCTGCACAATACGCGCGGTGCGCTCGACAGTCTGGCCCATGCGCTCGCCGAGAAGAACCTCGGGCGGCTGCCTTCGGACGCCGAAGCCGAGCAGATTCAATTCGTGATCGTCGACGAATCCGCGGCGTGGGCTGCGGAGTCCGCGCGGTGGCTCGGCCATCTGAGCCCTGACGCGACCGCGAAGATCGAGGCGCTCCAGCCGTACCACCGCATGACGGTCAGATACGGACACCCGCTTTCAGTGTTGCGCGATCTCATGCAGATCGACAAGCACCGGCACATCGTCCTGTTCGCCGAGGCGCCAAGCAGCGCCGGCGTCGCCATCGACGGCCCGGGGCTGAAGCCCGGGACCCGGGTCACCGGCTGGCGCGGGCGGCTCGTAGCCGGCAGCGAAATCGCCGTGCTGGACGTCAAGGATGCGGCTGGCCGGAAGATCCCGCCGGCGCGGCGTGCCGAACTGCAGGCGTCCGGACCCCTGAGCCCCGAGATCACCTTCGCCGACGGGCCGCCGTCGTACGGCGGCTCCGTCACCGGGTACCTGACGGCGTTGCACACGCACATCCTACAGGATGTCTTCCCGGTGTTGGACGCGGTGATCGAGGCGCCCTCCAGCCGGCGGGCCAGAAATGCGGTTCCGGCGTGACCAAGTGGCTTCGGAAAGTCAGGAGACGCTCAGACGTCGCACCGCGATCAGCGCCTGGCAGCGCCCGCCATCCCTATGACCAAATCGTTCGACACGAGGTCGCGCCGGCGGAGATCTCGCGGTATACTGCCAAGACCCCGATTCAACTTTCAATCTCGCCGTAGCCGATGTTCGAGGTGTTTCGCAGCGGGACCGCGCGGATTCGGTGCCTGGCCAGTGTCTCCCGCGGATGCAGGGCAAGGCCGACCGGTCCCGCCGCCGGTATGCCGAGGCGGCCCGGCCGCGCCATCGGCTGATTGACGGCCCGACCCTGCAGTGCCAGACTTCACGCTACCCGAGCCGGCGCGTCGCGACCGTCGCCCGCGAGCCCCCGAGAATGAAGAACCCCGGATGACCCACGGCAACCACCGCGACCCCCAAGCGGGCGGGACGCCGCTCTTCCCCGACATCGGCGTGATCGGCCTCGTCCCGGACCAGTGGGGCGGCATCATCATGCCGCGCCACCGCATCCTGGCCGGGCTGGCGCGTTACTTCAACGTCGTATGGATGGACCCCGCGCGGGAATGGCGCCAGTGGTGGATCGGGCGCGAGGCAGATCCACCGCCGCTGAACACCTGGCGACCCGCTTGGTCCGGGTTCCGCGTCTACCGCCCCGGGCGCTGGCTCCCGCGCCTCCATCGCCCCGCCGCGCTGGCGAGGCTCAGCAGCCGCCTACGGCTTCAGCATGCCCGGCGCCTCCTCGAGGGGGCCGGGGCGCGCCGCATCGTCCTGTACGTGTGGCGGCCGGAATTTGGCGATGCGCTGGACTTGATGCCGGGCACGCCCTCGTGCTACCACATCGACGACGAGTACAGCTTTTCCGAGTTCGACCTACCGATTCCGCCCGAGGAGGAGCGGCTGCTGCGCCGGGCGTCGCGCGTCATCATCCACTCGCCGGCACTCTTCGAGAAGAAGGGGCATTTCAACCCGCAGACGATTCTCGTGCCGAACGGGGTGGACTACCACGCGTATGCTACGCCCGTGGACGAACCGGCCGACCTCCAAGCGATCCCCCACCCGCGCGCCGTGTACACCGGGGTAGTCAAGGGACAACTCGACTTCGCGCTCATCCTTTCCCTGGCCGAGCGGCACACGGAGTGGTCGTTCGTGCTGGTTGGCCCGCGCTTGTCCATCGGGGCGAAGGCCGAGTTGGTCGCGCGACTCGAGCGGCTCCCCAACGTGCACTTCCTCGGCGGAAAGCCCATCGAGGCTCTCCCGGGGTACGTGCAGCACGCCGACGTAACGATGATGTGCTACGAACTCACCGCCTACACCCACTTCATCTACCCGATGAAGCTGCACGAGTACCTGGCGAGCGGTCGCCCCGTCATTGGGACGCCGATCCGCACGTTGCTGGACTTCTCGCACGTCGTCTCGCTCGCCCGGACAACTGACGACTGGTCCGCGGCCCTCTCGGCCAGCCTCGCACCCGCCGCCAACGCCCCGGAGGCCGTCGCCGCGCGCCGCGCGGTGGCCGCGCAATACGACTGGGACGCCCTCGCGGCCCGGGTGGCCCGCGCGTTCTGCGAGATGCTCGGCCCCAACGACGTGGCTCGCTTCGACCGGGAAACAACGGGCCCCGGTTGACAGACGGGCGCCGGCCACGACAAACCTCGCGAGTGTGCCTCCTTCCACCCGCGCGCATCGATGTCCGCTGACGTCGCCTTCCGGCCTGCCGTCATCTCGGAGAAAGCGCAGCTCGAGTCGCTGCAATGGCGCGCGTCGCTCAACAATCCTGGCGACCGCTCGGCGCTACTTGGGCATGCGGACGCTATCGAGATCCCCGTCGAGCAACTCGCAGACGGCCACGTCTTCGTTGCCGAATCTGCCGGGGCCATCGTGGGGTTTGCGGCCGTCTTGGCGCGCGGCGACGGCGGTGCCGAACTGGACGCGCTCTTTGTTGAACCGACGCTCTGGCGTCGAGGATACGGAAGGGCGCTGGTCCACCATTGCATTGAGGTGGCGCGCCGGCGTGGTTCCGCCGCCCTACATGTCGTGGGGAACCCGCACGCTGAAGCCTTCTACAACGCGTGTGGCTTTGACGTGGTTGGAAGTCAAGAAACCCGCTTCGGCGTTGGCATCCTCATGCGGAAGACGCTTTAGCCACTGCGAGGTGCGGCTGCCCACACTCAGCCCGACAGGAGACCACGGTCGACGAGGCTCTGCTCCGTCGCGACGACCAGGGGGAGCCAGCCAAAAATACAAAAAAGCGACCCAACCTTACCGGTTGAGTCGCTTTTAGTTGCCCCTCCTGGGATCGAACCAGGACTCTCCTGATCCAGAGTCAGGCGTGTTGCCAGTTACACCAAGGGGCAGCAAACCCCGACGCGCGTCAGCACGTCGAGGCCCCCAAAGTTAGTTTTCAACCTACGCAAAGGCAACCCTTGTCGCCGCCCCCGAAAGTCGAGCTTAGTCCTGTTCACACCTAGACTTACGCGCTCCCCCAGAACCCTAGTCCACCGACACCGCGTCGCCGTCGGAGTTGCCCTCATCGCAGCGCTGGCCCTGGGCGCCTGCCGCGAGGGCGCCCTGCCCCTCGCCGGCACCACGCCCGGCGGCCGGCAGCGTGTGGAACAGGCCTTCACCGCCCTCTACGAACGCTACGCCAACATCCATCACGGCCCCCTCTACGCGCACGCACGCGATCGGCTGGCCAGTACCGTGCTCGTACCGTCGCACGTATTCAACGACACGTCCGTGTGGACGCGCACACCCGACTCGCTCACCCGCCAACTCGAACTCGGCGAATACGTCACGCCCGCCGGAATCACCGAACAGGAACTCGCCGACTCCGTGCCCTGGCCTAACAAGCTCGGCGACGCCAAGCACGTCGTCCGCCTCCGCAAGCTCGGCGACGACGATTACGCCTGGGACACCGACGTGGCCATCGCCTTCGGCAGCATCGATGCCCGCGACGTCGCCGATGGCATCGTCGGCCTGCTCACCTCCGCGGGCGCCCGGAGCGACAGCGCGATCCGCGCCGACTATCTGGAAGCATTCCCGCACACGAGCGCGGTGGCCGCGCAGCTCTTCTCCATGGACTCGCTGCTCACCGTGCCGCAGCCCGACGGGTCGGAGTTGGTGACGATGCACTTCACCCTCCACCCCGAGCGCCTCCGCACCCACTACCCGGCGTTCGCCGAGTACATGAAGAAGTACGTCGGCCCCACTCATTACGATTTCCATATGTCGTCGCACACGGGCACGGAGTACTTCTCGGCGCGGTCGGACGGGCCACCGGTCGTGGTGCACGCGCGCATTCGGGGACACGATTTCCTCCCGCTGGCCGGCGGTAACCGCCCGCTCCCCGACTCGCTCGTGCTGTCGGGCTCGTTCTCCACCAAGGTCAAGTTCTTCACGGTGGGCGTGCACCACTTCACCTCCGACTTCGTGATTGCCCGATCGGCGCACGAGCGCTCGTGGACGCTGCACTTCGAACAGGAACCCGACTGGCAGCTCCCCTTCGCCGCGGCGCACCTGCTCGGCTCACCACTCAAACGCCCCTTCCAGGGCCAGGGGATGTGGTACGAGGTGGCGGTCCGCGACAGCGCCGGCGCGCAGACCATTCTCACCCGCCGCTCCCACGCCGAGGTCCACGAGAGCGCCATCATGCGCTTCATCGGCGGCTTGGTCTCGCGCGTGCTCCTGGACCAGAACGGCGACGTCGAGAAACAGGAATTCGCCTTCTTCGGCCACGCCTTCGATGCGATGCGGACCGACTATGGGGCGTTGATTCCGGCGAGACAGTGAATTCAGGAAACAAGAACGCCGCGAACCCTTGGGTCCGCGGCGTTGCCAGTGTTGTTTGCCACGCTCGCCGTCATTGGAACTCTCCGTCCTACCGAACGGCGGCGGGCAATTACTTTTGCGCGAGTTGCCTCGCGAGTGGAGCTGAGGGGGATCGAACCCCTGACCTCTGCAGTGCGATTGCAGCGCTCTCCCAGCTGAGCTACAGCCCCGAAAGGCCCGAGACGCCGGAAAGACTGCGCTGCCCGTTCGCACCCGGGTTCCTACAGCAACGGCCCCGCGTGCGGGGCCGCTCGACTGAGTGAATCCTAGTCTCACAACCCCTTACAGTCAAGATGACGACCGGCTTGTGCTCGGGGTCACACACCGCCCATCTCGTCCGTCCGCGGCCGTGGCGGCCCGACCAGGGCCCCGGATGCCGCCACGCCCACCACCCGGATGTTCCCTTGCTCCGCACCCCCGACCGCTCTAGCATGCCCCCATGTTCGACGACCTCCGCGCCGAAGACGTCTACCGCGCCGCCGAGCGTATCGCGGCTCACGCCCTCCGCACCCCGTTAATCGAGAGCGAGCCGCTGTCGCGCCTCGCCGGGGGCGACGTCTACCTGAAGCTCGAGAACCGCCAGGTCACCGGCTCCTTCAAGCTGCGCGGCGCGCTGAACGCCCTGGACACGCTGCCCCCCGACGCGCGAAGCCGCGGCGTGGTGGCGTCGTCCGCAGGCAACCACGGGCTGGGCGTCGCCTTCGCCGCCAGGGCGCTCGGCATCGCGGCCACGATCTTCGTGCCGAGTACCGCCCCGGAGGTCAAGAAGTCGGGCATCCGGAAGGCCGGCGCCACGCTCGACGATTCGCAACCCGACTACGACGCGGCCATGGTGGCCGCCAAGGCCTTCGGACGCGAACACGGATTCACCTTCATCAACCCCTGCCTCGGCGACATGCTCCTGGCCGGACAGGGCACGGTGGCGCTGGAAATTCTCCAGCAGCTTCCCGAGCTTCGCACACTCGTGGTGTGCGTGGGCGGTGGGGGACTGTTGGGCGGATGCGCCTCGCTGCTGCGGCGCGAAGCGCCCCACGTTCGCATCGTCGGCGCCCAGAGCGATCAGACCGCGGCGATGGCCCGGTCCGTGGCTGCCCGTCGTGTGATCGAGATCCCGGTGACGCCCACCCTCGCCGACGGGCTCGCCGGCCAGATCGACGACGAGGCGCTCGACATCGGGCTCCACGCGCTCGACGACATCGTGCTGCTCACCGAAGAGGAGATCGGCAAGGCGATCGCCTGGCTGCACGTGGTGCACGATCTCAAGGTCGAGGGCGCCGGCGCCGTGGCCACCGCCGCCGTGTTGTTCGGCAAGTCGCGGCTCGACTTTCCCGCCGCCGTGATCGTATCCGGCGGCAACATCGACGACGCACGCTGGCACGCCGTGCTGGAGCGCGCCTCCTCGTAGCTGCCCGACCATCTCACTGTCGGTGACGCAGTCCGCCAGTCTCTATATTGCACCCCCATGTCCCTGTCTCTCGGCCTGCTCGGCACCTCCGCCTCGCGCCCCACGGTGGAGCGCAACGTGTCTTCCGTGGTCCTCGTGCGCGAGGGCGAGACGATCATGTTCGACTGCGGCGAGGGCACGCAGCGCCAGATGATGCGCTACGGCGTGTCGTTCGCCCTGCGCGACATCTACTTCACGCACTTCCACGCCGACCACGTGATCGGCGTGATCGGCCTCATGCGCACGATGGCGCTGCAGGGACGTACCGACTCCATGCGCCTGTTCGGCCCCCGGGGCGCGGGCCGGCATCTGAAACGCGCCAAGGAATTCGGCGTGGACCGCATCAACTTCCCGGTCGAGATCATCGAACTCGATTCGATGCAGCGCGTGGAATACGGCGACTACGCCATCGTGCCCTTTCCCGTGGACCACGGCCCGGCAATCTCGTTCGGCTACGCGCTCATCGAACAGGTGCGCAAGGGACGCTTCAATCCGGAACTGGCACGCGAACTCGGCATTCCCGAGGGACCCCTGTGGGGGCAGATCCATCGCGGGCAGCCGGTGACGCTCCCTGACGGCCGCATGGTGGAGCCGAGCGAACTCGTGGGACCGGAGCGTTCGGGGCGCACCGTGGTCGTCACCGGCGACACGCGGCCCTGCGAGGCGACCATCGAGATGTCGCGCGACGCCGACCTGCTGCTGCACGAAGCGACGTTCGCGGAAGAGGAAGCGGAGCGGGCCCGGGAGACCGGCCACTCCACGGCCCGCGAAGCGGCGGAGGTGGCCGCGAAGGCCGGGGTGCGCAAGCTCGTGCTCACGCACCTCTCGGCGCGCTACTCCCACGACACGTCGGATCTCGCCCGTGAAGCTCGGGAAGTGTTCCGCGACACGGTGGTGGGGAAGGACGGAATGGAGTTCGACGTCCCCTACCGCGACGCGGGCGAGGGGTCAGTTCCGCCCGGCGTGTGATCCTTCCGACCGCCAGATGTCGTGCGCCGGGTCGGGACGCGACACCGGCATCGACCGGCGGAACAGCCGGGCCAACATCCCCTGATCGAGTGACTGCTCGACGAGCTTCGGATCGAGTCGCCCGGTGACGCTGCGGGACTCCGGTCCGTGGCTGATGTACCAGTTGTACCGGTCCAGACGGGTGTGCTGACCATCGGGGTGCCGGAAATACACGACGGCGTTGCTGGACGCCGGAACGGCAACCTGGACGCTGTACTGAATGCCGTCCGGCGCGCTGTAGGTAAGCATGTGGGGGTCGGGAGAGTGATGAAGATCGAGGGAGTGCGGGCGATCAGCCGACCAGCGAGGGTTCCAGCGGCTGGCGCCCCGTGTATCCACTGTCCACCTCGTGCCAGAACTGGATCTCGGGCTCGCCCAGGCGCCAGCAGAGGAGTATCCGCCGGCCGTTGATCTCGCTCGGGAAATCCACGAGCCCCAGGCGCGGATCCTTGAGTTCGATGCCGAGGGCGCCGAGTTCGCGCTGGAAGCTCGCAATCTCGCGGGCCCGCGCCTGCACCTCGTGCTCCAGCTGCTCGGCGTTGCCGCGGTCGCCCTCCGCCACGGCGCTGGACGCCACGAGGTCGAGCTCGAGAATCTTCTCGCGCCAAACCGCGTGTTCCCGCACCACGTCTGCGACGATCTTCCGCACCAGCGGCAGCGTCGCATTTGCCTGATCGACGGTGAATTGCTTCATGTCTGGAGTATAGCCAGAAGCGCGCACCGCGAACAATGTGTGAACGGGCGGCTAGGCCTCTTCCTGCTGTCGCCTTTCCGCCTCACGTTCCTCCAGCCGCCGGCGGCGGCGGGCCTCGGCGGCCTCGTACCGTCGTAACTCTATGGGAGTCTCCGGCTTGAGCGCCGGCACGTCCACGGGGCGCCCATTGCGGTCCACGGCCACGAAGGTGAGGTAGCAGGAATTGGTGTGCCGGCGCAGGCCGGTGAGCAGGTCCTCGGCCTCCACCCGCACGCCCACCTCCATGGAGCTACGTCCCACGAAGTTGACGCTGGCCTTCATCACCAGCAGGTCGCCAAGGTGAATGGGCTCGCGAAAGTCCACGCGGTCGATGGACGCCGTGACCACCGAGTTGCGACAGTGGCGCAGCGCGGCGATGGCCGCTGTCTTGTCCATCATCGAGAGCACCACGCCGCCGAACACGTGCCCCAGGTTGTTCGCGTCGCCCGGCATCATGAGTTGCGACGACTCGTGTTGGCTCTCCCTGACGGTCTTGGTGGTGCGATTGATCTGGCTCATGGCTGGACGGGGCGCCGGCGTTCCGCACGCCGAGCGGCGGGTGGAGGGTTGAGGCGGGCAAGCGCGGCCGGGTGCAACAGTACCGGACTCGCCGGTGCCCGGTGCGCGGCCACGCGGACGTTGTCGTCGTACAGGGCCGCATCGTTGAAGGCGTGATTCAGCGCCCGTCGCGTGGTCGAGTCGATGGGCGGATCGTCGAGCCAGTAGACGCGACGCAGCGGCGTGTGGACCTGCGCCACCGCGAACGTGCGCTGCGCCACCGGATCGACCAGCGTCACGTCGGCCACGCTGTCGGCCGTGTCCAGGCGCGCCAGCACGGAATAGCCCGGCCGCACCCAGCGCGCCGAGGTCGTGTCGCGACTGGTGGGAAGACTCGGCCTGACGATTCCCCACCAGGGTTCGGAGTCGATGGGGATGGGGGGCAGTGGAAGGGCGCCCTGCCCGTCGCGCCGTCCCGAGATGCGCCCCGCAAAGGCGACCGCCGGATGCCCGTGGATGTCGGCGAGCTGGAAGCTCCGCTCGTCGAAGCTCACCTCCGACAGCACGAGCGACACTTCGTCCTCGAAGCCAGGCTCGCGAGCGTGCGCCTCGTCCAGCACCGAGCGATACGACTGCCGCGCCTCGGCAATGGTCCGCGCCGCCCGGTCGGTCCCGATCAGATCGTCCAGCCCCACGGGATGCCCGACTCGCAGATCGACCACGGTGCGCCAGGTGGCGTGGTAGCTGGGGTTCGGCCGGGTACGCGTATCGGCGTGGTATTCGAGCGAAAGAAAGGGCCCGTGCACATCGAGCAGCGTCACGTCCGAGGTGGCGACCACGCGCGGGCGGTCGGCCACGGGATCGTCGGGGCCGAGCTGGGCCTCGTCCGGATGCGACGCCTCGTAGGCCTGGGCGATGCGGTTCACCAGGGTGTCGGTGAACACGGCGGTGGAATCGCCCGTGATGAGGTCGCGCGAGAACACGAGCTGGCCCACGAGCAGCGCGTCGTAGTACGAGTGGTCGTCGTCGGCCGCGAACAGCTCGTGGAACCGCCCGCCGTACTCCGCCAGCATGATCGGCGAGCCGCGAACCGTCAGCCCGTCCGCCCCGCTGGTGACCCAGTACGTCGAATCGCCGGAGACGAGGAGAAACTCGGCGCGCGGAGGGGTGACGGCCGGACCGTGGGCGGTACAGCCGGCAAGCAACAGAGCCGGGAGGAGGCGGCGGAGCATTCCACCAAGATACAGCGGGATCGAGCAAGGGCGCAGGGCCGTTCCGCTCAGCTCCCCCGCAGCGCCCCGATGAGCCGCTCCACTTCCTCGCCGCTCGAATAACAGCTCATGCCGATTCTCACCGTCCCGTCGGGCATCTGCCCCAACCGCTCCATCACGGTGGTGGCGTAGTAGTCGCCGTTCGACACGAACAGGCCCGCGGTGGCGAGCCGGCGGGCAATGGCCGTCGTATCCTCTCCCTGCTTGATGAACGACAGCGTCGGCGTGCGCGGCTGCCCGGGGCGCGGCCCGAACAGCGTGACGCCCGGCGTCGCCTCGAGCCCCGTCCAGAGCTGCTCCAGCAGCGCCATCCCCCGCTGGTGCAGGACCTCGTACGCCGCGACGAGCGCGCCGCGGCGACCGCCGGGCGTTCCGCGGGGCGCCACGCCGGCCAGGAAGTCCACCGCCGCCGCCGCGCCGAGGATGGCCTCGTGATTCTGCGTGCCCGTCTCCAGCCGCTCGGGCGACTCCTGCGGCGCCGGCGCCAGGCGCGGCACGTCCGTGCCCTCGATCAACGCGCGCCGCCCCCAGAGAATACCGATGTGCGGCCCGTAGAACTTGTACGCCGAGCAGGCCAGGAAATCGCACCCGATGGCCTGCACGTCCACCAACTGATGCGGGGCGTAGTGCACCGCGTCCACGAACGACAGCGCGCCGTGCGCATGGGCCAGTTCCGACACGGCTCGCACGTCGCTGATCGTCCCCAGCGCGTTCGACGCGGCGCCGATGGCGACGAGCTTCGTCTTCCCATTCACCTGGCGCTCGAGGTCCGCCCAGTCGAGCGTGCCGTCGTCGGGACGCATGCGCGCCGTGCGGATGGTGACCCCACGGTCCACGGCCAGCGCCTGCCAGGGCGCCACGTTGGCCTGGTGGTCGAGTTCGGTGACCACGATCTCGTCGCCCGGGCCCCAGGCGCGGCCCAACCCGCGGGCCAGGTGGAAGGTGAGCGAGGTCATGTTCTGCCCGAACGCGATCTCGTCGGCGCTCCCGTTCAGGAACTCGGCCAGCGTGTGGCGCGCCGTGGCGAGCATGGCGTCGGTCTCTTCGCTGGTGGGGTACGCCCAGTGCGTATTCGCGTTGTGGTGCAGCAGATAGTCGGCCACGGCATCCACCACGGCCTGCGGCACCTGGGTGCCGCCCGGCCCGTCGAAGTACGCCACCGGGTGGCCATCGTGGGTGCGCTGCAGCGCGGGAAAGCGCGAGCGGATGGTGTCCACGCGCGCCGCGGCCGGCTGGTCGGTTGTCTTGGGCATCAGGAGTGTCCGGTCATTTGATTTCGGTGCCGCCGAGGCGTTCGATCACCTGCACCGCTTCCACGTGGTCGGCTTCCTCGCCGAGCTCCGCGTGCGCCATGCGGAACAGTTCGGCGGCGAGCTGGAGAATGGGCGACGGGATCTTCTGCTCCCGCGCCACCTGCGCCGCGATGCCGATGTCCTTGTCGAGCAGGGCCAGCCGGAAGGTGCGCGGGAAAGCGCGCGAGAGCACCCGCTCGGGGAACAGATTCTCGGAGGTGTTGGAGCGTCCACTGGACGCGTTCACCACGTCGAGCGCCACCCGCGGACTCACACCGGCCTTGGCCAGCGCGGCCATGCACTCGCCTGTAGACCAGACGTGGATGGCGAGCATGGCGTTGTTCATCGCCTTCACGGCGTCGCCGGCGCCGACGGCGCCGCAGTGCACGATCTTCTTGCCGAACGACTCGAGCACGGGCCGCGCGCGCTCCAGCGCTTTGGCGTCGCCACCCACCATCACGGTGAGAATGCCCTTCTCGGCGCCGCTCGTGCCCCCGCTCACCGGGGCGTCGATGAATGCCACGCCGCGCTCCGCCAGCCGCTCGGCGATGTGGGCCGAGGTGCTGGGGTCGCCCGAGGTGCAGTCCACGAACAGGGCGCCTCGTCTCGATGCCGGCGAGGATGCCGTCGGACTCCGTCGAGCAGCGCCGCGACGTTCTGCGAGGTGGAGAGGCAGGTGATGACGACCTGCGCGCCGCGCACGGCGTCGGCGGGCGAGGTGGCGGCGCGGGCCTTGGTGGCGGCGGCGAACTCGCGCGACCGGTCGGCCGTGCGGTTCCAGACGGTGAGGTCGAACCCGGCGGCGGCCACGCGCTGGGCCATGGGCCGGCCGATGGCGCCGAGTCCGAGAAATGCGACAGAAGTCATTGGCAGTGGGTGAGGGCGTTGGGAAGTTCGCGGACGCGCCACGACGCGTCAACGGACCTGGCCGATGCTAATTTGGTGGGCATGTTCACCAGACTGTCGATTCCGGGGATGCGCAGCAACCACTGCGTGACGGCGGTGTTCACCGCCCTGACCGGGGTGGAGGGCATCACGCACGCGGAGGTGAGCATCGGCGCGGCGGTGATCGAACACGACGGGCGCGCCACGCCGGAGGCGCTCCGCTCGGCGATCGCGGTGGCGGGGTACGAGCTCGATGGGATCGTCGAGGAGCGACGGCGGTTGCTGTAGCCGTCGGGAGTCAGCAGTCGGCAGGCAACGGCGTACGGCCGACTGCCAACTGTTTACTGTCTAGAAATTCAACCAGTACGACCCCTTGATCAGAAACGTGTTTCCGGGGTGGGCGTTGAACAGGTTCCGGTAGTCGCGGCCGAACTGGAAGCTGCCCGGATCGATGCCGTCCTGCTGCCGCTGCTGCGACCAGACGAAGTACAGGACGGAGCCTGGGCGGTACTCCCACCGGATCACGGTGTTCGAGCGGAGCTGTTTGTAGTTGAAGCCTGCCAGTCCGCCCGGATTCGAGTACGGCTGGTATCGGTCGGCGAACTGGGCGGCGCGCGGATCGTTCAACTCCACCCAATCCGTGTAGCTGCCGGTGGTGACGAACGGCTGGGCGTACACCTGCAGCGAGAGGTTCGGCGTGGCCGTGAAGTTGAGGCGCGTGGTCATCGACAGGGTGTGCTGGTCGAGCCGGGCGAAGGTGTAGTGCGTGGTGTCGCTGCCCATCGCGCCGTAGTTACCGTACCACTGTGCCGCGCTGACGCTGTGGCTCCAATCCGCCCCGACGTCGGCGCTGAACCGGCTCGAGACGCGGACGCTGACCGTCGGCCCCGCGTTCCAGTTCCAGGAACGTCCCTCATCGTCGTTCCCCCAACCGGCCGAGACCCCGGGAACGATCGCCCGCCGGCTGTCGCCGGTGGCGCTGGCCCATCCCCAGGTGGATCGACTCTGCGCCACTGCCGGCCCGCCGCGGGAACAGGTAGCGCACAGGGAGGGCACGATGGCGTCGACGCCCTCGCCCATGCCCAGGAACCAGTTGTTCCCCAGCGTCGTGTTCCAGTTCACGTTGCCGCCGACATCCTCGCGCATGCCCTGCGCCGAGAAGTTGGCCCACTGGTTGAAGTTGACCTGGAACCGTCGGTAGACTCGCGTCGGGTTGTTGAACATGAACGCGAACCACGCGTACTGATTCTGCGCGTTGGCCTGACTGAGGAAACCGACGTCATTGATCTCGAATCCGGGCGAGAGCCACTGGTACCCGACGTTGAAGCGGGTGATGCCGCCGCCGATCTTGTTGAGGCTGAGCTGCGCCGACGTGCCGCCCAGCGAGGTCCGCGTACTGTCGTACGCCAGGTTGTCGTCGGGCCGCTGGTAGTCGTGCACGAAGCTCTGCTGGGTGGCGGCGATGGCCTTCGCAGAACCGGCCACCCGACTGGCCGCGACGTACCCGGACACGCTGTAGCGGCGGTTCAGGAATTGGTTGCGGAAGTCGATGCCACCCGCCATCGCGTCGTTGCGCAGATAGGGCGCGCTAAACGGATCCAGGGTGCGGCGCACGCTCGTCACCATGACGCCAATGCCGCTGGCGCCGTCGCGGAAGTCCTGCTGCAGCCGGCCCACGAAGTAGTTGGTGCGGGGCTCGATGGTCGCATGGCCCGGCCCCTGCTCCCGACTGGTCACCGCGTCGAGCACGCCGACGGAGGCGCCGCTCGCCAACCGGCCGGTGAGTTTGCCGGCTCCGAGGATGGTGGTCTGCTGCGGATTCTCGTCACCGGTGTACACGCCCCCGAGCTGCGGCGCCCGGCCGATGCGCCGCGAGTAGAAGAGCCCGGAGCAGACGCCGTTGTTGCAGTTCACGTCGAAGCGGAACAGGCCCTGCCCTTCCAGAAAGAAAGGGCGCTTCTCGGGGAAGAAGGTCTCGAACGCGCTGAGGTTGAGCACCGACGGATCGGCTTCCACCTGCCCGAAGTCGGGATTCACCGTCGCGTCGACGGTGAGGTTCGAGGTCAGTCCGTATTTGAGATCCGCACCGGCCGTCACCGAACTGCGCTGCTCGTAGCCGGCACCGACGGCGGCGTTCTCGGTCTTCGTCACCGTGTACGGCACCACCTCCAGGCGGTGCGGCGACGCCAGTCCCGTGAACCCCGGGACGTCGGCGAACTGCGAGGCGATTCCCGTACGCGAGCGGCTGTACAACGGCCAGCTGTACCGCTCGCTGAAGCGTGCCACGTCGCGGTTGATCATGATGCCGAAGGTGTTCTCGTGCTCCGACGGATAGCGGAGCTGGCTCAGCGGGATCCGGAATTCCGCGGTCCAGCCGAGCGAGTCGATGCGGGTGGCCACGTCCCAGACGCCATCCCAGGACCCGTCCTCGTCGCCGTCGTTGTACGTGTAGTAGTCGCGCTTCACGCCGGCGGGATTGACGGCGAACTCGTACCCGGTACGGAGATCGTGGTACGAATCGATCATCACCTTGATCTGGTCCGACGCCGTCTTCACGTCGCGGCGGCTGAGCAGGGCGACGATGCTGTCGGGGTGCGGATCGTAGGCCCGAACGAAGAAGTACAGATCGTGCGCGTCGTAGGCGATGCGCGCCGTGGTCCGGAAGCGGGGGTCGCCGTTGGGCGTCGGCTCGAACTCCCGGAAGCCGGTAATCACGCGGGCGTTCTTCCAGGCGGGATCGTCGTCCCGCCCATCGAGCACGGGAGGCGTGGCCACCGGCGCCGGAAGCGCCGTGGGTACCGCCACCTCGGCCGCCATGGGCCGGTCGGAGGACGCATTGGCAAGCACCGGCCGCTGTGCCGGCAACAGGACCGGAACCATCAGGGTCGTAACGAGTGCAAGACGATTCATGAACGGAATGCGGTGCAGGACTGGGGGGAATCGGGGGGCAAAGCCCGTTTCGTGGTTGCACGTCGTTGGACAGCGCTGCCCGGCAAAGGGTTGGCACGCACGAGGCGGCGCGCGGTCGAACGCCGGCCCTCGGAACGCATGTGGAATCGTGCCTTGTCACTCTGCGCGGGCGGGTCTAACTTGACGCGCGCTGTTATGGAGGGACCTGAGCGGGGGACGAACGGTTCCCGCCCACGTTCGTCGCCGAAAAGACGCCCTGCGCGTTCCAGGGAGGCCGGGACATGACGCCACCTCAGCACACTCCGGAAGACCGGCCGGTCGCGGCTCTGCTCGCGCCCGACATCCTCGCGCTCCTCGACGACTCGCCCACCGCGGTCGCGGCCGAGACCGAGGAGTTGCACGCCGCCGATCTGGCCGACGTCGCGGAGCTCCTCCCGCGCGAGAAGGTGCCCGCGCTCCTCGCCGCCCTGCCTCCACAGCGCGCCGCCGACGTCCTGGAATACCTCGACGAGGAGCTCCGCTCCGAGGTGCTCGAAGCGATGACGGCGCGCCAGGCCGCCGCCCTCGTCTCGGAGATGACCCCGGACGATCGCGCCGACACCCTGGAGGAGATCGAGGAGGAACGCGCCGAGGAGATTCTCGCCGCGATCCCCGCCGAGGCCCGGCGCGAGACCGAGCGGCTGCTGGCGTACGAGCCCGACACGGCCGGCGGTCTGATGACCACCGAGTTCGTGTCGGTGCCGGCGTCGATGACCATCGAGGCCGCGCTGGCCAGCGTGCGCAGCATCGCGCGCAGCGGTCGCCGCGAGGCGATGTACCAGGTCTACGTCACCGACGACGCCGGCCGCCTGAGCGGCGTGCTCTCGCTGCGCGAACTGCTCGCCGCGCCGGAAGGCGGCAAGGTGGGCGACTTCGCCTGGACCGAGGTGGTGACGGTGCCGGCCCAGAGCGACCGCGAAGATGTGTCGCGGGCCATCTCGAATTACGACCTCGTGGCCGTCCCGGTGGTGGACGAGACCAACCGCATACTCGGCGTGGTCACTGTCGACGACGTGATCGACGCGATCGAGGAAGAGCAGACGGAAGACGTGCAGAAGTTCGGCGGTATGGAAGCGCTGGACGAGCCGTACATGCAGATCGGCTTCTGGCGCATGGTGAGAAAGCGCGGGGGCTGGCTCAGCGCGCTGTTCCTGAGTGAGATGCTGACCGCCAGCGCCATGAACCACTACGGATCCGAATTGGCCAAGGCACTGGTGCTCACGGCGTTCATTCCGCTGGTCATGAGCTCGGGCGGCAACTCGGGGTCGCAAGCCACCTCGTTGATCATCCGCGCGTTGGCCCTGGGAGAGATCAGATTGCGAGATTGGTGGCGCATCGCACTCCGTGAGCTCCCCACCGGCCTCATGCTGGGCTCCGTTCTGTGCGTGCTGGGCATCACCCGTATTCTGGTGTGGCAGCACATCGGGCTCACCAACTACGATCCGCATCACAATCTGGTGGCGTTGACCGTGGGCGTGTCGCTCATTGGCATCGTGACCTTCGGGTCGCTGGCCGGCTCGATGCTGCCGTTCGTCATGAAGGGCCTCGGATTCGACCCGGCGAGTGCGTCGGCCCCCTTCGTGGCGACGCTCGTGGACGTCACGGGCCTCATCATCTACTTCACCGTCGCCAAAGTGATTCTCACCGGCACGCTCCTCTGAGTGCGGTGAACCCGCGCCCATCCCCCAGCCCCCGCCCCGACCAGTCATGACCGAAGCCGCCGCGACGACGCGGGGCGCCAGCTGGCGCGCCACCGGATTGATCGTGATCAGCGCCACGGGATTCGGCGCGATCCCGATTCTCACGTCGCTCGCCGAGCAGTCCGGGGCGTCGCTGCTCAACGCCCTCTCGTGGCGCTATCTGATCGGCACGGTGCTGCTGGCGCTCTTCGCGGGGAATGTGAAGTCGTTGCAGGCGCCGCTGCGCCGGCTGCTGCCGGTGATCCTCGTCGCCGGCGGCGCCCAGGCGTTCATCGCCTTCGTGAGCCTCTCGGCGCTCGACTACATCCCGGCCGCGCCGCTCAGCTTCCTCTTCTATACGTATCCGGCCTGGGTGGCGGTGATCGCCGCCGCGCGCGGCACCGAGCGCATGACGCCCACACGCATGCTCGCGCTCGTGCTCTCGCTCACCGGCATCGCGATCATGGTCGGCACGCCGAGCGTCGGCGTGCTGCACCCGATGGGCGTGGCGCTGGCGCTCATCTCGGCGTTCGCGTACGCCATGTACATCCCACTCATCGGCTACTACCAGGTGCAGCTGTCCGAGTCGATCGCCGCCGTGTACTCGGCGCTCGGGGCCGGCGTGCTGCTGGTGCTCCTCGATGTGTTCACGAACCACACCACGATCGTTCTGTCCGGTCAGGCGTGGGCGGCCATCGGCGCGCTGGCCCTCTGGTCCACCGCCGTCGCCTTCATCGCCTTCCTGCGCGGGCTGCGGGTGCTGGGGCCGGTACGCACGGCGATCATCTCCACCGTCGAGCCGTTCTGGACGGCCCTGCTCGGCGCGTCGGTCCTGGGGCAGCGCCTCACGGCAGCCACGCTGGGCGGCGGCGTCCTGATCGCGGCCGCGGTGGTGCTGCTGCAGCTGCGGCGGGGAGTGGGTCAGGCCGTGAGGCAGTGAGGCAGCTCCAGACTGCCGCACCGCCGGACACCGGGATTATCTTTCGTCCGAAGCCATTACCGGAGCACCCGATGGAACAAGTCAAATTCAGAATTGAAGGCATGACCTGCAATCACTGCGTCCACGCCGTGAACAGCCGGCTGGCGAAGACGCCCGGGGTCACGGTGGACGACGTCCAGATCGGCTCGGCGACGATTCACCACGATCCCGCCGTCGCGACGATCGACCAGATCGAAGAAGCGATTGCGGATGAGGGGTATACCGCGTTCCTGGAAGGAGCGAACTGAGCACCGGCGGAGGGCCGCCGGTTCCCGGTTGCGGGACCGTCAGTCGCCCCAGGCGCTGATGACGCCCCGCTCCATCCACGCGTACTCCCCGCGCAGCACCTTCTGGCTCAGCGCGTAGATCGCCTGGTCGTTGGGGCCGTAGAAGTCCCGGAACAGCTGATCCACGCGCCGGCGCGCCTCACGGCAGAAGACGTCGGCGAGTTCCAGGGCCGCCGAATTGCCACGACGTGCCTGGTCGTCGGCGCGGACGCAGGCCGCCGCGATGGCGAACAGCTCGGCGCCGATGTCCACACCACGAAACAGCACGGCCTGCTTCCGCTCGAGTTTGGGCCCGTAGCGCACCATGGCGTGGAAGAGCACGCGGGCCAGCTTGCGCGCCCGCCGCTCCGCGAACCGCAGGTGGCCCGACAACCGACCGAACTCGCCGAACCCGCCGAAGCGCGGCACCCAGAGCATCGGATACCACGCGACGTAGAACGGCACGGCGCGCACCGCCGCCCGGGCGCGCACCTCGAAACTCGATTTCGGATCGACGATCGGAAAGGCCAGCTTGAAGTGGTGGTCCACGGCCTCGCGGGCGATGAACAGCCGCATGATCTCAGATGAGCCTTCGAAGATCAGATTGATGCGGGAGTCGCGCATCATGCGCTCCACCGGCACCGGACGCTCCCCGCGCCCGCGGAGCGAATCGGCGGTCTCGTAGCCGCGCCCGCCGCGGATCTGCAGCGTGTCGTCGACAATGCGCCAGGCGCCCTCGGTGTTGTACAGCTTGGCCACCGCCGCCTCCAACCGGATGTCGTACCCGCCGCGCTCGGCCACCTCCACCGTCAACTGCGACACGGCATCCATGGCGAAGGTGTCGGCGGCCATCATCGCGAGCTTCTGCGCCACCGCCTCGTGCTTCCCCACCGGCTGACCCCACTGCACCCGCTCCATGGCCCACTTGCGGGCCACCTCGAGCTGCGCCTTGCACGAACCCACCGTGCTCGCCGGCAGGGTGAGGCGCCCGGTGTTCAGCGTCACCAGCGCCAGCTTGAGCCCGCGCCCCTCCGCCCAGAGAATGTTCTCCTTTGGCACCCGCACGTTGGTGAACTTGATGAGCCCGTTTTCGATGGCCTTGAGCCCCATGAACCGGCAGCGATGTTCCACCTCCACGCCCGGCCAGCTTGCCTCGACGATGAACGCGGTGATCTGACGGCGGGGCTTCCCGTTCACCACCTTGTCGGGTGTCCGCGCCATGACCACGAAAAGGTCGGCCCGCGTGCCGTTGGTGCACCAGAGCTTCTCGCCGTTCAGCACCCAGTGCGTGCCGTCATCGCTCGGCTCGGCGTGCGATGCCAGGTTGGCCGGGTCGGAGCCGACGTCCACCTCGGTGAGTGCGAAGGCGGAGATTGCGCCCTTGGCGAGCCGCGGGAAGTACTTCGCCTTCTGTTCGTCGGTGCCGAACAGCTCCAGCGGCTGCGGCAGCCCGATGGACTGGTGCGCGGAGAGCAGCGCCGCCAGCGAGCCGTCCTTGGACGTCACCATCGCGATCGCCTTCACATAGCTCGAATAGTGCAGCCCCAGCCCGCCGTATTCGGTGGGGATCTTGATCCCGAACGCACCCATCTCGCGCAGTTCCTGGACGTCCGCCTCGGGCACCTGGCCCGTGCGGTCGATCATGTCGGAGTCCACGCGTTCCAGGAACGCCTGCAGCCGGTCGAGGAAGGGCTGGGCCCGCGCCTCCTCGGCCGCGTCCGGCGGCGCACAGGGGTGGATCAACTGCAGCGGGAATCGACCGAGGAACAACTCGCGCACGAAGCTCGGCCCCGACCATTCGGTCTCGCGCGCCGCTTCGGCGACATCGCGCGCTTCCTGTTCACTGACCGGGGTGTTCGGCTGTTCCGGCATATCAGACTCCCGTCGTTGGTGTCTCCCCTCGCGCGGTGCGTCGTGCCTCGTGGTCTTTCAGCGCCACGAACGTCGCGCCGCCGATGGAAATCAGCGCGAACGCGAACCACTGAATGGCGTAGCTGCGAAACGGCCCCTCGTCCAGTGGCGGCGGCGCGATGCGAAGCGGTACGCCCGAGACCACCGAGTCCTTGCCGAGCGCTACGACGTACGTGTCGGCGATCGGGTACGGCAGCTGCGCCGAGATCTGCGCATAATTGATCGTCCGCAGATGCTGCGGCTCCCGCAGGCGTTCCAGCGGATGCTCGAACTCGTCGACGTACCCCTCGAAGGTGCTGTCGGGCGCGTGCCACCGCTCGGGCTCGATGGTCGATGCATCGGGCGCGTACACCCATCCGCGGTTCACCAGCACCGCGGTATCGTGCCCGGGCACGCGAATCGGTGTGATGACATAGACCCCCGGCGACCCGCTACGCGAGACTTGCGTGATGTAGACCTCGTGCGCGAAGTCCGGGGTGCCCGCGACCGTGACGCGGCGAAAGTGCGTGGTCGCGCTATCGCGCGACAGCGCGAAAAAAGGCACCGGCGTGGAGTCCATGCGCGACCGGATGTAGGCGTTGAGCGCCTGTCGTTCATGCATCCGGCTGATCTGCCAGAAGCCGAGCCGGGTGAACAGCGTCGCCAGAGCGAGGGCGAAGATCGAGAAGACGATGATGCGGCGGGACATGGTGCCAAAGGTAGCGAATCTCGACGGGGGGAGGACCACCGGGAGCGGCCGACGGGGGCGGGATCGCACGCCACTCGACCCTTCACCCTCGACTCTCCACGCAGAACCGTCTCCCCGCTAGAACAGCGACATCTGCTCGCCCAACGTCTCCGGATCCACGGGACTCTGATGCAGCAGCCGCTGGAGATCGCGCGCCGATGCCGGGCTGTGCCCCGAGAAGTGGTTGTTGAAGTAGCCGTAGATCGTGCGACCGTCCCGCTCCAGCCGCTCGAGCACGCCGCTCCACGCGTCGAGGTCGCGCGTGCGGTCCACCTGCACGCGCGAGAAGTCCACGATCTGGCGATTGCCCAACCATCGCACGTAGATCAGGTCGGCCGTGGGCCGGTCGGCGAGCGCCAGCACCTGCTTGCGCGGAATCCACTTGCCGTCGGTGAGCGCGAGCGACACGCCGTGCTCGGACAGCAGCGCCAGCACCCCGTCGTACACCCATCCGCGCTGTCGAAATTCGACGGCGAACCGGATATCCGGGGGCAGTGTGGGCAGAAACTCGGCGAGCGCCGGGAGTTCCGACGGGCCGAAGTCGGGGCCGAACTGCAGCAGGATGACCGCCAGCTTCTGCTCGAGCTCGCGGGCGCGATCGTAGAACTCCATGGCCACGTCGGCGCAGCCACGCAACCGGTGTTCGTGCGTCACCTCCTGCGGCATCTTGAGCGCGAACCGGAAGTGCTCCGGCGTGCGTCGGGCCCAGCCCCGCACCGTCTTGGCGGCGGGCACGGCGTAGAAGGTGGAGTCCACCTCCACCGTGTCGAAGGCGCGCGCGTACACGGTCAGGAATTCCGCCGGCCGCGTCTTGGGCGGATAGAAGGGACCCAGCCAGGCGTCGTAGTTCCAGCCCTGCGTGCCGAGATGAACGGTGCCAGCCATGCCATCAATTGGCGGCCGGCGCCCCGGCCCGTCAAGCACGCTCAGCGATAGGTCTCGAAGAATCCGGTGCCGGTGCCGTGGATCGGCCGCCCGTGCACCCGGCCGGTGACATGCAGCAACCCCTTCATCTGGATGAAGTAGGGATGGGCGAGGGCGCGGGCGGCGCCCGTGTCGCCGCGCTCGATGAGCGGCGTCCGGGTGTCGGTGCCCGCCGCATCCTGCACGTCGATCACCACCCGCAGCGAATCGTCGCCGCGCACGTCGGTCATCTCGCCGCGCGACGGCACGGCCACGCGGTGGCCGTTCACCATGATCGTCCGCCCGTCGGTGTACTGGATGTCGCGCGGACGGAAGACGGCGAGGAAGCCGAGCGAGTCGGTGACGTAGACGAACAGCGGACGAAGGGTCTGACGGTTCGCTTGCTGTTCGACCCTCCCGTACAACACGCCCAGCTCCCCTGCCCGTCCCGCGCCCCACTCCCAGCTCACCCCGCGCCATACGCCCCAGTTGTGGTCGTGATATGCCTGCGCGCCCACATAGCGCTCGCATTTCGAGCCGGCGCATATCTCGCCATCGGCCGTGGCGCGCAGCGCCGGTACGACGTACCCGGACACCAGCGAGTCGGTCGCGATGGATGCGCCGGGGAAGTAGGCGCCCGCCTGAGGGTTGATCACGAGATCCACGGTCAGCGGCGCTCCGGTGGAACTCTCGGTCGCTCCCGCGTGCAGCAGGTAGCTCCCGTCGGGAAGCAGGGTCACGGTCGCCTGTCCGATGCGGAGATCGGCCGTCGTGGTCGAGAACCGGACCTGCGACGAGGGCACGTTGGCCACGAAACGCCGCGCCGGCCGTCCCTGCTCGTGCAGCGTCACCAGCACCTGCCCGCCCCACCGGCCGGTCGGCACCTGTCCGGCGACGATGAACGAGATGAAGGCCCACCGCTTCCCGTCCGCCGACACCACGTTGAAGTAGTGCCACTCGGCCCACGACGGATCGCGCGCCAGCGCCGGCGGCGGCAGGTGGAAGTGATCGATCTCGTTGCGCAGTTCGTACGGCGTCGGCGCCATCCATTCGCGGTCGTGCGCATCGTCCGTCCACGTCCCGCTCACGACCGGGGCGCCGGCGCCCACCGCGGCGTTGCGCGAGGGGATCTGTCCGCTCGCCAGCACCGACTGCTGCCGGCCATCGGGCAGGGTGAGGTATACGAGCTTGCCCACCACCTGCGGGGCCGCCGCAGTGACGTCGCCCGCCAGGCGCGGCGAGGCCAGCAGCTGCCGGTAGATGAAGTGCGCGTGGTCGATGGACAGGAACATGCCGCCCAGCCCGCCGGTCTTCATCACCTCGACGTCGATGCCCTCCGGGAGCACCGTGATCTCGCCGCCCCCCACCAACCGTTCGCTGCGCGCCTGCGTGAGCATCGCCGTGCCGATGGACAGCAGCACGACCATCACCCCCACGCCGATTCCGTAGCCGACGAGCAGGAGCAGCGTGCGCCAGGGGCGCTGCACGAGATGCCGGAAGGAGAGCAGCGAGAGCACGGCTCAGCGCACCCGCGAGTCGGACACGATGGCGCCGTCCTTCATGTGCACTACCCGCCGCGCCGCGGCGGCGAGTTCGTCGTCGTGCGTGACGACCACGATCGTCGTCCCGTCGGCGTTGAGCCGGTGGAAGAGCGCGATCATCTCGGCGCCCGTGTGCGCATCGAGCTCGCCGGTGGGTTCGTCGCAGAGAAGCAGCGCCGGACGGTTGCCCAGCGCGCGCGCGATGGCCACGCGCTGCTGCTCGCCGCCCGAGAGCTGCGACGGCCGGTGCCCCACGCGCCCGCCCAGCCCGACGTACGTCAGCAGTTCGCGCGCGCGCGCCTTCCGTGCGGCGCGTCCCATGCCCGCTTCGGCCAGCGGCAGCTCCACGTTCTCGCTCGCCGTGAGCGCCGGCATCAGATAGAAGCGCTGGAACACGAAGCCGATGTGCAGCAGCCGGAACCGCGTCCGCTCGCGGTCCCCCAGTTGATCCACCCGCTTTCCCTGGATGGTCACCGTACCGGCGCTCGGCCGGTCGATGGCGCCCAGCAGGTTGAGCAGGGTGGACTTGCCGCATCCCGACGGGCCGGCGATCGCCACGTACTCGCCGGGCGCCACGTCGAGCGACACGCCGCGCAACGCGTGCACCGGCGATGCGCCCATGGGATAGTCGCGCCGCAGGTCGCGGGCGTTCAGTACCAGCTCGGGCTCGCTCATGCCACCGCCTCCTCGCGTAACGTGACGGCAATCGGCATCGACGCGCCGCGCCACGCGGGATAGACACCCGCCAGCACGCCGCACACCGCCAGCAACCCCAACGACACCCAGGCGTCGCGCGGCTGGAAGAGGAAGAAGTCGATGGCCGCCGGCAGGCCGGGAAAGTGCGACAGGATGCCGTTCAGATAGCGCGCCGTCACCAGTCCCAGGCCGAGCCCGAGCGTGGAACCGGCGAGCATGATCGCCACCCCCTCCACCAGCACCTGCGCCACGATCGAGCGCTTGGCCACCCCAATGGCTCGCATCACCGCGATCTCCCCCAGTCGCTCGTTCACCGACACCGTCACCAGCGTGGTCACCAGCAGCAGGCCCACCGTGAGGCTCACCGATCCGAGAATGAACGCGAGCTGCCGGAAGTAGCTGAGCCGCTGGTCCACCTGCTGCAGCGCCGCCGCCGTGGAGATCGGCGTCACCCGCGGAACGTTGCGCGCCACCCATTGCTGGACGGCGGACGCGTCCGCCCCCTTCCTGAGGCGCAGCATGAGGATCGACACGGGATCGTCGCGGGCGCCGGTCATCGTACGCAGGGTGACCAGCGGCATCGCCACCACGCGCGGATTGGCCGGCATGTAGACGAAGTGCGCCGTGCCCGTCACCACGAGCCGCCGCTCCCGAACCAGGGTCCGCATCTGCGCGTCGTAGCCACCCGCCACGCGCAGCGTGTCGCCCACGCGGGCCCCGGTGGCGGCCAGGAACTCGCGGCTCGCCACCATCTGATCGGGCGCGGCGATGTCACGGCCGCCACGCAGCTCGTAGTCGCCCTGCACCGCCGGATCGATGCCGATGGCCACGGCGGCCACGTTCCGCCCCGCAAGCTGCACATGCACTTGGCCGCCGAGCACCGGACTCACGGCCACGATGTCGGGGTTGGCGCGGAGGCGGGCCATCAAGGCGTCGGCGCTGTCGATCGTCGCCTCGGTGTCGAAGGGCAGCGTGCCCTTGGGCGTCAACCGGATCTCGAAGCCCGTCGACTCGAGCAGCGACCGGAACGACTCGCGCATGCCGCTGGAGAGCATCACCATGTCGAGCAGCAGCGCCGCCGACACGGCCACACCCACCACGGCGAGCGCGGTGCGCAACCGGTGCCGCTGCAGTGAGGCGCGGGCGAGCGTCAGGAGCATGCGATCACCGGCCGAAGAGGACGAGCGGGTTCACGCGCGTGAGCCGCCGCGCGGCGAAGAATCCGGCCACCAGGCCCAGCGCCAGCGACAGCGCCACCGCGAACGCCACCACGTCGGGGGTCACGATCGCGAACGCCAGCGGCGTGCGGTAGACGCCCCGATAGTGTTCGTTCACCAGCGCCGACGTCGCGATGCCGATCCCGACGCCCACCAGGCTGCCGAGCGCCGCCACGAACGTGGCTTCGAGCACCACCGCCTTGAGCACCGTGGCCGACGAGATGCCCATCAGCCGCAGCGCCGCCACGTCGCGTCGGCGCTCGTCCACCTTGAGCAGCATGATGCAGAGCAGGAACACCGCGCTCGCCACGATGGTGATCACACCGATGGCCCGATGGAAGCGGCTCACCACCAGGAACGTCTGCGAGGTCTCGACGGCGATGTCGCGCGACCGGTGCGCCTGAAACCCGAACGCCGCGTCGTTGATCAGCGCCGTCGCGCTGTCGGTTGCCGCGGAGTCGCGCGTGGCCACGGCGAACCGGTCCACACGGTCGCCATAGCCGATGAGCGATTGCAGTTGATCCAGGTGCATCAGCACCCGGTACTCGCCGCGCGCCACCTCCGACGGGTCGGCGCTCCGCCGCACGATCGCACCCACCACCACGGTGTCGCCGGGCCCGTCCACGCGCGACCGCGCCACCAGCCGGTCGCCCACACGCAGGTGCGCGTCGGCGGCCAACCGCTCGTCAATCGCGATCGTTCGATCGCGGGGAGCGAGGGCGGGGACGGGAGCGCTTGCGCGCCGCTGCAGCGTTGCCGCGCTTGCCGCCCGCGCCGCCTGCCCCCCGGCGTGCTGCGGAGCCGCGACTGGAAGCGTGGCCTGCATCAGGAGAAGCTGGACGAGCGGCAGCAGCATGACCGAAACTTACCCCGGGCGGCGGCATGACCAGTACGTGGCGGGCCAATTCCGGCCCGACGTGCTGTTCGGCACGGGCCACACGCAGGGTGATCGGGCCTCCGTACGGCGCCCGCTCGACGATGCGGACGCGCGCGCCCGGCCGGATGCCCATGCGCCCCAGGTAGCGCAGCCGCTCGGGGTCGTCGTCCTCCACGCGCGTGATGCGCGCCTCGGCGCCCGGGGGCAGGTCGTCCAACGACGCCAGGCGGCGCTCGTCCATCGTGCCGTCTCGCGACGGGATCGGCGCCCCGTGCGGGTCGGTCTCCGGCTCGCCGATGGCGGCCGCCATGCGGTCCACCAGCTCGTCCGAGGCGGCGTGCTCCAACAACTCGGCCTCGTCGTGCACGCGATCCCACGGGTAGCCGAGCGCCTCGGCCAGATAGGCCTCGATCACGCGGTGCCGGCGCAGCGTGCCGAGCGCTGCGCGACGCCCCTTGTCGGTGAGCCGTGCGCCGCGGTAGCGCTCGTACGCGATGAGTCCCTGCGCGGCCAGACGGCGCACCATCCCGCTCACCGACGCCGGCGCAATGCGAAGCGCCGCGGCCAACTCCTTGGTGCCGGCGGCCGTGCCGTGGCGCTCCAACTCGTAGATCGCCTTGAGGTAGTCCTCCACCGGCGCCGTGAGCGGCGCCCCGGACCGCGCGCCCGCTCCGGTGCCCGACTTCGACGGGCTCACTCGACGGACGGCACGTGCGGCGGCGTGGCGCGTGGCGGGGTCGTGGGCTTGCCGAGCACCAGCAGCACCGGCACCCGCGACGTGTGGCGCACCTCGTTGGCCACGCTGCCGTAGATCAGATCCTTCAAGAACCGGTGGCCGTGCGTCGCCATGGCGATCAGATCGCAGTGCTCACGCTCGGCGGCCTCGCGGATCTCCTTCGAGGGCTCGCCACCAGCCAGGATGCAGTCGGTCACGACCCCCGCCGCCGAGAGCTGCGCCGCGATGCGCTCCACGTACTCGCGGTCGTCGCGCATCTCCTCCGACTCGCGGAGATCGAGTTCCTTGACGTTGCGCGCCGCGAAGCCGTCGGCCACGTGGATCACGAGCACCGACGCCCCGCACCACCTGGCCAGGTCGCGCACGTAGTCGACGATGGCCGCGTCGTACGCCGAGTGCTCCACGGGCAGCAGGATCTTCTTGAACATCAGGCGAACCATCCACGGAAGGTCTGCAACAACAGCCAGGCATTGAGCACGGCGATGATCCCGGCCGTGGTCCAGGCCAGGGCTTTGAGCGCGAACGAGTTCACGAACTCGCCCATCTTCTCGCGCTCCGAGGTGAACTGCACCAGCGGCACCACGGCAAAGGAGAGCTGCAAGCTGAGGATCACCTGGCTGAAGATGAGCAACTGCGTGGTGCCCGACTCCCCGTATAAGATGGCCACGATGACCGCCGGCACAATGGCAATGAGCCGCGTGATCAGGCGGCGCACCCAGGGACGGAGCCGGATGTTCAGGAACCCCTCCATCACGATCTGGCCGGCGAGCGTGCCCGTGAGCGTCGAATTCTGCCCCGAGGCCAGCAGCGCCAGAGCGAAGACGGCGCTCGCGCCGCCGCCGAGCAGGGGCGTCAGCAGTTTGAAGGCATCCTGGATCTCGGCCACTTCCGTATGGCCCGTGCGGTGGAAGGTGGCCGCCGCCACGACGAGGATGGCCGCATTCACGAACAGCGCCAGCGTGAGCGCGATCGTCGAATCGATGAAGGCGAACCGCACCGCCTCACGCTTGCCCTCGGCGCTCTCCTCGTAGCGCCGCGTCTGCACGATGGACGAGTGCAGATACAGGTTGTGCGGCATCACCGTCGCGCCGAGAATGCCGATGGCGATGTAGAGCATCGTCGGGTTCGTGACGATCTCCCGCTGCGGGATGAACCCCGCGAACACGGCCGCCATGTCGGGGCGCGAGAGCAGGATCTCGAACAGGAAGCAGGCGCCGATGGTGGCGATGAGCGCGATCACCAGCGCCTCGAGCAGACGGAACCCCCGGTGCTGCAGCACGAGCAGCACCAGCACGTCGAAGGCGGTGAGCAGCACGCCGATCGGGAGCGGGATGTGAAAGAGCAGTTGCAGCGCGATCGCCGACCCGATCACCTCGGCCAGGTCGCACGCTGCAATGCCGATCTCGGCCAGGATCCAGTTGAAGATCGCCGCCGGGCGGGAGTAGTGGTCGCGGCACGCCTGCGCCAGATCGCGTCCGGTGACGATGCCGAGCTTCGACGACAGCCCCTGCAGCAGCACCGCCATCAGGTTCGAGATCAGGATCACGCTCAACAGCGTGTATCCGAACTGCGACCCGCCGGCGAGATCCGTGGCCCAGTTGCCGGGGTCCATGTAGCCCACGGCCACGAGGTAGCCGGGCCCGGCAAAGGCGAGCATCATCCGCCACCACGAGCGCCGGTCCACCGGAATTGTCCGATAGGCGTCGGAGAGACTGGGCGCGACGCGCGCGCGGCGCCACCCGCGGCCTCCCGGCGGCGGCGGGGTGGCAGGCGACGTCGTGACGTCCTGGCGGTGCGAACGGCGGGGGAAGCCCGGAATAACCATGGCGCAAAATATATGCTAACCTAACTCAATTGTTAGGGCTGCCTAACTTTTCCGCAAGGCGCAGGACGCCGGCGTCAGCCCCGCGCCTCGTCCATCATCCCATCCAGGATCTCGACCGCCGCCCGGAGCGTTCGCCGGTCGGCGGCGCTCAGGTCCTCCAACCGCGCCGTGAGGCTGGCCACCCGGCGGCGCTGCCCCGCCTCCAACATTCGCCGGCCAGCCGGCGTGGCCCGGATCCGCACCAGGCGCCGGTCGCGGGCATCGGTTGCGCGCTCGGCCAGCCCGGCGGCAGCCAGCGCGTCCACGGCGCGGCTCATCGTGGCCGGCCGCACCTGCTCGGCGGCCGCCAGTTCGCCCAGGGTGCGTGCCCCCCCGAACACGAGCACGCTCAGCGCCGACAGCAGGGGCGCCGAGACGCCGGAGGCGTCGTCCTCGCGCCGCAACAGGCGCAGGAGGTGGATGGCGGCGGAGTGCAGCCGGGTGGCGATCGCCGCGGTCTCGACGTCGGGAAGCGACGGAGGGCGGGGCCGGGGGCTTGCGCGTTTCGAGGGCATGATGAATAGTTGGTTAGCCAAGCTAAATATTCACCCCCACCTGCCCCCACGCAACCGCCGCTTCTCTGGTTCACCGCCTCACGCCGACCCCGACCCCGACCCCTATGGACTCCCCCCTCACCCTCTCCCACATCGGCCAGATCGCCGTCGTCGTCCACGACATCGACCGCGCCACGGCGTTCTACCGCGACACCCTCGGCATGAAGTTCCTGTTCGCCGCGCCGCCCAACCTCGCCTTCTTCGACGCCGGCGGCACGCGGCTGATGCTCGGTCCCGCGGAGTCGCCCGAATTCGACCACCCGGGCTCGGTGCTCTACTTCGACGTGCCCGACGTGCACGAGGCCCACCGGACGCTCGGCGCGCGCGGCGTGGAGTTCATCGACGAACCGCATTTCGTGGCGCCGATGGCCAGCGGCGATCTGTGGATGACCTTCTTCAAGGACCCCGACGGGAACCTGATGGCGATCATGGCCGAGCACCCGCGCGCGTAGCGCGGCGACTCAGTCGGTCTGCCGGTAGCGCGTCACGAGCTGCCGCAGCATGTACTCGGTCATTCCCCACACCTGGTAGTCGGCGTAGCGGAACACCGGCCGCTCCTGCACGCCGAGCGTGCGCACCGCGATCGGCGCCGTGTCCCAGTTGCGCTCGTCGAGCAGCGCGGCGAAGGGCACCCAGGTGTAGTCCGCCACCTCGCGGCTCGGCGTGACGACCGTCTCCCCGGCCACCGCCGCCACGAACGGGCGCACGAGAATTGGCGGCAGCACCGGCGTGCGCGGGTGGATGTCGTCGAGGGTGCCCAGCATGCGTCCCTGGCGGCCGAGGTCGATGCCCGTCTCCTCCAGCGTCTCGCGCACCGCCGTGGCGGTCAGGTCGGGATCGCTGGGCTCCATGCGCCCGCCGGGACAGGCCACATGCCCGCTCCACGGGTCGCGCTCCAACTCGGCGCGGCGGATGAGCAGCAACTCGGGGCCGGAATCGCCCATGCGCAACGTGGCGGCGATGGCGGCGTAGCGCACCTTCACGTCGGGACGCACGATGCGCCCCGGATGCGCCGTCAGCGCGCGCGAAATGCGCGCGATTTCCGGGTGGCCCAGAAAGGCGTCGAGCGGCGTCATCTCAGCGCCGGCCCGGCCTCAATCCTCCACGTCGCCGCCGGCGTCCAACCAGCCGCGATAGCCTTCGCGAAGCGAGGTGACGTTCCGGAAGCCCATCTGCTCCAGCGTGTCGGCCGCGAACGCGGAGCGGTTTCCATTCGTGCAATAGACGATCACCATGGCGTCGCGCGGCAGCACCGCTTCGACCTTGGATTCGAGATTCCCGCGCGAGATCACCATCGCGCCGGGAATCCGGCCGAGGGCCGTCTCGTTGGGGTCGCGCACGTCCAGGAACACGATGTGCTCGCGCCGCTGGAAGCTGTCCAGCGCGCTGGCCACCGACGTTTCCTGAATGCGCGATTTGACTTCGTCGAGCAGCGCTTGACCGGTCTTCATGAGTAAACGTGGAGGGATGACCGCAACCTAATCGCCCCTCCCATCGCGGGTAAGACTAGCCCAGCGTCAGCGTGCGGGCGTCGGCGTCCAGCCGCGCCTGCATGCCGAGCGGCACCGTCCACTGGTCGGCGATGTGCCCCACCGGCACGCCGGAAATACAGGGGACGCGGAGCAGATCGGCCACCTCCCGCAGCACGGCCTCCAGAGAGCGTGCGCCCCCGTAATCGGGCCGTTGCTCGGGCGTGTTGGTGAAGGCGCCGAACACGAGTCCCCTGCAGGTGGCAAAGGCATCCCCCAGGCGCAGCGTGAGCAGCATGCGCTCCACGCGGTACACGTCCTCGTTCACGTCCTCGAGCACCACGATCGCATCGTCGTAGTCGGGGGCGAACGCGGTGCCGGACAGCGCCGCCAGCAGCGCCAGGTTTCCACCCACGAGCCGCCCCTGGGCCCGCCCCCCGCGCAGCGTCGTGGCGCCCGGCGCCGCCCCGCACGGATCCGCCCCCTGCACCACCGCGCGGTCCAGCGACTCGCGCGAGAACGGCGTGAGTTCGGCGCGCGCCACCGGCGCATGGTAGGTCACCAGGTTGCACCGCATGCCGATGGCCGCGTGTAACGCCGTGATGTCGGAGTAGCCCATCAGCGTTTTCGGATGACGGCGCAACACGTCGTACTGGAGGCCTTCGAGCAGGCGCATGGCGCCGTAGCCGCCGCGCACGCACCAGATGCCGTCGATGCCATCGTCGCGTAGCGCGGCGTTGAAGTCGTCCAGCCGCTGCTGGTCGGTGCCCGCCAGGTAGCCGTCGCGGGCCAGTACCGCCGCGCCGGGCACGGGCTCCCATCCCATGGCGCGGCAGTTCGCCTCGGCGCGCGCCAGATCGTCGGGGCCGGCGAGGGGGCCGGCCGGCGCGAGCAGGGCCACGCGCGCACCGGCGCCCAGCGGGGGCGGACGCTTCATGCGAGGCGAGCGGCGAACGCGTGCATGGCGGTCGAACGTAGAGGGTCGCGCGCGCGCGGTCAACGCGGCGCCCCTTCCCTGTGCGCGGTCGCCAGTGGAGGTTACGGTCGTGCGCCACTCCTCGGCTCTCCTCCCGTCGTGACCGCTCCCGTCGCCCTCCTCGCCGCCCTGCCCTGGGTGCTGGCGCCGCTGGCGGTCGTGCTCCGGGCGCGGTACTCCAAGTCGCTGGACGACTGGTCGGAAGTGGTGCCGCCGCCCGTGCCGCGCGTGTCGGTGATCATCCCGGCGCGCAACGAAGCGCGCAACATCGAGCGCTGCATGCGATCGGTACTGACCAGCACGCATCCCCACTTCGAAGTGATCGTGGTGGACGACCACAGCACCGACGAGACGGGTGGGCTGGCACGCGCGGTGGCGCTGGACGACCCGCGGGTGCGCGTGATCGTGCCCGAGCCGCTCCCCGACGGCTGGTTCGGCAAGCAATGGGCGTGCGCGGCGGGGGCAGCCGCTGCCACCGGTGACGTGTTGCTGTTCACCGACGCCGACACCGTGCACGCCCCCGATCTGATGGCGCGAAGCGTGAACGCCATGCGGGCCCGAGGCGCCGAGCTGCTGAGCGTAGCGGGGTGGCAGGAGCTGGGAACCTTCTGGGAGCGGGTGGTGCAGCCGCAGATGTTCGCGCTGTTGGTGGCGCGCTACGGGGGCACCGAGCGGGTGAGCAACGCGCGCCGCCCCAGCGACGCGATCGCCAACGGACAGTGCATCTTCATCACGCGCGCCGCGTACGACGCCAGCGGCGGCCACGAGGCGGTCCGCGACAAGGTGGCCGAGGACCTCGCGCTGGCACAGCGGTTCGTACGGCAGGGCCGGCGGCTGGCGCTGGTGGCGGGGCTCGATCAGCTCAGCACCCGCATGTACACCTCGCTGGCCGAGCTGGTGCGGGGGTGGCAGAAGAACGTGTACGTGGGTGGCCGCGACGCGGTGCCGGACGACCGGCTGTCACGGGCCCTCTTTCCGGTAGCGCTGCTGGGCGTTCCGCTCGTGGCGCTGGCCCCGGCCGCGGGGCTCGTCGCGGCACTGGCGGGGCTCACGTCGGTCGGCGTGATGGTCTGGGCGGTCGTGACGGTCGGGTTCGGACTGCTGTTCTGGGCGGCGGCGTACGCGTTTCTGAAGCTCCCCGTGTGGTACGCCTTCACCTATCCCCTCGGGCTGGTGGTGGTGCTCTACATCGCCGTCACAGCCTTGGCGCGCGGGCGGCGCGTGCAATGGAAGGGAAGAGCCTACAGCGTGGAGTAGTTCCACCCGTTACGGTTCTGAGGCAGCACCGCATCATTGTCGAATGGGCATGTCCCCCCACATCCACCCATCCCGCTCATGCGTACCCTCGTTGTCCCCATCGCCGTCTTCGGCGCCCTGTTCGCGCCCCCGGCACTGGCGCAGAATGCCGGCAGCCGCGATAGCGCCACCGCCCTGCGCGGCGTGACCGTCACCGCCACGCGCGCCCCGTCGCTCATTCTCACCACGCCGATGGCCATCACCAGCATCCCGACGCTCGAACTCCGTTCGCTGCGCGGCTTCGGCCTGGACGAGGCGCTCACCATGGTTCCGGGCGTGGTGGCGCAGTCGCGCTACGGCACCAGCGACGTGCGACTGGTGATCCGCGGCTTCGGCGCACGCGGCGCCGGCGACCGCTCCAATGCCGGCACCTCGCGCGGCGTGCGCGTGCTGGTGGACGGCTTTCCGGAAACGGAGCCCGACGGGCGCACCGCATTCGACCAGATCGACCTCGCGGCCGCTGAGGGCGTGGAGGTGATCCGATCGAACGCCTCGGCGGTGTGGGGCAACGCGGCGGGCGGCGTGATCAACGTGCGCACCGTGCCCACGGGCGCGGCGCCGGCGTTCGAGTTCCAGCCCATGTACGGCGCGTTCGGCCTGGCCCGCTACGCCACGCGCATGTCAGCACCGGCGGGCAATGGCGTGGCGTACGTCAACTTCACCAACACCTCGTTCGACGGATGGCGCGACCACTCGGGCGCGCGCCGTTCGCTGGTGAACGCCGGCGTGGTGGGGATGCTGGGCGACCGCACTCGGCTGGGCGTATATGCGTCGGGCGCCAACAACCTATTTCGCATTCCGGGGCCGCTGACGATGGCCGAGGCGACGGCCGATCCGCGGCAGGCCAACGCCACCTACGCGCTGCGCGACGAGCGCCGGTACAACCGCATCGCACGGCTGGGGGCAAAGGTGGAGCACACCGTGGACTCGGCGACGCTGGTGTCGGGGATGGTGTTCGTGAGTCCCAAGTATCTGCAGCGCTCCGAGCGCGGCACCTACCGCGATTTCACGCGCTACCACGTGGGGGGCAACCTCGTGGGGCGGCACAGCTTCACGCTGCCGTCGGGGCGCACGGTGCGGATCACGGCCGGCGCCGACGAGGCGTTCCAGGACGGGGCCATTCTCTTCTACTCGCTGGTGGACGGCCAGCGCGGGCCCGACCTGCGCGACAACAAGAGCGAGGGGGCCAACAATCTTGGCGCGTTCGCCGAGGCCGAGTTTCCGCTCGGCGGCCGGGTGACCATGTCCGCCGGCGCGCGCTACGACGACGTGACCTACTACGCGCACAGCTACATCGATCCCTCACTCAGCGACAGCCGCGCGTTCACGCACGTCACGCCGAAGTTGGGGCTGAGCTGGCGCACCTCGGCCACGTCGAACGCGTACGCCAACGTCGGTGGCGGCATCGAGGTGCCGGCGGGCAACGAGACCGATGTGGGGCCGGGGATGCCGCCCGTGGGCATCAACCCGCTGCTCGATCCCATTCGCTCCACCAGCTACGAGGTGGGCTACAAGACGGTGGGGATGCAGGCGGCGTCGTTCTGGATCTCGTCGGACCTCGCGCTGTACGACATCGAGGTGTCCAACGAGATCATCCCGTACAACGGCGGCCGGTTCTATCTCACGGCGGCGCGCGGGCGTCGCAGCGGAGCGGAGTTGGGGCTCACCGCGCAGGGGCCGCACGGGGTGTTCGCCAACGCGGCGCTCACCTGGTCGCGCAACCGGTATCTGGACTACGTGGTGGACAGCACGTATCTGGGCAGCCCCGGCGCGACGGCCGACTTCAGCGGGCACAAGGTGATGGGCGTGCCCGACCTGATGGCCAACGCCGAGGTGGGTGCGCAGATCCGCGGGTCGTACGCGCCGCGGGTGAAGCTCGGGGTGGAACATGCGAGCGGGTACTTTGCCGACGACGCCAACCTGGTGCGCGTGGCGGGGCACAGCATTCTCAACTTCACGCTGGAGTGGCGGCGGCCGCTGCTGAGCGCCGGCGGCGTGGGGATCCGCGGATTCGTCTCGGTGCAGAACCTGGCCGACACACGCTACATCGGATCGGCGTTCCTGAACCCCGATCTGATCAACGGGCAACCGGCGGCGTACGAGCCGGGGATGCCGAGGACGGTGATCGTGTCGTTCACGGCGGAGCGGCTGCCGTAGGGTACGGCGTGAATTGAGCCGGGCCGCAATGGCGTGATGGCGGAGCCGCACACGGGGCGCGGTAGCGTGCCCGCGTGCTCACCCTGCGTACGGCCGCGGCCCTGCTCGCGGTGGCGGATTCGCCCAAGGCTACGGCCACGCTCCTTGCGGCCATCGGCATTGCCGGCGTCGCGCGACCACTCGACGCGGAGCGTCGCGCTGCAATCGGACTGACGGATGCGCTTCGCGAGGTGCACGTCACGGCCGGGCCCGGCAGCGTGCGCGTACTCGCCGCGTGCGTCGCCACCGGACCGCCGTTGCGCGAACAGCTCTCGCGGGTCGCGGCACGCTTGCAGTCGCGCGCCCCCCACGTACTGTGGCTCATCGCGTTCGCCGATACGCGCGACGCCACGTTCGCGCTCGCCGCGTGGAGCGGCGACCGGCGTTCCCCTCGCGTGCGGTCGCTGCTCGTGGATCGAACGCGCGTCATGGACAGCGACGCCGAAACGGTGTGCGCGCTGGCCGCCGCGACGTGCCATGACGACGTGCTGCTGCATCTGCGATGGACCGAAGTACTCGGCCGCGACGCGCTCACCCACCGCTTCTACCGGGAGCTGGAGCAGCGCGTGGCCGGCCTCGCCGATTCGGCGTCCCGCCGTGCTCCCGAAGACGACCGCCGCGCGCTCGCGCTGCTGCACACCTCTCGGTTGCTCTTCCTCGGTTTTCTGGAAGCGAAGGGCTGGCTCGATGGAAGCCGCTCTTATCTGTCCGATGCGTTCGACCACTGCATGGCGCGCGGCGGCGGATTTCACGCCGACACGCTGCGCCCCCTCTTCTTCGGCACGCTGAACACCCCGCTGCGCCGCCGAGCGCCCCGGGCGCGGGCGCTCGGCCGCATCCCCTTCCTGAACGGCGGGCTCTTCGCCCCGACGGCCCTCGAACGCCGATTTCGCACCCTTCACTTCGACGACGACGCGTATGGCGCGCTCATCGGCGGCCTCCTGGCCCGCTATCGCTTCACCGCGCGCGAAGACGCGAGTACCTGGAGCGATGCCGCCATCGACCCCGAAATGCTCGGACGGTCCTTCGAATCGCTCATGGCATCCCACGATCGACGCGACTCGGGCGCGTTCTTCACGCCGCAACCGCTGGTGGAGCACGTCACCGACATCGCGCTCGCGGATGCACTCGGACAACTCGGCGCCACTGCGCGCGAGGTGGAGCGGCTGATGCGCGGCGACGCCCCGGGGGCCGACGACCGTGATCAACTGCGCCGGCGCCTGTCGCGCCTCACCATCCTCGATCCGGCCTGCGGCTCCGGCGCATTTCTCGTGTACGCCCTCGACCGCCTATCGCGCCTCCGGACTGCGCTCGGCGATTGCCGGCCACTCACCGCGGTCAAGCGTGACGTCGTGACGCACGCACTGTTCGGCGTCGATCGCAATCCGATGGCCGTCTGGTTGTGCGAGCTGCGCCTCTGGCTCTCCGTGGTGATCGAGTGCGACGCCGGCGACCCGATGACCGTGCCTCCCCTGCCCAACCTCGATCGGAACGTGCGGGTGGGCGACTCCCTGGCCGGCACGGCCTTCGACGAGGATACCACCATCGTCGCCGGCGGCCGCTCGGCACGGTTCGCCCAACTCCGGCAGCGCTATGCGCGCGCCACCGGTGTCCGCAAGTCGACCCTCGGTCGCACGCTCGACCGGATGGAGCGTCGTCGAGCGATTGCCGTGCTCGATCAGGCGCTGGCCGGCCTGCAGCACGCACGCCGCGAGCACCTGCTGGCCCGGCGTGCTCGCGATCTGTTCGGCAACCGACCGGGCATATCGGCAGCCGACCGCGAGGTGCTCGCGGCCCTCCGCGGGCGAGTGACTGCCCTCCGCCGCGAACGACGGCGCCTGGCCGACGGTGGTGCACTCCCCTTCTCCTTCGCCGTGCACTTTGCCGACGTCGCCGCGACCGGTGGTTTCGACGCCGTCGTCGGGAACCCGCCGTGGATTCGCCTGCACCGTGTGCCGTCATCGGAGCGCGCGTGGCTGCGCCGCGAGTACGAGGTATTCCGCCGCGCGCAGTGGACGCCCGGCGCCGCGGCGGCGCGCGCCTCGGCGGGGTTCGCCGGACAGGCCGATCTCTCGGCCCTGTTCATCGAACGCAGCGTGGCACTCCTGCAGCCGGGAGGCATTCTCGCGCTGCTCGTGCCCGCCAAGTTGTGGCGGTCGCTGGCCGGGGGCGGCGTGCGACGGTTGCTCCGCGACCACACGACCGTCACGCGCATCGAGGACCTGTCGGATGCGCCGCCGGTGTTCGATGCCGCCGTGTATCCGTCGGTCGTCGCCGCACGCGCCGCCACGCTCGCCGAACCGGCCTCGCGCCATTCGGCCGTCGTCGCGGTACAACGCGGCGTCACCCTGGTAGAATGGGAGGCGGATCCGGACGACCTCGGATTGGATGAAACGCCCGGCAGCCCGTGGTTGCTCGTTCCGCCCGCTGTGCGCGCGGCGTTCGACCGGCTGACGGCGGCGGGTGCGACGCTCAGCGATGGCCCCATCGGGCGTCCCCTGCTGGGCGTGAAGTGCGGGTGCAACGACGCGTTCGTGGTCGAGTTGATCCGCACGCGGGGCGGCGTAGCATCCATCAGAGCGGCAGGGGGACGCACCGGTGAAGTCGAACCCCGCATGCTGCGCCCCGTCATCCGCGGCGAAACCACGCGTCCCTGGCACCGGCGAGCCAGCAACGAATGGATCGTCTGGACCGGCGACGATCGCGGACTGCCACTGCCCACGCTTCCGCCGCTCACGGAACGTTGGCTGCACCACTACAAGCGTCGCCTGCTCACCCGCGCCGACGCTCGCAGTACGCGGACCTGGTGGTCGCTCTTCCGCACCGAAGGCGCCGCCACCGACGCCCCTCGCGTGGTCTGGGCCGACTTCGGTCGGCGCCCGCGTGCGCTGATCCTCCCGGCCGGCGATCCCACGCTGCCGCTCAACACGTGCTACGTGGCGCGATGCCGCGACATCGCCGACGCGCGCGTCCTCGCGGCGATTCTCAACTCGACCATCGCCGCGGCGTGGCTGAACGTACTCGCCGAGCCGGCCCGCGGCGGATTCCGGCGCTTCCTGGGCTGGACCATGGCCCGGCTGCCCCTCCCCGCGGACTGGGATCGCGCCCGGCGACTCCTGGCACCACTCGTGTCGCGATTCGAGGATCACGAGGGGCTCGAGCATCTGCCCCCCGCACGGCTGGCCGATGTCGTCCTCGACGCGTACCAACTCCGTGGTCGCGACATCGAGCCGCTGTTGACCTGGAGTGCGCCGTGACCTGGATGCGTGCGTCCGCCGCGCGCGTACGCGCCGCGATCGCGAGCGCATGGCTCGGCGCGCACGGACGGCCGACGCTCGGCACGATCGTCCTCCGTCCGCACCAGCGGGCCGCCGCCGCTCGACTGCGTGCCATGCTCGACGCCCACGGCGGAGCGCTACTCGCCGATCCCGTCGGGCTCGGCAAGACCTACTCCGCCCTCGCCGCCGTGCACGACGCGGAGCGTTTACTCATCGTCGCCCCCGCCGCCCTGCGCGCAATGTGGACCGGCGCGTGCGCCGCCGCGGGCGTCGACGGCCGCTTCCTCTCCTATCAGGCACTGAGTCTCGGACATGTCGCCGCGCCGGCCCCCGACGTCGTGATCGCCGACGAGTCGCATCACCTGCGGAACCCAACCACGCGCCGCTACGCCGCGCTCGCCCGACTCTCCGCCAATGCCCGGCTCGTGCTGGTCAGCGCCACACCCATCCACAATCGCCTGGACGATCTGCGCGCTCAACTCGCGCTCGTGCTGGGACAGCGCGCATGGACGATGCGCGAGCGCGACCTCCCCCGGCATGTGGTCAAGCGCGACGCGGCCGCGGTCGACGACCGCGGTCAGCCGCCATCGCTGCCGCGCGTCGAGGACGTTCGATGGGTGGAGATCGCCGACGACGCCGGCCTGCTGGCGGCCATCGTAGATCTTCCCGCGCCCGTCTCCGCCGAGGACGCCGGAGACGGCGGCGCGTTGATCGCGCTGTCGCTGATCCGACAGTGGGGATCCAGCCGGGCCGCGCTCGACGCCGCGCTGCGGGCGCGCCTCGCACAGGTCGAAGCGCTGCGTCAGGCATTCGCGGCCGGCCGCCACCCGACGCGTGCCCAACTCCGGGCATGGTGCTACGCCGACGGCGCCCTGCAACTCGCCTTCCCCCAGTTGGCCACCGACAATGTGGCGCCCGATCCCCAGTCGCTCATGCAGGGCGCGGACCATCACATCCAAGCGGTCCGAGCGCTGCGCCGCCGCCTTGCTTCCGGAGCCAACCCCGACGACGCGCGTGCGGCGGCCCTGCGGCGCATTCGCCGAGCCCATCCCGGCGCCCGGATGGTCGTGTTCGCCGAGTTCTCCGCCACCGTGCGGGCGCTCTATACGCGTCTCGCGCCATCCGGCGGCGTGGCGATGCTGACCCACGGCGGCGGGCTCGTGGCCGGCGGGCGCATCACGCGGCGGGAGTTGCTCCAGCAGTTCGCCCCACGAGTCGGCGCGGTAACGCCGCGCGCGCAGGAAGTCACGATGCTCATCACCACCGACCTGCTGAGCGAGGGGGTGAACCTCCAGGAGGCCAGCGTGGTCGTCCACGCCGACCTGCCGTGGAGTCCGGCGCGATGCGAACAGCGGGTGGGCCGCGTGCGGCGGCTCACGTCTCCGCACGATCGCGTCTTCGTCTATGCCTTCCGCCCACCCGCGCCCGCCGACGAGCTGCTGCACCTCGAACGGCGACTTCGGCACAAGATCGCGTTGGCGGCGCGCGCCGTCGGCATCCGCGGGACGATCATGCCGCGCCTGTTCCCCACCCCTGTGGTCGACGCCCCGCCGTCGCTGCAGGCCGATGCGGCGCTCACGGCGCGCCTGGAGAGCTGGTTGAACGGCGGACGCCGCGATGGCGCCGTGGTCCCGGTCGTGGCCGCCATGTTCGCGCGGACGCCAGGATTCCTCGCCGTCGTCCGGCACGACGCGCACACGGGTATCGTCGCGGCCGACGGATCAATGGTCGGCGACTCCGCGGAAACAGTGCTCGCCGCCGTCGAGTCGGCGACGGACGAGGAGACGCCCGTCGATGCCTCGGCGCTGGACGACGCACTGGCGCGCCTGCACGAGTGGTGCGACGAGCGCGCGTCGCTCGACCTCCTGGATCTGCCGGTGAGCGCGCCGGGCGTCGCACGACGCCGGCTGCTTCGCCGCATCGATACCATCGCGTCACGGAGCCCGCGCCACCTGCGCGGCCGCTACGTATCGCTTGCCCGGCAGGCCCGTCGTGCGGCGACGCTGACGTTCGGCGCCGGCGCCGAGCAGGTGCTGGAGGAACTGGCCGAAGCCCGCATGCCCGACGACGCATGGCTCAACGCCGTGCGCACGTTCGCGCAGTTGCACACACGGCGGGAGGCGGCCGACACGGTCGACGTGCTGGCCCTGCTCCTCCTCGTCCCTACTTCTTTGCCGGCGGCGGCGCCCCCGCCGTGATCGCATCGCCAACCCGCTGCCGCTGCGTCTCGCTCTGGCTCACCAGCAACGCCAGCAGGTTGGCCGACTGCAGCATCGACGTCTTGGGCGGGTACGACTGCGTGGCCTCGTACCCGATGAACCCCGTGGTATCCAGCTTCGCCACCGCCGCCTTCCGCTCCGCCGAATCCGCGAACAGGAATACCTGGAGCGTCGAGCGCCCGATGTGATACAGCAGCCCCGGCTTGGCAATCGCACTGTCCTTTGCGGGCGCGCTGTCGAGCCGTACCCCCATCCCCGCGGCCAGCAGCCGCGCCGTCAGGCTGCACTCCTTCCACCACCCGTCGGCGGGACATGGCGAACTCGCCACGTCCTGCGCGCGTTGCGCCTGCCGCTGCGCAATCTGCTGCGGTGTGGGCCCCTGCTTGCACGCTGCCGCCATGCCCACGACTGCCAGCATGGCGGCCACCACCCATCGTCTACTGCCGGTCATCGTCTTCACCCGCCCAAGATGCCACGCTCACACGACGTCCGGTATCCCCAACTTTTCGGCGGCTTCGCGGGCCGCGTGGAAGAGCAGCCCGAAGGTGTCCACCACGAACAGCACGTCCTGCATCCGGTCGATCTCGAACGGCTGCGCCAGCACCGCGTCCACACTGAACGGCCGGCGCTCGCACTCCGGGCCCAGCGCGTGCGCCGCGTCGCCGTGCGACGAGATGAGCCCGCTCCCGTACACCTTCACCCGGTCGTCCTCCTTCACCAGCCCGAACTCCACGGTGAACCAGAACAGCCGCGCCATCCCCGCAATCTGCTCCTCCCGCTCCGCCCGGCAGGCAATCTGGCCGAACCGCTGCAGGTAGTCGGCGAACGCCGGACTGGCGTGCAACGGCACGTGCCCGAATACGTCGTGGAAGATGTCGGGCTCTGGCAGGTAGTCGAGTTGCTCGCGCGGCCGGATGGTGACCGTGGTCGGAAACATGCGCCGCGACAGGCAGCGGAAGAACTCCGGCGCCGGCAGGAATCCGCTCACCGGCACGGCCCGCCATCCCGTGAGCACCGACAGCTTCTCGTTCACCACGCGCAGGTCGGGCACGCAGTCGGGGCACAGCCCGATCCGTTCGGCGCCCCGCAGATACACCTCGCTGCCATGCTCGGCCAGATCGCGCATCCGCCGCTCGTAGAGCAGCGCCCACACGTCGTGCTGCTCGTTGGTGTACGCGTTCCACCGCTGTTCGATGAACTGCGGTTCTTCCAATGGGAGCTTCTGTGTGGCGTCCAGCATGGCGACCTCGATGGTGGTGAAAACAAAAAGGCGGCCCGTGAAGTTCACGGACCGCCTGAGGAAGTACTGCAGCGCCTGACTACCTGTGCGCACGCCTCCAGCTTCGGCCCGTGGATGAGGTCGAATACCAGTAGGAATACCAGGCGCAGAGGTGCGTTGTCATGGCGCCAATCTTCACCGGCGGTGGTTGTCCTGTCAAGTAACGCCCCCGTATCCGAGGCAGCCTCCGCGCCCGTTCCGTGACCGCCCGCGCATCGCCGGAGTTGATTCTCATAGGGACGGGCGGGCCGCGCAGTTGGGGGCTCCGCCGCCGTCCATCCACGGAGGTCCCATGCGTAGCAGAGCCGTCGCCGGAGTCGTCGCTGCGATGTTCGTGGCCGCCTGTGGCGGCCCCACTGCACCGCGCGCGGATCTGTCCGTCACCGTATCGACCGCGGACGCCGCACTTCATCTGAGCAATCGAGGAAGCGTCCCGATCGGCTTCTTCCCCGTCGAGGCGGGCGCCCTCGTCCTGATCGACTGGGTACCCTGCGCCGGCGGTCCCGGATGTCCGGTGCTGCAGCCCGGCGCCGACACCACCATCGCATACTCGGATGTCACCGGCTACTACGCCGGCGCTCAGGACGGAGTCGTCTACTGGTGGGGGCTGCGGCCCGCTCCGTTTCCCAAGGACGGCTTCGTGGTGGACACCATGCACGCCGTCCACTTCACCTTCTAGTCGTCCGCCTCGATGTCCAGATGGAACCGGTGCAGGAACCGCTTGGCCGGCGGCGCCAGCATCACGCCCACCGACCCGATGAACACCACGCCGCTGAACAGCGCGTAGAAGCTCTCGAACCACTTGCCGGCGCTCGACCGGATGGGATCCACCGGGCCCATCCCGCCCAGGATCATGCTCGCGTTCACCAGCGAGTCGAGCCACCCGAGATTCGCGGTCACGTGGTAGCCCACCACGCCGACCATCAGCGCCGCCCCCACCATCGAGCCGCCGATGAGCGCGTTCCGCACCAGATGCCGGTAGTACACGGCACGCGACAGCATCGGCTTGTACCGCCGATGGCGCCGCGGTTTGGGCGGCGACGGAGGATCGAAGTTGCTGTCGGCAGTCATCGCCATGCCCGCCCCCCTAGGCGCCGCTGGTGGCGGATGGCGCCCCGCGCACGAATGCGATGTAGTCGGTGGCCTGCGGCTCGTCTCCCGCGGCGCGCACCAGCGCCGCGATCTGCCCGCGGTGGTAGATGGCGTGCGTCAGCACCTGGGTGAGCATGTCTTCGATGGTGGACGTGAACTCCCGCCCCGCCGAATTGCGATAGGCCACCGACTGCGTGAGGTCGGCGTCGCTCAGATCGTCCAGGAATTGCGTGTACGCGGCATGATTCTCGTGCATCAGCGCATCGCACTCGACGATCGACAGCGTGGGCCACACCGGCACGCGCGGTGCGGCGCCGGCCATGCGGCTCAGCCACACGTGCTCGGCCGCCACCACATGCGCAAACAACTCCAGCGCGTGCGCCGGTAGATGCTCACTGTCGACGATGGAGCTCAGGGTGCGTGCATCCGCCCACTGCAGGTGCGCGAACAACCGCTTGAAGTACTCTGGCATCGTTCCGTTCTCCCATCCGACGACCCGTGCCGCACCGCATGCGCGGTGCCGACGTCGACCACAGTAGCGTTCACCGGCTCCGGCCGCGAGGCTCCCACCCGTAACGGTCGAGCGGCACTCGCCCGCGCGGAGTGAACGTCACCCCCTCCCGCTCGAGCAGCTGCCGCTGTCGCACGCCGGCGCCCGGCCCTGCGCGCCGCGCGCTCACCGCGCCCTGCGCGTTGATCACGCGATGCCAGGGCACACGCACCCCGTCCCTGAGCGCCGCCATCGCGTACCCGACCTGCCGGGCGTGGCCCGGCAACCCGGCCACGCGGGCCACCTGACCGTAGGTGGCCACGCGGCCCCGTGGGATCTTGCGTACCACGGCGTAGATGCGGGCGTACGTGCCGGGCCCATCCGATCCGTCCGCCCGCGTCCGCGGCGCCGCCATGTATCCGCCCTACGCCGCCAGTTGGCTGGTGCAGTGCGCACACCGCGTGGCTGCCATGTCGATGGTGGACTTGCAGAACTGGCAGACCTTCGTGGTCGGCGCACCCTTGGGCGGCTCCTTGACGAAGATCTTGCTGATGCGCCAGGCCACGAAGCCGATGATGAAGAAGTTGATCACCGCGTTCACCAGGTGGCCGAGCGGGAAGTTGAACTTCCACACCTGCAGCACGTACGTCGCCCACTCGCCGCTGGGTTGCGCCACGGCGACGATCGGCATGATGGCGTCGCTCACGATCGCCTTCACCACGTCGTTGAGCGCCACGCCGATCACCACCGCTACCGCCAGTCCGATGGCGTTCTGCTTGATCAGGAAACCCTTGAAATCCTTCCACATATGCACCTCACAGCCTTGGGTGGGACAACTGGAGTGCTGCCGGGCCGGCGCCGGTCACGAACGCCTCGGCGGCCGGGCCCGCGTTTGTAAACGCTTCACGATACCGCGCAATCCACCGCTCCGCGAACGCCGCCGCGTCCGACGCCCGAACCAGCGCCCAGACGCTCCCGCCGAAGCCGGCGCCGAACGCCGACGCCGCCACGGCACCGAGGGTGCGCGCCTGTCGCTGGAGCGCGATCGTTTCGGCGATCTGGTTGCCGAGCCACCGCTCCACGTTGTATTGCGACTCGTCCACCATCGCGCCGAAACGCGCCAGATCCCCGGCCTCCAACGCCCGGCGCGCCTCGGGAATGATCCGCGTGCTCTCCTCCACGAACTGGTCGAATCGATCGGCCAGAATGCTCGCCGGATATTCGGCGTGCGTGGCGCCGCGGATCAACTCGCGGATCCGGTTGCCCGCGTCGGCCGACGAGGCCACGGCGGCCGCCAGGGAATCTTCGCCCCCACCGGTGGCCTCGTTCCACAACCGGAGGATCACCTGCGTGGCCACCGACGCCCGATTGTAGGCGTCGCGCGCCGCGCCCGCCTTCTCGGCCAGCACGCCGCTGTTCGCGATGACGAAGGTGTACCCCTCAGGCAGCCGGACCGTGCCCTCGGCGCGCACCGGACAGAACGAGTACTGGCTGAGCGTGCGGGGCGCACAGCACAGGATGGCCGTCTGGTCCTCGCTGCCGCCGAAGATCCCGACGCCGCGGTCGCCCGCCAGCGAGCCGAAGCTCTGACCGTTCTCCACGCACCCGAGGTACGAAGCCAGGGCTTCGCGGTTGACGATCTCGCGCCGGTACCCCTCGTCGTTCTTGAGACCGTTGACGGAGGCCACGGCCAGGAAGAGCGCGACGACGAGCGCGCTGGAGCTGCTGACGCCCGCGCTGAGCGGCAGATCGCTCCCCAGCGCGATGTCGAGCCCGCGGCGCGCGTCGGGAAAGTTGCGCGCCACACGGCGGACTACGGTCATCGGGTAGTTCGACCAGTGCCCCATCGGCGGCTCGAGATCGGGGCTGAAGGGAAACTCGACGGCGTCGTTCAGCCGGACGTCGATCACGCGCACGCGGCCGTCGCTCCGCGGCGACGCCACCAGGCACACCCCGCGCTCCACCGCGCATAGCAGACTGCGCCCGCCGGCGTAGTCGGTGTGCTTGCCGAGCACCTCGATGCGTCCGGGCGAGAACCAGGCCGCCAGCGACGACCCCGAGATGTCGTGGGCACGGAGGGCATCCACCGCCTCGTCGAACAATTCCTCCTTGGCGTCAGCGGCCCCGCTCGACATGCCGGCCGCGACGAGTGTCCTGGCGAACGGGCCGCTCATGGTCGCGCCTCCACGGCGGCCAACCGCTCACGCACGCTGGCGATGTCGCCACGGCTCGACAGGTCCAGCACGCCGGCGGCCACCCGCACCACGTCGAACCGCTCCGCCATGTCGTCGATGGCGATGCGCACGGCGTCCTGCAGTTCGAGTTCGCCCCGTGCCGACGGCGTCACGTGCCGGCAGGCGTCGAAGATGACGGGCGTGAACACCCAGGCATTCATGCTCACCAACGCCTGCGTACCGAAGGCGCGGGCCGTTGCCGCGTCGGGCTTCTCGACGATGCGGGCCAGCGACCCGTCCGCATTCTGCGCGAGCAGCGCGTACTTGAGCACACGCGCTTCCTCGATGTTGCTCTCGCGGATCAGCGCGTCGCGCTCGAAGCCCAGCACCGCCGAGCCGGGCGCGGCCCGCAGGGCCGCGAGGGCGGCGGGCGGGTAGTAGTTGTCGGAATTCACCATCAGTACCCGGTCGCCCGCGGCGAACGCTTCGGCGGCGAGCAGCGCATCGGCGGTGCCGCGGGGGTCCTCCTGAGTGGCAAACGAAACGCGCACCCGTTCCGGCGGTGTGCGCGCAAAGTGGTCACGAATCTCATTGGGACCCGGGGCGATCACGACGCACACCTCGCCGCATCCGGCGTCGGCGAGCGCGCTCAGCGCGTAGTCCAGAAACGGGCGCCCGATGGGGATCATCGCCTTCACCCCGCGCGCGGCCACCGCCGCCTGCGCGTCGTCGAGTTCGGCACCGGCATCGTCGCGGCGCATACGCGTGCCCAGCCCCCGTGCCAGTACGACAGCCTTCGTCACGGCGGGCCAGCGCTCCGTCATGCGCTCTCCGCCGCCTCCGATCCCGCGCCGCTCCACAGTCGTGGCACCACCATCAACAACCCGATGCCGCTTGCCACGAAAGCCACGATCCACATAATCGCCTGCGGCCGGCGCCCATACAGAATGCTTCCCGTGCCGAACAGCGCCGAGTACACGAACACACAGCCGAGCGTCCAGCCCAGCATCGCCTGCGGCAGGCTGTCGGGCGACGCGCCGAGCCCCGACTCCTCGCGGATGGCCTTCCACCCGGGCCCGGCGGGGCGCACCAGCCGGTAGAAGGCCAGCAGCGTGGCGTGGTCATGCGGCTTGGTGAGGTAGGTGACCGCTATCCAGACGACGGTCGTGACGGCCACCGTGACCACCAGCGAGATGTTCGCGTCGACCGGGTGGCCCATCTTGCCGGAAACGAAGAAGCCGACGGCGACCACGAACGAACTCATCATCGCCGAGACCTCGCTCCACGCGTTGACGCGCCACCAGAACCAGCGCAGCAGGTAGATGAGGCCGGTGCCGGCGCCGATGGAGAGGATGAGGTCGAAGGCCGCCTTGGCGGTGGTCAGCTCGAAGGTGAGCAGCGCGGCGCACAGCATGAGCAGGGCTGTGACCACGCGCCCGATGAACACATAGTGTTTCTCCGACCGGTCGTTACTGATGAACCGCCGGTAGAAATCGTGCACCAGATACGAGGTGCCCCAGTTGAGATGCGTCTCGATGGTGGAGCAATAGGCGGCCAGCATGCCGGCCACCATGAGGCCCAGGAAGCCGGCCGGCAGGAAGCGCAGCATGGCGGGATACGCGATGTCGTCGCCCAGCAGCTTCGGATCGAGCGCCGGGAAAGCATGCTGGATCGAGGCCAGGTTCGGGTAGACGATCGTGCTCGCCAAGGCGACGATGATCCAGGGCCAGGGACGGAGCGCGTAGTGCATCACGTTGAAGAGGAACGTGCCGGTGAGCGCGTCCTTCTCGCTGCGCGAGGCGAGCATGCGCTGCGCCATGTAGCTCCCGCCGCCCGGTTCGGCACCCGGATACCACACCGACCACCACTGGATGGTGACCGGGATGATGAACACCGCCAACGCCACCGACCAGTTGCCGAAGTCGGGCAGCAGATTCAGCGTCTTGGGATCGATCTTCGAGATCAGCCCCGCCATGCCGCCGACCTCCGGCTGCTTCACCGCGAAGTAGGCCACGGCGAACGTCCCCGTCATCATGATCCCGAACTGGATGAAGTCGGTGACGAGCACGCCCCAGAGGCCGGACACCGAGGCGAAGAAGACCGTGATCACGGCAGCGATGGTGAGGGTCTTCCAGGACGGCCATCCGAGCACGATGCCGGCGATCTTCACCGCCGCCAGGTTCACCGTGGCCATGATCACGCAGTTGAAGAACAGCCCCAGATAGATGGCACGGAATCCGCGCACGAAGCTCGCCGCCTTGCCCGAGTAGCGCAGTTCGTAGAACTCGAGGTCGGTCATCACCCGCGACCGGCGCCACATGCGGGCAAAGAAGAACACCGTCATCATGCCCGTGAGCAGGAACGCCCACCAGAGCCAGTTGTCGGCCACGCCGTTGGTGCGGACCATGTTGGTCACCAGGTTCGGCGTGTCGGTGCTGAACGTCGTGGCAACCATCGAAACGCCCACCAGCCACCACGGCGCGCTGCGCCCCGAGGTGAAGAACTCGGCGGTACTGGAGCCCGCGCGCTTGATGAAGAACAGCGCCGGCACGAACGACACGACGAGCGACGCCGTGATGATGATCCAGTCGAGTCTGGTGAAATGCATGTAGTGGGAACCCGGGACGGCGGGTAGGAAGGGCACTTTCAAACGAACGGGGGGAATCAACACCACGAATGCTGCCCCGTCCAGCGCCCTCCGCTCTCACCGCGTCACGGCCTCACCACCCCCCGGCCTTACCCCCTCACCGCGCTCCTCGCGCTCTCCAACGCCCACACCGCTTCCATGCGCGCCGCGCCAAGCACGGCCCGGCCCAGGAAGGCGATCGGCGAGCCGCCGCTGAACGCCGCGGCGATCGCGAACAGCGTCCGCGGCAGCACGCGCCGCTCGTCGGCAATTGCGTACACCGGCTCCCAATGCTCCGGATCGAGCTTGGCCTTGAAGGCATCCAGCCCGTCGAAGTTGTAGAACCGGCGGCCGTGCGCGCGCATCCACGCCAGCACGTAGCGCAGCCACACCGGATTGACCGTCTCGTCCAGATGCGCACGCCGCGACAGCGGCGACAGGCCCAGCGTCACGTAGTGGGCGCCCTCGGCCTCGAACACGCGCATCGCCGTGTCGATGAGGAGTTCGTTGCACCCGTTCGGCGCGCCGCGCCCGCGAATGATCTGCTCCACCAGCCACCCCTGGCGCAACGGAACGGGCGACGCGAGCAGGAAGCCCACCACCCCGTACCCGGCCCGCTCGGCTACGAACACGCGGCGGTCTTCCAGCCGGTCCAGCGTGCGCGGCTCCACGAGAAAATGCATCGGCGGCAGTCCGCGCGTCGCTCCCCATTCGCGCAGACACCGCCACAGGTCGGCCCGCCCCCGGGCGCGGGCCGCGTTCCACTCGGTCACCTCGACGCCCTTGTTCCGCGCCCGCTGGATCTGCGCCCGCAACGAGGCATGCTGCGCCACGATGGGGGCCCACGCCCGGGGATGCCACACCGGCTGTCCGCCGAGGATCACGAAGGCGCGCCCGGGCTCGGCCCGGAGCAGCTGCTCCAGCCGGCCCTCGGCGCCGAAGTAGCACACGTGGCTTCCATCGGCCCGCATCTCGCGCTCGAACTCGTCCACCACCTCGCCGAGTCGTCTCTCGGGACACAGGGGGCCGCCGGCCACCACGTAAATCCCGTGGAAGCGGGCGTACCCCAGCACCGCGTCGCCGGCGGCGGAGAACCAGTGGGAGATGCCGGGATTCAGGATCTGGTAGGCCGTGGCGTTCCAGCCGAATTCCAGAACCAGCGCCCGGGCCAACTCGGGGCTCGCGCCCGGTGGGCCGATCAACCCTCGACGGGCTCCCCGCCCTCGGGTGACTCGTCCACGTGCAGCATCGACCGCGGCTGCCGATGGACCGTCAACTCGAAGATGTCGGGGCGCGCGTAGTGCCCCGCCACATCCAACTGGGAGCGCGGCCCGCTGATCTTGCGGGGATCCACCTCGGCATAGAGGATGGTCTCCTCCTCGTGCGCGGGCCCCGCAATCACCTTGCCGTCGGGATCCACGATCGCGCTGCCCCCTGGATTCAGCCAGTCACCGGCCCCGGCCAGGTAGCGCTCCTTGAGGGCCAGCCGGTCGGGCACGTCGTCCTTGCGCATTGGGCTGCCGGCCCCGATGACGTACATCCGGCCTTCCTTGGCCACATGCCGCAGGGTGGAGAGCCACGGTTCGCCACGGTCCCACGTCGGGGCCGCGTGGATCTGTTCACCCCACACATACATCGCGTAACGCGCCAGCGGCATGTAGTTCTCCCAGCAAATCAGCCCACCAACCCGCCCGAGCGGCGTTTCGTACACCCCCAGTGTACTCCCATCGCCCGAGGCGTGCACGAGGCGCTCGCCGCTCGTGGGCACCAGCTTGCGGTGCCGCCCCAGCAGTTGGCCGTCGCTGCCGATCCATACGAGTGTGTTGTAGATGGAGGAATTGCTGGCCTCGGCGTTCCGCTCGTTCACGCCGATCGCCACGCAGACCCCGCATTCACGCGCCGTCTCCGAGAGCAGGCTGATTTCCGGACCCGGGATCGCCACCGATTCGGCGACCAGCTCCGCGTACGCTTCGCGCAGTGACGCGCTGTCCCCCGCTGGCACGTACCACACCCAGAGCGGATAGCCGGGAATGAAGGCCTCGGGGAAGACGGTCAGACGAGCGCCCTTCGCGGCTGCCTCGCGGATCGTCGCACAGGCCTTTCGCGTCGTGGCCGCCGCGTCCAGAAACTCCGGCGCTACCTGTGCCGCGGCGACCAGGAATGGCTGAACGCGCGGCACGACTAGTGGTGCGTTGGTTCCAAGGCCGCAGCCAGACGCCCGAGCCGTGTCTGCCAGAATTTCTTCATCTGCTCCGCCTTGCGCCCCGTGGACAATTCCTCCTGATCCACGGTCACGTGCGTGCGGAACGGCCCTCGCGGCATGAAGAACACGCGGACGCGGGAGGACGCCCATTTGCCGTGCAGCGAGATGGACGGGGTCGACTCGATCACCTCGAGTTCGTCGTTGCGCAACCACTGCCCGCGCTGGCGCTCGTCCGTCCAGGCCTCGAACACCCGCTCCACTTCGGCGCCGATGGTCCGGGACGCCGCCGCCGCGAACCCCTTGGGTTCGTCCGCGGCCGCGGGCACGAACTCCATGGCGCCATCCGCGTTGAGTCCCGACCTGTAATCGGCCATCCTCCCCTCCGGAGCAACGATTGCACTGGGATCCCGCACCGAGGCTGCGCCCGCCCGACCTGGCCGGCCAACGGGCACAGTTATTTATAGTATGGGCTCGATGGACCTGCATACGCCATCCTCCAAGTCACGACACCGGCGTGGGGGTTTAGCGGACAAGATACCCCCCGTTGTTCACCGTTGCGCCCTTCGGAACCCTACCCTAGGTTATGGCCAGCGAAATCGTACCCTTGGTGCGATACGTTCCGCGAACAACCCTGGATTTGGCGTTCGCTCGGTCCATACACGTTGTTCGATGTCGCGCGTTCCGTCCGGCGAGTGTCCGGCGTGGCGGGAACACAGCCCATCGTGAGGGCTTTGGTCACGAACATTGTAGTCGGCACGTACGGCCATACCGGACTCCGACCACAACAACACACAGGAGTACCGCAATGCGTACGACCGGCACAGTGAAGTGGTTCAACGACGCGAAGGGCTTCGGCTTTATCACGCCGGAAGACGGGCAGAAGGATTGCTTCGTCCACCACTCCGCCATCCAGGGCAGCGGCTTCAAGTCGTTGGCCGAGGGTGAGCGGGTCGAGTTTGACGTCGTCCAGGGCCAGAAGGGCCCCGCGGCGGAGAACGTCACCAAGCTCGGCCACTAAGGCCAACCGCGCCTTCGGGCGCACACGATAGCGGCCGGCTCGGGGAAACCCGGGCCGGCCGTTTCGTTTTCCCGTAGGACGACCGCGTGTTGCAGGCCGGGAAAGGGCAACACATACTCGACGGTATGCGATACCACGGCACGCCCTTCGTTCTGCTGACCGCTGCAGCCGCCGCAGCGGCGCCGCTGGCGGCCCAGGGCACGCCCCCGGCAGTCGCCCGGGTGCGGGTCACCGATGCCGTGAAGGCCCCGCTTCCCGGCGTCACGCTGGTCGTGATCCGTGCCCACGAAGAAGGCGCGCTCCTCGGCACCACCACGGCCGACGGTCGCTACACCTTTTCCTTCGTCCCCGACACCGGTTCCTACCGCGTCGTCGCCAAGAAGATCGGTTACGTACAGACGACGCGCCTGCTGCGTGCGCGGGCTGGTGACACGACCGACATCGCGATCTCCCTGGCGCGCATTCCGCCCCAACTCGACACCGTGCGCGTGACGGCGCGCGCGCGGTCCGATGACTACGCCATCGACGCGCGGATGATCGCGAGCAAGAATGAGCATCGCTACGTGAAGGACGCCTTCGACGCCATAAACGACATCAACCCCAACATGTTTGGCGACAACGCGCGCGACTGCCGGGCGGCGCGAAATATCTGGGTGAACGGTCGCCGCGTGGAATTCAGCCCCACGGCGGCGTACGACCTGCCGACCGGACAGTCGGACGGCGCTGACGCGAAGGTGCCCGTCAATGCCTGGTCCGGGCTGCCTCCCGTTGGACGTAGGAGGAGTCGGGACGCCAACGGCGCGTCGAGCTCCCGCGGGCCGCACGCCGCACCCACCGACCTCCTGGGCATGATCAAGTCCGAGCACATCGCGACGATTATCTATCACAACTGCTGGGACACGTCGTTCCCCGGAAGCGGAACGCGAAACGCCATCTTCATCACGCTCAAGGACGGCTACGCCTTCGACGAGAAGCGCGGCTCGTACCCCATCGACTCGGTGCCGCCGCGCTGACGTTCGCCGGTTCGCATCGCGCCCCCGGTCCGGCTAGTCTTCGCGGAGTCCCCAACCGCGACGCATGGCCCCGTACACGATCCTCTTCGACCTCGACGGCACCCTCATCGACTCCGTCGAGTTGATCCTGCGCTCCAAGACCTACGCGTTCGAGTCGCGCGGCCTCGCCGCCCCCTCCGACGCCGAGTGGCTCCGCTGGCTCGGTACCCCGCTCCGAGACACCTTCGAGCGGTTCGCCGACTCCCCCGCCGAGGTCGACCGGTTCATCGCCGCCTATCGCGAATTCCAGCTCGAGCACCACGACCGGCTCCTCCGCCCGTACGCGGGCGCCTCCGAAACGCTGGAGGCCCTCCGCGACGCCGGACACCCCATCGGCATCGTCACCAGCAAATCGGTGGAACTCTCCGAACGTGGCCTCGACCACGTGGGTCTGCTCGAGTTCGTGGAGACCATCGTTGGCGCCGACTCCACGGAGAAGCACAAGCCCGATCCGGAGCCCGTGCTGCTCGGGCTCGAACGGCTGGGCGCCTCGGCGGACCGGGCGCTGTTCGTCGGCGACTCCGTCCACGACATGTACGCCGGCAACGCGGCGGGAGTGGCCACGGTCGCCGCCCTCTGGGGCCCATTCACCCGGCAGGACCTGCTCCCCAGCACCCCCCGCTACTATCTGGACCATGTAGGGGATCTCCCCGCACTCGCGGCCAGGTTGGCTGTGGAACCCACCGAAACCGGGCCGCGGCCGCCGGCGTAGGCCCCCGCACACCCAGAAGCCGGCCGGGAATGCACCCGGACCGGGGTTCCAACCTTTTGCCCGCGTCGGGTATCTGATCCAGTGTACGGACGGAGACCGACGACGCATGACCGCTGTGGCCATACTCGAATCGCCGAAACACCGACCGTCCGACGCCGACGCGGCACGCGCCGCGGCGGGTGATCGGGCGGCGTTCGAGCGGCTGTACCGGCAACACGTCGACCGGGTGTTCTCGCTCTGCGCGCGCATGGTCGCCGACCGCGCCCGCGCCGAGGAACTCACGCAGGACGTCTTCGTCCGTGCATGGGACAAGTTGCAGCTCTTTCGCGGGGACAGTTCCTTCTCCACCTGGCTGCACCGGCTGGCCGTGAACGTCGTGCTCAATGCACGGAAGACCGATTCCCGGCGGCAGGCGCGGTTCGAGCAGGAGGACGAGGAGCGGGGGATGGACGTCCATGCCGGCACGGTCGGCTCGACGCTCCAGCCGGGTGACCTGCTCGACCTCGAGGAAGCGTTGACGCGACTCCCACCCGGCGCGCGTCGGGTCTTCACGCTGCACGACGTTCAAGGGTACAAGCACGAAGAGATCGCCCAGATGCTCGGCGTGACCACCGGAGCCACCAAGGCGCAGCTGCACCGGGCCCGGCTCCTCTTGCGAGAGGCACTGAATCGATGAGCGGCACCACTCCCACGATCACCTGCGAGGTCTTCGCCGACCGGCTGATGGACTTCCTGGAAGGCGACCTGGACGGCGCGACGCGCGCCGCCCTGGAGGCGCACGCGCGCCAGTGCGCCGCGTGCGGGGCGCTGCTCGCCGATCTACGCGCCGTGAGCCATGTGGCGTCGCAGCTCCCCACGCTCACGCCCTCGCACGATCTCTGGCAGGGCATCGCCGAGCGCATCGACACGCCGGTGGTTGGCCTGGCCGATCGGCAGCCGTTCTGGAAGTCGCCGCGCGTGGCAGGTCTGGCGGCGGCCGCGGCGCTGCTCCTGGCCGTGGGGCTGGGATACCGGGCCGTGCGCCACGCGGCCGTCGCCCCGGCGACGCCAGCCGTGCGCGTGGCGGCCACGAACCGCCCGCCGAGCGACACCGCACTCACCACCGCCCCGTCACCGTTGCCGGCCACGACGCCGCGTCCCGCGGAGAACACGCGGGCCCGCCTGGCGGCCAACCGCGCGGCCGAGGCCACGCCGGCCGCCATCGAGAAGTCGTACGACGGCGAGATCGCCGGCCTGCGCACCATCATCAAGCAGCGCCACAGCCAGCTCGACACCGCCACCGTGGCCGTGCTCGAGCGCAATCTCGCGGTCATCGATTCGGCCATCGCCCAGTGCAAGACGGCGCTCGCCAAGGATCCGAACAGCAAGTTCCTCATGCAGTCGCTCAGCCAGTCGCTCGACATCAAGGTTCAGCTCATGCGGATGACGGCCGGATTGCCGTCGACCACCTAGGACCCCCATATGCGTCATTCTCTGTTCGCTGCTCTGCTCCTCGTCGCCGTCGCGGCACCGGCCCAGGCCCAGGCCCGCCGGGACGACGGCCGCGTGTTCAGCCGTCGCAACGCCGACCGCATCGACACCGCCGTGACCGTCGGGGCCGGCGCCGTGGTGGCACTCACCGCGCGGCGCGGCGACATCGTGGTCACGACCGGGTCGGGCAACACCGTGCGCGTGCGCGCCGCCACCGAGCGCGGCCGCCTGCGCTTCGACGCCTCCGAGCACCGCGTATCGCTCGACGCTTCCGACGCCTCCGAGGACGGACGCATTGAAGTGACCGTGCCGGCCGGTGTGCGCGTGACCGCGCAGGCCATGAACGGCGACATCTCGATCCGCGGCACCGGCGGCGACGTGTCGGCACACACGCAGACCGGCGACGTGACCGTCGAAGGCGCCTCCGGTCACGTCGACTTCAACACACTCTCCGGCGACATCACGGCGTCGCAGCTCAAGGGGACGGTGTCGGCGAACAGCGTGAGCGGCGGCGTCTCGCTGACCGGCGTCGACGGGAACGTGGACGTGGCGTCGGTGAGCGGCGACCTGACGCTTCGCAACATCACCTCGCAGTCGGTGAGCGCGCAGACCACGAGCGGGGACGTGACCTTCGACGGCGCAATCAATCCCGCCGGCCGCTACCAGTTCACCACGCACTCCGGCGACGTCTCGCTCGATATTCCGGCCGGGGCCAGTGCCCAACTGACCGTCTCCACCTGGAACGGCTCCATCGACAGCGACTTCCCGATCACGCTGCAGCCCGGCGAGCACGACATCGGCGTCGCCACCAGCAAGCGCTTCACGTTCACCATCGGGGGCGGCGAGGCACGGATCACCGCCGAATCGTTCGGCGGCGACATCGTCATCCATCACCGCCGTGAGCGCTGAGATGGCGCCCGCCCGCCGCCCGTTCCCCCGTCACCTCCAACTCCCGACTCCCATGCGCGCACTGCTCGGACTTTCCTTCCTCGCCCTCGTCGGCGGCACCGCCGGCGCCCAGCGCAACGACTTCCAGTGGTCCAAGGCGGAGGCCGCAGGCACCGTCGTCTCGGTGCACAACATCAACGGCGACATCACCTATCTGCCGGGCACCGGCAGCACCGTCGAAGTCACCGCCGTCCGGCACGGCTCGGATTCCGACGTGTACACGGTGGTCAAGGAGTACTCGGGCAAGGTGGTCGTATGCGTGCTCTGGCACGACACCGACGAGTCGTGCGACGAGGACGGCTCGCACATGCATTCGCACGACCGTCGCTGGGGCGACCACGGCAGCATGGACGTGACGGTCAAACTGCCGGCGAGCATGGTGGCCGAGGCGGGTTCCGTGAGCGGCGACATCCGGATCGACGGCGCGCACGGGGACGTGCGCGCCGCCACCGTGAGCGGCGACGTCACCCTCCGGAATCTCCATGCCACCGCGGTACGCGCCACCACCGTGAGCGGGGACGTGGATGCCGGCATCAGCGAGCTCTCCGGCGACGGTCCCCTGCACTTCCGCAGCGTGAGCGGCGACGTGACGGTGTCCGTACCCACCGGGCTCAATGCCGACTTCTCGATGTCCACCGTGAGCGGGGACCTCGATACCGACTTCCCGCTCACCCTCAGCGGCCGCATGGGACGCCGCAGCATCAACGCCCGCATCGGCAAGGGCGGCCGTGAATTCTCCGTTTCGACGGTCAGCGGTGATGTGCGGCTGCGTGCCCTGAAGTGACAGGTTCGTGTCTTTCAAGTAGGATTCGTGATATGCGTCGATTGATCGTCATTGCCGCCCTGCTGGCCGCCGGAATTCCCGGCGCCGCGGCGCGTGCGCAGAGCAACGGGGAAACCACCACCCACTGGGCGTGGAAGATCCCCACCGGTGGCTGGATCACCGTCCGCAGTCTCAACGGCCGGGTCACCGCCCACCATACGGACGGCGACAGCGTCACCGTCACCGCCACCAAGCACGTGCGGCGCGGCGATGCGGCGTACGTGCGCTACGACGTGCAGCGCTACGGCGACGACAAGCAGAACGTCCTCGTCTGCGCGCTGTGGGGCGACGATGCGAGCTGTTCGCCCACCGACTACGATTCGCGCAACGAGAGCCGCGACCGGAGCAACCAGATCGCCGTGGACTTCGACATCGGCATGCCCGCCGGCGTCAAGATCGCCGCGCGCACGGTCAACTCCGACGTGGCGATCACCGGCGTGACGTCGGAGGTGCGTGCCCACACGGTCAACGGCCGCGTGAACGTCGAGACCGAGGGCGGACCGGTGTCGGCCAGCAGCGTGAACGGCTCCGTGCACGCCACCATGCTGCACTACCGCCCCACCCAGGACATGCGGTTCAGCACGGTCAACGGGTCGGTGGTCGTCGAGCTGCCGGAAGTGGTGGATGCGAATGTCGAGCTGAGTACCGTGAACGGACGATTCACCACCGACTTTCCGGTCACGTTGAGCGGGCGTATCGATCCGCGCCACCTGCGCGCCACGCTGGGCAAGGGCGGGCCGACGATCACGATGCGCACCGTAAACGGCAACGTGGAGTTGCGAAAACACTAAGACCGTCGCGCGCCGACGCATCCCGCACGCCCCTGCCTCCACTGGCACCCGGCCCCCATGGCCGGGTACAATTGGAGGCAGGGTTTTTCCTTTTCAGGAGTCTGCTCGCATCATGGGTTTCTCGCGCTTTCAGGTTGGCGTCGCACCGCGGGTCATGTCCGGCATCGAGCGCGCCACGCTCGTGCGCCGCACCTACAGCCTGGTGTTCGTCGGCGTCATCACCACGATCCTCGGCACCGCCTTCACGGCCACGCAGCCCGCGCTCCGCGACGCGGTGCTCGCGCACCCGATCATCATGATGATCTGCTGGTTCGCGCCGCTGTTGGTGGCGCAATCGCAGGCCCGCAACTTCCCGCGGAACATCATCCTGACGCTCCTCTTCACGTTCGTCACGGGCATCATGCTGGCGCCGGTGCTGCTGGCCTACCTGCAGTACCAGCCGGGGGCCCTCGCCGAAGCCGGCCTGCTCACCTTCTCCACCTTCGGCATTCTGACGCTGTACGCCACCTTCAGCCGGCGTGACTTCAGCGCCTGGGGCGGGTTCTTCCTCGTCGGACTGGTCGTCCTCTTCATCACGATGATCGTCGGCATGTTCTTCCCGAGCGTCGGCGCGTCCATGTGGATCTCGGCGGCGGGCGTGTTCGTGTTCTCGGGGCTGCTGGTGTTCGACACCTGGCGGATCACGCGGTCGGGCCAGCTCACCGACCAGGACTACGTGTTCGCCGCCGTGACGATCTTCCTCGATCTGCTCAACCTGTTCCTGTTCATTCTCAGCCTCGTGGGCGGCGGCGACCGACGGCGTTGAACGCGACCCGCGGACGTCGTGCCGGAACGGGCGTGAGCGCTAGGACGGCTGGTTGAACCCCTGCTCGATCTTCGCGGCGAGGTCGAGATCGAGTTGCGTGATGCCGCCGGCGGAGTGCGTGGAGAGCGTGAACGTCACGTTGGTGTAGCGAATGTCGATGTCGGGATGGTGATCCATGGCGTCCGCCATCCCGGCCACCCGGCCCACGAACGCGATGCCGTCGGCGAATCGCGAGAACGTGAAGGTCTTGACCAGGGTATCGGCGCGTCTCGACCAGCCGGTGAGCGCGCTCAACGAGCGCTGAATCTCGACATCCGATAGTTTGTCAGGCATTGGGCTCCTCCATCTGGCCCCACGGCACCGCGACGAACCCGGCCGCCGTTCCACTCCCGCATACTACGCGTTCCGACTCCACGCCGTAATGGTCCGCCCCCTCCGCGCCGTGATCGCCATCGCCCTCCTGCTGCCCGCCGCCGCCGCGGCGCAGACGCCCGCGCCAGCGCGCTCCCACGGCTCGTGGAAGCGCTTCTGGGCCGGATTCGCCACCAGCATCCTCGCCCACGAGGGCGGCCACATCACGGCAGCGTTGCTCCTGGGCGCCCACCCTACCTTCGGGTTCGACCACGGCCGGCCGACCGTCTTTTCCGGCATCGATCCCGACCTCCACCCGCACAAACAATTCATGTTCTCCAGCGCCGGACTCGACGTCCAGGCGCTGGTGAACGAAGCGATCCTCGACAATCCCGGCCACGGTGGCGGACCGTTCCAGCGCGGGGTGCTCGCCGGCGGCATCGCCACCACGGCGTTCTATCTCACCCTCGGACGCACCGGCAGCGTGAGCGACATCGCCTTCATGCGTCGGACCTCCGGCCTCACCTCCACGCAGATCGCCCTCATCTACGGCGGCGTGGCGCTCCTGCACGTGGTCCGGATCGAACACGACGGCCGGTTCGCGGACTTCTTCGTCCACCCGTATCCCCGCGCGGGACTCCGGGTGGGCGTCGACCTGCGCTGAGCCTCAGCGCGCCGGATCGGCGGCGCGCCCCAACACGCGCCCGCCGGCATACGAGGCCAGCACCCGGAGCCCCGATCCCGCCACGAGCGAATCGCCCGACACGTAGGCCGGGTTGTCCACGCCGAAGACCAGCACCACGCCGTCGTGCGCGACCACACTGTCGCCGAACGCCCGGAGCGTCGCGGCGTCACCCGACACCGGCACCCCGCGCGCCGGACGGTCGAGATAGAGGAACGGGAGCGACGGCCAGTTGGAGTACATCGGCCGGCGACCGCCGTCCGCGCGCACCCATTCCAGCACCGGCGAGCCCCGCCACGCATCGCCCGCGAAATCGAGACCGTACGTCAGCGATTCGTGCACGCGACTCCGCGTCGCCATCAACGACGCCGCGCCCCACGCCAGCAGTAACAGCGCCAGCACCGCGCGCGGCAGCCGTCCGGCCGATCGCCACCACGTGGCCGCCGCCACGGCAAACGTCAACGACACGATCATGATCAGCGGCGACATCAGCCGCGTGTCGAACGTGAACGACCCGTCGGCGAACAGGCGCGCCCCAACGAGCACCGCCGCGTACGCCGCCCCCAGCACCGCGCCCGCACCCAACACGCGCGCCGCGACCAGCTGCGGAACATTGGTCGAGCTCTGCATCGGCAGATCCTGCGGCAGCAACCGCCAGAGGCGACTCGCCCGACGCGCGCCGACGGTCAGCACCGCGCCGACCACGACCGCCGCCGGCAGCGCCAGCCACCACACCCAGCCGGCCGCCCGTGCCGTCGGCACCAGCCATTGCGCAACGGTTGCGCCGCCGTCGGCCAGCGCGCCGGCCAGCCCGCCGTAGAACCCGAGATGCCGGATCGCGGCCCCGCCCGACGCCCGCGCCATCCACAGCCAGAGCACGCCCAGCAGGAACGCCGGCAGAAGCGCCAACCCCGCGCGCCGAAGCCGCGTCCTCAGCGGCCCGCCCCCCATGAACGCCCACACCGCCGCGCCGGCCACCACACCGAGGCCGGCATAGTGCACGGCCAGTGCACCGGTGGCGCAAACCCCGGCAGCGATCGGCGTTTCGGGCGCGGCCACCATCGTTGCCAGCGTCAGCGCGATCAGGGCCAGAAACAACGGTTCGCTGAGCACCATGAGATGCAGATCGACCATCACCGGCATGGCGAGCAACGCGAGCCCCAACCCGAGCGCCGGTCCCATTCCCACGGCGTCGCCCACCAGCGCCAACAGCACGGCCATCGTCACGAACGCCGCGAGTGCCTCCACCAGCCGCGCGCTCTGCCGCGGCGGAAATCCCATTGCCATGGGCAACGCGATCGCCGTCGAGAAGCCCGGCGAATAGTGCGTCAGTGGCATCGTGCTGTCGGGCGCGTCCCACGGCGCCGTGGGGACGCGGTAGCCGTGCCCCTGCACCAGCGATTCCGCCGCTCCCAGATACGCCGACGACGACCGCTGCACCCCCGGGCCCGGGGGGGCCGTCACCCACAACACGCCGGAAAATGCAATGCTCGCCATGACCAGCGACAACATGCGCACGGAGAAGAGCGAGCTGCGCCACACACGGGTGGCCTCGGGATGCATGCCGAAGAAGAATTTCACAGGCAAGAAGATACGATGAAGCGGAGCGTTCGCCGAATGTTCTGCTTGCTATTTCGGTATTTGTTCGGTATTCATTTTGGTACCGACCTCCGACCATGGCACGCCAACTGACCTTGTTCCCCGACGCGCTCACGCGCGAACGCGTGCTGCCGGTCATCGGCGAGCAGCACGACATCCGCTACTTCGCCACGCGCGCCCGTGGCGTGCTCAACGATCCGAAAACCACGGGCTTCGACGGTTTCTGGTCCATCAACCCGTACGTCGGCTGCGCGTTCGGATGCGCGTACTGCTATGCACGCTACGCGCACCGATACGCGCTGGAGCGGGCGCTGGCGGCCGACCCGCGGCACGCCGAGTTGCGGCAGATCACCCGCGACCTCCCGCCCTGGCTGGCCTTCGAGCGCGCCATCGTCGTCAAGCGCAACGCGCCCGACGTGCTCGCGCGTACGCTGCGCAACGGCCCCGACCGCTACCGCGAACTCGCGCGAGGACACCAGATCGTGATCGGCACGGCCACCGATCCCTATCAACCGGCCGAGCGTCGCTTCCGCATCACCCGAGGGATCCTCGAAGTGTTGGCGCAGCACCTCGGCCTGCACGTCGTGATCATCACCAAGAGTCCGCTGGTCACGCGCGACATCGACCTCCTCGCGCGCGTGGCACGCCATTCGAGCGTGCAGGTGCACGTCTCGCTGATCACCGTCGATCGTGAACTGGCGCGGCGCCTCGAACCGAGAGCGCCCACCCCGGAGGCGCGGCTGCGGGCCGTGAGCCGCCTGCACGCCGCCGGCGTGCCGGTGCGCGTGAATGTCATGCCGGTGCTCCCCGGCATCACCGACGGGCCCCACCAACTCGAGGCGCTCGTTGGGCGGGTGGCCGCCGCCGGCGCCGACGCGCTCGTGGCCGGATCGCTCTCCCTTCGTTCGACCGCCCGCCAGCGCTACCTCCCCTTCATCGAGCAGGAGTTCCCCGCGCTCGCGGCGCGATACCGCGCCACCTACGCTCGCACGCACACGCCAGGACGGCGCTATCGGGACGGCCTGCAGGCGCGGGTTCGCGCCCTCTGCGCCCAACACGGGCTTCCCTACGGCGACGAGGGGGAAGATCGCCGCGCGGAGCCCGAAGGCGCCCGGGTGGCGCTGCCGGGCTACGCGCCGTCGCGCGCCGCTCTCCGCTCCCAGTAGCCGTCGTCGGAGATCAGCACGTCGACCACGCGATCGCCCGCGCCGTCGTCGCGCGTGTAGTCGGCCACGTGGATGCCGGACGTCCGCACGATCGTACCGTCCGGCTCCTCCAGCGTGAGGCCCAGGGCGTCGCGCGAGTTGTGATAGCGCTCGAGCTTCGCCGCGTCTCGAACGTCGCCTCCGACCCTGGGCACCGCCTCGGCGTACAGCCGGAACACCGGCTCCACCAGTTCGTAGCCGATGCCGGGACGAAAGACGCCCCGGGCCCGCCGTTCGCCGGGCCAGGTATGTTCGAGATCGGAATACCCGATTACGACACCGGCCAGCCGCACCACATGGCGCGTACCGGTGGAAGGCCCGGCCGTCGGAGGACGCCCCGGACTCACCCTTGGCCCGACCGCTTGGCGACCGTCGTGTCCACCGGCGGGCGACGGATCTTGAACGTGAACTGCTGCTCCACCAGTTGGCGCACTTTCTGATTGCCCACCTTGGCCGGACGGAACCGCATGTAGGGCAGCGCTTCGCGCACCGCCTGCGTGAATTCGGGGTGCGTGGACCTGACGATCACCAGCGATGCCGTGTCGGCGTACCCCGAGGTGTCCACAATGTACTCCGTGTACACCGTCCCTTCGACGTTCTGGTTCAGCAGGTCGGGAGGGTACGCCGGGGCGGCACTGTCCAGGTAACGCGTCGCCACCGAGTCCACCTGCAGCACGGACAGGACCGAATCGCCCCCCGCCACCACGTTCTTGACCGGCACCGAGAGCGGGCGGTCCCCTTCTCCCTGCTTGCGCACGACGGCCGCCGGATGCGGGTTGTGGTTCAGCGGCGTGGGATCGAATCCCATGTTGCCCGTGGGCGGCAGCGCGAGGAAATGCAGAGTCTCGGAGGGGCCGGAGCGGTCGGGCACGCGATCGGGGGGCGGCAGGAATTCCACACGCTGCTCGATGGCGTCCTTGAGGCGCTGTGGCGCGTTGGCGGTCGCCGTGATCGCCGCCGCGATGACGACCACGTGAGCCACCATACTGAGAACCGCGCTCGACCCGATCGCCGACCGTTGGGCGTACGAGGTCTTCCACAAGCGCATCATAGGCCCTCCCGCGCCTCGCTCCGGCAACACTCCACCTTGTTCCTACACTACCGTCCCCTAACGACGAGCGGCAAGTACGGGTTTCGTGAACCTTTGGCGCGGCGGGCCTCCCCTGGCCTGGAGCACGACTAAACCGTTGTCACGTCAACAGGTAGCGCTCCCGCAAGATGCCACTGTGGTGGCGTTCGTGGCCCGCCGCAATGTATGCCAGCGCCCGGGCCGTCACGGGCACCCCATTGGCCAGTCCGGCTCGCCGCGATTCCTCCTCCGTCATCGCCCGGAACAGCGACACGGTGGCGGCTCGAACCGCCTGAAATTCCGCCAGCAGGGCGCCAAGCTCCCGCCGCCCGAACTGCGCGTTCGCCACATACGTGTCCTGGTCGAACCCGGCGAGTGGGGTCGCGTCAGCCCGCGAGATCCGGAGTGCGCGGTAGGCGAAGACCCGCTCCGTATCCGCCACGTGCCCGACGACTTCCTTCACGCTCCATTTGTCCGGCGCGTACCGGAATTCGGCGCGCGCGTCATCGAGCCCGCCCAGCAGGTCCACGAGTTCGCGCGCCTGCGACTCCAGCACGTCGGTGATTTCGCCGTCGGGCACGCCGTTCACGTAGTTGGCGTAGAAGGGCGCGAATTCATCCGCGCCCGGGCGCTCGATCCTGCTCATTCGGCTTCTCCCGGTGATGTGCGACATGAGTCCTACGGTCCACCGCCGGCAGGCACCTACCGGTCGTCGGCCACGGCGCGCACGACCACCGTCGGCGCACTCGCGTTTCCCACTCGATCCACCGCAATCACGCTGACCGCGTCCGGGTTCCCGAGCGCGCCCGCCAGTGTGTGGGAGCGCTCGCTCGCCGGGACGATCGCCGTGTGCCAGGCCCCGTCCACGCGCGCCTGTACCACCCACTGCCGCGGGCTGCTCCCGCCCCCCGGCTCGATGCGAACCACGGTGCCGGTGCCGTCGTCCGTGCCCGACAGCGTCACCGACGGACGCGCCGGCTTCGTCTTGCCGAGCCACGAGAAGCTCGGCACCAGCGCCGGCGACGCGTACGGCCCCGCCAACAGCCGCTCATCCAGACTGTCGGGATCGCTCATCAGCGCTCCCATGCTGAAGAAGATATCGCCCGTGGCGCCGGGTTCCTCCCGCGTCAGTCGGATCTGATCGAGGATTTCGCGGGCCGGCCACGGCGGCCCGCTTCCCTGCGTGCCGGCCACCCGCGCCGCGTAGTTGCCCACCCACAGATTGCGCCCCTTGTCGTTCTGCTGCACCCACCACGAGAGCAGATCGGCATAGCTCTGCCCCGTCTGCGCGATGGGCCAGTAGAGTTGCGGCGCCATGTAGTCCACCCACCCGTTCGCGAGCCACTTTCGCGAGTCCGCGAACAGCCGGGCGTAGGCGTCGAACCCCTCCACGCTCGGCGGATTGCCCGGGCGCCAGATGCCGAACGGACTGATGCCGACCGGGACCCACGGCTTTACGCGCTTCACGGCCTGGTAGAGTTGCTGCACGAACAGGTCGACGTTGTGCCGCCGCCAGTCGTCGTGCGACAGCGTGCCCCCACGCTTGCGGTAGGCGCGGTACGTGGCGGCATCGGGAAACGGCACGTCGCGCCCACGGCGCGTCACCGGATACGGGTAGAACGTGTCGTCGATATGCACCCCGTCCACATCGTACCGTTTCACCACGTCCAGGATCACACGGATCGCCGTGGCCCGCGCCTGGGCGCTTCCCGGATCGATCCACTCGTAGCGCCCGTACCGGTGCACCAGCCCCGGCGAGCGGCGGCTCACGTGACTCTTCGCCGCCGGGCCGTCGTCCCCCGGATAGCGCGCCCGGAAGGGATTGAACCACGCGTGCAGTTGGAGTCCGCGGGCGTGCGCCTCGCGTACGGCGAAGGCCAGCGGATCCCACAGCGGCGCGGGCGCGCGCCCCATGCGTCCGGTCAGGAACGCCGACCAGGGCTCGAGCTTCGACTCGTACAGCGCATCGGCCGACGGCCGCACCTGGAAGATGACCGCGTTCAGGTGCAGCGCCGCCGCTCGATCGAAGATCGCCGTCAACTCGGCCTTCTGCTGCACCGTCGACAGGCCCGGCTTCGAGGGCCAGTCGATGTTGTCCACGGTGGCCACCCAGACGCCGCGGAACTCGCGCATCACGGGAGGCGGCACCACCGCGCCGGCGCTCTCGGATACGGTCGGCGCCGGCGCCAGCCGCTGCGCCCTCACCGGCCCCGCCCAGACGCCGATTGCCAACGCCAACGCACAAAACCTTCGCATGGGTTCAACCTAACGCAAAGCTGATGGTTGTCAGAACGGCCCGGCGGCCACAGTTTCTCCGCGGCTTTCTCCGAGGTTTCCATGTCTGACCGCGCACGCACTCCCGAGCAGGATGACCACCTGTCGCGCCGTGAATTCGTCGGCGCATCGGCCCTGGCCGGCGTTGCCGCGGCCATCCACGGCGATCTCCAACCGATGAAGGCGCTCGCGGGGAAGACCGCCCACGCCACGGCACCGGCACCGGCACCGGCCGAACTCCAGGAACTGTCCATCGACGACGTGCAGGCCGGCCTGGCGTCGGGACGCTTCACCTCTCGATCGCTCACCGAGCAATACCTCGCGCGCATCGAGGCCATGGACCGCAAGGGACCGGCCCTCCACGCCGTGCTACAGACCAATCCCGACGCGCTCTCCATCGCCGGCCAGCTCGACGCCGAACGCCGCGCCGGCAAGTCGCGCGGTCCGCTGCACGGCGTGCCGATTCTCGTGAAGGACAACCTCGCCACGGCCGACAAGATGCTGACCACCGCCGGATCGTTGGCGCTGGTGGGTGCCACCGTGCCCCGCGACGCCTTCGTGGTCCAGCGCCTGCGCTCCGCCGGCGCGATCATCCTCGGCAAGGCGAACCTCAGCGAGTGGGCGAACTTCCGATCCACCCATTCGTCCAGCGGCTGGACCGGACGCGGCGGCCAGTGCCGCAACCCGTACGCGCTCGACCGCTCGCCCTCGGGCTCGAGTTCCGGTACCGGGGTGGGCGTGGCCTCCAACTTCTGCACCGTCGGCATCGGCACGGAGACCGACGGGTCCATCCTCGCGCCGTCGTCCGTCAACTCGCTGGTCGGCATCAAGCCCACGGTGGGCCTCGTGAGCCGCGCCGGCATCGTGCCCATCTCGCACAATCAGGACACCGCCGGCCCCATGGCCCGTTCGGTGCGCGACGCCGCCATCCTGCTCGGCGCCATCGCCGGCGCCGACCCGCGCGATCCGGACACCGCCGCCAACCGCGGTCACGTGGAGATGGACTACACGCGCTTCCTCGACGTCGCCGGCCTGAAGGGCGCCCGCATCGGGGTGGCGCGCGAACAGTACATGGGCTACAGCGCCAAGACCGACGCGCTCGTGGAACAGGCGATCGCCGTGCTGAAGGATGCCGGCGCCGAGATCGTCGACCCGGCGAACATCGCGACCGCCGGAAAGTTCAACGACTCCGAGTTCGACGTGCTGCTCTACGATTTCAAGCACGACGTCAACGCCTATCTCGCCGGCCTCGGCCCCTCGTCGCCCGCGAAGACGCTGGCCGACCTCATCGCGTTCAACCGCAGCCACCGCGACCAGGAGATGAAGTACTTCGGCCAGGAACTGTTCGAGCAGGCCGAGCAGAAGGGCCCGATCACCGACGACGCGTACCGCAAGACGCTGGACAAGAACCACCGCATGGCGCGCACCGACGGCATCGACGCCACCATGGACAAGTTCCGTCTCGACGCCATCATCGCCCCGACCATGGGGCCGCCACCGCTGATCGATCTCGTGAACGGCGATCCCGGCGGCGGCGGGTCCAGCACCTCGCCGGCCGCGGTGGCGGGCTACCCGAGCATCACCGTCCCGTGCGGCTATGTGTTCGGCGTGCCGGTGGGCCTCTCGTTCTTCGGCCGAGCATATACCGAGGGCATCCTACTGCGGCTGGCGTACGCATATGAACAGGCAAGCAAAATGCGCGTTCCGCCGCGTTACCTGCGGACGGCGAACCTCGATTGATCGCCGCCGGCCCTAGGTTCGTGCGGCCGGCCGCAGTATTGTACAAGAACTCCGCGAAGCAGTGACTACGGACATGGCCAAACAACGTCCTCGTTCAGCAAAGAAGCGAAGCCCCAAGCGCGGCCGGACCACGAAGACCAGCACGTCCGCCTACTACGTGCAGCCCGGCAAGCGGGGCGCGGTGATCGTGCTCCGCAAACCGTGCGGCAATCGCGTCACGCCCAAGGTGTGCGGTGTGATGCCGAGCCGCGGGCACGGCAAGGCGCTGGTGCAACAGTTGGAACGAGCCGAGACCGCGGTCAACGACCTCTTCTACGAGGCCACCGACGACGGCATCGAAGCGCTCGAGGCCGTCCTCGCGGCCTGCCGCGAGGCGGTGCTCAAGAAGATGCCGGTCTCGGCGGCGCGGGCCCAGGAACTGGAGGACGACGGCGATTCGCCCGAAGCCTCCGACGCCTCGACCGACCCCGACGACTAGCGCCGTCCGCGGTCAGCGGGCGGAGGCGCGAATCCCGTGAAGTGCCCCGTGTGGTGCCAGGTGGCGGTGTCTGACATCGCGCCCTGATCGGCGGCCGACACCGGCTCGATCTCGCTCAACCGGCTGATGTCGATACTCTCCGAACCATCGGCGGCCCGGGGCTTGTAGATGTTCACGAACCGGGCCCCGAATTCCACCTCGTCCGCCTTGTACGACGTGCGCGCGTGCACCGTCTGCGCGAACGTTTCGTCCACGCCGCTGAGCAGGATCAGGAACTCGGCCTCGCACGTCCGGAGGTCGTCCTGCGAGCGGCCGAACAGCGGGCTCGACTCGTCGACCGGGTGCACCACGGTCCACGAGAGCGGAAAGAACACCACGTGCGTCCGCTCCAGTTTGAGCTGGTCGTAGGCACGCGTCCGATTGCCGTTGCGGTTCTCGATGCGGCTGAACAGCACCGTCATGTTCAGTTCGATGAGCTGGCTCGACCGGCCGTTCACCAGCCGGAACATGAACCCGGTGCGGCCGCGATACGGCGCGACGACGGCGCGCTCGCTGAAGATGATGCGCGCCGTCGGGCGGGCGAATCGTGCGAACAGCACGCCGGTGCCGAGGGCGAATCCCAGCAGGCCGACGATCGTCTCGAGTGTAACCACCAGGTTCGCGCCCATCCCGACCGGCACCACGTTGCCGTAGCCGATGGTGGCAAACGTGTGCACGCTGAAGAAGAAGGCCCGCAGGAACGGACCGCCCATGGACGCCGCCGGCGCCCCCCCCAGCGCGCCCGCCCCGCACGCGACGTAGGCCACGGCGAACAACAGATTCACGGCCAGGTACCCGCTCACGAGCAGCCCGATGAACCGCGGCCAGGTGAGCGAGAGCAGCGCGTGGTAGAGGCTCAGCGACGCAAACCGCGGCATCTCCGCGCGGCGGACGTTGAACGATCCGTCGCGATTGAGCAGCCGCGGGGAGTCGGCCTGACCGACCACGGCGCCGAACCCGAGATCCTTCGGTTCCTCCGCCGGCGGCGTCGGCGGCACCGTCGTCACGACGGCACTCTATCGCGCCGGATCATGGCGTGCGTCGTCGCCTCCCACCCGCCGCCTCGTCGGCCTTGGGCTTCGGCAGTTCGGCGTCCACGCGAGCCCGGTCGGCCTTGAGGGTCGCCTCCATCTTCAGGCGCGGAATACCGTTCACCATCCAGTCGGGAGCCGGCGCGCCCTTGAGATAGTGGTCGAAGAACTGCTGCATCCGCATCGCGTAGTCGCGCTGGTTCACCGGCTTTGCCAGCCCATGGTTCTCGCCCACGTAGGTGAGCAGAATGACCTTCTTCCCGGCGTTCCGCAGATCGTTGAACCAGGTGATGCCCTGATTGAAGTCCACGGCGCCGTCCTTGTCGTCGGAAAGGATGATGAGCGGCGTGGTCACGTTCTTGGAGTGGAAGGCCGGCGAGTTCCGCACGTACGCGTCCCAGTTGTCCAGGAAGCTGCCCTTGAACCGCCCCTGGCTCGACTCGAAGATCTGTGCGTCCCCGATGCCGGCATTCCAGTACACCGATCCGTACATGCTCACCATGTCGGTGAGCGGCGCGCCGGCAACCGCGGCCGCGAAGATGTGCGTCTGGGTCACCAGGAACGCCGTCTGGTAGCCGCCCCACGAGTGCCCGTGCAACCCCACGTGGGCCGCATCGACGATGCCGGTGGCGATCGCCGCCTGCACCGCGGGCACCACACACCACACGGCCGACATGCCCGGGTCGTTCACCCGATAGACGATGTCGGGCAGGAGCACCGCGTATCCGCGGCTCGTATACACGCTGAGATCCGGCGCCCGCGTGTCGCTCGGCACGACGTAGTTGTGCAGCTCCCGCGACCGCTTCTCGTAGATCTCGACGATCAACGGATACTTCTTGCCGGGCTGATAGTTGGCCGGCAGGATCAGCGCGCCCTGCAGCTTGTCGCCCTTGGCGCTGGTGTAGTTGACGAGGCGCGTGCCGCTCGACCAGGCGAACTCCTTCTGCTGCGGATCGGCGTCGGTGAGCTGCGTCCCCCCGCTGAAGTCGGACTTCGCCACGTACCAGTTGGGGTAGTCGTTGAACGTGCCGCGCGAATACAGCACCACATCGGCGTCCTTCGCCTTCAGGAAGTTGAAGGCGGCGTCGCCCCACATGAGCCGCGTCGCACCACCGTGCTCACCGTCCACCCGGGCCAGCCCCTCCTTCTTGGTCCACTCGCCGTAGGTCTGGACGTACAACGGCTTCGACAGATCGATGCCCTTCTCGTCCGCCGGCACCAGCGTGCGCCGCTGGTACCGGACCTTGGTCTGGCGCCCGTCGCGGGTGAGGTTGACGGCGGGAGCGCCGGTGGCCGACACCTTCCACACGTCCCACCCGTCGGAGAGCAGCGCCCACGCCCCGTCCTTCGACCAGCCGACCACGGGCTCCGGCGGCTGCACCAGGTTGTAGTGGTCGTCCTCCACATCTGCAAAGCTGACCGGCATTCCCGTGGTGAGGTTCCGTTCCTGGCCCGTCGCCATGTCGATCAGGTGCCAGTTGGCATCCATCCCCCAGTACAGCAGGTGCGACCCGTCGGCCGACGGCACGACGCGCGTGATCACCTTGCGCACCGGACGGCGCTCGGCCCCCGTGCGCAGATCGATGGTGTAGATGTCCACGTAGGCACGACCGGTGATGCTCTCGTCGCGCTCGTACGGCCGGTTGCCCAACGCGTACGCGTAGCGGTCGTGCGGCGCGATGGACACGTTGCGCAGCGAATCGTTGGCCAGGCGGATCACCCGGTTCTCGCCCAGCCGGTATTCGGCCAGATAGCTGTAGCGCTTGTCCTGCTGCTCCTGCACGATCTGCTGTGACTGCAGGCGCGGATCGTTCCAGTGCCAGAGGATCAACGACGGCAGGTCCTCGTCCGACGCCGCCGGTGTCTTCGGTTGATTCACCGTGCCCCCCATGCCCGGCGCCCCCGGTTTCACGAGTGACTGCAGATCGGTGCCACCCGCGGAATCCTTCGGCGGCGGCTTCGGCGCGTCGCGCAGCCCGAAGTACACCACGCCCAGATCCTCCGACCAGGTGGGCCCGTGGTCGGGACTGATCGCCATCCCCGCCGGCGCATCGCTCCGACCGTCCAGATCCAGCACCGTCCTCTTCGGGCCCGCCGCGCCGAAGTCGTTGAACGCGACCACGGCCACGTTGGTGTCGCGCGCGGCGCTGTCGGGCGTCACACGCAGCGCCGCCAGGGCCAGTCCGCTGTCCGCCCACGCCAGCCGGCGGTATTCGGCCCGCGCCCCGTCGATGGTGCGCACCACGTCCGTGCCGAGGTTCCGAAGCTGAATCCCGTCGCCCACGCGATCGCTCGTCTCCACCGTGTACGCCAGATACTGGCCGTCGTGGTCGAAGCTGAATTCACCGACGTTGCCGATGTTCACCATCGTGCCGTCGGCCAGCCGGTAGAGCAGCAAGTCGGATGACGACGCGCGTGGCGCCGGCGCCGGCGCCGCGCTGCCGCCGCGGCCACCCGCCCCGGCCGCGCCGGCCGCGCTGGCCGCTTCGGGACGCGTGTGCAGCGCCACCCACTGCGGATGATCGCCCGCGAACGCGAACCGGGCGATGCGCGCGAATTCCTGCTCGTGGCCCGTGGCGAGATCCACCAGCGCCACCTTGGATTCCGCCGGCTTATGCGACTTGCGGGCTTGCTCGGCCGCGGCCTTCGTGGGCGCGATGTTGAACATCGCCCACTTGGAGTCTCCCGAGATCGTGACCACACCGGACGGTCCGCCGCGGCCCCCCGCCGAGGCGTCCCCCACGGGGAACGTCCATTCGGTGGTGCCGGCGGTCGAGCGAATCACCACCGTCGCATCGCCGTCGTTGGGCGCGAGTGCATAGGCGAGCCACTTGCCATCGGGCGACACCGAGGGGCCGCGAATGGACTTCCACGCCCGCAGATCGGCGATCGACATCTGTCTGGAGGGCGTGCTGTCGGCGGGCTGCTGCGCCCGCGCCGTGGCGGGAATGCACGGGGAAAAGGCGGCGGCGGCGAGCAGCAGCGCGGCAGCAACGAGGGGCGTACGGCGGTTCATGGTTCTCTCCCGGTGGAGACAGGGGGGACGGACCGCGCGAATGTAGCATCCCGCGCTTCCGCTTTCCACGCATCGGGGTTCGGCGGGAGAGCACCGCGCGTCCCACACCCCCGGGCGCGGCGCCGCTTCGCCCTACATGCGGAACAGGTAGGTGAGCTTCAGGAAGAATGCATCATTCAGGCGGTAGCGCGTCTCGGTCAGCTGGTCGACGCGCAGTGCGTCGGGGGCCGACGAGCTGCCGTAGCCGGCGTAGAACACGGTGCCCGGCGTCGGCTGGTAGGCCAGCAGCCAGTCGATGCGGAAGGTGTTGGCCCGGTACGGCCCGATCGGCGCGTACTGCCCGTTGCCGAGGCCATGCAGGAGCGCGCCGCCGGTGCGCCCCTCGTCCACCAGCGCCAGCACGTTCGTCGTGGTGTACTGGCCCACCACGCGGAAGAAGAGCGGACGCGCGATCTGGTACTCGGTCTTGACGCGCGAGATGCGCGATGCCCGCACCCAGCTGTGATCCGACGCGCGTCCATACGCCTGGAAGGTGTACGACGGGCTGATGCGGAGCTTGCCCGTCGGCCGGATGAGCGCGCTCGCCTGTGCGAGATAGATGCGCGACGACGCCCACTCGTCGAAGTCCTCGTCCTGCCCCCACACGTACATCAGGTTTCCGCTGAACCACTGCCACGCCGGCGTGTTCACCGTGATCACCCAGTCGCGGTTCGGCAGCCGCGGCGTGCCGGTGAACGGCACCGTATCGCCACCGAACGCCGGCGGACGCGCCACGTACACGTTCTGGTAGAGCTGCGGATCGTAGCCGAACGTCTCGAGCAGTAGGGCGGCGCCCACCGACCAGCCGCCGCGGAGGCCGACGTTGGCGTTGAAGTGCAGCTTCTTCTCGATCGCATCGCGGCTGTGCATCAGGTAGGCGTACTTCCAGGTGAGGTCGTAGATCGGGTTGAAGCTGAAGCTCTCGAGCAGATGCCCGCGTTCGGCGAACCAGGTGAACCGCTGGTCCACGTTCATGTGCGCCAGCCCCGGCCGGCTGATGAAGCCGGCGCCGGCCACGAACGCCGTGTCGTACGCCGTGAACAGATACGAGGCGCTGTATCGCTTGCCGGTGCGGCGCGCCCGCACGCCCCAGAGCGGCGCCACGTGCACGCCCGAGGAATCGGCCGTGCGGCTGCCGGCGCCCTGAAATTCGAAGGTGTACAGCGAGCCCAGCACCACGCGGCCATCCACGTCGGCCACGCGGTTCGAATAGCCGGCGTCTTCCTTGTCGGTGTACGTCACGCCCACACGGGAGAGCTGTCCGAGATCGCGCTGCACGCGCAGGATGTTGTACGCCGGCCCGCGCCCCCCCTGGCCGGTGAGGGGATCGTAGCCGACGGACGTCGTGCGATCGTCGACCGCGGACAGGAACGCGACGCTGGTGCCCGACACCTTGCCGGTGAGCTTGGCGGCGAACGCGGGCTGCTGAATGCGTCGCGTGTAGATGAGATTGCTCGGGGTGGTGAACGCGTCCATTCCGTCAAGGAAGAACGGGCGCTTTTCCGGGAAGTAGAGGGCCTGCCGGGGATCGTAGACCACCTGGCCGGCGTCCGATTCCACCTGCGAGAAATCCGGCCGGACCGTCGCGTTGAGCGTCAGGTTGTTCGTGATGCCCCAGCGTACGTTGCCGCCGAACTTCGGCGCCCGGGCGTCGTACGCCCACCGCCCCGCCGCCCCGCCAACGCCCGGCGCGCCCAGCGTCTGCTGCGTGAGTTCGGGATTCACGTCCACCACGAGGCCGCGGCGGAGGTCGTGCAGCCCGTCCAGCGTGCCCTCCTGCGACAGGAACCCCGCCCGGGCCAGCCGCACGGGCGTCCAGGTGTCCTCATAGCCCGAGTGCCGGACGTCCCGGATCACGTTGATGCCCCAGCTCTGCACTGCTTCCTGCTGGTAGCGCAGCGACTTGAACGGGATGCGAATCTCGACCACGTACCCCCACGGCATCACGCGCCCCTTGGACTCGAACACGAAGTCCTGACTGAGATCCGCCTGCGGGCGGGCCGTCACCCCGGTGCCGAACCCTCCGCCGGACGACGTGAGTTCCGCCATCGTTCCGTCCATCTGCACGCCCAGTGGATTGACGCCGAACACCAGCGCCTGGCGGGCATCGTCGAAGGTACTGAGCACGATCTGCACGTTGTCGTCGGCGGCAATGTGGTCGCGATCGGCCAGCGTGGCGTGTGCCGTCCCGTGCGACTCGAACGCCCGCACGCCGAAGTAGATGGCGGTGGGCGAGTACCACACCAGCACCTGCGTGGAATCGTCGGCCGGTACGCCGTCCACCGGCGTGAGCTGCGAGAAGCCGGTCAGACGCGCCGCCTGTCGCCACGCCGGCTCGTCGAGCACGCCGTCCACGGTGGCGTCGGCTTCGATGCGCGGCGGGCGGGCGTGGATCTCTCCCTTCCGTGCGTTGTACGTCGACGAGGTGTCGGCGGAGCCGAGCGCGGCCAGCAGCGGAAGGGCGAGTGTGAGCAGCATGGTCGGGGGGCAGCGTGATTCGAGTGGCTTACGGGGTCGCGGACGATGCCCAAACGCCGCACCGCAGGCAAGGGGCGCGGCGTCCGCTTTCTGTTAACGCGTCCGGTTCCTATGTTCAGGCGACCCGTCCGGAGAAGCACCGTGGCTCGATCCGTGGTCGCCATCGCATTCGGAGTGCTCGTCATCGCCCTGTTGGGCGTGATGGCGAGCGCCGTGGTGTTCCACGGCGCGACGACGGGACCGATGCCGGCGCCGTTGGAAGGTCTGGTGCTGCTCATGCACGCGCTGGCAGCGCTCGCCGGCGGGTATCTCGGCGCCGCGATCGCGCGCCGCCGACCCGCCACGCATGGCCTGGCGATCGGCGTACTCTACCTGCTCGCGGTCCAGATCGCCCCCAGCATCCCGATGGGGCGCCTGTTCCCGCCGCCGGCGGAGGGCCCGCTCTGGTTCACGGCCGTCGGCATCGCAGCCGGGCTCGCTGGCGCCGTACTCGGAGGCCTCGCTCGCGGTCAGGCCGAGCGGGGAGCGCAGAACGGGCGGCACGTCTCCTGACGTACCGCCCGTGGGCCCGCATCGAGCCGGGATCTACTGGCGCGTGAACTTTACCGCGCCAATCTGCACGTCGCTGTTGTGATTGACGCGGAACCCGTACACCCCCGACATGTCCCCCATCGCACTGCGCGGGAGCGCTGTGACCTGCGTCCCGTTGGCCAGAAAGCGCACCGAGTCGGCACCGACTGTGATGGTCAACACGTTGGTGGCCTTGCCGCTCGCGTCCTTCGCCTTGATGGCCGGATTGGAGGTCCAGGTCACGAGCTTGTGCACGTCCGAGCCGGCGCGGTGGTTGATGAGATAGTCATCGGCCCCGCGCACTTCGAAGTACAGGTAGCTCTGCTTGTCGGCGCTGCCCATGTCGCGACCCGCCACCATCAACCCGTACGCCTCGTTGTGCCGGGCAGCCTTGAGCTGCGTGAACGACGCCGTGTACGAGTACGCGGCGTTGGGCACCATGTCCTTGCCGGTCCAGTAGACGCCGGCGGGACCGGTGGTGATATGGAAGGTGCCGCCGGACTCGGTGAAGCTCAGATCCTTCACCGTCATCTTGTCGAAGCGGTTCGGATCCAGGTACACCTGCCAGCCGTCGGGCAGCTGGCCGCTTCCCGCCACCTTGGCGGTGGGATCGGCGTTCATGCCGCCGCGCTGCGCCGCGGCCGGGGTGGCAAACGGGATCGCGATGGCGATCAGACCGGCAACGAGGGCAGTTCTTCGCATGGCAGACTCCGGGATGTGGGTAAACGACTGTCGTCGCACTCGGCCGCCGTTCCGGTCGGCGACCGTCCGATTGCTATTATACCCGGCCCCTCGGAAATGGGACCAGATCGCTCCCGTCAGGAATCGGTCAGGATTTCGAGGTCGGCCGGCGTGTCCACGTCCGGGGGCATCGGAAAGTCGAAGTCCACGTACGCCACGCGTGACGGATCACGCTCCACCACGCTGCGGGCCCCGCGATCGCCCTCAAGTTGCTCCAGCTCGGGAAAGACGGCGCGCGAGAACAGCACCGGCAGCCCCTGAACCCCCTGGTATCGGGCGGCGACGATCGGCGCATCGTCCCCGCCGAATCGCGCCACGAGCGCCGGAAATACCTCGTCGCGACCGATCGGCTGGTCACCCAACGTCACGAGCACGGCCACGGCGTCTTCCGGCACCATGGCGAGCCCGGCCCGCAACGACGAACTGAGCCCCTGCTCGGGATGCGGGTTCTCGACGATCGTCACCGGCAGTCCGGCCAGTGCATGCCGCACCGCGTCGCCGTCGTGCCCCACCACGACGATCGTTCGCTCGGGTCCCGCCGCCACCACGCGATCGACGGCAGCCCGCACGAGCGGTTCTCCGCGCACCGGATGCAGCAGCTTCTGCGAGCCGAATCGCCGCGCCGCGCCCGCCGCCAGCACCAGGGCCGCGATCATGCGTTCACGCCGGCCGTCCCTGCTCCGCCCGCACCGACACGAGTTCGGCAGCGATGCTCACGGCCACCTGCGCCGGCGTGCGGGCGCCGATCTTGACGCCGATCGGCGTGTGGATGCGCGCCATCTCGCCGTCGCTCATTCCTTCGCCGGCCAGGAATTCGCGGAGCTTCGCCCCGCGCGCGCGGCTCGACATCAGTCCCACGTACCCCACCGGCGCTCGCAGCACCTGCCGCAGCACCGGGAGTTCGTACTTGTAGTCGTGCGACACGATGACCACGAAGGTGTCGTCGGTGGCCGGCAACTCGCCGGCGATGACGCCGGGATCGCCCACGCGGATCTCGTCCGCGTCGGGGAACCGCGCCGTCGTCGCGTAGCGGGCGCGCGCGTCCACGATCACCACGCGCATGCCCAGCTCGTGCGCGATGCGGGTGAGCACCACGGCCACCTCTCCGGCGCCGAAGATCGCCACCGTGAGCGGCGGGGCGAACGGCTCCAAGAAGTACGAAGCGCCATCGGCATCGTCGCGCACCACCCCCGGCGCCGCGCCGCCCTGCGCCGCGACCAGCGCCACCGCCCGCGCATCGCGCTCCGCGCTCCCCAATGTTCCGGTGCGCGTGCCGTCGGCGTCGAGCACCAGGCGCGCGCCCTCGCCTTCGAGCGCCCGCACCACGACCGCGCGTCGCCCCTCCTCCACCGCCCGCTGCGCGGCCGCGTACGCCTCGGACGCCTGGTGACGGGCCGTGCCCCCCACCACCGGTTCCACGAGCAGCCGCACCGTGCCGCCACAGCCGAGCCCCATGTCCCAGGCGTCCTCGTCGGCCAGCGCGATATCGAGCACCTCGGCGCGTGCCGTGGCCAGCACACGGTCGGCGGCCTCCACCGCCCGTGCGTCCAGACACCCACCGATGGTCACCGAACCGAGGATGCCCCCCGTCTCACCGACGAACGTCTTGGCGCCGACGATGCTCGACGACGTCCCCTCCGCCGCGATGAGCGTGGCCATCGCCAGCCGCCCTTCACGCGCGCGCACCGCGGCGAACCGGGCGAGGACCTCGGGGTTCATGCGTCGTCGGACTCGAGGGCGTCGAGCCACACGCGCCGCACCTCGCTGGCGCCCATCGCGCTCGGTTCGAGCGGCGACCGCCGCCAATACCAGCGGTTCTTCGGTTCGGCTTCCACGCCGTGCCCGAGAAAGTGCGCGTGCAGGTCGGCCAGCCGGCACCCCGGTGTACCCGCGGCGAGTTCGCGGATCCGGTCGTTCACGATCGCCAGCGCTTCCAGGCGCACCGGCCGCTTCTCGGCGTCCACCCCGGGCAGCAGCGCCGTGCCATCGGAGGGATCGCAGACCGTGGCCAGCAGCAGCGTGCCGTTGGGACGCAGGCGGCGAATCGCGTCGACGAGAAACTCATAGGCATCGGCGATATCGAAGGCGGCCTGGCGCACGATCTCCACCGTCGGCCGGCGGACGAGCAGGCTCATCACCTCGGTGGCGCCGGCGGTGAGGGTCACCAGCCCACGGACCTCGCTCTCCTCGACCGCGGCCAGCTGTTCGCCGAACAGGTCGCCGATCGAGGCCCCCTCCTCCACGAGTCGGCGGAAGACCACGTCCGGGCGCGCCGTCGTCAGATCGCAGCCGGCGAACTCAGGCCACCGGGCGTCGTCGTTGGCATGCAACAGCGACGCCGCCCCCAGCGGGGCGATGTCGCCGGCCGCCGGCTCACGCTCCAGCGCCACCGTCACGCTCGTGGCGCCGGCGTCGAGCGCCGGATACAGGTCACCGGAAAACGAATCGCCGAAGGCGAGATACTCTTCAAAGTCCACGGGCGGCCCTGCGGGCGCCGAACCGGCGCCGATGGAAGTTAGACGTCGGCGACGATGCCGCGCGTGGCGAGCACGCGCGCCACGGTCTCGCCGATCTTGTTGTTCGGCGTGCTGGCACCGGCCGTGATGCCCACGCGTAGCGGGCCGTCCGGCAGCCAATCCATCTGGTCGGCCTCCGCGTGGTCGATGCCCACCATGCGGTAGTGCACCGACCGGAGTTCCGGATCGATGCCGGTGGCGGAATCGATGTGATACGTGGGCACCCGCTCGCCGCACAGCGCGGCCAGCGAGATCGTGTTGCTCGAATTGAACCCGCCGATCACGACCATCACGTCGAGCGGTTCCCTGAGCAACTCGATCACGGCGTCCTGCCGCTCCTGCGTGGCACTGCAGATCGTGTCGAAGGTCCGGAAGTCACTCGCCCGGGCCGCGTCGCCCCGCTCACGCGCGATCGTCGCTCCCACGGCCTCGGCGATCGCCAGCGACTCGCGGGCGAGCATCGTGGTCTGGTTCGCCACGCCGATGCGCACCAGGTGGCGGGCTGGATCGAAGCCCGGCGACACGGCCTCCCGGAAATGCTCGGTGATCGTGTCCGCGTCCACCGTCCCCGCGATGTAGCCGCACACGAGCTGCGCCTCGTCCATGTTGCGCACGACGAGGTACTGGCCGCCCGGATACTTGCGCACCTGCGACGCGGTGGCCCGCGTCTCCTCGTGATAGTACTTGCCGTGAATGAGCGCCGTGAACCCGTCCCGGGCGTAGCTCTCCACGCGCTTCCACACATTCAGCACCGATCCGCAGGTGGTGTCCACGAGGACGCATCCGATGGCGCGCAGCGCTTCGAAGTCGCCGATCGTCACGCCGAACGCCGGCATGATCACGACATCCTCGGCCCGCACGCCGCTGAAATCGAACCCGTCGCGACCCGGCATCAGGATCTCGATGCCCATCTCGCCCAGTCGCGCATTCACGTGCGGATTGTGGATGATCTCCCCCACCAGATAGATGCGCTTGTCCGGGAACTTGCGCCGCGCCTGGTAGGCATACTCCACGGCGCGCTCCACGCCGTAGCAGAATCCGAATTCGTGGGCCAGTTTGATTGTGACGTCGCCCGCCACCAATTCGTATTCGTGGGCACGCAGGTAGTCCACAAGGCGCCCATCGTAGTCGGACGCCAGATCGGCCTGGACCTCGGTCTTGAGACCGAATCCCTTGCGGAAATAGGTCGGGACGTCGGGGCGGGTGGTCATGCGGTAAATCTAGCGTACCCCGACGGAGGGAGCCTATCTTCAGTGGTCGGCCGTGCAGCCATGCCGTCTCCGGCCCCCTCCCCTTCCCTCCCTTCCATCGCCTCCGCGGAATGAGCGAACACTACGATCTCGTCGTGATCGGCGCCGGACCGGCCGGAGAGAAGGGCGCCGCCCAGGCGGCGTACTTCGGGAAGCACGTCTGTTTGATCGAGCGTGCGCCGAAACCCGGCGGGGCGGCGGTGAACACCGGCACCATCCCCTCCAAGACCCTCCGCGAAACCGCGCTCTACTTCAGCGGCATTCGCCAGCGCGGGCTGTACGGCGTGGACCTCCGGGTGAAGCACGACATCACGATCGGGGACTTCATGCGCCGCGAACGCTCGGTGGTACAGAGCGAGTGGGAGCAGATCGACGAGAATCTCAAGCGACACGACATCCACTCCGTGCAGGGAACAGCCCGGTTCGTGGACGCGCGGACCGTCGACGTCGAACGCTACGGCCAGCCCACGCGCCGCATCACCGGCGACGTCATCCTCGTCGCCACGGGCTCCCATCCGCAACGACCCGAAGGCTTCACAGTCGACGGTACGGTCGTGGTGGACAGCGATTCGCTGCTTTCGGTGCAGCGCATTCCGAGCCGCATGATCGTGATCGGCGGCGGGATGGTCGGCTGCGAATACGCCTCGACCTTCGCTGCCCTCGGCGTGAACGTCACGATCATCAATGCGCGCTCGCGCCTGATGGCCCACCTCGACTCCGAAGTCAGCGAGGCGCTGCGGCAGCAGATGACCTCCCGACTCGGCATCTCCGTGCACGTCGACAGCGACGTCGCCCGCCTCGTACCGCATGAGGACTACGCCGAGGTCACCCTCTCCGACGGCACCACGCTGTCCGCCGATTGCGTGCTGTTCAGCGCCGGCCGCAACGGCAACACCGAGGGCTTGGGCCTCCGCGAGATCGGCGTCGCCACCGACGCCCGGGGGTTCATCCGCGTGGACGAGCACTACGCCACCGGGGTCGACGGCGTGTACGCGGCGGGCGACGTCATCGGATTCCCGGCGCTCGCCTCGACGTCCATGGAGCAGGCCCGCGTGGCGGTCTGCCACGCCTTCGACCTGAAATACAAGCAGCAGCTCGCGTCGCTGCTCCCCTACGGCGTGTGGACGATTCCCGAGATCGCCACGGTGGGCGAGTCCGAGGACTCACTGAAGGCCGCGGGCACTCCATACGAGGTCGGACGTACATCGTACCGGCTCAATGCGCGCGGACTCATCCTCGGGGATGTGGACGGCTTCGTGAAGCTGCTCTTCTATCCCGACAACCAGCGCCTGCTCGGCGTCTCGATCGTCGGCGATTTGGCCTGCGAACTCATCCACATCGGCTCGGCGTGCATGAGCTTCGGCGGCACGCTCGACTACTTCATCCAGAGCGTCTTCACGTATCCCTCGCTCGCCGACGCCTACAAGTACGCGGCGTACGACGGTCTGCAGGCGCTGGCCCGCCGCTATGGACGCGCCAAGGGATTGCCGACGAGCGGGCCCTACCCCGCGATCACGGAGCCGTGACGCGCCACCCGACGCCGGACCGCTACCAGTGCTCCGGCGTCAGAAAGGGAGCGAGCGCGTACGACACCAGCGGCTCGTAGGCCTGCTGCCGGTCCACCAGCCCCGCCGTCAGGATCCCCGCAGCGCCGGCGCCGCGCTTGGTGTCGTGCCCGCCGGTCAGCCGGTCCATGGCGTGCCCCAGCTCCAACCCACCCCGCACCGCATCGGCCACCACGGCGGGGAGTGGCATCGCCAGCGACCCCCCTACCCCCTGGCGGCCGTCCGGTGCCACGATCGCGGCCCACGCGCAGGTGCGCATGCTGCCGTCCGCCTCGTTCACCACCCCGCCCTCGATGCCGACGCCGAGATCGGCGCCACCCGCCGCCAGCGCGCCGCGCGCGCGGGCCACCGCCCCGCGAATCGTTTCCTCGTCGCCCACCGGCTGGTCGCTCACCGACGACGGCACGGCCCGTCCCTCGACGGTTGCTACCACCCCCGCACGGGCGAGCACGGCCCGCACCGCGTTGATCTTCACGGGGTTGGTGGAGCCGACGACGACGTGGCGGACGGAGGCGAGCGGTGCGGGCATGTGGACGACGGCTGAAGGGAGGTGCGATCCGGGAAACTGACGGGGTGCACACTTCGGATTCAAGCGCGCCGACCGGCCGACTTCGGGTTCGCTTGCCCCCACCGTCCACGCCATCCATGTTTGACCGCCCATCGGCCCTCGCCTGCATTCTCGTCCGTGACCCTTCCCACTTCCCGCCCCGCCCCATCAGCCGCCGACGACGGCCCGTTCGTGTTCCTGGGTGAACGCCTCTGGCTCGACTTCGTGAATTCCGACGTCTCGACGGCCGACGCCGACGCCGACGCCGACTCGCTTCGCGACTTCGATTCGCTCGTCGCGTGGCTTCAGATGGCACGCGTGATCGACGCCGATCGTGGAATCGGCATGCGCCGGCGCGCCCAGCAGCAGCCGGCGGGCGCCGCCGCCGCGATGGTCGATGCGCGCCGGGTGCGCACGGCGCTCCGCGCCCTCGCCGAGCGCGGGGCCGCCGATGTCAGCGCCCGCGAGGAGGCCGTGGCCGAGATCAATCGCGTGCTCGGACGGAGTGCCGGCATTCGACGACTCGAAACCCACGGCGACGGTTCGTTCACGCGCGCCTTCGTGCCCGAAGGCGATGCCTTTGCCGGACTGATGATTCCCCTGGTCGAGTCGGCCGCCGATGCGTTGATCCGCGACGAACTGTCCCGGGTGCGCCGCTGCGCCGATCCGCGCTGCCACCGCGTGTTCTACGACGTCACGCGAAACGGCGGCCGGCGCTGGTGCGACATGGCCACCTGCGGCAATCGTGCCAAGGCGGCGCGGCATCGGGCCCGCACGCGGCGCTGACCGGCGCCGTCACCGGCGCCGACCCGGACCTCCTCGGCGCCCTCCACCTCCACCTCCACCTCCACCTCCACCTCCACGTCCGCGCCGCTTCCCGCTGCCGTCAGGACGCGGTCCGTCTCGATGCTCCGGTGGACGAGGCTTGCCTTCCCGTCCCGCGCGGGAGGGCCGGTCGCGCGCTTCGTCGGGACTATACGGCCGGTCGAGCAGTTCCTGCAGCTCGGCGAGCGTCGCGGCGCGGACCGCGCCCCGCTTGCCCCGCGTCACCACGAACCGCAGCGGCCGATCGAGCGTCGGCAGTTCCTCGTCGACGAGCGTGCGCGCCACCTTCTCGGGGATGCGGAGCCGCGCGACCCCACGCGGCCCGTCCGGCGTGTCCTCCACGTCGTAGTGAATCTCCACCGACTGCCCGCGCACCTCGGCCCGTGACGGCAGCGCGCCCAGTCGCGTGCGCTCCTCGGCCGAGACGAACTCGTCGGGATCGAAGCGCAGCCCCGCATGCCGGAAATCCTGCATGGAGCGCACGCCGTCGAGCGCGTGCTCGTAGAATGCCGTCAACTCGGGCAGCCCCAGGCGCTCCGTCCGCCCGCCCGAGCGACGCCAGGCGTCGCGGACGTTCTCGATGGCCGGCTGGTTGCGCCGCACGGCGGCGTGGCGCGATTCGCCACGGGCCAGCGCCTCGGCCAGCAGGGCCCGAGCCCGCGGCGCGAGATCGGCGGGGAAGTCATCCACCGGCTCGGCATCGCGCTCCAGTTCGAACCCGAAGTAGTCCACGCGGCGCACGAGCACCACCGAACCCTGATGGCGCCGGGCGTCGTACGCCAACTCGGGCTCGCTCCGGGTGGCGAACTCGCGGATCAGGTCGGCGGGGATTTGCGTACCCTCGATGCCCGCCCGCGGCACGCCGAACTTGTCCGCGAAGTACCGCAGCTCGCCGGCGATGGCGCCCCAGCTTCCACACACGCTCGTCTTCGAGACGCGCGCGTCGTCCCCCCACGCCGTGCGCTCGTCGATCACGAGCGTGAACGGCATGAAGCGCGCCAGCAACTCCTGAAAGCGGCGCAGCGTGCCGTCGTTGGCGCGGGGCATCCGCGTGGGCAGCGGCGCCCCCACGGCGCGGTACACGCTGGCCATGCCCAACGCCGCGTCCTCCACCGCCTTCACCAGCACCCCCCGGCGGTCCGCCCACAACGCGACGCTCTCCTCGTCGAACAGGTGGCGCGGCAGGCCGTACACTTCTCCCATGCGGCCGGCGCGGGCAAAGGCTTCGGCGTACACGTTGTACGCGGTGAGATGGTCGCTCCCCGGCAGGATGAGGCCGCTCAGATCGCGCTCGTCCCGCGTCATGCGGTGCAGCGAATCCACCGAACTCATGACGGCCAGGTACGGCAGCAGGTCGTCGGCGGCATTGGCGATCAACTCTGCCCAGGCCCGCTCCACCGGCATCGCCTCGACCGTCCGGCCGTAGGTCGTGAGGCGACCCTGAGCCACGATGCCTCGTCGTTCGAGCAGCGCCACGGCCTCCCGATACGCCGTGCGGTCCAGGGGCACCGGCAGCTCCAGCTCGTCGGCGCGCACGCCAAGTGCCGCGCACGTCATCGCCACCCGCTCGGAGTCGCCGGCCAGCTGGAAGTCGGGCTCCGTCGGCCGCAATGCCGCGAACTCGATGTCGCGGTCGGAGAGGATGTACACCCGGCCGCCGGCCACGCGCCCGTGCACCCGGCCCGCCATCTGCAGAATCTCGTTCGCGCCCAGATGCACCTGCGTCAGCACGTTCCGCCCGCGGTCGATCAGATTGGCGTAGCGCACGTCGTCGATGATCACCGTATCGAGGCCGTGGATGTTGAGCGCGCTCTGCCCCGCCGCCGTCATCGCCAGGAAGAACGGCTTGCGCTCGCTGCCGTCCAGAAACGGTCGGATCACGCGGACCGGCTCGCCGCCGTGGTAGAACGCCACGTTCATGCGCGGCGCGCGTTCCTGGGCCAGCGCGGCGGCTTCTTCCACCCCACGCCGGGTGGGCACGAACAGGGCCACCCCGCGGCGCTGGCGCTGCAGTTGCTGGAGGAGCCGGTAGTCCAGAAAATCGCGCGACCGGCGGTTGATCACCCGGACGTCGGCCGCCTTGTCGGGGTCGAACGCGTACACCTGCAGCACGTCGGCGCTGTTCAGGTAGCGGGAATAGAACGTGGGATCGACGGTGGCCGACAACCACACGAAGCGGCAGCCCGCCCGCTTGCCGAGCGCGAGACAGAGTTCGAGTTCGGCTGACGTCTGGTGGATCTCGTCGATGACCAGCGTATCGGCGGCCAGAATGTCGCCGTCCTCGAACCAGCGACGCGCGATGCCCGTGGTCACGATGATCACGTTCCACGTCGGTGTTTCGGGCGTCGCCTCGCGCTCGCGGTTCACCACACCCACGCGCAGATCGGCGGTGCCGAGCACTTCTTCGGCGATGGGACGGATGGCCAGCGTCTTTCCGGTCCCCGTACCGGCCACGATGCCGAACCCCTGGCCGCCTCGCGCCAGCTCGCGCACGCGCGCGCCGTGATGCTGCTCCAGGAACGTCTCGAGGTGAAGCCCGAGTGCGATCTCGATCGTCTCGCACGCGGCGCGCGTGGGCGCAATCACGATCACGCGCCCCGTCGGCGGCTCAGCGCGGACGAAGGCGTCGTGGTCGGGAGGAAGTGATGGATCGTGGACCGCGCGTCTCACAGTGGCGGAAGCTGCACGCGTGCGCGCTCCGCCGGAACCCCGGTGGCGTCAGTCGGCGGGATTCGAAAGTGTCGGCGACCCACCGGTCCTGGTCGAGTCGGGCCTGTGTGTCGTCGGCTTCCTGGTGCTGTCGCCCGCCTTCCGGTTGCCGTGGTCACCGGCCTGCTTGCCGGCCGCGGCCGTGTCGGCGGGGGGCTTCGGCTCCAACGACTTCGGCAGCGGCGCCACACCCTTCAACGGCGGGTCGGCGCGGCGGCTGTCATCGGCGTCGTGATCCGAATCGAGGTGCGCGTAGTCGTCGCCAAAGATCACCCGTCCCTTGGCCGGCCGGTTCCGGAGCGCCGAGGCGCAATCCGTGGGCGCCGGCTGACGACCAGCCGGAACCCCGTCCAGCAGGATGCGGCACATGCCGGCCGGTGGACGCAGGTCCGGTGGCACGACCTTGCTGGCCGACTTCGGCCGCTGGGCCTGCAGGGTCGCGGCCACGAGCAGGCCGCACACGATCAGGAAGGTTCGGGGTGACTTCATGGCTGGAATAGGACTGCGATCCGAAGGACGTCACGCATTCGACGACCGATTGCGCTGGACGTCATACACGGAGTAGCCGCCTAGGTTCACACCGCATCCGCGACGGCAGGCCACACGGCGCAAACCCGCGTCAACGTCGGTTAATCAGTCGCCCAGGCTGATGCCCGTCGCCCGGGCCGTCTGGACCACGTCGTGATCGAGTTCCACGCGCTTGGGCCGGCGCAAGGCGTCGGCGATCGGAATCGCCACGATGTGGGGAGATTGGAGGGCCACCATGTGGCCCCACTTGCCATTGGCCACCGCCACCACGGCCGCGCCGCCGAAGCGGGTTGCCAGAAGCCGGTCGTACCCGGTCGGCTGGCCGCCGCGCTGCAGATGGCCCAGCACCAGCGACCGCGTTTCCTTGCCGGTCCGCTGTTCGATGGCGCGGGCGACGGCCTCCCCGACACCGCCCAGCCGCGCATCCGAACTTGACCCCGCGCGTTCCACCATGAACGGCGACCCACCGCGCGGAAACGCGCCCTCGGCCACCACCACGATCGAGAAATGCCGCCCCGATCGATCACGGGCACGGATCTTCTCGCACACGCGTTCTATATCGTATGGGACTTCCGGTATGAGAATCACGTCGGCGGTCCCGGCCAGACCGGCGTGGAGCGCGATGAATCCGGCGTGGCGCCCCATCACCTCCATGACGATCACGCGGTCGTGACTCTCGGCCGTCGTGTGCAGCTTGTCGATCGCCTCGAGCGCGGTGTTCACGGCCGTGTCGAATCCGAACGTGCTGATGGTGCCGCTGACGTCGTTGTCGATCGTCTTCGGCACGCCCACCACGTGCAGCCCCTTCTCGTACAGCCGCTGCGCCAGGTGCAGCGACCCGTCGCCGCCGATGGTGATCAGGGCGTCGATGCCCAGTTGCCGCGCATTTTCCAGCAGCTCGTCGGATCGGTCCACCTCGAGCACCGATCCGTCGGGCTGGGGCACCGGCCAGCGGAACGGGTTGCCGCGGTTGGTGGTGCGCAGGATGGTGCCGCCCAGGTGCGCGATGCCTCGCACTGCATCGGCGTTGAGCGCCACCACGTCGTCCTCGCCCAGGAGGCCGAAGTAGCCGCGCTTGATGCCGACGACCTCCCACCCGCGGTGGATCGCGGCGAGGACGGCGGTCCGGATGACCGCGTTGAGCCCCGGGGCGTCACCGCCTCCGGTGGAAATGGCGATCCGCATCGTTCAGCTCCGCCCAGCCGACCACGGCACGCGTGCCGCGCCGGCTACTCCGACGTGAGAAGGTTCACGATCTCGCCCGGCTTGGCGTGGCGGCTCAGCTTCGATTTCTCGAACACGGCCACACCGTCCCGGGTGACTTCGAACCGCCCCCCACGCGAGGGAACCAGCGTGACCGTCGCGTCGGGAAATCGGGTCCTGAGTTCGGCCGCCAGACCGGCGGCCCTCGGCTCGTAGTTTCAGACCGTGCAATACTCGATCGAGATATTCATCGTACGAGAATTGTAACCCCATCGGGTCGCGGGGCAGCTACTGGCGCGGCGGCGGCCACGGCACGTGGGTCAGCGTGGCCAGGCGATCGATGAGCGTGTCCTGGTGCGCGACGACGGCGCTCAGCGAATCGATGCGGTCGGTGGCGTCCTGCAGATCCTGCTGCATGTTCTGGACGGCGGTGCCCATGTCGATCACGGCCTGGGCCATATTGGCCTGCGCGCGGGGGTTCACACAGCTCCCGAGCACGATCAGGGCGGCGGTCGGGGCAACGAAGCGAAGGGTGCGCATGGGGGCGTCGGGCTGAGGGTTCGCGGAGAAGATGCGTATCGGCGCGCCGGGCGTCCACGACCGCACCCGCGCTTGCGCCGCGCGGATGCGGCGCGCGGCGGGATGGTGCCGGATGCCGCGGCATGGCCGTGTACCCTCAGGCATGCCCCGCCGCCGCGCCACGACGCTCGTCGAACTCGTGCTCATGCTCGCCGTGCTCGGCACGATGCTGGCGCTCGCCCTGCCGCCGGTCACGGCCGCCTTGGATGGGAGCGCCGTACGCGCCGCATCGCGAGACGTCGAGACGCTCTTCGCGGCGGCCCGCGAGCAGGCGCTGGCGCGCCACGCAGTTGTTTGGGTGGTGTTCGACAACGCCACGGCGACGGTGCGCGTCCGGATCCAGGGCCGGGGAACCCGGACCCGGGCGTTGGGGTCCATGTATGGAGTCGCGTTGCACTCGACGCGCGATTCCATGAGCTACGACGGTCGCGGCCTTGGACGGGGCGCTGCCAATCTCACGGTGGTGCTCGTCCGAGGACGAGCCCGCGCGACACTCGTGGTCTCGCGGCTCGGACGCGTGCGAAGGTAAACCCCTGGTGGTCGGCCGGTAGGGCACGGGAGTCGACGGCGCAGCGTCGCCGCCGAGCGGCCAGCGGCGCTAGATTGGGCGAATTGGCGCTCCGGGTCACGAAACGGTCTCGGGCGTGATCCCCATCACGTAGGAATGTGACGCCGCACCGCCGGGGGTGGGTTATTGCTCATGAGATGACCGACGACGCTGCCGACGTCCGACGTGTGCTCAGTGGTGACGTTGACGCATACGCGGCGCTGGTAGATCGGTATTACGAACAGTGCGCCCGGTATGCGGTGCGGATGCTGGGCAACCGTGACGATGCGGAGGATGCGCTGCAGGCGACGTTCCTGCGGGCGTACCGTGCGCTGGCGAAGTACCAGGAGCGGGACAAGTTCAGTGCGTGGTTGTACCGCATCCTGGTGAACCAGTGCCGGAGCCTGGCAGCGCGCCGCAGTCAGCGCGAGCGGGTGTTCGTGCGCGAGGAAGCGTTGCTGCTCAACGCCGCGGACGAGCGAGCGTCAGCGGGCTGGTCGGGCGAGGACGAGGAGTTCGTCCAGCGCGTGTTGAGCGAGTTGGATCCTCTGCTGCGGGAAGCATTTCTGCTGAAGTACATCGAAGAATTGAGCTACGAGGAGATGTCGGCCCTGACGGGCGTGGGAGTCTCCGCGTTGAAGATGAGAGTGAAACGCGCCGCCGATCGGCTGCGCGAGAGATGGGAGCGCATCAAGCATGACTGAGTCCGATCTGGACCCCAAGGATCCGAACGTCGAGTGGATCGTCCGTGAAGCAAGGCGGCCGGTCGCACTGGCGGCCGGGTTGCGCGGGCGAATCATGGACGCCGTCCGGGCCACGCCACTGCCGGCGCGGCCGCGCCGCGGCCTGGGCTGGCTCGTGGCCCCCCGCCCCCTCGCGCTCTCTCCCCTCGCCAGCTCCCTTCTCGCCGCCGGGCTCGTGGGCATTGGAGTGCTGGCCGGTTTCGCCGTGACCCACGGCGACGATGCGCCCGCCCCGCAGGCGGCAACCGCTGTCGCGGACACGCCACAGCACACGGCGTCGGTGCTGGTCCACCAATTCGTGCTCCAGGCACCGGGGGCCGCCCGCGTGTCCCTCGTCGGCGACTTCAACGGGTGGAACGCGTCGGCCACACCCATGACGCGCACCGCCGACGGCAAGTGGATGGTGAAGGTGGGCCTCCCGGCCGGCCGCCATGTCTACGCCTTCGAGGTGGACGACGCCGGGGGCACCAAGTTCATGCCCGACCCGGCCGCCCTCCGCGCCCCGGACGACGGATTCGGCCCCAGTTCGGTGGTACTCGTCGGGCAGGGGTCGGCCACATGACCAGCCGCCTGATCCGCCGCGGCATCGCGACGCTGCTGGCCATGACCATGGTGGCTCCGGTACTCTCGGCCCAGGGAACCGATCCGCTCAGCCAGCTCGACAGCGCCAGCCGGCGCGTCGTGCAGTCGCTCATCGACTCGGCGACGGCCGAGGGTCTGCCCGCCCAACCGCTTATTTCGAAGGCCCAGGAAGGCGTCAGCAAGCACGCCGCCAGCCCGCTCATCGCCCGCGTGGTCCGGACCGTCTTTCTCTCGCTCCGCGAAGCCCGAGCCGTGCTCGGGGAACAGGCCAATCGCGACGAGCTCACCGCTGGCGGTGCGGCGTTGCAGGCGGGAATCCCGGCCACGGCGATCATCGATCTGCGCCAGGCCGGGCACGGCAAGTCGATCACCGTGCCGCTGGTCGTGATGGCTGACCTGGTTTCGCGCGGCGTGCCTCGCGATACCGCCTCGCGCGCCATCCTCCAGCTCTGGATGCAGGGAGCCGGGGAGGCCGACCTTATGGGCTTGTCCCAATCGGTTGGACAAGACATACTATCTGGAGCCGCACCGGCCGACGCGCTCCTCAGCAGAGCTCGCAAGGTCCCGATTCGGCTGCCGCCTGCGAAGGTCCCCGAATAGCGGCCCGCGGTTTCCCGAAGACCGAGCTCGTAGCGAATGATCGAGCCGATGAAGCGAAACTCCGCCTTTCTGATTCTCTCACTCGCCCTGCTCATTCCGCAGGGCGGGCTGCTGGCGCAGTTCACTTCGCGGTTGCAGGCCGGCGCCATCACGAGCGCCGCACCCGGACTCGTCCCGGCCAACGCGCTCAGTCTCACGCCCGATGTGCGCTACGACAGCCGGATGTTCAAGATCGCGGCGCACGGATCGGCGTGGATCAACGGCAATTCGTGGCAATTCGCTGACGGGGCGGCCACCGCCACGATGTCCACGCCCACGCGACATCACCTGGCCGCCCAGCTCATCGCGAGCGCCAGTCGCGCCTACTACGATCGCATCAACCAGAACGACCAGATCGACGCCGAGGCCCGCGTCCATCTGGTCTTTTCGCAGAAGGCCGGCATGTGGCTCGAGAGCGGCGTCGCCCGACCCTGGCGCGTGGCCGTGGTGTCATCCGTGGACGTCGCGGGTGCCGGCGCGTGGACACAGGTGGGTGGGGCGACCCTCACCGGTACGTACACCAACTTCTCGTTCACCAAGATCGCCAGCGCCAGCGACTCCGCCGGTGCGCTTCAGAGCTGCACCAGCCAGACCAGCAATAGCCGTTGCCTCCGTCAGTCGCACTTCAGCGACGTGCAGGGCACGGTCCACTGGGAGAAGGCCGCGATCGAGTTGAACGCGCAAACGGGATATCGGTTCGGCGACGCCAACGACGTGACGCCCGACTCGCGCCGCTGGGCCGCGGCAAGCGCCATCGTGTGGCTCTCGCCCGACATGGCCATGGTCGTCGGCGGCGGCCGCCAGCCCGCCAACCCGGCGCGGGGCCTCCCAGCGCGCAACTACGCCAACCTCGGCGTCATGTTCGCGGCCTGGCCTTCGATGACCGGGGGCGCCGTCCCCATCGAATCGCGTGCCAGCGCCATCAGCCAGTTCGACATCGCCGCTGCCGGGGTATCGCTCCAGCGGCTGCAGGTGCATATCGCCGGCGTGGAGAGCGTCGATCTCATGGGCGATTTCACGGACTGGCAGCCGGTGGGCATGGTGCAGCGCGGCCGAGACCTTTGGGAGGTGCTACTCCCCATCGCTTCCGGCGTGCACCAGTTGAACGTGCGCGTGGACGGCGGCAAGTGGCAGCCGCCGCCGAACACCCCCACCATGCGCGACGGCTTCAACGGCGAGGTGGGCGTGCTGGTGATTCATCAGTAGTCGCCGGTAGCACACATTGAAGAACGGGCCGGCAGCGATCGCTGCCGGCCCGTTTGAGTGTTCAGCCCGCCGCGCCCGACGCGGCGGCTCGGTTCACACGGCCGCGACGGTGCCGAAATCGAACCCGGGAACGGAAATACGAGGAATCGGCTCGCCGAGAATGCGCTCGATGGTCCGCACCATCGCAATTTCGTCCGGTGCCATGAATGTGAAGGCGTCGCCGGTCGCGTCGGCGCGGCCCGTGCGGCCGATGCGGTGCACGTAGTCCTCAGGCTGCTGCGGCACGTCGTAGTTGATCACGTGCGAGATGCCATTGATGTCGAGCCCCCGCTGCGCGATGTCGGTGGCCACCAGTACGCGGATCTTGCCGTGCTTGAAATCCGACAGGGCCTTGGTGCGTTGCGCCTGTGTCTTATCGGCATGCATTGCCGTGGCCGGAATCCCCTCGTGATCCAGTTGGCGCACCACACGGTCCGAGCCGTGCTTCGTCCGGCAGAACACGAGCACCGAGTCCATCCCCTCGGCCTTCAGGAGCTCGGCCAGCAACGCCGTCTTCCGATCGGCCGGCACCGGATACACAGCGTGCGAGACAGTGCTCGCGGCCGACGAGCGAATGCCGATCTGTACCACTTCGGGCTTCCGCAGGTACTTCCGCGCCAGCGCCTCCACTTCGGGCGGCATGGTCGCGCTGAACAGCAGCGTCTGCCGGTAGGGCGGAATCTGGGCCACGATGCGGTTGATCTGTGGGGCGAAGCCCATGTCCAGCATCCGGTCGGCCTCGTCGAGCACGAGAACCTCGAGGTCGTCGAAGACGACGTTCTGCCGCTCCAGATGATCGATCATCCGTCCCGGCGTGGCGACCACGATGTCCACGCCAGCGCGCAGACTCTTCTGCTGCGGCTCCAGCGGTACGCCGCCGTACACGGGAGCGACATCGAGGTCGGAGAACTTGGCGTATTTCTGCACGCTCTCTTCGACCTGGACGCAGAGTTCCCGGGTCGGCGTCAGGATCAGGGCCCGGGTGCGCCGGGGCCCCTCGCTCAACCGATCCACGATCGGCAGCGTGAACGCCGCCGTCTTGCCGGTCCCGGTCTGTGCAAGCCCCATAATGTCCCGCCCCTTGAGCACCAGGGGGATCGCCTGGGCCTGGATCGGGGTCGGCGTCTCGTAGCCGGCCGCTACCACGGCACGCAGCACGGGTTCGGAGAGTCCCAGCTCCGCAAACGTGAGTTCCGGCCGCGCGAGCTCCACCTCAGTCTTCTTCCGTCTTGGCATTGTGCCGTGAACGCTAACGTCCGCGGCGCGCGGTCGCTACTCGTGCATGAAGGCGAACAGCGCCGCGTTCACCTCGTCGGGGCGCTCCTCGTTGACGGCATGCCCGCCCTCCACGCGTACCACGCGCAGCCCCGAGATCGTCCGAGCGCCGGCTTCGCTCCCTACGATCAGATGGTCGTGCGCCCCCAGCAGCAGGAGCACCGGCACCCGTATCCCCGCCAACTCCGCGGGCGGAAACGGCTCCCACGAAAACTCATGGAGGCACGCCACGAGCGCCGCCGCGAAGCCCGGCTGGCTGGCCGTGGACCAGTACTCGTCCACGTCGCGCCCGCTGACCCGCGATTGGTCCCAGTAGGCCAGGTGTAGGAACCAGCTCACCAACGGACGGGCCACGAGGTGGGACGCGTAGTCGCGCACGGCCAGCGGCGTCAGCATCTGGGCGATCTTGGTAAAGCGCACGGGCGCGAACCCCGCCGGATTCACCAGGGCCACCCGCGCCACCCGGGGATGGCCCTCCACGGCCAGTCCCGTGGCGATCCCACCGCCCATGCTCACCCCGACGATGGTTGCCGCCCGAACGTCGAGGACGTCCAGCAGCGCGCCTGCGGTGGCAGTCATCCCGGGCCGGGAGTACCAACCCAGCGCCGCCGGTTTGTCGCTGAGCCCGTGCCCGGGCAGGTCGACGGCGATCGCACGCCGTCCCGCCTGCGCCAGCGCTGGAATGGCGTCTCGATAGGAGTACGCCGAGGCCCCCCACCCGTGAAGCAGGACCACCGGTGGCCCGTCCGCCGGTCCCGACTCGAGCACACGCATGCGAAGCCCATCCCGCACGTCGACGAATCGCGTGGTGATGTCCGCCGCATGGGCCGGATACAACTCGTCGACGGCAAGCGGTTTCGACGCGGGTTTGGCGCCCGCGCCCGCCCCATCGCCACGCGTCCAGCCCACCGGCGTCAGATGGGTTCGATGGTGCGTCCCGACAGACGCGCGATGAGCCCGAGGCGGAAGGTCACGTCGGTCCACCGCTCGTCACCCGCCAAGTCTTCCTCGAGTGGGTACATGGGCCACACGAAGGGATTGTTGGTCTTCACGGCCTGCAGCCCCCTGTGGGGATGCCATACGCCGTCCCCGTCCCGGTCGTCGAGGAATCGCTCGAACAACTTGGACCAGTTGTCGTTCAGCTTCAGGAAGCCGAGCCGGGCCATCAGCTCCAACCACGTCAGCGCGCTCGCCACGTCGGCGTCCGCGGCGTTCCGATGCGGCAGCTGGTCGCCCATCACCAGATGCGCCTGCGCCGCGATGCGCCGCCCGAGCAGTTGCACGACTTCCTGGCGCGGGAGCGGCTGCGTGATCCAGGCGTAGATGCGGTCCATCACTTCCGCGTGTTCGGTGCAGAACAGCGGCATGTACGCCAGCATGTTGAGCGCGTAGATGGACGGCGGGGTCGCCTCCGGGGCCAGGACGTGCTGGTTGCCCACGCGCATCCACGGCTTCTCGCCCAGCGGCGACCGCAGGAAATCGTTGATCCGATCGAGGATCCGCCGCGCTGCGCCACGCAGCCGCGGATCGCCCTGGTATCCTGCCTGGGCGAGCGCCGCAGCGGCCGCCTCGCGCAGTATCCCGCGCCCCCGATGCACCATGTCGTCGTCCGGCGCCGCCTTGCCGCCGAACTCGTACAGGAAGTCCGGATCGTCGTCCTCGGCGAGCAATCGGAACAGGATCCGACGTGCCTGCATCAGGGGCGGCGAACCGCGGTCCCAGCCGTACTCGAGCAGGCGCACCACCGCGTTGATCGTGCCCACCCCTTCGAAGTGCGCCGCTCTCGGCGACGGCAGGGTGAGCATCGTATGGGACCAGGTCCCATCGGCCGCCTGAGACACCGCCAACAGCAGAGCCGATCGGTACGTATAGGGCAGTGTCGCAGTTCGAGCCTCGGGGGATAGTTCGAGCTGCGCTACCTCGGTGATGGCGCGGTATCGGATGGCCGTGGAGGCATGCTCGAGCAGCCACCCCAGCGGAAACCGCACCGGTGGCGGGGGCGGAGGCGGAGGAGGAGGCGGCGGCGCGAGCTGCTCGGGAACGTCAGCCGCGAGATCGGGTTCAAGATGTGTGGTAGGTGGCAGGGTCACGGCGTCGCGGGAATCGGGTGAAAGGGTGATGTCGTACCATCCTCGACGACGGGCGCGTAAGCATAGCGGTTTTCGGGTGATGCGCTAGAGGGCAAAGTATAAGTGCCTTGGGCACAATCACTTGAGTGCAGGGATCCCATTCTTTCAGGAGCGTTTCATGCGTAAGCTGGCGATGGCGGCACTGGCAGTACTGTGCGTGGGGGGCACCGCTTCCGTAGCGGCGGCCCAGGGCGGTATGGGTGGCGGGCGGGGCCCGCGGATGTCGATGATTGAGCGGGTGCTCACGCAGCCGACGGCGATCACGCTCACCACGGATCAGCAGAAGACGGTGGACAGCCTCAAGACGGCGATGACCGAGGAGCAGCGTTCGGCTCGCGAGTCCGCGGGTGACGACCGGCAGGCAATGATGGGGAAGATGCAGGAGATCAACAAGAAGTACATGGATACGGTGCGGGCCCTGCTCACCCCAGAGCAGCAGAAGACGTTCGACGAGAACGTGGCAGCAATGCCGCGCCGGGGCGGTGGCGGCGGACGCTGAGTCCATCGCTCACTACGCATGGCACGGCGGGCCGCTCCGAACGGGGCGGCCCGCCGTCGTTTGCGGCCGGCTGGACCCGCGCGCCAGTGGCGGCGATCTTGTCACGCGATGCCGTTCGCCCTTCCGCCGTCCAAGTCTCGCCTGCCGCGCCATGCGCGGTGAATTCGTCGATCTCGGCGGCGTCCGAGTCTACTACTACGCCGCCGGCACTCGCGGTGCCGGGGAACCGGTGGTGCTCATTCACGGGTTCCCCACGTCGGGCCACCTGTGGGGCGAGGTCGTCCCGCTACTTCCGTCGGGGCATCGCATCGTGGTGCTCGACCTGCTGGGCTACGGCCGGAGCGATCTGCCCGGCACCCAACGGCTGGATGTGGACGCGCACGCCGATCGCGTACTCGCGATGCTCGACGCGCTGCGCATTCAAGAAGCCGCCGTGGTGGGACACGGGTTGGGCGGCGGCGTCGCCCAATCGCTCGCCGTCCGCTTCCCGGCTCGCGTCTCACGGCTCGGTCTAGTGAGCAGCGTCGCCTTCGATGCATGGCCGGCCCGTGGGTTCCGGAGGTGGAGCAGCCTGCACCCGCTGGCCGCGGTCACGCCGCCGTCGTGGATCCAATCGATGCTGCGCACGTCGCTGCAACGCGGGTACGCGAATGCCGACCAGGGGCTGCATTCCCTGGAGCGGTACGCCCGCGTCTTCGCATCGGTCGACGGTCGCGCCGCGTTCGTGCGCCATCTCCGGGCGCTCGACTCCGCGCAGACGGCGGCCATCGCGCCGAGACTGTCACGCATCGCGGTACCGACGGCAGTCGTGTGGGGACGCGGCGACCCGTTCATCCCCGTCTCCGTGGGGGAGCGACTCCGCGACACAATTCCCGGGGCCACGCTCGACGTCGTGCCGAGCGCGCGGCACTATCTCCCCGAGGATACGCCGGCGGCGCTCAGCGCCGTGATCGCCCACCTGCTCGCGCGCTAGCGCGCTTGGCGCTCGTGCTGTCGCGACGGGCCGGCGCCCGCAGCACAGCCTCCGTGTACTCGCTGGCGGGATTCCAGAGCATCCAGCTGCGGATGCCGGCGTCCTCTCCGGCGCGCATCTGCGCCCGCACCTGCTCCTCGCCGTAGGTCGGCGTCCCGAGCGTGAAGTCCTGATACCAGGGCACGATGCGGGCCGCACCACGAATGGCCGAGTCGCGCCGCTTCACGTCGGCGAGTGCGCGGCGCACGACCTCGTACGGCTGGGCGTTGGGATTGGCTAACCCGAAGGTGCCCGCGGCGAAGAGCGATGGATACAGCCTGGGCATCAGCACGTCGGCGCGGTCGGCCACCGCCTCCCAGCGTTGTCCCACGCCCTGGTCCGACGAGTCGACTGCGGCGAGCCCGCTCACCGCGATGGCCATCGGAACATCGAGCACCGCAACCCGCGCCTGCAGGAAGCCCAGCTGTGCCCGAATCACTTCGCCCAGGGTCCGGCCGTCGGGGGAGGTGAGTTCGACGCGTTCGCTTTCCCCCATCGAGGTCGGAAAGCGTACGTCGTCGAACTGCACCTCGCTGAATCCGCGGCCTGCGGCCTCCGAGGCGAGATCGGCCGCGTACGCCCACACCTCGCGGTGGCGCGGGTCGAGCCAGGCGCTCCGTTCGGGATCGTTGGGGCGATGCACCACGGCCCATTGCGGGCGGTGTGCGGCGAGCACGGGATCGCGCGCCACGACGATTCGTGCCACGGAGTAGATCCGATACTTGCGCAGCGAGTCCATGAGCGCGTGCAGACGCCGAACCGGCATCGGCCGCACCGTGTCGGCACCGATGACGTGCGCCAGTCCGACGGTCGACGGGTAGAGGATGAGGCCGTTGTTGTCCTTGACGTCGAACACCAGCGCGTTCACGCGGGTCCGCCGAGCCAGCGCGATGAGCCGCCAGATACCCGGCCCCTGTGCCACCAGCCTATTCACGTACAACCCGCGCACCGGATTGGGCGTCGCCAGGTGCCGCACGGGCCCCGGCCGAGCCGGAACGGGCGACGCGACGGCGGTCGTGGCTGCGGTGTCGGGGGCGGCGTCGGGGAAGGTCCGAGCGCTGTCGACGTGCGGTACGGTCGCCGCCCGCCTGGCGGCGGCAGATTCGGCGGAGGCCGGCGTGCGACGGTTGGCTCCCGACTGGTCTCCCCCGCAGGCAGCGGCCACCGCTATGAGGAGGACCGTGGCAAGGCGTTCAGAGCGCATGACGGAACCTAATGACTCAGAGGCGGCGCACCTCGTCCGCAGCCTCGAGCACGTGCCCGATGTCACGAGACAGCGCGCGCGCCTCCTGCGTGGCGCTCGTCACATCGCCCAACGCCGCGTCGATGCCGGCCGAGCGGAGCTTCACGAGGTCGAGCTTGAGGTTCTGCAGGGCCACACAGGCGCTCTCGAAGCGGTCCACCAGCCGTGAGCGCCGTTCGAGCAGATCGTGCACGGTGGCGCGCTGGCGTTCCAATAGCGAGAGCCGGCGCTCCCGTTCCGACGTATCCGGCTCCCGCTGCAGTTCGGCGATCCGCTTGTCGAGGACGCCGAGGTTGGCGCCGGAGACATCGGCGTCGAGCGTGTGCAGCGTGGTGGCGAGCGACCCGATGCGCTCGCCGAGCGCCGTGACCGTGGGACTGATCTCGGGGAGCATCTGGCGCTCGGTGGGCGTGAGTTTGGCCAGCACTTCGCGAATGACGATGCGATCGCCCGCCGCCCGCCGCACGGCCGCTCCATGCGGACCGGCGAGCACCGCGTCACTGGCCAGCGGGGGGTCCGCCGGCGCGGGCACCGCAGGCAGCGAAGCGCGTGCGTGCCTCGCGTCTGCCGGCTCGCTCAGCGTGGCGGGCGCTCCAGGGCGGCCGCGCCGGAACAGCTGCTTGAGCGTCGCGCCGTCGGCCCACAGCGTGCTCCACCGGCGGACGAGGCCGATTCCGATGCCGAGCGCGGGGAACAGCCACCACCAGAACTCCGGCGAGGTGAGCATGTTGATGCCGAACAGGAACAGCAGCGTGGACAGATTGCCCACGAGCCGTCTCCGGAAGGCCGCCACGCGTTCCTCGAGGGGGCGTTCGGGATCGTCGCGCAGGTCGTGCATGTCGACGACGAAGGGCCCGCCGCGCCGATGCCGGCGACTCTCGTGGCGCTCATCGACGATGGCGTGGCGCTCGGCCCGCATCTCGTCGCGCCACCGGGCGCGCTGGCTGCGGAAGTCGGCGGCGCGCTCGCGCAGTTCCGCCGTCCAATCGTGCCAGTCCTCGCGGTCGGCGCTGGCCGGCGGTGCCGGGAGCACGAACGCGGGCACGCCGGAGCGCGGCGGCGCCATGGGCGTGCTCCCGCGCACCGGCGACTGGACGAACCCCGTGGACGAGAGCTGCTCCAGACGGGGCGGGGGCGTCGGTGCGGCGGCGGCGGTCGCCGCGCGAATCGCGTCGCGGAACGCCGCGCCGTCGGGCCATCGTACCGCCGGTTCCTTCGCCAGCGCGGTCTCGACGGCGTGGACGATCGGCGCCGGCGTGTCGGGCCGCTTCTCCAGGATCGGACGCGGCACCTCCGACACGTGCTTGACCAGCATCGCGGGCGTGTTGGCGGCCGTGAACGGTTGCTCGCCGGTGAGCATCTGGTACGCCACGACGCCCAGCGAGTAGATGTCGCTGCGCCCGTCTACATCGCGCTCGCCGAGCGCCTGCTCGGGCGACATGTACGCCGGCGTGCCCACGGCGACCCCGGTAACGGTGAGTCGCGAATCGCCGGCCGCCGCGCGCGCGATACCGAAGTCGGTAACCATCGTGCGTCCGCTCGCGCGATCGAGCATGATGTTGTCCGGCTTTATGTCGCGGTGCACGACGCCCTTCTTGTGCGCGTAATCGAGGGCGTCAGCCACGTCGCCGATCACGCGACGCACCTCGTCGAACGACGAGCGGCCGATGTCGTGCAGGTGCTCGGCGAGCGTCTTCCCCTCGACGAGCGCCATCACGAAGTACACGACGCCGTCGCGCTCGTCCACCGAGTAGATGGGCACGATGTTGGGGTGATTCAGCTGCGCGGCCATCTGGGCCTCGCGCAGGAACCGCGTCTTCACATCGGCGTTGAACGCGAGGTCGGGCGGCAGCAGCTTGATGGCGACGTGCCGGTTGAGCCGCAGGTCGAGGGCCCGGTACACCGCCGCCATGCCGCCGCGCCCGATCTCTGCTTCGACCAGGTAGTGATCCCCGACCGCCGCGACGAGTCGATCCTGTAGGTAGTCGCTCACCGCCGTTCAGCCGCTGACCTGGCTTCTCCCCCGGCCCCGCTGCCACGACTCATGGCGTCCGCGACGTACACGGCACTGTCCACGCTGTCGGCCAGGTTGAGCGCGTTCATGGCGAGCGAGGTGATGTGCTGGGGGGACTGCGTGCCGGCGCGTAGCCGCAGCACGTCGAGCTTCATGTTCCGCAGCGCCAGCGCGCAGGTTTCGAGGCGCGCCGACGTCGCGGCGCGTTTTCGCTCCAGATCCGCGATCGCCCGTCGCTGCCGCTTGAGATAGGCCAGGCGATGCACGCGCTCCTCGCTGGCGCGGTAGTCGAGCGGATTGGCGGCGCTCTCGAGCCGCTCGATCTCCGCCTCGTACGCAGCCATCCCGCCAGGCACGTTGTTGTGGTCCAGATCGGCCAGGCCGATGGCCAGGCCCTGCACCTTCTCCTGCAGTGCCGCCGCCGACCGGATCACGTCGGGCACGCGGTCGCGGTCGGCGGCGGGCATCGACTCGATGAGCCGCATGATCTCGTCGCGGTCCCCGTTCGCCTGCCGCACCGTGTCGGCGTACGGACCCGCCGCCTGCGCCAGCGTGCCGTCGGCCAGGCGGGGGCCGGACAGCGCACCGGCCGCGCCGATGCCCGATGACCGGCGCTGCAGCCGCCGCTGGCGGCGCTTGTCGAGCAGCACACGCCGCTTCTTGGCGTCGAACAGCGCCCGCGTGTGCTCCATCAGGTCGTCGAACACCTCCATGAGCGACCGGTCGCGGGGCTGCTGGAACACATCGCGCCAGTCGTAGCCGTCGCTCCAGAGCTTGGCATACCGAAACGCCATCCAGATGCTCCACAGCACCGTGATGCCGGTGAGTCCGGTGCCGAACAGGATCGACATCAGGATGATGACGCCGTTCACGTACACGTACGGCCACACCTTCCGGCGGAAGGTGCGAACCTGCGGCGCGTCCCAGCGGCGGATGTCCTCGGCTGTGGGCACGTACGGCCCCATATCGAACCCGCCGGCCGCGAGCGGCGCCCCGCCGCCGAGCCCCGGATTCCTCGCCAGATCGGTAGCGGGCGACCGGCCCACGGCGCCCGGCATGGGGCTGGTGGGCGGCGCCGGCATCGGGCCGCCATCGAGCGCCGTCACCAGATCGCCCGCCGACGGGAAGCGGTTGGCGGGATCCTTCTCGAGCATCAGCATCACGGCCCGCGCCAGATCCGGCGGCACGTCGGCGCGTCGCTGGGTGATCGGCACCGGCATTTCGGAGATGTGCTTGACCAGCATGGCCGGCGTGCTGCCCGCCGAGAATGGCGGCTCGCCGGCCAGCATCTGGTAGGCCACGATGCCGAGTGCGTAGAGATCGCTGCGGCCGTCGATCACGCGTTCGCCCGCAGCCTGTTCGGGCGACATGTAGGCCGGCGTGCCGATGGCCATCCCGGTGGCCGTGAGGCGCGAGTCGCCGTCGCTCACGGCGCGCGCGATGCCGAAGTCGGTGACCATCGGTCGCCCATTCTCGGCGTCGAGCAGGATGTTGTCGGGCTTGATGTCACGGTGCACGACGCCGCGCTCGTGGGCGTAGGCGAGGGCGTCGGCCACGTCACGGACGATACGGCGCACCTCGTCCACCGGCAGGACGCCGCGGTCGTGGAGCCGCTTGGCGAGGTTGTCGCCGCTGATGTACGCCATCTCGAAGAAGACCAGTCCCTGCGACTCGTCGACCGTATAGATCGGCACGATGTTCGGATGGCTCAGCTGCGCCGCCGTCTCGGCTTCGCGCAGGAACCGGGTCTTGATCTCGCTGCGATAGGCGAGTTCGGGCGGGAGCACCTTGATCGCCACCGTGCGCTTCAGACGGCGATCGCGGGCGCGATAGACGATGCCCATACCGCCGCGCCCGATTTCGGCATCCAGCTCGTAGTGCGCACTCAGCGCGCGCTCCACGAGCGCGCGCATCTCGGAGTCCGCAGACGGGACGACGGGGTCAGACACTCAGCGAGCTCGTTTTAGGGCGGAATACGGCATTCTAGCACTGCGGGATACATCTGGAAAGGACGCGCCGGTTCGGCAGAAGCCCTACGTCAGACTAGCGGGTGGAAGTTGCAAATCCCGCCAGCGTGTCGTAACTCGTAGTCAGCCTCGAGGGGCGACCCGGAAACGCGTTGGCTCGGCCATGGGACTAAGTGTATGCCGGCTCTCACTTATCCGCATCGGCCAGTTGTGGAACGGAGTCTGCATCGTGCGGTACTGCCGATTCTAGGCATTACCTCTTCCTGGAGTATCTGTTTCGCATGGCACAGCGCCAAACACTGCCGGTTCTTCCGCTTCGTGGCACGGTCGTCTTTCCTGGACTCACCGCGCCCATCGCTGCCGGCCGGCCCGGCACCCTGCGGGCCATCGAGGCCGCGCTGAAGGCTGACCGCCTGGTGTTCGCGGTCGCGCAGCGCGACAACACCGACGAGCCCGCGCCTGAGATCCTGTATGCCATGGGGGTCGTGGCCCGCATCGGCCAGATCCAGCGTGGCCTGGGCGGGGTGCAACTCCTGCTGCAGGGAGAGCAGCGGGCCACGGCGCTCCAGTACAGCTCCAACGAGGGATATCTCAACGCCGTCGTGGTGGACGTCGAGGAGATGAAGCCGGCCGACGAGAACGACCCGGCCTTCGTGGCGCTGTACAAGGAGATCCGCGAACGCGCCGGCGAGCTCGGCGAGCGCCGCGGCCTCCCCGAGGAAGTGGTGCACCAGGTGCTCGACTCGGTCACCGACCCGGGCCGGTTCGCCGACCTGGTGGCCGGCTATATCGACCTCCCCACGCCCGAGAAGCAGGGACTCCTGGAGATCCTCAGCGTCGAGGAGCGTCTGCGCCGCGTGCTGGTGCACGTGCAGAAGCAGATCGGCATGATCGAGATGCAGGAGGAGATCAAGTCGCAGGTGCAGGAGGAGCTCGGCGAGCGCCAGCGCGAGATGTTCCTGCGTGAGCAGATGAAGGCGATCCAGAAGGAGCTGGGCGACGACGACTCGTCCAAGGAGATCGAGGAGCTGCGCGAGAAGTTGAACGCGCTGAATCTGCCCAAGGAGGCGCGCGCCGAAGTGGAGCGCGAGCTGGGCCGCCTCGAACGGGCCGGGCGCGAGTCGATGGAGGCCCAGGTCATCCGCACCTATCTCGAGTGGATCGCCGAACTTCCCTGGGACACCCGCTCCGACGACGATCTCGACCAGAAGCACGCATCCGCGATTCTCGACGAAGATCACTACGGGCTGCCCGACGTGAAGGATCGGGTGCTCGAGTTCCTGGCCGTGCGTCAGCTGCGCGCGCAGCAGATGGCCGACGAGCTGAAGAAGACCGGCGAGATGCCGATCGTGAAGATGCAGTCCGCGCGCGAGGACGCGAATCCGTCGCTCGCGAGGGCCGACGACGACCGCGCGATCACCGACGAGAAGGAAGCCAAGGCGCGGGCGATGGCCAAGGGCCCCATCCTGCTGTTCGTGGGTCCCCCGGGCGTGGGCAAGACGTCCATCGCCAAGTCCATTGCGCGGGCGCTGGGGCGCAAGTACGTGCGCGCGGCGCTGGGCGGCGCGCGCGACGAGGCCGACATCCGCGGCCATCGCCGTACCTACGTCGGCGCGATGCCGGGACGCATCATCCAGGGCATGAAGCAGGCGGGCACCAAGAACCCGGTGTTCCTGCTCGACGAAGTGGACAAGCTGGGCGTCAGCTTCCAGGGCGATCCGGCGAGCGCGTTGCTCGAGGTGCTCGATCCGGCGCAGAACGACACGTTCACGGATCACTATCTCGGCGTGCCCTTCGATCTCAGCGAAGTGCTCTTCGTGGCCACGGCCAACTTCATCCAGCACATCCCGGGCCCGCTGCTCGACCGCATGGAAGTGGTGGAGTTCGCCGGCTACACGGAGCGCGAGAAGGCCGAGATCGCCAAGAAGTACCTGATCCCGCGCCAGCTCGAGGAGAACGGACTCGCCGACAAGCACATCGCGTTCAGCGACGATGCGGTGATGGCGATGGTCAGCAAGTACACGCGCGAGAGCGGCGTGCGCCAGCTCGAACGCCAGATCGGCGCGGTGGCCCGGAAGGTGGCGCGGCGAATCGCGTCGGGCGACGCCAAGGTGCTGGCCGACAACACCGTGGACGCCGACGAGGTGCGCGAACTGCTGGGACGTCCGCGCGTGCACCCGGAGCGCGCCGCCGAGGAGAGCGAGGTCGGCGTGGCCACGGGCATGTACTACACGCCGGCCGGCGGCGACATCATGTTCGTCGAAGCGGCTATCCGGCGGATGTTCACCTCCAACGCGCCGGCGCAGCCGGAAGACGCCAAGGTGCAGGTGAGCGGATGGGGCAGCCTGTCGCTCATCCTCACCGGCCAACTCGGCGACGTCATGAAGGAGAGCGCGCGCGCCGCCCTGACGTACGCGGCCACCCACGCCGACACCCTCAACATCCCCACCGACAAGCTGGGGTCGATCGAGGTGCACATCCACGTGCCCGCTGGCGCGATCCCGAAGGACGGACCTTCGGCGGGCGTGACCATGGCAACGGCGCTGGTGAGTGCGATGTCCAATCGCCCCGTGCGCAAGGACGTAGCGATGACGGGCGAGACATCGCTGCGGGGACGCGTGATGCCGATCGGCGGGCTCAAGGAGAAGGTGCTTGGCGCCCACCGCGCGGGAATCACGCACATCATCCTGCCGAAGGACAACGAGGCCGATCTCGAAGACATCCCGGAGGATGTGCGGGAGCAGATCATCTTCCATCCGGTGTCGACGCTGGACGAGGTGTTCGCAGTCGCGCTGCTCCCCGCGGGCGGCGGCACCGAAGGGGCACATGCCATGGAAGACCTGGCCGACGAGATGGTCGGGGCCGGTCGTCCGTAGCCGACGCTGCACGCGGTCCCGGTCGGTGACCGGGGCCGCTCGCGGCGCTCAGACGCGCAGGTGCGCGTCCCAGACCGTCTCGGCGTCGCCGGCGAACCCCCGCTTGAAGCGGTACAGCCCGTGATCGGGATGCGTGTCGGCGGCGGCGCCCACCGGCACGCCGCCCAGATGCAATTCCGTGACACCCGCCGCACACAGCTCCCCGATCACGTGCCCGAACGCGCCGAACGGGGCGCGAATCTGGTACCCATCGGCGGAGGTCCCACCCACCATGTAGTAGGCGCGCGATCCGAACACGAGAATGCCGAGCGCCGACAGCGGGCGGCCCTCTCGCTCCACGAACCAGAACCGGATGCCGTTGGCGCCTAGCCACGCCTCCATGGTCTGCCGGTACTCCGCCTCGGACATCGGGCGGGCGTGCTTCTGGCCCATCTCCCAGCGGCGGGCATACGTCGTGTCCTGCAGCCGGCGAAGGGTCATCGCGCCCTGCACGGTCGAATCCTCCCGGAAGTCGAACCCCTCGCCCATCGCCTTTCGCACGTTGCGCCGGTGGCCGGAGGACATCCCGGCCAGCGTCTCGTCGAGGCTGCCGGCCAGCGGCATCGGGAATTCCAGGCGCGGGCTGACGGTGAAGCCGATGTCCTGCAGCGTCTCCGTGTCCGCCGCGCGCAGGGAGGCGTATGCCGAGCACCGCAGCCGGCCGAAGCGATGCTCGCCGGCGAACGCGCGGAGCGCTCGGGCCGCCTCGTGCAGGGTCACATCGGGGCGAAGGAGGGGCGTGGTGTTGAGATCCAGTTCGCTGCGGCGCGCCCCGACGATCGGCAGGCGAGACCGCGCTCCACCGGCGATCGCGAATCCGACCGGCGCGTCGCCGGCGACCAGTTCGAGAAACCACCGTTCCGTCCCGCTCGCCTCGAGCACGCCGGCCCACCCCGTGCCGTGAAACGCATTGCCTCCCATCGCGCGTACGCGTGCATCCCAGCCCGCGGGCGGCACGTCGCGTGTCGCCCGGACGGAGAGCGGAGCGTTCCCGTCGCCGAGGACTCCCGGAGAGGAACGCGTCATTCAGGGCTGTGGGCAGTCACTGCGCATGTCCGCCGTTGCTGGTTGTGAAGGGTACGTCGCCGCGGGTGGGGTGGAATCAGTGGATCAGCACCGCGCCCCACTGCGGAACTTTCCACGGATTGTCGCGCGTCGCCAGCGGACCCGTGCCCGGCAGGAAGAACTCCGTGTAGACGCTGTCGAGGGGCGTCATGAACGTGGCCGGCTGGCCGGTGCCACGATCGGACTCGCCGAAAACCAGGTTGGACGCCGTCGGGAAGCTGCCGGCACTGCGACCGGAGTAGTAATCACTGATCATCTCGCCCCATACGGGGGCGGCCAGCGATCCTCCCGCCACGCCCAGCGCGATCGGCTCCGGGTGGTCGAACCCCAACCAGACGCCGGCCACGAGGTGCGGCGTCATGCCCACGAACCAGACGTCGACGTTGTCGTTCGTCGTCCCCGTCTTCCCGGCAATCGGGATGTCGTCGGGCACCATGCGCCGGGCCACGCGTCCCGTGCCGCGTTCGGTGACGTCCTTCATCATGTCGCGCACGATGAACGCCACGGCGGGATCGAGCACGCGCTCGGGAGTGCTGTCGGGCGCCGTATACACCGTGCGTCCATAACGATCGTCGACGCGCGTGACGAGGCGCGGTGCGACGGCCAGCCCGTTGTTGGCGAAGGCCGCATAGGCGGTGACGAAATCCAGAGGCTTCACCACCGATGCGCCGATGGCGCTCGACGGCACGAGGTCGATGGGCGTCTCGATGCCCATGCGATGTGCGAGGGCCGCCACCGAATCCATCCCGACGATCTCCCCCAGTTGGATGGCCACGGCGTTTCGCGAATGGATGAGCCCTTCGCGAATCGTCATCGGTCCCAGGAACCGCCCGTCGTCGTCGCGCGGCTGGTACACGTCGCCGTTGGGGAGCGGAATCGACAGCGCCGTGTCGGGCACGATCGTATTTGCGGCGATGCCGTCCTGCAGCGCCTTGGCGTAGACGAAGGGCTTGAACGACGACCCGGGCTGCCGGGCGGCATTCACGGCCCGATCGAAGGGCGAGGCCGCGTAGTCGCGGCCCCCGACCAGCGCCCGCACATCGCCGGTGTAGGGATCGATGGCCACCACCATGCCCTGCAGGTAGTTCGTGCGCGACGGGTGTGCCGGATCGAATTTCGGATGGCGGTACCCGGGGCGCGCCTCCACCTTGGCGATGCCATCCGCCAACGACTGCGTGGCATCGTGCTGAAGCACCGGATCGTCGGTGGTGTAGATGCGAAATCCACCGCTCTTGAGCGGCACGCCGGCCTCGTCGGCGGCCTGCTTCACCGCGTCCACGAAGTACGGCGCGTGCACGGCGAAGCCCGCGTTCGATGCGGTGACCAGTGGCTGGACGCGGGCCGCGTCGGCCTGGCGCCGGGTGATGTAGCCCTGGTCGGCCATGAGGCCGAGGATCAGATCGCGCCGTTCCTTGTTGCGATCGGGGTGGCGCACCGGATCGTATCCGGCCGGGGACTTGGGGAGTGCGGCCAGCGACGCCGCTTCGGTGAGCGTGAGCTGCGAGGCGTGCTTCCCGAAATAGTGACGGGCCGCCTCCTCGATGCCACACCACCGGTGTCCGAAGTTGATCGTATTGAGGAACGCCTCGAGGATCTGCGCCTTGTTGTAGTGCTTCTCCATCTCTCGCGCCGCGGCCTGCTCGTGCAGTTTGCGCGAGATGCTGCGGTCGCGGCGATCGATCAGGTCGGGATGGAGGTTGCCGACCACGAGCTGGGTGATCGTGCTCGCCCCGCGCACGTCGCCGGTGACGGCGTCCTTGAGGGCACCGGCGATGCCGACGAGGTCGACGCCGTCGTGCTCGTAGAAGCGCTTGTCCTCGACTGCGATGAATGCCTGTGGTACGTACTTGGGCAGCGTGGCGAGTGCGATGCTCGTCCGCCAATCGAGGCCGATCTCGCCGATCAGCGATCCGTCGCGCGCGAATACCTGCGACGACTGCGGCAGGGGCACGATCTGCCACGCTTCGGTGGGTATGGAGCCCAGGTGGGGGGCGCACGCAATCTCCTGCGGATCCTGCGCCGCGAGGCCCGAAGCCACGATCCACATGCCGCCGGCCAGCGCCAGCGCCCGGCCGGCCCGTCTGCCGGCACGAATTCCCGAATTCACCATGCTCTCCACGTAAGATACCAAAACAGCGGCCCACGGTTGCCCGCCGACCGGCGGCCCGCGATGCTTATACCCGATATGACGCAACCCGTGCATCTGGCCATCGCCCAGTTCCACCCCCGGAAGGGGGACTACGCGGGCAACCTCGCCCGGCTCGGCCCCCTGTTCGCACAGGTCGACGCGCAGGAGCCCCGGCCCCACGTACTCGCCTTCCCCGAGTCCGCCCTCACCGGCTACTTCCTGGAAGGCGGCGTCCGCGAGCACGCCGTCACGGCGGGCACGCTGGCCGTCGACCTGCAGGCCGTGTACCGCGCCGCCGTTCCCGGCGACAGCACGCTGGACGTGGTGATCGGCTTCTACGAGTCGTGGAACGGGAAGTTGTACAACAGCGGGGTGTACGTCACGCTCGGCGGCGCCGAACCGGTCATCCGGCACGTGCATCGAAAGATGTTTCTCCCCACCTACGGGCTGTTCGACGAGGAACGGTTTGTGGAACGCGGCCGGGAGATTCGCGCGTTCGATACCGCATGGGGGCGCGCGGCGATTCTCATCTGCGAGGACGCGTGGCACAGCATGACGGCAACCGTCGCCGCGCTCGACGGCGCCCAGGTGCTGTTCATTCCCACCGCGCCGCCGGCCCGCGGACCCTGGCTGGACGTCGATTCCCCGGGCGTGCCGTCGAGCGTGAGCCGGTGGGAACGGCTGGCCCGCGACATGGCGGACGAACATGGCGTGTTCGTCGTGCTCGCCAACCTCGCGGGCAGCGAGGGCGGACGCACCTTCCCGGGCGCCGCCATGGTGGCCGGTCCCAAGGGCAACGTGCGCACGCGCGGGCCGCTGTGGACGGAAGCGCTCATCGTGCACACGCTCGACTTCGCCGACGTGGCGCGGGCCCGGGCCGATCAGCCGCTGCTGGCCGACCTGGAGGTGATGGCGCCCCATCTACGGGAGTCGATGGAGCGCGTGGAACGCCACCAGCCGGCAGAGTTGACCTTCGACCCGCCGACGCGCGCCCCCGATGCGCCTGCCGGGGCAGGCGCGGCCGTCCCGGCGGGAACGAACGCGTTGCCCGTGATCAACGGCGATCGCATCGACAGACCGCCGGTTCCGCTCGAGATCGACCCGGCGCTCACCGAACAGTGGCTCGTCGAGTTCCTGCGCGACGAGATCCATCAGCGAGGATACTCCAGGGCGATCGTCGGCGTCTCGGGCGGCGTGGACTCGGCCGTCACCGCGTTCCTGGCCGCGCGCGCGCTGGGCCCCGGAAACGTGATCGGCGTGCGGATGCCGTATCGAACGTCGAGCGCCGAGAGCAGCGCCCACGGCCAACTCGTGATCGACACCCTGGGCATCGAGGGCCGCACGGTGGACATCAGCGCCGGCGTGGACGGCTACCTCCAGACCGCCCCCGATGCCGACGCCACCCGCCGCGGCAACGTCATGGCCCGGATGCGCATGATCGTGCTGTTCGATCTGTCGGCACAGCACGGCGCCATCCCACTCGGCACGGGGAACAAGACGGAGCGGATGTTCGGCTACTTCACCTGGCATGCCGACGACGCGCCGCCCGTGAACCCGCTGGGCGACCTGTTCAAGACCCAGGTGTGGGCGCTGGCCCGGCACCTCGGCGTGCCCGAGGCCATCGTCAGCAAGCCGCCCACGGCGGATCTCGTCGTGGGGCAGACCGACGAGGGCGACTTCGGGATCAGCTATGCCAAGGCCGACCAGATCCTGAACTGGCTGCTCTCCGGCTACACCAACGCCGACCTCGTGGCGCGCGGGTTCGACGCCGCCGAAGTCGCGCTCGTTCAGAAGCGCGTGGCGCGGACACACTGGAAGCGCAAGCTGCCCACCGTCGCGATGGTGAGCCCGACCGCGATCGGGGAGAGCTATCTGCGGCCGGTGGACTACTGAAACCACGGAACGACGAGTTCAGCGTGCACGGTCCACTGTGGACGGTGGACCGTGCTCGCTCGACGTCGGTTCACGCCCGTATTACGCCGCCTCCGCATACGCGAGACTGACGGCCCGTCGCGCGCAACGCTTGAGCGCCCGATGGACGGCACGCGCGTAGTGAATGAAGTTCAGGCCCGCCCAGGGAAAGCGTGCGAAGAACTCACTCGGCAGCAGGTCGGCCTTCAGGCGATTGCAGCGGCAACAGGCGAGAACGAGGTTGCCGGGGTTGTGGGAGCCACCCTTGGCGAGCGGCAGCACGTGGTCCAGCGTGGCGTCCTCGAAATCGAGGCACGTCCCGCAGTACACGCAGCGGCGGCCACAGTCGCGCATGGCCGCGCGCTTGAGCGCACGCTTCTGGTTGGCGGGAGGGGTCCGGCGTGCACGACGTGGTACGCGCGGGACGCGGGGGAGGGAGACGTGGTGATAGTGCCGACGGCCGGACATTTCACCTCGCGGAAAAAGGAGACACCCCGCGACGGGACAGAAGTCCCGTCGCGGGGTGTCAGGCCGGCCCTGGGTGGCCGGTTTCGGAAGACGAAGCACATACGCCGCTCGCGGGGGCGCATCGGACAGGCAAATCGTCGCTGTCGGACCGGTGTGTGCATCCGCCTCCGGTTGGCGAGAGACGGGCGCCGTGCCCGCCTGGCCCATAAATGTGAGGTCGCGGCCGATCGCGCAAGAGTTTTCTGCGTCAGATTCGCCGCGCGGGCCGTCACGGGCCGGTCACGGCGGCCCGAACGGCCGTTAGTCGGGGGCTCCGCTCACCCGACCGTCGGTGATCTGCACGTCGGCGCCCTGTGCGTCGACCACCACGACATCGGCGGGCGCGAGCTTCCGGAGTTCGGCGCTCGATCCCACCGCCACCACGCGGTCGACGGCGAGGGCAACGGCGTCGGCCCAGGGACGCCGAGGGTCGCCCGTCCGGACGCGGGCGTTCACGATCACGCGGGTGATGGCGTTGCGGTGTGGTGTGTCTGGCATCGTCGGCGGAACACGCGGAGCGCTCCAACAGACGCAGGTTAGCTTACAGAAATTCCAAACACCAGCCACCGCTGCCATGCACTCGATCGCGACCAACGTCTGGTTCTGGGTAGGGTTCCTCGCATTCGTGCTCGCGATGTTGGCGCTCGACCTCGGCGTCTTCCATCGCGAAGCGCACGAAGTGCGGCCCCGCGAAGCGGCGATGTGGACGCTTGTCTGGGTTTCGCTGGCGCTGGCGTTCGCCGGCGTGCTGCACGTGTTCGAGCCGCGCGGAACGGCGATGACCTTCCTCACCGGCTATCTGCTCGAGGAGTCACTGAGCGCCGACAACATCTTCGTGATCGCGCTCATCTTCGCCTACTTCGGGGTGCCGAAGCGGTGCCACCACCGGGTGCTGTTCTACGGCATCCTGGGCGCGCTGATCCTGCGCGGCGCGTTCATCGGACTTGGCGCGCTGCTGCTGGCGCGGTTCCACTGGGTGCTGTACGTGTTCGGCGCCCTCCTGGTCATCACGGGAACGCGCATGGCGTTCCACGGCGACATCGCCGACTTCGACGGCGAAAAGCACCGCGTGGTGCGGCTGGTCCGCCGGTTCGTGCCGATGACCCCGCACTACGACGGCACGCGCTTCTTCACGTGGGTCGGTGCGCGGCGGCTGGCAACGCCCCTGCTGTTGGTGTTGGTGCTGGTGGAGGTCACCGACCTCGCCTTCGCCATTGATTCGATCCCCGCGATCTTCGGCGTGACCCGCGACCCATTCCTGGTGTTCACGTCGAACATTTTCGCCGTACTCGGCCTCCGCTCACTCTTCTTCCTGCTGGTGAGCGTGATCGACCGCTTCTATCTGCTCAAGTACGGGCTGTCGGCGATCCTGACGTTCATCGGGGTGAAGATGCTCGTCGACCACTGGATCCAGCTTCCGATCTCGGTCTCGCTGGCGGTGATCGTGGCGGTGCTCACGGCCGCGGTGGGGGCGTCGCTGCTCTGGCCAAAGCGAGCCGGCGCGACCGCGGAGTCACCGTAGGAAGTCGGCCGTCAGCGGTGGCCGTTGGCGGTGCGCCGCCAGCGTCGCGCCGCCGACCGTCCGTTCCCCTACCGCCGCTCCATCGCGTCGCGGATATCGAGCAGGATCTCCAGATAGAGCTGCTCGCGACGATACGCGAAGTCGAGGGTCGTCATCTGGGTCGGGTCGTCGGAGGCCTTGGCGCGCTCGAACGCCTCACGGTACATGTCGTCCAGGTTGTTCAGGATACGGTCGCGGGAACGGGACATACGGATCTTCTCGAGGGCGCTGAGGGTCAGTCGGGGGATGTCATTGACGGGGTCCGCCCGCATCGCGTCGCGGCGCGTGGCGAGCAGGCGCTTGGCGGCGCTCACCATCATGCGTCGTGATTGCAGCGGTTCGTCGGGCATCAGTTCCGGGCCGGATACGGGCTGGGGCGCAACTTAGCCACCCGCCGACGGGGGAGCAATCGGCGGCGGCGGCGCGTGCTCACCGAAGCGCCTGCTCCCGCATCAATTGCGCGATCAAGCGATCATCCCTGGCCGTGGGCTCCAGCAGGGAGAGCACCTCGACTTCGGAGGCCGCCTCGCCGTGCATCAAGACCGGGGAAACACCCCCCGCCCGCCCCCGCGGCGTGTCGGCCCGACGATCCACCTCGAGCACGGCCGTGACGGGCGCGACGCCCGCGTCGCTGGTGCGCCGGATGCGCACAGCGGGTCCTTGTGAGAGGAAGCGTTGATACAGAATCGCGTCTGCCATCGCAAAGAATTCGAAAAGGTGGGAAAGAGGGATAGTGTGAGGGACGGCGAGCGGCCGCAAGCGTTTCCGGTCACCCCGGCGCCAGACGGTGAAAGACCGCCTCCGCCACCTCGCGACCGTCGCGCAGGTGTTCCACGACGATACGTTCGAGCAGCGCCGGCGTCACCCCGGCATACCACACGCCCTCCGGATACACGACCACGATCGGCCCCGTCGTGCACACGCCGAGGCAGGGCGTCTCCCCACGCTTCACGCGCCGGGGGCCGTACAGCAGCCCCTCGCGCTCGAGCAGGGCGGGCAGTCGCCGGTAGAGCTCGCGTCCCGCGTGATCGGGCGAACAGAACCCGCCCGTGCACACCAGGATGTGCCGGGCGTACGGTTCCATCAATTCGGCCAGTCGCGAGAGGGGAAGGGTCATCGGATCCGTCAAGTTAGCGGCGCGCCGTGGCAACACCGTGTGGCTGCCGCCCAGCTGGGCTAATTTACCGGCATGGTCACCCCTGAGCAGTTCGCGGCGCTCGACATGCGGGTGGGAACGGTGTTGGATGCCGAGCCGTTTCCCGAAGCTCGGAAGCCGGCCATCAAGTTGACGATCGATTTCGGTCCGGAACTCGGCGTCCGTCGCTCGAGTGCGCAACTTACCGTGCACTACGTGCCGGAGGCGCTGGTGGGTCGCCAGGTGGTGGCCGCCGTCAATCTCGGCACGCGCCGCATCGCCGGGTTCGAGAGCCAGGTGCTGGTGCTCGGCGCGATGCCCACGTCCACCGAGGTCGTGCTGCTCTCCCTCGATCATCCGGTGCCCAACGGCACCCGCATTGCCTAGGACTCCTCATGACCCCTCCCGCCAAACCCGTCAACATGATCCGCGCCATCTGGCAGGGCGAGCACCGCTTCGACACCGGCCGCGTGGGCCAACCGACCGCCCGCGTCGACGGCAGCGCGGCCACCGGGCAGAGCCCGACCGACGCCCTGCTGAGCGCAGTCGCGACGTGCAGCGCGATCGACGTGGTGGACATTCTCGCCAAGCGGCGGACGCCCGTGTCGGCACTGGAGGTGGAGGTGGTGGGAGAACGGAACGCCACGCCGCCGCGGCGCTTCCTGGCCATCGACCTGACGTTTCACGTCACCGGAGCGGACATCGACCGGGTGCACGCGGAACGTGCGGTGGCGCTGTCGCTGGAGCGCTACTGCTCGGTGGCCTCGTCGCTGGCCCCCGACATCGTGATCCAGACAGTGGTCGCGCTCAACGGTGAGCGGGGCGATACGGTGCGACAGATCGTGGGTCGCTGACCCGGCGCGCTAACGCGCGAACCCTTCCTGGCGGAGGGAGCCGAGCACCTTGTCACGGAGTTCCGGCGAGGCCCCGGGGCGGAGCCGGAGCGCTCCCACGGCTTCGAGGAAATTTTCCTGGAAGGTCTTGTACTGAAAGCACCCGTGGCATTCGTCGAGGTGCGCCCGCAGGCGCTCCGTGGTCTCGTCGGTCAGCTGGTCGTCGAGATAGTCCCAGACGTGTTTGAGCACTTCGAGACATTCCGGCGGCAGAGGCGGGAGGTTGGGGCCGCTCATGGGGTCTCCTTGGCGTCCGGGTGCCCGCGTCCGGCGACCCCGAGGTCGCGCGCGTGCGCCAGTAGCCGTTCCTGCACCAACCGCCGCCCGCGGAACAGCCGGGAGCGAATGGTGCCGATGGGCACGCCGAGGACTTCGGCGGCGGATTCGTACGACTGGTCCTGCACATCCACCAGCACGAGCGTCGTCCGGAAGGGTTCAGGCAGCTCCTGCACGGCGCGTTCGATGGCGGGCCCGATGTCGGTGCGGGCGAACAGCTCGGTGTATCCTTCCTCCAGCGCCACCACATAGATCTCTCCCGCGCCGATCACATCGCGTTCGACATCGTCGATATCCACGGTGGGACGCTCCCGCTCCAACGAGCGCAGAAACGCATTGCGGCAGATCGTGAACAGCCACCGGCGGCAGTCGCTGCCGGGCGCGTAGGTGTGCCAGGAACGATACGCGCGCAGGTAGGTTTCCTGAACGACGTCGTCGGCGTCGCTCGGATCGCGGGTAAGGGAGAGCGCGAATCGATACACGTCGTCCATCCAGGGAAGGGCTTCGCGTTCGAACGCGGAATCGTCGGGGGCGGTCCCGTCGGCGGAAGAGGATGACATAGACGTTTGACGTGCCAAAGTAACATCGCGAAGTTCGCCGCGACCAGCGCGGGGCGAACTCCGCGGCGATCGGCCCGCGTTCCCAGGGACAACTCGTGCACACTCTGAACAGGTCATACGCGGTACTCCCCTCCGTTGTGCAACCAAGCCGTGCACGGCTGCTTGGGTTCCTCGGCGCCTGGGCGCTGCTCGGGCCCGGCGTCGCCGCGGCGCAGCGAGCACGACCGGACACCACCCGTCGCGACTCGTCGACGGCAGCCGCACGCCTGGCGCCGATCACCGTCTCCGCGTCGCGAACCGACGTGCCGCGGGACCGGGTGCCGAACGCCACCACGGTGCTCGACCGAACAACGATTCGTCGAGGTCGCGCGACGATCGGACTCGACGAATCGCTGGCGCTCGTGCCCGGCGTGTACGTCGCCAACCGGTACAACTTCTCGCTCGACGACCGAATCTCGATTCGCGGGTTCGGCGCCCGCTCGGCGTTCGCGGTCCGGGGCATCACCGTGCTGCTGGACGGCATTCCGCAGACGCTCCCCGACGGACAGGGACAGCTCACCAATCTGGAACTGGGCGAGGCCGACCGCATCGAGGTCCTGCGTGGATCGGCGTCGGCCCTGTACGGAAATGCCGCCGGCGGCGTGATCAGCATCTGGAGCGATCCCGTGCCGCCACGCGGCGCCACCGAGGAACTGCGGTTGACCGGCGGCACCAGTGGCGACGGCCTCCAGCACACGTGGAACAAGTGGCTCAGCACCACGCGGTGGCGCGTGGGCCGGGGCGTGGGGCAGATCACCGCGTCGCGGCTCGTCTACGACGGCGAGCGGCAGCACAGCACGGCCGATCGGCGAACGCTGAATGCCCGGCTCGTGCTGCCCACCGCCGGCGGCTGGACGACGAGCGGCGTGTTCGAGTTGGGCGACGACCCGCGGGCCGACAATCCGGGATCGCTCACCGCCGCCGAACTCGCCGCCAACCCCGACTCGGCCAGCGCCATCTATCAGAGCACCCGGGCCGGGAAGTCGGTACGCCAGATCCAGGGTGGGCTGACGCTGCGCCGCGATTTCGACGGCGGAGGGCAGGCCTCGTTGACGGCGTTCGCGCTCGGCCGCGACCTGAAGAATCCGCTGACGTATGCGTACATCGATCTCACCCGGCGGGCGTACGGCGTTCGCGGGTCGGTGAGCCGGCCGGCGGTGCTCGCCGGCGTTCCCCAGACCGTCACGGCAGGATTCGATGCCCAGTGGCAGCGCGACGACCGCGCCAACTTCGCCAACGTCGGCGGCACGCCCGGCCCCGTGCCGTCGCTGGACCAACTGGAACACGTATCGTCGGTGGGGCCGTTCGTGCAGACCGCGCTCACTCTTGCCCCGCGCTTCACCGCCACCCTGGGCGCGCGGTACGACCGCGTGCGGTTCCGGGTGCAGGACCGACTGGTGACGTCCAGCAACCCCGACGATTCGGGCGACCGCCTGATGCGCGCCCTGAGCGGATCCGCGGGGCTCACCTGGCAGGCCGGCGAGGTCGCGACGGTGTACGCGAACGTGGGCAGTTCGTTCGAGACGCCGACGACCACCGAACTGGCCAATCGGCCCGATACGGCGGGGGGGTTCAATCCGTCGCTCGATCCGCAGACGGCGACCACGTACGAGGTGGGAGTGCGTGGCGGCGTGGCCGAACGGCTGACCTACTCGGTGGCCGTGTACGAGGCGGCGGTGCGGGGTGAGTTGATCGCCTTCGAGGAGCCGTCGTCCCCGGGCCGCAGCTTCTATCGGAACGCGGGCCGGTCGCGCCACCGCGGCGTGGAGGTCGGTGCGCACGCGACGCTGGCCCCCGGGTATTCGGTCGCCGCCAACTGGACCGTCTCCGATTTCCGCTACACCCGATACGACGTGGGCGGTCGCCCGCTGGCCGGGCGCCGCCTGCCGGGGATCCCCCCGCAATGGGTGGATCTGGTGCTCCACACCGAGCCCGGCGCGGGGCACACCTGGCTGGACGTCGAGATGCAACACGCGTCGGGCTATCTGGTGGACGACACGCTCGCCGCCCGCACCGCGCCCTGGACGACGCTCGGGGTGCGCGTGGGATGGCGCGGGACGGCGGGGGCGGGGGGCTCGCCCGTGGCCCCCTTCGTGGCCGTGAACAATGTGTTCGACCGCCGGTACGTGAGCTCCGTGGTCATCAACGCCACGCGCGGCCGCTACTTCGAGCCGGCGCCCGGGCGGAATGTCTACCTCGGGCTGTCGATCGCGGTGGGCTCCTGACCGCTCCCGGCGTTCGCTAGATTCCGCCCGTTCCACGAGCCGCGGGCGTGGGACGGCGATGTCGAGCCACCGGCTCGAGTTCGTCCGCCGCGCTTCCGCACCCTGAACACTCTCGATGATCGCTCAGCTGGCCGGGGACCATCCGCGTGCGCAACGCGGGCGACTGATCATCGCCTTCGCCGCGGTGTACCTGCTGTGGGGCTCCACCTTCCTGGCGATGCGGTTCGGGATACAGACCATCCCACCGTTATTCATGGCCGCGATGCGTCACCTCGTGGCGGGCACGGTGCTGATGGCGTGGTCGTGGCGCCGGATGAAGCGCCGCCCGACGGCCGCCGAATGGCGCGACGCGGCCATCGTCGGGGTCCTGCTGCTCGGGGCCAACGGCACGGTTGCGTGGTCGGAGCAGTACGTGCCGTCGGGCACGGCGGCGCTGCTGGTGGCCACCGTGCCGCTGTGGATGGTGCTCATCGATTGGTGGCGTCCCCGCGGCATCCATCCCGGCCACGGCGTGCTGCTGGGGCTGGCGCTCGGCTTCGCGGGGTTGGTGACCCTGGTCGGACCCGGCGCCCTGCTCGGCCACGGCGCGGTGAACCCGATCGGCGCCGCGGCGCTCCTGCTCGGCTCGTTGAGCTGGGCGGCGGGATCGATCGTCGCGCAACGGCAAACGAAGTCACCGGTGCCGCTGTTCGCCGTCGGCATGCAGATGATGTGCGGCGGCTCGGCGCTGTTCGTGACGGCCACGCTCACCGGACAGACCGCCCAGTTCTCGCTCGCGCACGTGTCGCTCGCGTCGGCGCTCGGGTGGGGGTACCTGATCGTGTTCGGCTCGTTGCTCGGGTTCACGGCATACGCCTATCTGTTGCGCACGACCACGGCGGCCAGGGTGGCGACGTACGCGTACGTGAACCCGGTGATCGCGGTGTTCCTGGGATGGGCGTTCGCCGGCGAGGCCGTCACGACGCGCACGATGGCGGCCGCGGCGGTGATCGTCGCCGGCGTGGCCATCATCACCATCACGCGCGCGGACGTGATTCCGACGGTGCCGGAGGAGGGCATCGGCGACTGATCGCGCGGCCTCGCACGGCCGGGGCGTCCACGGATTACCCGACGACGGCGCGCGGTGCATATTGCGCGGGTATTCTCCCACCGCCAGGAGTGCCGATTGCACCGCCGCCCCGCCTTCCCGCCCCCCCCAATCGCTCGTCTCGCGGCCGTCGCGGCCGCACTGTTGCTCATCGCGCCGCACGCCGGCGCGCAGGTCGATACCCGCTGGCCGCAGCATTCCATGGATCGCCCGCAGCCACCGGTGGTGGATCCCGGCCCCTACGTGCGCGACGACACGCGGCCCTCCGACGCGATCGTGCTCTTCGACGGACACGACCTCTCGCAGTGGCGCGGCGAGAAGGACGGCCCGGCGCCATGGATCGTGAAGGACGGCTACTTCGAGGTGAAGCCGGGTTCCGGCATGATCCACACGGCGCAGGCATTCGGCGACGTGCAACTGCACCTCGAGTGGAGCGCACCGACGCCGCCCGCGGGCGAGGGTCAGGAGCGCGGGAACAGCGGGGTGTTCCTGCAGGGCAGGTACGAGGTGCAGGTCCTCGACTCCTATCACAATGTCACCTACGCCGACGGGCACGCCGGCGCCGTGTTCGGGCAGTATCCGCCGCGGGTGAATCCCACGCGCCCGCCCGGGCAGTGGAATGTGTACGACATCGTCTTCCGCCGGCCGCGGTTCGACGCGCACGGTGCCGTGACGTCGCCGGCCCGCGTCACCGTATTCTTCAACGGCGTGCTGGTACAGGACGACGTGCCGCTATCCGGTCCGACGGCGTATCAGCACCGGCCGCCGTACACGGTGACGCCCGCCGAGCTGCCGCTCGGCCTGCAGGACCACAGCTTCCCCGTTCGCTTCCGCAACATCTGGATTCGTAAACTCTCAGCGCAGGAGCGTTGAAGATGCAGGTGAAGAAACCGCGCACCCAGTACGACGTGTGCATCGTCGGCTCCGGCGCCGGCGGCGGCATGGCCGCGTACATGCTCACCAAAGCCGGCGCCAGCGTCGTGCTGCTCGAAGCGGGGCAGATGTGGGATCCCGTGAAGGACGGCGCGATGCTGAAATGGCCCTATGATTCGCCGCGACGCGGCGCCTCCACCAAGGACCGACCGTTCGGCGAGTTCGACGGGTGCATCGGCGGCTGGGAGATCGACGGCGAGCCGTACACCCGGGCCAAGGGCACCGAGTTCTCGTGGTGGCGCGCCCGGATGCTCGGCGGACGGACCAACCACTGGGGGCGTATCTCGCTGCGCTTCGGGCCCGACGACTTCCGCGGAAAGAGCATCGACGGCGTGGGCGACGACTGGCCCATCAGCTACGACGACGTGAAGCCCTACTACGACGAGGTCGACAAGCTCATCGGCGTGTTCGGCAGCAACGAGGGGCTGCGCAACGCCCCGGACGGCATCTTCATGCCGGCGCCGAAGATCCGGTGCAACGAGGTGCTGGTGAAGCAGGCCGCCGACAAACTCGACATCACCTGCATTCCGTCGCGACTCTCGATCATCACCAAGCCGCTGAACGATCGGCCGGCCTGCCACTATTGCGGGCAGTGCAACCGCGGATGCATGACGGCATCGAACTTCTCGTCCACCAACGTGCTGTTTCCGCCGGCCATGGCAACGGGGCGGCTGACGCTGATTCCCAACGCGATGGCGCGCGAGGTGACCGTCGACGCCGAGGGACGTGCCACGGGCGTGTCGTACATCGACAAGACCACGCGGACCGACAAGCACGTGCGAGCGCGCATCGTGGTGCTCGCCGCCAGCGCGCTCGAGACGGCGCGCCTGCTGCTCAACTCCAAGTCCACGCACTTTCCCAACGGCCTCGCCAACGGCAGTGGCACCGTGGGCAAGTACATCACCGACACCACGGGCACGGACGTCGGCGGATTCATTCCGCGCATGACGGACCAGGTGCCGCACAACCACGACGGCGTGGGCGGCGCCCACATCTACATGCCCTGGTGGCTCGACAACAAGAAGCTCGACTTCCCCCGCGGCTACCACATCGAGGTGTGGGGCGGTCTGCACATGCCGTCGTACGGATTCATGGGCGGCATCCAGCAGTACCCGCCTGGCGGCGGCTACGGGAAGTCGCTCAAGGCGGACTACCGCCGCTACTACGGCGCCACCGTCGGCTTCTCCGGGCGCGGTGAGATGGTCCCCAACGACGACACCTACTGCGAAATCGACCCGACCGTGGTGGACCAGTACGGCATCCCCGTCCTGCGCTTCCACTGGAAGTGGTCGGACCACGAGTACAACCAGTCGAAGCACATGCAGGAGACCTTCCGCGCCATCATCGAAGAGATGGGCGGCACGGTCAGCTCGCCGATGCCCACGCGCGAGCAGGGCTACGGCCTCGCCACGGGCGGCACGATCATCCACGAACTCGGCGGCTCTCGCATGGGCAGCGATCCCAACACGTCGGTGGTGAACGCGCACTGCCAGACGCACGAGGTGAAGAACCTGTTCGTGGCCGACGGCGGTCCCTTCGTCTCACAGGCCGACAAGAATCCCACGTGGACCATTCTCGCGCTGGCCATGCGAACCAGCGACTACATCGCGCAGCAGCGCAAGCAGGGGGCGCTATGAGCACGCCGGACGAACGCGACGATCGCGCGCCGATTTCCGAGACCCCGGAATCGCAGCCCACGGGCCGGCAGCCGGGCAGCGGTGTCACCCGCCGCGAGGCCCTCGGCTACCTGGCCGCCCTCCCGCTGGTGGGCGCCATCGAGTTCACTCCACCGGCCTTCCAGCGCGCATTGCAGGCCGCGGAGCGCGCACAGGCGGGCGAGGCGCCGGCCGCGCCCAAGTTCTTCACCGGCCATGAATGGCGCACCGTGCGCGTGCTCGTGGACTACGTGATTCCACGCGACGCCAAGTCGGGGAGCGCCACCGATGCCGGCGTCCCCGAGTTCATGGATTTCATCATGCGCGACAAGTCGAACAACCAACTCTGGATGCGCGGCGGACTCGCCTGGCTCGACCTCGAAAGCGAGCGGCGCTTCGGGACCACCTTCCTCGGCGCCAAGGGCTCGCAGCGCACGCAGTTGCTCGACGACATCGCCTATCCGGAGAAGGCGCCCGATGCCATGCGCCCCGGCGTGGCCTTCTTCAACCGCTTCCGCGACCTCACCTCGTCAGGCTTCTGGACGACGAAGATCGGCATCGCCGACCTGCAGTACATGGGCAACCGGGTGATGCCCGGCTGGCACGGCTGCCCCGACGCAGCCCTCACCAAGCTCGGCGTGCAGTACAGCGAGGTCTACGACGCGAAGGGCAACTTCCGCACCAAATAGCCGCCGCACCCTCTCACCCTTTCACCCTCTCGCCCTTCATGGCTCAGCCTCCCCTTCGTATCGGATTCGTCGGCAGCGGCTTCAACGCCCGCTTCCACATGCAGGCCTTCACCGCCGTGCGCGACGCCGAAATTCGAGGCGTCTGGAGTCCCGACGCCAAGCGCGCCGGTTCGGCGGCCGCGTACGCCCGGTCGCTCGACATCGGCGAGGCGAAGCCGTACCGCTCCATCGCCGCCATGGTGGCCGATCCGGAAATCGACGCGCTCTGGCTGTGCGGACCCAACCACGCCCGCATCGACAACGTCGAGGAGATCGTCAGCACCATCGAACGCGGGCGTGGAACGCTGCGGGGGCTCGCCTGCGAGAAGCCGCTGGCCCGCAACGTGGCCGAGGCCAAGGCGGTGCACGCACTCGTCAAGCGCGTGCGTCTGAACACGGGATACCTGGAGAACCAGTTGTTCGCGCCGCAGATCGAACACGGACGGCATCTGATCTGGGCCCGCGGCGCGGCGCTCACCGGGCGTCCGTATCTGGCCCGCGCCGCCGAGGAGCACAGCGGGCCGCACATGCCCTGGTTCTGGCAGGGCAAGCTGCAGGGCGGCGGGGTGCTGAACGACATGATGTGCCATTCCGTGGAGGTCGTCCGCCACCTGCTCACCCGTCCGGGCGAGCCGCGCAACTCGCTTCGCCCGATGCGCGTGACCGCGCACATTGCCAGTCTCAAGTGGTCGCGCCCGGAATACGTGCGCCGGCTCAAGAAGATGATGGGCAACGCCGTGGACTATGCGCGGCACCCGGCCGAGGACTTCGCGAGCGTCGTCGTCGAATTTCGGACGCGGGAGGGGCTCACGGCGATCGGCGAAGCCACCACCTCGTGGAGCTACGTCGGCGCCGGACTCCGGCTCTCCGCCGAACTCCTCGGCCCCGAGTACTCGATGTCGTGGAACACGCTCGACAGCGGGCTCAAGCTGTTCTTCAGCCGCGAGGTGAAGGGCAAGGTGGGCGAGGAGCTCGTGGAGAAGCAGAACGCCGAGATGGGCCTGATGCCCGTGGTCGCCAACGAGGCCAACGCCTACGGCTACGAAGCCGAGGACCGCCACATGGTGCAGTGCTTCCGGCAGGGGAAGAGGCCATCGCTCACCTTCGCCGACGGCGTGGAGACGGTGAAGATGCTGATGACGGCGTATCAGAGTGCCGAGCAGGGGCGGACGCTCCCCTTCCCGGCGCGCGGCCTCGACAAGTTCGTGCCGAAGGTGGCCAAGGGGACGTGGAAACCGTAAGGGAGACGACGAACCACCGACCACTCTCAGCTTGTAGTTGGCAGCTCATGTTTCCCCGTCCGGTGCCAGTCCACCCAGTACCCCCACGGCACGAACAGCCAGAGCCCCAACGCGCTGTAGGCGATGACCCGCGGATCGGGCGGCGGGGAGCCGGCGAGTCCGCTCAGCAGGATGGCGCCGAGCAGGGCGAGCATCGCCCACAACCCCCAGCTCCCGATACGATCGCGGGCGCGCGTGGTGCGCATGTAGACCACCGCGCCGAGGGCCAACAATCCGAACTCGACGATCAGGGTGCCGGCGATCGAATTCCAGAGGCCGAACCCGACCTTCACGGGCGACCCGGGCCAGAGGGGGAGATCGGGGCGGTGCACGACGAGATCGAGCACCCAGTGGCTGACCACGAGCGCCCCGACGATCCACGCGCCGCGCAGGTAGCGCCGTACGGCGAAGTAGATCACGCCGAACACGAGGCCCCACACCACCATCATCAGCAGGCTGTGCGAGTACGGGTACGAGACGAAATCGAGCGAGTTGGCCGCCATGAGGCCGGGGGCCACGCGGACCTGCTCGGCGCCGAAGAGGAGCAGCAGCGGCCAGAGTTCGTCCGCCCACTGCGCGGCGAGGATGAGGGTGCCCAACGAGCTGCGCGGTGCCACGCGCTTCGCCGCCAGCGCGACGCCATAGTGTCCCAGTATCATCGGCCGATCCCCAACAACGCCGCTGCATTCCCTCCCATGATCGCCGCACGTTCGGCGTCGGTGACGGGAAGGGCGCGCAGGCTCTCGATCATCTTGGGAATGCTCCCGATCTGGTGCGGGTAGTCGCTGCCCGCGAGCAGGCGATCGGGGCCCGCGAAGGCAAGGGCCAGCTTCATCGCGTCGACGTTGAAATTCACGGTGTCGTAGTAGAACCGCCGCAGATAGTCACTGGGCGGACGATCGATGTTGACCCTGCATTCTTCAAACGCGAAGTAGCCGCGGTCAAGTCGCTCGGCGAGATAGGGGATCGCCCCGCCCATGTGCGTCAGCACCCAACGGATGTTCGGGAAGCGCTCGACCACGCCGCTGAACACGAGCTTGGCGGCCGCCAAGGTGGTGTCGAAGGTGAAGCCGAGAAGCGGCATCAACCAGTAGTCGGTCATCGACTCCACGCCCACCGGATCGGTGGGGTGGATGTACAGCACGGCGTTCAGCCGGTTGGCTTCTTCGTACAGCGGCCAGTAGCGCTCGTCGGCGAGCGCCGTGCCGTTGACGTTGCTGAACAGCATGGCGCCGGGCAGGTGCAGCTGGGTCATGGCCCGCCGCAGTTCTGCCACCGACGCCGCCGGGTCGTTGAGCGGCAGCGTGGCCAGCGCCGTGAAGTGCGCGCCACGCTCGGCGATCACGCGGGCAAAGGCATCGTTCACCAGCCGGGCGAACTTCGCCGCGGTCGCCGGCTGCTCCACGTGGGTGCCCGGTGTCGTGAGCGTGATGACCTGTTTGGTCACGCCTTCCGCGTCGAGCACCTCCTGCCGGTAGGCGATGTCGCGGTGGCCGCGCACCGCCACGTTGTAGTCGCCCGGATAGTGGATGCAGGGGTTCCCCTCGGCGTCGTCGGTCACCCGCACGGCGCTGTCGCCGCCTCGCAACGCGGCGATGTACTCGGGCGGATAGAAGTGATTGTGAAAGTCGATGATCATCGGCATGAATGGAGTGTCGGACCGTGCGGCGCGCCGGCCGCGGCCGTCAAGCGGCGGCTCCGGCTTGCGGAACCACACGCGGACGGAAGATGATGGCGAAAATGATGCCGATGGCCAGCGCGCCCACCGACGGCACGAGCCAGATGCTGTGCCAGTTGTGGACGGTCTGCGCGCACTGCCCCGCCGCCGCGGCCGCGGCCGTGCACGCCGGATTGACGACGGCATAGTGGTTGGTCACGGCGCCCGACACGAGGGCGCCGATGAAATAGCCGACGCCGTTGGTGACGAAGTTGATGAACCCCTGGGCGGCGGCCCGGATCCTGGGGCCCGCCTTCTCGTCCGTGTAGATCTGGCCGGCCACGAAGAAGAAATCGTAGCACACGCCGTGGATCACGATCCCCAGATAGATGAGCCACATCCCCGACCCGGCGTTCCCGTTGGCGAAGGCGAAGTAGCGCACCGCCCACGCGAGCATGCCGCCCACCATGATGGCCTTGATCCCGAACCGCTTGAGCAGGAAGGGCAGCATGAGCAGGAACACCACCTCGAACATCTGCCCGAAGGTCTGGATGAACGCCGGCTCGGGAGCGCCGATCTCGTTGAGAAACGGGTTGGCGAACGTGTAATAGAACTGCAATGGGATGCAGAGGACGAAGGACCCGAGCACGAATACCAGGAAGTCGGGATCCTTGAGCAACTGCAGGGCGTCGAGTCCGAGGGCGTCGCGCACGCTGAACGGCGCGCCGGCCGCCCTGGGCGGCGTGTGCGGCAGCGACAACGAGAACGCCGCCATCACCAGCGAGGCCCCCGCCGCCACTTGCATCGGCAGCGCCAGAGCGTCGGCGCGCAGTTCCCGACCGATCAGCCAGCCCGCGGCGATCCACCCCACCGTGCCGAGCACGCGAATCAAGGGGAAATCGTGGGCGGCGTCCTTCACATGGTGGAAGGAGATGGAGTTGGTCAGCGACAGCGTCGGCATGAAGCACAACGCGTACAGGATGAGCAACGGGTAGAAGGTGGAGAACGTCGTCTGCCGGGCAACCAACCACATGACGATGGCGCCCGCAAAGTGCAGCAGCGCCAGCAGCTTCTCGGTGGCGAAGAAGCGGTCGGCCACCATGCCGACGAAGAACGGCGAGAGGATGGCGGCAATGGCCGTGGCGCCGTAGGCCAGCCCGATTTGCGAATCGGTGAACTTGAGCGTCGTACCAAGGTAGGTGCCCATCGTGACGAACCAGGCCCCCCAGATGAAGTACTGGAGGAACATCATCACCGAGAGCTTCGTGCGGACGGCGTTCACGGGTCTTCCCCTCCGAATGAGCGGCAGCCGAGGCGGGATGTGGCGTGGCGGATGCGAATTCCGCGAAACCGGGCGGGCGGCGTAAATTACGGCTCGGGCATCATTACGCCACCAGAACCTTGCGCGAATCCTGTCAGGAGGGAAGTGTTAGGACCGTGTCTGTAACCCCCATGTCCAACCCGACCGTTCCCGGCGACGTGCTCGTCGAGGCCTGTGTCGACACCGTGGAATCCGCCCGTGCGGCGGAGGCCGGTGGTGCCGGCCGCCTCGAGTTGTGCGACAACCTCTATGAGGGCGGTACGACGCCGAGTCCGGGGCTCATTGCCGTGGTGCAGGAGCGCGTGAAGATCCCCGTCCACGTGCTCGTGCGGCCGCGCGGCGGTGACTTCATCTACGACGAGGACGAAGTGCGCGTCATGCTGGGCGACATCGCCTTCGCCAAGGAAGTGGGGGTGAGCGGCGTCGTACTCGGCGCGCTCTTTGCCGACGGCAAGGTGGACGACCGCAGCACCCGCCTGCTCGTGGAGGCGGCGCGCCCGCTCTCGGTCACCTTCCACCGGGCCTTCGATCTCGTGCGCGATCCATTTGAAGCGCTGGATACCCTGATGGCGCTCGGCGTGGACCGCGTGTTGACGTCAGGCGGCGCCACCACGGCCCTCGAAGGACTGGAAATGCTCGCCGCCCTGGCCTGGCGCTCGGAGGGCCGCGGCACGATCATCGCCGCCGGCCGGATCAACGAGCACACGATCGGCCGCGTGATCAACGAAGCCGGCGTGAGCGAGGTGCACGTGCGCGCCAGCAAGCGTCGGGACAGCGAGATGGTGTTCCGCCGCGAGAACGTCTCCCTGGGCCGGGCCTACACGCCCGACGAGTACGCGCGCGTAGTCACGACGGCCGACCTGATGAAGCGGATCGTGGACGCGTCGATCGAAGCGCACACCCCGGACGAGACGCTCGAGCCCAGCGTCGACTGACCCTATCCCGGCTCCGCCAAATCAGAAGGTCAGCGCGTTGAGATAGGCGAAGCTCGCGCGGGCCGAGGCGAAGGGATCGGGTGGGTTGTCGTGCTCCACGAAACAATGCTGGAGCCCCGCGCGCTTGAAGGCCGCCAGGATCTTGGGGAAGTCGATCACACCAGCCCCCACGTCGGCCATCCGGCCATCGGCCGTACGGTCCTTGGCATGGATCATTGGGAAGCGCCCGGGATACTTCGCCAGGTACGCGAGCGGGTCGCGCCCGCCGGTCACCATCCAGTAGATGTCGATCTCGAAGGTCACGAGCGACGGGTCGCATTCGGAAAGCAGCAGGTCGTAGGGCACCTGCCCGTCCACCGGCTTGAACTCTTCGGCGTGGTTGTGGAATCCGAACCGCAGGCCGGCCTTCTTCGCGGCGGCACCGGCGGCGTTGAACCGCGCCGCGATGCGCTTCATCCCGTCCGGCGAGAGATCGCGGCTGGGGAACGACGGACAGATGATGTACGACTGGCCGAGGGTGAGTGCGTCGTCGAGCATCGCCGGCCAGGCGCTCATGTCGTCGGGGAGCCCGACGTGCGACGACGGCGCGGCGAGCCCGTGGCGGTCGAGCATCTTCCGCACGTCGGCGGCGGAGTGATTGAACAGTCCGGCGAATTCGACCTCGCGGTAGCCGATGCCGGCGATGGTCGCGAGCGTCGATTCCACGTCCTTCGCCATCTCGCGCCGTACGGTGTACAGCTGGATGCCGATGGGGCCGAGGCTGCCCGCCCCGCTTCGCGCCCACTCGCCGGCGGCGAGGCGGGGCAGCAGGGCGCCGCCGGCGACGGCGCCCAGCGTGGTGCGCAGAAAGTCGCGTCGTTGCATGGTCGCTCCTATCCTTTCCGTCCGGTGAGCCAGCCTTCGCGAATCTTCATCTGCTCGGCGGTGGCGCCGGGCACCGGGATGATGGTCCATTGCGGCCCGTCGCGGTCGAGGCGCAGTCCGGCGCCGGCGAGCACGCCGTCGAAGTCCACGTCCTCGGTGCCCCCGACGTGGCGCTCGAACCAGTCGTGCATGTTCATGCCGGCCGCCGCGCTCACCGCCTGCTCGACGTCGTCCTCGGTGTAGCCGCGCCCCTGCAGGTAGTACGATGCGTTCGGCTGATACCAGGACCGCTTGCGCAGGTTGTCGAATGCATCGCCCAGCGATCTGGCGTCGTGGGAGCGCTCGCGGATGAGCAGATCGAGGTAGAGGGCGCGCCCGGCGCCGGCGTAGTAGTACGAGAAGAAGATCGCGTCGCGGTTCACCGGTTGGGCTGACCCCGCCTGATCCCAGAACGGCGCCTCGAACGACGCCATGCGCGGCGACACTTCCTTGCGGCCCGGCGCCGTGAGATTCATCTGCGCGATGCGCGCCGCCGCGGCGAGCATCTCCTGCTCGTCGGTGATGCCGGCGCGGTGCAGCGCCATCATCCCGTAGTACTGCGTCCACCCCTCGGCTACCCAGAGGCTGGGTTCGTAGCGCTCCTTCGTGTAGTCGAAGGGGCCGAGCAGCATCGGGCGCACGCGCTTCACGTTCCAGACATGGAAGTACTCGTGCGCGGCGGTGCCGACGCCGGCGAGCACGGTGGCGTCGCTCTGCCAGGCGTGGCGGTCGGCAATCTGCGTGGAGAACAGGTGCTCCATGCCGTCGCCGCCGGGGAAGCCGATGTGGAAGAGGAAGGTGTACATCTTGAGCGGCGGCGGTCCGAACACCGAGTTCTCGTACGTGACGATCTTCTGCACATCGCCCACGAACCGCGCCCGTTCCTCGGGCGTCGTCGGGCCGTTGTGGTGGACCATGGTGCGGTAGAGCACGCCGTCCACGGTGAAGCTGTCCACCATGAAGTGGGGGGCGACCTCGGTGGGCGTGTCGACCAGCCGATCGTAGTTCTCGAACCGGTAGTCCACCTGGTCGTTGGTCGTCGCGTCGCCGTTGATGATGTGCCAGCCAGACGGGAGGTCGACGTGCAGCGACACCGAATCGGGCTTGTGCCGCTCCACGTACATGAACAGCGAGGGGCCGTTCCAGGTGGCGTGGAGCGTATCGAGGACGCTGAACGTGCCCGACATCGGGGCATCGGCATATGCCAGGTACGTCACGCGAACGGCGGTGCGTCCCCGGGTGTGGATGCGCCAGCGCGAGCCGTCGGTACGATCCCACGACACCGGCCGGCCGTCGGGCGTGGTCACCGCGAACTGCTGGACGTTCTTGGCGAAGAACATCGGCGCGTACCGGCCCGGCGACCAGACCGGCATCTGGAGAATCAGCGAGTCACCGGCGAGGCGGCCGACGTCGATCCGGATGTGGTACAGATGCGCGGCCGGATCCGGCATCGCGATCTCATAGGCGATGGAGTAGGCGGCCGGCCGTTGGGCGCCGGCGGCTCGTGGCAGCACGGCCGCCGACACGAGGGCAGCCGCGGCGGCTACCACACGGGCAATACGGAGCGAGTGCAAGAGAGTTCCTCGAGATGACATGCGCCCAAGCATGCCGCCTGGCGCGGCGTGGGTCAATCTGGGTCAGATCGGCGGGCGCCCGCGCGGGTCGGCCTTGCGTCGCACCACGCGCACGGCAAGGAGCCCACGATCGGCCCGGTCGAGCATGCGCATCAGCGACTCGTTCGGACGGCGGGCCGCCCACCCGAGCGAGAACGGCACCGGCGCCGCGTGTTCCCCCGATTCCCGCAACCGGTCGGCGATGGCCTCCGCCTGCTCCGCGTCGGCACCCACGAGAATCACCACGAACTCGTCGCCGCCCACGCGAACGACGGCTTCCTCGGCGCGCACGTGCCGCATCAGGAAGCGCGCCATGCGCACGAGCACGCGGTCGCCGGCCTGATGGCCGAATTCGTCGTTGTACTGCTTGAAATGATCGATGTCGATGAACAGGCACGCCCACTTGGCCGCTGGATCGTGCTGGAATTCCGCATCGAGCTGGTCGAGATACCGCCGGTTGAGCGCGCCGGTGAGCGCGTCGTGGGTGGACAGTTCCAGCAGCTCGGCTTCGAGCTGCTTGCGCGGCGTGATGTCCACCAGCACGCCGTGGTAGTACGTCTCACCCGACTCGGGATCGCGCACCACGTAGCTCGTGTCGAGCACCGTGCGCATCTGGCCGTCGGGCCGGCGCAGCTCCAACTCGAAGTTGCGAACGATGCCCTCACGCGCGAGGAGTTCGCGCTGCACATCGCGGCGTGCCGGGTCCACCATCAGGTCACCGGCGCGGTACGGCTCCAGTTCGGCGATCGACTCCACGCCCATCATCGTGAGGAACGCGGGGTTCGCGTCGAGAATCCGACCCTCCGGCGACGTGATGTACAACCCCTCGTCGAGGTTCCGCACGAATTGGCGGAGGACCTCGATATCCGATAGCAAGTGATAGCGCATTTGCGATAACATCCTCCACGGACGCTTGCCGCGCCATTTCGGGGGGCTTTCGGGCGGCGTGACGGCTATCACATGTCACCGCCGCAACCCTGGCGCGTCTTTCAACCTGACGCGAGGTTACGAACTTCTCACCCACTTCCGCTACCAGGAATCATGGTCATGTTCACCAAACGTCCCCCCGACTCCCCCAACCCACTGCCCACCGGCTATTCGGTGTTCGACGTGCAGATGATCGTCGAGGGCGACGTCGAAACCGACGGGACGCTGCGCGTGGATGGGAACATGCGGGGCAACGTGCGCCGGGCCGATGTCGTGGTCGTGGCCACGGGCGCGACGATCACCGGCAGCGTATCGGCGCGCGAGGTGATCATCGGCGGTATGATCACGGGGAACGTGACGGCCGTGGAGCGCATCGAACTGAGAGAATCCGGATCCGTGGCCGGCGACATCGAGGCCGCGGCGATCAACATTCAGGAAGGGGGCAAGGTGGACGGACGGATGTCGATACATCCCGTCTCGTCGAGCCAGCGAAGCGCCGAGAGCAACGCGCCCCACGCTACTCCGCAGGTCACCACCGCGTTCAGCGGTGAGGTCGGCTGAGGCGATTCCCATGCAAAAATCAGGGCAGGACACGCACCGTCGCGGCTGGACGGTTCTGATCGTTCCGCCACACCCCACGGCGAAGACCCGCATGTTCCGCGTCCACTCCCGTCAGATCCGGGCGTTGGTGGGCACGGCGCTGGTCGCGTTCGTTTCGTACACCGGCTGGTCGCTACTCGAAGCGATGCAGGCGAACGCCAGCGCGTCGCAGCTCGCCGAGGTGCATCAGTTGGTGCTGACCCTGAACGACAGCCTCCAGGCGGCGCAGCAGCGCGCCGATTCGGCGTTCCAACTCGCGGCCGTGACCGCCAACGTCGCCCGCGGGCCGACGCTGATCACGCGGAAGGCCCGGTTCGCGAATCCGGCCGGCATCAGCACGGCGGCCGTCGGTGTATTGCTCCCGGTGAACGGGACGATCACCAGCGCCTTCGCGCAGTCGCGCTGGGAACCGATCCTCCACCTGTTCCGCCCGCACGAGGGCGTGGACATCTCGGCGCCGCTGGGCACGAAGATCCGGGCGCCGGCCGATGGCCGCGTGAGCTTCGTGGGGCGCAAACTGGGATACGGGCTGGTCGTGGAGCTCGACCACGGCGGTGGCGTAACGACGCTCTATGCGCACTGCCAGACGATCCTCGTGCACGTGGGCGACTACGTGGCCGTGGGCGGCGCCATCGCGACCCTCGGCTCCACGGGCCTCTCCACGGCACCGCACGTACACTTCGAGGTGATCGTGAACGGGCGCCACATGGATCCGCTGAAGTACCTGATCGAGCCGCCCGCGCCGAGTGCGGCCGCCGTGCCCACGTACGCCGCCGGCGATCACGACCAGCAGTAGCCGGACGCACCGCGGTCCCGGGCGACTAAGAATCCGCTAAGCCCGCGCGCGTCGCTCCCCCCCCGGCCTCGGCGCCGCCGATATTTCCGGCGTCGGCAGCGCGCGTCATGCCCGAGTTGCTCGGGCCGGCGGCGCTCGCCAAGCACGCGGGCGCGCCGGCGCGCGCCACGGAGGCAAGATGGAAGGATTCGGAATCGAAAAACTGGCGATGATTCTGCTCATCGTGATGGTGCTTTTCGGCGGCAAGCGCATTCCGGAAATCGGGGCGTCGTTGGGCAAGGGCATCCGCGAGTTCAAGCGCGGCGTCAAGGACGTCGGCGAGTCATTCGCCGACGACGAGATGCCGCGCACGCATTCCGCAGCGTCGCTCCCCGCGAGCACGCTGCCCGCGGAGTCGGTGGTGTACGACCCCGACCGCGGCGCGCCGAAGCGCCTGTTCGAGAGCTGATCGGCTCGCCCGGCCGGGGCGTTACCGGCCGCCGGGCACGATTCCGTCGGGCCCGAAGCGGGCGCGCACCTGATCCATGGCGCGCGCCACCGCCCGGTCGCGGTCGGTCTCGACGATCCCGTCGCGCTCGCGCTCGAAGAGCGCCAGTTGATCGGCCGCCTCGTCCTCGGCCAGCGAGGTGAGCGCCACGCTCAGCAACCGCGCCGGCACCGCGCGCCCGGCCCGCAAACGCGTCAGGAGCGGGCGCGCGATCGCGAGGATCACGCGGTCGCTCATGACCCCCTCCTCCACCGTTCGGCTGGCCGACCGCGTCCGGAAATCATGATCGCGGATGCGCACGGTCACCGTGCGCGCGGTCAATCCCTCGGCGCGCAGATCCGCCGCCGCCCGGGTCACCAGCGTCAGGAGTTCCCGCAGAAGCGCCGCGTCGTCGGCCAGGTCCTGCGGAAAGGTCTCGTCGCGGCTGATGCTCTTGGTCTCGAGTCGCGGTGCCACCTCCCGCGCGTCCACGCCGCGCACGCGGTCGTGCAGCCACGCCGCTTCGCGGGCGCCGATCCATCGGGTGAGCGTGCCCACGTCGTACTGCAGGACGTCGGGCACCGTGTGCATGCCGAGCTTCGCCAGACGCTCCTGAAACCGCGGGCCGACCATCGGGATCTCGGCGAGCGCAAAGCCCAGGAGGAACCCGGCCTCTTCGCCCGCAGGCACCACGTATACGCCGGTGGCGTCGTTCCCCGGCTTGGGCTTGGCGCGCTCGACGGCCAGTTTGGCGACCAGCTTGGAGGTGCCGCCGCCAAACGAGACGCCGAGCCCCGTGTCGCGGTGGATCATCTCCCGGATGCGGCGTGCCGTCTCGGCCAGCGGTTCGTGGCGGTAGAGCGATTCGGTGCCGGCCAGATCGAGGTACCACTCGTCGATGCTCGCCCCCTCGACCACCGGTGAAAATCGTTCGAGCACCTGGCGAATCTCCGCGCTCTTCTGCTGGCAGGCCTTCCGCGGCACCGGCACGCACACGGCCTGCGGGCACAGGCGCAGGGCGCGGGCGATGGGCATGGCGGAGCGCACGCCAAACGCCCGCGTCTCGTAGGACGCCGAGCAGACCACGCCGCGGCTCTGCCGCGTGCCGCCGACGATGAGCAGCGGCTCGCGCCCCGCCCCTTCCGGGTCCGCGAGCCGCGCCACCGCCACGAAGAACGCATCGGCGTCGGCCAGCAGAATGCGACGCGCCGGCGCACTCACCCCACGTACACGTAGCTGAGCCCGCGTTCCTGCGCCCGGTTCACCGCGATCACCCCCGCCACCACCTCCACGGCGCCGGGCACCAGGTTGGCCCGGAAGTCGGCAAGCACGGTGGCCCCGTCGGTGCCGGCCGCCTTGGCTGCCTGCCCGCTGAAGAATCCCATCGCCATGCCGCACACCGTGAACACCGCGCCCCGCGAGTGCAGCGCCGCCAGGCTGGCGCTCGACTTCCGGGTGTCGTCCGCCGAGCCGGCGGCGGTGTTGCGGGTGGCCGGCTTGCCGCCGTTCGGATCGTTGTACCCCACGACCTCGCCCAGCCCGTACTTGCTCCACATCGCGTCGTTGAGCCCCATGGCGAAACCGGCGTGCCGGAACGAGACGACGACGTTCACGTCGGAGTCGGCGAGGCCGTAGCCATCGTTGTTCGCGTTGAGAAAGTTGCGCGCGAACGCGGTGCCGTCGGAGGCCTTGTCGGGCGAGAGGACGTCGTAGATCTGGCGGTGCTTGCCGGTGAGCGCGTCGAGCCAGTGGTCGGGGTCCTCGGACGGCAGGCGGAAGGCGCGCTCGGCCCGCGCCGTGCTGGGCAGACCGGCAGCAGCGAGGGCAGCCGCGCCGGCGGCGAGCGTGCCAATGAATCCACGGCGTGGGAGAACGGGGGAACGCGTCATCGGGGGACCTCCGCGGATGGGGGGGGATCGGTATCGGGCATCGCCGTCAGATGCCGCGTGTCGCCCACGCGTGCCACGCGGATGGCGTGGGCGCGAGCCGTGGCGTGAGCCGAATCGGCACGGTCGAGCGGGGTCACGACCAGCACCACGCCGGAGTCGGCCGCCGCCACCACCACCGATCCCAGGCCCTCGTTGACCACGACATCGGCGGGAGTGGAAAGCAGCAGGGAACTGTCGGGCTCCATGGCCACGATGCGGGACCGGATGCCCAATTGGAGAGTGCCGTCGATGTGGACGGTGAAGTGGGCGCTGGCCGTGTCGCTCAGTGCGCTGGCCACGTGCACGCCGAACTCCCCTGACGGCTTGGGAGACCGGGACTGGCAGGCGGCGAGCAGCAGGCAGATGACGGCGCCGAGGGTGGGACGGAGGTTTTGCGGCATGGCACCAAGATGGCGGACCCGGGCGCGCGGGGCCACTGGTCCATGGCCCCCGATTGCGTCGTTGCATACATCGCTGTTCATCTTCCCGCTTTCGAATTCGGCGGCAAGGGGGTCCGCAATCGGTCCCGTTTCCCGTATATTGGCCCATCCCCGAGCCGCACCAGGCTACCGCTTATGGCACCTCGAAAATCGACCTCTCGAACGCCGCGGAAGGCCGGCAAACGCGCCGGTTCCGCCGCCGTCGCCCACGGTTCCCGCCCCGAGCAGGTCTATACGCGCCTCCGCGACCTCATCGTCCAGGGGCTGGTGGCCCCGGGCAGTCGCATCGTCGAAACCGAGATTGCCAGCCGGCTCGGCGTGAGCCGCACCCCGGTCCGCGAGGCGCTCCAGCGCCTCCAGCAGGAGGGCTACGTGATGGGCGCTCCGGGGGCGCAGCAGTCCCGGCTCACCGTGGCGCCGCTCACCCGGGACGACGTGCACGAACTTCTCGACATCGTGGGATCGCTGGAGGGGCTCGGTGCCCGACGGGCGGCCGAACTCCAGCCGGAGCTACGGAAGGCCCTGATCAAGGATCTCCGGGCGCTGAACGGGGAATTCCTGAAAGCCGGGAAGGCCGCCCCGGTCGACCACAGCCGTTTATACGACGCCGATGAACGTTTTCACCGTCGCGTGGTAGAAGCAGGGGAAGGTCCGCGACTGATTGCACTACACGACGCCGTGAAGCCGCAGGCGGAACGCTACATCCGGATGTACATCAGCATGCTGACCGGGGACATCAGGTCGTCGGTCGACGAGCACGACGCGATCACCACCGCGATCGAGGAAGGACGATCGGATGCCGCGCAGCACGCCGTGGAAACCAACTGGCGGCACGCCGCCGATCGGCTGGGCAAGGTCATTGAAACCGTTGGCGAACGTGGAAGCTGGTAACCCCAAATCACCCCATAGGGGGGCCGTACGCGTGAAGAAATTCGCTCTGTTGTTATTGCTCGTTCCGGTGCTCTTCGCCTGTGACACCAAGGCCAAGCAGCAACTGGTGGAGTTGGCCAAGGCCGACTCGCTCCGTCAGGATTCCCTGCTCAACGTGAAGAACCAGCTGCTCAACGACATGCTGGTCTCCACGCAGTTCATCAACGACATCAATGCCGAGATCGCCAAGGCGCGCAGTCTGCCCAAGGCCACCCGGCAGACGGCGCTCGCCACGCCGGCCGAGGCGGCCAAGATCAAGGAAGACCGGCAGGATGTGTTGAGCAAGATCCAGATGGTCGTCCAGCGGCTCGACGCCACCGACGCGCGCCTGGGCCGGCTCCGCCGCGAATCGGCGTCGCTCGCCAAGCACGATTCGACGCTCACCCGCCAGATCGCGCAGTACGAGCAGACGATCGCGGATTTCCGCACGACGGTCGACAATCAGAAGAAGCTGTTCCAGGCGATCGTCGATTCGCAGAACCTGCAGATCGCATCGCTCAAGGGGCAGGTGGACACGTTGAACAGCGCCAAGGCCGCGCTGTCCGACACGGTGGGCCAGCTCACGACGCAGAACAACGCCGCCTACTACATCGCCGGTACGCGCGATGACCTGGTGAAGGACGGGGTGCTGGTGGAGGAAGGCCGCCGGCAGTTCTGGCTGGTCGGCAACCGGCGCGTCGAACCCGCCCGCTCGCTCGACACCACGGCGTTCACGCGCATTGACATCACCAAGGACACGGCGATCGCGCTTCCGGATGGGGAGTACACGATCTTCTCCCGTCAGGATCCGCAGTACACCCAGGCGTTCACGGTCAAGGACAACAAGATCGTGGGCGGGCTGTACATCACGCAGCCCCGCGCGTTCTGGGAACCGTCCCGGTTCCTGATCCTGATCAAGCACTGATCGGGCAAACGAAAGCCACGAAGGCGGAGCGGCCCACGAGACGATGTCTCGTGGGCCGCTCTGGCTTCCCGGGGTGTCGGGGCGCTCGCCCCGCCGCTCACCACATCGGTTTCTGCTCGTCGAGCTCCTCCGCCAGCTTGAGATAGCTCTCGTAGCGCGCCGCGCTCACCTCGCCCCGCTCCACGGCGGCGCGCACCTCGCAGTCGGGCTCCGTCCCATGTCGGCAGTCGGCAAACCGGCACCGCTCGCGGTGCTCGCGAATTTCTGGAAAGCACAGGTCGAGCCGCTCCACCGGCAGCTCCCACATCCCCACCTCGCGGAGTCCCGGGGTATCCACCACGAAGCTGCCGGGTTCGCCCGGCAGCACGTGCAGCGACGCCCCCACGGTGGTGTGCCGCCCCTTGTTCACCGACTCGCTGATCTCGCCGACGCGCAGGTCGAGTCCGGGGAACAGCGCATTGATGATCGACGACTTGCCGGTTCCGCTGGGACCGGCGAGCACCGAGGTCCGCCCCTCCAGGGCCTGCCGCAGCGCGTCGAGTCCCTCGCCCCGTTTGGCGCTCGTGAAGTGCACCGGATACCCGGCCCGCGGATAGTCGCTGAACTTGTCGTGCGCCGACTCCGCGCCCACGACATCGATCTTGTTCACGACGATGCGCGTTGGCAGGTCGTTGGCCTCGGCGATCACCAGGAAGCGATCGAGCATGCGCAGATGCGGGTCGGGACGCGCCGCCGCGAACACGACCACCACCTGATCCACGTTGGCGGCGAGCACGCGCTCGCCGTACGCGCCCGCGGGAGCCCGGCGGGCGAGCCGCGAACGCCGCGGCAGGATCTCGGCGATGGCCAGGGCCTGTCCGCGCTCGTCGCGCTCCAGGCGCACCCGGTCGCCGACGGCGAGCTTCACCCGGTCGCGCGCCGCGGCGACGGTGTCGCGACGGATTCCGCCGCCGGCCCGCCGCCCGACGTCGGCCTTCTTGAGGCGACCGCGCAGCGACGCTTCGTGCACCGTGCCGTCGTCGGCCAGCACGTGCCAGACGCCGCCGGTTCCCTGCGTCACGACGCCGACGATCTCAGGGACGCCGGTCACGGGTCCCCGACATCGTCGTCAGCGCGCATCGCATCCCACCAGCGCCGCGACGGGGAGCCGCCTGCCCGGGCGGCGATCAGCGCGTCGAGCGCGCCCTTCACCTCGGCCAGTGCCATGGCGCCCACGGCGACCCGGGCCGCGGGCTCCGAGGCGGCGCGGGCCAGGAAATCCGACTCCAGATGCCCCTGGGGACTCGCCGACCCGACGCGTGCCCACCGGACGAAGAGCAGGTAGGCGCCCACGGGGGCCTCGCGGTCGCCCGTCTCGTCGGTGAGGATCTCCACGCTGTACGAGAACCCGTCCGATCCCTCGAACGCCGCCGGGCGGTCGTGCACGGCCATGTACCCGCCGAGGGTATTGGCGTCACCCCTGGAGTGATCGGCGGGGAGGAACTGCCCGGCCATGATCAGCGGCGGCCGCCCACCATCTCGCGCAACACGTTGCCGGTGATGAACGCCACGTTCGCCGGCCGCTCGGCCAGGCGCCGCATGAGGTACGGGTACCACTGGGTGCCGAACGGGACATACACGCGGATGCGGTAGCCGTCGCGCACCAGTTGCTCCTGCAGATCGCGGCGCACGCCGTAGAGCATCTGGAACTCGAACCGCTCGGCCGGAATGCCGCGCTCGGTGACGTACCGTTTGACTTCGTTCACCAGCGCCGGATCGTGCGTCGCGATGGCCGGGTAGGTGGCGTTCTCGAGCAGGGCGTGCATACACTTCACGTAGTTGGCATCCACGTCCTTCTTCTCGGGATAGGCCACGGCGGCCGGCTCCTTGTAGGCACCCTTGCACAGCCGCACGCGGCATTTGAGCGCCACGGCGCGCTCGACGTCGGCGAACGTGCGGTACAGATAGCTCTGGAGCACGATGCCCACGTGCTGCTTGAAGCCCGGATACAGCCGGTCTTCGAACAGGCGGAGGGTGCGCTCGGTGTAGGCGCTCGCCTCCATGTCGACGCGCACGAACGTGCCGTAGCGCTGCGCGCGCTCGAGGATGTCGCGCATGACGGAGACGCACAGCTCCTCGGAGATGTCGAGCCCCATGGCCGTGAGCTTCACCGACACGTTGCAGTCGAGCCCCTCGGCGTTGATCCGGTCGAGCACCGTGAGGTATTCGTCGCGGGCAGCACGCGCCTCCTGCTCGTTGTGCACGCTCTCGCCCAGCAGATCGAGCGACGCCGAGATGCCCTTGGCGTTGAGTCCGCGCACGGCTTCCACGGCTTCATCCAACCGCTCGCCGGCCACGAAGCGCCGGGCGAAGGACTTGGCGAGGCGGTTCTTTCGCACGAAGCGGAACACGCGCGGTTGATTGGACAGGTACAGCAGCGTCGAACGGAACATGCGACCTCAGGGGATATCGGGCAGACGGATCACCCGAAAAATAGACGGCCCGCGCGGAAACGCGGGCCGGCCGGTTCAGGGATTGACGGGACGGAGCGGTGCGTTCACGGCGAACGGCTCCACGATGCGCCACACGGGGTACGGCTTGCCTGGAGCTATCCAGTCGTCCATCACGTTCCAGGTGGTGAAGCCGTCGGCGCTCTCCGGCTCCAGCAGGTACATGGCCAGAATCGCCAGCGGCTGGGCCTCGCGCACCACGTAGGTGCCCGGCGGCAGGGTCACGGCGGACGACGACCAGAGGCCTTCCAGGCGCTCCTCGTAGTGGCCCTGGTACTCCCGGGGGTCACGGACCAGCGAGTCGATCTGGAACCGCTCGGCGCGTACGCTGAGCGAGTCCACCAGCTGCTCCACGAACACGCCGTGTAGCTGGAGGCGGGCCACGAGCGGCTTCTGTTCGGGTCCGAATGCGTACGCCACCGGCATCCGCCGCTGGAGCGTCGATTCGAACCGATCGTACACCGGCATGCGCTCGGTGTGGAACTTGCCGATGCGCCGGTAGCCCCGCTTCACGCCGGGCAGCTTCTCGGTGCTGTCCGGGAGCTTGGCGAGGTCCTCGAGAATGATGTCGGCCGTCCGCGGGTGCCGGGTATAGGTCGATCGCAGCGACACGTAGGGTGCCTGCGCGGGCGTGGTGCCGCCCTCGATGGTCTTGCGGTCGGCCTCGTGCGTCACGCTGACGATCTCCTCCTTGTTGGCCGCCAGCAGCGACAGCAACTCGCCCACGAATGCGTACGTGGAGGCGATGCGGGTACGGAAGGGATCGTGCGAGTAGGCCTCGCTCAGCACGGCGATCCGGCCGCGAAGGCCGTAGTAGTTGGTCCCGTACCGCGGCCGCGCGTCGTAGGTGTACCACCCGCGCGGCATGCCCGGTGGCGACTCGACGTTTCCGTAGTCGAACGTCTGAATGCGCTCGCGGGCCAGCAGGTTTCGCCGCACGGCCGGGAGCAGCGTGTCCATGGTGAACGGCCCCGTGTACATGGCCGTGGGGCTGAGCGAGGCCGCGTACGTGAGCGCGTACCCGTGATAGGTGCCGTCGGTGGTGTGCAGGTCCACGAAGACATCCGGGTCCCACGTGTCGAACATGCGCAGCGACGCCTGCGTCTCCGGGGCGTCGGCCTTCACGTAGTCTCGGTTGAGGTCGAGCCCCTGCCCGTTGGCCCGCTGGCCGATCATCTCGGGTCCGTCCTGCGACGGCCGCATCTGCTCCTGGTGCCCGAACTTCTCGTTGCCGTCGGCGTTGTAGATGGGCACCACCACGAGCACCAGCGAGTCGAGCACGTTGGGGGTCTTGTCGTCGGTCAGCTCGCGGAGCATGGCGAGCATCGCCTCCTTGCCCTCCACCTCGCCGGCATGGATATCGGCCTGAACGTACACGATGGGCCGATTGAGTCGCTTGGCTTCGGCGGGCGTGCGCACGAGCGGGCGCGACGCCACCACGTAGGGAATCTCGCGCCCCTCGCTGGTCTTCCCGATGTCGCCCGTGGAGATCTGGTCGCGCTCCATGGTCTTCAGCGAGTCGATGAACGCGAGCACGTCGGCGTAGTGCGACGTCTCCTGGAAGTTGGTGCGCTCGGCGCGCGTGAGCGGACGCCGGTTGGAGAAGTCGGAGGGGTAGACGGCGTGCACGTTCACCGCCGACACCGAGGACTCCTGCTGGCGAACGGGACCCGGCCCCTGGCCCGGTGGCGGACCACCGGCGGGGGCACCGCCACCGCAGGAGGCGGCGAAGGCTGCCGCAGCGAGCGGCGTCAGGACGCGAGCGAGCGAACGGGCCATGACAGGTCTCACGGATGAATGAGTGGCGCCGGGAACAGCGAATTGTACCCCGATGGCGCCTCGGCGGTCTAGGGACCGGTCAGGGCTGGCGGGCCAGCGGCACCCCACCGTGGCGCAGCGCGGCGCCCCGGGCCCTGGTGGTGGTGGCGGACGCGGGGTCGGCGCCGCGGTCGATGTCCTGGCGGACGCTGCGCTGGTAGGCGGTGAAATCCGCATCCCGGAGCCCGGCCCGCTCCAGCGTGACCACCGCCGCCGCTGCCGTCTCCGCGGGCACACCGCGCGTCACGAGGTCGGTGAGCACCATGAGCGGCGTGGTGAGCCGCCGGCCTACCGCCGCCCCCCGCAGCCGGGTGAGTTCGTCCGCCGTGACGCCGGCATGCATGGCGTGGGCGCCGGCCGTGATCTCGGCGTCGCGCGAGGCACGGCCGAGGGCGTCGCGCGAGCGCCGCAGCTCGCCGGCGAGCCTATGGACCGCGGTCACGATGCGGGGGCCGGCGGCCCGCTTTCCCGCGCCCTCGAGCGCCTTGTTGACGAGGACGTCAGCGGGCAGCCCGTCCACGCGCGCCGAGTCGATGATCGCCAGCACGGCGGTTCGCGTCGGGGCGTCGAGTGCGGTGTTCAGGCGGGAAATCGGCGTGGTCTGCGCCGAGGCGACCGATGCGCTGAAGAGCATCGCGGCCGCGCACCATGACAGCCGCATCAGGGCGCGTCTTCGACGACCAGAGCCGAGTTGGGCTTGCCGAAATCCTCGTCGGCCACGCGGGGCGCGGCGGGATCGGGAACCCACAGGGAGTCGTCTACGAGAAAGGCGTAGCGATGATGCCCTGGGGGAATGGGCGTGGTGAGCGACCAGACGCCGCCGCCGCGGTTCTCGGCGGCGTACGCATCGTGGGAGACGTCCCACCCGTTGAAGTCGCCCACTACCTGAACCGTCTTCGCGTCCGGCGCCACCAGCACGAACTGCACGGGCTGGCCGCGCGGGGCCTGCATGGCCGGCACCACGGCCACGGCGAGCATGCCCGCGGCCACGGCGGCGAACGCCGACCACACCCGCCACCGCGGCATGGGCATGAGCGGCGAGATGAGGCGCAGCGGTCGCACGGCCGCGGCTCGAATGGCCCGCATCACGCGCCGGTCGAACGCGGCGTCCAGCGGCGCCGGGCGGCGCAGCTCGGACACCACCTTTTCCAGTCGCGTTCTGTCGATGTCAGGCACTGCGCACCTCCTCCAACAGCACGCGCAGGCGGTCGCACGCGCGCATCACTCGCATTTTCAGCGCCGAAACGCCGACCCCGGTCAACTCCGCCATCTCGTCGTATCCCAACCCTTCCACGTACTTCAGGAGAAACGCCTCGCGCTGTTCGGATCGCAACTCGGCCAGCGCCCGGTCGATCTCCTCGCGCCACGCCCACTGCTCGGCCGGGTGTTCCTCCGACGCGGTGAGCAGCGCGCCCTCGTCCGTCAGGAACGTGCGGGCCCGCCGGGCGCGCCGCGCGCCCGCGGTCCGGCAGCGATTCACGAGAATGCGGAACAGCCACGCGCCGAACCGTTCCGGATCCTCACACCGCCCCAACGAGCGATACGCCCGCACGAACGCGTCCTGCAGTACCTCGTCCGCGTCTTCACGGTTGCCCAGCATGTGCATGGCGTACCGGCCGCACGAATCGCGGTACCGGGCCACCAGGGTCGCGAACGCATCCACATCGCCCGCCAGCACCTGTTCGACAATCAGCGCGTCACTACGTCCATCCATATCGCTCTGACCTTTCCAGAAGGAGTGGAGTCACAGCATCGACCCGACCGGCATCCCTCGCACCGTCAGACCGGTCGCCCCTCCGCAGGGTAGAACCGTCGACGACCACGGACCATGTCCAGCAGCAGTTCCGGCGGCTCGAACCGCGGTGAGAACCGGGCGTGCAATTCCTCGAGACGGCGCACCACCTCGCCGGCGCCCAGGCTATCAATGTACCGAAACGGCCCACCACGGAAGGGCGGGAACCCGATCCCGAACACGGCCCCGATGTCTCCGTCCCTCGGCGATCGCAGGACGCCGTCCTGCAGACAGTGCACCGCCTCATTTACCATCGCCAGCGTGCAGCGTTCCACGATCTCGCCGCCCGGCATCGGCATCCGCTGCCGTCCCTCGCCGATGAGGTCGTACACGGTGGGGTCCACCCCGCCCTTCTTGCCGCGCTTGTCGTACCGGTAGAATCCCGAACCGCCCTTGCGCCCGGTTCTCCCCGACTCGACCACCCGGCGCAGGGCCTGCGAGGGCGCCATGCGGTGCCCGAAGGCCTGCGACAGCACCATGCCCACCTTGCCGCCCACGTCGATGCCCACCTCGTCGAGGAGCGTGATCGGGCCCACGGGAAATCCGAACTCCACCAGCGCGGCGTCGATCTGCTCGATGGCGACGTTCTCGTCGAGCAGCAACCCGGCCTCGTTCATGTACGCCGAGAGTGTGCGCGTGGTGTAGAAGCCCGGCCCGTCGCGGACGACGATCACCGTCTTGCCAAGTTTGCGTCCGTAGTCCACCGCGGTCACCACGGCCTCCCGGGCGGTCCGCGGGGTGACGATGACCTCGAGCAGCGGCATGCGGTGCACGGGCGAGAAGAAGTGCATGCCGAGCACGCGTTCGGGACGCCGGGCGGCCGCTGCGATCTCGGCAATCGGAATCGTGCTCGTGTTCGACGCGTACACGACGTCGGCGCCCAACGCCGGTTCGACCTCCTGCAGCACCTGGTGCTTGAGGGCGAGATCCTCGAACACCGCCTCGATCACGAGGTCGGCGTTGCCGAACCCGGTGTAATCCGTGGTGCCGCTCACGAGGATCAACTGGTCGGCGAACTGCTGCCTGGTGATGCGGCGGCGGGACAGCCGCTCGGCGAGCACCGACCGCACGGCGGCGAGCCCCCTGCCCACGCGTCCGGCGTCGGTGTCCTTGAGCCGCACCAGCGTGCCCTGCTGGGCGGCGATGCCGGCAATGCCGGCGCCCATGAAGCCGGCGCCGAGTACGCCCAGCTTGTGCACCAGCATCGGCGGCGGCACCGGTGGGTCGACGCCCATGTCCTTCTTGAGCGCATTCGTGGCGAAGAACAGGAAGATCAGTTCGCGCGACACCGTCGTCATGGCCAGTTCGCCGAACTGCCGCGACTCCTCGCGCAGGCCGGCGGCCATGCCGCGCTCCAGCCCGGCGCGCACCACATCGAGCGCGGCGAGCGGCGCCGGGAAGTGGCCGTGCGTCTTGGCCAGCACGTTCTCGCGGGCTTTGCGGAATACCACGCCGCGGCCCGCGAAGTTGGTGTCGAGCAGCAGCCCCGAGGCGCCGGCCCCGTGGCCGCGCCTCGACGGCTTCCGGCTGCCGTCGGCCAGTTCGCGGGCCCGCGCCAGCGCGATCTCGGCGAGGATGGCCGGATGCACCATCTCGTCCACGAGCCCCAACTGCAGCGCTTTCTTTGCCCGGATGTTCTTGCCGGTGAGGATCATGTCGAGCGCGGCCTGCAGCCCGATCAGGCGGGGCAGCCGCTGCGTGCCGCCCATGCCCGGAATGAGCCCCAGTTGCACTTCGGGCAGGGCGAGCACCGTTCTGGGGTGATCGGTGCAGACGCGATAGCGGCAGGCCAGCGCGAGTTCGAGGCCGCCGCCCATGCAGGCGCCGTGGATGGCCGCCACCACGGGCACGCGCAGCGCGGCCAGTGCATTCAGCGCATCCTGGCCCAGCTGGCTCGCCGCCGCCGCGTCGATCTCCCGGCGGAAGTCGAGAAACTGCTCGATGTCGGCGCCGGCGATAAACGATTCGCTCTTGCCGCTCACGATCACGCACGCGCGCACGCCGGCGTCGGCATCCACGTCGGCGATCACGCGCGTCAACTCCTCGCCCAGCTCCCGGGTGAGCTTGTTCACCGGTTCGCCCGGCATGTCGAGCGTGAGCACCAGCACGTCGTCCTGTCGATCGAGGCGAATGGCGGGCATCGGCGGCTCCTCGTTCATACGCGCTCGATGACCATGGCGTGGCCCAGTCCACCGGCCGCGCACACCGTCAGCAGGCCAAACTGTCCGTCCCGCCGCGCCAGCTCGTTGGCCAGCGTGGTGAGAATGCGCCCGCCGGTGGCGCCGAAGGGATGCCCGATGGCGATCGACCCGCCCATCACGTTCAACCGCGAGCGATCCACCTCGCCCACCGGCTGGCTGAACCCGGCACGTTCGGCCCACGCCCGCGACTCGAATCCCTGCAGGTTGCTCACCACCTGCGACGCGAAGGCCTCGTGCATCTCCACGAGGTCCATGTCGGCCAGCGTCAGGCCGGCGCGCTGCAGGGCGAGCGGCGCGGCGAGCACCGGCGCCATGAGCAGCTGCTCCGCGGGGTCGAGCGCCGCGTAGGCATACGACCGGATGAACGCGAGCGGCGCGTAGCCCAGCGTCTTCGCGCGCTCCTCGCTCATCAGCAGTACGGCGCTCGCCCCGTCGGTGAGCGGCGACGAATTACCCGCCGTCACCGTTCCGTAGCGCCGGTCGAACACGGGCTTGAGCTTGCGCATCTGTTCGATGCTGGTGTCGGTGCGAATGCCGTTGTCGCTCGACACCGCGACGTCGTACTTCGGCGGCACCCACGCCGTGGCGATCTCGGCGGTGAGCCGTCCGTCCTGCGTGCCCACCGCGGCCAACCGGTGCGATCGCAGCGCGAACTGATCCTGATCTTCGCGCCCGATGTGGTTGATCTTGGCCATCTTCTCGGCGCTCTGCCCCATCGTCTCGCCCGTGCTGGGCTCGGCGATGGCCGGCGTGATCGGCACGAAGTCCCGGAGCGTGATGCGCGACAGCGCGCCGATGCGCCCGCCCAGCGACTTGGCGCGCGACGCGGCGATCAGCGCGTCGGACATTCCGCGCGAATGGAGAATCGGAATGTTGGAGAGCGACTCGGCGCCGCCGGCGATCATCACGTCGCGATGCCCGAGCGCGATCTGATCGGCGGCGTCGGTGATGGCCTGATTGGCCGACGCGCAGGCGCGGCTCACCGTGTACGCATCGACGCCTTTGGGGAACACCGGCATCAGCGACACTTCGCGCGCGATGTTCGGCGCGATCACGGAGTGTACCACGGTGCCGTACACCAGCCCTTCCACGAGCGAGCCGTCCAGTTCGGTGCGCTGCAGCAGCTCCGACACGCAGAGGCGTCCGAGCTCGATGGCGCTCAACGAACGGAGCACGGTGCCTGCGCGCGTGAACGGCGTGCGCACACCCGCGACCACAGCCACCCGGCGCCCGTTCCCGAAACTCGGCATGCCTGCAACTTAGAGACTCGGTCGCGGCAGGCAACATGGGTCGCGCCCCGCTTGTACCGGGAGCCACGCCATGGCAGCTTTTGACGCTCGATGCCCGACTCGATCGCTCGCCTTCCCGCCCCCGGATCCGCCTTCGACCTGCTGGTCGTGGGTGGCGGCGTCACGGGAGCCGGCATCGCCCGCGACGCGGCGCTCCGCGGGCTGCACGTGCTGCTGGTCGAGAAGGACGACTTCGGCAGCGGCACGTCGAGCCGGAGTTCCCGGCTGATACACGGCGGGTTGCGCTATCTGGAGCACGGGCAGCTCAAACTGGTATTCGAGGCGAGCGCCGAGCGCCGGCGGCTGTTGCGGCTCGCGCCGCACCTGGTGCATCCGCTCCGCTTCGTCTGGCCCGTGTACACAGGCGCCCGCGTGCCCTTCTGGAAGGTCGTCGCGGGCGTCACCCTGTACGACGCGCTGGCCGCATTCCGGAACGTCCACCGGCACCACCGCCTCACGGCGCGCGGGGTACTCGCCGAAGAGCCGGCGCTGTCGCCCGACGGGCTGCGCGGCGGCGTGTCGTACTACGACGCCGCCACGGACGATGCCCGCCTCACGCTGGCCAACGTGCTCGACGCCGAGCGGGCCGGCGCGGTGGTGATCAACCACGCGGCGGTGCGGAGCTTCGTGCTCGAAACCGGACGCGTGGTGGGCGCGCACCTCGTGGACGGCATCACCGGAAACACGACGCACGTGCGCGCCCGGGCGACCGTCAACGCCACCGGCCCGTGGAGCGACGACGTGCGCCGGCTGGAGGGCGCCGCCGACCGGGCGCGCGTGCGCGGGAGCAAGGGCACGCACATCCTCGTGCCGCATGCACGCGTCGGCAACCACGCCGCGCTCACCCTGCTCTCCCCGGTGGACGGCCGGGTGATGTTCGCGCTGCCGTCGGGTGCGTTCACCGTGTTCGGCACCACCGACACCTTCACGGACGCCAGCCCCGACCAGGTGCGGGCCTCGGAAGACGATGTGGCGTATCTGCTGCGCGCCGCGAACACGTTCTTCCCGTCGGCCCGGCTCGCGCGCGGCGACGTGGTGAGCGCGTGGGCCGGGATCCGGCCGCTGGTCGCCACCGCGGCGAACTCGCCCAACGCGGCGTCGCGCGAACACGCCATTGCCGTCACGCCGGCCGGCGTCGTCACCATCACCGGCGGCAAGCTCACCACCTACCGGATCATGGCGGAGCAGGTGGTGAATGTGGTCTGCCGGCGCATCGGCAGCGGGGGCCCGTCCACGACGGTGCACGCACCGCTACCCGACGACGGTCCGGCGCGCGACGCGGCATGCGCGCGCGACGCGCAGGCAGGCGCGCCGATCGTGGAGGGGTTGGGATGGCGGTGGGGCGAACTGCGGTGGGGCGTGGAGTCCGCGCACGCGCGCACGTTGGCCGATCTGCTCATCCGGCGCACCAAACTGGCGTTCGAAACGCCGGACCACGGCATGGGCGTGGCCCCGGCGGTGGCCGCCTATGTCGCGCCACTCCTGGCATGGCAGGGTGCGGCCGTGCAGGCCGCGGTGGACGAGTACGCCACCGAGGTGGCGCGGATCTTCGGCGTGGACGCCGGCGCCGGCGTGTAGCGGCGGCGGCTACTTCCCCTTGCTCGCGACCTCGTCGTGGATCGTGTACAACTCGATCACCAGGAGTGTCCGCGTCAGCGCCGGCAGCCGCAGCACCACCTCATCGCCCACGGCCTTGTTCAGCAGAGCGCGGCCGATGGGAGACGCCATCGTGACGTGCCCGTCCTCGAACTCCACGGCGTCGCCGAACACCAGGTAGTACGTCTCGCGTTCCCTGGAATTCCGATCCTCGACGATCACGCGCGAGCCCAACCCCACCTTGTCGTTCGGGATCTGTGCCGGGTCAATGGACGACAGCTTGCTCAGCCGCTGCCGCAGCTGACCCAGCCGCGCCTGCACGAACTGCTGCCGCTCGAGCGCAGCCTTGTACTCGCTGTTCTCGCGCAGGTCGCCGAGTTCCACGGCTTTCCGGATCTCGTCGGGCAGCGTGACGTTCAGCTCGTACTGCAGCCGCGCGACTTCCGCACCCAGTTTCGCTTTCAGCGCTTCGATCATGGGACGTACCGACAGGGTACAAAAAGGAGACGCCCGGCTGAGTGGCCGGGCGCCGTCACCGCGACGAATCCCGCACACCCGCCTATTGCCGCTCGGGGCTGGAGGTGAACAGCAGAACCTTCGTTCGGGCGTCGTGACTCATACTCGGATACTATCCACGCCCGGCAGCTTCGTCCAGCGGTACGTGCGGCGATAAACGTTTCGGCTAGACTTCGGTGCATGATCCGTCTGGAGCAGCACGGGGACGTCACCCGCCTGCGCATGAGCACCTGGCGCAGCCGGGCCATCCACTACGAGGTGAGCGCCTACCTGACGCACGGCATTCTCGTCGATTGCGGCTTCCCCGACGCCGGCGGCGAACTCACACCGGTGCTCCGACAGTTGCAGCCGACCGGCGCCGTCATCACCCACGCGCATGAGGACCACGCCGGCAACGTGGCGGTGCTCGCCCGGCTCGGCATTCCCCTCTGGATGTCCGCCGAGACCCTGGCCGAACTGCAGGCCGGCCACCACATCCGCGCCTACCGGCGCTTCACCTGGGGCCGGCCGCGCGCCTTCACCGGAGCGGTGGAGCCCTTCGATCCGCGACCGCTGCAGATCATCTCCGCCCCCGGCCACTCCCCCGACCATCACGTCGTCTGGGACGCCGAGCACGGCACCCTCTTCTCCGCCGACCTCTGGCTGGGTGTGCACGCCAAGGTCATGCACGTGGAGGAGGATCCCCGCCAACTCCTGCGCGACCTGCATGCCGCGGCCGCGCTCGGGCCGGAGCGGATGTTCGACGCCCACCGCGGGCCGGTGCGCGATCCGGTGCGGGCGCTCAACGCCAAGGCCGAATGGCTGACGGAGACCATCGGCGTCATCGAGCGCCGCGTGCGCCAGGGCTGGGACGATCGCACTATCGTGCGCGCCGTGCTCGGCGGCGAGGAGTGGACCGGGTTCGTCTCGCGCGGCGAGTACGCACGCGCTAACCTGGTGCGCAACGTCCGCGCGGGAATGACCGACGACGCTGTTCCCGCGCCATCCTCGCCGCCCGCGCCCGATTCCCGATGACCGACCTGCTCATCGCCATCGTCGTCCTCCTCGCCGCCGCCGTCGCACTGCTGCTGGTGCTGTTCGTGCGCAGCCGGCCCGCCAATGCCGCGGCCGTGGAACAACGCTTCGCCGAGCTGCAGCGCGGGCTCGACCGCGCCGACCAGGTGGTGCGCCAGGAGATGGGCCGCAACCGCGAGGAGACCGCCGCCTCGCTGGCCCGCGTCACCGAGGCGCTCGATCAGCGGCTGGCGCAGGTGCAGCGCGGGTTGGGCGAGATGCAGACGCTGGCCGAGGGGGTGGGCGACCTCAAACGGGTGCTCACCAACGTGAAGACCCGCGGCGTGCTGGGTGAATGGCAGCTCCAGGCAATGCTCGAGCAGCTGCTCACCCCCGATCAATTCGCGCGCAACGTGAAACCGAACCCGTTGCGCGACACCATCGTCGAATTCGCCATCCGGATTCCGGCGCAGGGCGCCGCCACCGGCGGCATGTGGCTGCCGGTGGACAGCAAGTATCCCGCCGAGGACTACGCCCGGCTGTTCGACGCCCAGGAGCGTGCCGACGCGCCCGCCGTCGCGGCCGCGCAGAAGGCGCTGGGGATCGCCGTGCGCCGCTCGGCCGACGACATCCGGGCCAAGTACATCGACCCACCGAACACCACCGACTACGCCATTCTCTTCCTGCCGTCGGAGGGGCTGTTTGCCGAGGTCGTGCGGCTGCCAGGGTTGGTGGAGTCGCTGAGCAGCCGAGTGCCGGGTGATGATCGCCGGCCCCACCACCTTCGCCACGCTGCTCAACTGCCTGCAGATGGGGTTCCGCTCGATGGCGCTCGCCGAACGGTCGGAAGAGGTATGGCGACTGCTCGGCGCCGTGCGCACCGAGTTCGGGAAGTTCGGCGAGACCGTTTCGGGAGCGCAGAAGAAGCTGAGTCTGGCCTCGGACGCGGTGGAGCAGATCGCCGTGCGCGCCAGGGCCATGGACCGGAAGCTGCGCGACGTGGAGCAGCTTCCGGCGGGCGGGGAGTCCGAGCCGCCCCTGCTGGCGCCCTAGCCGGCGCTCTTCTCGAACTCCGTGCGCAGCCGCTTCATCATCGCGCCGCGCTTGTCGTACAGCCGCTTGAGCGGGCGCTTCCTGTGCTTGGCGTGCGCATACGACGTGAGCACCGGCAGCGCCACCGTCGAATCGAGGTAGCACACCACCGCGTCGGGCAGCCGGTCGGGGTCGATCTTGCCCCAGCTCACCGCCTCGGCCGGCGTGGCGCCGGAGAGCCCGCCCGTGTCGGGGCGCGCGTCGGTGATCTGCAAGAAGTAGTCGTGCCCCTTCTCGTCGATGCCCAGCACTTCCTGGATCTGCGGCTCCGTCTGCAGCATGAAGTTCTTTGGGCTGCCGCCGCCGCAGATGAACACTCCCGACTTGCCGCCGCTGCGCTTGGCGTTCAGCACGATGGACGCCGTCTCGTTGACGTCGAGGTTGGGATCGATCACGCACTTGTTCCCCTCGAGCGCCAGCGCGGCCACGTTCATGCCGATGGACGAGTCGCCGGGCGACGAGGTGTAGATGGGCACGCCCGCGGCGTACGCCGCCGAGAGCAGCGACTTCTGCCCGATGCCCAGTGCCTTCTCGCGCTCGCGCACGTACTTCCCGCACAGGTAGTGGAACTCGGCGCTCGACATCGCGTGCTGGAATTCCTTGCCCTGGATGATCTTGCGGAAGAAGGCATCGGTGCTGAGCAGGACGTCGTAGTCGAAGAAGATGTCGTAGATGCGCACCACGCCCTCTTCGCGCAGCACCACGTCACTCTCCTGCGCGTTGCCCCGGTGCATCATCAGCCCGAGGCCGAAGTGCGTGTCGTGGTAGAGATTGGCGCCCGTGGAGACGATCCAGTCCACGAACCCCGACTCGATGAGCGGGATGATGGCCGACATGCCGATGCCCGCCGGCGTGAGTGCGCCGGTGAGGGTGAGTCCGACCGTGACGTCCTTGTCGAGCATCTTGGTGGTGAACAGCTGGCAGGCCTCGCGCAGGCGCGCGGCGTTGTAGGCCAGGAAGGTGCCCTCGACGAGATCGACCACGGTCTCGCGGCCGTCGATGCGGCGCGGATCGATCTTCCCGCCGCGCAGGAAGCGGCTGCTTCTCGGCGCTCGTGTGGCGGGCGCCGGCCGCCTCGCGTTGTTCGGCCGCCTTCTTCTGCGCCGCCTTCGGGCCGGCGGCGGAGGAACGCTTCCCGACGCCGTGCCGCGACGCTTTGAATCCGCCACGCTCGCGGCTCGCCGTCTTCTTTGCCGTCCCCTTCTTCTTGGCCATGCCGTCAGCTCCGTCGCGTTTCTTGAATTTTCCGGTGATCGATGCTCTGCTGCGCCTGGATGACCACGCTTGCCGCTTCCTTTGGATCGTCGGTCACGATGATCAGGTCCATGTCGCCCGGCGAGATCTTGCCCTCGGTGAGCACGCGCGTCTGTAGCCAGCGGATGAACCCGGCCCAGTAGTGGCGGCCGAAGAAGACCACCGGGAACTGGTAGATCTTGCCCGTCTGGATGAGCGTCAGCGCCTCGAACGCCTCGTCCAGCGTACCGAAGCCGCCCGGGAAGATAATGAAGGCGTCCGAATATTTGATGAACATCGTCTTCCGAACGAAGAAGTACCGGAAGTTGATGAGCGTATCGACGTACGGGTTGGCGCCCTGTTCGAAGGGCAGTTCGATGTTGCAGCCGATGGAGAGGCCGCCGCCGAGCTTGGCGCCGTGGTTGGCGGCCTCCATGATGCCGGGCCCACCGCCGGTGATGACGGCGAACCCGGCTTCGGCGAGCAGGCGCGCGGTTTCCTTGGCCGCATCGTACTGCGGATCGCTCGGGTGCGTGCGGGCCGAGCCGAAGATCGTCACGCCCTTCGTCACGCTGGCCAGCGCGTCGAACCCTTCGATGAATTCGCCCATGATGCGCATTACCCGCCACGGATCGGTGCGGGTAAAGTCGGCCGGATCCGTGTGCCGCTGCAGCAGCTTCTGATCCTCGGTCATGACGACGTCGCGGATAGCGTCGTCCACGCGGCGCTGCTCCGCCTTGCTACGCGGCTTCTTGGGCTTCTGCGCCGACGGCGGCTTGCGGCCGGCACCGATGTGCCCGGCCTCGGTGCGCTCCTTGAAGCCGGCCCGCGAATCGGCGGCGGCGCTCTGCATCAATTCCACGTCGGCGCGCTTGCCCGATGCGGTCTTGGGCGGACGCGGATGGCGATGACGGCGCCCCTTGGGCGCGGGCGGTCCGCTCCGCTTGAAAGCTGACATGCGATGGGTCTCGTGATGAAGGGAAAGCGCGCGCCCCCACCTGCGGGGCGCGCCCTCGGAGTTTACGACAACGCCCCAATGCTGCGCCAGCGATCGGGTTGCCCCGGGCGCGTCCCCGCGCTTGCTTTGCTTTCCATGCCCCCCTCGGCCACGCACCATCCACACCCCGGCTCCGCGCCGGGCCCCCTGCCGTATTGATGTCAGTCGTCGTCCTGCTCGCCGACGGCGTGCGTCCCGACACGCTCGCCGCGGTCATCGATTCCGGCGCTCTGCCCGCGCTCGCGCGGCTGCGCGACGAGGGCGCGCTGCACGGCGTGACCACGGTGTTCCCTTCGGTCACCGGGCCGGCCTATGCGCCCTTTCTCATGGGTCGCTTTCCAGGGCCGGTGGGGCTGCCCGGGCTCCGGTGGTTCGACCGTGAGCGCGCGGCCTGCTCCTTTCCCGACTACACGCGCAGCTACGTCGGGTATCAGATGCGGGCCGTCGATCGCGACATCGCGGCCGACGCGCCCACCATCTTCGAGCTGGCGCCGTCGAGCCTCGCCGCGCTGAGCGTCATCACGCGTGGACTCCCGCCCGCCAACCGCATCGGCAGCATCACGCTCAAGTCCGCCATCCGCGCGGCGCGCACGCACTTTGCGGGCAACGTGGCCGGATGGCTGGACATCGATCGCGAGGTGGGCGACGAGGTGGTACGGCGCGTGGCCGGCGAGCGTCCAGCGTACACGTACGCGGCGTTCACCGGCGTGGACAAGGTGTCGCACGCGCGCGGGCACGCGCACCCGATGATCACCGACGCCCTGCGGATCGTGGACGACGCCGCAGGACGTATCCGCGCCGACGCCGAACGCGACGGGCGGTGGAAGGACATGCAGTTGTGGATCGTGAGCGACCACGGGCATTCGCCGGTCACCGCGCACGAGGATCTCGCCGGGCTGCTCGGCAAGCTGGGGCACCGGGTGGTGGCCCATCCGTGGGTGATGACGCCGCGGCCGCAGACGGCGGTGATGGTGAGCGGAAACGCCATGGCGCACCTGTTTCTCGAGGTGCGGCGCCGCGGGCGCCCCTGGTGGCCGGCCCTCCGCGATCGGTGGGAGGCGCTCGTCGCGCTCCTCCTGTCGCGGCCGTCGGTCGATCTCGCGTTGCTGCCACTCGACGCCGAGCGGTGCGAGGTGCGTTCGTCCCGCGGCGAGATGGGCGTGGTGTCGCGCACGGGCGGGAGCTACTCGTACCTCCCCACTGCGGGCGATCCGCTGGGCGTGGGGTGCGAGCTCCGAAGCGTGACCGCCGACCAGGCGCACGACGCCACTGCCGGCACCGACTACCCCGACTCCGTCGTGCAGATCGCGCACCTGGCGTCGTCGCCGAGGGCGGGCGACGTCATTCTGTCGGCGTCGCGCAACTGGGACCTGCGGGCGCGGTACGAGCCCATTCCGCACGTGAGTTCACACGGCGCGCTCCACCGCGACCACATGATGGTGCCGCTGCTCGTGAACCGGCCCATTGCCCGCGTGCCGCGCCGCACCACCGACGTGATGCCCAGCAGCCTGGCGGCGCTGGGACTGCCGATTCCGGAATCGCTGGACGGGACCTCGTTCCTGTAGATTTCCGGCATGGGGTGGATCCGGCTCTCTCTGCAATTGGCCCTGCGTTCGGTGGCGAATCCGGCCACCGGCGTGGCGTTGCTGCGCGTGGCGTGGCGATTCCGCGAGCGCGGGTGGTACCGACGCTTCCCCTTCCTGCCCCTCCCGTCGCGCGAGTACGTGCGCTGGCGAATGCACACCGCGTACGGGCGCTACGACTTCGTGCCCCCGCCGGCTGACGTGGTGCGCTACGCGCGGTGGGCCGTCCGCGAGTCGTGACCCGACCGGTCGAGGAGCGCATCAAGGCGCACGTCTACGCCCTCGGCTTCGATCTGGTGGGCATCGCGACGCTGGGGCCGGCCGAGACCTTCGATGCGTTCCAGCAATGGCTCGACGCCGGGTACGACGGCCAGATGGCGTACCTGAAGCGCGGCGCCGAGAAGCGGAGTGACACGCGGTTGCCGGTGAGCAGTGCGCGGTCTGCAGTCGTGGTTGCATTGGATTACGGGGGGAAGGCACCCGACGGGCCGGTGGCGCGGTATGCCCGCGGCGACGACTACCACGACCTGATGACCGACCGGCTGAACGAGCTGCACCGGTTGGTGGAGCGCGAGGTCGGGCGCGACGTAGCAGGCAAGGCGTACGTGGACACCGGTCCGATACTCGAACGCGACCTGGCGCGGAAGGCGGGGCTCGGCTGGTTCGGGAAGAACACGAACCTCATCAACCCGAAGCTCGGGTCGTACTTCTTTCTCGGGGAGCTTCTGTTGGATCTGGAGCTCGTGCCCGACGCGCCCTTCGATACCGAGCACTGCGGAAGCTGCCGGGCGTGCCTGGATGCATGTCCCACGCAGGCGTTCGTGGAGCCGGGGGTGCTCGACGCGACCCGGTGCATTTCCTATCTCACCATCGAGTTGAAGGGCGAGATCCCGGCCGAGTTCCGGGCGGCGATCGCCGACGGTGGACATCTATATGGATGTGATGTGTGTGAGGAAGTCTGCCCCTGGAACGTGAAGTTCGCGCGGGAGGTGCAGGAGCCGAGGTTCGAGGCCCGGGCGGCGATTGCGGGGAAGGATGCGCGGACGTTGGCGGCGGAGATCCTGGCGATGGATGACGAGGCGTTCCGCGCCGCGTTCAGGGGCTCGGCGATGAAGCGGGCGAAGTTGGCGGGCTTGAAACGGAACGCCGGGGTCGCCCTGGGACCGGACGCCACTCCCTGATCGGGCGGCCTCCCGACGAGGGCCACACCCGGCCCACGGCCGCCATACCCTTGACCTTCGACAACAACGTTCGTACTGTTGTCGAAGCTCAAGGTATCAGCCTCACCGCCAACCTCTCGCCGGAGTTCTCCAGTGTCCGATCGCGCCGACCTCCTCCAGGGCACGCTCGACCTGCTCATCCTCAAGAGCCTCCGCGCCGATTCGCTGCACGGATGGGGGTTGTCCAAACGCATCCGCGCGCTCTCGAACGACGTGCTGCAGGTGAATCAGGGCTCGCTGTATCCGGCCCTCTACCGGCTGGAAGAACGCGGGCACGTGCGTTCCCAATGGGGCGTCTCCGACGAGGGACGCCGCGCCAAGTTCTACACGCTCACCGCCGCCGGCCGCCGCCGGTGCGACGCCGAGCAGGCGGACTGGCGCCGCTTCGCCCACGCCATCGAACTGGTGCTGCAGGGTGCGTGACCACATCGGCAATCTGTCGGCCTGGCCGGGACGCATCGCCCGCCGCCTGCGCTCGCTCGTTGGCCGGTCGGCATTCGAGCACGACATGCGCGACGAGATGCACTTTCATATCGAGATGGAAGCCGCCGAACTGCGGCGCGCGGGCGTCGCGGCGGATGAGGCGATGCGGCGTGCCCGGCTCGACTTTGGCGCGATCGAAGCGCACAAGGAGTCGGGCCGGGAAGCGTCGGGCGTCCGCCTGATCGAGACGCTCGCCGACGACCTCCGCCACGCCTGGCGCCAACTCGGCGCCCGCAAGGGATTCACGGCCGCGGTCGTCGTCACGCTCGCGCTCGGCATCGGCGCCACGACCACGATGTATGGACTCGCGCGCGCCTCCGCGGAGCAACCGCTTCCCTTTCCCGCATGCCGACCAACTCGTCGACATCATGCAGCAGCCTGCGGGGTGCGGCAACTGCCGGAATATTTCCTCGGGAGGTTTCGTTGCGGTGCAACGCGGGGCGACGACACTCGCGAATGTCGGACTGGTTTCCGGGTGGACTGCCATCGTCCGGGGCACCGACCGCGCCGAGGCACTGAACGGAGTCCGGGTCACCCCCGACTTCTTTCGGACGCTCGGAGCGCGAACGCTGCTCGGCCGAACGCTCGGCCCCGCCGACACCGCGATCGGCCACCGCGACGCGGTGGTGTTGAGCGAGACGCTCTGGCGCACCCGATTCGGCGCCGACTCCGGGATCGTCGGGCGAACGACGGTGATCAACGGAACACCGTTCACGGTGGTGGGCGTGCTCGCCGGGGCAACGACCTATCCCCTCAACACCGACCTGTGGGCCCCGTTGGCCATCACCAGCGCGATGGCGGTCAACTATCACTGGACGGACTTCGACATGGTGGCGCGCGCACGCCCGGGCGTGCCCCTGTCCCGTGTGCGTGCCGAACTGGCGAGCCTCGCACGCGAGGAAGCCCTGGCCTATCCCGACCAGATGCGAGCGACGACGTTCAGGGTCCAGTCCCTCTCGCTGTGGCACGATGCGGACATGAGCCCGGTCTGGATCTCCTCGGGTGCGGTCGGCCTGGTGCTCCTCATCGCGTGCATAAACCTGGCCGCCCTCCTGTTGGCGCAGCTCGCGTCACGCCGCCGCGAGCTCGCGGTTCGCGCGGCGATGGGCGCCGGCCCGTCCCGAATCGCGCGCCAGCTCCTGACCGAGACCATGCTCGTCTCCCTGCTCGGCGGCGGATTCGGCGCGCTTGCCGCCTGGGGCGGAATCGCCGCGATCCGGGCCGTCATGCCGGCGGATCTCTCGAGTTCGATGCCGGGATGGAACTTCTTCCGCCTCGACCTGCCCGCCCTGGCCGTCGCGCTCGCCATCGGTCTCGGCACCGGCGTCGTGATCGGCCTCTGGCCGGCGATTCGATTCGCGCGGCCTGACCTCATGAAGGAGTTGCACGCGGCATCGCGCACGATCACCGACCGCGCCGTGGGACGACGGCTGCTCGTGGGCACGCAGGTCGGGTTCGCCGTGGTCCTGCTCTCCGCGGCGGGGCTGCTGGCGCGGAGCGTGCAGCACCTCTACGCGACGCCAACGGGAATTGCACCGGACCACGTGCTCCGATTCCGGATCCAGAGTCCACCGTACAGGCCCGGCAGCACGGAGGACCCTACGTCAACGGACCGCCTCGCGCGTGCACTCGAGGCCGTCCCCGGCGTGCGGAGGGCCGGCGTCACCTTCGCGCTGCCATTCAGCCAGTCGATGAGCACCAACAACTTCGACATCGCCGGCCGGCCGGCGCCCCCGCCGCATCACCATCCGTTCAGCCGCATGCAGCCGGCGACGCCGGACTACTTCGCGACACTCGGCATTCCGATCGTGCGAGGCCGGCCGTTCGGGCCGTCCGACGCGTCGGGAGCGCCGCGGGTCGCGATCGTGAATCAGGCGCTCGCACGACGCTTCTTCCCCAATGAAGATCCAGTCGGCCACACGTTGGTGATCGGAGGGGACGATTGGCGAATCGTTGGGGTGTCGGGCAACGTGATGTACGGGCAGATCGGACAGCCGGTGACGCCGGAGATCTATCGCCCGATGCAGCAGTATCCGTTTAGCGACGCCGGCGTGGTGGTGGAGACCGCCGGCGATCCGGCGGCTGCCGAGCCCGCCATCCTCGCGGCCGTGCGACGCTTCGATCCTGACCTCGCGGTGTCGCGCCTCGGTCCGCTGGCCGGTGACTTTCGAAAGGTGCTGGCGCCGTACTGGATCATGCTCGGTCTCATGGGCGGCTTCGCGGTGATTGCGATGCTGATCTCCGCCATCGGCCTGTACGCCGTGATCAGCTACAGCGTGACGCAGCGCTCGCGCGAATTCGGCGTGCGAATGGCACTCGGCGCGCAGCCGGGCGGGCTCGTACGCTTGGTGATTGCTCAGGGTCTGCGACTGGCCGCCGCCGGGGGCGTGGTAGGACTCATCGCAGCCTTCGCGGTGACGCGGCTGCTCCGGTCGCTGCTGTACGGCGTGTCGCCCGGCGACCCGCTGACATTCGCATTCGTCGCGGTCGGCGCGGCCATGGTAGCAGTGCTCGCGTCATACTGGCCGGCGCGCCGCGCCGCGGCCACCGATCCGATGACGTCATTGCAGGCTGATTGAGGGGTGGCCGTAGCGCTGAGCGATCCAACGACGGGCCCCGCTGCGTCCGCCCGGCGCCACCGACGTCAACGGCTCTACTTCAGCCAGCCCTCCACCTTCGCCCGGCTCGGCACGCCGCCCGCGTGAACCACCTCGCCATCGATCACCACACCGGGCGTGGACATGACGCCGTATCCCATGATATCGCGGATATCCTCCACCTTCTCCAGTTCGATCTCGGCGCCGGTCTCCTTGGCGACGGTCTGGAGCAGCCGGATGGTGTTCCGGCAGTTCGGGCAGCCCGTCCCGAGCACTTTCACGTTTCTCATCACGATCTCCTTGTCGTCGGTCACAGCACGGCGTTGAACACGTAGCCCACCAGCAGGATGCCGATGGCGACCACGGCGACGAACGTCGCGATCAGTCGCAGCTTCAGCACCTTGCGCAGGATCACCATTTCGGGAAACGACAGCGCGATCACGCTCATCATGAAGGCGAGCACGGTCCCCAGCGCGGCGCCCTTGCCGAGCAGTGCCTGTACGATGGGGATGACGCCCGCGGCGTTCGTGTACATCGGGACGCCGGCGAGCACCGCTGCCGGTACGGCCCACCAGGTATCGCGCCCCATGATCGAGGCCATGAACGCCGCCGGCACGTAGCCGTGGATCGCGGCGCCGATGGCGATGCCGGCCAGGATGTACGGCCACACGCGTCCGACGATCTCGCGCACGGCGGCGAATCCCGCTTCGATGCGCGCCGCCGCATCCAGGCCGTCGTGTCCGGCGGCCGCCTGCACGCGTGGCATTTCGCGCACCCAGTCCTCGAGCGACGACTCCATGTGGAGCCGCCCGATCACCCATCCCGCCACGATGGCGATGGACAGGCCGAGTCCGAGGTAGAGCAGTGCGATCTTCCATCCGAACAGGGCGAACAGCAGGGCCAGCGCCACCTCGTTGACCATCGGCGCCGAGATCAGGAAGGAGAAGGTGACGCCGAGCGGCACGCCGGCCTGCACGAAGCCGATGAAGAGCGGCACCGCCGAGCACGAACAGAACGGCGTCACGATGCCGAGTCCAGCCGCCATGACGTTGGCAACACCCTCGGCGCGCCCCGCGAGCAGTGCGCGCGTGCGTTCCGGGGTGAAGTACGAGTTCACCATCCCCATCGCGAAGACGACACCGGTGAGGAGAAGCAGGACCTTTGGCGTGTCGAAGAAGAAGAACTGGAGCGCGCCGCCCAGGTGGCTCGTGGGGTCCACCGGCAGGGCGGCCACGAGGGCCCCCGAGGTCGGCTCCAGCGCCAGGTAGAGCGCCAGCCAGCCCAGCGCTGCAGCGCTGAGGAAGACTCGGGGATGCGCGCCGGGCCAGGCGGGGCGCGGGATGGCTACATCGTCGGCGTGCAGCATGCTTTCTCCGCCATCCACCGGGTGTAGCGCGCATCCACGTCGGCCACGAGCGGGTCGGTGAGCAATTCTCGTGTGGTATCGAGCACCAGGCGCTGTTCCGGGCCTGTCTGCTCGGCGATCCGGTAGCGCATCCAGAGTCCGTCGCGGCGGCCGTCCACGAGGCCGGTAGCCTGGAGGTAGCGCAGGTGTCGCGACGCCTTGGATTGCGTCACGCGAAGGATGGCCTCCACGTCGCAGACGCAGAGTTCGCCGTGGCGGAAGAGCAGCGCGAGGATCTCGAGGCGCGTGTCTTCGGAAAGGGCTTTGAAGGTCTGGCTGAGCAATCGCATGGTCGGGGTTCTCCGTGCGTGGAGTAAACCCGTTTACGCGGTTATACGGGATCGGCGTGTCCCCGACGGCAGGTAGGTGGTTTCCCGACGTTGGCGGGTGGTTTGCGCGTGCGGCGGGCGGTTGAGAGGGGGATGGCGAGGGGGTTCGGTTGGCAGTCGTGCCAGGAGGTGTGCCGGTAGAATCCGGAGTTCGGGCGGGAGGTGAGGGAGCCAAGCTTTCAGCCGCGCACCGCGATTGCCGCAAGAACGCTCGGCCGCTCGCGACGGAGATTCTCCCGATGAGCGAAGACAAGTTCCGCGCCGCGTTCAAGGGCTCGGCGATGACGCGGGCGAAGATGGCCGGCTTGAAGCGGAACGCCGGCGCCGTACTCCGGAACGCGGCCCCGTAGACCCTGCGCAAGCGAGTGCCTGACCGCGCGGCAATGCGGCCCAGCCCCCCCGATCTTGACGCCGCAGACCTGAGGCCGCACCTTCTCCACTAACCTGGTTTGTGGACTGGCCATGCCCCGTACGACCAACGACCTCCTCCACGGCACGCTCGATGTGCTTGTGCTAAAGACCCTCTCTTGGGGCCCGATGCACGGCTACGGCATCACGACGTGGATCGAACGCCAGTCCGGCCAGGAACTCGACATCGTGGACGCCGCGCTCTACAAAGCCCTGCACCGGCTTGAGGCAGGCGGCGCCGTCACATCCACGTGGGGCATGTCCGAGAACAACCGGCGGGCAAAGTACTACTCCCTCACGGCGAAGGGCCGACGCCTGCTGCAAGCCGAACTCGCGACCTGGCACCGGTACGTGGCCGCGGTCTCGGGCGTGCTGGAGACGCCATGAGGGGCCTGTCCGGATCGGACAAACTCCCGCCCGGCGTCCGCCGCATCTTTCGTCTGCCGTGGAACAGGCGCGAGATGCGCCGCGACCTCGATACCGAGTTGCAGTTTCACCTCCAGATGCGCATCGACGACCTGCGCGCGCTGGGCATGAGCGAACCTGCCGCCCACGCGGAAGCTCTCCGCCGACTCGGCGACGAGCACGACCTCAAAGCGTACTGCCTGCGCGTCGACGAACGGCGCGCGCTCGTCGATCGTGTCGTGGGCTGGCTGTACGACTTCGGACAGGATCTACAACTCGCCGTGCGGCAGGCGCGCCAACGTCCGAGCTTCACCCTGCTCATCGTCGCCACGCTCGCCGTCGGCATCGCCGTCGTCACCGCGACGTTCAGCTTCGTCAACACGGCGCTCTACCGCGCCCTGCCCTATCCGCTGGCGGACCGATCGGTCGCCATCATCGCGACCCCGAATGACTGGCCCGGCAATCTTCCGCTCGCGGCGGTTGAACGCCTGCGCCACGACACCCGATCGTTCGCGCGCGTGTCCGCCTTCTACGATGTCGGGGAACGCTTCGAGATGGCCAGCCGGGTGGAACCGCTGGTCGGAACGGCCGTCGATACGGGCTTCTTCGCGACCCTCGGCGCACATTCTGAACGCGGTCGTTTTCCGAGCGCCGTCGAGGTCGCGCGGGCGGCGCCGTACGTGGTGATCAGCCACCGGCTCTGGTACGGCGAACTCAATGCCGACCCCAATGTCATCGGACGCGCGCTCCGGCTCGGAAGACAGCTCTATACTGTCGTCGGCGTGATGCCACCGCACATCAATTACGGCGTCGCCGGTCGGACCGACGTCTGGGTGCCACAACCGGCGGTCGCCGATCCCGGCGCGTACTACTTCGCCTTCGCCTGGCTCAAGCCGGGGGTGACGTTGGCCCAAGCGCGCGCGGAGGTCAGCTTCCTGAGCGACCAGACCGTCGGCTCCGACCCCAGCCGCTACCACCGACTCGACCTCTATGTCAACGATGAGATGGTCGTGCGGCGCACCGGACCCCAGTCGCGCGCGCTGCTGCTCTTCCTCGCGGTCGCGGCATGCGTACTGTTCATCGGTTGCGCCAACGTCACCACGCTCCTGCTCATGCGCGCCACCGAGCGACGGCGAGAGATGGCCGTGCGCGCCTCGCTTGGCGCCGGGCGCGCACGATTGGTGCGGCAGGGGCTCACCGAGAGTCTCCTGCTCGCCGTGATTGCTGCCGCGATCGGCACCGCGCTGTCGGTGGTCGGCATTCGTGTGGTGGCCGCCGCCTTTCCGACTGGACTGGGAACCTGGTTCCGGCTCGGCATCGACTCGCACGTGCTGCTCTTCGTCCTCGGCATCTCGGCCGCGGTCGTCTTCCTCGTGGGGCTTACCCCGGCGCTCGACGGCACCCGCTTCGATATTTCAACAACACTCAAGGCCGGGGGTGGCTTTGGGGCGACATCTGCTCGCACCCTGCACCGGGGCCAGCGCGCCATCGGAGTCCAGGTCGCGGTGGCCGTCGCGCTCCTCATCACGACCGCGCTGCTCGGCGCCAGCTATCGTAACATCGTGACGGCCGATCCCGGGTACCGTCCCGACGGGGTGCTCGCGGTGTGGCTGCAGACCGACTCCACCGGGAGCGCCGAGGCGCGTACCCTCACCGAGGCACTGCAGGAGAACGCCGCCGTGCGATCGGCCGCCCGTGTGAATGACTTCGCGCAGTTCCAGGATTCTGCAGTCCAGGGCGACTTCCTGGATTCGATCTATCGAACGGATGCTCCGCAGGCGGTGAACACGGGTGGCCCGATGGGCATCCGGATGCACGTCGTGTCGGATCGCTACTTCTCCACGTTGGACATTCCGCTCGTGCGGGGCCGGAGATTCGTCCCCACCGACACGGCCGGTACCCCGCTCGTGGCCGTGCTGAGTGAACACGCGGCGAGGGCAATCTGGGCTGGGCGCGGTGGCGTGGGCCGAACCTTTCGGCTGGGGCGAAGCGGTTCGGTGATCACGGTCGTCGGGATCGCCGGCGACGTGCACGATCCCATGGAGACCGCCGCCGGGTTGAGCCTCGCCGGTCACGCCGATCTCTACTTGAGCGATCGGCAGGCGGTGGGCCGGTGCTGCCTGTACAAAGTGATCGTGCGCCCGACAGGCCGCCAAGGAGCGGCGATCGCCGCGGTGAACAAGGAGATCCGTACGGCCCTCCCGAATCTCGACGGGTTCAGGATCCTTCCCTATGTCCAGACCGTCAGCGAGGCACCCACAGTCGTTCGCCTCTTCGGCGGCGTAATCGGAACCTGCGCGGCGATCGCCCTCGCGCTCTCCCTGGTCGGCATCTACGGCGTGGTGGGCTACAGTGTCACGCAGCGCACGCGAGAGATCGGCATCCGCGTCGCACTCGGCGGCAGCATTGCCCAGATCCGGCGGCACCTGATGCTGGGCAGCTTGCGAGTCGGCGCCGTCGGGCTGCTGGTCGGCGTGTTCCTTGCCTTCGGCCTCGCCCGACTACTCCGGGCATGGATGCTCGGCGTGTCGCCGACTTCTCCCATGGTGTATTTGGCGGCGTGCGTCGTGTTCGCTGGAGCAGCGTATCTGGCCGGGTATGTGCCGAGCCGCCGCGCGGCGCGAGTGGTCCCTATGGACGCGTTGCGATCGGAATGATGATCCGGGCTCCCAACGAGGGCCCGGGGACTCGACGAAGCAGGCCCGGTAACCCTGCGTCTAACTGCTGATGCGCGCGACTGTTCGCCCGCCCGTTTCCAAGGGAATTGCAATACAGTTAT